>CAVTFM010000033.1:0-113044 GCA_963733965.1 uncultured Alphaproteobacteria bacterium
CTGGCGGAGCTCCAGCGCGCGGGCTTCCAGCGGGTCAAGGTCGACGGCAAGCTCTACGAGCTCGACGCGGCGCCCAAGCTCAACAAGAAGCTCAAGCATGACATCGAGCTGGTGGTCGACCGCCTGGTCCTCGCCCCGGGGCTCGAGCAGCGTCTGGCCGAGAGCATCGAGACCGCGCTCGCCCACTCCGACGGCCTGCTGATCGTCGAGAACGCCAATTCCGGCGACCAGCTGGTCCTGTCCTCGAAGTTCGCCTGCCCGGTCTCGGGCTTCACGATCGAGGAGATCGAGCCCAGGCTGTTCTCCTTCAACAGCCCGCAAGGCGCCTGCCCGGCCTGCGACGGCCTCGGCCGCAAGCTCTACATGGACCCGGCCCTGGTCGTGCCCGACCCGGAGAAGAGCCTCTACGAGGGCGCGATCGAGCCCTGGTCGAACTCGTCCTCGACCTACTATCTCCAGACCCTGGACGGGATCGCGAAGCACTTCCGGGCGAGCCTGCACACGCCCTGGGAGGAGCTGCCGGAAGCGATGCAGGAGCTGATCCTGAACGGCTCGGGCGAGGAGGAGGTCGAGCTCAGCTACGACGACGGGGTCCGGCGCTACGGCACGAAACGGGCCTTCGAGGGCGTGCTGCCGAACCTGCAGCGACGCTGGCGCGAGACCAATTCGGCTTGGCTCAAAGACGAGCTCGGCCGCTATCTCTCGAGCGCGCCCTGCGAGGTCTGCCACGGCCACCGGCTCAAGCCCGAGGCGCTCGCGGTCAAGGTCGGCGGCCGCCACATCGGCGAGGTGACCGAGCTCGCGATCGAGGCTGCCGCCGCCTGGTTCGAGGCCCTGCCGGCGCAGCTCACGGCGAAGCAGACCGAGATCGCGAGCCGGATCCTCAAGGAGATCAACGAGCGCCTGGGCTTCCTCAAGAACGTCGGCCTCGGCTATCTGACGCTTGCCCGCAACTCGGGCTCCTTGTCCGGCGGCGAGAGCCAGCGCATTCGCCTGGCCTCGCAGATCGGCTCGGGCCTGACCGGCGTCCTCTACGTGCTCGACGAGCCCTCGATCGGGCTGCATCAGCGCGACAACCACCGCCTGCTCGAGACGCTCAAGAACCTGCGCGACCTCGGCAACACCGTGATCGTGGTCGAGCACGACGAGGACGCGATCCGCGAGGCCGACCACGTGGTCGACATGGGCCCGGGCGCCGGGGTGCACGGCGGCATCGTGGTCGCGGAGGGCACCCCCGCCGAGATCCTGGCCTCGCCCGAGAGCCTGACCGGCCAGTATCTGGTCGGCCGCCGGCAGATCCCCCTGCCGCTGGTCCGCCGCCAGGCCAAGCGCGGCCACTGGCTGACCCTGATCGGCGCCTCGGAGAACAACCTCAAGGAGGTCGACGCGAGCATCCCGCTCGGCACCTTCACCTGCATCACCGGGGTCTCCGGCAGCGGCAAGTCGACGCTGGTCCTCGACACCCTCTACCCGGCGCTCGCCAAGCGCCTGCACAAGTCGCGCCTCGTGCCCGGCGCCCACGAGCGCATCGACGGCATGGAGTTCCTCGACAAGGTGGTCGACATCGACCAGTCGCCGATCGGCCGCACGCCGCGCTCCAACCCGGTCACCTACACCGGCTGCTTCACCCCGATCCGCGACTGGTTCGCGGGCCTGCCGGAGGCCAGCGCGCGTGGCTACAAGCCCGGACGCTTCTCGTTCAACGTCAAGGGCGGCCGCTGCGAGGCCTGCCAGGGCGACGGCCTGATCAAGATCGAGATGCACTTTTTGCCCGACGTGTTCGTCACCTGCGACGTCTGCCACGGCCGGCGCTTCAACCGCGAGACCCTCGAGGTGCGCTACAAGGGCCAGTCGATCGCGGATGTGCTCGACATGACGGTCGAGACCGCCGCCGAGTTCTTCCACGCCCTGCCGCCGATCCGGCACAAGCTCGAGACCCTGCAGAAGGTCGGGCTCGGCTACATCACGCTCGGCCAGTCGGCGACCACGCTCTCGGGCGGCGAGGCGCAACGCGTCAAGCTCGCCAAGGAGCTCTCGCGCCGCGCGACCGGCGACACCCTCTACATCCTCGACGAGCCGACCACCGGCCTCCACTTCGAGGACGTCCGCAAGCTCCTGGAGGTCCTGCACGCGCTGGTCGAGCAGGGCAACACGGTGGTGGTGATCGAGCACAATCTCGAGGTCATCAAGACCGCCGACCACGTGATCGACCTCGGCCCCGAGGGCGGCGACGCCGGCGGCCGGATCGTCGCCGCCGGCACCCCCGAGGAGGTGGCGGCCACCGCCGAGAGCTACACCGGCGCCTACCTCACCCGCGTCCTGCTGGCCGAGCTCCAGCGCGCGGGCTTCCAGCGGGTCAAGGTCGACGGCAAGCTCTACGAGCTCGATGCGGCGCCCAAGCTCAACAAGAAGCTGAAGCACGACATCGAGCTGGTGGTCGACCGCCTGGTGCTGGCGCCCGGGCTCGAGCAGCGGCTGGCCGAGAGCATCGAGACCGCGCTCAACCATTCCGACGGGCTCCTGATCGTCGAGAACGCCGATTCCGGCGAGCAGCTGGTCCTGTCCTCGAAGTTCGCCTGCCCGGTCTCGGGCTTCACGATCGAGGAGATCGAGCCGCGGCTGTTCTCCTTCAACAGCCCGCAGGGCGCCTGCCCGGCCTGCGACGGCCTCGGCCGCAAGCTCTACATGGACCCCGCCCTGGTCGTGCCCGATCCCGAGAAGAGCCTCTACGATGGCGCGATCGAGCCCTGGTCGAACTCGTCCTCGACCTACTATCTCCAGACCCTGGACGGGATCGCGAGGCACTTCCGGGCGAGCCTGCACACGCCTTGGGAGGAGCTGCCGGAGGCGATGCAGGAGCTGATCCTGAACGGCTCGGGCGAGGAGGAGGTCGAGCTCAGCTACGACGACGGCGTGCGGCGCTACGGCACCAAACGGGCGTTCGAGGGCGTGCTGCCGAACCTGCAGCGGCGCTGGCGCGAGACCAATTCGGCTTGGCTCAAAGAGGAGCTCGGCCGCTATCTCTCGAGCGCGCCCTGCGAGGTCTGCCACGGCCACCGGCTGAAGCCCGAGGCGCTCGCGGTCAAGGTCGGCGGCCGCCACATCGGCGAGGTGACCGAGCTCGCGATCGAGGCCGCGGCCGCCTGGTTCGAGGCCCTGCCCACGCAGCTGACGGCCAAGCAGACCGAGATCGCGAGCCGGATCCTCAAGGAGATCAACGAGCGCCTGGGCTTCCTCAAGAACGTCGGCCTCGGCTATCTGACGCTCGCCCGCGATTCCGGCTCGCTGTCCGGCGGCGAGAGCCAGCGGATTCGCCTGGCCTCGCAGATCGGCTCGGGCCTGACGGGCGTGCTCTACGTGCTCGACGAGCCCTCGATCGGGCTGCATCAGCGCGACAACCACCGCCTGCTCGAGACGCTCAAGAACCTGCGCGACCTCGGCAACACCGTGATCGTGGTCGAGCACGACGAGGACGCGATCCGCGAGGCCGACCACGTGGTCGACATGGGCCCGGGCGCCGGCGTCCACGGCGGCATCGTGGTGGCGGAGGGTCCGCCCGCCGAGATCCTGGCCTCGCCCGAGAGCCTGACCGGCCAGTATCTGGTCGGCCGCCGCCAGATCCCGCTGCCGCTGGTCCGCCGTCAGGCCAAGCGCGGCCACTGGCTGACCCTGATCGGCGCCGCGGAGAACAACCTCAAGTAGCGTCGATGCCAGCATCCCGCTCGGCACCTTCACCTGCATCACGGGGGTCTCGGGCAGCGGCAAGTCGACCCTGGTGCTCGACACCCTCTACCCGGCGCTCGCCAAGCGCCTGCACAAGTCGCGCCTGCTGCCCGGCACGCACGCAGCGCATCGACGGCATGGAGTTCCTCGACAAGGTGGTCGACATCGACCAGTCGCCGATCGGCCGCACGCCGCGCTCCAACCCGGTCACCTACACCGGCTGCTTCACCCCGATCCGCGACTGGTTCGCGGGCCTGCCGGAGGCCAAGGCGCGCGGCTACAAGCCCGGCCGCTTCTCGTTCAACGTCAAGGGCGGCCGCTGCGAGGCCTGCCAGGGCGACGGCCTGATCAAGATCGAGATGCACTTTTTGCCCGATGTGTTCGTCACCTGCGACGTCTGCCACGGCCGGCGCTTCAACCGCGAGACCCTCGAGGTGCGCTACAAGCGGCCAGTCGATCGCGGATGTGCTCGACATGACGGTCGAGACCGCCGCCGAGTTCTTCCACGCCCTGCCGCCGATCCGGCACAAGCTCGAGACCCTGCAGAAGGTCGGGCTCGGCTACATCACCCTCGGCCAGTCGGCGACCACGCTCTCGGGCGGCGAGGCGCAGCGGGTCAAGCTCGCCAAGGAGCTCTCGCGCCGCGCGACCGGCGACACCCTCTACATCCTCGACGAGCCCACCACCGGCCTGCACTTCGAGGACGTGCGCAAGCTGCTGGAGGTCCTGCACGCCCTGGTCGAGCAGGGCAACACGGTGGTCGTGATCGAGCACAATCTCGAGGTCATCAAGACCGCCGACCACGTGATCGACCTCGGCCCCGAGGGCGGCGACGCCGGCGGCCGGATCGTCGCCGCCGGCACCCCCGAAGAGGTCGCCGCCACCGCCGCCAGCTACACCGGCGCCTACCTCACCCGCGTCCTCGCCCCCCGCCTCGAAGGCGCCAAACGCCGGGCGTGAGAGGGCGCGGCGAATTCAAAGCAGATCGATGAACGCGTCGACCGTGAGCCCGGCTTGCTTGATGATGGCGCGCAAGGTCTTCGGCTTCAGGTCGCGGTTGTGATAGGCGACGACCACCCAGCGGGTGGGATCGTCCGGCGGATTGAGCCGATAGTGGCTGCCGCTGACCCGGCGCACCACGAAGCCCGCACGCTGCAGCGCCGCAATCACCTGGCGCGGCTTGACCGCGGGCAGCCGCCGGCTCATTCGAGCTCGACGCTCACCGCTTCCCGAACCGCTCCGGGCGACGCTGCCTCCTCGATCGGGATCGGCAGGCCGTCCTCGAGATGCCCCTCGAGGTAGCAACGCAACGCATCGGTCGCCATCGACCTGGCTTCCGCCAGCGTCTCAGCCCTCGGTCACCAGGCCGGGCAAGGCGGGAAAGGTCACGACATAGCCGCCCTCGGGCGCGGGGTCGAACACCGCCGTGTAGGTGAACGCTCTCGCTGGCACTGGCTTGGCTCTGGCCATCACGGCTCCTCTGCCCGGACGAACGCCCAAAGCATAGCACGGACCCAGCCCTCCAGGCGATGCCGATCCGGCTGGCGGCCGCGGGATCGCCCGCCGGCACCCCGGGGAGGTCGCCGCCACCCCCGCCAGCTACACCGGCGCCTACCTCACCCGCGTCCTCGCCCCCCGCCTCGAAGGCGCCAAGCGCCGGGCGTGACGCGCCGCGGGGCCTGCGGCAGTCGAAGCTATCCGGCCAGGAGGCCCCGTACCTCGGCTTGCAGCACGGGAAGATTCTGGTCGAGGATGTTCCAGACCACCCGGTCGTCGACGCTGGCGTAGCCGTGGATCAGAATGTTGCGCAACGCTATGATCCGGCGCCGGCCCGTGAGGGTCGCCGCCGTCGTCGGATCGATACCCGACAGCTTGCTCACCGCCTCACCGATGATCTCCAGCTGCCGTTCCACCCCCGAACGAAGCAGCGCGTCCGACAGGTAGTCGTCGAACGTCTTGGCGCGCCGGAACTGGTCGATCAGGATCGTCGCGCGCTCAATGTCGTGCAGGTAGGCCCGCGCTTCAGGCAGCATGGAGCGGGATACGCGAGCGCTCGATCGTCTCCCGGACGAACGGGTTCCTGACGGCCGAGGCCATGATCAGATCGATCGGTCGCTCGAACAGCGCCTCGAGGTCCGCGAGCAACCCGAAGTACGCATCGGCGTAGTCGTCCGCCGGTAGATTCTGAAACTCCACGAGCAGATCAAGGTCCGCGGCCCCATGCGCCTGCCGGGCAGCGGAGCCGAAGACGTCGAGTTGCGCGACACGATGGCGTCGGCAGATGGCAGCCACGTCTTCCAGATGGTCGGCAAGCACCTGATCCATGGTCCGACATCATAGCGTCAGGGCGTTCACTCCGCCATCGGTGCGTGTTCGACCTCGACCCCAAGGGCGGGGACCTTTTTCTAGGGTCGTGGCGAGTCGCACCGCCAGCGCGATTGCCGTGCAGCTTGCGGCTCCTTAGATTGGCGCCATAGAGCGGATCTCGAGCGCCATGGCGGTCGCCAGCCTGCCCATGTACGACCTGCGGGAGCTGCGAGGCGCACATGCGGCGCTCTGGGCCGGGATCGTGCGCCATATTGTGCGGGCGGGCATCGTGGATAGGCCTGGGGCGCTCTGCCTGGACCGGCCGGCGGGCGAGGTCTGGTCCGATCCGGGCTTGCTGCTCAGCCAGTGCTGCGGCGCCGATCTCACCGGCGCCTATGCCGACAAACTGCGCGTCGTCGCCACGCCCCGCTACCGGGCGCCGGGCTGTACGGGCGGCCACTACGCGAGTCTGATGGTCGTCGCCGAGAACTCGGACATCGGGGACCTCGAGGATATGCGGGGCAGGATCGCGGCGATCAACCACCCCGACTCGCACTCCGGCATGAACGCGATGCGGGCGCTGATCGCGCCCTTCAGCCGTGACGGCCGCTTCTTTTCGGCCGTCAAGGCGAGCGGCGGCCATGCCGCGAGCCTTGCCTTGATCGTGAGTGGTGCTGCCGATGTCGCGGCGATCGACTGCGTGACCCATGCGCTGCTCGCCCGTCACCGGCCGCTGGCGCTCGCCGGCACGCGGGTGCTCGGCCGGACCGCGAGCGCGCCGGCGCCGCCCTACGTCACCCGCGCCGGCGCCGGCGACGATCTGGTCCTGTGTCTGCAGGCGGCGCTCCGGGCGGCACTCGCCGACCCGGAGCTCGAGGCAGCGCGCGAAACGCTGCTGCTCGACGGCATCGAGGTCCTGCCAGCCGGGGCTTACCTGCGCATCCCCGCCTTCGCCCGGCTCGCCGCCCGCTACGGCTACCCCGCGCTGCGCTGAGCGCGGCATCGGCGCTTCGATGGCATGGTGGAGCGGCGGAACATGCGCTAGGCTCGGGGCGTTCGTGGCGATAGCGGCTTGGCGCCGGGTCGGGCAAGGGGCCGCGCTGCCGATCAACCAAACGATGGGGAGGACCGATCATGGCCGATGCCGTTTCTCGTGAAGCTCGCCGCCACTTCCTCAAGCTCGCGACCGCCGGGGTCGCGGCCGCACCGTTCGGCGGCATGCTGGTGATGCGCCGGGCACGCGCCCAGGAGAAGCTGAAGCCGGACGACGAGCTCGCCAAGCAGCTCGGTTACACCGAGGACGCGAGCAAGGTCGATACCAAGGAATGGCCCGACTACATGGCGGGCCACACCTGCGCCAACTGCCAGCTGTTCCACGGCGACAAAGGCGCCGAATGGGGTCCCTGCGACACCTTCGGCGGCCAGCTGGTCGCCGCCAAGGGCTGGTGCCAGGCCTGGCTCGAGCGGCCGGCCTGAGCGCTCGCGCCGCCGCTAGCGGGCCACCTCGAGCCAGTTCAAGGCCTCGGCGACCGTCGCCACCACCGGCCCGGGCGGCGGCGGCGGCCGACGCAGCATCAGCACCGGCAGGCCCAGCCGACGTGCCGCCGCGAGCTTGGCATAGGTCGCCTCGCCGCCGCTCGCCTTGGCGACCAGGACGTCGATCGCATGCGCGCGCAGGAGCTCGAGCTCGGCCTCGAGCGTGAACGGCCCGCGGGCCTGCAGCCAATGGGCATGCGCGAGCGGCGCGCCTGACGGCGGCTCGATGGTCCGGATCAGGAACCAGACGCCTTCGAGGCCGGCAAACGCGTCCAGGTCCTTCTGACCGACCGTGAGGAAGGCCCGCCGCCCGAGGCCCGGCAGCTGCCGTGCAGCTTCCGCCAAGTCCGCGACCTCGAGCCAGCGATCGCCGTCCTGGCGCGGCCAGGGCGGACGCAGGAGGCGCAGCCGCGGCACCCCGGCCGCCTCGCAGGCGGCGGCCGCACGCCGGCCGATCTGGAGCGCGAACGGATGGCTGGCGTCGACCACCCGGTCGATCTGCCGCTGCTCGAGAAACCGCTTCAGGCCGGCGGGACCGCCGAAGCCGCCGACCCGCACCTCGCCCGGCGCCGCCCGCGGGGTCCGCGTCCGGCCGGCGAGCGAGCTGATGACCTCCAGATCGGCCCGGCCGGCGCAGGCCGCCGCCAGCGCGGCCGCCTCGCTCGTGCCGGCGAGGATCAGGACCCGCATGGCAACCCCTGGGCCCAACGGGCGGCCTGTCGACGACGCAGGTTGCGCGCTCACGAGTCCGGGCAGGGTCGCTCTTCGGCGAGCTGCGCGTTCAATTCCGACCAGATGTCGGTCGGCCCGGCACCCGCGCTCGCCGCCTCCTGGACGGATTGCTGCCCTCCAGCGAAGACGAGCGCGCGCAGATCGCTCCAGCTGCGCCGCAGCTTGGGTTCGAACGATTTCCGCTCGTCGCCCCACATCGCCATCCAGCGGTCCAGAAAATCGTGCAGACGGCAGACGTCCTGATCGTGAATGCCGGCAACCGCCGGGCACGCCGTGGGCGACAGGATGAGCCTTGCCAACAGGTAGCGCAGGCTGGCGATGTCGGCGTAGCCCGCCCGGTCGTGGCTCGCCGAGTAATCGAGCTCATGCCAGATTCTCGGCGACCACGCCATGGGCCGAGGCCGTCGATGGGTCGCACGCGCGCCGAAACAGGCTGAACGTGAGCTTGGTCTGATAGTCGAGGTCCGCGGGCGCATCGCCGGCGGCCACCAGATCGGTGCCGCCGACATCGGCGTCGTCCAGCTTGGCGTCGGTCAGCTCGGCGCCCGCGAGATCGGCCTGGCGCAGAAAGGCAAACCGCAGATCGGCGCCATCGAGCCGCGCCTCGGGTGCGACCGCTTCGCGCAGAACCGCGCCGGCCAGGACCGCGCCCTGCAGATCCGCACCGTCCAGGTGCGTCCAGACCAGCAGCGCGCCATCGAGCCGCCCTTGTCCGAGCGCGGCCTCCTGGAGCGCTGCCCCGGTCAGGTTGGCCTCCCGGAAATCGGCCTTCCAGCCCTGCAGATAGCGCAGGTCGGCGCCGGTCAGATCGGCGCCCACGAGGCCGGTCAGGCAGTAGTCGTCGACCAGCTCGTAGGCACAGCCGCCGACCTCCGAGCGCGCGATGTCGCCGGCGATCGAGGCCGTGAGCTTGGTCTGCTGCAGCACCGAGCCGCTGAGATTGGCGCCGCGCAGGTCCGCGCTCCGCAGGTCGCTGCCGGAAAGGTCGGCAAAGCGGAGATCACGGCCCTGCAGATCGACGCCTTTGCCCTTGCGTTGCCAGGCCTGCTTGGGACCGACCTCGCGGATCAGCTCGTCGGTCGGCTCGGCCACCACCAGATTGACGCCCCGCGCGACGAGATTGCGCCGCAAGCCCAAGGGCGTCGCGGGCGCCTCGAACATGCCATAGGTCACGCAGAGCACGTCGCGCTGATCCGGCAGGCGGACCTTGTGCAGCCAGCTGCCGACCCGCCAGAGCGACGAGCAGGCGGCCCGCCCGTCGTCCGGGCCGTCGCCGAGCAGGACGCGCTCGATGCCTTCGCCGGGCACGGTCGCGACCACGAAGGCCATGAACAGCGCCAACCCGACGAGGCCGAGGCGGAGGCCGGCGCCGAGGGTGCGGAACGGGTTCCACCCCGGCCCGGCGCCGGCGCCGGCGGATCGCCATGTCCGCAGCAGGCGCCGCCGGCCGACCTCGACCAGCGAGCGCGTCCGCGCCAGCCAGCTCCGCCGGCGCCAGCTCGTGCGTGCGCGAAGCCGCTGGATCGCGCCCCGGCCGCGCGGGTGCACGATGGTCGGCCAGAGCAGCAGCAGGAGCAGGATGTCGACCGCGATGTACAGGCGATGCGCCCAGGTCACGCTTTCGGAGTGGTAGGGCAGGAAGCGGACCTGGGTGGCGATCAGCACCGCCAGGGGGATCAGCACCAGGGTCGACCAGATCGAGACCCGCAGCAGGGTCCGCGGCACCAGCCCCGGCGGCTCGCCGAACAGACGCTGGCTGACCGCGAACGGGCTGAGCAGGACGTCCTGTCCGTACCAGGCCTCGGAGGCGCGCTGGCGCCTCATCGCCCGCTGCAACAAGCCGATCCGCCGCGCCAGGATCACGAGCTGCAGCAGGGCATAGACGTGGAACACCACGAACAGCATGGGCACGAACAGGAAGAAGCCCTCGATCGGCATGCCGATCCCGAGCCCCGGCATGGTCACCGTCGAGCCGCGCAGCAGATCCTCGTGGGTGGTTCCGGCAACCGTCAGGGTGAAGTACAGACCGAAACCGACGTAATAGAAAAAGGCGCCGCGGGCTTCCGACGACGCGGCCTCGATCGCTCGCTGCAGCTTCTCGATCCAGGCCGCTGCGCTCGCGGTGGTCACGGCTCGGACGGTCGCAGCGGACGCAGGAGGCGGTGCTGGCGGCGGGCCGCCACGAGTGGGGATGTCATCGGCACGTCCCGTCGGCTTGTGGAGTCTGGGCCTCGCAGGCTGCAGGCAACTCTTTGGCGCCGGTCGAACGCTTCGCGGACCTCACCAGCCCCGGGCGCGGCCGATCAGCCCGCCGTCGCGGTCGAAGATCATGACCTCGAGCGCGGAGGCACCCTGCAGCTCCCCGAGCGCGACCCGGCGGGCCCGGAGTGCGACATCGTCGGCCAGCGGCAGGCCGACCCCCTGGGCCAGCTCGAGCACCTGATGGGCGGAATCGGCATCCTTGGCGTACGCCACCAGCTCGCCCGCCGCGCCGCGCTCGGCGAGCAGCTGCGCCAGCACCGGCAGATCGACCCCGGAGCGGCTCGAATGCAGGTCCAGATGACCGGCCGCGAGCTTGGCGAGCTTGGCGAAACCGCCGGCCAGGGTGAGCCGCGCGATCGGGTGGCGGCGGAGATATTTGAGCGTGCCGCCGACGAAATCGCCCATGTCGATCAGGGCGAAGTCGGGGAGACGGTACAACGCCTGGACCGCGCGCTCCGAGGTCGACCCGGTGGCGGCGGCGACATGGCTGAGGCCGGCGGCGCGGGCCACGTCGATGCCGCGGTGGATGGCATGGATCCAGGACGCGCAGGAAAAGGGGATCACGATCCCGCTGGTGCCGAGGATCGAGAGGCCGCCGACGATCCCGAGCCGGCCGTTGGCGGTGCGCCGCGCGAGGATCTCGCCGCCCGGGATCGCGATCGTCACCTCGAGGTCGCCACCGTCGCCCTGATCGCGCGCGATCGCCTCGACCAGCCCGCGGATCAGCCGGCGCGGCGCCGGATTGATCGCGGGCTCCCCGACCGGCACCGGCAGCCCCGGCCGGGTCACCACGCCCACCCCTTCGCCCGCGATGAACACGACCCCGCTGCCCGGCTCGCCGCGGCTGACGCTCGCCTGGATCAGGGCGCCGTGGGTGACGTCGGGGTCGTCGCCGGCGTCCTTGATCACCGCCGCCATGGCCTCGCCGCCCGCGAGCGCCCGCTCCGCCAGATCGAACCGGGGCTGCTCGCCGCCCGGCAGCCGGATCGACACGGGATCGGGAAAGCGCCCGGTCAGCAAGGCCAGATAGGCCGCCTTGGTCGCCGCCGCGGCACAGGCGCCGGTGGTCCAGCCGCGGCGTAGCTCCGGATTCGGTTTGCGTCCCATGTGGCGCCGGCGATCCCGTTAAGCTCGCTTCATCCTCGGGCCCGGTTCGGGCTACACTCGCCGAACCATGACCCGGGCGATCTTCATCCAGCCGCCGGGCTTCGGCAAGGGCCGGAGCGACGAGAGGCATCCATGAGCGCGTACCCATGAGCGCGCGTCCGTGGGCGCGGGCCCATGCATCCATGAGCGCGGGCCCATGAGCGCGCATCCCATGAGCGCGGGCCCATGAGCGCGGGGTATGTGAGGCCGGAGTCGATGAGGACGCACGGGTGAGCGCGCCGGGCATCATCATCGCCGCGCCGGCTTCGGGCAGCGGCAAGACGACGATCACGCTCGCGCTGCTGCGCGCGTTGCGCCGCCGGGGCCGCGCGGTCGGCGCGTTCAAGGTCGGGCCCGACTACATCGACCCGATGTTCCACGCCCGCGCCTCCGGCCGGCCGTCGGTCAACCTCGACAGCTGGGGGATGCGGATCGAGACCCTCGCGGGTCTCGGCGACCGGGTTGCGGACGGGGTCGACCTGGTGCTCGGCGAAGGGGTCATGGGGCTGTTCGACGGCGCCGCCGACGGCCAGGGCTCGACCGCGGATCTGGCCGCCCTGCTCGATCTGCCGGTGCTGCTGGTGGTCGACGTCCGCGGCATGGGCGCCTCGGTCGCAGCCGTGGTCGAAGGCTTCACCCACCATCGCGACGACGTCGAGATCGCGGGCGTCCTGCTCAACCGCGTCGCCAGCGCCGGACACGAGGCGCTGCTCCGGCGCGCCTGCGACGACCGCTTCGCCCAGCCGGTGCTCGCCTGCCTGCCGGGCGATCCGCGCCTCGAGCTGCCGGCGCGCCACCTCGGGCTGGTCCCGGCCGCCGAGGTGCCGGAGCTCGAGGGCTGGCTCGACCGGGCCGCCGAGATCGTCGGCGAACGCACCGATCTCGACCGGCTGATCCGCCTCGCCCGCCCGTTCGGGCTCGGGCTGTATGGGCCGCCCGCGCGACCGCTGCGGCCGCTCGGCCAGCGGATCGCGGTCGCGAGCGACATCGCGTTTGCCTTCGCCTACCCGGCGACGCTCGACGGCTGGCGGGTCGCCGGCGCCGAGATCCTGCCGTTCGCGCCGCTCGCCGACCAGGGGCCGGACCCGGGTGCGGATGCGGTCTACCTGCCGGGCGGCTATCCCGAGCTGCACGCCGGCCGCCTCGCCGCCAATCGGCAATTCCAGGACGGCCTGCGCGCCGCGGCCGCGCGCGGCGCCTTCATCTACGGCGAGTGCGGCGGCTACATGGCGCTCGGCCGGACGCTCACCGATCGCGCCGGCGATCAGCACGCCATGGCCGGCCTGCTACCGGTCGCGACCAGCTTCGCCACCCCGCGGCTGCAGCTCGGTTACCGGCGCCTGAAGCTGCTCGAGGCGAGCCCGCTGGGCCAGGCGGGAACGAGCTATCGCGGCCACGAGTTTCACTACGCCAGCCTGGTCACGAGCGGCGACGCCCCGCCCCTGTTCGAGGTCACCGACGCGCGCGGCGGCCCGCTCGGCCGTCTCGGCGCGCGCGTGGGCGCGGTCGCGGGCTCCTTCCTGCATCTGATCGACCGCGTCACCGAGCCGGGCGACGGACGCCTCCCACCGCGTCATCTGCGCCTGATCGACGAGTAGTGCCCCAGCGCTTGGTCGACGATGAGATCGGCGCCGGTCGGCGGACCGCAGCGGGTCGCTTGGTCAGCGCGAGGCGCCGCGCACCGGGTGACACTCCTGCGACCCCAGGCCCAGGACCTTCTCCCAATCCAGCCTGCCCTGCGCGGTGCGCGCCGCCGCCGGCTTCTTGCCGGACACGAGAGCGGCGAACAGCGCCTTGAGGCCGCGCCCCATCGCCCGCGCCTGCAAGGTCCGGCCGCGCTGGATGAAGGCCTCGAGCTCCTCGATGTCGAAGTCCTCGAGGCGGCGTGGTCCCTGGTTCAACTCGAAGCTCAGCATCTCGGTATCCTTTCCAACCGGCAGGCCGATCGCCTGCCTGCAGAGCAGATAAGCCTTGGCGTGGGGCTGGATAATCACGACATTCGGCTTAGGATCTGTGCGTCCAATGCAAAAGTCGGTGGTTCGCGATGGATACCTTCTCAGGCATGCGCCTGCTCACCGAGGTGGTCGAAGGCGGCAGCTTCTCCGCGGCCGCGCGCAGCCTGGGCCTGGCGCCCTCGTCGGTGGCGCGCGGCATCGGGACGCTCGAGGACGACCTCGGCGTGCGCCTGCTCAACCGCACCACCCGCAAGCTCAGCCTGACCGAGGCCGGCCGGCTGTATCACGAGCGCAGCAAGCGGATCCTGGCCGAGATCGACGATGCCAGGCTCTCGGTCACCCAACTGGAGGCCGAGCCGCGCGGCCTGCTCCGCCTCAGCGTGCCGGTGACCTTCGGGCGCCTGCACGTCGCCCCGGCCCTGCCCGAGTTCCTGGCCAGCTATCCGGCGCTCAGGATCGATCTCTGCCTGACCGACGCGTTCGTCGACCTGGTCGAGGAGGGGGTCGATCTCGCGGTCCGGATCGGCGAGCTGCAGGACTCGAGCCTGATCGCCAGACGCCTGGCGCCGAACATCCGGGTGGTCTGCGGCAGCCCGGGCTATTTCGCCAAGTTCGGGGTGCCGACCGCGCCCGCCGATCTGAGCCGGCACAACTGCCTGGTCTACAAGCGGCAGTCGAACCGCGCGCTGTGGCGGCTGCGCGACCGTGAGCAGACCTACGAGGTCGAGGTCAGGGGCTCGCTCTGGGCGAACAATGCCGACGCCCTGCATACCGCAGCACTCGCGGGCGTCGGCCTCGCGATCCTGCCGACCTGGATGGTCGGCCAGGACGTCCGACGGGGCACCCTCCAGGTGGTGTTCGCCGGCTACCAGGTCAGCCCGAGCGCGCTCGACACCAGCATCCACGCGGTCTTCCCCTACGCGCGCCGCCTCTCGCCCAAGGTCCGGGCGCTGGTCGACTTCCTGGCCAACCGCTTCGGTCCGAGGCCCTCGTGGGAGATCGACGATGCCCAACCGGTGGCCCTATCCGGCAGGAGCTGACGAAGTCATCGCAAGCCGTCGACACGGGCTTAACCAAACATTTACCATTGATCTTTAAGCCTTTGTCGGAATGGTCCATGCGACCGTGGGAATCCTTCGCCGTTCAAATTCCCGGGCAGACGGATTCCCAGGATCGCATGGACCGACGGCGCATGAGGTAGGCCTGGATGGTTAACGAAAGGTAAAGCGCTGCCGCCAGATCAACCCGCAACCCATCCCGAGGCATCGAGACCGGCAAGGCCCGCCCACGCAGGTCGTCAGCGTAGCGCCCGGCATCCGAGAGGTGCCGGAAGCTCCGTCGCAAACAGCCGATCGATCCCGCTGGTGCCGTTGGGGAAACCGGCCGGGCCCAGCCGGCGCCGGCGATGGCGGTCGACGGCCTCGCATTGGCAAGGGGCAAGCCTCGATGCGGCCGAGGTGGGTGGAGCTGGCGCAGCCGACCCGGCCGTGATCGGTTTTGTCTTGCCTGGCCGTAACCTTCGAGGATGAGGGCTCGAACTTAGCCGATGAGGGTCCCCTCAAGCGGGCGTCACCTCGCATCAGGTCGGTCGACGGACCAGACAGCGGCCTTCGGACGCGCCGTCGATCGGGACCTGACGTCCGCGATCGAACCTGGCTCCGCTCGGAGCCGTTGTCGGGAGAGCACGATGTCGAATCGGTTGAGCTCGTTGAACGTGGCGTCCGCGCTCGCGGGCGCGGTGGCCCTGGCCTCGCTGGCGAGCCCGGCAGGCGCCGCCGCCGCGATCAAGGGCATGGAGGCATGCTACGGGATCGCTGCCGCCGGCCAGAACAGCTGCGCCAGCGCCAACGGCGCCCATGCCTGCGCCGGCGAGTCGACGGAGGCCTACAGCGGCCAGGAGTACCGGGTCGTGAAGGAGGGCACGTGCAAGGAGCTCGGGGGCAAGCTCCAGGCTTTCAACGGCGTCGACAGCGAGGCCGAGAAAAAGGCCGGCCAAAAGAAGATGTGAGGCGCCTTCCCGACGTCCGGCGTCATACCGAAGGCCCGATACTCCGAGGGTGCGAGTATCGGGCCGCGGCGCCGCCTTCAGTCCGGCTCGTCCGGAAGGCGGGGTCGGAGGCGCCCCGCCAGCGGGGGGCGAAACATCCCGTCGGAGTGCCCGGTCGGGTAGAAGGTCGGATCGTGAACGCCGACCGCGAACTGGATCGCCAGCGCGATGGCATCGGCGGAGCGGCCAAGCGTGCCGCGAGGCCGAAGGGCATCGCCGCGCTTCGGCTTCCGTTCAGCCGCAGCCCGCGAAACTGCCGCCCTTGAGGTGAAGCGCCAGCGCCGCCTGAAGGTCGAACCCGGCATCCTCGCTATGCGCCCTTTCTGCCGCCCGTGCGAGCGGAAGGCCGTCGGCCAGCGCCTCCATGAGCAGCAGGTCGGCGATCGCGATCGGCCGGGTGGTCACGGTCAGCTCGGGCCTGACCACCAGCACCTGCTCGGCCCGCCCGCTCGAGTCCGCCCGGGCGCTCACCTCCGCCAAGTCGTCGAGGGCCGCCCGCCAGAGGCTGTAGACCGGGCCCGCCGAGCGGACCAGGCGCAGGCTCGGGTGCACTTCGAAGCAGAGCTCCGCATAGCGCTCGACCGGGATCGAGGCGAGGGTCGTGAGCGCGAGCGGCTTTGCGTCCGCGGCGTAGTAGGCTTCCTCGCGGGCCCATTCGAGCCTGGCGACATCGCCGAGCCAGGGCAGCGCCCGATCCTCGACCGAGCGGTCCAGAAATCCGGCAAAAGCCGCGCCGTAGGCTGTGAGCTGCGGCCGGGCGGGCGGCTCGGCGCGAATGAAATCCCGGGCGAGCCCGGCGAAGCGCTCCGGGCCGAGCCGGCGCCGGGTGGCCGGAAAGCAGCCCTCGAGCACGCGCGCAAGCGAGGCGAGCACAGTGTTCCGATAGACCCCGAGCCGGCGCTCCGGCGCGATCCCGGCACCGACGATCCGGCCCGCGATGCCGCCGACCAGCGCCGGGTCGACGACGGCGCGGGCGAAGCTCGCCTGCACCTCACGCAGCGTCGGCATGGGTCTCTCCGGCCCTCGCCCGGTCGAGCCGGTGCTGCGCCGCCTTGCGCTCGTCGAGCAGCACCGCGAGCGGCGGGATCGCATTGTCCCACTCGAGCAGGGTGGGCCGCGGGCCGTAGCGTGCCAGCGCCGCGTCGAACAGTCGCCAGACCTGCGCGTCGACCCGGCTCGCGTGGTCGTCGATCAGGATCGGGCTGCCCTCGATCTCGCAGGTCGCGTGGCCGGCCAGATGGAACTCGCCGATCACGGCGGCAGGGATCGTCTCCAGATAGTCGGCGACCGCGAAGCCGTGATTGTGGGCGCTGACGTGGATGTTGTTGATGTCGAGCAGGATGCCGCAGCCGGCGCGGCGCGCGATCTCGGCGACGAACTCGCATTCCGGCATGGTGCTGTCGACGAAGCGCAGATAGGAGGACGGGTTCTCGACCATCAGCGGCCGGCCGAGCGCTTCCTGCGCGACCCTGACGTTGCGCGCGACCACGGCCAGCGCTTCCTCGGTGTAGGGGATCGGGAACAGGTCGTTCAGGTAGTGGCCGCCCTCGATGCTCCAGGCGATGTGCTCCGAGAGCAGCGCCGGCGCGAACCGGTCGACGAGCCGCCGGATGCGGGCCAGATGCGCCGGATCGGGCGGCTCGGCCGAGCCGAGCGACAGGCCGACGCCGTGCAGCGAGAGCGCGTAGCGCTCGCGGATCCGCTCGAGCTGATGCAGGCGCGGGCCGCCGTCGACCAGATAGTTCTCGGTGTGCACCTCGACCCAGGCGAGCCCGGCGGGTGGCCGCTCGATCAGGTCGGCGACGTGGGGATGGCGGAGCCCGATGCCCGCCTGACGCTCAAGCGGATGTGACCGACCGTCGGCCATGTCGGCCGGGGCGCTCATGATCGCGCTCCTCTGAGGATCACCGGGGCGGTCGGGGCGAGGCCCGCAGGGGCTTCCGCCAGGGAGGACAGAGTGGTCCGGCTCATCGCGCAGTTGTCACCTTCTGTTGATTCCCAGCGATCGGGGACGGTGCGCTAATCAGGTTCGCGCCGATCCGGCGGAAGGTTACCTGCCCAGGCGGTCGTTCGGCCCGTTCGCGATCCGGTCGGGCGGCCGGCGGGGTCGCAGCCGGCAGGCAACAAGGCGAAGGCCCGAAGGATGAGCGACTGGAGCAAGGCGGAGCCGACGCGCGCCGATGGCTCACTGGCCTGGTCCGAGCTGATGGCGCGCGCCCAGGCTGGCGACAAGATCGCCTACCGGCGGCTGCTCGAGGACATCACCCCCTATCTCCGCTCCCGGGCGGCGCGCCATGCCATGCTGTTCGGCGAGGTCGAGGACGTCGTCCAGGACGTGCTCCTGACGGTCCACGCCATTCGCCACACCTACGATCCGGGCCGGCCGTTCGGGCCGTGGCTCCTGGCGATCGCCCGCCGACGGATCGTCGACCGGCTGCGCCGCCGGGGCAGCAGGGCCGCGGCCGAGGCGCCGCTCGGGCCGCAGCACGAAACCATTGCTGCCGAAGGCGCGAACCTCTATCCGCTGCTGTCCGGACGGCGCGGCCTGCAAGACGCGATCGCGCGGCTGCCGGCGGGACAGCGACGGGCGATCCTGCTGCTCAAGCTGCGGGGGCTGTCGCTGAAGGAGGCGGCGCTCGAGAGCGGGCTTTCGATTGCCGCCCTCAAGGTCGCGAGCCATCGCGCCCTGAAAGCGTTGCGGGCGATGCTGGATGAGCGGACCTGAGCGTATGGTCACGACCCCCGAGCTGATCGACCGGCTGTGCGCCGGCGCGGCGCCGGTGCGGCGCCTGAGGTCGCCGCTCCTGCGCGCCGCCTCCTGGCTGCTGCTCGCGGCTCTGGTGCTGGTCGTGCTGGCGGCGCTGCACGGCACCCGCCCCGACCTTGCCCTGCGTCTGCGCCAGCCGGCGTTCGTCGCCGCGCTGACCGGTTCGCTGCTGACCGCGGTCCTGGCGGCGCTCGCCGCGTTCCATCTCGGCCTGCCCGACCGCGCGCGCTCGTGGCTGTTCCTGCCCGCCCCGGCGATCGCGCTGTGGCTCGCGACCATCGGCTATGGCTGCCTGACCAGCTGGGTCAGCATCGGCCCCGGCGGCGTCCGGCTCGGCAGCACGCTCGAGTGCCTGCGGACGCTCGTGCTGGTGAGCCTGCCGCCGTGGCTCGTCCTGCTCGCGATGCTGCGCCACGCCTGGCTCGATCCGTCGCCGGTCGCCCTCATGGGCGGTCTCGCGATCGCGGGCATCGCGGCCACGACCATGTCGATCCTGCACGAGCTCGATGCGACCCTGCTGGTCCTTCTATGGAACCTCGGGGCGGGCGTCCTGATCGTCGCGCTGGGCGGCATCTTCGGCCGCAGGATGCTGCTCGAGCCCGATCATCTGAAGCCCGCCTTGCGCAGGCCTTCGGCATAGTGCTCGGCATCCGCCGGCCGCCGGAACGGGTCCATCGCGACCAGCCAGTCGATGCAGCTGGTGCCCTTGGGAAACAGGCCGCGCGCCAGCTGGCGCCGGTGATGGCGGTAGACGGTCTCGCGATGGCAGGGGCACGCCTCGAGCTCGCCGAGATGGGCGTAGGCGGCCGCGATGAAGGCGGGCGTGTTGCACAGCGCCTCGGGGGCGGGCGCCATGGTCGCGATCGCCTCGTCGTGCAGGCGGGCGCTGAACAGGGCGATCCCGGCAAAGGCCGTGTACCACTCCGGGTGGTGCGGCGCGAGGCGGAGCGCGCTCCGGCCCGCCTCGACCGCGAGCTCGGGCTCGCCGATCAGCGCCATCGCGACAGCCGCATGGGCGAGCACGTCGGCATCGTTCGGATTGAGCTCGAGCGCACGCAGCAGCTGCCGGCGGGCGCCCTCGTAGTCGTGGCCGTAGAGCTTCGCGACGCCGAGCACGCAATGCGCCCGGTGATCCCGATCATCGAGCTCGACCGCCTTGCGCGCCAGATCGAGCGCCTCCTGGCGCAGGAAGAACCAGTGGTTCCAGGAGAAGCAGGCCCACTCGTTCAGATAGGCCATGGCGAGGCCGACGTAGGCGCGCGCGAACTGCGGATCCCTGGCGACCGCCTCCTGAAAGCAGCCCCGCGCGTCGGCGAGCGCCGAGAGGTCGGGCCGCTTGAGCGCGCTCCAGCCGCGCAGCCAGAGATCGTAGGCCGCGAGGTCGTTCGGCCGGCGGCGCCGGGCCGCCTCGAGGCGAACGTCCTCGATCCGGCCGATCACCGTGCCGACGATCCGGCGGACCATCTCGTCCTGGATGTCGAAGAACCTGCCCGCGGCGCAGTCGTAGCGCTCGGCCCAGAGCTGGCGCGCGCTGGCGGTTTCGACCAGCCGCACGCTGATGCGCAGCTGCTCGCCCCCTGACCTCAGGCTGCCGCCCAGCACGTAGGTCGTGCCGAGCTCCTCGCCGACCCGCTCCGGCGGCAGCGCGCTCGCGCGGTAGGCCAGGGCGGTCGCGGGCGCGATCACGTCGAGCTCGCGGAAGCGGCCGAGCTCGGTCGCGAGGTCCTCGGCCACGCCATCGCCGAGATGACGATCCCCAGCCTCCGCGGCGAAGCCGAGCACCGCGATCGCGGGTCGCCGGCTCGGCTCGGCGCGCCGGCGCGCGCGATCCGCGGCCGCGCTCCGGAGCACCGCCCCGCACCCGGGCAGCTCGTCGCCCTCGGGGCCGGGCGGAGCCTCCGGCAGCAGCCCCGAGAGCTCGACGCGCAACCGCTCGGTCTCGGGCGCCGGCGCGGTGCCGAGCTCGCGCCCGAGCAGCTCGCGGCAGCGCCGGTACTGGTCCAACGCCGAGCCGACCCGGTCCTGATACATGTAGAGCCGGATCAGCGCGCGATGGACGCTCTCCTGCAAGGGGTCGAGGGCAAGCAGACGGAGGGCGACCTGGATCCCGCGCCCGATCGCGCCGGTCACGACATAGTGATCGAGGAGGCGGTGCAGCACCTGCTGCAGGATCTCGTCCAGCCGCCGGCGCTCGGTCGCGAGCCAGTCGTCGAACTCCTCGCCGGCGGCGGCAAAGCCGTCGAGCAAAGGGCCCCGATAGAGGCTGGCTGCCCGCTCCAGAGTCTCGGGCGTGCCATCGGCGGCGAGCCGCTCGAACTGGAGCGCGTCGAGCTCGACCAGGTCCGCCCGGAGCGCGATCTGGTCGGCCCCGGCGGCGAGGCAGTCCGTGGCCGGCGCCGGCAGGGCTTCGCGTAGGCGCGAGAGCGTCTTCCTCAGGTTGGCGCGCGCCTCGGCCTCGGCCCGGTCGCCCCAGAAGAGGCTCGCGAGCTGCTCCCGCCGGTGCGCCCGGCCCGCATTGACCGCCAGATAGGCAAGCAGAGCCCGGACCTTGCGGGTCGCAAAACCGAGCGGCGTGCCGGCGGCCGAGCGGCACTCGAAGCCGCCGAGCAGATCGAGATGCAGGAGCGTCATCGGCCCGAGCCTTCCTCGCCGCATGCTGCCCCTTTGTCCCGCTCTTGTCACGCCGGCGGCGACGGCCGCGCGCCAGCTTGGTCGGGCAATCGACCGCAACAGGAGGTTTTGCGTCATGCCCGAACGTGAAGCATGGCAGGTGACCGACGATGCCGCGGTCATCTACGAGCAGAGTTTCGTGCCCGCGATCTTCGCCTCGTCGGCGATCGCGCTCGCCGACGCCGCCCGCATCGGCAGCGGCGACCGCGTGCTCGACGTCGGCTGCGGGACCGGAGTCGTGGCCCGGGAAGCCGCGAAGCGGATCGGGGCGGACGGCCGCGTGGTCGGGCTCGATCTCAACCCGCGCATGCTCGCGGTGGCGCGGCGGCTCGCGACCGGGATCGAATGGCGACAGGGCGATGCGAGTGCTCTGCCACTCCGGGACGGCGCTTTCGATGTCGTGGTCAGTCAATTCGCGATGATGTTCTTCCCAGACCCGGTTCGGTCCCTGGGTGAGATGTGGCGGGTCCTGGCACCCCGCGGCCGGCTCGCCGTCGCCGTCTGCGGCCCCTTGGCGGACGCGGCGGGCTACGCAGCGCTCGCGGGGGTCGCGGAGCGGGTCTGCACGCCCGAAGTGGTCGATCTGCTGCGCTCGCCGTTCGCGCTCGGCGACCCGGAGCAGCTCGCGGGCCTGGCGCGCGCCGCCGGGATCGAAGGTGCCGAGGTTCGAACTCGGGGCTGTCCGGTGCGCTTCCCGTCGATCGACGCTCTCGTCCAGACGGAGGTGCGCGCGTCGCCGATCCGGGACGTCATCGACGATCGGAGCTTCGATGCCCTCCTTCAGGGCGCGCGTGCGGCGCTGGCAGGCTTCTGCCGGAACGGCGGCGAGGTCGCCTTCGCGTTGCCGGTGCACACCCTGACCGCGACCAGGCCCTGAGCGGGCGCCCGGCCGGGCTTCTACCCCCAGCCGAGCCGGCGCAGGTAGTCCCGATTGGCCCGGGCGATCGGCAGCGGCTTGTCCGGCGGCGCGGGATACATGTCCTGCTCGACCACGACGAAGCCCTGGAAGGCGACCTCGCGCAGGAGCTCGCCGAACGCCGGAAAATCGATCGCGCCGCGATCGAGCTCGCAGAAGGCGCCGCGCGCGACCGCCGCCGAGAACGGCAGGGCCTCGCGCCGCGCCTGCGCCAGCACGACAGGGTCGATGCTCTTGATGTGCAGGTAGTCGACCCGGTGGTGGTGCCGGCGCATGAAGCGGGTGGCATCGCCGCCGGCATAGACGTGGTGGCCGGTATCGAAGCAGAGCCGGATCAGATCGGGGTCGGTCTCGGCGAGCAGGCGCTCGATCTGCGCCTCGGTCTCGACGTGGGTCTCGGCGTGGGGGTGGAAGGCGAGCGTCAGGCCGAACCGGTCGCGGGCGAGCCGCGCGGCCCGCTCGGTGGTCGCGATCAGCTGCCGCCAGGCGTCCTCGTCGAGGCTGCGCGGCTGCCGCAGAGCGCCCGTGTGCAGGTCGGTGTACATGTCGTCGATCAGGACCAGGTGCCTGGCACCCAACGCCTCGAGCAACGCGCCGGCCGCCTCGATCTGGCGCTCCAGCTCGGGCCAGATGGCGGGGTCCTCGAGCGCCAGCATGACCACCTGGCCGCAGGCGCGAAGGCCGCGCCGGTCGAGCTCGGCGGCAAGCGCCTCGGGCTCGGTCGGCAGATAGCCGACCGGGCCGAGCTCGGTCCAGCGGTAGCCCGCGGCGGCCGCCTCGTCCAGATAGCGGCGCCAGTCGATCTGGCGGTCGTCCTTTGCGAACCAGACGCCGAAGGAGTCGGGCGCGGTCGCGATCTCGAGCTGCATCGTCGCCTCCTGGGTCAATAGCGGACCTTCACGGGCTGGCCGGTCCTGGCCGAGTGGCGCGCGGCATCGGCCAGGACCAGCGCCCGGCGGCCGTCCTCGGCGGTGATGAAAGGCTCCTCGCCGTGCTCGACCACGTCGGCGAAATGGTCCAGCGCCCGCCGGTAGGACTCGAGGTAGCGGTCGGTGAAGAAGTACGGAAAGATGTCGCTGTGCACCGCGGCCGCGTCGTAGCGCTCGAGCGTCGTGCGCCGGACGTTGTCGGAGCGCAGCATGCCGCCCGAGCCCAGCACCTCGAGCCGCTGGTCGTAGCCGTAGGTGGCGCGCCAGCTGTTGTTGATCTGGCAGAGCCGGCCGCTCTCGGTCCGGAGCACCGCGACCGCCGTGTCGGTCTCGCCCAGCGGCCGGAACGCGGGCTCGATCAGGCAGCTCGCCATGGCGAACACCTCGACCGGCTCCTCGCCGAGCAGCCAGCGGGCCATGTCGACATCGTGGACCATGGTCTCGAGGAACAGGGCGCCGGGCGAGTTCTCGAGGTACGCGACCGGCGGCGGCTCCGGGTCGCGCGAGGTGATGCTGACCAGCTCGACCGCACCCGCCTCTCCGGTGCGCAGCGCGCGCTCCAGGGCGGCGTGGTTGGGATCGAAGCGCCGGTTGAAGTCGACGAACACCGGCACCCCCTTGCCCTCGATCGCGCGCACGCAGGCGTTGGCGCGGGCGAGATCGAGGTCGAGCGGCTTCTCGCAGAAGACCGGCTTGCCGGCCTCGACCGCGCGCAGGATCAGCTCGGCATGGGTGCTCGACGAGGAGGCGATCAGCACGGCGTCGGTCGCCGCCTCGCGCATGGCGCCGCCGACATCGGCGCTGGACCTGGCGCCGCAGGCCTCGGCCAGGCGGGTCGCCGCCTCGAGGTTGACGTCGACCACCATGGCGAGGCGAAGGTTCGGGTGCAGGGCGATGTTGCGGGCGTGGAGTGCGGCGATGCGGCCGGCGCCGATCAGACAGATGTTGAGCATGATATGGCCCTCCCCGCCGGGCTGCGCGCGGCCCGCTTCTGCGGTCTTGTGCGATCTCGCCGGCCCGCGGCATTCTGCCGCCGGATTGCCGGCCTCACAATCTGCGTCTTGTGGTCCGGCCCCGCGCACCTGAGCCTCTGGGCTAACGTGCCTGAGCCTGCGGGCTAAAGAGCGTCTCGCGGAGGCAGCGCCATGTTGCACCTCTACTACCTCGAGGACGGCCGGCTCAAGAACTCGGATCTGACCGACGGGGAGCTGCAGCTGCCGGAGCGGACGGTGTGGCTCGACCTGCTCCAGCCGACCGGCGCCGAAGAGGAGGCCATCGAGCGGGCGTTGGGGGTCGAGGTGCCGAGCCGGGAGGAGATGAAGGAGATCGAGGCCTCGAGCCGCCTGTATCGGGAAGACGGGGCGCTGTTCATGACCGCGACCCTGGTCGCCAAGGCGGATACCGAGGCGCCGGAGAGCACCGCTGTGACCTTCATCCTGGCGGGCGAGCGGCTGGTCACCGTGCGCTACGCCGACCCGCTGCCGTTCCGGACGTTCGTGACCTATGCGCTGCGCCATCCGAATGCCTGCAGCGATGGCGACGCGGTCTTCACCGGCCTGCTCGAGGCGATCATCGATCGGACCGCCGACATCCTCGAGGGGGTCGGCGCCGATCTCGACCGGATGTCGCGGGACGTCTTCTCGCGCAGTGGCGGCGAGACCAGCCGCGACTTTCAGAAGCTGATTGCCCGGATCGGTCGGGCCGGCGATCTGGCCACCAAGGCGCGCGAGAGCCTGGTCAGCATCGGCCGCCTGCTGGCGTTCGCCATCCAGGGCAGCCAGGCGCGCGGACGCAAGGGCAGCGGCTCGCGTCTCAAGACCGTCGGCCGCGACGTCGCCTCGCTCAGCGACCACGCCTCGTTCCTGAACCAGAAAATCAACTTCATGCTCGACGCCACGCTGGGCATGATCAACATCGAGCAGAACGCGATCATCAAGATCTTCTCGGTCGCGGCCGTGGTGTTCCTGCCGCCGACCCTGATCGCCAGCATCTACGGCATGAACTTCACCGATATCCCCGAGCTCGGCCTGCCGTTCGGCTATCCGCTGGCGCTCGCCTTGATGGTCGTCTCGGCGATCCTGCCCTACTGGTACTTCAAGCGCCGCGGCTGGCTCTAGCGGCCGGCGGAGCCGCCGGCGCGCGGCCCGCTTCCCGCCAGAGGCCCTCGCGCCTGCTGCAGATGGCGCTCCGGCGCGCGCCATTCAGCGTCTTGCGCCGCCCCGCACATGGTGGCAAACGCCAGGCGGGCGCCCGATGCTCGGGCGCCCAAGGGGATCAACGACGGGCGACCCAACCCGCGCGATTGAAGGATGGAAGGACGATGGCGTTGATCGCGCCCCACGGGGGGACGCTTCGGGTCCTCTATCTGCCGGACGAGCAGGCCGCAGCCTTGCGGCGCAAGGCCGGTGCCTACCCCTGCTGGGATCTCAGCCAGCGCCAGCTCTGCGACTTGAAGCTGTTGCTGAGCGGCGGTTTCTCCCCACTTGAGGGCTTTCTCGGCGAGGCCGACTACGAGGCCGTGCTGGCGCAGATGCGGCTGGCCGACGGCACGCTCTGGCCGATCCCGGTCATGCTCGATGTGACCGAGAAGTTCGCGGGCGCGCTGCGCCCGGGCGACCCGATCGGCCTGCGCGATGCCGAGGGCTTCATGATCGCGGTGATGACCGTCGAGGACATCTTCGAGCCGGACCGGCGGCGCGAGGCAGACGCCGTGTTCGGGACCCGGGATGAGACCCATCCGGGCGTCGACCATCTGCTCAACCGCACCCATCCGGTCTATCTCGGCGGTCGCCTTCGCGGCCTCGCCCGGCCGACCGAGTACGATTTCAAGCAGCTGCGCGACGAGCCCGCCGACCTCCGGCACAAGTTCGAGCAGTGGGGCTGGACCCGGGTGGTCGCCTTCCAGACCCGCAACCCGATGCACCGGGCGCATCAGGAGCTGACCCAGCGGGCCGCCCAGATCGCCGAGGCCAACCTTTTGCTCCACCCCGTGGTCGGCCTGACCAAGCCCGGCGACGTCGACCACTACGCCCGCGTGCGCTGCTACGAGCATCTGCTCAAGACCTATCCCGAGCAGACCACCCACCTGAGCCTGCTGCCGCTCGCCATGCGCATGGCCGGCCCGCGCGAGGCGGTCTGGCACGCGATCATCCGCAAGAACCACGGCTGCAGCCATTTCATCGTCGGCCGCGACCATGCCGGCCCCGGCAACGACCGGCAGGGCAAGCCGTTCTACCCGCCCTACGCCGCCCAGGAGCTGGTCGCCGAGCTGGCAGGCGAGCTCGGGATCGGCCTCGTGCCGTTCAAGGAGATGGTCTACGTCCAGGACCGCGGCCAATATGTGCCGGTCGACGAGGTCGAGGCCGGCGAGACGGTGCTGAGCCTGTCCGGCACCGAGCTCCGGCGGCGGCTGCGCGAAGGCATCGAGATCCCGGCCTGGTTCAGCTACCCGGAGGTGGTCGAGGAGCTGCGCCGCAGCTATCCGCCGCGCCACCGCCAGGGCTTCACGGTGCTGTTCACGGGCCTCTCCGGCGCCGGCAAGTCGACGCTCGCGCATGCGCTGATGGCCAAGCTGATGGAGCTCGGCAGCCGCTCGGTGACCCTCCTGGACGGCGATCTGGTGCGCAAGCACCTCTCCAGCGAGCTCGGCTTCTCCAAGGAGCACCGCGACCTGAACGTCCTTCGGATCGGCTTCGTCGCGAGCGAGATCACCAAGGCGGGCGGGGTCGCGCTGTGCGCCCCGATCGCGCCCTACGCCTCGATCCGAAGGCGGGTGCGCGAGCTGGTCGAGGCCAATGGCGCGTTCGTCGAGATCTACGTCGCGACCCCGCTCGCGGTCTGCGAGCGGCGCGACACCAAGGGCCTGTACGCCAAGGCGCGGGCCGGGCTGATCAAGCAGTTCACCGGCATCGACGACCCCTACGAGGCGCCCGAGCGCCCGGACGTGGTGATCGACACCGAGGCCGAAGCCCCCGACGTCGCCGCCCACCGTATTCTCCTCAAGCTCGAGGGCCTGGGCCTGATCAGGTGATCGGCCGAGTCGCGGCCAGGCGCGTCTTTGCCGATCAGGCGGCGCGCGGCTCGACGTCGCGCTCGATCCTGGCGCCGGCCTCGGCAACGGTCAGCGACAGGTCATGGGCCGTCTGGAGGTTGAGCCAGAACTCGGGCGTCGTGCCGAAGTAGCGCGCCAGACGGAGCGCGGTATCGGCGGTCACCGCCCGCGGCCGGTCGTCCCGGATGATGGCCCCGACGCGCGTCGCCGGCACGCGTAGCGCCATGGCCAAGGCATTGGCGGACAGGCCAAGCGGCGCCATGAACTCCTCCCGGAGCACTTCGCCCGGATGGGTTCGAACGCGACCGACGCTCATGCCGCTAGCGATGGTAGTCGACGATCTCGACATCTTCGGCGCCTTCCTTCCATACGAAGCAGATCCGCCACTGATCGTTGATCCGGATCGAGTGCTGGCCGACACGATCTCCCTTGAGCGCTTCGAGCCGATTACCTGGCGGTTGGCGCAAGTCGCGCAAGCTCGCGGCAGCGTCGAGCATATCGAGCTTGCGGCTGGCGACCTTCGCGATGCTTCGGAATTTGCCCGAAGGCCTGGCCTCAAAGACCGCTCTGGTCGCCTGGTCCCGAAATCCCTTGATCACACGCTGATTATAATACGCCTCGCGTATAACCTCAAGCGTCGAGAGCCCCGGCCTCAGGATCGATTGCTGACGCCCGCGGCCTCGAAGGTCGCCATGCCGGTGTGGCAGGCGAGCGCGGCGCGGCAGAGCAGGATCGCGAGCGCCGCGCCGGAGGCCTCGCCCAGGCGCATGTCGAGCTCGAGCAGCGGGCGCAGGCGCAGGCGCTCGAGCAGACGGGCATGGCCGGGCTCGGCGGAGCGGTGCGCGGCCTGGACATGATCGAGCGCCGCTGGCTCGAGCGCGTGGAGCACGGCGGCCGCGGCGCCGGCGACGAAGCCATCCAAGAGGACCGGGATGCGCAGCTCGCGCGCGGCCAGGATCGCGCCGGCCATCGCCGCGATCTCGCGGCCGCCGAGCCGGCGCAGGATCTCGAACGGTTGGCCGGACGCCTCGGCATGGCGGGCAAGACCACGCCCGACCACGGCGGCTTTGTGCGCGAGGCCGTGGGCATCGAGCCCGGTGCCCGGCCCGGTCCACCAGGCGGCCGGGCCGCCGAACAGCGCCGCGCACAAGGCTGCGGCCGCGGTGGTGTTGGCGATCCCCATCTCGCCGAGTGCCAGCAGATCGAGGTCCGGTGCCACGGCCGAGAGGCCACGGTTGAGGGCATCGAGGCATTCGGCGCCGCTCATCGCGGGCGCGGTGCAGAAGTCCGCGGTCGGACGGTCGAGGTCGAGGGCCAAAACCTTGAGCTCGGCGCCAGCGGTCCGGCAGAGCTGGTTGATCGCCGCCCCGCCGGCCTCGAAGTTCGCGACCATCTGGGCGGTGACCGCGCTCGGATAGGCGGAGACGCCCTGGGCCGCGACGCCGTGGTTGCCGGCGAACACCAGCACTGCCACCCGGTCCAGCGCCGGCGGCTCGCGGCCCTGCCAGCCGGCGAGCCAGATCGCGACCTCCTCGAGCCGGCCGAGCGCGCCCAAAGGCTTGGTCAGCCGGTCCTGATGCGCGCGCGCCGCCGCGGCCGCCGCACCGTCCGATGCCGGCAGTTGCCGAAGGCGCCGGCAGAGGTCATCAAGGCTCGAGATCGGGTTTGCCGGCGGCATGTCGGGATTCCTGCCAACGCGGTGGTGCTTTTGGGGTGGCGATGGTGCGCGCGGCGATCGAGGAGTGCAAGCTGGCGCTCCAGTTCCTGACCCGGCTGCCGGCCGGCGGGCCCGCGCGTTCGCCGGCCGGCGCGCTGGCCGCGAGCGTGCCCATGTTCCCGCTGGTCGGCGCGCTGATCGGCGCGGCCGGGGGCCTCGTCTTCGCGCTCGCGGCCGCGCTCGGCCTGCCGCCGACACTGGCAGCCCTGCTCGCGGTTGCGGCCCAGATCCTCCTGACCGGCGGCCTGCACGAGGATGGCCTGGCCGATGTCGCCGACGGCTTCGGCGGCGGCCGGACGCGCGCCGACAAGCTCCGGATCCTGCGCGATTCCCGAATCGGCAGCTTCGGCGCGATCGCGCTCATGCTGGCGCTGCTCGCCCGGATCGGCGCGCTCGCGGCCCTCGAGGGTCCGGCGCTGGTCACAGCCGTCCTGATCGCCGCCGGGGCGGCCTCGCGCGCGGCGCTGCCCGTGATCATGGTGAGCCTGCCGCCAGCCCGGGCCGAGGGTCTGGCCGCGGGCGCCGGTCGCCCGCATCCGTTGCGGGTCACGGCCGGCGTCGCGATCGCGATCCTGGCAGCCCTGGCCCTGCTGCCACCCGCCATGGCGATGGCCGGGCTGATCGCCGCCGCCGGCGCCGCGCTCGCCATCGCCAACCTCGCCCGACGCCAGATCGGCGGCCAGACCGGCGATGTCCTGGGCGCCGCCCAACAGCTCGCCGAGATCGGTTTTCTGCTCGCGACGCTAGCTCTTCACCCTTCCTTGTAATTTCAGCGCGCAACAACCTCTGTTTACGACCGAACTGAGCGACCAGCCCCCTTACCAAGCGGCCCGCGGTTCAACCTGCGAAAAGCCTGCCGATCTCCCGGTGCCCGCGGGGTTAACCTTTCATCAACCGTTGCCCGCCAGACTACCGGCCCGATGGTCCATGAGATCCTGGGAATCCGTCCGCCTGCCCTCTTGGCGAGCCCTCTTGGCGAGGCACGGATTCCCACGGTCGCATGGACCATCCGAAGAAACGGTTACCCGCCAAAGGTTAACCGTCGGTTAATGCCGCGCCGCGCGAAGTCGTCGGGGCTCGCCGTCGAAGATCGCTCCGGCATCGAGCCGCGATGGGTGCGCAACCTTGGCTCCCGATCGCGCTTCGATGCACGACGTCTCGACCGAACGCTACCCGGCCCCGGATCGAGGGCGCGGCAACCGTCGTCGACGTCGAGAATCCGGCCGGTGACGTAAGCGCTCGCATCCGAGCGGAGAAAGATCGCGGCCAATCGGATCGTCGAGCCGACGCAAGCGGCGCAGCGGGATTTCCCCGCATCGCCTGCCGCCAGGCCTCGGCCGGGTCGAGCGGCTCGGTCGGGGCGGTCCGGAAGCCGCCGGGTCCGATGGTTTCGATCCGGACATGCCGCGGCGCCCATCCGGCCGCCGGCGCCCGGGTCATACCCGACAGCCCGCTCCATCGGCTCGGCCAGTCGCGCTCGGTCGGCCCGCTCAGCCGAGGCCGAGGTCGGCGGCGTAGGCGAACAGGGCGGGCGTGCCGCCGGTGTGCAGGAAGACCACGGTCTCGCCACGGCCGATCCGGCCCTTGCGGATATGATCGATCAGGCCGGCCATCGCCTTGCTGCTGTAGACCGGGTCGAGGATCACCGCCTCGGTGCGCGCGAGCAGGCGCATGGCCTCACGGCCGCCCTCGGTGACCACGCCGTAGCGCAGGCCGATGTAGTCGTCGTGGCTCTCGATCTCCGCGGGCGCGATCTCAAGGTCGAGATCGAGGCGCCGGGCGGCGGCGTTCGCGATCCGGGCGATGTCGGCCGCGCGCGGCTCGCTCCAGCGGATCGGCGTGATGTTGACCAGCCGCGTGCGCCGGCCGAGCGCGCGCAACCCCACCAGCATGCCGGCCGGCGTCATGTTGGCGCCGCAGAGGTAGAGCCAGTCGGGGTCGATCCCGGCCTCGTCGAGCTGCCGGTCGAGCTCGAGCGCGGCGGCGACGTAGCCGACCGCGCCCAGCGCCAGCCGGTCGACCGCGAACGGCGCCAGCACGTAGGGCTTGCGGCCGGCCCGCTCGAGCTCCTCGGCCTTGGCCTCGAGCAGGGGTGCCAGGCGCTCCATGCTGTCGAGATCGACCACCGTGACGTCGGCACCCATCAGCCGGTCGAGCAAAAGGTTGCCTTGCAGCGCCCCGCCCTTCTCGCCGTGCAGCAGCACCAGCGCGACCTCGAGGCCGAGCTTCCTGGCCGCTGCGGTCATCTGCCGGCACCAGTTGGACTGGGTGTAGGCGCCCGCAACGACGGTATCGGCGCCCTGCGCCAGGACCTCGGCGAACACGAACTCGAGCTGGCGGGTCTTGTTGCCGCCGAAGGCGAGCCCGGTCAGATCGTCCCGCTTGATCCAGATCTCGGGACCGCCGAGCGCCGCACTCAGCCGCGGACAAGGCTCGAGCGGGGTCGGCAGATGGGCGAGCCGCACCCGCGGCTCGGCATCGATCTTCGCCTGCAGCGCTGCCCGCGCGGCCGAGGTCGCGGTCCCGGTCATGATTGGCAAGCCTCCCCTGCTCCGCTACTCCAGAGCCATCTTAAGCGACCCATGGAGGGCGCGAAAGCGCAATGCCCGAACTGCCGGACATCACGGTCTACATCGAGGCGCTCGAGCCGCGCATCCTCGGCCAGCCGCTCGAAGGCGTCCGGCTCGCGAGCCCGTTCCTCTTGCGCACGGTCGATCCCCCGATCAAAGCCGTCCAAGGCAAGCGCGCCCGGACGCTTCGCCGCCTCGGCAAGCGGATCGCGATCGGCCTGGAGGCGGGCCCGGGGGAGGACGAGCTCTGGCTCGTGCTCCACCTGATGATCGCCGGCCGCCTGCACTGGAAGGCTTGCCGCTCCGCGCCGACACCAAGTCGGCGCTGGGAGCCAGGCAAGGGCGCCAGGCTCGCCGGCCGCCATGCGCTGGCCGCGTTCGATTTCCCGAACGGCACGCTGACGCTCACCGAAGCGGGCGCCAGGAAGCGGGCATCGCTGCACGTCGTCCGCGGCGCGGCGGCGCTGGCCGAGCACGATCCGGGCGGGCTCGAGCTGTCGGCGGCGGACCTCGAGGCGTTCCGCGGCGCGCTCCTCAAGGAGAACCACACCCTCAAGCGCGCGCTCACCGATCCGCGCCTGTTCAGCGGCATCGGCAACGCCTATTCGGACGAGATCCTGCACCGGGCGCGGCTGTCGCCGCTCGCGATGACCGAAAGGCTCGGGGCCGATGAGATCCGACGCCTGTTCGAGGCGACCCGCGAGGCGCTCGCCGATTGGACGGAGCGCCTGCGCCGGCTGTACGGCGACACGTTCCCCGAGAAGGTCACCGCCTTTCGCCCCGACATGGCGGTGCATGGCAGATACCTGAAGCCCTGCCCGGTCTGCGGCACCGCCGTGCAGCGGATCCGCTACGCCGACAACGAGACCAACTATTGCCCGCGCTGCCAGACCGGCGGCCAGCTGCTGGCCGATCGCTCCCTCTCGCGCCTGCTCAGGAAGGACTGGCCGCGCACCATCGACGAGCTGGAGCGGCTGGCAGGCCCACGCGGTGCCGGGCGGATGACCTGATCACGCGGTGCCGGACGGCGGATGGCTTGACCACGCGGTGCCGGGCGGATGGCTTGACCACGCAGGGCGATCTGGCGATCCGGCCACTGACCCAGGGCCGGGGGCCCGTGCTACGCTTGCGATCTCACCCGCTGATCCAGTCTCGCGCACAGCCACAAAAGCAAGGAGAAGACCATGCACCGGGTCGGTCTCGTTCTCGTCACAGCAACTTTGGCCGCGCTCAACCTGCAGCCGGTCCGCGCCGCTGAGACTCCGCAGGAGGAGGCGAACAAGAAGGTCGTGCTCGAGTTCTACGAGCAGGGCCTGAACCAGAAGGACTTCGCCGCGGCCTCGCAATACTTCGGCAAAAGCTATATCCAGCACAACCCGCTGGCCGCCGACGGCCCGGACGGATTCAAGAAGTTCCTGGAGTTCCTGCGCGCCAAATTCCCGAACTCGCATAGCGAGATCAAGCAGGCGTGGGCGGATGGCGACTATGTCATCCTGCACGTCCACAGCGTGCGCGAGCCCGGCACCCGCGGCAATGCGATCGTCGACATCTTCCGGCTCGAGGACGGCAAGATCGTCGAGCATTGGGACGTCATCCAGCCGATCCCGGAGACGGCGGCCAACCCCAACACCATGTTCTAGCGTAGCGGTCAGGCCGGGATGGTCCGCGCATCTGACAAGCGGCCGGGTGTCGGGTCAACCCGTCGCCGCCGCCGTCCGCGCCGCCTCGCCCGGCCAGGCTTCGCGGTCGATGTCGAGGTCCGGGAACCTGGCCGGGTCGAACAGCGGTTGCGCGATCCCGGCGCGCAGCTGGCTATCGTAGTCCCGGATCATCCTGAGGCCGACCTTGATCAGGAGCAGCACCGCGGCGAGGTTGACGATCGCGAGCAGGCCCATGGTGACGTCGGCGAAGGCGAACACGGTCGAAAGGTCCTGGAGCGAGCCCCAGAGCACCAGTGCCAGCGTCAGCACCCGAAAGCCGGTGAACAGGGTCTTGTTCTCCTCGCTGAAGAAGTTGAGGCTGTTCTCTCCCAAGTAATAATTGTAGATCATCGAGCTGAAGGCGAACAGCATGAGCGCCAGCGAGACGAAGCTGCGCCCCCATTCGCCGACGTGGCTGGCGAGCGCCGACTGGGTCAGGGCGACGCCGCTGCTCGCCTGCAGGTCCGGGGTGTAGATGCCCGAGAGCAGGATCATGAACGCGGTGCAGGAGCAGATCACGAGCGTGTCGATGAACACGCTGAACGCCTGCACGATGCCCTGGTTGGCCGGGTGGCGGACATAGGCGACCGCGGCGACGTTGGGCGCGCTGCCGAGCCCGGCCTCATTGGAGAACAGACCCCGCCTTACGCCCATCGCGATCGCGGCGCCGAGCCCGCCCGCGAATGCCGGCTCGAGCCCGAACGCGCTCTTGACGATCAGGACGAGGGCGGCCGGCACGGCGGTGATGTTGAGTAGGATCACGACCGCCGCGATCGCGATGTAGCCGATCGCCATGACCGGCACGATGATCTCGGCCGCGGTCGCGATCCGCTTGATGCCGCCGAAGATGATCAGGCCGAGCACGACCACGAGGCCGAGGCCGGTCGCCCAGGTCGGGATGCCGAAGGCGTCCCCGAACGAGGAGGCCACGGTGTAGGACTGGAGCGCGTTGAAGCCGAAGCCGAAGGTCACCAGCAGCAGCACCGAGAACAGGCCGGCGAGCCACCTCTGGCCGAGGCCGCGCTCGATGTAGTAGGCGGGGCCGCCGCGGTAGGTGCCGTCCGGCTCGGCGTTCTTGTAGAGCTGGGCGAGCGTGCACTCGAAGTAGCTGGTCGCCATGCCGATCAGGCCGATCACCCACATCCAGAACACCGCGCCCGGGCCGCCGAGCGTGATCGCCACGGCGACGCCCGCGATGTTGCCGGCGCCGACCCGGCCGGCGACCGAGAGCATCAGCGCCTGGAACGAGCTCAGATGGCCGGCTTCGCGGTGGAAGGCCTGGAGCAGGATGCCGAACATGGCGCCGAAGTAGCGGAACTGGACGAAGCGCGAGAGGATCGTGAACGCGAGCCCGGCCGCGATCAGGGCGACGATCAGGACCTTGCTCCACAACAGATCGTTCAGGAAATCCAGCATTTTCCCCTCCCCTTTGTCGCCCGCCCGGGCTTTGTCGCCCGAATGCCCATTTCTAGGCCCGCGAAGTCGGGGCGGTCAAAGCGAAACGGCGAAAAACCCGCTCAGGCTCATCGACCAGCAATTGCGCCCGCACGTCGTGCGCCGGCGCACGACCGGCCGCTCGCCCCACGGGTGATCCCCATGAACCCGCATTGGCCAAGGAGCGATCGAGCAGGTCTGCGGACGGTTACCAAGTGCGCTGATGAGTTGTCGATTTTGGCGTAGGGTTCGCTGTCGACTGTACGGGAGGCGAGGCATGAAGCTCGGGCTCGGGCTCTATCGCGACCTGTTGACCGACGACAACTTCCGCTTCGCGCGCCAGGCGGGCTGCAGCCACATCGTGGCCCACCTAACCAACTACTTCGCCGGCGCGAGCCCGAGCCTCGCCTCGGGCGGTGAGGAGGGTTGGGGCAGCTGTGCGGGGGCCGAGCTCTGGTCGCAGGCCGAGCTCGACGGCCTGGTCGCCGCAGCGCGCCGGCACGGCCTCGAGATCGCGGCGTTGGAAAACTTCAATCCGGCCTTCTGGTCCGACGTGCTGCTCGACGGGCCGGGGCGCCACGCCCAGCTCGAGGACCTGAAGACGCTGATCCGCCGGGTCGGCCGCGCCGGCATCCCCTGCATCGGCTACAATTTCTCGATCGCCGGCGTCTGGGGCTGGTTCAAGGGCCCGCACGGCCGGGGCGATGCGGTCTCGGTCGGCTTCGATGCCGCGCGCTGCGACCTCGACCGGCCGATCCCCATGGGCATGGTCTGGAACATGCGCTATGCCGGCGAGCTCGGACCGGGCACGATCGAGCCGGTCACGAGCGAGCAGCTCTGGCAGCGCCTCCAGTCGTTCCTCGACGCGCTCCTGCCGGTCGCCGAGGAGGCGGGCGTGGCGCTCGCCGCCCATCCGGACGACCCGCCGGTCGAGCGCCTGCGCCAGACCGCGCGCGGCATCAATCAGCCGGCGCGGTACGACCGCCTGCTCGCGCTCAATCCGAGCCCGATGAACCAGCTCGAGCTCTGCCTCGGCTCGGTCCAGGAGATGACCGAAGGCTCGGTCTACGACGTGGTCGCCAGGCACGCGGCGGCGCGCCGGATCGCCTACATCCACTTCCGCAACGTGCGCGGCAAGGTCCCGCGCTACCTCGAGACCTTCGTCGACGAGGGCGACATCGACATGCCCCGGATCGTCCGGATCCTGCAGCAGAGGGCTACGACGGCGTGCTGATCCCCGACCACACGCCGGAGATGACCTGCGGCGCGCCCTGGCACGCCGGCATGGCCTACGCGCTCGGCTACATGCGGGCGCTGATCCAGACCGCCCTGCGCCCTTGACGAGGACAATCCCGGCGGGACGCAGGGCGAGCGACCTCGATCAGCAAAGCGCAACGGCGTCGGAATGCGGGGTGGGCGCGGGAACCAGATGCATCCGCGCCCGTTGAGCCCCCAACCATCGGCTGAGTCTGCCGAGGCAAACCCCGACCCACCCAGGAATGAGGCACCCCATGACCCTGAACACCGTGCACGACCTGCTGATCGACGAGCTCCGCGACATCTATCACGCCGAGCAGCAGCTCGTGAAAGCGCTGCCCAAGATGGCCAAGGCGGCCAAGTCCGACCAGCTGCGCCAGGCCTTCCAGCACCATCTCGAGGAGACCAACGGCCAGGTCGAGCGCCTCCAGGAGGTGTTCGAGAAGCTCGGCGCCCGCGCGCGCGGCCAGCGCTGCGAGGCGATGCAGGGCTTGATCGAGGAGGCCCACGAGATGATGGACGAGATCACCATCCCCGAGGTCCTCGACGTCGCGCTGATCACCGCGGCGCAGAAGGTCGAGCACTACGAGATCGCGAGCTACGGCTCGGTCGCCGCCCTCGCCCAGGCCCTCGGCCAGAAGGAGGTCGTGAAGCTCCTCAATCAGACCCTCGACGAGGAGAAGCATGCCGATCAGAAGCTGAACGAGATCGCGATGTCGGACGTCAACCAGACCGCGCTCAAGGCCGCCGCCTGACCGCGCCAGAGGTCTCCGAGCGAAGGGGCCGGCGGCTGCGTTCGCCGGCCCCTTTCTTGCGTACCCTGGCAGCCGAAGCCGGGTGCGCTTCCTGACCAGACCCGGCCGCCGCAGGCCGACCGATCCATCCACAAGGGAACTGCCGATGACCGTCACCAAAATCCGCCGCAGCGCACGCCGCGCGCGCTCGCTGGCCCGGAGCGGCGCGAGCTTCGCCCGCACCGGCGCCGACCTCAGCAAGGCGGCGCTCGGCGCGCTCGAGGTGGTGGCGCGCCGCAGCGAGGTGCTCCGTGTGGCGGGCGCCGATCCCTTGCGCGCCGATCACGCGGAGGTCGCCCGGATGGGTCAGGAGAAGATCGAAGCCGCGATGCTCGCGGGCTCGGCTCTGCTCGAGGTCGCCGCCAAGGCGCAGAGGCTTTGGCTGCGCCACTGGTGGCACGAGGTCGACGCCGGCGCGCGCGCCGGCCTCGGCCTCGGCCGTTGCACGACCCCGGCCGGGGCGCTTCGGGTCCAGGCGGGCGCGCTCGCGGGCACGCTCGAGCGGATGGCCAGCCTGGCGGCGGCGTTGGCGGCGCTGAGCGCGGCCGGCAGCGCCGCGGCCGCCCTGCCCTACAACCAAAGGATCGCGCACAACGCCAGGCGACTTGCCGGCAACGTTCAGCTCTGAGCCGTCGCCCTCGAGCCGGCCCCGCGCTCAATTGTATGGAAAGCCATTTCGGTCTCGCTTAGCGTCAGGCTTCAAACCAACACGAGCCTCCGGGGAGCGAGAGCATGAGCACGGTCCGGGATCAGGTGCTGAAGGCCAACGACACTTACGCCAAGGCGTTCGGGGACAAATCCAAGCTCGCGATGCCGCCGGCCCGGCGCTTTGCCGTGCTGACCTGCATGGACGCGCGCCTCGATCCGGCCAAGTTCGCCGGCCTCGCCGAGGGCGATGCCCACGTCATCCGCAACGCCGGCGGCCGGGCCAGCGACGACGCGATCCGCTCGCTGGTGATCTCCTACAAGCTGCTCGGCACCCGCGAGTGGTTCGTGATCCACCATACCGACTGCGGCATGGAGACCTTCACCGACGAGATCATGCGCGGCCTGCTCGCGAAGAGCCTGGAGACCGCGACCATCGACGCCAGCGGCTGGCACGACGTCGGCGCCGGCCCGGGCTCGAGCGAGGCCGCGTTCATCGACTGGCTGACGATCAAGGACAATGCGGCGAGCGTGGTCGCGGACGTGCAACGGATCCGCGCCCATCCGCTGGTCCCGCGGACGATCCCGATCTACGGCTACATTTACGATGTCCGCAGCGGCCGGTTGGCGGAGATAGAGAAGGCCAGCGCCGCCGGCAAGGCCCAGGGGGCGAGCTGAGCGGGGCGTTCGCCCGCAACCGGCTGCCCTTGCCGGACAGTGGGCGGTGTTCGATCTTTTCCTGAGCATCCACACCGGGAGGGGTCGCGACGATGACAGGATGCATCCGGGGTGATCCCGGCGGGCGGCGGGCCCGACATCGGAGGCTCGCGGCCGGGCTTGCGCTTGCAGCTCTGCTGGCGGCCTGCGAATCGGCGCCGATCACCGGCCGGAACCAGCTGATTCTGCTGCCCGAATCCCAGGACGCGGAGATGGGCCTCCAGGCCTATCAGGAGATCAAGAAACAGGAGAAGGTCTCCAACGACCCCAAGCTCAACCAGGAGGTCCAGGAGGTCGGCAAGCGGATCGCCGCGATCAGCGGCCATCCGGAGTGGGACTGGCAGTTCACCGTGTTCCAGGACGACGAGCCGAACGCCTTCGCGCTGCCGGGCGGCAAGGTCGGGGTCAACACCGGGCTGTTCAAGGCCGCCAAGACTGACGCCCAGCTGGCGACCGTGCTCGGCCATGAGGTCGGCCACGCGATCGCGCGCCACGGCGCCGAGCGGATGTCGCAGGGCATGCTCGAGCAGGCCGGGCTCGCGGTGCTCGGCGCCACGACCAGCGCGGGCTATGCCCAGATCGCCGCCCAGGCCGCGACGCTCGCGATCGTGCTGCCCTATTCCCGCACCCAGGAAAGCGAGGCCGACCACATCGGCCTGATCCTGATGGCCAAGGCCGGCTACGATCCGCGCCAGGCGATCGAGCTCTGGCAGAACTTCCAGAAGCTCGGCGGCGACAAGCCGCCCGAGTTCCTCTCGACCCATCCCTCCGAGGGCACGCGCATCCAGCGCCTGCAGGAGCTGATGCCCGAAGCGCTCGCGATCTACCAGGCCAAAGGCGGCAAGACCAGCTAGCCGCCGCCCGCCGCCTCGGTCGGTATCGAGGCCGCACCCGCCCCGAGCGGGCGCTGCATGATCACCGTGTCCAGCCAGCGGCCGAACTTGCAGCCGACGTTCTGGAGCACGCCGACCAGCCGGAAGCCCGCCTGCTCGTGCAGGCGGATCGAGGCGAGATGCGCCGAATCGCCGATGATCGCGACCATCTGGCGCCGCCCGCTCGCGGTCGCCCCCTCGATCACCCGCTCCAGCAGGACGCGGCCGAGCCCCTGGCGGCGCGCCAAGCGGGCGACGTAGACCGAATCCTCGCAGGTATGGCGATAGCCGGCCCGGGTCCGGTACGGCCCGGCATAGGCGTAGCCCGCGATTCTGCCCTCGAGCAGGGCGACCACATAGGGCAGGCCCGCCGCCCGGATCGCCCGCCAGCGCAGGGTCAGCTCGGCGAGGTCCGGCGGCTCGAGCTCGAACGACGCCGTGCCCTGCAGCACCTCCAGCTCGTAGATCGCGCGGACCCCCTCGAGATCCTCCTCGCGGCAGTCGCGGAGCACGAGCGCGCCCCACATCGCTAGGAGCCGGGCGCAGGTTTCCCGGCGGCGGCTCGATCGCGGTGTCCGTTGGCACTGCCGTGGTCGAGGACAAAGACGTCGGCATCGATCGCGGTATCGGCGTGCAGACGAACGTTGGCGGGTGAATCGTAGACGACCAGCAGCTCCTTCGTCCCGTCGTCGGTCGGTACCAGGCAGATGCCCTCAGCATGGTCCCGGCCGCGGCCGTAGGGCAGATTGAGAACGGGCTTCAGGTGGTCCACCACCTGCGGCTCGCTCTGCCTGAGCGCGCCCGGCCAGCGGTAGAGCATCACCGGTCCGTCGAGATCCATGGTCGGCCCCGCCAGGATCAGGAGCTCGTCACCATCCCGCGCGAGCTCGCGGACACCGAGCCCGTGCAGGTCGAGAAAATGCTTGAGGTGGCGCTTGCCGACGGGCTCGGTCTTCGTGAGGCTGAGTTGGCCCGCCTCATTCTCCTCGATATCGAGCTGGAGCAGAATCGCCCAGCCGCGCAGCACGGGGCCGCGCAGGCCCAGTAGCACGCGATTGCCGGTCACGGCGATGCCCTCGATGTCGAAGCCGTTCTCCTTGGCCGGCAGGTCGAGAAAACGATGTATGTAGTCATCTTTCTGCAGCTCAAGGTCAAGATCATTGCCGCCGTCCGTCATCTTCAGGTAACCGCTGTGGCGCTCGTTCCCGCTCTTGCCCTTGGCGCGCGTCCGAGCTTCGAACGCGCCCGGCACGATCTCGACCAGCGGGACGCGGCCGAGCAGGTGACGGGCAGGGCGCCGCTTTACCTTCTTAAGACATTCCAGCGCCTTGTCCTGGTCTTGCTTGTGCGCCTTCATCTTCAGTTTCGGGCGGGTCAGACTGTGCGAGCCTACCACCCACAAGTAGTTATCATCGACGTCAAGCCCCTCGATATCCATCTCGACTTTTGCCTCTTGGCACTCCTGGCACTTTTGAGACTCTTGGAATTTTAGCAATTCCGGGCTCAGCTTGAGCAGCTTCGTCAGGTCCAGGGTCGCGTGGTACGCATAGCCGCCGTCGCCCTGGCGCAGCAGGCACTCGACGGTCGCGCCCTCGTCGCTCGCGACGAAGAGGCAGTCGCCGTGCACGGACACAGCGGAGAGGTCGGAGCGATCCGACCGGTCGGCGCCGCGAAAGTCGAGCCGCAGCCGCCGTTCGGGCTCCGCGAAGCACTGTCTCATCCCGGCCTCCCATGTCAGCCGCGCCGGCGCTCCGTCCGGACGCCGGCTGTGGCTCAGATCTCGTCGATCCGCACCCAGCGGCGCTCGTCCGCCGACGTCTGGACCGCGTCGATCACCCGGGTGACCGCATCGCCGAACGCGAAATCCGGCTCGGCCGGCCGGCCTTCGGCGATCGCGCAGATCAGCTCGCGCGCCTCCAGGATCTTCTGGTCGTTGTAGCCGAGCCCGATGCCCGGGATCGGGTGGAAGGCGGCGTAGCCCGGGTGGTCGGGGCCGATATAGACGGTCTTGTAGCCGCGCTCGGCCGAAGCGTCGGTCTGGCGGTAGAGCTGGAGCTCGTTCATCCGCTCCTGGGTGAAGCGGAGCGCGCCCTTGGTGCCCTGGATCTCGTAGTCGAGGCCGAGCTTGCGCCCGGTGCCGATCCGGCTCGAGCCGATCGTGCCGACCGCGCCATTGGCAAAGCGCATCAGATACTGGGTGACGTCGTCGTTCTCGACCCGGCGTCGGGCCGCACCCGCGCCCGCGCGAGAAGTCTGGCCGGTGCCGCTGGCGGCGACCGGCCGCTCCTTGATGAAAGTCTCGAGCAGACCGCAGACCTCGACCGTGTCGCCGACCAGATACTGCGCGAACGCCTGGGTGTGCGAGGCCATGTCGCCGAGCGTCCCGGAGCCCGCGACCTTGCGCTCATGCCGCCAGGTGAACGGGAAGTCCGGGTCGACCTGCAGGTCCTGATCGAAGGTGCCGCGGAACAGCGTGATCTCGCCGAGCTCGCCGCTCCGGATCAGCTCGCGCGCGTAGGGGTGCGCGGGGTTCTTCAGGTAGTTGAAGCCGACCAGGGTCGGGACGCCCGCGGCCTTCGCGGCCTCGGCCATGCGTGCGGTCTCGGCCGCGCTGTTGGCGAGCGGCTTCTCGCAATAGACCGGCTTGCCGGCGGCCAGCGCCGCGAGCGCCACCTCGGCATGCACGTGGTTGGGCGCGGTGATGTCGATCGCGTCGACCTTCGGATCCGCGACCACCTCGCGCCAGTCCGCGGTCCAGCGCGCGAACCCGAGAGTCTCGGCCGCCGCGCGCGCCCAGTCGGGATTGAGGTCGGCCACGAGCTCGAGCCTCGGCACCGCGGGCTCGGTACCGAACACCGCGGCCACGTTCTGGTAGGCGACGCCGTGCGCCTTGCCCATCCAGCCGGCGCCGATCAGCCCGATCCGGATCTCCCGCATGCTCGATCTCCCGTTCCTGGGCGCGCTTGCCAGACCGCGCGCATTGTCTCAGCATGGCCCGCGCGTCGGCGCAAGGTGGCACGCAAGGTCGGAGGCAACCATGACAGCAGCGGCGAGCGAGGGGCAATTCGCCGGCAAGGTGGCGGCGATCACGGGCGGGACCCAGGGGCTCGGCGAGGCGACCGCCCGCCTGCTCGCGGCGCGCGGTGCGGCCGGGATCGCGATCTGCGGCCGCAACCTCGAGCAGGGCGAGCGGGTCGCGCGTGAGATCAGCGGCACCGGCTGCCCGACCGAATATGTGCACGCCGATCTCGAGCGCCTGGCCGACGGCCGCAATTTCATCGACAGCGCAGAAGCGAGCTTCGGCCGGCTCGACGTCCTGATCAACTGCGCCGCCGCGACCGATCGCGGCAGCCTCGAGACCACCACCGAAGAGGTCTGGGACCGGCTGTTCACGCTCAACGTCAAGTCCCAGTTCTTCCTGATCCAGCGCGCGGCCGAGGTCATGCGCCGGCACCAGATCGCGGGGGCGATCGCCAACATCGGCACCATCGTCGCCTACGGCGGGCCGCCGTTCCTGATCGCCTATTCGGCCTCCAAGGGTGCCTTGATGACCATGACCCGGGGGCTCGCCAACGCGCTCAAGCGCGAGCGGATCCGGATCAACACCCTCAACATCGGCTGGACCAACACGCCGCGCGAGCACCTGGTCCAGACCCGGGTCCACGGCCGGCCCGAGGACTGGCTCGAGCAGGTGAGCCGGACCCAGCCCTTCGGCCGCCTGATCCAGCCCGACGAGGTCGCGCGCGTGCTCGCCTTCCTGACCTCGGACGAGTCCGGCCTGATGACCGGGGCGATCATCGACTTCGACCAGCAGGTCATCGGCACCCTGGACGACAATCCGGGTGTCTGATCGGCCAGCGCCAGCGGCACTCGGCCGCGCCGGTGGCATTCGGCCCTTTGCCTCCCGGGCCAAGGCCATTACCTTAGGCAGGTCGGGAGCTGCCGGGGTCCCGATCACGCAGGCGACGGCGGACCGGTCGCGAACCGCCGGCGACCGGACCGAGCCAGGGAGGCATTGGTGAAGCATCGGGGTATCCTGCCGGCCGTGGCGCTGGCGTTCCTGGCCGCGTCCTGGAGCTGGACGGCGCCGGCGGCCGATCTCGGCACGATCCGGATCGGTGTGCTCGCGTTCGGCACGGTCAATTGGGAGCTGGACGTCATCAAGCATCACAAGCTCGATGCCAAGCACGACTTCACCCTCGACGTGCAGAGCTTCGGCAGCGGCCAGGCGACCAACGTGGCGCTCCAGGGCGGCGCGGTCGACGCGATCGTCGACGACTATCTCTGGGTGTCGCGCCAGCGCGCCGACGGCGAGCTCTTGACCTTCATCCCCTATTCGAGCTCGGTCGGGACGGTGATGCTGCCGCCCGGCTCGCCGATCACCAGCCTTGCCGACCTCAAGGGCAAGAAGATCGGGATCGCCGGCGGCCCGGTCGACAAGAGCTGGCTCCTGATCCGGGGGCTGGCCGAGAAGCGCCACGGCATCGACCTTGCGGCCGAGGCCGAGCCCGTGTTCGGCGCGCCGCCGCTCCTGAATGAGAAGATCGAGGAGGGCGAGCTCGCTGCCGTGCTCAACTACTGGCACTTCGCCGCAAGGCTCGAGGCCATGGGCTACAGGCCCCTGGTCGGGGTCGACGAGGCGATCGCCGAGCTCGGGGTGGCCAGCGTGCCGCCCCAGATCGGCTACGTGTTCGAGGAGCGCTTCGGCAAAGACCATCCCGGCCTGATCGAGGCGTTCTCCGACGCCTCGCGGGATGCCAAGCAGCTGCTCATGACCGATGCCGAGTGGGACCGCATCCGGCCGCTGACCAAGGCCGAGAACGACGCGACCTTCGAGGCGCTCAAGCGCCGCTACCAGGCCGGCATCGTCCTGCATTGGGGCGAGGCGGAGCGGGCCGATGCCGCCAAGCTGTACGCGGTCCTGGCCGGGCTCGGCGGCGAGAAGCTGGTCGGCAAGGCCAAGGAGCTGGAGCCCGGCACCTTCTGGCCGACCGTGAGCTACTGAGGCGGGACGCGTGGCGAGCACCAGCGAAGCCCGGGCGCTCGAGCCGCAGGTCGCGGCCCGACCGCTGCGGCCGGCGGCGCCGCCGCGGCGTGAGCGCCTGCTCGAACGCCTGCGTCCCGCCCTGCTGCCGGCGCTCTCGATCGCCGCCCTGATCCTCGTCTGGGAGCTCCTGGCGCTGTACGCCGGAGCCCCCCGTCGCCTGCCCTCGCCCGCTGCCGTGCTGGTCACGATCATCCAGCTCGGGGCGAGCGGCGAGCTGTTCTACGAGCTCGGCATCACGCTCGCCCGGGTCGCGGCGAGCTTCGTGCTCGCGATGGCGATCGGCACCGCCCTCGGCATCGCCATGGGCCGCTCGCTGCCGCTCGACCGCTTCGGCCACCCGTGGCTCGTGTTCTTCCTCAACATCCCGGCGCTGGTCACGATCGTGCTCGCCTACATCTGGATCGGGCTGACCGAGACCGCGCTGATCGTCGCGGTCGCCGCCAACAAGATCCCGAACGTCATGGTGACGCTGCGCGAAGGCTCGCGCGCCCTCGATCGCAACCTGCTCGAGATGGCCGCCTGCTTCAGAATCGGCCGCTGGCGGACCCTGCAGCGCGTCGTCCTGCCGCAGCTCTACCCCTATCTCGCGGCCGCCGCCCGCTCGGGCCTCGCCCTGATCTGGAAGATCGTGCTGGTGACCGAGCTGCTCGGCCGCTCGAACGGGGTCGGCTTCGAGATCGGCCTCTATTTCCAGCTGTTCGACGTCGCCGGCATCCTCGCCTACACCGTCGCCTTCGTGGTCGTGATCCAGCTGATCGAATGGACCGTGCTGCTGCCCATCGAGCGCCATGCCAGCCGCTGGCGGCGCTAGCGCCTTGCAGAGCCGCGCGCCGCTCCGCGTCAGCATCCGCGCCAAGCGCTTTCCGGCGGTCGCCGGCGCGCCGGTCAAGCTGGTCATCCAGGACCTCGTGCTCGACCTCGAGCCGGACGGCTTCATGGCCCTGTTCGGGCCGTCCGGCTGCGGCAAGACCACGCTGCTCAACCTGATCGCCGGGCTGGATGCCGACTTCGAGGGCGAGGTGGCGCTGCCCGCGGCGGCGCGGATCGGCTACATGTTCCAGGAGCCGCGCCTGCTGCCCTGGCTCACGGTCGAGGACAACCTCCGCCTGGTCCTGCCCAAGACGGCCGGGACCGAGCGCGCGATCGACGCCTGGCTCGCGCAGATGGAGCTCGCCGACGTGCGCGCGGTCTTTCCCGACCCGGCTGTCGCTCGGGATGGCGCGCAGGGTGGCGCTGGCGCGCGCCTTCATCATCGAGCCGACCGTGCTGCTGATGGACGAGCCGTTCGTCTCGCTCGACGAGCCGACCGCGGAGCGCCTGCGGCGCCTCCTGCTCGAGACCCTGCAGGCGCATCCCGCGACCGTGGTGTTCGTGACCCACAACCTGCGCGAGGCGATCACGCTCGCCGACCGGATCGCTCTCCTCTCGCCCAGCCCGACCCGCGTGCTCGAGGTCCTGGACGTGCCGCTCCGCCCGGCCGAGCGCTTCGACGAGACCGCGATCGAGCGCGCCCGCCACGACCTCCTCGACCGCGACCTCCCCGGGCTCCGCCTGACCGGCTGATTACCAAGCGCAGAAAGTCCCGACTTTCGCGCTTGGGCGGCGCGCCCGGGTTGGTGGCGCGGCAGGCGCGCCCCGCGAAGGTGAAGTCATTGAGGGACCGCTATGAGGCGTCCGTCGACCCAGTCGATCGGACGTCGCCGCCGACCTTCCGCAACTCTGCGCCAGGTCGTTCTTTGAGTGATCCACCCGACCCCGTGCCAGTCCATGACTGTTCAGTGTCTTTCGCGGCGCACGGATTCCCAGGGTCGCATGGACCGATCAGCGGCCGCATGCTGGCCCTCAAAGGTTAACAAAAGATGACCAAGACAACCCTCGGGACGACGACGGCCGCCGCGGGATGCCGCCGGCAGGCGTGATCTGAGGCCCAAACAAGCCGGCCGCGATCGCCGCTGATCCTGCCCCGCTCGCGCCGGCCGGGCTCACGCCGGGCGGCGGGCCTGCATGAAGCCGCGGGCCGGGTCGTAGCCCAGGATCGCGACGCCCAGGAACAGCACCGTGCAGCCGACCGTGACCAGGAACGCGGTCGGCTCGAATTGGCCGTAGAGCGCGAAGCGGATCAGCTCGGTCGCGTGGCTGAAGGGGTTGGCCTGGCAGATCTGCCAGAGCAGCACGTTGGCGTCGCGCACCCGCCACAAGGGGTAGAGGGCGGAGGAGGCGAAGAACATCGGGAAGATGACGAAGTTCATCACGCCCGCGAAGTTCTCCAGCTGCCGGATCACCGAGGACAGCAGGAGGCCGAGCGCACCCAGCATGAAGCCGGCCAGGAGCAGCGCCGGCAGCACGGTGATGTAGCCGATCGGCGGCGGCTGGACCCCCCAGAAGTAGGCGACCAGCAGATAGGCATAGACCTGGAGGACCGCGACCAGGGTGCCGGCCAGCAGCTTGCAGACCAGCAGGTACCAGCGCGGCAGCGGGCTCACCAGGAGCACGCGCATCGAGCCCATCTCGCGGTCGTAGACCATGGCGAGCGAGCTCTGCATGCCGGCGAACAAAAGGATCATCGCGCACAGGCCGGGCGTGATGTAGTCCTCGTAGAGCACGTAGGTCTCGTAGGGCGGCTGGATCGAGACCCCGAGCACCGAGCGGAAGCCGGCCGCGAAGATGAACAGCCAGACCAGGGGCCGGACCAGCGCCGAGACGAAGCGGCCGCGCTGGTGGACGAAGCGCAGGCCCTCGCGCTTGATGATCACCGCGGCCGCCCGCCAATAGTGGGCCGGGGTCAGGCCGCGACCCGCGGCCGGGCCCACCTGGTCCAGGGTCGCGACGCTCATCGGGACACCTTCAGGGTCACCTGGCGGGGGGAAAGCCTCAGGGTCATGCCGCGCGCGCCGTGAGCTTGGTGAAGGCGCCGCGCAGGTCGCTGGTCTTGGCCTGGGCGCAGATCGCGGCACCATCGCCCTCGGCCAGGACGCGGCCCTGGTGGAGCAGGATCACCTGATCGTCGGCGCCGACCTCGTCGATCAGGTGGGTGGCCCACAGCACGCCGATGCCGGCCTCGGCGCACAGCCGCCGGACGTGCTCCAGGATCGCCTGGCGCGAGCCGATGTCGAGGCCGACGGTCGGCTCGTCGAGCAGGAGCAGCTTCGGCCGGTGCAGCAGCGCACGCGCGATCTCGACCCGGCGCATCTGGCCGCCCGAGAGCTGGCGGACCTTGTCGCGGGCGCGCTCGGTCATCTCGAAGCGGGCGAGCTCGGCCTCGGCGCGCCGCTTCACCTCCGCCCGCGCGATCCCCTGCAGGCCGCCGGCATAGAGCAGGTTCTGCATGACCGTGAGCTCGAGGTCGATGGTCCGCTGCTGGAAGACCACGCCGAGCTCGCCCAGCGCCTGCGAGGGCCTGGCGCGCACCTCGATGCCGAAGATCCGGATGCTGCCGGTCCTGTTGTTGTAGAGACGGGTGATCAGGCTGAACAGCGTGGTCTTGCCGGCGCCGTTCTGGCCGAGCAGGACGGTGAAGCTGCCGGGCGCGATCCGGAAGCCGACCTCGATCAGCGCCTGGCGCTTGCCGAAGCTGTGCGACAGGCCGTCGACCTCGAGGGCGGCGACCCCCTGCCCGCTTCCTCGGGCTTCAGGCGCGCCGGCTTTCTGCCCACTCAGGGTTGCCGCCTCCACCATCGGCTGGCGTCTGCCTCCCACCTCGAACCGGTCCCGAGCGCCCTTCTACACCGGATCACCCCGGCCGTCGATCCGCCCCGCCCGATGATATGGCTCGCCCCACCGGACGATCAATCGGGAACGGGTCCTGTCCGGCCGCGCCGCGCGCCCCCGAGGCCCCTTCGCGCGGCGCCTCGCCGGGCCGGCGCGGACGGAACATGATCGCGGCCCCGCTGTGCGCCAGTTCACATCCCGGGGGCGCTCGGCACGGTACCTTATGGTTGCTAATGACGCCCTAGCGCCCCAACGCGCAGGTGCAATCACATTTGGAGGCTTGCGATGGATCTCGCGAGGCATGCGACCGATAGCGTCGTCCAATACCTCGGGCAACCGCAGATCATGTTCGTCATCCTGCTGAGCCTGCTGCTGCCGCTTTCGATTTTCGTCGGTCGCCGCAACGTGCGGGTCCGCCGGCTGCAGATCCTCGACAATCTGAAGTCGGCGCTCGACGGCATCTCCAGCGACGGTCAGACCGGGAGGCCGCCGGGCCTCGAGTTCATCCGCGCGCGCTACCTCAATCCCGCGGAGACCGTGGGCGCCAGTGTGCTGGCCTGGCTCAAGGAAATCGGCATCTACGCCCTGCCGACCGTGATCTTCGTGCTGCTGAGCGCCTGCGGCTTCGCCCTCGTGGTCCAGGTCGGCAGCGAATGGGCGGCCGCGGCCAAGGTCCTCCTGAGCGGCCTGCAGGCGGAGCCCAAAGTGACCGCGCTGGTGGTCGGAGCCGGGTTCGTCGGCGCCTACATCTGGTCGATCAACTACCTGATCCTGCGGATCGCCAACTTCGATCTCTCGCCGGTCAGCTTCCTTCGGACCTCCGCCCACATCCTGCTGACCGTGTTCGTCGCCTGGGCGCTCCTCCAGATCGCGGTGGTACCGGACGGCGTCCAAAAGCTGGTGGTCTCCACGCTGCTCGGGATCGCGTTCCTCTCGGGCCTCTATCCTTCGCTCGGGGTGAACGTGCTGATCGAACGCCTGCCGAGCTGGCTCAGGATCAAGCGCGAGGTGGCGGAGGCGAAGGATATCAGCCGCTCCCTGCCGCTCGATCTGATCGACGGCATCGACCCGACGATCAAGTTCCGCCTCAACGAGCTCGACATCGGCGACGTCCAGAATCTCGCGACCATCAACCCGATCGAGCTCTACGTCGAAGTCGCCCTACGGCCTGGTCGAGATCATCGACTGGATCGCCCAGGCGCAGCTGTTGACCGAGCTCGGACCGAAGGCGTTCCTCGAGGCGCGGACCCAGGGCATCCGCGACATGATCACGGTCCTCGACCTCGGCCAAAGCGCTGCTGGCCGCAAGCTGCTGCAACCGTTCCTGGCCGCCCGCGAGGCGGCTGACGACGCGGTGCTGCAGGCGAAGTTCAAGAGCCTCTCGGGCAAGTGTCATGTGCGCCACCTCAAGGTCTGGTGGACCCTGCTCTCGCGACCCCTCGAGCTTCAACCGCGCGGCAGCGCTCAGACCGGGCTCTTTTCAGCGTCGGACGTCGCCGCCGCTGCTGCGGGCGCCGACTGACGCTCGCGGCCGTTCTACATCGGGAAGTCCCGGGCGGCGCACTTCTTCGGCGAGGTGCGCCGCCCCTCAGAATGAAAGCCCCGAACGCGATCGCGGCCGCGGGCTGCCATGGCCGTTTCGGGATGGCTGCGAACGATCAGGTGGAGCGCTCCCGACAGATCCCGCGCATTGAGGCTTCCGATGGCGGTCGTGGCCCGGTAGAGGTTGGGAAGCTCGGATTGCTGCCGGCGCGCGCTATTGCCTGGGCGGCATGCCGGTCGGATCGCGGACGATGACCGTCAGTCCGCCGCTCTGGTGGGGTATGCCGAACACGTCAGTGCGGGGCGCAAATTGCGGGCCGGGCGGAAAGCCCGGGCGGGGCGCAAAGCCCGGGGCCGGAACCACCCGGACGAAGGTCGGGAAGCGGGCGCCCGGTCGGACGACGAACGGTCGGACCGGGCGGACCACGAACGGTCGGACCGGGATGCCAACGGTGGGCAGGATCTGGCGGCCGTTCAGGACCCGAAAGCCCGGCTGCTGGCTCAGCGGCGGGACCGGCGGCGGCGCCGCGAAGCGCACGACCGGCGACCGTGGGATGAACCGCGGCCCGCAGCCCGGGGCAAAGCAGCCGACAAAAGGCCGCGGCGCGAAGCGCGGGCCGCGCTGCCACCGCGGGTAGAGCCGCAGGCTGGACGGCTGCGCGAACTCCCAGCTGTGATGGAACCCCCATGCCTGGCCGGCGCGCTGACCCTGGCGGCCCTCAGCCTCGGCCGCGACGGTCAGGGTCAAACCGCCGGCCAGCACCGCTCCGAGCAGAATCGATCGACGCATGACAAGGCCCTCCCTTGCCAGACATTCTACGCGAATTCGCGCCAATTTTGCCAGTCGTGTTTTGAACCCGGGCTGAGCCCGGCGTTCATGCGCGGTTCACGCGTCCCGGGGTACGAAGCCCGGCGATGCGCCTGCTGCTGCTTCTTGTGGTCCTCGCCGCGCTCGTCCCCCTGGGCCCGGCGACCGCGGCCGGGGGCCAGCCTGGCCTGCTCCTGTGGGTCGCCGACGGGCCGCCGTTCGGCGCCGTGCTGCGCACGATCGGCGAGCGCTATCCCGGGCGCGCGCTGGCGGCGCACGTCATCGAGCGGGGCGGCCGCTCACTCTATCGGATCAAGTGGTTGGGCGACGACGGCAAGGTCCGCGACATCACGGCCGACGCCCGGACCGGCGAGATCCTGCAAGTCCACTGAGCCCGCGCTCGGCGCCGCAGGCCGCGCCGCCGGCTTGTCGCCGCTTGATCGCCCAGGATTTCCGGCGCCCGCGAGGGCGCCCGGGCTAGCCGCGGCGGGAGTTCAGCCGCCAGGGCAGGCGCAGCTCGGAGGCCGACTGACCGGCCATGTTCCACGGGTCGCTGGCGGGCTCGAACGGGTTGGTGCCGCCGCCGTCGCCCTCAGGCGCGAGTCGCCGTTTGCGCGGCGCCTTGGTGAAGATGTAATCCACCTCGGCCGTCCTCTGACCGCGGCGGATCCGCTCGACTCTGACTTTCACGCTTACCCCCTAGTCGCTTGGGTGGGGCCACTTATACCGCAAAGGGCGCTAAAGCCAAGATGGACTTTCGCGCGAGAGTGGATCGCGCGCCCTGGAGCAAGGCCCGACAAGCCGGGTGAGAAGCCCGCCAGGCTGGCAGGGGCGATGGCAGCGCGGAGGCGGCGTCGCTGGTCAGGAACGTGACGGTCGCGCCCGCCCCGCACCCACGCTTGCGGACCGCATGCCCGCCGCCACCCCGATCGATCATGGCATCCCTTTGACCACTCGGCGAGGGGCGCCGCGCAACCGCCGGTCTCGGGCATCGACCCCGCCATCAAGCCTATACGTAGCGCACGATCGCCAGCGCACAAGACGCCCGCGCCGGAATCCCGCATCCGCCGCCCGGCCGCGACCGCACGCCGCGTCCGACGCCGGATTCAGCTTCGGGATAGCTCCGGCCGGCGACAGTTTCGTGCGCGCGGTCAGCATGCAAACGACGTCATTCCGAACAGGGGCCTGCGCGCTCCCGGATTGGCCACCAGGCGCAGCCCGGCGCCGATGCAGAAAACGTCGGACCGCCGGGTCGGGTTCCAGACCGATCGCCCGCCGATAGGCCTGGATATCGGAGCTCCTCAACAATCGCTTCGATGCTCCGCGCGACCGACTCCGCCATGTCCATCTGCACCGGAGGCTCCGTCACCGGCTGGTCGGAGAGCAGATCGACGCCGCACAAATTAACTGGGTGCATGGCCTTGGAAGGCAGCACAAGGCGACGCTCCTGATTGGCGCCGGGTGCTCCGTGAGCGCGGGCATCCCAACCGCAGGCGGTTTTGTCGCTCTCATCCAGAAACACTTCCCGGATGCCTACCGAAGGGCAGAGACTAAGACTTACCCGTCATGCATGGCCCGCTTGAATGAAGTTCAGATTGAGCTGGAACAGGCATCTACCGCCCAGGCAAGGCAAACGCGCCCACTCTTGAGAGTGCGCGATACACGCTTGAGAGCGCACAACAGAAGTGTTATGTTGCCGCCGTGAACAGCCGGGAGTTCAAGCGCTGGCTCGCCAGGCAGGGCTGCGCGTTCGAGGCCAAGAAGGCGGGCTCCGGCCATGTGATCGTACGCCGGGGCAAGCTCAAGTCGGAGCTGCCGATGCATGGCGGCGGCAAGGAGCTGGGCGTGGGCCTGATCAACAAGATCAAACGCGATCTCGGCTTGAAGTAGGCGAGATGCGATGCTGGCCTATCCCGTCGAGCTGACCCCGGACACCAACGGCACCTTGCTGGTGACCTTTCCGGACTTCTCGGAGGCGACGACCTTTGGGGAGGATGAGGCCGACGCGTTGCTGCGCGCGATCGATGCCCTGGAGACCGTGCTCGCGGCGCGGATCGACGACCGGGAGGACATCCCCCTGCCCTCCGCGCCGGCCGGACGCTCCTGCGTGACGTTGCCCGCGCTCAGCGCGGCCAAGGTCCTGCTCTATCGCGCGATGCGCGAGGCCGGGGTGCGCAAGGCCGATCTCGCGCGCCGGCTCGGTTGGCAGGGACCGCAGGTCGACCGGCTGCTCGATCTGGGCCACGCCTCGCGTCTCGATCAGATCGAGCAGGCGCTGGCGGCCCTTGGCAAGCGGCTGAGCGTCGACGTCGCCGACGCGGCTTAGCATCAGAGTCCCCTCCGCCCCTGGTTCAGAAACGGTTAAGCTTGGCGGTGCTTGGCTCGCAGGCATACTGGGCGAATCGGGCGCGGCCGGGTTGGCGCCTTATGAGTGGGAAAAAAATGCGGGTGCTGGTGGTCGAGGATGATCGGGATCTCGCCAGGCAGCTCAAGGAGTGTCTGGCCGGGGCGGGCTATGCGGTCGATCTCGCGGCCGATGGCGAGGAGGGCCACTATCTGGGGCTGAGCGAGCCCTATGATGCGGTCGTGCTCGACCTCGGGCTGCCGGTGGTCGACGGCATCACCGTGCTCGAGCGCTGGCGGGCGGCCGGGCGGCGGATGCCGGTCCTGATCCTGACCGCGCGCGATCGCTGGAGCGAGAAGGTCGCCGGCTTCGACGCCGGCGCCGACGACTATGTGGCCAAACCCTTCCACATGGCCGAGGTGCTGGCGCGCCTTCGGGCGCTGGTCCGGCGCGCGGCGGGGCACGCCTCGGCCGAGCTCGTCTGCGGCCCGGTCCTGCTCGACACCCGCAGCGCCCGGGTCACGGTCGAGGGCCGGCCGGTGAAGCTCACCGCCCAGGAGTATCGCCTGCTCGCCTATCTCATGCATCACCAGGACAAGGTGGTCTCGCGCACCGAGCTCACCGAGCATCTCTACGATCAGGATTTCGATCGCGATTCCAACATCATCGAGGTGTTTGTTGGCCGTCTGCGTAAGAAGCTCGGGGTCGATGTGATCCAGACCGTCCGCGGCCTCGGCTATCGGGTCCAGGCGCCCGGCTGAGCCAGGACACCGCCTGAGTTCGGAAAAATGCGGCGCAGCTCGCTCGCCTTTCATCTGGTCGCGAGCGCTGCGGTCTGGTGCGCGCTGGTGCTGAGCGGCGCCGGCTTTCTCCTGTCGGCGCTGGTCGGCGACACCGTCGAGAGCACCTTCGATGCCAGGCTCGGCGTGCTGCTCGAAGGCCTGGTCGCCGGCACCGAGCTCGGCCCGGACGGCAAGCTCGTGCTCCGCCCGCAGCTCGGCGAGCCGCGCTTCACCCAGCCCTTGTCCGGCTGGTACTGGCAGATCGGCACCCCGGACCATCCGCTCGACCGCTCGAGCTCGCTCTGGGACCAGACCCTGCCGCTGCCGCCGGCGGTCAGCGACCAGCCCCAGGGCGGCCCCTGGACCGGCGCGTGGACCGGCGCATGGACCGGCCCCTGGACCGGGGACATCACCGGCCCCCAGGGCCAGTCGCTCCGGCTCCTGGTGCGGGCGATCACGCTGCCCGATGTCGAAGCGCCGCTCCTGTTCGCGGTCGCCGGCGACCGGGCCGAGATCCGCGCCCAGCGGCAGCGCTTCGATCGCCTCCTGGCGCTGGCGCTGGGCGGCCTGTTCCTCGGGCTCCTGGGCGCGCTCCTGCTCCAGGTCCGGATCGCGCTCGCCCCCCTGCGGCGGATCGAATCCGGCCTCGCCGCGATCCGCGCCGGCAGCGCCCGCCGGCTCGAGGGCCGCCTGCCGACCGAGCTGCAGCCGCTGGCCCTCGAGCTGAACGCGCTCCTCGACCACGGCGAGGCGCTGATCGAGCGCGCCCGCACCCACGTCGGCAACCTCGCCCACGGGCTCAAGACGCCGCTCGCGGTCCTGCACAACGAGGCCGAGCGCAGCGACGGCGCGCTGGCGGCGCTGGTCGGCCGCCAGGTGGCCCAGATGCGCCGCCTGGTCGATCACCACCTGGCGCGCGCCCGCGCCATGGCGACCGGCCAGGTCCTGGGCGCCCGCACCGACGTCCTGCCGGTGCTCGGCGACCTCGCCCGCACGCTCGAGCGCATCCACGCCGACCGGCATCCCGGGGGGGCGCTCGCGATCGAGGTCGCCTGCCCGCCCGGGCTCGCCTTCCGCGGCGCCCGCCAGGACCTCGAGGAGATGCTCGGCAATCTGCTCGACAACGCCTGCAAATGGGCGGCGCACGGCGTCCGGGTCGAGGCGCAGCGCCAGGCCGGCCGCCTCCTGGTCACGATCGACGACGACGGGCCGGGCCTGCCCGCGGAGCGCCGGGCCGAGGTGCTCGAGCGCGGCCGCCGGCTCGACGAGCAGGTGCCGGGCTCCGGCCTCGGCCTCGCGATCGTCGCCGACATCGCACTGCTCTATGGCGGCCGGCTCGCCCTCGATACGGCGCCCGCGGGCGGGCTGCGCGTCCACCTCGATCTGCCCGCCGCGCGCGAGGCCTGAGAGCCTGTGAAAGAATGCCCGAAGGGCTCCGATCGCGCCGGAAAACGCCAATGATTCCAAAGGGCATTCTGGCGCGGGCGCGATCGATTTACCAACTCTGGGCGCGCCGCAGCCGAGGCTGAACCGCAGCTGAACGACCGGTTCAGCTCGAGGACAAGACGAAAAGACTAGGGTTCGCCACGGCTGGCGCCCTGAACCTGCGCGCCCCAGCGGAGGACCCGATCATGTCCAGGCTACCCCGTCTCGCGCTCGCCGCGGTGGCGGCGCTGGCGCTCGCCGGCTGCGCCGACAGCGGCTTTGGCCCGAAACAGACCGTGGGCGGGCTCGCCGGGGCCGCGGGCGGCGGCCTGCTCGGCGCCCAGTTCGGCCACGGTCCGGGCGCGCTCGCGGCGACCGCCGCCGGCACCCTGCTGGGCGGGCTGCTCGGCAGCGAGGTCGGCAAGTCGCTCGATCGCACCGACAAGCTCTACGCCAGCAGCGCCGAGGTCCACGCCCTCGAATACGCGCCCTCGGGCACCGAGACCACCTGGAAGAACCCCGACAGCGGCCACTCCGGCACCATCACGCCTACCCACACCTACGAGAGCACCAACGGCCAGTACTGCCGCGAATTCCAGCAGCAGGCGTCGATCGGCGGCCAGGTCCAGGAGGTCTACGGCACCGCCTGCCGCCAGCCCGACGGCCAGTGGCAGCTGGTCAGCGGCGGCTGAGACTGGCGGCGGCTGAGACTGGCGGCGGCTGAGACTGGCCGCCCGCGCCTACGTCGCCGCCGGCGCCCCGCCGCTCGGATCGTCCTTGGTCGGATCTTCCCGGGTCGGATCTTCCCGCGTCTGGGCGCCAAGCCTGGCGGCAAGGCCGAGCAGCGCCGCCGCCGCCTGATCGATCGCCTCCGGATCGGTGCCCCGGAACACGATCGTGGTCCCCGGCCCCTCCGGCCGCCAGAACGGATAGCTGCCGATCTCGAGCATGGGAAACCGCGCCTGGATGTCGCCGAGCCCGGCATTGGCGACGTCGCCCTCGGGCGCGAACACGGTGATCGCCCGCGAGCCCACCCTCGCCCCGCCCTTGAGCCCCGGCAGCAGGCCATCGAGCATCGCCTGCATGATCTTGGGCACCCCCGGCAGCACGTGCACGTTCTCGATCCGAAAGCCCGGCGCCACGCTCACCGGATTGTCGATCAGCTCCGCGCCTTCGGGCATGTCCGCCATCTTCATGCGCGCGGGATTGACCCGCTCGGGCGGATAGTACGCCAAGAGCCGCCGCTCGGCCTCCGGATGCCGCCCATACCGCCGCCCGAACGCCTTGGCGACCGCGGCCGCGGTGATGTCGTCATGGGTCGGCCCGATCCCCCCGGTGGTAAAGACATAGGAATACCGCGCCCGACAGGCATTGACCGCCTCGACGATCGCCGCCTCGTCGTCGGCCACCACCCGGACCTCCATCAACCGCACCCCGATCGCCCCCAGCTTCAGCGCGATATACGGCAGATTGGCATCGACCGTCCGCCCCGAGAGGATCTCGTTGCCGATGATGATCAGAGCGGCGGTCACCGGTTGTTCGGCGTCATTCATCGGCGGTCTTTCCGGTCCGGTCCAGGGCAGGCCCCGCGCGCGCTGCCTCGCCGGCCTCGGCCGCAAGCGGCAGCCTGAGCGTGAAGCGCGCACCCGGCGTCAGGCGCTCGTAGGACAGCTCGCCACCCAGCTGGCCCGCGAGCGCCAGCACGAGGCGCATGCCGAGGCCCGTGCTCTGCTCCGGATCGAAGCTCTCGGCGAGCCCGATCCCGCGGTCTTCGACCTCGAGCGTGACCGCGCCGCCCTCGACCACGCGTAAGGACACCGCGACCACCGCCTCGGCGCGCGGGTCGGGATAGGCGTATTTGAACGCGTTGGTGACCAGCTCGTTGACGATCAGCGCGAGCGGCACCGCCTGCTCGATCGCGAGCTCGACGTGCTCGGCGGCGACCCCGATCGAGCCCAGCCGGTCCGGCGTCACGAAGCAGCGCTCGAGATCGGCGCACAGGTCCCGAAGGTACTGGCCGACCTCGACCCGGCCGCTCGCCTCGGACCGGTTGAGCCGCTCGTGCACCAGCGCCACCGCCCCGATCCGGCCGCTGGCCTCCGCGAACTGCCGGCGCGCCTCGGGGTCTTTGATCTCGCGCGCCTGCAGCCCGAGCAGGCTCGCGGTGATCTGGAGGCTGTTCTTGACCCGGTGATTGAGCTCCTCGAGCAGCATCTCCTTCTCGGCCAAAAGACGCGACTGGGCGGCCAGCGAGCGGCGCAGGTCGAGCTGCGTCATCACCGTGCGCGCCAGCATCGACAGCGTGTCCTTCTGCTCCTGCGTGAGATCCCGCGGCCGGTAGTCGAGCACGCAGAGCGTGCCGAGCGGCAGCCCGTCCGCGCCTACCAGCGGCGCGCCAGCGTAGAACCGGAGATACGGCTCGCCGGTGACCAGGGGGTTACAGGCGAACCGCGCGTCGGCCCGCGTGTCGGGCACGATGAACAGGCCCGGCTGCAGGATCGCATGGCCGCAGACCGAGACGTCGAGCGGCGTCTCCTTGATGCCGAGCCCGACCTCCGACTTGAACCACTGCCGCCCCTCGTCGACCAGCGAGATCAACGCGACCGGCGCCTCGCAGACCGCCGCCAGCATGCGCGTCACGTCATCGAAGGCGGCCTCGGCCGGCGTGTCCAGGATGTCGTAGCTGCGCAGCGCCGCCAGCCGCTCGCTCTCTTCCGGATGGCGAGGCGGCAGCGGCCGCGGCGGATGGCGAGGCGGCAGCGGCCGCGGCGGATCAGGATGAGCTGCCTTTCGGGAGGCATTCATGCTCGGCAACCGAAGCTCGCGATGGGGACCCCCTGGCCTGCAGCCCGCAGGCGGTGCCCCGGGTGCGACGGCGCGCTCGCCTCTTAAGAGCGGCAACCGGATCACCATACTGCCTGGCCCGCGCCGATCAATCAAAAGCTTCCGATCCTGGCCCCGACCGGCCGGCCCGAGGGGATCGCGTTGCCGATGATGATCAGACAGGCGGCCACCGGCGCCGTCGATTCACTGATCAACTCCTCCTCCCGGTGACGAGCGCCCGAGCCTGACCCGGGGCGGCCGACCACCTCGGCCATCCTCAGGTCCCTTCCGCCGGCCTGGCGCCGAGCCCGCCTGGTCGTGATGAAGCCGGACCTGCAGCCTCCAAGCCCTGACCGAGCGGGACGAGGCACTGGTGTCAGGCGGCGCAACTACCTGATCTCTGGAATACATCAGGTTGAGCGCCCGTTGTCTTGGATCACTGGACGCTCGTCGGCGAGGCCGACGTCGGCGGCTTCGGCGTCGGCTCCGACTTCGCCTGGAATGCTCAGGCGTTTCTTGGCTACAAGACCACGCTGTTCGGCCGGCCGACGACCTTCGCGATCGGCTACCGCGCGCTCTATCAGGACTACCATCACCACGATTTCGAATGGGACGCGACCATGCACGGCCCGGTCATCGGCGCCGCCGTGCGCTTTTGAATAGGTTGAAAGGAGCAAGTGCAAGGAAGCGAGGTGTCGCAGCTGGGCCGGGTGACCGTCGCTTGCGGCACTCGCCTTGATGTGCGGAGCAGCATCCGCCGCGAAGGGGAGGATCGGATGCGCCCCGGCGGAGGCCGGTCCCGCGCTCACGCACGGGGCCTCCTGGTTGCCACCACGGTCGGCTGCGGTCGGCCCGCGCTGCCGGGATCGAGCTGCTACGCGGCATGCCGCCCGGTTCCGCTGCCGGGCCAGCCGGAGCGGGCATGAGCCCAGGGGTTCGTGACCGGACGCCTCGCGTGCGCACGGTGCCCATGGCCATAACGGGTTTCGAGCGCCGCGGGCCAGGTCAGGCCGCCCCGGCGCGGCTGCTTGCGGACGAAGGCGGCTCTGGCCAGGTGATAGCTGCGATCCTCGCCCCAGAAGTTCCTGGTCATCTCCTCCAGCTCGTCCGATCGATACTGCTGCAACGGCTTGCAACGCTCGTCCTGCTCACGCGTCGCCTGCTTGCGCGCGAGCCAGGTGGCGTAGCGGGGGCTCCCTGCGAGGTTCTCCGCGATCCGGGCGATCTGGTCGCGAAACCGGCCAAAGGCGCTCTCACCCAGGTGATCCTGCAGGATGACGTCGTCGATCAGGCCGATCGCCTGCGCCTCGCGGACGCTGATCGGCTGGCAGCTTTCGGTCAGCTCCAGGGCCTTCTCTGGCCCGACCCGCTTCGGCAGCGAGTAGGTCCAGTACTCCGAGCCGTAGAGCCCGCCCATGCCTTTGTAGTGCGGATTGAGCACGATCCCATCGCGCGCCAGCACCCGGTCCGCGCCGAGCGCCAGCATGACCCCGCCGGCCCCGGCGCTGCCGTAGAGCGCTGCGATCGTCAGGCGGTCGGTGGTGGTCAGGATGGCATGGACCAGATCGTTCATGGCGTTGATGTTGCGCCATGACTCCGCAGCCGGATCGGCCGCGGCCTCGATCAGGTTGAGATGGATGCCGTTCGAGAAGAAGTCGCGCCCGCCGGTCAGCACGATGACCTTGGTCGGCCGCCTGCGGGCATGGCGCACGGCCTCGGCCAGCCGTCGGCAATGGTCGGTGCCCATGGCGCCGTTGTAGAAGCGGAAGTTGACGTAGCCGACCTGGTTCCGCTCCTCGTACCAGATGTCCCGGTAGGTCTTGCACGGGCTCAGGGCGTCGATCGGCAGCGGCACCTCGGGGACCTCGCTCAGCCGGTCGCCCAGAACCTCCGTTGCGGGCAGCTTGAAGTGCTCGCCCGCGGCCCCGCCCGCCCGCTTCAGATGCGAGATCCAGACCGCGCCATCCGCGGCCGCACGGCAGATCGCGCCATGGCGCCTGGCGATGATCTCGCCGGGCCGGCCGACCAGGCCCCCCTCCTCGTGCGCGCCATACAGAAAAACCGGCTCCCCGCCGATCTCGTCCAGGACCCCGGGGCAGCCATCGGCGGACCGGATCTTCCGGACGATCGTCGCCACGAGATCGGCCGACCAGTCGATCCTGCGCTGCTCGGGCTGCAACAGCGGCCGATAGCGGCCCCGGACGTCCGCTCGCGAATAATCCAGGGGCGCCGGCACGTACAGGCCGTTCTCGAAACGCTGCACCGCGACCATCATCGCCTGGATCGCGGCCGCGGCTGATCTCGTCCCGATAGAGGCTGCTCTTGCTCGCCTCGCGCAGCTTGCAGCGCCAGCTCGCCCAGATCGGCCCCGAGTTCCACGTGCTCGGCCGCCTGCACCACGGTCACCCCCCACTCCGCCTCCTGGTCGAGGATCGCCCGGTCGAGCGAATGGCCGCCGCGGTCGCCGACGATGCCGGGGTGCAGGATCAGGCACGGATGCCTCTCCCAGATATCCTTCGGGATCACCTGGCTCAGCATCGGACAGAGGATCAGATCGGGCCGGAACCGCCCGACCGCCGCCCGCATCCCCGCCACCCGCATGCCGCTCGCGACCGCCACGACATGCCCGCGCGCCGCGAGCTCGACATGGGCCTGCTGGGTCAGACTGTTGTAGGCGCTGGACAACAACAAAATCCGCATCATGGCTCCTTGAAATCGAGGTAGGGGCGCTGTCCTCATCTACGGGATAGACGGTGACAGCCCCGAGCCGGGTCGCCGACTCGGCAGGCTCCCGATCGGGCGCAGCCCCGAAAGGAGCTTCCCGCCGGCTCGCCGCTCGCGCTAAGGTTTTGGCCCGCAACCTGGGAAATTGACGCGCCAGCGAATTGCGCAGCCCATGAACGATGAAGTCCCAACCCGACGCGCCGCAAGGACTCGAGGAGGCACCGGCATCGTTTGCGCCGGCCGCGCCGCCGGAGCCGCCCGCCTTGCGGGTCGACGAGCTGCCGGTCGGGACCTGCAAGAGCGGAGGATCTCACCAAGGTACGAAGGGCTCCTGCCCGAGCACCTCGCCGGCAGCGACCTCACCGGCAACCGGACCGTGCCGCCCGAGATCGCAAAATTCCCGGCGCTGGAGCAGGTCAAGGCGATCTCCGGCGAGGCGCGCAAGGTCTTCATCGGCCTGCTCGCGGCCTGCGTCTACTCCTGGCTGGTGATCGGCACGACCCACGACGTCGCAGCTGATCCTGAACACCGCGAGCTCGCCGCTGCCGATCATCAACACGCCGATCCCGATCGCCGGCTTCTACGTGGTCGGCGCCGCCATCCTGGCTGCGGTCTACTGCTACCTGCACTTCTATCTGCAGCGCCTGTGGCGGACGCTCGCGACCCTGCCCGCGATCTTCCCCGACGGCGTCGCGCTCGACGACAAGACCGACCCCTGGCTGCTGACCAACCTGGTCCGCATCGAGTTCAGGCTCCTTCGGCCGAACGCCCCGCCGCTCGTCCGGCTGGAGAACCTGCTCGCCGTGTTCTCGACCTGGTGGCTCGTGCCGCTCACGCTGCTCGCGCTTGTGGGCCCGCTACCTGCCGGCCCACGGCTGGCTCGGCACTAGCTGGCTGGTCGTTTCTGATCGTCGCTCACGACGCTCTTCGGCCGGCACACCTACCGGCTCGCCCGCGACGCGCTGCAGGGTCAAGGCACCGCACTGACAGTCGGAGCCCATGCCGACGCCGATCGGCGGGCGTCCTTGCGCCGCGCCTGGCGCGAGCTACCGCGGGCTGCGCCTGCGACAGGTCTCACGGGTTCGCGCTCGACGTTCGTCCTCCGTCGCAGTGCTCGATCAGTCGCGTTCCGTGACAACCCGCATGGGATCCTTCCGCCGAGGTAGCAAGGCGCCTGAACGCTTCTGGACTTCATCGGCATCCGGACCTACGCCGACCTGCGCGAGGTCGAGGTGGCGCAGAAGCCCGAAGGCTGGGATGGCAAGGACTTGAGCAAGGTCAAGCGGGTCGACCTGCGCGGCCGCAATCTCGCCTTCGCTGACGCAGAGCGTGCCTTCCTCGCGAACGCCGACCTGCGCGACGCCGACCTGGCGGGCGCCGACCTCATGCGGCGCCCAGCTCCAGGGCGCCGACCTCCGCGACGCCCAGCTCCAGGGCGCCAACCTCACGACGCCCAGCTCCAGGGCGCCTCTCGTCGGCGCCAGCTCCAGGGCGCCGACCTCAGCGCACGCCCAGCTCCAGGGCGCCGACCTCTGCGACGCCCAGCTCCAGGGCGCCGACCTCAGCGGACGCCCAGCTCCAGGGCGCCGACCTCCGCGGCGCCCAGCTCCAGGGCGCCGACCTCAGCGACGCCCAGCTCCAGGGCGCCAACCTCAGCGGCGCCCAGCTCCAGGGCGCCGACCTCCAGCGGCGCCCAGCTCCAGGGCGCCGACCTCAGCGGCGCCCAGCTCCAGGGCGCCGACCTCAGCGGAGCGGCGCTGTGGCGCGCTCTGGTGCCTGACGCGAACTGGGACTTCGCCGACCTCCGCGGTAGCACCGTCGAGCCGATGACCAAGACCGAGGCTGATGAAACGATCGCGGCGGTATCGGCGGACATTACCGACGAAAGCCTGTCGGAAGACGGTTGTCGAACAATTGACAAAGGCGCTCGAGACCGATGATCGGCCCTCGCCGCCCCGAGTTCCCTGCGGCATGGCATCGCAGCCCAACGTGATGTTCGACCCGGCGATCCGAAACCAGAGCCGTTCCGTGGGGACCGCCCAAGTGGACTACAGAACAGGCCTACGACGAGGATCTCGCGAAGTTCCTCGGTGATCTCGCCTGCGGCGGCGACGTTCCCGAAGCACAGACCCGCGGCCTCGCCTCGCGCGCCCTGGACCTCGCGGCGACATCGGCGATGCCTGACCGCCTGTGGCCCAAGCTCTTCGCCGCCCGAGTGACCGGCCCCGACTGCCCGCCGGCCAAGGGGCTGCCCGAGGACATGCGGAGGCAGCTCGAGCAGCTCGCGGCCCGGTCCGGCCCGTCGAAAGCCGCTGAAGCGACCGCGCCCGGCCCGAGCTAGTCCGATCGGGAGCGGGCCTGTAGAGAAACGGGTGCCTGGAACTCTATTTCGGGCCGGAAATCGGTATGTCGGGTCTCGAGCAGGCTACACTTCTGACGCCTCCGTCGGACAGGGCCTAGGGATCAATCCGGGGTCAATCGGCAGCGCTGGCGAGCGGTGTCGGCGTACGTCGAAGCGCAAAGAACCCCAGGCGATCTGCGCACATTGATGAGAATAATACTGAAATCAATGCGTTATAAACCAGCTTGAGTTTTGATTGATGACGCCGATGACTTGCCGCTCCATGCGACAGAAGTGTTCACGCTCAAGACCAAAATGCACCACTTCCGTCGCTCAGGTGTGACCTCGGTGACGTCATGCGTGTAATCATTGCCAAAATCGATGGCCGTATATCTTCAGCGTACATTGTGATGGCCGGCGATATTACCTTTCTGTATATTGCGTGCTGGCGCGACATTATGCAATCCAGATGAAGAGACGATTGAGCACAAAACTGACCAAAGCAGGAGTTCAATCGGCGCCGAGGCATCTTCGGTCGAGGACGCGGCAGCGGTGGCGACTGATCTGGATTGACCAGGATTGATCCGGCTGAGCCTCCCGATGGAGGCGATGGAGGCTGGCAAAGCGGTTGACGATCGGCCCCGGATGGTCGACAGAAACGCCCGGTCCGCCCCGTCCTGAAGTGGGAAAAAAGGAAAAAATGCGCTGGCCCGAGCCTCTGATCCCAGGCCGCCTGGTGCGGCGCTACAAGCGCTTTCTCGCGGATGTCGCCCTCGACAAGGGCGGCGAGGTCACGGTCCATTGCCCGAATCCGGGGCGGATGCTGGGCCTGGATGCGCCGGGGGCGCCGGTCTGGCTGTCGCGCTCGGCCCGCGTTCTCGAGAAAACTGCCGCTGACGCTCGAGCTGGTCGAGGTCGCGGGCGGGCTGGTCGGGATCAATACCATGCATCCCAACCGGCTGGTCGAGGAGGCGCTGCGGGCCGGGCTGGTGCCGGAGCTGTCTGGTTACGAGAACATCCGGCGCGAGGTCGCCTACGATCGGGGCTGCCGGGTCGATTTCCTGCTGCAGGGCGGGGGGCGGCCGGATTGCTTTGTCGAGGTCAAGAACGTACATCTCAAGCGCACGTCGGGCGCGGAGTTCCCGGATACCGCGACCGCCCGCGGAGTGAGGCATCTGGGCGCTCTCGCCCGCACGGTGCAGGCCGGGGCGCGGGCGGTGCTGGTGTACGTGGTGCAGCGGGCCGACTGCGCCGACTTCCGGCTCGCGGCCGACCTCGACCCGCTGTACGCAAGGGCCGCCGGCACGGCCAGGGCGGCCGGCGTCGAGACCCTGTGCCTGGCCTGCCGGATCACGGTCGACGAGATCCGTCTGGCCGGGTCGTTGCCGATCGTTCTATAGCTTGTGGTTGCACGCAGGATGATGCACGAGCAGGTCAACACCGCCCAGCGCCCGGTCAGCGAGGCCCAGGTCCCGCTGCACGATCCGGCCGCCTTTGCCGGCATGCACCGGGCGGGGCAGCTGGCCGCGGCCGTGCTCGACATGATCGACGGCCAGGTCCGGCCCGGCGTGACCACGGGCGAGCTCGACCGGCGGTGCCACGGGTTCATCCTCGACCACGGCGCGGCGCCGGCACCGCTGAACTACCGCGGCTACCCGAAGTCGATCTGCACCTCGATCAACCACGAGGTCTGCCACGGCATTCCGAGCGAGAGCCGGATCCTGCGCGACGGCGACATCGTCAACATCGACGTCACCGTGATCCTCGATGGCTGGCACGGCGACACCAGCCGGATGTTCTTCGCCGGCGAGCCCAAGATCAAGGCGCGCCGGCTGTGCCAGGTGACCTACGAGGCCATGTGGCGAGGCATCCAGGCCGTCCAGCCGGGGGCAACGCTCAGCGCCATCGGCCTCGCCATCCAGACCTACGCCGAGCGCTTTCGCTATTCGGTCGTGCAGGATTACTGCGGCCACGGCATCGGCCGCGTGTTCCACGATGCCCCGAGCGTTCTCCACTACTACGCGTCACGGGAAAAGAAGGCCAGGAAGGAACGACAAAAGCGGCCGGGCGAGGCGGCGGCGCAGCGCGAGCTGGTCTTGCGCCCCGGAATGATCTTCACCATCGAACCGATGATCAACGCCGGGAACTGGGATGCCGGCGGCTGGAAGGTCAAGCTCAGCTCGGAGGATGGCTGGACGGTGATCACCCGCGACGGCGAGCTGTCCGCGCAGTTCGAGCATACCGTGGGCGTCACGGAGGGCGGCTGCGAGGTGTTCACCCTGTCGCCCGCGGGCCTGCACCATCCCGAGTGGTAGTTTTTTTCAACCCGCAGTGGCTTGTTAATGGAATTTTAGCAACTAGAAGAGTATAAGCCGCGGCCATGCAGGGGCTGCGGACCGATCCCACCATCCGACCGCTCGTCGAGGCGCTGAGCCGCGCCGGGCTCGAGCTGCACGAGGACCCGGACCAGGCAGGAGCGACCCGCTACCTGGTCTCCGGCAACACGTTTGCCAACCGGGAGTTGCTAAAGCGCCATGGCGGAAGCTGGGACCGTGACCGGCAGAGCTGGGCGTTCGCATCTCCCGACCCCCTCCGCCAGCTGGCCGCGGCGCTGCCCGCGAATGGCCAGGTGCCGGCCGGCGGCCTCGCCGACGCGCCGGTGGCCTACGAGCCGAAACCGAAATCGTTCAAGGATCTGCGCAAGGATGCCCAGAACGCCGGCCACCGCAACCGGCTGCGCCAGCGCTTCCTCGAGGCCGGTCCCGAGGCCCTGCCCGACTACGAGCTGCTCGAGCTGCTGCTGTTCTTCAGCATCGACGTCAAGGACACCAAGCCGCTCGCCAAGGAGCTGCTGGCCCGCTTCGGCAGCCTCGGCGCCGCGCTCAAGGCGGACCCCGCCCAGCTCGCCGAGTTCCACGACCTGCGCAAGGACGACCCCGAGATCGACGCCTACCTCACCTACCGCCTGTCCGACGACTTCGAGCGTGACCGGGACCGGCCGTCCGAGCAGCGATCGGAGGCCGGCCGGCGCTGGCGCGCCTTCGAGCAGGACAAGGACGGCTTCTGGGAGACCGTGCGGCTCTGGCGGCGGCGCGAGACCCTGATCCTGTTCAAGCTCGTCCAGGAGCTGCTCCAGCGGGTGCTCCGCGAGCAGATCCGGGAGCGGCCGGTGATCGGCTCCTGGACGGCGTTGATCGACTACCTCCAGGTGGCGCTGACCCACGAGCCGATCGAGCAGTTCCGGGTCCTGTTCCTCGACCGCAAGAACATCCTGATCCGGGACGAGGTCCAGCAGCGCGGCACGGTCGACCATACGCCGCTCTATCCGCGCGAGATCACCAGGCGGGCGCTCGAGCTCCAGGCCTCGGCGATCATCATGGTCCACAACCACCCGAGCGGCGACCCGACGCCCTCGCGCGCCGACATCGAGATGACCAAGCAGGTGGTCCAGGCGCTCGCCCCGGTCGGGATCTCGGTCCACGACCACGTGATCGTCGGCAAGAACCGCCACACCAGCTTCAAGAGCCAGCGCCTGATGTGAGCCGGGCGATTGCCGCGTGCTGAAAGCAAAGGGCGGACCTCAATGACAACAACGGCACCGCTGCTGACAGCGGTGATGCTTGCCATGCGGCTGTGCGCTTGCTAACTTGTGCACATGAACGACACCGCTTTTCTCTCCGTGCGCCTGCCAATTGAGCTGCGGAGCCGGCTCAAGGCGGTCGCCGCGCGCCGGGGCATCAGCCTGCAACGGCTGTTAGGAGACACCATCGAGGAGTTGCTCGCGCGTGAGGAGGCCGAGCCGCCCAAGCTCGGCGAGGTGATGGCGACGCTTCGCGCGCACGCGCCGGAGCTCCGCCGGCGCGGCGTCGAGCACCTTTTCGTGTTCGGCTCGGTCGCGCGCGGCAATGCCCGAGTCGACAGCGACGTGGATCTGGCGATCGACGTCGATCCGAACAGCCGATTCTCGCTCGTCACGCAAGGTTCGATTGCCCACGACCTCGAGCAATGGTTGCAGCGCGGCGTCGACCTTGGGACGCGAACCGCCATCCGCCCGTCGCTCCGCGACGAGTTCGAGCGCGATGCGGTTCGGGTCTTCTGATGCCTGGCCGCCATGGCTCGTCCGACGACAGAGCGACTCGCCGACATCATGGTCGCTTTGGAACGCATCGAACGCCGGGTCAGGACGATCGGCGCCACGACCGACGCCGACCTCGACGACGAGACCCTATCGATCGTGGCCTGGTCGCTCCTGGTCTTGGGCGAAGCGGTCAAGAGCCTGCCGGCAGAGATGAGGGGCCGTCACCCGGACGTGGACTGGCATGGCCTCGCGGGGTTGCGCGACCGGCTCGCTCATCAGTATTTCCGGATCGAGCGCGACCTCCTCTGGGCTGCGATCAGCGAGGATCTCCCGCCCCTGCGCGCGGCTGTCGGCGCCGAATCCGAGCGGCTGTCGGAGGCCGCAGGCGAGAGCGACATGTGATGCGCGCCCGTCGCCGCCCCGGCGTCTGGCCCGTCAGGGCTTGGGCGCGAAGGCCTGGAGGACGGTCTGGTCCGGGCGGGCGGTCTCGTAGTGCACCGGCAGGGCCAGCTCGCGCGCCGGCGGCTGGTAGTCGAAGCGCACGCTCTGGGTCTCGAAGGTCAGGTGGTCGATCTTGCCGGCCATGATCGGCCAGCCCTGCGCGGCGTAGACCGAGAACGGGATGCGCTCGCAGCCCCGGCCGCGCGGCGTGCCGCTCAGCTCCTCGAGCAGGTCGAGCGCCTGGACCACCGGGGCCACGAACGGCTTCATCCAGGCGCTCACCAGCATCTCGGCGCAGATCTGATCGCCGTAGCTGATCACATGATAGACGGTCGACTGGCCGGCGATCACCGGCCCCGGCCCCCAGGGCTCGACCCGATAGAGGCGGCTCGCGGGCGAAGGCCCTTGTCCGAGCGGCACCCGGCGCGCGACGCCGCCCGGGCCGCGGATATAGATCTGCGCCTGTTGCAGGTCGACCAGGCTCTCGCCCTGCGCCGTGCTGATCAGCGCGCGCTGCTGTTCGTTGTCGATCACCATGCGGAACGGCTCGCCATGCTTGCGCGCCTCGATCAGGATCGCGGCCTCGGCCGAGAGCCGGGGCAGGAGGCTGAAGAGGGCGGCGGCGAGCAGCATCCGACGGACCGACATTGGGGGGCAGCCTCCTGAGTGGGTTGCCCGCAGCCATAGCGCAAACTGATTGCCCGACCTTTAACCGCACCGCCCGGCGGGCCGACGGCCGCCGCTACAGACCGGCTTGATCCCGAGCCATGGCGGCCCGATCCAGCACGACCACGACGTCATCCCCGACCATGGTGGTGCGCCGGAGCACCGGGCTCAGGAGGGTGGTAGCGAGATCCTCGCCGGCAGCTCCTCGATCGGCAGCTCGCGCGACGCGGCCGGGGGCGCCAGCTCGTCCGATGCCGGCCGATAGTCGAACTCGATCCGGGTGGTGACGAAGCTCGGCCGGTCGATCTTGCCGGCGAGCAGCGGCCAGCCGGCGGCGGCATAGGTCGTGAACGGGATCGCCGCGCAGGGGTCACCAGCCGCGGGCGGGGTCAGCCGCTCGAGCATGGCCATCGCGCGCACCGCGGGATCGACGAACGGGCTCATCCAGCCGCTCAGCATCGCTTCCGCACAGACCCGGTCCTCATCGAACAGGACGTAATAGGTGCTGGCGTTGCCGGCGAGGATCGGCCCCGGCCCGAAGCGCTCGACCCGGTAGGGCGCGGGCTCGTCGTGGCCTGGGCGGAAGCGGGCATGGACCCGCCCGGCCGGCTGGCCCTGGGCCTCGACATAGATCAGGCCGGCGGCCAGATCGACCAGCGCCCGGACCTCGCCCGCGGTGATCAGCACGCGCTCCTGGCTCCGATCGACCACCAGGCGGAGCGCCTGCCCGGCCTTCTTCGCCTCGATCAGGACCGCAGCCTCCGCCGCCCCGAGGGGCGCCAGGGTCGAGCAGAGGGCGAACGCCAGCAGCGCCCCATGGCGTGCTCGCATCACGAAATCCGCGTCACTTTTCGGGCGCGCCGAACACGCGCGCGAAGATCAGATCGACGTGCCGGAGGTGATGGCCGAGATCGAACAGCGCGGCGAGCGCCGCCTCGTCGATCCGCGCCGTCACCTCGGGGTCGGCACGCAGCAGATCGAGCAGCGGCAGCCCCTCCCGCCAGGCCCGCATCGCGTGCCGCTGGACGATCGCATAGGCGTCCTGGCGGCCGAGCCCGGCCTCGGTCAGGGCGAGCAGGACGCGCTCGGAGTGGATCAGGCCGTGGCTGCTCTCGAGGTTGGACCGCATGCGCGCGGCATCGACCTCGAGGCGCTCGACGATGCCGGTCAGGCGGTGGAGCGCGAAGTCGAGGGCGATGGTCGCGTCCGGCGCGATCACCCGCTCGACCGAGGAGTGCGCGATGTCGCGCTCGTGCCAGAGCGCCACGTTCTCGAGCGCCGGGGCCAGGTAGCCGCGCACCAGCCGCGCCAGGCCGCACAGGTTCTCGCTCATCCATGGGTTGCGCTTGTGCGGCATCGCCGAGCTGCCCTTCTGGCCGCGCGCGAACGGCTCGGCGGCCTCGCCGACCTCGGTGCGCTGCAGGTGCCGGATCTCGGTCGCGAGGCGCTCGATGGCGCAGGCGGTGATCGCGAGGGCGGCGAAGAAGGCGGCGTGGCGGTCGCGCGGGATCACCTGGGTCGAGACCGGCTCCGGCGCGAGCCCGAGCCGGGCCGCGACCGCGGCCTCGACCGCGGGCTCGATGTTGGCGAAGGTGCCGACCGCACCCGAGATCGCGCAGGTCGCGACCTCCGTGCGCGCGGTCTCGAGCCGCTTCCGGTCGCGCTCGAACTCGGCGTAGAAGCCCGCCAGCTTGAGGCCGAAGGTGGTGGGCTCCGCGTGCATGCCGTGCGAGCGGCCGATGCAGGGCGTGTCCTTGTGCTCGAAGGCCCGGCGGCGCAGCGCGGCGAGCAGCTGGTCGACGTCGGCGAGCAGCCGGTCGGCGGCCTGGGTCAGCTGGCAGGCGAACGCGGTATCGAGCAGGTCCGAGGAGGTCATGCCGAGATGCAGATAGCGGGCCTCGGGGCCGACCACCTCCTCGACGTGGGTCAGGAACGCGATCACGTCGTGACGGGTGGTCTGCTCGATCTCCTCGATCCGCGCGGGATCGATGATCGTCTCGATCCGGCGCTCGGCCGCGGCCCGGACCGCCCCGGCCGCGGCCGCCGGCACCCGGCCGAGCCCGGCCATCGCCTCGAGCGCGCAAAGCTCGACCTCGAGCCAGAGCCGGAGCCGGTTTTCCGGCGCCCAGATGGCCGCCATCTGGGGCCGCGAGTAGCGGGGAATCATGGACTGACCTCGTCACAGGCGCGATCCCTCTTTGTAGCAGGCCAGGGCGGATCACGGGAGCGCGTGACGTTGCCGCAAGGGGCACCGAGCCGGCGCGAGTCCTTCGAGCCGTGCATCGGCGGGCGAGCCGTGCATCGGCGGGCGCGAGCGCCGCCCGGACCGGCGACATTGCCAAAGGCCGGGCGCCCTCTAAGTTGGCCGCATGGCCGACGTCGCCGTCCCCGAGGTCCGCAAGGGCCTGCCGATCGTTGCCTACCTCGTGTTCGGGGTGAGCGCGCTGGTCCTCTCGGTCGGCGGGGTGCTGCTGGTGACCCTGTCGATCGCCACCCGCAACACCTTCGAGCTGCTCGAGGACAAGGGCCGGCTGCTGATCACGGGCATCGCTCAGGAGCTCCGGCTGTTCCTCGAGCCCGCCCAGACGCAGGTCGAGGCGGTCGCGCGCCTGATCGAATCCGGGCGGCTCGATCCAGCGAATCCGGAACAGCTGTTCCGGGCGCTCGAGGCGGGGCTGGCGGCCAGCCCGCACGTCAGCGCCATGGTCTACTTCGATCCGACCGGCTGGCTCATGGCCGCCCGCCAGGGGGCCCAGGTGCCGACCCCGGATGTCGCCGACTGGCACCGGGAGCCCGCGGGGCGCAGGACCATCGAGAACGCGCTGGCGCGACGCCAGCGCACGGCGTACTGGGGCGCCCCGGTCTACGTCAAGAACCAGGGCATGACCCTGGTCAACCTGCAGCGGACCCTGCTGATCGACGGCAAGGCCAGGGGCGTGCTGGTCTCGACCGTCACCATGCCGGCGCTGTCCGACTTCATGACCAGCATCGAGAGCGAGCTCGGGCAGAACGCCTTCATCCTGTACGACCGCGACTTCGTCCTGGCGCACAGCACGCTCGCGCTCAACTTCCCGGGGCTCGGGCCGAAACGACCCCTGCCGCGGGTCACCGAGATCGGCGATCCGGTCCTGTTCGGGATCTGGGGCCAGGGCTGGCAGGACCGCCGGCTGCAGGCCGGGGTGTCGGGCCACTGGAACCGGGTCGGCGACACCCGCTACCTGTTCCTCTACCAGACCCTCGCGCCGCCGCTCGACCCGCACTGGCTGGTCGGCAGCTATTTCCCGGTCGCGGCGGTCGACCTGCAGCTCGAGCGCCTGCTGCTGGCGCTCGGGATCGGCCTCGCCAGCCTGGTGGCGGCGGCGGCCGTTGCGGTCTGGCTGGGCCGGCGGGTGAGCCGTCCGATCGCGCAGCTGGCCGAGGCGGCGAGCGCGATCCGCACCCTCGACCTCGACGATCTGGCGCCGTTGCGGCGCTCGCGGCTGCGCGAGATCGACCAGGCGGCGATCGCGTTCAACGCCATGGTGCGCGCCCTGCGGGTGTTCGCCGCCTACGTGCCCAAGCCGATCGTGCAGAGCCTGATCAGTCGGGGCATCGCGGTGTCGCTCGCCTCCCAGAACCGCGAGGTGACCGTGCTGTTCACCGACATCGTCGATTTCACCGGGCGCACGGCCAACCTCGGCGCCGAGCAGACCGCCGAGTTCCTCAATCATCATCTCCGCCTGGTGACCGCCGGCATCGAGGGCGAGGCGGGCATGGTCGACAAGTTCATCGGCGACGCCGTCATGGCGCTGTGGAACGCGATCGAGGATCAGCCCGATCACGCGGCGCGCGCCGCCCGCGCCGCGGTCGCGATCGCGGCCGCGCTGCGCGACGACAACCGCGAGCGCGAGCTTCCGGTCCGGCTCCGGATCGGCCTGCATACCGGGCCGGTCGTGGTCGGCAACATCGGCACCGCGACCCGCATGAACTACACGGTCGTCGGCGATACGGTGAACGTGGCGCAGCGGCTCGAAGCCAGGGCCAAGGAGATGCTGCCCGACGAGGAGATCGCGATCCTCCTGAGTGCCGCGACCGCGCGGGCCGTGCCGGCCGACCCGCGCCTGACCTCGCTCGGCTGGCACCGGTTGCGCGGCCGTGAGGCGCCGACCGAGATTTTCGCGCTCCGCGTCTGAGCCGATCGGGCGCCCGCGCCTGTCGCACGCGCGGCGTTTGAGCTGCTCGTGTTGGTTGCCGGAGCGGCGCTACCGGCCTACACATTGGCGGGTGACCAGCGACCCCTTTTTTTCGCCGATGGCGGTCGGGCAGCGCTGCCCGGGCGGCGGACCATCTGGCTCTGGAGGTGCGAGCGGAGGCCGAGTCTGCCCATGGATGGCATTCAGGAGATTCTCGAGTTCTGGTTCGACGACGATGTCAAGGCATCCTGGTTTCACGCCAGCCCGGCGCTCGATCAGACCATTCGCAAGCGCTTCGCTGAGCTGTACGCCCGCGCGGCGACCGCCGAGCTCAAGAGCTGGGAGGGGAGCGCCGAGGGCTGCCTCGCGCTCTGCATCCTGCTCGACCAGATGCCTCGCAACATGTTCCGGGGCGGCCCACGCGCCTTCGCGACCGACGGCAAGGCCCTGCTGGTCGCCGAGCACGCGCTTGCCAAAGGTTACGATCGCGCGCTCACGAGCGAGCAGAAGCAGTTCCTCTATCTGCCGTTCATGCACAGCGAGCGCCTCGGCAATCAGCTGCGGGCGCTGGCGCTGTTCGAGAGCGAGGGCATGGCCGAGAATCGCCGCTTCGCCGAGGCGCATGTGGCGATCATCCGGCGGTTCGGCCGCTTCCCCCACCGCAACGCGATCTTCGGCCGGGCCAGCACCGAGGCCGAGCTCCAGTATCTGAGCGAGTTCGAGGAGCGCTTCGGTCAGCCGGTGCCGGAGACGATTGACTCGCCCTGAACCCGGTCCGGGCAGCGTGCGGCCGCGCCAATCGGTCGCCGCGCCGCGGGGACATCGAACCGGCCGAACGGCGGATCGCTCATCCCGCCTGCGCCCGTGCGCCGCGGGCGGGCCGCCTCAGCGGGAGTAGGTGATGTAGTTGCTCCAATAGCGTTCGAGCGCGCTCAGCACCTGGTTCATCGAGGTCAGCTGCTCGCGGGAGATGACCTCGCGCTCGAGCTGGACCGCGTTCTTCTCGTACAGCTCGTCGATCCGCCCGCACAGCTCGAGGCCCTTCTCCGACACCCGCACCCGGGTCATGCGGCGGTCGTGGGGCGAGCGTTCCTGATTGAGATAACCGTTCTCGACCAGCTTCTTGACGTTGTAGGAGACGTTCGAGCCGAGGTAGTAGCCGCGCGCGGTCAGCTCGCCCACCGTCAGCTGCTCATTGCTGATGTTGGACAGAATCAGGCTCTGGACGTTGTTGATGTCCTCGATGCCGAGCCGGTCGAGCTCTGTCTTGATGACATCGAGGAAGCGTCGATGGAGACGCTCGATCAACCGAATGGTCTCCAGGTAGCTCTGTTTCACGGTTGCCTCGAATTCTTTTGTTTTCACGCACCCAGCTACCGAATAACGAGCATGCCGGCAGCAGTTTTGCAACCTCAGTTTACAGCTCGCCGGCCAGCATCTTGATGATCGCGGAGAAGTCCAGGCCGCCCCGCCCGCCGGTCGTGAACAGGGCGTAGAGCTGCCGCGCCTGGGCGCCGAGCGGGGTGGGCGCGTCGACGCTCTGGGCCGCATCCTGCGCCAGGCGCAGGTCCTTGGCCATCATCGCCGCGGTGAAGCCGGCCCGGTAGGCCCGGTTCGCCGGGGAGCTGGGCACGAGCCCCGGCACCGGGCAGTAGTTGGTGAGCGACCAGCACTGGCCGGACGACTGGCTACTCACCTCGAACAGCTTGGCGGCGCTGAGCCCCAGGCGCTCGGCGAGCACGAACGCCTCGCAGACGCCGATCATCGAGATCCCGAGCAGCATGTTGTTGCAGATCTTGGCCGCCTGGCCATTGCCCGAGGGTCCGGTATGGATCACCGCCTTGCCCATCTGCTGCAGGACCGGCTGCGCGCGCGCGAACCCCGCCTCGCTGCCGCCGACCATGAAGGTCAGGGTCGCGTTCTCCGCGCCCGCGACGCCGCCGGACACCGGCGCGTCCAGAACCTCGAGGCCAACGTCCGAAGCCGCCTGATTGACCGTGCGCGCGGTCGCGACGTCGATCGTCGAGCAGTCGATCAGCAGCGCCGCCGGATCGCTATGGGCGATGACGCCCTCGGCGCCGAGGTAGACCTCGCGCACGTGCCGACCCTCGGGCAGCATGGTGATCACCAGCTCCGCGCCGGCCGCGGCCTCGGCGGCCGACCGCGCCCGCTGCGCGCCGGCCCGGATCCCCGCCTCGAGGCAGGCCGGCACGACATCGAACGCGCGCAGCTGGTGCCCGGCACCCATCAGGTTCTGCGCCATCGGCAGCCCCATGTTGCCAAGCCCGACGAAGCCGACGACTGCCATACCCTAGCCCTCTTCGCGCCCCTCAGGTCAACTCGCCAAGGACCAGATCGCCCTCCGGCAGCGGGGCGAAGTAGGCATCGACCTCGGCCCCGGCCACCCCGGCCAGGCGGTCGGGCCGCCAGTGGGGTTGGTTGTCCTTATCGATGATCAGCGCGCGTATGCCTTCTGGGAAATCATGCCCCGCCAGAAAGCGGTGGACAAGCCGGTATTCGAGGCGCATGGCGGCATCCAGATCGAGCGTGGCGCCGGTGCACAGCTGGCGGAAGGTGACCGCCAGGCTGGTCGGCGACTTGGCCCGCATCTGCTCGAGCTGCGCCGCTCCCCAACCCGAAGGGTCGGCGGCGAGCGCTTCGACCACGTCCTCCAGGCCCGGCTGACCGTAGCATTGATCGATCCGTGCGCGCAAACCGGGCAATTCGCCCGGCTCCGGACCCGTTCGAAAAGCCGCGAGCACCCGGTCGACCGCGGCGAAGGCGTCGCCCGCCAGGTCGGCGTCGGCGAGCGCCTGCTCGAGCGCCTCGAGCCGGTCCGCCGCGACGTGGTGGGTGCCGATCCCCGCATACAGGCAGTCGGCGGCGCCGAGGCGGGCGCCGGTCAGGCCGAGATACATGCCGATCCGGCCCGGCCGCCGAGGCAGGACGTAGGTGGCACCGACGTCGGGGAAGAAACCGATCGTCGTCTCCGGCATGGCGAACACCGTGCGCTCGGTCACCACCCGGTGCGAACCGTGCATCGACACGCCGGCGCCGCCGCCCATGGTGATGCCGTCGAGCAGCGCGATGTAGGGCTTCGGGAAATGGTGCAGGCGGGCGTTCATGGGATACTCGAGGGCGTAAAAGCGCGCCGCTGCCGCGACCCCTTCAGTGGTCAGGACGCCGTGCAGCCAGCGGATGTCGCCGCCGGCGCAGAACGCGCGCTCGCCGGCGCCCTTGATCAGCACGGCGTGGATATCCGGATCGGCGCGCCAGGCGATCAGGCCGGAATCGAGCGCCTGACACATCGGCAGCGAGAGCGCGTTGAGCGCGCGCGGCCGGTTCAGGGTGACCACGACCAGGCCACCCCGGCGCTCGAGCCGGATCTCGGGCTCGAGGCTCACGTCGTCACCCGGCGAGCAGGCGGCGCGCGATGATCAGGCGCATGATCTCGTTGGTGCCTTCGAGAATCTGATGGACCCGGACGTCACGGAGAAAGCGCTCGATCTCGTAGTCCTTGATGTAGCCATAGCCCCCATGCAACTGCAAGGCGTGATTGCAGACCTCGAACGCGACATCCGTCGCGAACCGTTTGGCCATCGCGCAGGCGAGCGTCGCGTCCGCGGCACCGCGATCGAGCGCGGCCGCTGCGCGCCAGACCATCAGCCGGGCGGCCGCGAGCTCGGTCGCCATGTCGGCAAGCCGGAACTGCAGCGCCTGGAACTCGGCCAGGCGCCGGCCGAACTGGCGGCGCTCGAGCAGATGGGCGCGGGCGCGCTCATAGCAGGCCCGGGCCGCCCCGAGCGCGCAGGCCGCAATGTTGAGCCGGCCGCCGTCCAACCCCCGCATCGCGATCTTGAAGCCCTCGCCCTCGGCGCCGATCCGGTGATCTTCCGCAACCCGGCAGTCCTCGAGGATCACCATGGCGGTCGGCTGCGAGTGCCAGCCGAGCTTCTTCTCCTGCGGGCCGAAGCTCAAGCCAGGGGTGCCGCGCTCGATCAGCAGGCAGCTGATGCCGCCCGGCCCCGGCCCGCCGGTGCGCACCATGCAGGCGTAGAGGTCGCTCTCACCGGCGCCGGAGATGAAGGCCTTGCTGCCGTTGACGACGTAGCCCTCGCCCTGCCGCTCGGCGCGGGTCGCGAGGGCCGCGGCATCCGAGCCGGCGCCGGGCTCGGTCAGGCAGTAGCTGGCCAGGCGCGCCATGGTCATCAGGTCGGGCAGGAAGCGCGCGCGCTGCGTCTCGGTCCCGAACGCGTCGATCATCCAGGCGACCATGTTGTGGATCGAGAGATAAGCCGCGGTCGAGGTGCAGCCGGTCGCCAGCTCCTCGAAGATCAGCGCGGCATCGAGGCGCGAGAGCCCTGCCCCGCCCTGGTCCTCGCGCACGTAGATGCCGGCGAAGCCGAGCTTCGCGGCGGCGCGCAGCGTCGCTACCGGAAAGGTGCAATGCTCGTCCCACTCGGCCGCGTGCGGCGCCAGCTCCTGGTCCGCAAAGCTGCGCGCCATGTCCTGGAACGCGCGCTGCTCCTCGTTCAGCTCGAAGTCCATGGCCGCCGCCGTCCCACTGCCGTGAAGCGTGCACCGATCCGCGTCGGAGGAGCGCACCCCGGCCCGGAATACTAGGTCGCCGCCGTCATCCAGGCTATAAGCGCCGCATCGGCTTCAGCAAGTGCTGCCCGAGCGAGAGGGCTCCGATGTCACGTCCGCACTATGCCCCGATTGCAGCGCCATTCCCGGTCACGCGGCTGCGTCGCAACCGGCGCGACCTCTGGTCGCGGCGCCTGGTCGCCGAGCACCGGCTGGACACGGCCGACCTGATCTGGCCGGTGTTCGTGCTCGACGGTGAGGACCGGCGCGAGCCGGTCGCCTCGATGCCGGGGGTCGAGCGGCTCACGATCGATCGCCTGCTGCCGGCGCTCCGCGAGGCGGCCGGGCTCGGCATCCCGGCGGTGGCGCTGTTCCCGGTCACGCCCCAGGCGCAGAAGACCGCCGACGGCGTCGAGGCGACCAACCCCGACAACCTGGTCTGCCGGGCGGTGCGCGCGGTCAAGGCGGCGCTGCCGGAGCTCGGCGTGATCTGCGACGTCGCCCTCGATCCCTATACCAGCCACGGCCACGACGGCCTGCTCGACGACGACGGTGAGGTTGCGAACGACGCGACGCTCGCGGTGCTGGTCCGCCAAGCCCTGGTCCAGGCCGCGGCCGGCTGCGACGTGATCGCACCGTCGGACATGATGGACGGCCGGATCGGCGCGATCCGGCGCGCCCTCGACGAGGAAGGTCACAGCCACACCCAAATCCTGTCCTACGCCGCCAAATACGCCTCGGGCTTCTACGGACCGTTCCGCGACGCGGTCGGCTCCTCGGGCGCGCTCGGCAAGCGCGGCAAGCAGACCTACCAGATGGACCCGGCCAATTCCGACGAGGCGCTGCGCGAGGTGGCGCTCGACCTGGCCGAAGGCGCCGACATGGTGATGGTCAAGCCGGGCCTGCCCTATCTGGACGTGGTCCGGCGGGTCAAGGACGCGTTCGCGGTGCCGACCTTCGCCTATCAGGTGTCGGGCGAGTATGCGATGATCCAGGCGGCCGCCGCGCGCGGCTGGCTGGATGGCGAGCGGACCATGCTCGAGGCGCTGCTCGCCTTCAAGCGCGCCGGTTGCGATGGCATCCTCACCTACGCCGCGCTCGAGGTCGCCCGCGCCCTGCGGGATTGACCGCTTCGGCAGCCGCCGACGAACGGCCCGGCACCCCTGGTCACCGGCGGCCGGGTGTGATTGACTATGGCCCGAACCAGGCGGCGCCGCCGGCGGGCGGCGCTGGACAACGGAGGCTGCAGATGCTCGACGAGAGGCCGAACTATTCGCTCGAGGACATGGACCGGCAGAGCGTCCTGCATCCCTTGACCTCGATCGCCACGCACCTGAAGAGCGGGCCGCTGATCGTCGGCCGGGGCCTGGGCGTGCGCATCCGCGACCACAAGGGCCGCGAGATGATCGACTGCGGTGCCGGCTTGTGGTGCGTCAACATCGGCTATGGCCGGCCGGAGATCGCCGAGGCGGCCCGGGCCGCGATCGAGAACCTGAACTACTACCACATCTTCGGCGGCGCCTCGAACGAGCCGATCATCCGCCTGGCCGACCGGGTCCTCACTCTGCTGCGCGAGAACGCCGGCGCCCGTCACCTCGCGCGCGTCTTCTTCGGCTGCTCGGGCTCCGATGCCAACGACACCAACGTCAAGCTGGTGCGCTACTACAACAACCTGCTGGGCCGGCCGCACAAGAAGAAGATCATCGCGCGCACCGGCGGCTATCACGGCCTGACCGTCGCCGCCGGCAGCCTGACCGGGATTCCGATCTACCACAAGGCGTTCGACCTGCCGATCGAGGGCATCCTCCACACCAGCTGCCCGCACTGGTACCGCTTCGCCGAAGCGGGCGAGAGCGAGGCGGCGTTCTGCGACCGGATGATCGCCGAGCTCGAGACGATCATCGAGCGCGAGGGGGCGGACACCATCGCGGCCTTCATCGCCGAGCCGATCATGGGCACCGGCGGCGTGCTGCTGCCGCCCGCAGGCTATTTTGCGCGCGTCCAGAAAATCCTGCGCCAGCACGACATCCTGTTCATCGCGGATGAGGTCATCACCGGCTTCGGCCGGACCGGCCAGTGGTTCGCGACCGGGCTTTACGATCTCGAGCCCGACATCGTGACGCTGGCCAAGGGCATCACCAGCGCCTACTTCCCGCTGTCGGCCTCGGTGATCGGCGAGCGGATCTGGAAGGTGCTCGAGCAGGCCTCGCCCGAATACGGGCCGATCATGCACGGCTTCACCTATTCCGGCCACCCGGTCGGCGGCGCGATCGGGCTCGCCAACCTCGACATCATGGAGAGCGAGGGCCTGGTCGACAACGCCGCCCGGGTCGGCACCTATCTGCTCGAGCGCCTGCGCGATGCGATCGGCGATCATCCCTACGTCGGCGACGTGCGCGGCGAGGGTCTGATGATCGCGGTCGAGTTCACCGCCGACCGGGCGACCCGGCGGCCGTTCGCGGCCGGCACCAACCCGCATCGGGTGGTCAGCGCCAAGGCGCTGGAGCTCGACCTGATGGTGCGGCCCCTGCCCTTCATCGAGGTGATCCCGTTCTCGCCGCCGCTCTGCATGACCGAGGCGGACTGCGACGAGGCGGTCGAGCTGTTCGGGCGCGCCCTCGAAACCGCAACCCCGGAGCTGGACCGGCTGGCCGCCCAGCCCGGCACCTGAGGCGCTCTCGCCTCAGACGCCGCCTTCGACGACCACGTCCAGCAGCACGGGCTCGGGCGTGGCCAGCGCCTCCCCGAGCCTCGCCTCGAAGGCCGCGCCGTCTTCGATCCGGTGCGCCTTCACGCCCAACGCCCGCGCCAGGCCGGCAAGGTCGATCGCCGGATCTTTGAAATCCATGCCGATGAACCGGTCGTCGCCGTGGAACGCCTTCAGCCGCTCCTTGAGGATCCGGTAGCCGCCATTGTTGCAGATGACGAAGATCACCGGCAGCTTCTGGTGCGCAGCGCTCCAGAGCGCCTGGATGCTGTACATGGCGCTGCCATCGCCGATGACCGCGACCACCCGGCGCGCCGGCTGGGCCAGCTGCACGCCGACCGCGGCCGCGATCCCCCAGCCGATGCCGCCGCTGATGTTGCCGAAGTAGGAATAGCGGTCGCGAAAGGCAAAGTAGCTGTTGAGGTTGCGGGCAGTGGTCAGGCCCTCGTCGACCACGATCGCATCCGCCGGCAGCCGTTGGCAAAGCGCCAGCATCAGCCAGTCGGGATCGATCGGCCGGGCATCACCCCTGGCTGCAGCGATTCGGGATCGGGCTGCCCGCGTGGCTGACCAGTTGTGGTCGGCGAGCGCTTTGATGGTGGCCTCGGCGCGTTGCCGCCGTGACGCCCCGCCGAGCTCGGCGATCAGAGGGGTGAGCGCCTCGAGCGTCACCTTGACGTCGGCGCGCACGGCGAGCTCGGCCGGATAGTTCTTGCCCATCTCCCAGTCGCGCAGGCCGAGCTGGACGACCGCCATGCCCGGCGGCAGCGGCTCGACAGCGCTGTGGACCGACATCTGGAGCACGTCGGCGCCGATGCAGACCAGCGTGTCGTAAGGGCTCAGCAGCTCGCGCACCCGCCGCTGGTCGCGCGACAGCTGGCCCAGAAACAGCGGATGCTCGGATGGGAAATGGGCGCCGCTCACCACGGTCTGCTGATAGACCGGGGCGCCCAGCGCGTCGGCGAAACGCGCCGCCTGCGCGAAGGCGTCGCTGGTGACGATCTCGCTGCCGGCGAGGATCACCGGCCGCTCGGCCGCCAGCAGCCGCAGCGCCAGCTGCCGCAGGGCCGCGTCCGAGGGCCGGCTCGCAGCGTCGACCCGGGTCGGCTCGCCGAGCTCGAGCGCGTCGAAGGCATTCAGGATGTCGCCCGGCAGGGAGATGAAGACCGGTCCGGTCGGCGGCGTCAGCGCGACCTTGGCGGCGCGGTGCACGATGCGCGGCAGGTCGGCGAGCCGCGTGACCTCGGTCGCCCACTTCACGACCGGGGCCGCGATCGGCACCAGGGGCGCATAGAGCAGCGGCTCCATCAGCCCATGGCCCTGCTCCTGCTGGCCGGCCGTGATGATCAGCGGCGTGCCGGAGACGTGGGCCGTGTAGAGCGCGCCGATCGCATTGCCGAGCCCGGGGGCGACGTGGACGTTGCAGGCCGCGAGCCCGCCCGAGGCGCGCGCATAGCCATCCGCCATGGCGACCACGACCGCCTCCTGCAGGCCGAGCACGTAGCCCAGGTCCGGGTGATCGGCCAGCGCGTGCATGATCGGCAGCTCGGTCGTGCCGGGATTGCCGAACATCAGCCTGACGCCTTCGGCCTTGAGCAGCTCGATGAAGGCGCTCCGGCCACTGATCTGGTTCGAGGGCATGCCGTCGATCATGGAGGGTTTCCGTGGCCGGCACGATGACCGGCTCGGCACCGTCGGTCCAGAGCGATTGCGGGCGGCGACGTCGACATCATGTCCGAATATAGCGGTGGAACCGGGTCGACAAGGTGAGATATTCCGCATTGCGGCCGGTCGAGCGGGAGCGCAGAGTATTTTGCTCTGTGGTGGAGGGCCAGCCATGGTCCGCTTGGGATTGCTCGTCGTAAGTGTTATTTCGGCCGCGACCCTTTGCGCGATGGCTGCGGGCGCCGAGGTCCTGATTGCCACGGCCGGCCCGATGACGGGCGACTACGCCTGGGCCGGCGAACGCTATCAGCAGGGTGCCGCGCTGGCGGTCGAGGATCTCAACGCCGCAGGCGGTGTCCTCGGCCAAAACGTCGAACTCATCGTCGGCGACGACTTCTGCAACCCCGATCAGGCGGTCGCGCTTGCTCGCAAGCTGGTCAGCGATGGCGTCGTCTTCGTCGCCGGCCATTGGTGCTCGCACGCCTCGATCCCGGCCTCGAAGGTCTACGAGAAGGCAGCGATCCTCATGATTGCTCCGGGCTCGGCCAGCGCGAAGCTGACCGATGAGGGTGGCCCGAACGTGTTCCGCGTGTGCGGCCGGGATGATCGGCAGGGCGAGCAAGTGGCCGACTACCTCGCTGCCCATTGGGCGGGCAAGGGGATCGCGATCCTGGATGACGGTACGGTCTGGGGCAAAGGCGTCGCCGACGGAGCCAGACGCAGGTTGCGCGACCTCGGCGTGGCCGTCGCGGTGGACGAGGCCATCACCCCCGGCGAAAGCGAGTATTCCCAACTGGTCGCGAAGATTCAGGCCGCAGGCGTCGAGGTCGTGTTCCTCGGCGGCTACCACCGGGAGGCAGGCCTGATCTTCCGCGAGGCGCACGACCGGAGCTATGATCTCCGGCTGGTCGCCAACAGCGCGATGGCGCTCGAGGATTTCCCGATGATCGCGGGTCCCGAGCTCGAAGGTACGGTCATGGCCGCAATGACCGACATGCGCGCGAGCCCCCTGGCGGCGGCGGTGGTGGCGCGATTTCGCGCCAAGGGTTACGAGCCGCTCGGCTACACGCTCTACGCCTACGCCGCGGTTCAGGTCTGGGCCCAGGCGGTGGCGGTTGCGGGCTCGCTGGACCTCGATGCGGTGCTCGCGGCCATGCACAGCCGCCAGTTCGACACGGTGCTGGGCCGGATCGGCTTCGACGCCAAGGGCGACGTCACGGGCTTCGAGCCCTGGGGCTGGTACGTCTGGCAGGCCGACGGTACCTACGTGCCGCTGGAGAAAAGCAAAGCCGGGGAGTAGGTTAGCGCCCCAACTGAGAATCTGCTGACGAGGCGATCGAACGTGGGTGCCGCCAGCCTCATGACAGCGACGACCAAGAGGGCGGCCGGCCTGCTAGGGCGCGTGGGCGTCCGCTGGCGTCTTCTCCTGGCCTTTTTCGGGATCAGCGCGTTTGCGGTGATCGCGGCGGCGGCGGCCATGTATTCGTTCGCCGAGGTCGGCAGCATGCTCGGTCGGATCACCGAGCAGCGCGTGCCTTCGGCGCTCGCCTCGCTCGAATTGTCACGCCAGGCCGAGCGTATCGTCGCGGCCGCGCCTGCGTTGCTCGCGGTCACCTCGAACGAGCAGCTGCGCGAGGTCTCGGGATCGATCGCAGGCGAGGTCGCGAAGCTCCAGGACGGTCTCCGGGACGTCAAGGGCAGCGAGATTCATCCCGCAGCACTCGCCGCGATCGAGCCGGCGGTCGATGGCGTGCAACGCAATTTCACCGCCCTCGATGCGCTGATCGCCAAGCGGCTGGCGATTGCGGGGCGCAAGGAGGAGCTGCTGCGGCAGCTGTCGGCGACCAACATCGCGACCCAGCGCCTGGTCGCCCCCGGCATCCTGGTGATGGATTCGAAGATCGCCGAGTGGCGCCGCACCAATGCGGAGCCGGGCCTCGATGAGCAGGGGCGAGGTGTTGCGACCGCGAAGCTCGGCCAGGAGATCGCGACTTTCCTGCCGCACCAGCGGGCGCAGATCGAGCTCTCCGCGATCAACGACGGCCTGCTCAAGACGGCCGCCGCCCCGACCCAGGCGGACCTGCCGCTGCTCGCCTTCCCGCTGCGCCGCTCGCTGTTCACGCTCGAGGCGCTGACCAGCGAGTTCGATGAGAAGCTGCGGCCGCGCCTGGTCGAGCGGATCGGCGACTTCAAGGCCCTGATCGACGGGCCGAACAGCATCGTCGCGGCACGCCAGGACGAGCTCGGCGTGATCGCCGAGGCGACCCAGCTCCTCGACGAGAATGCCAAGCTCTCGCGCGCGCTGACCGATGCGGTCGACCGGCTGGTCGGGGACGCGAAAGAGGACATCGCCAACGCCAATGCCGACGCGCTCTCGGTGCAGCGCTTCAGCTCGGGCGTGCTCATCGGAATGGTGGCGCTGAGCCTCCTCTCCTCCGCCCTGATCGTCTGGCTGTACGTCGGCCGCAATCTGATCGCGCGGCTGACCGCGCTCAGCGACAGCATGCTCGCGATCGCCGGCGGCAATCTGCGCGCGCCCCTGCCGCCGGCCGGCGGGCGCGACGAGATCGGCCGCATGGCCGAGGCGCTCACGGTGTTCCGCGACACCGCGGTCGAGGTCGAGGAGAAGAACCTGCGCGACCTGCACGCCGTCCTCGAGACCATCGACTACGGCGTCGTGATGCTCGAGCCGGACCTCCGCGTGCGCGTCTACAACCGCGCCTTTTGCGAGCTGTCGGGCGTGGCGCCCGAAAGCCTCGCAGGGCGGCCGCATTTCCGCGACGTGCTCGACTACGTCCGGCATCGTGGCGCCCATGACGTGCCCGACGAGGACTGGAGCGACTACGTGAGCCGGCGGATCGAGGAGATCCAGCGGGCTTCGGCGCTGCCCACCGAGCTGCGTCTCGCCGACGGCCGGATCCTCGAATACCGGTGCGTGCCGCTGGCGGACGGCGGCCGGATGCTGACCTACTACGATCTCACCCACCTCAAGCGGGTCGAGGAGGCGCTGCGCGCGGCCAAGGAGCAGGCCGAGCTCGCCAGCCGCACGAAGTCCGAGTTCCTCGCCAACATGAGCCACGAGCTGCGCACGCCGCTCAACGCCATCATCGGCTTCACCCGGCTCGTGATGCGGCGCGGCAAGGACGCCTTGCCGGAGAAGCAGTACGACAACCTCGGCAAGATCCTGGCGAGCGGCGAGCACCTCCTGTCGCTGATCAATGCGGTCCTGGACCTGTCCAAGATCGAGGCGGGGCGGATCGAGGTCCGCCCGACCGAGTTCGCGCTCGAGCCCCTGATCGATCAGTGCCTGCGCACCGTCGAGCCGATGGTCAAAGGCGAGATCCGGCTCGAGAAGGAGGTCGATCCGGAGGTGTCGACGCTGTTCACCGATCAGGAGAAGCTGCGCCAGATCCTGATCAATCTGCTCGGCAATGCGGTGAAGTTCACCGAGGCCGGCCGGATCACGGTCCGCGCGCGCCGGCAGGGCGACCTGCTGGCCCTGGCGGTCGCCGACACCGGCATCGGCATTCCCGAGTCGGCCAAGGAGCTGGTGTTCGAAGAGTTCCGGCAGGTCGACAGCAGCAGCACCCGCCAGCACGGCGGCACCGGCCTGGGCTTGCCGATCAGTCGCCATCTGGCGCGCCTCTTGGGCGGCGACATCGCGCTCGAGAGCAGCCTCGGCGCCGGCTCGACCTTCACGGTCACCCTGCCCCGGCGGCATGCAACCGAGGAGCCGGCCAAGAAGGGCGGCGCCCTTCTCCCGCCGGTCTCCGCCCATGGCGAGCGGGACCATGCCGCGATCGATGGCGACGGCGGTCAGGCGCTGATCCTCGCGATCGACGACGATCCCAACATGATCGAGCTGCTGCGCGAGAATCTGGGCGAGACGGGCTACCGGGTGGTCGCCGCCGCGGGCGGCGAGGAGGGCCTGCGCCGGGCGCGCGAGATCAAGCCCGCCGCGATCGTCCTCGATGTTCTGATGCCGCACAAGGACGGCTGGCAGGTCCTGCACGAGCTCAAGTCCGATCCTCTGACCCGCGACATTCCGGTGATCATGCTCTCGATCGTCGACCAGAAGGATCTCGGCTACCGGCTCGGCGCCTTCGATTACCTCCTGAAGCCGTTCGACCGGGAGGCGCTGGTGGCGACGCTGAGGCGCATTGCCGCGCCGCCCTGCCGCGTCCTCGTGGCCGATGACGACCCCATGGTGGTCGATCTGGTGCGCCAGCTGCTCGAGGACGAAGGCTGCGAGGTCGAGGCGGCGGCGGACGGGCAGGAGGCGCTCGCGGCGATCGCGCGCCAGCTGCCCGATGTCCTGCTGCTCGACCTGCTGATGCCGCGTCTGGACGGCTTCGGAGTCATCGAGCAGCTGGAGCAGAGCCCGGCCTTCAGCGGCCTTCCGGTGATCGTCCTGACGGCCAAGGAGCTGGGGGCGGACGAGCGCGCCCTGCTCCAGCGCCGGGTCCTCACGGTCATTGAGAAACGCGGATTGGATCGGGCCGCCCTGCTGGCCGAGGTACGACGCGCGCTCCCGGCCTATTGCCGAGGTGGTGCTGGAGCATCGGATGATGAAAAGGATCCTGATCGTCGAGGACGTCGCGCTGAACCGCGACCTGCTCGTGCAGCTTCTTGAGGACGACTACGAGACCCTGACCGCGACCGACGGGGCGCAGGGCCTGGAGCTTGCCGAGCGGGAACGGCCCGACCTGATCCTGATGGACCTGTCGCTGCCGGTGGTCGACGGCTGGGAGGCGACCAGGCGCCTCAAGAGCGACCGCGAGCTCAAGGGTATTCCCGTGATCGCGCTCACCGCGCACGCCATGCAGGGCGACGAGGCCAAGGCGCGGGCCTGCGGCTGCGACGACTATCTGCAAAAGCCGATCGATGAGGATCTCCTGTTCGAGAAGCTCCGCCTTCTCCTCGATGCCCGCTAGCCATGGCGCCGGAACTCGAAGGGCGGCGGGCGCGGATTCTGATCGCCGACGATGAGCCGCTCAACGTCGACCTGCTCGAGCAGGAGCTGGAGCTGCTCGGCCACGATGCGATCGCGGCGTCCGACGGCGCCGCGGCGCTGCGGATGCTGGCAGAGGAGCCGGTCGATCTCGTCCTCCTCGACATCATGATGCCGCAGCTCGACGGCTATGGGGTGCTCCGGCAGATCAAGGCCGACCCGGAGCTTCGCCACCTGCCGGTGATCATGATCTCGGCGCTCGACCAGCTCGACAGCGTGCTGCGCTGCATCGAGCTCGGCGCCGAGGACTATCTGCCCAAGCCCTTCGATCCGGTTCTGCTCAAGGCGCGCATCGGGGCGTGCCTGGAGAAGAAGCGCTGGCACGACCTCGAGGTCGCCTATCGGCGCGAGATCGAGCGCGAGCGGGAGCGGGCCGATCGCCTGCTCCATGCCATTCTGCCGGCGCAGGCGGTGGTCGAGCTGAAAGCATCGGACCGGATCCTGCCGCGGCGGTACGACGACGTGGCGGTCATGTTCGCCGACATCGTGAACTTCACCGCCTGGTGCGAAGCCCATGCGCCGGAGCAGGTGGTCGCCGACCTGGACCGGCTCGCCCACGACTGCGAAGCCCTGGTGAGCGCGCACGGTCTCGAGAAGATCAAGACCGTGGGCGATGGCTTCCTCGCGACCGGCAACCTGCTCGAGCCGCTCGCCGACCCGGTCATGGCGAGCCTGCGCTGCGCGCTGGCGATGATCACCGCCGCCGCCTCGAACCCGGCAGGCTGGCGCCTGCGCGCGGGCATTCACGTCGGCCCCGTGGTCGCGGGCGTGGTCGGGCAGAGCAAGTTCACTTTCGACCTCTGGGGCGACACCGTGAACGTCGCCGCCCGCCTCTCCGGGCTCGGCTCCGAGGCCGCCGTCTACCTGAGCGCCGACGCCTTCGCGCGGGTCGAGGGTCGCTGCCAATGCATGCCGCTCGGCCCGATCGAGCTCAGAGGCCGCGGTGAAATCGCGGTCTACCAGTGCCAGGGGACCTGAGGGTTGAGAATCCGACCCGCAGGCAGAACTCGCAGATGAGCGGATCACCGCCGGCATCGTCAGCTGGAGAGCCTACCATGCGCAGCCGAGCCGTGATTTTCGCTGTGGCGCTCGTGATCGCGCCACCCTTCGCGCGGGCCGCCGACCTCGTCGTGTGGTGGGAGCAAGGGCTTCTATCCCCGAGGAGGACGCGGCGGTCAGGGAGATCATCGCCGCCTTCGAGCAGGAGACCGGCAAGCAGGTCGAGCTCGTCCAACCGACACAGAATGAGATGCTGAAGAAGGCCCAGGCGCGCGCTCGAGGCCGGGCAGCCGCCCGATTTCCTGTTCGGCACCGACCGGCGAACTCTGGGTCGCCCAGTGGGCTTACGAGGACCGGCTGGTCGACCTCGCGGGCGTCCTCGGCCCGGTCCTGGACCTGTTCGATGCCGACACCATCGACGCGTCCACCTTGCTCGACGGCAACGACGGGCCGACGCGGCCTCTACGCCCTGCCGATGGGCCGGTATTCCAACCACGTCCATGTCTGGAACAGCCTCCTGGAGCGGGCCGGCTTCACGCTCGCCGACATTCCCAAGGAGTGGGAGGCGTTCTGGTCGTTCTGGTGCGACCAGGTCCAGCCGGCGGTGCGCAAGGCGATGGGCCGCGACGACATCTGGGGCGTCGGCCTGCCCATGTCGGCCGCGCGCCCGGCGACACCGACGACGAGCTCCTGCAGTTCGAGCTCGCCTACGGCACGCCCTGGCTCGACCGCGACCGCCGGCTTCAGGTCGACGACCCGGCGGTGCGGGCGGGGATCATCAGGGCGCTGGACAGCCTACACGGCGATCTGGCGCAAGGGCTGCACGCCGCCCGACTCGGCGAGCTGGACCAACATCGGCAACAACAAGGCGTTCCTCGCCCAGACCGTCGTGATGACGCTGAACACGACGCTCTCGATCCCGGGCGCGCTGCGCACCGCGCGGCCCGACGACTACTACAAGAACGCCGCCACGATCGACTGGCCGGACGGCGCCGACGGCCAGCCGCTCGTCATCGTTGGTGCCATCCAGCGCGCCGTGGTCTTCAAGGCCGGCAGGAACCCCGCGCTCGCCGAGGACTTCGTCCGCTTCCTCGCCGAGGAGGGCTGGCTCGCCCATTGGCTGGATTTCGCCGGCGACCGCTTCATGCCGCCGATGCGCAAGCTGGTCGAGCAGCCGTTCTGGCTCGACCCGAGCGACCCGCACCGCATGCGCTGCGGCGATCCAGATCCTGACCCGGCAGCACCTGATGAACATGGCGGTGCGCGACCACGAATGGCGGTCGGAGCCGGATCTGGCAGGAGAACGTCTGGGGCAAGGCCGTCCACCGCGTCGTCACCGAGGGCATCAGCCCCGAGCAGGCGGTCGACGAGGCGATCGCCCGGATCAAGCAGATCCTCGCGGAGTGAGCGCCATGCAACGGCTCGTCCCGGCTCTGGTCGCCTCGGCATTGCTGCTGGCGCCGCTCGGCGCCCGGGCCGCCGACCTCGTGGTGTGGTGGGAGAAGGGGTTCTACCCCCAGGAGGACGCGGCGGTCAGGGAGATCATCGCGGCTTTCGAGCAGGAGACCGGCAAGCAGGTCGAGCTCGTCCGACACGGCCGCGACCTCGACCAGCAGACGGCCGCGGTCCAGGCGGCGATCGACGCCGGGCGACCGCCCGATTTCCTGTTCGGCCAGGTCGCCTCGATCAGATCCCGCGCTGGGCGGAAGAGGGCCGGCTGGTCGACCTCACCGACACCATCGGAGCGCTCAAGGATCTGTTCGACGCCGACACCCTCGAACTCTCGACGCTCCGGAACGGCCGTGACGGCCGCACCGCCCTTTACGCTCTGCCGATGGCCCGCGACACCACGCACGTCCACGTCTGGCAGAGCCTGCTGAAGCAGGCGGGCCTGACGCTGAACGACATTCCGACGGGGTGGGATGCCTTCTGGTCGTTCTGGTGCGACCGGGCGCAGCCGGCGGTGCGCAAGGCGCTCGGTCGCGACGACATCTGGGGTACCGGGATGGCCATGTCGGTTGGCGCCGGCGACACGCGGATCAACTACACCGAATTCCAGCTCGCCTACGGGACGCCCTGGGCGAGCGGCGACGGCCACCTCCAGGTCGAGGACCCGGCGGTGCGGGCCGGGATGATCCAGGCGCTCGACAGCTATACCGCGATCTGGCGCAAGGGCTGCACGCCGCCCGACTCGGTCGACTGGACGTCCAGCGGCAACAACCAGGCCTTCCTCGAACAGCGGGTGATCATGACGATCAACAACACGCTGTCGATCCCCAACCAGCTCAAGGCGACGCGACCCGGCGACTATCACGACAACGCGGCGACCATCGACTGGCCGAGCGACCGCGACGGTCGGCCGCTTCCGATCTATGGATCGTTGACGCGTGGCGCCGTGTTCGCCGCCGGCGGCCACGTCGACACGGCCCGAGAGTTCGTTCGCTTCCTGATCGCGGATGTCTGGCTCGCGCACTGGCTGAGCTTCGCCGGCGACCGCTTCCTGCCGCCGATCACGAAGCTCATCGACAGCCCGTTCTGGCTCGACCCGAGCGATCCGCACCGCATGCGCTCGGCCATCCAGGTGCTCGATCGGCCGCGCTACGACCCCTTCCTGGTCGCGAACCGGGACTGGCGCCTCACGCGCGTCTTCCAGGACCACGTCTGGGAAGACGCCGTCCACCGCGTCGTCACCGAGGGCATCAGCCCCGAGCAGGCGGTCGACGAGGCGATCGCCCGCATCAAGCAGATCCTGGCGGAGTGAGCGCCATGCAACGGCTCGTCCCGGCTCTGGTCGCCTCGGCATTGCTGCTGGCGCCCCTCGGCGCCCGGGCCGCCGACCTCGTGGTCTGGTGGGAGCAGGGGTTCTATCCCCAGGAGGACGCGGCGGTCGCGGAGATCATCGCCGCCTTCGAGCACAAGACCGGCAAGCAGGTCGAGCTCGTTCAACCCGCGCAAAGTGAGACGTTTCAAAAGGCGCAGGCGGCGCTCGAGGCCGGGCAGCCGCCCGACTTCCTGTACGGCACCCCGAGCAGATACTGGGTCGCCCCATGGGCTTACGAGGACCGGCTGGTCGACCTCCAGGGCGTCCTCGCCCCCGTCCTGGACCTGTTCGATGCCGACGCGATCGACGCGTCCACCTTGCTCGACGGCAAGACCGGCCGGCGCGGCCTCTACGCCCTGCCGATGGGCCGGTATTCCAATCACATCCATGTCTGGAACAGCCTCCTGCAGCGGGCCGGCTTCACCCTCGACGACGTTCCCAAGGAGTGGGAGGCGTTCTGGTCGTTCTGGTGCGACCAGGTGCAGCCCGCGGTACGCAAGGCGCTGGGCCGTGACGACATCTGGGGCGTGGGGCTGCTCATGTCCGCGGCGGCTCACGACACCGACGACGAGCTCTTTCAGTTCCAGCTCGCCTACGGCACGCCCTGGCTTGACCGCGACCACCGGCCTCAAGTTGACGATCCCGCGGTGCGGGCGGGGATCATCAAAGCGCTCGGCTCCTACACCGACATCTGGCGCAAGGGCTGCACGCCGCCCAACTCGACGAGCTGGACCAACAGCAGCAACAACCAGGCGTTCCTTGCGCAGACCGTGGTGATGACGGTGAACACGACGCTCTCGATCCCGGGTGAGCTGCGTACCGCGCGGCCTGACGACTACTACAAGAACGCCGCCACGATCGACTGGCCCGACGGCGCCAACGGCCAGCCGCTGGCCATCGTTGGTGCCATCTCGCGCGCCGTGGTCTTCAAGGCCGGCAGGAACCCGGCGCTCGCCGAGGACTTCGTCCGCTTCCTCGCCGAGGAAGGCTGGCTCGCCCACTGGCTGGACTTCGCCGGCGACCGCTACCTGCCGCCGATGCGCAAGCTCATCGACCAGCCCTTCTGGCTCGACCCGAGCGACCCGCACCGCATGCGCGCAGCCATTCAGATCCTGACCCGCCCACAGATGATGAACATGGAAGTACGCGACCACGAATGGCGCTCGGGCCCGATCTGGAGCGAGGGCGTCTGGGGCAAGGCCGTCCACCGCGTCGTGGCCGAGGGCATCACCCCCGAGCAGGCGGTCGACGACGCGATCGCCCGGATCAAGCAGATCCTGAGCGAGTAGCCGTGCGCTGGGGCCGGGTCGGCGGCGGCTGTTGACCGCGCGCCGTCAGCCGATCCACAGTCCGTCCCGGGTCTGACGGGCTGTCGGCAGCCCCCGGGGCAACGGATGGCGATGGTCGATTCTCGCGCGTCGCGATGACCTGGGACCAGGCCGCGATTCTGGCCGTGCTCGGCTGCACGCTGGCGGTCTTCGTCTGGGACCGCTGGCGCTACGACGTGGTCGCGCTGACCAGCCTGATGGCCTGCGTTGCGCTCGGCCTGATCGAGCCGGAGGCGGCGTTCGCCGGCTTCAGCAACCCGGCCGTGATCACGGTCGCCGCGGTGCTCGTGATCAGCCGGACGCTCGCGCGCTCGGGCGCGGTCGACGCGCTGGTCGGCAGGCTCACCGGCACCAGCGGCTCGCCGATCGGCCACCTGCTCGCCTTCTGCGGTCTGGGCGCGCTGCTGTCCGGCTTCATGAACAACGTCGGCGCGCTGGCGCTGCTGATGCCCGTGGCGCTGTCGACCGCGCGCCGGCATCGCTACCCGCCGGGCCTGATCCTGATGCCGCTGTCCTATGCCACGCTGCTCGGCGGGATGACGACCCTGATCGGCACCCCGCCCAACCTTTTGATCTCGGCGTTCCGCGCCGGGGCGACGGGCCAGCGCTTCCTCCTGTTCGACTTCGCGCCGACCGGGCTCGCGCTGAGCCTCGCCGGGGTCGCCTATCTGGTCCTGCTGGGCTGGCGCCTGCTGCCGGCCGAGCGCCAGCGCGCGGGCGTCGAGGAGACCGCGTTCGAGGTCGAGGACTACGTCACCGAGGCCCGCGTCCGCGCAGCCTCGCCGGTGATCGGCCAGGCCGTAGGCCAGGTCGAGGCCAGCCGCAAGGTCGTGGTGCTCGGCGTCCTGCGCGCCGGCCGCCGCCTGTTCGGCCGGATCCAGGATGCGGTGCTGCAGGCGGACGACATCCTGCTGCTGCAGGCCGACACCGGCACCCTGGAGCGCGCCGTCGAGCAGGACGACCTGGAGCCGGTCGCGCGCCGCCGGCGGGCGCCGCCGGAGCCTGCGGGCGAGAGCCTGATCGAGGCCGTGGTCCTGCCGAACGCCGTGGTCCAGGGCAGCAGCCCGTCGTCGCTCGATCTGCGCAGCCGCTACGGCGTCGATCTGATCGCGGTCGCGCGCCAGGGCCGGCGCTTCGAGGGCCGGCTGCGGGACGCCACGTTGAGCACCGGCGATGTCCTTCTCCTCGAGGGCGAGGCAAGCCGGTTGCGGGCGGCGATCGCCGACCTCGGCTGCGTGCCGCTCGCCGATCGCAAGCTCACCTTCGAGCCGCGGCGGAGCGCCCTGCCGATCGGCCTGTTCGTCCTCGGGATCGCGGTGGCGGCGACCGGCATCCTGCCGGCCGCGGCCGCGTTCACCGGCGTGGTCGTGGCCATGGTGCTGACCGGCGCGATCCGGCCGGCACGGATCTACGAGAGCATCGACTGGCCGGTGATCGTGCTGCTGGCCGCGATGATCCCGCTCGGCGTTGCGCTGCAGTCGACCGGCGCCGCCAGCTTGATCGGCGGCAGCATCCTGATGATTTCGGGCGCGCTCGGTCCGCGCGCCATGCTCGCGGTCGTGCTGATGATGACCATGGCGATCACGCCGGTGCTCAACAATGCTGCGACCGTGGTCATCATGGCGCCGATCGTGATCAGCATCGCCCTGCGCATGGGCGTCTCGCCGGACGCCTTCCTGATGGCAGTCGCGATCGGTGCCTCCTGCGACTTCCTCACCCCCTTCGGGCACCACAACAACACCATCATCATGGGGCCCGGCGGCTACCGCTTCGGCGATTACGCGCGGGTCGGGCTGGGGCTCGAGGCGATCGTGATCGTGGTCTCGCTGCTGACGATCCCCCTGGTGTGGCCGTTCTGACCGCCCGGCTGTCGCGCACCTCCGTTGCACCGGCGCCACGAATTTCAAGAATCTACCCACTTCCGGCGAAGGATTCGATGTCCCGGGCCCTGGTCGACCACCTGGCGCGCTTTCCCCATTCGGAGCTGTTCCGGATCGAGGAGCTCTTCGGCAGCTGGCAGGCGGCGCAGGCAAGTCCTTCGCCGATGGCGGCATCTTCGACCAGATCGCCGCGCCATGGGCGTGTCCGCCTTTTCAGACTCGGGCCCAAACGGGCTGCAGGTTGCGGGGGCACGGCCAATCAGCAGCGCCAGCGGAGCGCAGCGGTGTGGACGGGGGCGTCCCAGAGCCGGGTCAGCTCGTCGTCGAGGCGGGTGAGCGTCAGCGAGCAGCCCGCCATCTCGAGCGAGGTCGTGTAGTTGCCGACCAGCGAGCGCGCGATCTCGAGGCCACGCGCCGCGCACTGCTTCCGGGCCGCTTCGTACATCAGGTAGAGCTCCATCAGCGGCGTGCCGCCGAAGCCGTTGACGAGCAGGAGCACGGGCGCGCCCCGCTGCGGCTGGAGCGACTGGCAGATCGCGCCGATCATCTCCTCGGCAATGGCGTCGGCCTTGGCGAGCTTGACCCGCTTGCGGCCCGGTTCGCCGTGGATGCCGACGCCCAACTCCATCTCGTCCTCGGCGAGCTCGAAGGTGGGCTTGCCGGCCGCCGGCACCGTGCAGCTGGTCAGCGCCACGCCCATCGAGCCGGTCGCCTGGTTGACCCGGTCGCCGAGCGCCTTGCAGGCGGCGAGATCGGCCCCGGCCTCGGCGGCGGCGCCCACGATCTTCTCGACGATGACGGTGCCGGCGACGCCGCGCCGGCCCGTGGTCCAGGTGGAAATCCTCGACCGCGACGTCGTCGTTGGTCAGCACGGTCGCCTGCGCGCCCGGCAGCAGCTCGGCTGCCATCTCGAAGTTCATGACGTCGCCCGAATAGTTCTTGACGATGAACAGCAGGCCGGCGCCGCCGTCGACCGCCCCGGCGGCCGCAACCATCTGATCGGGCGTGGGTGAGGTGAACACCTCGCCGGGACAGGCGGCATGCAGCATGCCGCGGCCGACGAAGCCCGCGTGCATCGGTTCGTGGCCGGAACCGCCGCCGGAGATCAGGGCGACCTTGCCCGCGACCGGGGCATCGGCGCGCACGACGTAGGTCGGCGCGTGCGCGACCTTCACGAGATCGGGGTGCGCCGCGGCGAACCCGTCCAGGCTCTCCCGCAGCACGGCCTCGACCGCGTTGATCAGTTTCTTCATGCCATGCCTCCCCGCTGGCTCGTGGTCGTTCAGCGCCTCGTGAGCAGCGCGATGATGCGGCTCGCGGTGTGCCGGATGGTCTCCTCGAGCTCGCGCTGCAGGCGCGGGTCGCCGAGGTTCGGCACCCGGATCTGGATCACATGGTCGCCATCCTGCAGAGGCTCGAGCGCCATGGTCTGGCTGCGGATCGGGTGCGCGGCCCGATAGGCGGCGAGAAAGGCCGCGCGTTCCTCGGCCGAGAGATGGCAGATCTCGAGGATCGCACCGAGATGGCGCGCGGGCACCGGCGCCGAATAGGCGGGGTTGGTGATCTGGGAGACGAAACTCTTGTTCTTGCCCAGCGCGAGGGCGATTTTCTGGCGGGTGCCCGAGGGCCGGCGGTCGAGATAGGTCTGCAGCAGCCGCTTGTAGGCGCGCACCGCCTCCTCTCGGGATGCGACCGGCAGCGTCGGTTCATCCATCCCGGCCGCTTCCGGGGAACGGCGGATGCCAGGTCGCGATCGCGGCTTTGACCCGGCCGATGGCGGCCGGCGCCACCGAGAGACGGCGCAGACCAGCTTCGAGCAGGACCGGTACGAGCGCTCCCTCGGATGCCATCTCGCCGCACAGGCTGACCTCCTTGCCCTGGGCGGCGCCGACCTCGACGACGCGCCGGATCAGCTCGAGCACCGCCGGATCGCGCGGGCGGTAGAGGTTCGCGACCGCCGGCTCGTCGCGGCTCGCCGCCATGACGTATTGGATCAGATCGTTGCTGCCGATCGAGACGAACTCGGCGGCAAAAGCGGCAATGTTCAAAGCGGCGGCCGGCACCTCGACCATCATGCCGAGCGCCGGCCGGGCGGCAGCGATCCCGGCGGCCGCCAGGTCGTCCAGCACGTTCTCGAACAGCTGCCGGAAAGCTTCGAACTCGTCGGGGGCGCTGACCATCGGCGCCATGACCTTGAGCGGCCCGAGCGCCGCGGCGCGGGCGAGCGCCCGCAGCTGGACCCGGAACACGTCGGGCCGCGCGAGCGAGAGCCGGAGGCCGCGCAAGCCCAGGAAGGGGTTGCGCTCGCCCGCGGGCGTGAGGCCGGCGATCGGTTTGTCGCCGCCGGCATCGAGGGTGCGGATCACGACCGGCCGCCCGCCCGCCCAACGCAGCACTCCCGCGTAGGCGGCCAGCTGCTGCTCCTCGTCGGGCAGCTCGGTGCCCTGGAACAGGAACTCGGTCCGGGTGAGACCAATGCCGTCGCAATGGCGCGGATCAAGCGTGCCCAGGAGAGACGGATCGTCGACATTGACGAGCACGGCAACCCGCTCGCCGTTGGTCGTGGTCGCCGGGCGATCGAGCAGCTCCGCCTCGGCGGCGCGCCGTGCCGCCGTCTCGCCGACGCGGCTCTCGATCGCGGCGAGCGTTGCGGCATCGGGGTTGAGGATCAGCTGGCCGGCGTCGGCGTCCAGAACCGCGAGCGCGCCGTCGTTCAGGCGCTCGTAGGCAGGGCCAAGGCCAACCACCAGCGGCGTGCCGCGGGCGCGCGCCAGTAGTGCCACATGCCCGGCCAGGCTGCCGCGCTGGAGAGCGGCGCCCCGATAGCGGGTCCAGTCGGTCTCCAGGAAGCGCGAGGGGGTCAGGTCCGGGGCGACCAGGATCGCGCGCTCGGCACCGTTGCCGGCTGGTCCGGGCGTGCCCGGCGCCATCGCCCTGAGCACCCGCTCGCGCAGATCGGCGAGGTCGCCTGCCCGGGCGGTGAAGGTCTCGTCCTCGCCGGCCATGTAGTCGGCGATCTCGCGCTCGAGGACAGCACTCCAGGCCTGATCCGCGGGCTCGCCGGCGGCGATCCGGGCGAAGATCGGCTGGGTCAGGTCGTCGTCTTCGAGGAGGGCGATCTGGAACTCGAGGATGCCGGCCGCCATCCGGTCGGCGCTGGCGCCGAGCGCCTCGAGCTGCGCCGCCGCTTCGGCCATCGCCGCCTGGAGGGCGGCGCGCTCCTCGGCCGGCGTCCCCGCGACCCGGCGCAAGTCGCGCTCGCCACGCCAGAGCGCGATGCGGCCGACCGCGACCCCGCGCGATGCCGAAATGCCCTCGAGGATGATCGACTGCGTCTCACCCATCGAAATTGCGCTCGACCAACGCGACCAGCGCGCTCACCGCGTCGGCGGCATCGGCACCTTCGGCCTCGAACGAGACGGTCTCGCCGTGGCGAGCCTTGAGCTTCATGACCCGGTTGGGCGACTTGGCATTGACCCAGTCGCCGCTGCCGCCGGCCCGGACCCGGACCGCCGCCTCGAACTGCTTGGCGAGCTTGGTGAGCTTGACGGCCGGGCGGGCGTGCAGACCGGTCGGGTCGCGCACGACCGCCCCGCCGCTGGCGCGCGCCACCTCCGGCCCGATCGGGCTAGCGATGTCCATGTCCGCTCCTCAAGGTGCCAGCTCCTCGGCGGTCGCCCGCACCTCCGCGAGCGGGCTGCCGCCCGCGGCTTCGGTTGCGGCCATGACCGCGCCCTCGACGATCGGCGCGTTGCAGATCACGATCCGCTCCTGCCAGTCCGCGGGCAAAAGCTCGATCGCCATCTCGCTGTTGGTCTCGGCGCCGCCGAGATCGACCAGCATGGCCACGCCCGCCGGGTTATAGACCTGCTCGATCGCGGCCTTGATCCTGGCGACGTCGGTGCCGAGGCCGCCCTCGGGATTGCCGCCGCAATGGGCGACCTTGACCTCGAGGCCGACCATCTCGCGCACCATGTCGGCCGCCCCCTCGGCGACCTTGGGCGAATGCGAGACGATCACGATCGCGACCCGATCGGCCATGGCTCAGGGCTCGCTCGCCAGCACGTCGCACACAGCCCCGATCAGCAGCGCGCTCGAGGCGGCGCCCGGGTCGAGGTGGCCGATCGAGCGCGCGCCGAGATAAGAGGCGCGGCCCGCGGTCGCCTGCATCGGCCCGGTTGCGGCGAGGGCCGCCTCGGCCGCGGTCCGCACCCGCTCGATCAGCTCTGGCGGCGCCAGCCCGTCGGCTGTTCCCTGCTCGAGCGCCCGCAGCGCCGGCACCAGCACGTCGAGCATGGTCTTCTGGCCGACGTCCGAGCGGCCCCGCTTCCTGACCGCCGCGATGCCCTCAGCCAGCGGGCCGGCCATGCCCGCACCGTCGCCTGGCGGCTCGGCGGCCGCCTTGCCCATCGACATGAGCAGGCTGCCGTAGAGCGGGCCGGACGCGCCGCCGACCTTCATCACCAGCGCCATGCCCGCCTTCTGCAGCGCCTGACCGAGCGGCAAGGCGACCAGCTCCTCACGCGCCGCCGCGATCGCATCGAAGCCGCGGCGCATGTTGAGGCCGTGATCGCCGTCGCCGATCGCCTGATCGAGCGCGGTCAGCCGCTCGGCATCCGCGCGGATCGCGGCGACCGCGGCGTCGATCAGCCGGCCGACCAGGTCAGCCGCCATGGACCCTCTCCCTCACCGCCGGTGCCGGCGCGGATGCCGGCAGCAGGCGGCCATCGGCGCCGAAGAACAGAGCGATCTCGAGCGCCGGATCGACCGTCGTCGTCTGGCCGGGGCGGACATCGAGTCCCGGGCTCGCGAGCGCGTGCATCTGTTGGCTCGCGACCTCGAGCAGCACGACGGTCTCGGCGCCGAGGTGCTCGACCTGGCGCACGGTCGCCGGCCGCCCGCCGCGGCCGATCAGGACATCTTCGGGCCGGATGCCGATGGTGGTTGCCGCGGCCGGCGCGGCGATCGGGCCGAAGGCGTCGACCGGCAGGAGGTTGATCGGCGGTGAGCCGAGCCGGCGCGCCACCTCGAGGTTGGCGGGCGCCTGGTAGATCTCCCTGGGGGCGCCGATCTGGACCAGCCGGCCGTGGTCGAGCACGCCGATCCGGTCGGCAAGCGTCATGGCCTCGATCTGGTCGTGGGTGACATAGACGATCGTCGCGCCGAGGTCGACCTGGATGCGCTTGAGCTCGATCCGCAGGTCCTCGCGCAGCTTGGCATCCAGCGAGGACAGCGGCTCATCCATCAGATAGAGGGCGGGTTGACGCACCAGCGCGCGCCCGATCGCCACCCGCTGCATCTCGCCCCCCGAAAGCCGCGTCGCGCGGTTCGCGAGCTTGGCCTCGATCCGCAGCAGGCGCGCGATCTTCTCGACCCGGTCGCGGATCTGGTCCTCCGGCCAGCGCCGGGCGGGCGCGCGCAGGGGAAAGGCGAGGTTGTCGTAGACGCTGTAGTGCGGATAGAGCGAGTACTGCTGAAAGACCAGGGCGGTGTCGCGGGCGGCGGGCGGGGCTCTGGTGACATCGACGCCGCCGATCGCGATCTGCCCCTGCTCGGGCTCCTCGAGCCCGGCGATCAGGCGAAGGGTCGTGGTCTTGCCGGCGCCGGTCGGCCCGAGCAGGACCACGAACTCGCCGTCCTTGACCTCGAGGCTGAGGCCCTGGACGGCGGTGATCCGCCCGAAGCGCTTGGTCACCGCGGACAGGACGACCTCAGCCATGGGCGGCCTCGTTGTGAGGGGCGGGCCCGTCGAACAAATCGCTCATCAGGGCGCGTTCCGTGCGGCCGTCGAACACGACCAGCGCCTCAGTCCGGAAATTGAGGCCGATGGTCTCGCCGAAGCGCGCACGCACCGTGTTCGGGGCACGGATCTTGAGCCGGCCGGCGCTGGTGTCGACCGTGATCAGCTGGCGGGCACCCATGTACTCGACGCCGAACACGCGCCCGCGCAGCCCCGCGTCATCGGCGATCGTGATGTGCTCCGGCCGGACCCCGAGGATCGCCTGGTCGTGACCGAGCGGCTCGTGCAGCCGTGGCACGGGGATCTCGGAGCCGTTGACCCGGAGCGCGGTCGCCCCGGCAGCCAGCGGCCCCACCGCAGGCAGGAAGTTCATCGCCGGGCTGCCGATGAAGCCTGCGACGAACCGGCTCTGTGGCCGGGCGTAGATCTCCGACGGCGCCGCCAGCTGCAGGACCTCGCCATGGTTCATGACCGCGATCCGGTCGGCCATGGCCATGGCCTCGACCTGATCGTGGGTGACGTAGACCGTGGTCGCACCGATCCGGTCGTGCAGCCGGCGCAATTCCTCGCACATCACTTCGCGCAGCGCCGCGTCGAGGGCGCCGAGCGGCTCGTCCATGAGGAAGGCCTTGGGCCGGCGGATGATCGCGCGGCCGAGCGCGACCCGCTGCCGGTCACCGCCCGCGAGTTCCGAGACCGGCGAATTGAGGATGTCCTCGATGCGCAGCAGCCTTGCGACCTCGGCGACCCGCTCGCGGATCTCGGCACGACCCCGGCCCTCGGCCTTGAGCGGGAAAGCGAGGTTCCGGCGCACGTTCATGTGCGGGTAGAGCGCGAACAGCTGGAACACGAAGGCGATGTCGCGCTGCGCGGCGCGCTTCAGCGTCACATCCTCGCCGTCCAGGAGGATGCGGCCGGCGCTCGGCAGCTCGAGGCCCGCGATCATGCGCAAGGTCGTGGTCTTGCCGCAGCCCGAGGGGCCGAGCAGCACGAAGAACGCGCCATGCTCGATCACGAAGCTGCTGCCCTGCACGGCGACGAAGTCGTCGAAGCGTTTGGCCACCTGCTCGAGGCGGATCTCGGCCATCAGTCCTCCGGGAAGTGGCTGACGATCACGAAGCCGATCGTGCCGGTGAGGATGACCGCAAAGGAGTGGCTGAAGAGCGCCATCGAGAGCGGCTGCATGAGCATCACCACGCCAGCACCGATCAGCAGCATCGCGGCGTTCTCCCAGGGGCCGCGGCGGAACAGGCGGCGGAGCCCGCGGCTCATTTGCGGACCGCCCCGAAGGTGATGCCGCGCAGCAGATGCTGTCGCAGCAGCACGGTGAAGATCACGACCGGCAGCAGGAACAAGGTGGTGCCCGCGGCCACCGCCGGCCAGTCGAGACCGCCCTCGCCGATGATGATCGGGATGAACGGCGGTGCGGTCTGCGCCTGGCCGCTGGTCAGCAGCAGGGCAAACGCGTACTCGTTCCAGCTGAAGATCAGGCAGAAGATCGCGGTCGCGGCGATGCCGGTGGTCGCCTGCGGCAGGACTACCTTCCTGAACGCCTGGAAGCGCGTGTAGCCGTCGGTCATCGCGGCTTCCTCGTACTCGCGCGGGATCTCGTCGATGAAGCCCTTGAGCAGCCAGACCGACAGGCTGAGGTTGACCGCGGTGTAGAGGATGATCATGCCGAGGTGGGTGTCGGACAGCCCGAGCGCCCGGTACATCAGATAGATCGGGATCGCGACCGCGACCGGCGGCATCATCCGGGTCGACAGGATGAAGAACAGGAGGTCGTCCTTGAGCGGCACCTTGAAGCGCGAGAACGCGTAGGCCGAGAGCGTGCCGAGGAAGACCGCAAGGAAGGTCGAGCCGAAGCCGATGATCAGCGAGTTGAGGTAGCGGCCTGCGAAGCGCGACGGCCCGGTGATCACCATATTGCGCGAGCGCACGAGCTTGTCATACCAGGTCGCCGGCGGCGGCAGGCTCGCCATGTACTCGGGCGTCTGGCGGGTGCGGTCGGTGAACAGGTTGACGTAGCCCTCGAGCGAGGGCTCGAAGATCACCTTGGGCGGATAGGCGATCGCCTCCGAGGGCGTCTTGAAGCCCGTGAAGAAGATCCAGACCAGCGGGATGGTCGCGACCAGCGCGTAGGCGATCACCAGGGCGGCCGCGACCCGGCGCGAGCGCGCCGAGGGCGCGATCACCGAGCGGGCGGCATCGGCGGAAGCGCTCATCGCTGCTTCACCCGGTTGAGCGCCTTGACGTAGATGTTGGCGGCGCCGAACACGGTGACGAACAGGATGATCGCGAACGCCGATGAGTAGCCGGTGCGCCAGTTCTCGAACGCCTCGCGCTTCAGGTTGATCGAGGCGAGCTCGGTGATCGACCCCGGGCCGCCCGAGGTCAGCTCGACCACCATGTCGAACATCTTGAAGTTCTCGATCGCGCGGAACAGCACGGCCAGCATCAGGAACGGCAGCACCATCGGGAGCGTGATGCTCCAGAACTGCCGCCACGGCGAGGCGCGATCGACCTCGGCGGCCTCGTAGATGTAGTCCGGGATCGAGCGCAGGCCCGCGAGACAGATCAGCATCACATACGGCGTCCACATCCAGGTGTCGACCAGCACGATTGCCCAGGGCGACAGGCGCACGTCGCCGATCATGGTGAAGTCGCCGGCGCCGATGAAGAAATTGACGATGTAATTGAAGATCCCGGCCTGCGGCTGGAACAGGTAGCGCCAGAACACCCCGACCACCGCCGGCGACAGCATCATCGGCAACAGGATCAGGGTGGTCCAGAATCCGTGGCTCTTGAACTGTCGATTGACCAGCAGGGCGAGGCCGAGGCCGAGCAGCACCTGGAGGAAGATCGACCAGCAGACGAAATGGGCGGTAACCTGCAGGTAGCCCCAGATGTCATCGCTCTGAAGCAGGCGCTCGAAGTTCCGGATGCCGATCCACTTGACCTCGCGGCCCGGCTGATTGGCCCGATAGTCGGTGAAGCTGAGATAGATCGTCCAGAGCAGGGGAAAGATGTTGATCGCAAGGAGCAGCAGGATGGTCGGGGCGATGAACCACCAGGCGATCAGGCGGTCCGAGAGCCCGCGCACCGGCCGGACGATGGCGCCGGCCGCCGGCACGTCCACGCGGCGGGTCAGGGAAGCGGTAGCGGAGGTCTCGGTCATCGCGGCTCGACCAGGCTCGGGGCCGGCGGCGGCCAGCCGGGCGTGCTCCCGGCTGGCCCCGTCGTGCGACATGAAGGCGTCAGTACTTGCCGTCGTCCTCGAACACTTGCGTCCAGTCCCCGATCAGCTTGTCGAGGGCCTCCTGGGCGGTGCCTTGATCGGCGACCACGTAGTCGTGGACGCGCTTTTGCATCGCCTGCAGCAGCTCGGCGTAGGTCGGCTCCTGCCAGAAGTCCTTGACGTTGCTCATCGCCTTCAGGAAGTCGGCGGCGAACGGCGCCGTGTTCGGGAAGTTGGGGTCCTCGAGCACCGCCTTGTGGCAGGAATAGCCGCCGAGCGACCACCACTTCTTCTGAACCGCGGGCTGCGCGAACCACTTGATGTACTCGAGCGCCATGTCCTTCTTGTCGGAATAGGCGACGACCGAGATGCCCTGGCCGCCCAGCACCGAAGCCTCAACCTTCTCCGGCGGATTGACGAAGAAGCCGGACTTCTCGCCGCCCACGTCGGCATCTTTCAGGATGCCCGGGAAGAAGGCGAACCAGTTCATCTGCATCGCCACCTGACCCGATTTGTAAGCGTCGAGATTGGCGGTCATGTAGGCGTCGGTGTGCCCGGGAGGGGTGCAGCATTTGAACAGCGCCTTGTAGAACTCGAGCGCCTTGACCGCGTCCGGGCTGTTGACGAAGCCGTCCATGTGATAGGGGTTCTTGGGGTCGTCGTACTGGAAGCCCCAGGTATAGAGGGCGGCGGTCACGCCCATGGTGATGCCCTCGGAGCCGCGCTCGGTGTAGATCGCAGCACCATACACGGTCTTGCCGTCGATCTGGCGGCCCTGGAAGAACTTGCCGATCTCCATCAGCTGGTCCCAGTTCTTGGGCACGTCGAGCTCGCGGCCGTACTGGGCCTTGAAGGCTTCGCGGATCTCGGGCCGCGCGAACCAGTCCTTGCGGTAGACCCAGCCGAGCGCGTCGCCCATCGCCGGCAGGGCCCAGTAATTGGGAGTGCCCTTCGGCCAAGTCGAATAGGCGTAGACCGTCGCCGGCAGGAAGTCGTCCATCGAGATGTTGTTGGCGGCGAAGAAGTCGTTGAGCTTGATGTAGTGACCGTAGGTCGCGCCGCCGCCGATCCACTGGCTGTCGCCGATCAGCAGATCGCAGAGTTTACCGTGAGAGTTTAGCTCGTTGATGAAGCGGTCGGCGAAGTTGGTCCAGGGCACGAACTCGAACTTCATCTGGATGCCGGTCTCGGCGGTGAAGTCCTTGGACAGCTCGGCGAGTGCGTTGGCCGGGTCCCAGGCCGCCCAGCACAGCGTGAGCTGCTTGTCCTGCGCCTGCGCCGCCGTGACGACTCCGAGCGTCAGTGCCGAAGCCGCCACGATCAGGGCGAGTTTCGATCGGATCATCGATGTGCTCCCATCTTGCACCGCTTGCGGTGCGGCCTCCCCGACGCCGCCGTGCCGGAGCGGGCGTCGGTTTAGTGAACTTATTGAACTAAACTAAACCCATGTCAAGAGGGTTTGCAGGTCGGACCGCAACGATCCCGCCATGGCCATGGGATGCTTCTTTTTGGGGGTCGGTCTGCGCGGCGGCCGGTCATGGCCGCGCCCCGCTGGCCTTACCGGTCCTTGCCATGGCGCCCACGTCGCCCGCCGGGCGGGCCTCACTGAACAGAAAGCCCTGGAACTGGTCGCACCCACAGGCGCGGATCACGTCGAGCTGCGCCCAGGTCTCGACGCCCTCGGCCAGCGCCTTCAACCTCAAGCCATGGGCCAGGCTGATGGCTGCGGTCACGATCGCGTTGTCGTGTGCATCGACGTCGATCTCGCAGACGAACGATCGATCGATCTTGATCTGGTCGACCGGGAAGTGCTTCAAATAATTCAAAGACCAAAAGCCCTTCCCGAAGTCGTCGATCGCCAGCCCGACCCCGAGCAACTTGAGCGCTTTCATATTGGCGATCGCGCGCGGCAGATCGTGGACGAGAACGCTTTCGGTGATCTCGAGGACCAGGATCTCGGGCGGCACCCGACGCCGGTCCAAGGTGTCCCGGACCAGCGTGCTGATGTCCGGTCGCAGGAACTGCCGGGGCGACAGGTTGATCGCGACTTGCAACTCCAGGCCATCATTTTGCCAGGCGCGCGCCTGCTCGCAGGCGGTGCGCAGAACCCACTCATCGATGGTCGTGATGAGGCCGGTCTCCTCAGCCTCCGCGATGAAGGTGGCGGCGGTCAGCAGGCCGCGCTGCTTCGAGCGCCAGCGCAGCAGCGCCTCGACCCCGACGATCCGTCCGTCCTTGATGTCGATCTGAGGTTGGTAGAACAGCTCGAATTCACGCCGCTCGAGGGCCTGCCTCAGGCTCGTGTCCATCAGGATCCGGTCGAGTGGCCGGGCCCTGGATGATCCGGCGAAATACTGTACGCTGCCACGGGCGACCTGCTTGGCCCGGTACATCGCCTGATCGGCGCTCTTCAGCAAGGTCTCGACGGTGCTTCCGTCCTGCGGCAACACGGCCACGCCGATGGTGGCGCTGACGAACACCTCGTCGTCCTCGACCGTGAACGGGTGGGCGAACGCCTCGAGCAGCTTCCGGACGACGCGATCGACATCGCGCTCCTGATTGACCCGTTCGGCCACGGCGACGAATTCGTCGCCGCCGAACCGCGCGAGCGTATCCGTCTGGCGAAGGCATGCCGTCAACCGTTCCGCCACCAGGATCAGGAGCTGGTCGCCCGCGCTGTGACCGAACCCGTCATTGATCGTCTTGAAGCGATCGAGATCGATGAACAGGACCGCCAGGCGTTCGCCCGTCCTGTGCGCGCGGGCGATCGCCTGACCCAGTCGATCCTCGAACAGGGCCCGGTTCGGCACTCCGGTGAGCGTGTCGTGGGTCGCCTGATAAGCCATGCGCGCGGCGAGGCGGCGCGCCTCGGTGATGTCGCTGATGGCCAGCACCATGCCGGCGACCTCGCGGTCCTGGGTGTAGATCAGCGCCACCGAGGTGCGGACGATGGCTTCCTCGCCCCAGCGGCCGATCAGGACGCAGGGCGCCGCGAACCGGGCCGGGATGCCGCTCTCGAGTTCGGCTGCGCTCGGCAGGCGGACGGGCTTGCGGCTGCCCTCGTGCAGGGGACGGAAGACCTCCTCGAGCGGCCTTCCCTGCGCCTCGCAAAGTGGCCAGCCGGTCAGCTGCTCGGCCGCCGGGTTGAGGTACTCGACCACGCCACCGGCATCCACCGAGATCACGGCGTCGGCGATCGAATGCAAGGTTACGAGCGCGCGCTGCTGGGCCTCGAACAGCAGCCGGCCGGTACGCAGCCGGTCCTCGGTCTGAAGGTCCGTGATATCGGCCAGGTTGATGATGATCCCGGCGGCGATATCGAGCTCCTGCCCGAAGGGCGCCATCTGCACGAGCAGATCACGTCCGTCCGGGCTGCGGGCGGCGAGCTGCACGGTCGCCTTCTCGACCAGGACGGCGCGCAGCGCGTCCGGCCAGGAGCTGCCGTCGGTGAGCGCCAGGGCCGCCAGCAGACGGGGCAGCGGGCGCCGCTCCAGCTCGGCCCGGCCGGCTTGGCCAAGATAGATGGCCGCTCGCCGGTTGGCGAACAGGGTGCCGCCCAGGCAATCAACGACCAGAACGCCCTCGGCCATCTGGGCGAGGCTGTCGACGATGAACTGGCGCAGCGAGTGCAGCCGCGCCGTGGTCGCATGGATCTGCAGGGCGTGCCGTCGGTACCACCCAAAGCCACCCGCATTGCGCCCCGCCCCCGACACCAGCTCGATCAGGCGCTGGGCGAAGGCGCCGAGCAGATTGCGCTCGCCGGCCCCCGCCGGCTGCGTCCGCCGCCAACGAAAGCCCGCCCGCCAGAGGCCATTCGGACGCGCGACGGTGAGCCAGATGGCGGCCCCTGTGGACGCCGCCTCGTCGCCCTCGCCAGGCGGCTGTGGCGGGCTGCCCCAGACCGCGCGGGCGCGGCCGGCTGGATCGCGCAGCGTACCCCCGGTTACCGGGAGCACGCCGCTCACGAACTCCACAGCGCTCTCCAGGGTCGATTTGGCCGGATCCGCTTCGATCGCCAGCTCACGCGTCAAGAGCTGCAGGTCCTGCTCGAGGTAGCGGGCGGTCTGCCACAGCTGCCGCCAGCTCCAAAGCGGATAGGTGAGCGCTACCCCGACCAACGCCGGCGCCGGCGCAAACCAGAGGCGAAGATAGCGGAGCAAAAGGAAGCTGCCGACCAGCCCGCCGAGCCCGATCAGGAGGACCGCCGGCAGCGACCATCGCGGCGACAGCAGAATGCAGACCGCGCAGGCGGCGGTCGCGAGCAGCGCGCTCAGAAGGAGGCGGCCGCCGAGCCCGAGGTCGCGCAGCGCCACGCCGTGCAACAGCGCGTCCAGGACGTTGGCGTGGTATTCCACGCCGGACATGGGCGCGCCGACCGGGGTCGCGAAGGCATAGCTCAGGCCAGACACGGTCGGGCCCACCAGCACGAAGCGGCCGCGGAGCGCGTCGAGCGAGGTGGCATCCGCCAACACCTTGGCGGCCGAGAGCCGGCGGTACGTCCCGGACTGGCCGGCGAACGGCACGAGCATCTCGTGGTCGCGGGTCCAAACGTAGGGCGAGGATGAGGCCGCCCCGTCAGGGTCGTCAGGGGTCAGGGCGCGGGCCGCGACCTCGGGCAGCGCGAGCTTCACCATCGCCAGGGCCAGCGACGGCCAGTAGGGCGAGCCAAGCCCCGCGCGCAGATAGTGGCGGCGTACGATCCCATCGGCGTCGGGTACCACCTCGACATGACCGAGAGCCGCAGCGGCCTGCGCCAGGTCTGGAAGGGGCAGGACTTCGATCAGCTGGCCGCCCGGGCCGAGCTCGGCCGGCAGGACCGGCAGCACGACCCTGCCGTGGTGCGCGATCGCCCGCGCAAGAGCGGCGTCGCCCGCGGGGTCCGTACGCGCGGGCTCGGTGAAGGCGATATCCAAAGCGACCGCCCGCGTACCCGCAGCGGCCAGCCGCTCGACCAGCTCGGCGTGCACCCGCCGCGGCCAGGGCCAGCGCCCGATCTCGGCCAGACTCGCCTGGTCGATCGCGACGATCACGATGTCATCGGGTGGCGCCCGCGACCACGACTGGAGATAGATGTCGTAGATCATGCGATCGACGCGCCAGAGCAGGTCGCTGGAGGCGAGGACCGACGTGCAGACGATCACGGTCAGAGCCGAGCCGATCTCGCCGAGATGGCCGCGAAGCCTCCCGAGGATCATAGCAGCAGGACCAGCAGGACAACCGCCGGCACGATCGCGAAGGGCAGGTAGCGGAGGAGCGACGACAACTCGACCTCGAGCCGATGCGGCGGGCTGAACGGTCCCTCGTCGCCGGTCGGATCGACGCTCGCGACGCGCCAGAAATAATGGCCGGGCGCCAGCTCGGTCTCGGGCCTGAGCGAAGCGCCAGGCTGCCTCGGTACATCGATCAGGGGATGGTCGAACCCGGGATTGTCGGCGAGCTGGAAGTGCTGCGCCCTGGCCTCCCCGGCCGGTTCCCAGTGGAAGGTGGGGCGGCGGTCCGGAGTGGCTGTTCCGTCATCCGGCGCAAGCTTCTGCGGCGCGCCGGGGCGGGCGTTGAGGGTCAAATTCTTGCTCGCGTCGAGCCCCTCGAGGCCGCGCCCGTCGATCCCCCGCACCCGCCAGGTGTAATTGCCGTCCGGAGCCGCCGGCCCATGAAAATCGGGGATCGGCACGACGACGTCGAACAGCAGCGCATCGAAGCTCGCGTCCGGCGCGATCTGGAGGCGATAGGCGACCGCGCCTGGTAGCGGCGGGATCGAGAACGCGATCGGCACGTGGTCGAGATAGGTCGGGATCGCCCTGATGTCCGGCGGCGGCAGCAGGCGCACCGGCGGCTCCGGCGGCTGCCCGACCGGGGTCAGCGCTCCCAAGCCGGCGGTGATGCGCCGGCTGCGATCCTGCGCCTCGACCGCGACCACGCCGTCGACGACCTCGGTGCGCATGACGCCCTCGGGCTCGGCCATGCCGATGCGGAACTCGGTGCCGCGAACGGAGGAGACCCCGGCCGGGGTCGTGATCTGGAACCTCGAGCCCCCGCCCGCGGCGCGGACGTCGACCCGGCCGTCCTGCAGGCGCACCCAGCTGTCCACGATGATCGTCCCGCCGTAACTGCTGATGCGATCGAGCACGAGATCACTCTCGGCCTGCATGACCAGGCGGGCGCCGTCGGCGAAGCGCAGGGAAGCGCTGCTGTCGGCTCCGGTATGGACGTGATCCCCGGCGCCCAGTCGCATGCCGACCGCGAGCGGTTCGCTGCTGCTCCTGCCCGCTCGGACCACGCTTGCGTCATTGCTCACGTGCACGATCTCGACCGGCGCTGGCTGCACCTTGAGCCACGCGACGGGAATCCTGAGCTGGGTGCCGGGCTGGAGCTGCGTCGGGTCGGGGACATGGTTGAGCGCCTGCAGTCTCGGCAGGTCGCCAGAATCGCTCAGATAGCGCTCGGCGAGCGCCTGCAGGCTGTCCCCCGGACGCACCGTATATACCCACTCCTGCGCGAGCGCCGGCAGGGTGAATGGTAGCAGCAGGAGAACGAGAAGGGCGCAGGTCCTTGTGCAGCGCGCGACCAGCGGTTGGCGCCCGGTCGGTCTCGAGGAAAGAGACGACGGCATCCCGTTCCCTCCGCGAAACTCCGGCCTGCGCGCTCTTGGGCTGGAGAAACAGCACCTCTCAGGAGAACGTACGGCGACTTATACGCCTTTCAAGATAGCTGGTTTGTCTCGCTGCCGATAGCACCACTTGCGGTTTCCGGACATGCCCGCCAGCCGAGCCGGCGCTCTTTGGGCGTCCGCCCGGACCGGATTGGCCGCAGGCCACGACGTTCGACCTTGTTCGAGGCCGGATCGGAGACCGTCCTGCTCGCCGCGCGCCGCCCAGCCTGCTGCTGGAGCGCTCGGAGACCGCCGCAACAGCTCCAGGAGTTCTCTAGAGAACATTCACCACAATGTGCGCATCTCGAGCACCGAGGAGCGCGCGTGCAGCCGCGCGGGGCCGCCCGGGCAACGGCGGCGCCGGGTTGCCAGCCGGGGAACTCGGCCAACCGGCATCGGATGCGTTCATTCGACAGCCGCCACCGCCAGCAAGTGCACGAAGTGCCTTGACCAGCTGGCCGGTCGGCCTTCGGGACGACTTGCTATCGTCTCCGATACCTACTTCGCACCCTTGCCACCGCGTTTGCGCTTCGATCCGGCGGCGGCCTCCCGGAGGTGCTTGCCGATCTTGAAGCGTACCGTCGTAGTTGCCGGGATCTTCAAGGTTTCGCCGGTGCGCAGGTTGCGGCCGCGCCGGGCGCTGCGTTCATAAACCTCGAACCGGCCGAAGCCGACCAGGTTCACCGTCTCGCCCTTGCCGACGGTCCCCTCGATCCGGGCGAGCACGCCGCGCACGATAGCCTCGACTACGGTCTTCGGCTGCCCGGTGTCGCTCGCGACGCCTTCGATCAAGTCTGCGAGAAGCACGACGCCCTCCCGTAATTGACCTTCATCGCGGCGGTAGCACGAGATCGAGACCAAAGCAACAAGGAGTGGACAGAGGCGACCCACTTACGAACGATCGATCTCCTGCTCGGCGCCGGCGCCTTTCGCCGGCCCTCCCTGGGTGGTAGGTTCAGATCCGGAAAGGTGGCAAGACCATGCACACCAAAGCTTCGTTCAAGCGGATCTGCGTCGAATGCAACCGCAATTTCTCCACTGAGCGGCCCGACGCCAGATACTGCTCGTCGGCGTGCCGGCGCGCCCATTTCCAGGGACGACGGGGACAGTCTCAGCCGAGCCGGCTCAGCTCGGTGCCGAAGGCGAACCGATCGCGCAGGACGTAGGTGCTGTGCCGGAGCGCCGCCGGCGACCGTGGCCGATCTCGGGGCCCCGGCTCTGCCTACGGGGCGAGCAGCCAGGCGAGCGCGAACAGGCCGCCCGCCAGCACGCCATAGATGCGCTGGGCGCGCGCGCCCTGTGGCACCCGGCCGGCGGCATGGGCGAGGATGATCCCGATCACCACGCCGACCGCGAAGCCTGCGACATGCGCCCCGACAGCGGTATGCTCGTCGCCAAAGCCGAGAAAGGCGAGCAGCATGATCCCGGCGCCGATTGGCGCCCAGCGGCGCAGCCCGCCCCGCCACGGGACGATCCGGGACCGCCGCGCGTAGCCCGAGAGGATGCCGAGCGCCCCGAACAGCGCGGTCGAGGCGCCGATTGCGGTGTGGTCGGCGGGGTGAACCAGCGCGTCGAGCGCGTTCCCGAAGGCTCCCGCCAGGAGGACTGCGAGCCAGGCGAGACCGGAGCCAAGGACCTCTGCCACGAGCAGGCTGATGACCACGCCGAAGGCCAGATTGCCCATCAGGTGACCGAGATCGGCATGCAGAGCGAGCGCGGTGATGGTTCGCCACCACTCGCCGTCGCGAATGCGGCCGGCGTTCGCGGCACCCGCGGCCAACCAGTCGATCGACAGAAAGTGCCGGCGCTGAGCGGCGAAGAAGAAGAGCAGGATGGCAGTGTAAATGAGCGCGCCTTCGGCCCGGCGCAGGGCGGCTCGTGTCGGGAACCGTGGCCGCCGCTCCGGCGTATTCTCGCGCTCGAAGGACGCGAGCTCGTGGCGCGCGCGCACAGCCTCGGGCAGGGCGACGCAAAGCCTGACAAAGCCCGCGTCCGCGATCAGGTGGGACTGAATCCCGACCGCAGCGAGCACGAGCGCTCGCTGCTCGGCATCGGCAAGGGCGCCGAACCGGCTGACCTCGACCAGGTCCGTCATGCGGTCATCCGGGACGTGATCGGCAGGGCATTCGATTCTCGCGACTGTCCGACCCTGGAGACGCTCAAGGCTGAGGCGTGGCGCCGACGGTCGAGCGATCGGCCCAGTCAACCGGGACCGCTCGGCAGCAGCCCGCCCTGTTCCACCTTGCCTTTGGCCGGCGTGGCGTCGTCGTCCGCCCTGCTGGTCGCGCTCCGGCGAGGAGCTATGGCTGCGTCAGCTTGAGTTCGATCCGACGGTTACGGCGATACGCCGCCGGGTTGTCGGTACTGTCAAGCGGGTGGTACTCGCCGAGCGCATTGGTCGAGAGCCACCGTGGATCGATACCCTCGGCAAGAAGGAATTTGACGACCGCAATCGCACGGGCCGCCGCGAGATCCCAGTTGGAATCGAACTGAGCGGTTTTGATCGGCAACCTGTCGGTATAGCCGTCGATCCGCAAGACCCAGTCGACCTCGCGCGGAATCCTGGACCCGATATCCCTGAGCGCTTGCGCAACCTTGTGCAGCTCGGCCTTGCCACTCGGTCCGAGTTCAGCCGAGCCGGATTCGAACGGGATCTCAGCGGGCAGCACGAAGCGATCGCCCACGATCTGGATGTCCTTGCGTTGCTCCAGAGCGGCATGCAGTTGGCTGAAGAATTCCGAGCGGAATTGGCCCAGCCGTGTCATCTGAGCCCCCGTCGCGACGTCTGAGCCAAGGTCACGGATGGTTTGCGCCTGCCCCCGCAATTTCACCTCGGCGACGCCGAGCACACCGAGGAGCCGCATGATTTCGGCGCTTTGCAGTTGTTTGAGCTCCCGCAAGCTGTCCACGTGCGCGTCCGCCAGCTGTTGCTGCAGCTGCGTCGCGTTTTCTGCGCGGCCAGTTCGTGGAGGCCGAAGCGCGCTCCAAGGAGGCGCTCCAACTCGATCGTGAGGCGCTCGGCCCGGATCATCCCGACGTTGGCCGCGACCTCCACAGCCTCGGCTTGGTCTATCATGGCCTCGGCCAGTACGACCAAGCCGAGCAGCTCTATCGGCGAGCGCTCGAGATCTTCACCGCGGATTTCGGGACCGGCGATCCCTCCGGTGCCGCCACCCGGGTCGAGCTCGCGGCCATTCTGACCGAGCGCGGCGAGCCCGCGCGGGCGGAACCCGAAGCCCGCGCCGCGCTCGCGGCCTATGACCGCGCCCCCGGCGACTGATCGAGCTTGGCGAGATCTATACCGCCAAGGGCCGCTTCGCCGACGCGGAAGCGGCGCTCCTGCGCGCGATGGCGATCCGCGAGCGCGACGGCGCGGTGACGCCCTGGGGCCTAGCCAAGGCGCTCTCGGCGCTGGCCCAGCTGCGGCTGGCGCAGGGTCGGGGCGAGGAGGCGCTGACGGCGGCCCACCGGGCCACGGCGATCGTCCGCGACCGGCTCGACGTGGCCGAGCAGAGCCTGTCGGCCGCGGCTCAGGGCGAGGTGGTCAGCGCGCGCCACGTCATCGAACGCCAGCTCGAGATCGGCGATCAGATGCGGTCGCGATCGGGTCGCGATGATCTTCTGGAGGAGATGTTCAATGCGGCTCAGCTGCCGCATCTGACGTCGGTCGCCGCCACGCTCGCCGAGGCGACGGTCAAGCTGCGGCCCGACCAGCGGGAGCTCGCCGATCTGGTCACCAGGCGCCAGCACGCCCTCGAGCAGTGGCGGGCCCTGGATCGGCTGCTGCTCGACCGCATGGCCGGCGGTACGCTCGGTCTCGACGACGAGCATCGGCTCCGTGACGCGCTCGAGCAGCTGACCGCGACGGTCCGGACCACCGACGACGCGATCCGGAGCCGGTTCCCGGACTATGCGGACCTGACCAACCCGAAGCCGGTGGACGGCGCGAGCGTCGAGCGTACCCTCCGGCCCGACGAGGCGCTGCTCCTGCAGGTGACCGGCGAGCAGGCGACCTTTCTGTTCCTGGTCCGGCCGGATGGCTTGCGCTACGCTCGCACCTCATTGAGCGCGCATGAGCTGGACGCGGCGGTCCGCTCCCTGCGTGCGGGCATGGAAGTGCCGCCAGGGAAGTCCTTCGGAGATCTGCCGACCTTCGATGTCCGCGGGGCTCACCGCCTGTACCAGGGCTTGCTGGCGCCGTTCGAGCTTGAACTCGCTGCGGTCAAGCACTTGATCGTCGTTCCCGACGGGGCGATGCGCAGTCTGCCGTTCACGATCCTGCTCCGCAGCGAACCCGAGACGGCGCCCGGCAATCGCGACCACGCCGGACTGCGGAAGCTCGACTATGTTGGCAAGTCGCTGGCGTTTTCGACCGTGCCATCGCCCGACACCTTCGTGAGCCTCCGTCGCCGCGCCGGGTCGTCGCCAGCCGCCCAGCCGTTTCTGGGCTTCGGCGATCCGCTGCTCGGCCCCAGTCTTCCGCCCGCGTCCGCAACGCAAACAAAAGCGGCGCCGAAGCCCGCGGGATGGCGATGCGAGCCCCGACCCCGCAGCTGTTCTGGCGCCAGAGCATCGAGTTCGATCCGCGGGCCTTCACGCTCCTGGCGCCGCTGCCGGAGACCAGGGACGAGCTTCTGGCGGTGGCTGCCGCGTTCGGTGCCAAAGACCCGTCGGCCGCGGTCCGGCTCGGCGCGAACGCGACCGAGACCAGGGTCCGCACCGAGGGCGATCTCAGCGACTATCGAGTGATTGCCTTTGCCACCCATGGCTT
>CAVTFM010000034.1:0-144892 GCA_963733965.1 uncultured Alphaproteobacteria bacterium
GTCGGCTGCGCCAGCCTCTGGTACTGGCGCTGGAGCCCTCTGATCCAGGCCCATCTGGCCGGCTTCGGCCTGGCCGCCGGCGGCGGCCGCAGCGCCGCGCCGGTGCCCGCGACCGACCAGCCGGAGCCCGGCGCGCCGGCCGCTGCGGCCCTGTCTGCGCCCGCCACCTTGCCCTACGGGATCGCGATCGCCGCCGGCGGCGTCGCGGTCATCGTCGCGCTGATGAAGTCCTGAGGAGGCACACCCCATGGGTCCGCGTCGGATCATCGTTTTGCTGATCGCCGTGATCGCTGCCGGCGGCACGGCGATGTACGCGCGCAGCTGGGTCGCGCACCGGGAGACCACCACGGTCGCCGCGCCGGCCGCCAAGCAGGATATCCACGAGGTGCTGGTCGCCGACAGCGATCTGGCCGCCGGCATGTTCATCAAGCCGCAGCACCTCCGCTGGCAGCGCTGGCCGACCGACGACGTGCCCGACACCTATGTGCTGCGCGGCAAGCGGACCGACACCGAGATGGTCGGCGCCGTGGTCCGCAGCTCGATCGCCACCGGCGAGCCGATCACCGACGGCGCCGTGGTCAAGCCCGGCGATCGCGGCTTCCTGGCCGCGGTGCTCGATCCCGGGATGCGCGCGGTGTCGGTGCCGATCAACGCGACCTCGAGCAACGCCGGCCTGATCTTTCCGGGCGACCGGATCGATCTGATCCTGACCCAGACGCTGACCTCCGGCGACGGCAGCACGCGCCGGGTCAGCGAGACCGTGCTCAAGGACATCCGGATCATCGCCATGGGGGCGGCGACCAGCGATCTGGCCGAGGCCGGCAAGGCCAACGAGAAGGCCAAGACCGCGACCTTCGAGGTCACCCCGCAGCAGGCCGAATCGGTGGCGCTGTTGACCGAGCTCGGCAAGCTGTCGCTGAGCCTGCGCAGCCTGGCGGCCGATCAGGAGGCGGATCACCCGATCGCGGCCAGGGCCGACAGCATGACCTGGGACAAGGACGTCTCGCACGTCCTCCAGACCGGCCGGCTGTCGTCGCGCCTGCTCGTGCTGCGGGGCAGCAACACCGAAGACGTCACGGTCCAGCAGGGAGCAAAGCAATGACTCTCGCGCACATCTGCCGCGGGCGCGGGGCCACCCTGCCGGGCGCCACCGCGCGGCGGCTGCTCCATCTCGGCCTGCTCCTCGCGGTCAGCCTGCTGGCGACGCCGGCGGCCGGCCAGGGCGCCGCCGAGACGGTCGCGACCGAAGGCACGCTCACCGTCGAGCTGCACAAGGGCCGGGTGATCCGCCTGCCGCGCCCGGCGGCCACGGTGTTCGTCGCCGATCCCGAGATCGCCGACGTCCAGGCGCAGTCGCCGAGCATCGTCTATCTCTTCGGCAAGCGCGCCGGCGAGACCAGCCTGTACGCGGTCGACGAGAACGACCAGGTCCTGCTGCGCACCCACGTGGTCGTCCAGCACAATCTGTCCGGGCTGCGCCAGTCGATCCAGCAGCTCCTGCCGACCAGCCGGGTCGAGGTCGCCACGGTCGACGGCAGCATCGTCCTCAGCGGCCAGGTCGACAGCCCGCTCGCGGCCCAGGAGTTGCGCGAGCTCGCCGAGCGCTACCTCGGCGACAAGGAGACGCTGCTCAACCGCGTGACCATCGACGCGCCGACCCAGGTCCATCTGCGGGTCCGGGTCGCCGAGGTCTCACGCGACGTGCTGAAGCAGTTCGGCATCAACTGGCAGTCGCTTTTCCAGACCGGCGACTTTGCCTTCGGCTTCGTCAACGGTCGCGCCGTGGCCGACGCCGCCGGCACCTTCCTGCGCGAGCCCAGCGGCGCCAACACCCTGTCCGGCAACTTCACCAACAACGACGCCGCGGTCAACGTCGCGATCGACGCCCTGGCCGAGGAAGGCCTGGTCAACGTTCTGGCCGAGCCCAATCTCACGGCGCTCTCGGGCGAGACCGCGAGCTTCCTCGCCGGCGGCGAGTTCCCGATCCCGGTCGACAACGGCAACAACGGCCTGACCATCCAGTTCAAGGACTTCGGCATCAGCCTGGCGTTCACGCCGACCGTGCTGACCGCCGACCGGATCAGCCTCAAGGTCCGCCCCGAGGTGAGCGATCTGTCCGAGAAGGGCTCGATCACCGTCAACGGGCTGGTCATCCCCGGCCTCGCCACCCGGCGGGCCGAGACCACGGTCGAGCTCGGCAGCGGGCAGTCGTTCGCGATCGGCGGCCTGATGTCGAGCGACATCCAGAACCGGCTGAGCAAGTTCCCCGGCCTTGGCGACCTGCCGGTGCTCGGCACGCTGTTCCGCTCGCAGCGGTTCCAGAGCAACGAGACCGAGCTCGTCATCCTGGTTACGCCCTACCTCGTGCGACCGGTCGATGCGCCGACCATGGCGTCGCCGACCGACGGCTACCGGGCGCCGAGCGACATCGAGCGCATCCTCGAAGGCCGGCTGCACAGCGCAACCTTGCAGCCCGGTCGGGACGGCCCCATCGGCCCCGAGGGACAGCGCCTGAGTGGTCCGGTCGGCTTCGCTCTGGAATAGGAGAACGGTGATGACGGCTGCCTTGCAGCACCCCGACCGCGCCCAGCCGCACCGGTCGTGCCCATGGCTCTGGGCCTCGGTCCTCGGGCTCGGCCTGACCGCCTGCGCGCCGGCTGACCTCGGCACCAACGCCGACCGCGGCTGGCTCGAGGCGAGCTCGCCCAAGCGCCTCGAGGTCGACCGCGCGGCCTACCGGCATGCGGTCTATTTCGACACCGATCGCGCTGAGCTCAGCGGGCTCGAGCAGGACCGGCTGCTGACCTTCCTGGCCAGCGTCGAGCCCAACACCCGCGACACGATCCGGCTCGAAGGCCATGCCGACGAGCGCGCGAGCGACCTCTACAACCTCGAGCTGGCGGGGCGTCGTGCCCAGGCCGTGAGCACCTTTCTGCACCAGCACGGCTTCGAGAGCGTGACCGTCACCACCAGCTCCTATGGCGAGCGGATCCCGGCGGTCGCCGGCACCGGGCCCGACGCCTGGCGGCAGAACCGCCGGGTCGAGCTGGTGCTCGAGCGCTACCTGGTCACCCTGCCGGCCTGCCCCGACTGGAGCCGCGAGACCGGTACCGACTTCGCCAATCTGCCGCACAGCAACTTCGGTTGCGCGACCGAGAGCAATCTCGGGCTGATGGTGGCCGAGCCCAAGGATCTGGTGCGCGGCCGCACGCTCGGCCCCGCCGACGGCGTCCACCAGGCCGAGGGCATCGTGCGCTACCGCACCGGCAAGGTGATCGAACTCCAGAAAGAGAAGGTCGGACAGTAATGGCGACCGCGATCGCAACCACCGAACAGGCCGCCGGCGAGCAGCGCGACCAGTTCCTCGCTTTCATCGCCGACGCCGACACCTTCGCCGTGGTCGACCAGGTGATCGGCGAGATGATGATGCCGCATGCCTCGATCCGTCAGGGCACCGTCAAGAACGCGGTCAAGCATCTCGGCGAGAATCGCTCACCCAAGCTGTTGCTGATCGACGTCAGCGACTCCGATCTGCCGCTGTCCGACATCAATGCGCTGGCCGATGTCTGCGAGCCGGGCGTGACCGTGGTCGCGGTCGGCAGCCGCAACGACTGCGGCCTGTTCCGGGACCTTTTGCAGCACGGCGTCGCCGACTATCTGGTCAAGCCGCTGACGCCGGCCCTGCTGCAGAAGGCGATCATGGCCGCGACCGAGCAGAGCGGCGTGGTCAAGGGTAATCAGAAGCTCGGCAAGCTGGTCGCCGTCGCGGGCACCCGCGGCGGGGTCGGCGCGACCACGGTCGCGACCAGCGTCGCCTGGCTGATCGCCCACGATCGCCGGCGCCGGGTCGCCCTGGTCGACCTCGACCTCCAGTTCGGCACCGTCGCGCTGTCGCTCGACCTGGAGCCGAGCCATGGGCTGCGCGAGGCGCTCGAGAATCCGAACCGGATCGACGGCCTGTTCATGGACCGGGTGCTGATCCAGCACTCCGAGCGCCTGTTCGTGCTGAGCGCCGAGGAGAGCCCCGACGAGACCCTGCTGCTCGACTACGGCGCGGTCGAGCTGCTCATGACCGAGCTGCGCAACAAGTTCCACTACGTCGTGGTCGATATCCCGCGGACCCCCAGCCCGTGCACGCAGCAGGTCCTGCAGAGCGCGACCGACATGGTCCTGGTCACCGATCTGTCGCTCGCCGGGATGCGCGACACGATGCGCATCACCGGCATGCTGCCGACCACCAACGCATCGTGCAACATCACGCTGGTGGTCAACCGGGCCGGCGAGCACCGGCAGGGCGAGATGCCGCGCGCCGAGTTCGAGAAGGGCGTGGCCCGCAAGCTCGACCTGGTGCTGCCGTTCGACGCCAAGACGGTCGCCGCGGCGACCAACTTCGGCCAGCCGGTGGCCGCGGGCAAGGGCGCGGTGGCGGGCGGCCTGCGCCAGATCACCGAGCGCCTGTGCGGCGCCCCGGCCGGCAGCGGCGGGGCCCGGTCCGGCGTGTGGCAGAAGCTGCTCAAGAAAACCTAGGGCTCCGTCATGTTCGGTCGTCGCAACCAGGCTGAAACCCCCGGGCCGTCGGGCGCGCCCTCGAGCGCGCGGCCGGCCGCGCGCCAGCCCGCCCCGGCCGCCCCGGCGCCGGCTGCGGCGCGGGTGGCGCCGACCGCGCCGCCGCGGACGCCGCCGGCGGCCACCGTGCCCAACCAGGCGGCCAACGAGAAGCGCGCGGCCGCGGCCAAGGCGGTGTTCGGGCGGATCCAGATGGGGCTGCTCGAGCGGATCGACGCGAGCGCCGCCTCCAAGCTGTCGCGCGACGAGCTGCAGCGCCAGATCGCCGAGCTGATCGGCGAGATCGTCGCCGAAGAGAAGCTCTCGGTGACCTCGCGCGAGCAGCAGGAGCTCACCGTCACCCTGGTCGACGACATGGTCGGCTTCGGCCCGCTCGAGCCTCTGCTCGCGGACGAGGCGGTCAACGACATCATGGTCAACGGCCCGCAGCAGGTCTACGTCGAGCGCAAGGGCAAGCTCGAGCTGACCGACATCCGCTTCCGCGACAACGCCCACGTGATGAACATCGCGCAGCGGATCGTCACCAAGGTCGGCCGCCGGGTCGACGAGACCTGCCCGATCGCGGACGCCCGCCTGCCGGACGGCTCGCGCGTCAACATCATCGCCCCGCCGCTCGCGATCGACGGCTGCTCGATCTCGATCCGCAAGTTCTCCAAGAAGTCGATCACCCTCGACATCATGATCCGGCAGCGGAACATGGCCGAGAACCTGGGCAAGGTGCTCAAGATCGCGGCCGCCTGCCGGCTCAACGTGATCATCTCGGGCGGCACCGGCTCGGGCAAGACGACCATGCTCAACGCCATGTCGCATCTGATCGACCCGGCCGAGCGCATCGTCACGATCGAGGACGCGGCCGAGCTCCAGCTGCAGCAGCCGCACGTCGTCCGCCTCGAGACCCGGCCGCCCAACCTCGAGGGCACTGGTGAGATCACGATGCGCGATCTGGTCAAGAACGCGCTGCGCATGCGCCCCGACCGGATCATCTGCGGCGAGGTGCGCGGGCCCGAGGCCCTCGACATGTTGCAGGCCATGAACACCGGCCACGACGGCTCGATGTGCACGCTGCACGCCAACAATCCGCGCGAGGCGCTGACCCGCATGGAGAACATGATCGGCATGGCGACCGTCAACCTGCCGAGCAAGGCCGTGCGCACCCAGATCACCGGCGCGGTCCACCTGATCATCCAGATCCAGCGCATGCGCGATGGCGTCCGCCGGGTCACCCACGTGACCGAGGTGATCGGCATGGAGGGCGAGGTGATCACCACCCAGGACCTGTTCACCTTCGACTTTCAGGGCGAGAACCGCGACGGCACCCTGATCGGGCAGTTCAAGTCGAGCGGGGTGCGGCCGCACTTTGCCAAGCGCGCCGCCTATTTCGGCCTCGACCGCGCGCTCCAGCAGGCCATGATGACATGAACGCGCTGGTCCGGCAGATCGCGCACGACCCCAATCTTCTCTCGGCGACGGTCTTCGGCGTCAGCCTGCTGATCGTCGGCCTGGTCGCGATCCTGTCGTTGAATCTGTTCCAGAGGGACGAGCGCCGCATGCGCCGGCGGCTCGAGCGCCTGCAGGCGGGACCGCGCGGCAGCCGGGTTGCCGTGGCCGGCGACCAGGCGCCGGTCGAGAGCGTCCGCCGCAACCAGAGCAGCAGCTCGATCGCCAGCCTCGACCGGCTGATCAAGCGCCTGATGCCCAACGTCGGGATCCTGCGCCAGCGCCTCGAGCGCAGCGGCTGGCGGCTCAAGATGGGCGACTTCCTGCTGATCTGCGTCGGGGTCGGCATCCTGACCACGCTCGGCCTGACCCTCGCCCTCGGGTTCTCCTTCTGGATCAACGCCGGCCTCGGGGTCGCCGCGGGCATCGGCCTGCCCAACCTCGCCCTGCAGCGCCGGATCTCGGGCCGGGTCAAGAAGTTCACGCTGCTGCTGCCCGAAGGCCTCGATCTGATCGTGCGCGGCATCCGGTCCGGCCTGCCGGCGACCGAGGCCCTCAAGACGATCGGCGACGAGATCCAGGATCCGGTCGGCATCGAGTTCCGCCAGGTCACCGATCAGATGAAGATCGGGGTCGCCATGGACGAGGCGATGTGGGCGGCCGCCAGGCGACTCGGAATCCCCGAGTTCAATTTCCTGGTGATCAGCCTGTCGATCCAGCAGGAGACCGGCGGCAACCTCGCCGAGATCCTGGAGAAGCTGTCCGACATGGTGCGCCGGCGCGAGCAGATGCGCCTCAAGGTCAAGGCGATGTCCTCGGAAGCGCGCGCGTCGGCGATGATCATCGGCTCCCTGCCGTTCGTGATGGCGGGCATCATCTCCTTCGTCAATCCCGGCTACATGCACACCCTGTTCACCGATCCCCGCGGCTGGGTGATGATGGGCATCGGCTTCACCAGCCTGGCGGTCGGCCTGGGCGTGATGACCAAGATGATCAAGTTCGACATATGAACAAGCTTGACCCATACCTGCCGTTCGGGCTGACCGCCGACAGCTTGCTGGTCATCCTGGTCGCCTGCCTGGCGTTCATCACCGTGGTCGCCGTCTGGTACGGGCTGCTCGAGCGCCACCCGATGGAGCGGCGGGCGAAGATGCTCGCCGAGCGGCGCGACCAGCTGCGCGGCCAGATGCTCAAGGACAAGCCGCGCAAGCGCCGCAGCGAGAGCCTCGGCGCGATGCGCCAGGTGGTCAACATCTTCAAGCTGATGCAGAGTCAGCAGAGCGACAAGCTCAACGACCGGCTGGCGCAGGCGGGGCTGCGCTCGCGCGATGCGATCGTGGTGTTCCTGTTCTTCAAGGTGGTGACGCCCGTCCTGCTCGGCGCGGTCGCGTTCCTGTTGGTCTACCTGCTCCAGATCGGCGACCTGGCACCGACCACCCGTCTCGGGATCGTCCTGGGCGGCATCATCCTCGGCTTCTTCGCGCCCGAGCTCTACGTCTCCAACCTGACCAAGAAGCGGCAGCTGGCGCTCTCCAAGGGGCTGCCGGACGGTCTCGACCTGCTGGTGATCTGCGCCGAATCCGGCCTCTCGCTCGATGTCGCCCTGGAGCGGGTCGCCAACGAGATCGGCGGCGCCAATGCCGAGCTCGCCGAGGAGCTGTCGCTGACCTCGATCGAGCTCGGCTTCCTGCCCGACCGCCGCCAGGCGCTGCTCAATCTGAACCGGCGGACCAATCTGCCGGCGATCCGCGGGGTCGTGAACACCCTGCTGCAGACCGAGAAGTATGGCACGCCGCTGTCGCAGTCGCTGCGCGTGCTGGCCAACGAGTTCCGCGACCAGCGCCTGCTCAGGGCCGAGGAGAAGGCGGCGCGCCTGCCGGCCACGCTGACGGTGCCGATGATCTTGTTCATCCTTCCCGTCCTGTTCATCGTCCTGGTCGGGCCGGCGATCATCAACGTCATGGACAACATCAACAAGTAGCCCTGCGGCCGGCCGTGGCGCGGCCGACCGGGTGCCCGCCCGGGGTCGTGCGTGGCGGACCGTTTACCCTTCCGAAAGGAAGGTCGCGCAGCATGCGAGCGCTCGCTGGTTGAGCTGGAGGACTTCCCCATGCCCGTTGCCTCGTGGAAGTGTTGGCCGATCCTCGCGGTCGCCGGCGGCGCGCTGCTGACCGTCACCGCCTGCGCTCCGAACCACGTCGTCGAACCGCGCCTGAATCCGTCCCTCCAGGGTGCCGAGCGCGAGGAGAGCCACTACGGCACGCTGCTGCGCCTGGCGTCGTCGACCCGGGCATCGGGCGATCCGGCGGCGGCGGTCAACATCTATCAGCAGGCGATCTCGCTCGAGCCCGACCGGATCGACGCCTATGTCCTGATGGGCGACACGCTGGTCGAGCTCAAATCCCTCGACGACGCGGCCAAGACCTATGACCAGGCCTTGAGGCGCGCGCCCAACGACCCTGCGGCGCATCGTGGCTATGCCCGGGCGATGCTCGGCCTGCACCGGCCTGAGGCCGCGATCGTCCACTACCAGGCGGTGCTCAGGCAGGACCCCAACGACGTCCAGGCGCACAACGGGCTCGGCGTCGCGTACGACCTCGCCGGTCAGTTCGATGCGGCCGAATCGGCCTATCGGACCGGTCTCGCGCTGGCGCCCGACAGCATGCTGCTGCGCAACAATCTCGGCCTGTCGCTGGCGCTCGCGGGGCATAACAAGGAAGCCATCGAGATGCTTCGGGCACTCGCCGACGAGCCCGGCGCCCAGGCCCGGAACCGGCAGAATCTGGCCCTGGCCTACGGCCTTTCCGGCGATCTGGTGGCGGCCGAGCGGGTCAGCCGGCTCGACCTCGACGAGGAGGCGGTGCAGAACAATCTCGCCTATTTCGCGGCGCTCGCGGCGGTCGATGACCAGCGCAAGCGGGGGGCAGCGCTGGGTGTGAATGCGCCGGAGCTGACCGATCACGCGGGCGACGCGGAGAGCGTGCGCCGGCTGAACGCGATCGCGCTCGAGGGCCAGGGCCTGGAGCTCGGCCTGGCGCCGACCGGCCGCTGGTTCCTCAATCTCGGCGAGTACGCCAACGCCCAGCAGGCGGCCTCGGCCTGGCGCCAGCTGCGCTCGCAGTACGGCGCTCAGCTCGGCCAGCTCAGCCGCCTCGCCGGCGTCCAGGACGGCCGCCAGCCGCTCCTGGTCGGCCCGCTCACGGATGCGAGCCAGGCGGAGTCGCTGTGCGCCACTCTGCGCAGCCACAGCCGGAGCTGCCGGGCCCTGGCGCTCTAGATCGGCCCGATCCGAAGACCGTGGCGCGGATCGGAGCGCGGCCGCCCGCGGGCCGGACCCGATCGGCCGGGGCGTCGCCGCAGCCGGAAGGCCCTTCTGCCGGCCGCACCCGATCCTTTGGGTCTCGCCAGCATCAACAAGGATCGGGTCGCGAACGGTCTGGTGTCCCCCTCGAGGCGGCCCCAATCGTCCTCAGCGGCTACCGGTCTCGCCGCACCGGGCCGGGCCAACCGGCTTCGATGTCGGCGAGCCCAGCGGCCTCGACCCTCGAGGCCCCGGGCCCCGGAGCCAGGTCGAGGGGCTCGCGGCATGCCCCCGGCTGCGTCCGGCAGCGCGCGTGCGCCCGGACGCACCTCCCCGGCCGGCTGCCGGGCCGACCGGCATCGACGCAACGAGGCGACCGGCATCGACCCGACGAGCCCATCGGCCTCGACCGGCAGGGCTTCGGGTCCCGGGCCGGGTTGAGAGGCTCGCGGCCCGGGCCGCCGGCGGTCGCGGGCGGCGCGCGGGCGCCCGAGGCAACTCCTCCGGTCGAACAGAATTCGCCATGGCCGGTCCGGATTAACCCGATCTTTACCCGCGGCGCGCTACCCTCATCTCGGGTGCGGTCACAGGCGGGTGACCGCCGAACTCGGATCGGCAGATTTGGCGGCCAGCGATTACGCCGAGACCATCACCTTGATCGAGCGCCTGCACCGGCGTTTCCTCGACGTGCTGCGCATCGAGCTGGAACGGCTGGGGATCGATCAGATCAACAACGTGCAGAGCCTGCTGCTGGCCAACATCGGCGACGAGGAGGTCAGCGTCGGCGAGCTCATGACCCGCGGCTACTACCTCGGCTCGAACGTCACCTACAATCTCAAGCGCCTGGTCGAGGCGGGCTTCGTCGAGCAGCAGCGCTCGCGCCACGACCGCAGGGTCATGCGGGTCCGGCTCTCCGAGCGCGGCCGCGCGCTCTGCGCCGAGCTCAGCGCCATGCTCGGGCGCCACAGCGAAGCCCTGCGCAACCGGCCCAAGCTCGCCCCGCTCGACGACCTGAACACCAAGCTGAGGAGCCTGGAAGGGTTCTGGACCGAGCAGATGACCCGACCGCCGGGCGTGCTAGCACTCGGTGATCTTGCCGAGCAATACCTGAGCGCCGAGCGCCGGTGACTGACGGCAGGTTCGCCGGCCGCTCATCGATCCGCTCCGAGGCCAGGATCGCGAAGGCGATCGCCTCCTTGGCATCGACGGGCAGCCCGTAGGCATCGCTGGTCGCCAGCGGCAGGTTGCCGAAGCGCGCGGCCAGGCGCGCCATGAACTCGGGATTGCGCGCGCCGCCGCCGCTGATCACCACCGCCTCGACCGGCAGGCGCGGCGCCACATGGCGCAGGTAGCAGTCGTGAATGCCGAAGGCGGTGAGCTCGGTCGCGGTCGCCAGCAGATCGTACCACGCCTGCTCGCTCTGAGGGCGCGCCCTGGCCAGGAGCGTCTCGGCGAAGGCGCTGCCGAACTGCTCGCGGCCCGCGGACTTGGGCGGCGGCGCCGCGAAGAACGGATGCGCGCAGAATTCGGCCAGCAGCTCGGCGCTGATCTTGCCGCGCGCCGCCAGCCGGCCGTCGAGGTCGGCGCCCATGGTGCCGCCCGAGAAGCGCCGCGCGAGCTGATCGAGCAGCATGTTGCCCGGCCCGCAGTCCATGCCGAGCACCGCGTCGGGATCGTCGCCGGTCGCCGGCAGGGCCGTGAAATTGGCGATCCCGCCGATGTTGACCGCGAGCAGCGCCGTGCCACGGCCGCCCAGCAGCCGCCAGTCGACGTAGGGCACGAGCGGCGCGCCGGAGCCGCCGGCGGCGATGTCGTTGGCGCGGAAATCATGGACCACGGGACAATGGAAGCGCCACGCCAGGTGCGCCGGCTCGCCGAGCTGCAGGCTGGTGACGCCGTGCTCGTGGTAGACCGTCTGGCCGTGGCTGCCGATCAGGTCGAGCTCGTACCGGATGGCGCTCGAGCACGCCGGCCAGCGCGTCGGCGAAGAACCGGCCGAGCGCCGCGTCGCTGCGCGCAAGGCTCGCAAGATCCGGCAACGCTCGGGCGCCAGCGCCGCACGCAGGTCGGCCGGCAGCGGAACGGTCTCGAAGGCGAGCAGATCGAAGCCGAGCGCAGGCGCCGACGTCACCCGGCAAAGGGCCATGTCCAGGCCATCCATCGAGGTGCCGGTCATCAGCCCGGCGACGGTGCGCACCGGCCGCGCGCGGACCTCGGCCGACCGGATCACACCCGCACCCCGCAAGCCCCGGTCCTTCTACTCGGCCGGCTGGATCGCCGGCGCGGCCGCGGGCGCGCCGCGCGGCAGGACCAGGGCCACGCCGAGCGCCACCACGCTGCAGGCGAGCATCGCGAGCAGCACGCCTTCGACCCTGCCGGTGCGGCCCACGATCAGCGCGATCAGCGGCACGCCGAGCGCGCTCAGGCCGAGCGCCAGGACGAACTTCAGGCCGTAGACCGTGGCCCGCCAGGTCTCGGGCGTGTAGCGCGCGATCAGGCAGTTCTCGATCGGCTGGGTCCCCGTCTGGATGGTCACCGCGAGCGCCATGACCGCGACCAGGAGCGGATTGTAGGTCAGGACGGCGACCGCGAGGATGCCGATCTGGAACGCGTAGCTGATCGGGTAGAGCAGGCGCTCGTCGAAGCGATCGGCCAGCATGCCGCCGGCGACCTGACCCAGCGCCGAGATCGCGTAGACGATCGAGACCAGGGTTCCGGCCGCGATCGCGCTGGTGCCGATGGTATCGCCCAGGCGGGCCTGGAAGATCTTCGGCATGCCGACCGCGGCGAGCTGGAAGATCAGGCCCGTGAACAGGATCACGCCCAGCATCAGGAACAGGCCGCGCCGGGCCTCGGCGCCGTCGGCCTGGGCGCGGTTGCGCCGATAGCCGGCGCGCACCATGCGGTGGCGGCCGCGCGCCACGCCGAGCGTGAAGAGCGCGCCGGCGACCAGGCAGGCGAGGCCCGGCACGAGGAACGCGGCGCGCCAGGAGATCAGGTCGGCGAGCACGCCGGCCATCAGCGCGGCAGCCGCCGTGCCGACCGCGCCGTAGACGCCATTGATGCCGAGCGTCCGGCCCGGCCGGTCGCCCGCCCCGACCAGCCAGGCGAGCGCCACCGGATGGTAGATCGAGGCGAACAGCCCGATCAGGGTGAGGCCGAGCGCGAGCGACCAGGGGCCCTGAGCCAGCCCGGTCAGCACGCAGGCGAGGCCGCTGCCGAGATAATAAAGCGCCATCATCCAGGCGCTCTGCCAGCGATCGGCGAGCCAGCCCGCCGGCAGCGAGCCGATGCCGAACAGCAGGTAGCCGGCGAAGCCGAGCGGCAGCAGCTGGGCATAGCCCAGGCCCCACGTGCCCTCCATCGCCAGCACGGCGGTCGGGAAGATCAGCATCAAGAGATGGGCGAAGGTGTGGCCGACGTTGACGTAGCGCGTGGTCGGCCGGATTGCGGGCTCGGTCATCGGGGTCCAGGACCAGAGTGGGAACAGCCGTTGAGCATGTCACATTCCGGCCCGTCAAGCCAGCGTGCCGCGGTTTTTGTAGTCTGAGATATCAGCTGCTAGCGGGATCGGCCGGCCGCTTCGGACGATAATCGCGCGGATCCAAGCAGACATCGTAAGTCGCGCGATCGATTGGAATCCAGTCCGTCTTGTTGATGCCGCGAACCTTGTAGGCCGGACTGTATGGATATGCCGACGCGATCTTGATCCATCGGCGCCGCTCGCGCGCAATCAGCCGGATCTCCTCGGCCACCTCCGAAAGATCCTGATCGCTGCAAAACAGCAATGCCACGTCATATTCGTTCCGGTGCGCGAGCCGGATGACATCCAGAGCGAGACGAACGTCAATTCCTTTTTCGGCACCGACCAGAAACGTAAATGTGCGGCCGTCGGGAAGCGTGACTTTCTGGTTTCTGTAGCGTAGAGATCTCGTAAATACGTGAACTCCTTCGCGACCCATCTGCGCGCATTTGGCGATCCAGAAGTGATTCCAGAACGCATGGTCGGCGGCATCCGGAACCCCTGTGTAGAACCGAACCTGCTGGCAGTGCCAGCCCTGCGCAACGCAGACGGTCCTGGCGAGTGCTAGTGGGTCGTAGTTCGGATAGTTGTGGCCGAACGCCGCCTTGGCGCTGTGGAACAGGTTCTGCCCGTCCACGAACGCCACGGCTCGAATCAGATCAGGGGGAGCCATCAGGTGACCAGAAACGATAACCCCGCCGGAGGCTTTTCAGCGTGTCCGACGGGGTGGAAGTCATACCTGGAGTATAAGTGTTTGCGAGCTAGTGTCAAGTAAATTCTCCACCGTTCCGCTGTGTTTAGGCTCTCGCGGGGTCAGCCCTGCCTGGGGCGCCGCCTCCCAGCAGGGGTCGCGCCGGGCCTTGACCGCCTCGAAGGAACGCTCGATCCGTTCACGCTCCCTGAAGCGCAGCTTCTGGAACGCGCCTCGCGCCGACGTACAGCCGCTCGCGGCGAGGTTGGACGCGATCGGCAGCCAGCGCCGCCGGTCGCTCCGCCCGCAGCCGCTAATACGTGCCCGGATAGGCGCCGCCGTCGATCAGGAAGTTCTGGCCGGTGATGTAGCTCGCCTGGGCGCTGCAGATGAACGCGCAGAGCTCGCCGAACTCCTCCGGCTGGCCGAACCGTTTGGCCGGGACCTGGGCCTTCGATTCGGCCGCGACCTCCTCGACCGGCCGGCCCGCCGTCTTCGCCTGGAAGGCGAGGCTCGAGCGCAGCCGGTCGGTGTCGAAGCGGCCGGGCAGGATGTTGTTGATGGTGACGTTGTGCTCGGCCGTCTGGCGGGCGAGGCCGGCGACGAAGCCGGTGAGGCCCGAGCGGGCGCCGTTCGACAGGCCGAGCGTCGGGATCGGCGCCTTGACCGAGCTCGAGGTGATGTTGACGATCCGCCCGAACTTGCGCGCGATCATGCCGTCGATCACGGCTTTGATCAGCATGATCGCGGTCACCATGTTGGCGTTGCAGGCCTTGAGCCAGTCGTTCTCGTCCCACTCGCGGAAGTCGCCGGGCGGCGGGCCGCCGGCATTGTTGACCAGGATGTCGGGCGCGGGACAGGCGGCGAGCGCCGCCTTGCGGCCCTCGGGCGTGGTGATGTCGCCGGCGACCGCGGTCACCTTGGCGCCGGTCGCAGCCGCGAGCTCGCGCGCGGTCGCCTCCAGCGCGCTCGCGGTGCGCGCGGTGATGAACAGCTGGGCGCCGTTGCTGGCGAGCGCCAGCGCACACCCGCGCCCGAGGCCCTTGCTGGCGGCGCACACCAGTGCCGTCTTGCCGGCGATGCCCAGATCCATGATCTATCCTCCCTCACTCGGTTGATCTGTCTCGGCCTCGAGCACCGTGCGCGCGAGCGCCACGGTGACCGGCCGTTGCTGTTGCAGCGAGCGCCCGTCCAGCGCCTCGACCACCGCCCGGGCGGCGGCGAAGGAGCGCTCCATATGCCGGACCAGATAGCCGATCACGCCCTCGGAGACCGCGAGCTGGCGGTCGTCGAACAGCTTGACCAGGAGCGCCGCGAGCAGGCCGTCGTCGGGCGGCCCGATCGCGACCGCGGGCGCCGCGCGCAGGCGCGAGGCGAGATCCGCAAGACCGAGCGTCCAGGCGGCGACCGGTCGGCGCGCGGTCAACAGCAGATGCCCGCCCTGCCCGCCGAGCCGATCGTACAGCTGCAGCAGCGCCACCTCGTCGACGATCGGCTCGGCCGGATCGAGCACCGCGCGGGCCGGCATACTCTCCGCAGCTGTCGGCAGGGCGGCCGGATCGAGCCGGCAGGCGCCCACGCGCGCCGCCCAGATCCGTGCCAGATGACTCTTGCCGCAGCCCGGCGGGCCATGCAGCACCAGGGCCGGCGCCGGCCAGGCGGGCCAGCGCTCGAGCCAGGCGAGCGCGTCGCGATTGCCGGGCGCGGGCATGAAGTCCTCGAGGCCGGATGCGACCGGGTGCTCGAAGCCGAGCAGCAGCTGACCGCTCGCGCTCACCTGCCCGCCTCCGCCGAGGGCGGCGGCCCGAACAGCGGGCTCGCGCGGTAGCGCTCGAGGCCAAAGCGCAGCAGCACGCCCAGCACCGCGGCAACCGGCACCGCGAGCAAGGTCCCGAGCACGCCGGCCAGCACCGTGCCCGCGAGCACCGCGAAGATCACCCACACCGGATGCAGGTGGATGCGGCTGCCGACCAGACGCGGGCTGATCAGACTGCCCTCGATGAACTGGCCGAGCCCGAACACGGCGGCCACCAGCCCGATCATCACCAGATTCTGGAACTGGAAGGCCGCGACCGCGAGGCCGACCACGAGGCCCAGCGTCATGCCGATGTACGGGATGAAGGAGAAGAACCCGGTCAGGAGGCCGATGATCAGCCCGTAGCGCAGCCCGACCAGCCACAGGCCGAAGCCGTAGAACAGGGCCAGGAACAGGCAGACCAGGCCCTGGCCGCGAATGAACCCGGCCAGCACCTCGTCGATGTCCGCGGTGAGCCGGCTGACCGTCGGCCGCAGGTCGGGCGGGACCGCGGCCCAGATCCGCGCCACCATCCGGTCCCAGTCGCGCAGCAGGTAGAAGGTGACGATCGGCGTCACGAAAATCAGCGAGACCAGGTTGAGCAGCGCCACCCCCGACTGCAGCAGGCTGCTCAGGGCCGAGACCAGCACGTCCATCGACTGGGTGGAGTAGCGCTTGAACAGGCCCTTCGCCGAGAGATCGACGTCGAGATCGAGCTGGGTGAAGAGCGCCGACAGCCACGGCAGCACGCGTTCCCGCAGGCGCTCCAGATAGTCCGGCAGCGCGTTCGCGAGCTCGGCCGCCTGCGCCAGAAGGGTCGGCAGGATCAGCACCAGCACGACCACCAGGACGATGAAGAAGCCGCCCGTGATCAGGGCGGTGGCGGTTGCCCGGCCGAGGCCCCAGCGTTGCAGCCGGTCGGCTGCGGGATCGAGCAGATAGGCGGCCGCCATGCCGACCAGGAACGGCAGCAGCACCGCCCGGAACAGGACCAGGCCGAGAACCAGGACCAGCAGCGGCACGAGCCCGAGCAGGGCCAGCCGCAGCCCATGGCTCAAGAAGCCGGCTCCAGACCGGCCGCGCGGACCGCCTGCACCGCATAGCCGGCGCCCGACAGGAAGGTCGTGCTCGCGACCAGGAGGATCAGGACGGCGACCTGGGCGTCGAGCTCGATCCAGCCGCCCGCGTTGGCGATCGTGCAGGCCGCCAGCAGGATCTGCGCGAAGGTGTTGATCTTGCCGATCACCAGGGGCGTCGCCCGGAACACCGGATCCCGGCGTCGGATCAGGATCACGCCGACCACGATCAAAAGGTCGCGGCCGAGCACCATCAGGGCGAGCCAGCCCGGCAGCCAGCCGACCATCGCCAGCGCCAGATAGATGCCATCGAGCAGGGCCTTGTCGGCGAGCGGATCGAGCACCGCGCCGAGCTCGGTCCTGGCGTTGAAGTTCTTGGCGATGAAGCCGTCGACGAAATCCGACAGGCCGGCCGCCAGGAACAGCCAGAAGGCCGCCCCGAGCCGATCGCTGGCGATCAGCCAGACCAGGGGCACGACCATGAGCAGCCGGCCGAGGGTGACCAGATTGGCCAGGTTGATCGGCGAACGACGCGCTAGAACGAGGTCGACGTCGCGCTCGGCGGCTCGCCTTGGCTGGGATTTGGCCCGGTCGGTCGCAACAGCCATGAGTCCCCTTCCCGCGATAACGCCAAGCCAAGCCGAGCCAACGCCTGTTCCAGGTGGAACTGATCCCCGATGTAGCGGATCTGCGCCCGCACGTTGCCGCGGGCAAAGGTGGCGATCTCGACCTGGCTGACCTCCGGCAGGCTTTCCAACCCCTTATTGATGCCGACCCAGTCCGACAACGCGGTGATCGGAATGTCAACCACCATGAGCCCGGCCTGGTCGAAGCGCAAGAGGTTGGCGCTCTTCCAGCGCTCGTCGAGGCTGTTCTGCAGGCCGCGCACCGCCTCGCCGAGCAGATCCTCGAGCGTCTGCCCGGGACGCCCGTGCACCGTCTCGGGCGGGTTGAGCTGATCGACGTGGCCGATCCGCTCCATGGTCAGCTGCACCGTAGGCGCAGCATCGGCCGGGGCCTCGGCGGCCGGAGCGCCGGGGGCCGCCGGCTGATCGGCCGGCGCGGCCGGTGCGATCAGCCTGGCGGTCACGACCAGCGCGTCCTCGCTGCCGTAGCGGCTGGTGAGCGCCGCCAGTGCCGCCTGGTCATGCGCCTGAACCTGCTCGGTCTTGAGGCTGGCCATGTCCTCGAGATCGCCGAGCGGCAGCACCAGGCGCAGGAGCCGCTCCGGGTCGAGATTCTTCTCCCAGGCCTGCCACCACGGATTGCCGTCGGGCCACAGGTGCGCGCCGTCTGGGCCCTCGTACAGCGGCAGCACGACGATCGGCGCCGAGCGCACCTGGGCGAAGCTCAACGAGCTCGTCTGCAACAGCTCGCGGACCGCGTCCGGATCGTAGCGCACGGTCAGCTGGGCGAGATAGCGGGTGGTCGACAGCTGCTCGCTGGCGACCTCGTAGTTCTGCACGTAATGTTCGATGTTGAGATCGCCGACCGCGGGCAGACCCGTCTGCTCGGCGGCCGGGACCAGCCGGTGCAGCAGCCGGTCGAGCCCCTCCCTCTTGCCCTGCAGCAAGGCCTGGGTGCGCGCGGTGACCGCATCCTTGGCGGTGGCGTCGACCGCGATCCCGCTGACCTGGAAGACCGCCTGATCGGCCTGCGCGAGACCCGCCGAGGGCAGGACCGCCAGTCCGAGCAGGGCGGCAACGAGCGCGTGGCACAGACGTGATTGGAGCATTGCAAAGCCGTCCGGATCGCCTAAGTTGGCGAGCCACCAGCAGCTCGCTTCGCGCACCAAACTAGCCAAGCCCGCACCCATGACACAAGAGACGCCAGAGCCGGTCGACGCGAATCGCTATCGGCAGGCCGGGGTCGACATCGAGGCCGGGCAGGCCCTGGTCGAAGCGATCGGCCCGCTCGCCCGCTCCACCGCACGGCCCGGCGCGACCGCCGTGCTGGGCGGTTTCGGCGGCCTGTTCGATCTGCACGAGGCCGGTTTGCAGCAGCCGCTGCTGGTCGCCACGACCGATGGCGTCGGCACCAAGGTGCAACTGCTGGCGCAGAGCGGCCGCCACAGCGTCGCCGGGTTCGACGTGGTCGCGATGTGCGTCAACGACCTCCTGGCCCAGGGCGCCCAGCCGCTGTTCATGCTCGACTACTTCGCGACCAGCAAGCTCGACCCGATCGCGGCGCGGGCGGTGATCGCGGGGATCGCCGAGGGCTGCCGGGAGGCCGGCTGCGCGCTGATCGGGGGCGAGACCGCGGAGATGCCCGGTCACTACCGGCGGGGCGACTACGATCTCGCGGGCTTCGCGGTCGGCGCGGTCGAGCGGGCGCGCCTGCTGCCGCGGACCGACATCGGTCCGGGCGACATCCTGCTCGGCCTGGCCTCGAGCGGCGTGCACGCCAACGGCTTCTCGCTGATCCGCAAGGTCTTGCGCGACCAGGGCCTGTTCCTGGCCGATCCGGCGCCGTTCGCGTCCGATCAGACGCTCGCCGCGGCCCTGCTCGTCCCGACCCGGATCTATGTCCGCAGCCTGCTCGGCCTGTTCGAGCACGACGTCATCAAGGCGGTCGCCCACATCACCGGCGGCGGTCTGACCGACAATCTGCCGCGGGTGCTGCCGGCGGGGGTGGTCGCCCGGATCGACGCCGGCAGCTGGCACGCGGCGCCGGTCTTCCTCTGGCTGTACGAGGCCGCGCGCATGACCGCCGAGGAGATGCTGCGCACCTTCAACTGCGGCATCGGCATGGTGCTGGTGGTGGTCGCCGAGTACGCCGACGACGTCATGCGTTTCCTGACCGAGCAGGGCGAGACCGTCTACCGGCTGGGCGAGCTGGTCGCGGGCAGCGGCCCGGCCAGGCTGCAGGTCGACGGCATGGATGGTTGAGGTCAGGGATGGCTGCAGCGCCGGTCGGAACCCGAGCGCGGCGCCGGGCGGCCGTCCTGATCTCCGGCCGCGGCAGCAATCTCCGGGCGCTGATCGCTCATTGCGCCACTACCGCCGCCGGCGCGGAGATCGCCCTGGTGGTCTCGGATCAGCCCGGATGCGCCGGGCCTCGACCATGCGCGCGCCGCCGGCATCCGCCTCGACATCGTCGATCACGGCCCCCGCTCTGAGGTCGAGCGAAGGCTCAACGAATCGTTGCAAACCTCTGAGATAGATCTCGTTTGCCTCGCCGGCTTCATGCGCGTGCTGAGCCCGGGCTTCGTCGAGGGCTGGCGCGACCGGCTGCTCAACATCCACCCCTCGCTGCTGCCGGCTTTCCGTGGCCTCGACACCCACCGGCGGGCGCTCGACGCGGGCGTCCGCTTTCACGGCTGCACGGTGCATTTCGTCCGCGCCGAGGTCGACGCGGGCCCGATCATCGTCCAGGGGGTTCTCGCGGTGCGCCAGGATGATACGCCGGAGAGCCTGGCTGCGCGGGTCCTCGCGCTCGAGCACCGCTGCTACCCGCAGGCGCTCGAGCTGGTCGCCTCCGGCCGCGCCCGGGTGGTGGGCGAACGCGTGGTCTGCGACCGATCGTCCGGTGACTTGGCGACAGGCGCGCGCGCATCCTGGCTTGTCAACTGAAAGGCGTCGCGGTTACGCTTCGATACAGCACTTCAGTCGAAAGGCCGGACCTCCGCATGCCGCTGGATCAGCCGATTCTTGTCGGCGTTTCGGTGTTGATACCGACGATCGTGTTCCTTCTGATCCAAACTTTGATTGGCCCGTTCGTCGTTATATGGCGAAGTACGGTTTCATATATTGGGGCCCACCTGCTGTATTTCCTGGGAGAATGGCGGTGACGAACTATCTCGTCGCGCTGCTGGGTTCGATCCCACTTTCCTTCATCGCGGTCTGGCTTGCGACGAAGCTGCTCGTGCGTTGGGATCACTCGCTCACGAGGCGGCGGGCGGCCTCAAGCGACCCACGATCGGCGACCCAGCGCCCGAGCTGAGAAGTGGAACCCTCAGCCCACGATGTCGGACTCGGCGAAGAAGAAGGCGATCTCCTTGGCGGCGGTCGCGGGCGAGTCCGAGCCGTGGACCGAGTTGGCCTCGATCGACTCGGCGAAGTCCTTGCGGATCGTGCCGGGATCGGCCTTGGCCGGGTCGGTGGCGCCCATCACCGTCCGGTTCTGGTCGACCGCGTTCTCGCCTTCGAGCACCTGCGCGACCACCGGGCCCGAGGTCATGAATGCGCAGAGTGATTTGTAGAACGGCCGCTCCTTGTGCACCGCATAGAACGCCTCGGCCTGGGCGCGGGTCAGCCGCAGCCGGCGCTGGGCGACGATCCGCAGCCCCGCCGCCTCGAGGCGGGCGTTGATCTGGCCGGTCAGATTGCGCCGGGTGGCGTCGGGCTTGATGATCGAGAGCGTGCGCTCGATGGCCATGCCGGGGATTCCTCCAGTTAGGACCGCGCGGCTTATAGCCGGCCCGGCCGGCGCGCGAAAGGGCCCTCAGGCGGAGCCGGCGTCGGTCTCGGTCGACATCGCTCGCTGCCAGCCACGCTCGGTCTGCTGCCAGTAGGTCAGGATCGCACCCTGCTCGCGCCACTTGCGCCAGAGGGCGCGCGCCCGCTCAACCGCCTGCTGGTCGTTGCCGTCGAACAGGTAGAGGCAGCGGCCGAACTGGGCGGGCGGCTCGACCTCGACACCGTCGACCAGGACCAGCACCGAGGCGCCGTTCGGATAGTCGGCCTCGTCGGTCAGGAATACCGGCTGGTCCTCGGCATGGCCGTCGGCGCGCGAGCCGTGGGGCAGAAAGCTGTCGCGGCCGAAGGTCCAGAGGGCCCGGGTGAGCGCCTCGACCCGCTCGGGCGAGGCCGCCCGCACGACCGCCCGCTGGCCGCTTGCCAGCACCCGCTCCAGCAGCCGGCCGAGCGCCGGCTCGAGCGCCGTACGCTGCAGGTGATAGAAGCCGAACTCGACCATCTCAGCCGCGCGGTCGGAGGCGAGGCGCTGCCCCCCTCGGGGCTCAGCCCTCGTAGTGGTCGGCGATCAGGCGGTCGAGCAGGCGGACCCCGAAGCCGGTGGCACCCTTGCCGGTGAGCGGCAGATCCTGCTGCGACCAGGCCACGCCCGCGATGTCGAGATGCGCCCAGGGCACATCGCCGACGAATCTCTGGAGGAACACCGCGCCCGCGGTCGCCCCGGCCTCGCGCGCCCGGCCGACGTTCTTGATGTCGGCGATATCGGACTTGATGTGCTTGGCGTAGGCCTCGCCGAGCGGCATGCGCCAGAGCCGCTCGCCGACCGCCTCACCGGCCGCCGTCAGCCAGGCGGCCAGCTCCTCGTCGGGGGTGAACAGGCCCGCCTGCTCGTGGCCGAGGGCGACCACGATCGCGCCGGTGAGCGTCGCCAGATCGATCATCACCTTGGGCTTCAGGCGCTCCCTGGCGTAGTGCAGGACATCGGCCAGCACCAGCCGACCCTCGGCGTCGGTGTTGATCACCTCGATGGTGAGCCCGGACATCGCGGTGACCACGTCACCCGGGCGCTGGGCGGTGCCCGAGGGCATGTTCTCGGTCAGGCCGAGGACGCCCACCACGTTCGCCCTGGCGCGCCGGCCGGCGAGCGCCGCCATGGCGCCGAACACGGCACCCGCCCCGCCCATGTCCCACTTCATCTCCTCCATGCCGGCCGCGGGCTTGATCGAGAGCCCGCCGGAATCGAAGCAGACGCCCTTGCCGATCAGCGCGACCGGCGGCACGTCCCTGGCGCCCCCCTGCCAGCGCAGCACCGCGACCCGCGGCTCCCGCGCGCTGCCCTGGGAGACCGCGAGCAGGGCCCGCATGCCGAGGGCCTGCAGCTCCGCCGGCCCCAGGATCTCGACCCCGAGGTCGAGGTTGTCGCCGAGCTTCCGGCATTCGTCGGCGAAGCTCTCGGGCGTGAGCACGTTGGCCGGCTCCGAGACCAGGTCGCGGGTGTGGCCGACCCCCTGGACCACCGCCTCGGCGGCCGCCCAGGCGGCCTTGGCCGCGTCCGGCTCGGCGAGCCGGAAGGTCAAGCCCGCAACCTCGCCCGCCGACTCCTCGTCCGGGGTCTTCTGGGTCCGGTATTTGTCGAACCGATAGGCGCGCAGGCAGGCGCCGCTCGCCAGAAGGACCGCGAGCTGGCCCGGCCCGACCCCGAGACCGGCCACCGGCTCGACCGCAACGCTCGCCTGGCCGACCCGGAGCGCCTTCAGCCTGGACACCAGGCTGCCGCCCAAGGCCTCGAGATCGAACGCCTTGGCCTCATCCGCCTTGCCCAGCGCCAGCACGATCAGGCGCTCGAGGCCGAGCCCGGCCGGATACAGGAGCTCGATCGCCTGACCGCGCTTGAAGGCCTCGCCCGCCATCTGCAACCCGCGCGTGACCGCCCCTCCGGCGCGCCGGTCGAGCGCCTGCGCGCCTGCCCCGAGCGGGCCACCTGCGGGCGCAAGCACGACCAGAGTTCCGGCCTCGGGCAGGTCGGCGCCGGCGAATTCGATCCTCATCCTCGACGCTCCGGAGCGTTGACGGCTGGCAGCAGCAGTGATCCTTGTCGACGGGCGGGCTTGGCGGGCAGCTCGATCAAGTCAACTCTGTATCGACCGTCGCGTCTCTGTATGATGGCCGGCAATGAAGCTCTACCTGCTCTACCTGCTGCGGCAGCTGGCCCTGCCGACCCTGTTCGCCACGCTCGCGTTGTCGGGCGCGATCTGGTTGTCGCAATCCCTGCGCTTCGTCGATCTCATTGTCAACAAGGGCGTCCCGGCGACCACCTTCCTCTATCTGACGGTCCTCCTGTTCCCGTCGCTGCTGCTGGTCATCCTGCCCTTCGCCCTGTTCTGCGCCGTGCTGTTCGTCTACCACCGCCTGACGGTCGAGAGCGAGCTCACGGTTTTCAGAGCGATCGGCCTCAGCAACCTGCAGATCGCGGCGCCCTGTCTGCTGCTGGCGGTGGTCGTGACCCTGATCGACTATTCGATCAGCCTGTACTTCATGCCGCTCGCGTTCCGTAACTTCCGGGACCTGCAGGACCGGATCGAGCACGGCTTCCCCTACCTGTTGCTGCAGCCGGCAGTGTTCAACACCCCGGCCGAGGGCGTCACGGTCTATGTCCGCGAGCATCGTGCCGATGGCACGCTCGCGGGCGTGGTCGTGCACGACGAGCGTGACAAGAAGGTGCCGGTCACCATGATGGCCGAACAGGGTTCGCTGCTGCAGGGCGCCGACGGACCCCTGTTCGTCATGGAGCGCGGCAGCCGGCAGGAGCTGGACACCAGCGCGCCCGATAATCCACGCTTGTCGATCCTGCACTTCGGCCGCTACACCCTTGATCTGACGGCCAACGCGGCGCCGCCCGGCGACCGCTCGCCGAAACCGAAGGAACAGTACGTGCAGGAGCTCCTGGATCCGCCGGCATCCTTGAGCGAGGCACGTCGCATGGGACGAATCGCCGAAGGACACAAGCGGTTGACCTGGCCGTTGAACGCGCTCGTGTTTGCGATGATCGGGATGGCGGCGCTGCTCCCACGCAGCTTCGACCGGCGCGGGCTGTGGCCGGGTCTGCTGATCGCGACGATCGGCGTTGTCCTCGCCCAGAGCGTGGGCATGGCGATCGGCGGCCTGATCGAGACCAATCTGGCGCTGATCCCATTGCTCTACGTCGCGACCATCGCGCCGGCGGTCGCCAGCCTGGCGGTGATCGTCGGCGGCTGGCCGCGCCGCCGGCCGAATGCCCGGTCCACCCAGCCGGCATGAGGAGCCGCGCGCCCGCGCTCATTCTCAAGGCGTCCACCAGCGGCCGCCGTGCTGCCGGCGCGGACCGCGAGGTCCGGCTCTCAGCGACCCTGTCGCGCTACCTCGGTCGCCAGGTGTTGATCGGCATTGCGATCGCGGTATTCGCTCTGGCGGTGATCGCGCTCGTGGTCGACGTGGTGGAGCTCCTGCGCCGGGCTTACGGCCGGCCCGGGGTCGGCCTCGGCCTGGTGCTGCTGATGGGCGTCCTGCACCTGCCGTTCCTGGTCCAGAAGTTGATGCCGTTCGCGGTCCTGTTCGGCACCATCCTGACCTTCCAGCGCCTGACCCGCTCGCACGAGCTGGTGGCGGCCCGCTCGGCCGGGGTCTCGGTCTGGCAGTTCCTTTTGCCCGCCCTGCTGGTCGCCCAGGGGCTCGGCGTGTTCATTCTGGTCGCCTTCAATCCGCTGGCCTCGAGCCTGGTCGCCCGCTATCAGGCCCTGGACCATAGCTATCTCGAGCAGGACTCGAACCTGATCTCGGTCGGGCAAGGCGGTCTCTGGCTGCGCCAGGCGCGCGAGGGCGGCGGCGAGATCCTGGTTCACGCCCGGCAGATGAACCCGGACACGGGTCTTCTCGATCATGTGGTCGTGTTGACTTTTGACGCCGACGCTCACTTCGCCGGCCGGATCGACGCGGCCCAAGCCCACCTGCGAGCGGGCTATTGGGAGCTGCTCGCGCCGTTGCTGTCCGACCCCGAGGGCAAGAGCCGGGTCGAGCCGAGCGAGCGGATTCCGACCGATCTCACCACCCACCAGATCCAGGAGAGCTTCGCCGCCCCCGAGACGCTGTCCTTCTGGGATCTGCCGGGCTTCATCAGCGGGCTGGAGGCGGTCGGGTTCTCGGCGCGCGAGCACCGCCTCTACTGGCATGGGCTGCTGGCCCTGCCGCTGCTGCTGTCGGCGATGCTGCTGATTGGCACCACATCCAGCCTGCGCCTGGTCCGGCGCGGCGGCGCCGGGCTTCTGATCACCGTCGGCCTGGCCACCGGCTTCGTTTTCTACATCCTGTCCGACGTCGTGTTCGCGATCGGCCTGTCCGGTCGGCTGCCGGCGATCCTGGCCGCCTGGACCCCGGCCGGCGTCGCCGTGCTGCTCGGCCTCAGCACCCTGCTGCACCTCGAGGACGGCTGAGCGTGGCCGTCCGGGTCGCGGCGTGGCTGCTGGTGCTGGCTGCGCTGGTCACGGCTCTGCCGGTGGCGGGCGCACAGCCCGAGCCCGGCACCGGTCAGGTCCTGCTGCTCGCCGATCGCATCGAGGTCGATCGCAAGACCAACGTGGTCTCGGCCGAGGGCAAGGTCGAGGTCGTGCAGGGCGGCCGGCACCTGTTCGCCGACGTCCTCCACTACAATCAGAACACCAACCAGATGGACGCCGAGGGCAACGTCACCCTGCTCGAGCCCAATGGCGACGCGCTGTACGCCGATCGGCTGGTGCTCAGCGACGATCTCAAGAACGGCGTGGCACAGCAGCTGCGCGCCCGGCTGACCGACAACGAGCTGTTCGCGGCCGCCAGCGGCGAACGGACCGGGGGCACCCGGACCGAGTTGAAGCAGGGCGTGTACTCGCCCTGCCCGTTATGCCCCAATTCCGACTCACCCCCGCTCTGGCAGATCACCGCGCAGCGTATCGTCCACGACCAGGTGGAGCATGAGATCACCTTTCACAACGCCTTCTTCGAGCTCTACGGCGTGCCGGTGGCCTATACGCCCTATCTGTCGCAACCGGACCCGTCGGTCGAGCGCAAGTCCGGCTTCCTGGCCCCGAGCTTCGGCACCAACAGCCAGCTCGGCCAGTTCATCCAGACCCCCTACTACTTCGCCCTCGCGCCCAACTACGACCTGACGCTGGCACCGATCTTCCTGACCCAGGAGCCCCCGGTCCTGACCGCCGAGTACCGTCATCTCCTGCCGAGCGGCCACTTCGACCTCACCGGCAGCGGCACCTACGCGACCAAGGCCGGCAGCGACAGCGACCCGTCGCCGACCGGGGACGCGTTCCGCGGCCACCTCAAAGGCGCGGGTCGCTTTAATTTGACCGACGACGCAAACTGGGGCTACGACCTCGCCGTGACCACCGACGACACCTACCTGCAACGGTACAAGTTCAGCAACGACAACGTGCTGACCAATCGACTGTTCACCGAGAGGGTTTGGGACCGCAACTATGCGGCGCTCAACGGCTATGCCTTCCAGGGCCTGCGCACGACCGATCATCAGGGGGACATCCCGGTCGCCCTGCCGCTGGCCGAGACCGACTTGAAGAGCCAGCCGGGGCGCTGGGGCTCGCGGTTCACGCTCGACAGCAGCCTGCTCGCGCTGACCCGGACCGGCGGCCTGGATACCCGGCGCCTGTCAACCACCGGCGGTTGGGAGGTGCCCTGGATGAGCGAGCTCGGCGACCAATATCGGCTGAGGCTCAGCCTGCGGGGCGACGCCTACGACACCGACGGCGACCCGGAGACCTTCGGCAGCGCCGGCGGCGACAACACCACCGGCCGCGTGCTGCCGCGGCTGACCACCGATTGGAGCTGGCCCTGGATCGGCGACAGCTTCGGGTTCACGTCGACGCTCGAGCCGATCGCGAGCTTTACCTGGACCCTCGACGATCCGAACGCGAACGCCATCCCGAACGAGGACAGCCAGGATCTCGAGATCGACGACACCAACATCTTCGAGCCGGACCGGTTCGCGGGGCTGGACCGGGTCGAGGGAGGGGCTCGGATCAGCTATGGCATGCGTTACGGCGCCTACGGCGATTCCGGCGAGCTGGTGAGCGGCCTGCTCGGTCAGAGCTACCGGCTGAGCGGCGAGGAGAAGGAGTTCGACCCGGAGTCGGGGATCAACCAGTCGCTCTCCGACTACGTCGGGCGTATCGACGTCACGCCCGACCCGTCGTTCCGGGTCCGCTACCGCTTCCGTATCGACCAGGACAGCCTGACCCCGACCCGCAACGAGGTCGGAGCTACGTTCGGCCCCCGGCGCATCCACTTCGACGTCGACTACCTCTCGCTCCAGGAGGACCCGGCCTTGAATGACCAGGACCAGAGCCGCGAGGAGATCACCGCAGGGGTCGTGCTCGGGCTGCTGCCCTCGCTTTCTCTGGGTGCCCAAACCCGCCGCAATCTGCAGCTGGACCGGCCCGTCTGGTACAAGGTCGGGCTGGTGTACCGCCACCCCTGCCTCACGCTGGTGGCAGGGATCGAGCGCAATTACACCGAGCAGCCCGGCGTCCCGGAGAGTACGACCTTCTCGATTCGGGTTATTTTGCTGCATCTTGGTGAGGTGTCGACCGGCGGCGGCTCGGTGGTGCCGCTCATGAGCGAATGATGCCGAGGTGGGTCATGCTCGTGCTGCGCGTGGCGACGATGGGGTGGCTGGCATTGGCCGGGATGTTGCTCGCCGGACAGCCCGCCTGGCCCGCCGCCGAGCAGCGGATCGCGGCCGTGGTCAACGACGAGGTGGTGACCGAGCGCGATCTGAACGAGCGCCTGCGGCTGGTGATGCTGACCAGCGGCATCCGCGACAACGACCAGGCCCGGACGCGGCTGGCGCCCCAGGTGCTGCGCAGCCTGATCGAGGAGAGCCTGCAGCTGCAGGAGGCCAAGCGCCTCAACATCCAGGTCGAGCAGGCGGACATCGACAAAGCGCTCACCAGCATCGCCGCGCGCAACAAGCTCAGCGTCGATCAGATGAAGAGCTTCCTGGTCAACAACGGGGTCAATCTCGACACCCTCATGCGCCAGGTCCGGGCGCAGATCGCCTGGCTCAAGGTGGTCAATCGAACCATACGCCCGAACGTCACCGTGACAGTCGACCAGCTCGATCTCGCGGTCCAGGAGGCGCGCGACAGCCAGGGCCAGCCCGAATATCTGCTGTCCGAGATCGTGCTGCCGGTCGACACCCCGGCCCAGTCTGACAAGGTCGCCCAGGATGCCCAGCGCCTGACCCAGACCTTGCGCGAGGGCGCGAATTTCGATGCCCTGGCGCACCAGGTGTCGGCGGCGGCCAGCGCCCAGCGCGGCGGCGATCTCGGCTGGGTCAGCGCCGCCTCGATCCCGGGGGAGCTGCAGACCACCCTCGACCGGATGCGTCCCGGCGACATCTCGGATCCCCTGAGCTCGCCGATCGGCTATCACATCTTCTGGCTGCGCGATCAGCGGATCGCCGCGGCGCCGGTCGACGCCAGCCGGGCGGCGGTCGAGGTCCAGCTGGCCCAGATCCTGTTCCCGTCCGACGGCAGCGCCGCTGCCAACGCCCAGGCCCGCGATCGCGCGGCGGGCCTGCGCGGCCGGCTGACCGACTGCCCGGCCATGGCCAGGGTCGCAGCCGAGATCAACGCGCCGGCGTCGGGCGAGCTCGGTTGGCTGCATGTCGGCGACCTGCCGCCGGATCTCGGCAAGGCGGTGCTCGGCCTCGCGGTCGGCGAGGTCAGCCCGCCGCTCAGCGGCCCGTCGGGGATCCACCTGCTGATGGTCTGCGACCGCCGCGACCCCAAGGAACTGACGCCCGAGCGCGAGCAGATCGCTCAGCGCCTCGAGGAAGAGCGGACCGAGCGCCTGGCGCGCCGCCACCTGCGCGATCTGCGCAAGGAGGCGTTCGTCGAAATTCGAATGTAGCGCCTTGTCGTCATCCGGCGTGGACCAGCGTGCGCCGCTGCGGGCCGTCATCGAGCGTTTCGGGCTGCGCGCCGACAAGCGGCTCGGCCAGCACTTCCTGCTCGATCCCAATCTCCTCGGCCGGATCGCGGCCGCGGCCGGCGACCTGCGGGGACGGACCGTGGTCGAGGTCGGACCGGGCCCGGGCGGCCTGACCCGCGCCCTGCTCGATGCCGGGGCGGCGCGCGTGATCGCGATCGAGCGCGACCCGCGCTGCATCGCCGCCCTGCAGGAGCTCGTCCTGGCGGCGGACGGACGTCTCGGTCTGATCGAGGCCGATGCCCTGACGCTCGATCTGGCCGGGCTCGACGCCGGACGGGTCAGCATGGTCGCCAATCTGCCGTACAACGTCGCGACCCCGCTGCTCCTCAAATGGCTGGGCCAGCTCCAGCTGATCGATCGGATGACGCTCATGTTTCAGCGCGAGGTCGGCCTCCGGCTCGGCGCCCCGCCCGGCGGCCGCGCCTACGGGCGGCTCTCGGTGCTGGTGCAGTGGCTGTGCGAGGTCCAGATCCTGATGCATCTGCCGGCGCGCGCCTTCACACCGCCGCCCCAGGTCGCATCGAGCCTGGTCCAGCTGATCCCGCGGCCGGAGCCGCTCGCCCCGGCCGCCCGGGACGCCCTCGAGCGCGTGCTGCAGGCGGCGTTCGGCCAGCGCCGGAAGATGCTGCGCTCGAGCCTCAAGAGCCTGGGCGCAGGCGCCGAAGACCTGCTCGCGGCGGCCGATCTGCCGCCGACCGCGCGCGCCGAGCAGATCGATGTTGCGGGCTTCTGCCGCCTCGCCCGGAGCTACGCCGCCCGGCGCAGCGCCGCCGCTAGCGAGGGAGGCGGAACTGGCTGACGAAGTCGGTGAGCCCCGGCTGACGCTGGCGCCGGAGGCGCTCGGCGCCGAGGATCGCGCGTGCCTGGGTGACGCAGAGGTCGAGGTCGTGGTTGATCAGCACGTAGTCGTACTCGGCCCAATGGGTGACGTCGGCGGCGACCTGGGCGAGGCGCTTTTGCACCACCGCCTCCGGGTCCTGCGCGCGGCGTCGCAGCCGGCGTTCGAGCTCGGCGGTCGACGGCGGCAGGATGAACACGGCCACCATGTCGTCGCGCGCGACCTCGCGCAGCTGCTGCGCGCCCTGCCAGTCGATGTCGAACAGCATGTCCCGACCCGCCGCCAGGGCCTCGCGGACCGCTGCCCGCGGCGTGCCATAGGCGTGATCGTAGACCAGGGCGTGTTCCAGGAGCTCGCCCCGGGCGACCATCGCCCGGAAGGCCGCGCGGTCGATGAACCGATAGTCGACGCCTTCGACCTCGCTCGGCCGCTTCGGCCGCGTGGTCACCGACACCGACAGCTGGAGTTCCGGCTCCAGCTCGAGCAGGCGCCGCGCGATCGAGGTCTTGCCGGCGCCCGACGGCGACGACAGCACGAGCATCAGGCCGCGTCGATGGATCACGGGCGCGTCGCGCGTTGAGCGGGTGGTCATGGTCCGGCCTATCGCGGTCGAGTTGCGAGCGGGCATCATTCAACGAATGGTCGAGCTGCCCGCATTCTTGCCCCTGGATGGGTTGCCAATCAATTAGCGTTGTCCAGCAATTCGTGGCGTCAACGTGACTGGCTTCATGATGCGCATGCGCCCGCCGCCGCCCTGGCGCTCGATCCTGATCACGGGTGCCAGCAGCGGCATCGGCAGCGCGCTCGCCCTGGCCTTCGCCGCGCCGGCCGTCCATCTGGCGCTCGGCGGCCGCGACCCGGCGAGGCTCGAGGCCGTGGCCGAGCGCTGCCGGCGCCAGGGCGCGCTCGCACAGAGCACCTCGGTCGACGTGACCGACCGGGCGGCCATGGCCGCGTGGCTGCTCGCGGTCGATCGCGCGGCCCCGCTCGATCTGGTGATCGCCAACGCCGGCACCGCCGGGCCGGGCGGCTATGGCGGCCATGGCAGCGGCGATCCCGACGTCGCCCGGGCGATCTTCGCGGTCAATCTCGACGGCGTGGTCAACACCATCCTGCCGATCCTGCCGGCGATGAGCGCGCGCGGTCGCGGCCAGATCGCGCTGATCAGCTCGCTCGCGGCCTTCCGCGGCCAGCCGAGCGCGCCCGCCTACTGCGCCAGCAAGGCCGCGGTCCGGGTCTGGGGCGAGGGCCTGCGCGGCCGGCTCGCCCGCCAGGGGATCGCCGTCTCGGTGGTCTGTCCGGGCTTCGTGCACACGGCCATGACCGCGAACAATCCGTTCCCGATGCCGCTCGCGATGACCCCCGAGCGGGCGGCCGCGATCATCCGGCGCGGCCTCCTCCGCCGCCGGGCGCAGATCGCTTTCCCGTGGGCGCTCCATTGGGGGGTGCGCCTGCTGGCGGCCCTGCCGTCCGCGCTTGCCGACCGCTGGCTCGCGCGCGTGCCGCCCAAGGAGTGAGCAGCCCTCAGTTCGGGGGCTTCGATGCGGGCTCGGTCTCCGGCTTCGGCGCGGGCCCGGTCTCCGGCTTCGGGGCGGGCGGTCTCAGGCTTCGGCGCTGGCCCCATCTCCGGCTTCGCGTCGGATGCGGTCTCAGGCTTCGGCGCGGGCCCGGTCTCCGGCTTCGCGTCGGATGCGGTCCCCGGCTTGGGCGCGGGCCCGATCTCCGGATTGGGCGTGGATGCGGTCTCCGGCTTCGGGGCGGGCTCGGTCTCCGGATTGGGTGCCGACGCGGTCTCCGGCTTGGGCGCGGATGCGGTCGTCGGCTTGGGCTTGCGCGGGGGCGGCTCCGGGACGGCGTCGCCGGCCTCCAGCCTGCGCCAGGCGGCGACGTTCTGGTTGTGCTCGGCCAGGGTGCGCGCGAAGGCGTGGCCGCCTTTGCCGTTGGCGACGAAGTAGAGATAGTCGACGTTGGCCGGGTTGAGTACCGCCTCGATCGAGGCGCGCCCGGGGTTGGCGATCGGTCCGGGCGGCAGGCCGTCGATCTGGTAGGTATTGTAGGCGCTGCCGTCGGCCCAGTCGTTGCGGGTGAGCGCGCGGCCGAGGCGGCCCTCACCCTCGGTCAGGCCGTAGATCACGGTCGGATCGGCCTGCAGCCGCATGCCCCGGCGCAGCCGGTTGATGAACACGGCCGCGACCTTGCGCCGCTCGTCCGCCTGGCCGGTCTCCTTGTCGACGATCGAGGCGAGCGTGACCGCGTCCTCGCGCCGCGTGATCGGCAGGTCCCGGGCCCGCTTAGGCCAGAGCTGGGCCAAGGCATCCTGCATCCCCCGCTGCATGCGCTTGACCAGATCGGCCCGACTGTCGCCAAAGGCGTAGAAATAGGTCTCGGGCAGGAGGCTGCCCTCGGGCGGCGCCGGCGGCAGCTCACCGACCAGGCCGTCCGCCTTGTCGAGCAGCTGATAGATCTCGGCGACCGTAAGCCCCTCGGCGACCGTGAGCCGGCGCGCGACGGTCTGGCCGCTGGCCAAGAGGTTGAGCACGCTGCCGGGCGTGATCGCCGCCGGAAAGGCATATTCGCCGGCCTTGAGGGCGCGATCGCGGCCGAGCACGCGGACCGCCATGCGAAACATCCAGGGATGCTCGATCACGCCGGCGTTGTTCAGGAGCGCCGCGATCCGGTCCAGCCCGGCGCCGCGCGGCAGCACCACCACCGTCTCTTCCCTGGCCGGGCCCGGCCGGACCAGATAGGCATTGAGCTGGGTCACGCCGGCGATCACGACGACCCCGGCGAGAGCGGCCAGCATCGACAGCGCTGCGAGCAGTTTCAGCGCGCGCGGGCTCATGTCCCTCGAGACTCAGTGTTCGGGCGCCCGGACGAAGATCAGGCTCGCGTTGGTCCCGCCGAAGCCGAAGGAGTTGGACAGGGCCGCCCGCACCGGCCGGCGCCGCGCCTCGTAGGGCACCAGGTCGAGGTCGCACCCGGGCGACGGTCGATCCAGGTTGAGCGTCGGGGGCACGGTCTGGTGATAGAGGGCGAGCAGGGAAAAGATCGCCTCGACGCTGCCGGCGGCGCCGAGCAGATGGCCGATCGCCGACTTGGTCGACGACATCGACAGGTGCCTGGCGGCGTCCCCGAACAGGCGCTTGACCGCACCCAACTCGATCTCGTCGCCGAGCGGGGTCGAGGTGCCGTGGGCGTTGACGTAGTCGATCGCGTCGGGGCTCATGCCGGCACGCTTGAGCGCCGCCTGCATCGACCGGTAGCCGCCGTCGCCGTCGGGGCTCGGCGCGGTGATGTGGTAGGCGTCACCGGACAGGCCGTAGCCGACCAGCTCGCCGTAGATCCGGGCACCCCGGGCCTGCGCATGCTCGAGCGCCTCGAGCACGACGACGCCGGCGCCCTCGCCCATGACGAAGCCGTCGCGATCCTCGTCCCAGGGCCTGGACGCCCGCTCGGGCTCATCGTTGAAGTGGGTCGAGAGCGCGCGGGCGGCGGCGAAGCCCGCAACCCCCAGCCGGCAGATCGCGGCCTCGGCCCCGCCCGCGACCATCACGTCGGCATCGCCGAGGCCGATCAGGCGGCTCGCGTCGCCGATCGCGTGCGCCCCGGTCGAGCAGGCGGTCACGACCGAATGGTTCGGGCCCTTGAAGCCGAACCGGATCGAGACCTGGCCGCTCACGAGGTTGATCAGGCTGGCCGGGATGAAGAACGGGCTGACCCGGCGCGGACCGCGCCGCTCGAGCTCGATCGCGGTGTCGGCGATGGTGCTGAGGCCGCCGATCCCGGAGCCGATCAGCACGCCGGTGCGGGTGCGCGCCGGCTCGTCCTCGGGCTGCCAGCCGGCGTCCCGGACCGCCTCGATCGCGGCCGCCAGGCCATAGATGATGAAGAGATCGCTCTTGCGCGCGTCCTTGGGCGCGCAGGACCTCGTCGATCTTGAACGCGCCCTCGCCCTCGGTCGGGACCTGGCCCGCGATCCGGGCCGGCAGGTCGTCGACCGCGAACCGGTCGATCCGGCGGATCCCGCTTTGGCCTTCGATCAGCCGTCGCCAGACCACGTCGACGCCGCAGCCCAGGGGCGTGACCAGTCCCAAGCCCGTGACGACGACCCGTCTCATGGCGATCGGCGATCGATCCGAAGGAATGCGATCTTTGCCTTACCGCTCAGGTGTGCTGCTCGATGTAGCTGATCGCATCCTTGATGGTCAGGATCTTCTCGGCAGCCTCGTCGGGGATCTCACAACCGAACTCCTCCTCGAACGCCATCACCAACTCGACGGTGTCGAGGCTGTCGGCGCCCAGATCGTCAACGAAGCTGGCGTTGTCGGTGACCTTGCTCTCGTCGACCCCAAGGTGCTCGACGACGATCTTCTTGACGCGCTCGGCAGTGTCGCTCATCGGGGAAGTTCCTCGGTTGCTCTGGCCTGGCTCGAACGGGTTTCCAGCAGCGGCCGCCTTTGGCCGATATCGCGGCGCCTTGCTTCCTATCACAGTCTCGCCAAGGTTGACTAGGCGTTAACGCCATTCCCCACGGCGAAGGTTCCCGCCGTGCCCCTCGAAAACGTCTCTCAGCTCGGGTTCAGATCATGGCCATGCCGCCGTTGACATGCAAGGTCTGGCCGGTGACATAGGCGGCTTCCGCGCTCGCCAGATAGCCCACGGCCGCGGCCACGTCGGCGCCGCTGCCGAGCCGGCCGAGCGGGATCTGCTGCAGCAGGCGGGCGCGCTGCTGCTCGCCCAGCGCCTCGGTCATCGCGGTCTCGATGAAGCCAGGTGCTATGCAGTTGACCGTGATCCCGCGCCCGGCGACCTCGGCGGCCAGCGCCTTGCTCATGCCGATCAGGCCGGCCTTGGCGGCGGCATAGTTGGCCTGGCCCGGATTGCCGGTCACGGCGACGATCGAGGTGATGCTGAGGATGCGCCCGAAGCGCCGCCTGACCATGCCGCGGAGCGCGCTCCGGATCAGGCGAAAGCCGGCCGTGAGGTTGACGTCGAGGACCGTCTGCCAGTCCTCGTCCTTGAGCCTGAGCGCGAGGTTGTCGCGGGTCAGGCCGGCATTGTTGACCAGGATGTCGAGCGCGCCGCTCTCTTCGGCCGCCTTGACCAGGCGCTCCGGAGCGTCGGGCTCGGCGAGATCGGCGGGCAGGACCAGGGCCCGCCCGCCGAGCGCCCGGGCGAGATCGTCGAGCGCCTCGCGCCGCCGCCCGGTCAGCACGACCTTGGCGCCCTGGGCGTGGAGCTGGCGGGCGATCGCGCCGCCGATCCCGCCGGACGCCCCGGTCACCAGCGCGGTCCGGCCGGACAGATCGAACATCGTCCGCGTCGCCCCCATGGGTCAGCCCTCGGGCGCCGCCCGGAGATAGGAGTCGATCTCCTCCGGCGTGCCGAGCGCCACGCCGCTCACGCCGGGCAGCGTCCGCTTGGTCAGGCCGGACAGCACGCGGCCGGCGCCGAGCTCCAGGGTCGCGTCGACGCCGCGCCCGGCCATGGTCAGAAGGCATTCGCGCCAGCGCACCCGCGCCGTCACCTGCTCGACCAGGCGACGGGCGATCGCCGCCGGATCGCGCTCGGCCGCGGCGCTGACGTTACTGATCAGCGGCACTGCCGGCGGAACCAGCGCGATCCCGGCGAGCGCCGCACGCACCGCCTCGGCGGCCGGCGCCAGCAGCTGGCAATGGAAGGGCGCGCTGACCGCGAGCAGCATGCCGCGGCCGCCGCTCGTCTTGGCGAGGCCGACCGCCCGCTCGACCGCCGCCTTGGCGCCGCTGAGCACGACCTGGCCGGGCGCGTTGTCGTTGGCGACGTCGCAGACGCCGATGGCGCTCGCCTCGGCCGCGAGCGCCTCGACCGTCTCGAGCTCCAGGCCGAGTATCGCCGCCATGGCGCCCTCGCCGACCGGCACCGCGGCCTGCATCGCCTGGCCACGCAGGCGCAGCAGCCGTGCGGCGTCGTCGATCCCGAGGCTGCCGGCCGCCGCCAGCGCCGAGTACTCGCCGAGCGAATGGCCGGCGACGCAGTCGCAGAATTCCGCGAGCCGGCGGCCGCTTCTCGTCTCGAGGGTCCGGAGTGCGGCGAGCGAGGTCGCCATCAACGCCGGCTGGGCGTTCTCGGTCAGACGCAGCCGCTCCTCGGGGCCCTCGAAGATCACCCGGCTCAGCGCCAGCCCGAGGGCCTCGTCGACCTGCTCGAACACCTGGCGCGCGGCCGGCTCGGCCGCGAACAGCGCCCGCCCCATGCCGACGACCTGGGAGCCCTGTCCGGGGAAGATGCAGGCGGTTGTCATGCGCGGCACGATCGCTCGAGGCGCCGGCAGCTCATAGCGGGTCGCCCCGGGCTGTCAAGCGGGCTTGTCGGGCGGGGCATTTTTTGTATAGTGCGCCCCGATCCGGACCCGTTGGATCAGAGCGGCCGCTCGGCGGCGCTTCATGAGAGCCGATGCCGATGGCGCATAGGCTCCCGTTGGTATGGGCCGGACCCGGTCGGTCTCGAGGAGTGGTAAGCCGCCATGCGGTTCTACGAGCATACCTTCATCGCGCGCCAGGATCTGTCGCCCCAGCAGGCACAGGCCTTGGCCGACGCTTACGCCGTGGTAGTCGCCGAGCACGGCGGCGAGGTCACCAAGAACGAGTACTGGGGCCTGCGCAACCTGGCCTATCGGATCAAGAAGAACCGCAAGGGCCACTATCTGCATCTGAACCTCCACGCGGACGCGGCCGCGATCGACGAACTCGAACGCCAGGAGCGGCTGAGCGACGACGTGATCCGCTATCTGACCGTGCGCGTCGAGAAGCTGGAGGAAGGCCCCTCGATCATCATGCAGGTGCGCTCGACCCGCGAGGAACGCTCGCGCCGGCCCCATGACGACGGCCCCAGGCGCTTTGACGACGGCCCGAGGCGCTCCTTCGACGATGGCCCCAGGCGCTCCCACGACGACGGTCCGAGGCGCGCGCATGACGGCGAACGCCGGTCCCACGATGGCGAGCGGCCCCGGCGCCCGGCCGAGCCGGCGGCCAGCGATGCGCCCGAGGGGGCCGAATGACCGGGTCGGAGCCACCGGCGCGGATTGATTGGGGATGAGCATGGCAGAGCAGGACTCGACGCCCGCCACGGGCGGTGGCTACGGCCACGGCGGCGGCTACGGCCACGGCGGCGGCCGGGCACCCCGCGGCGGCGAGCCGCCGACCATCACCATCCGGCGGCCGTTCTTCCGGCGGCGCAAGACCAGCCCGTTCGCGAGCGAGGACTCGCCCAGGATCGACTATAAGGACGTCAAGCTCCTGCAGCGCTTCGTCTCCGAGCGCGGCAAGATCGTGCCGCGGCGGATCACCGCGGTCACCGCCAAGGAGCAACGCGATCTTGCCCAGGCGATCCGGCGCGCGCGCCTGCTGGCGCTGCTGCCCTTCGTCGTCAGCTGAGCCGGGGGCCGGGCTGGTGGCGCGCCGTGGGACATCATGGCTCAGGTCATCGGACTCGCTGTCCTCGCCGGGCTGATCAGCAGCGCGCTGTTCCTGTCGCTTTCCAGCGGATTGCCGGGCATGGTGCTGGCCGCGTACTTCGTCCAGCTGCCGTTGCTGTTCGTCGGGCTGAGCCTCGGCCTGGCCGCATCGGCGATCGCGGTCGGCGGGGCGATCCTGATCTGCGGCCTGCTCGCGGGCGTGATCGGGACTGGCCTGTTCGTGCTCGTGCAGGCGGTCCCGGCCATGGTCGTGATCCGGCAGAGCCTGCTCGCACGCCAGGCGAACGGCCGGCTCGAATGGTATCCGCCGGGCTCGGTCCTGGCCCAGCTGACCGCGCTCGCGGCGCTCGCGATCACGGCCGCCTTTGTCCTTTTGCTCGGGCGACCAGGCGGCCTCGAGGGAGTCATCGCCGACTATCTGAGCGCGGCGCTGACCGAGCTCGGCGTGCCCGCGGTCGGGGTCACGGCCGGATCCGAGCCCGGTCGCTGGATGTTCCTGTTGCCCGGGCTGATGGCGGCGTCCTGGCTGGTCATGGTGGTGGTCAACGGCGTGCTCGCCCAGGCGCTGGCGGTCCGCCTCGGCTGGAACCGCCGGCCGACCCCCGCGCTCAGCGAGCTCGAGCTGCCGGGCTGGCTGTGGCCCACGATCGGGATCGCCGGGCTGCTGGCCGTGACCGGCGACGGCGGTCCGGGCTTCCTGGGCCGCGCGCTGCTGATCGTGCTGGTCGTGCCTTACGTCTTTCTCGGGCTCGCGGTCGTGCACGCGACCGTGCGCCGCTGGCCGCATCGTCGGGTCGCGCTCGCGGTCTGCTACGGCGGGATCATGCTGCTGGGCTGGCCGATCCTGGTGGTGCTGCTGCTGGGTTTTGTCGAGGATTGGGCGCATGTGCGCCAACGGTTCCTGTAGGCTTCGGAGGGTGCCCGGATGCAAGTGATCCTGCTCGAGCGGATCGAGAAGCTCGGCCAGATGGGTGATATCGTCACGGTCAAGAATGGCTTTGGGCGCAACTATCTGGTGCCGCACGGCAAGGCGCTGCGCGCGACCAAGACCAACCTCGCCGAGTTCGAGCGCCGCCGGGTGCAGCTCGAGGCCCAGAACCTGGAGCGCAAGGAGGAGGCGACGGCGGCTGCCGGCAAGATCGACGGCCGGCGGGTCGTGATCATCCGCCAGGCGGGCGAAGGCGGCCAGCTCTACGGCTCGGTCAACGCCCGCGACATCGCGGCCGCGTTCACCGAGGCGGGCGTCACCTTCAACCGGCAGCAGGTGCGGCTCGCGAGCCCGCTCAAGACGCTCGGCATCCACCAGGTCCGGATCGCGCTGCATCCCGAGGTCCTGATCACGGTCGAGGTCAACATCGCGCGCTCGCCCGAGGAGGCCGAGATGCAGGCCAATCCGGCGCTCGCCGTGGCGGTGGCGGAGGCCGAAGCCGCCGAGCGGGCCGAGCAGGCGGCCGCGGAAGCGCCGGAGCCCGAGGACGAGTTCGCTGCCCTCGGCCTCTGACCGGAGGCACCGCTGGCCGAGCGCCGCCTGGTTTCCGCTTGAACGCGACCGCAATGCGCGGCAAGATCGGATCGCGACGGTGCCCTGATGGGCTGAAAGAGGGAAGCCGGTCCGGATCTCGTGATCCCAAGCCGGCGCTGCCCCCGCAACTGTAGGCGGCGAGCCGCGATCCAGCTGTGCCACTGAAGCTGTTGCTTCGGGAAGGCCGATCCCGGCGACGACTCGCGAGCCAGGAGACCTGCCGTCGCTGCGCGTGCCTTCGACCGGGCGGGGTGTCCCGGGAGGTGCGGCAGACGGCGGCTTGCGTCCCGACGGCACGATCCGAGCCGTGACGCCTGCAACCGCTCGATGCGGCCCCTCCCGCCTCCGCCGCGGCAGCTTCGTCGTCAGCTCGCGAGGAGGACCCGCTCATGTCACGCCCCGGACTGTCCACCACCCATCCCGTTTCGACCGCCGCCGGCACGACGGCCGCCGGCAGCCGGCCGCGGTCGCTCGAGGCCGCCCTGCCGCCGCTGCTGGCGATCCTGCTCGGGCTCCTGATCGTAGGAGTGTCCGGCTTCTCGCATCTCGACATCGTTCACAACGCGTCCCACGACACCCGGCATTCGAATGCCTTTCCCTGCCACTGACTCACTGAGCCACTGAGGGAGGCATCGATGGCGAATTTGCGCTCGATCGTGTTCGCGGCCGCCTTGGCGGGCCTGATCGTCGGCCTCGTGGTCACGCTCGCCCAGCGGTTCGGCACCGTGCCCCTGATCCTGCACGCCGAGGTGTACGAGCAGGCGGCGGAGGCAGCCGAGCTGGCGGCGCCGGCCGCCGGCCATGAGCACGCCCCGGCCGCGGTCGCCGAGCCTGGTCACGACGCGGCCACGGCCGCGCCGCAGGGTCACGACCACGAGCATGGGGCCGAGGCCTGGCAGCCCGCCAACGGCTTCGAGCGCACCGCCTACACGGCGCTTTTCAACGTTCTCGACTGGATCGGCTTCGGCCTGATGCTGATTGGCCTGCTGGCCCTGCTGGGCCGGCCGGTGACCTGGCGCGAGGGCTTCCTCTGGGGGCTCGGCGGCTTTGCCGCGTTCGTGATCGCGCCGAGCCTGGGCCTGCCGCCGGAACTGCCGGGCATTCCCGCGGCACCGCTGTCGCCGCGCCAGATCTGGTGGCTCGCGACCGTGGCGGCGACCGCGATCGGCCTCTGGCTGATCGTCTTCCGGCCGTCGCCGCTCTGGGCGGTCCTCGCGATCCTGCTGATCGCCGCGCCGCACCTGGTCGGTGCGCCGCAGCTCGCCGAGGCCGTGACCAACGTCCCGGAGGCGCTCTCGCACCGGTTCGTGGTCGCGGTGACCCTGACGACGCTGCTGTCCTGGACCCTGCTCGGCGGGCTCAGCGGCTACCTCTACCAGCGCTTCGACCAACGGTCGTAGGCCGGCGCTTTCGCGCTGCAAAAAAAGCTTGGCCTGGCCCAGGCTTTGTGCGCTAGGTTCGCCGCCGAATCCGAGCGCTCATGCAGGGGCCCGCTGCGGCGATGGTCGAGGTCAAGGACAAGAGCCCGAACGGCGGCCCCAAGGTCGCCGTGGTCAAGAAATATGCCAATCGCCGGCTCTACAATACCGCAACCAGCAGCTACGTCACTCTCGACGACCTCAGCAAGATGGTCCGGCAGGGCGAGCATTTCGTGGTCTACGACGCCAAGAGCGGCGAGGACCTGACCCGGTCGATCCTGACCCAGATCATCCTCGAGGAGGACAGCAAGGGGCGGAACCTGTTGCCGATCAACTTCCTGCGCCAGCTGATCGGCTTCTACGACGACAGCCTGCGCGCCTTCCTGCCGCGCTATCTCGAGCTCAGCATGGAGAACTTCGCGCGCAACCAGGTGCAGATCCGGCGCTACATCGAGGGCACGCTCGGCCGCTTCTTCCCGATCGGCCCGTTCGAGGACATGGCGCGCCAGAACATGGAGCTGCTCCAGCGCGCGGCCACCATGTTCGCTCCCCTGCCCGGTGCCGAGGGCACCGGCAACTCCGAGCACCCGGCCTTCGGCGAGGCGCCGCCTACACCGGACACGTCCAGCCAGATCAAAGATTTGAACGAAAAAATTGAAGTCCTGCAGAAACAGATCTCCGAGCTCGCCACCACCCGGCGCGAGCCGCAGGACAGCAGCTAGCCGGCCCGCCCGTTCGCATTCCTCGAGGCCGCACGATCCTTTCGTTCGGGCAAGGCTCACGTCTCGAACCCCGGCAAAAGGTCGCGGAACAGGAGTTGCGCCAGCTGCTCGGACACATGAGGCGGCGTCTCAACAAAGGAGCGGGAAGCACGGGCCCATGAAGATCACCGACGTCACGCTGACCCTGTTCGCCTGGGACGACATCCCGGCGACCACCTATGGCGCGCATACCGGCGAGTTCCGGGGCGAGAGCCAGCTCGGCCTCTTGCGCATCGCGACCGATCAGGGCCTCGAGGGCCACGCGTTCCTCGGCTCCTCGATGCACTCGGCCGACCAGGACGGCCTGTCGCTGATCAGGAACCTGAAGCCGCTGTTGCTGGGCCAGGACCCGCTCGACCGCGAGTTGCTGTACGACCGCATCTGGCACCGCAACCGGCGCACCACGCTGCGCGCGATCGGTGCCGTCGACACCGCGCTCTGGGACCTCGCCGGCAAGGTCGCGGGCCTGCCGATCCACGCGCTGCTCGGCTCGTATCGCAAGAGCGTGCCGGCCTACGCCTCGTCCGCGGTGCTCGGCTCGCCCGCGGCCTATGCCGAGCAGGCGCTCCAGTTCAAGGAGCAGGGCTGGACCGCCTATAAGATCCACCCGCCGACCCGGCCGGCGGACGACATCCGGATCTGCCAGGCGGTGCGTCAGGCGGTCGGCGACGACTTCCGCCTGATGCTCGATAGCACCTGGAGCTATCGCTACGACCAGGCGCTCCGGGTCGGTCGCGCGATCGAGGGCCTGGGCTTCTATTGGTACGAGGATCCGCTCGCCGACGACGACCTGTTCGGCTGCATGCGCCTGCGCGCGAAGCTCGACATCCCGCTCATGGCGACCGAGTACAGCCCCGGCGGCTTCACCAACTACGTGCCCTGGATCCTGAACCGGGCGACCGATTACCTGCGCGGCGACGTCGCGGTCAAGGGCGGGCTCACCGCGCTGATCAAGACCGCGCATCTGGCCGAGGCGTTCGGCCTCAACTTCGAGGTCCACCACGGCGGCAACTCGCTCAACAACGTCGCCAATCTGCACGTCATCATGGCGATCCGGAACTGCGAGTATTTCGAGGTCCTGCTGCCGGAAGGAGCGCAGAAATACGGCCTGATCCAGGACCTCGAGGTCGACGCGAACGGTCTCGTGCACGCGCCGACCGAACCGGGCCTCGGGGCCGCGATCGACTTCGAGCTGATCGAGCGCAAGAAGGTGGCGGTGCTCGCCTGAGAGCTCGAACGAATTCTCCCAAAGGTTGAGGACCTTCCCGAGGTCAACCGCTTGTTAACCATCCCAGGGCCAGGCTGATCGGCGACGGCAATCCCGGCCCTGGGAGATCCTCCCATGCGCCTCGTCTGATGGTGGGCGGCCGATATGATCGCGAGCACACCCCGCTGCATCGGTCGCGACTTGCGCTCGCGGGCCGGTCTGCGGCTTAGTGGTTGGGTAAGGTAAGCCGATCTTAACCAGATCGATTTTAAGGTCGGCGGCGATCGGCGAGGCCGGCAAACACCGGCCGTGCCGCGAGAGGGGCGATGCGATGAATTTGATCCGTCCCAACGGCCTGATCGAACGGCTGACGCTGCCGCGGCGCCAGGGCGAGATCGAGGGCTATGGCCGTGCCCAGCCCGGGCCGGCGACGCCCGAGACTTTACGCCTGGCGGCGCGCCAGGAACGCCGCCGCCAGCCGCGCCGCAAGCCGGACCCGCTGCGCGGTCGGCTGATCGACGTTACCGCCTGAAACCCGCCACCGGGTCGCCGCAGTCCGGGATGGAGCACCCAGTTGCGGCTGCCGTCCTGAAACCTCGGCCCGCGCGCCGCCGGAGCAGGTCCCGAGCCGTTCCTGACCAGCGCCGGGGCGACGGACCGGCCCTGCGCGGGAAGTCCTCCGGCGGTCGGCACACTTGGCGAAGGTGAAGGCATTGCGGGGCCGGCATAAGCGCCCGATCGGTCGCAGCGACCCGTGACCGCCATGATGGCCGGCCTTGCCGGCAGCTCGGCGGCGGGCGAGCGCCTCGGTCGTCTGGGCGCGCTCCGCGCCGACCAGCCAACTCCGGAGCGCGCTCAACCGCGGCCGCCGGCGGCGATCGTCGCATCGGCGACGGCAGACCTCGCGCTGCCGAGGCTGGAGCGGAGCACGCATTTCTCGATCCACCAGCTGCTCGCCGAGGCGCCGGCACTCGGCAGAACGGCGCCGAGCTGGCCGCGGACGCTTGCCGCCTATCGGGCGCAGCTCGCGCACCGCATCCACTATTGCGGTCTGGTCGCTCCAGTCGACTTGCAGGTCTGACATATCGACTGTCCGAGCGCCATAGGTCGACCTCCGGGCTGACCCATCGGGGCGACGCATCGTCCGATCAGACCGCGTGGCCCTCCTTGGTCTGGACCCCGGCAGGCGACCGACCGGCGCGCGGCAAAGCCCGGGACAGGAAGGCAAGGCCGAGCAGCGCCGCGAGCACCGAGGCGGCGAGGACGCCGAGCTTGGCCTGATTCAGCAGCGCGCTCTGGCCGAACGCCAGATTGGCGATGAACAGCGACATCGTGAAGCCGATCCCGGCGATCAGGCCGACCCCGACCACGCCCGGCCAGCTGGCCCCCTCCGGCAGCCGGGTGAGCCCGGTCCTGACCGCGAGCCAGGCGCAGCCGGCGACGCCGATCGGCTTGCCGATCAGGAGGCCGAGACCGGCCCCGAGCGAGACCATGCCGACCAGCCCCGAAGGGCTGCTGCCGAGCGCGACGCCGGCGTTGCAGAACGCGAACACCGGCATGATCAGGAAGGCGACGCAAGGGGCAAGGGCGTGCTCCATGCTGTGGAGCGGGCTGTGCGCCCGGGCGAGAACGCCTTTCAGGTGCTCGATCACGACCTCGACCTGCTCGAACGCCCCACTCTGCCCGATCAGGGGCCGGAGCTCCTGCTGCAGCTGCGCGGTCGACAGCCGATGCCGGAGCGGCACCGCGAGCGCCAGCAGCACGCCGGCGATGGTCGCGTGCACGCCCGATCGCAGCATGCAATACCAGAGCACCAGGCCGAGCAGCGCGAACCCGAGCGCCCTCGCGCTGCCGAAGCGGCCGTAGGCGAGCGCCGCGCCGAAGGTCAGGAACGCGAGCAGGAGCGCCCCGACGTTCAGCTGCTCGGTGTAGAACAGCGCGATCACCAGCACCGCGCCCAGATCGTCGACGATTGCCAGCGCCAGCAGAAAGACCTTGAGCGTCAGGCTGACCCGGTCGCCGAGCAGCGCCAGCACGCCGAGCGCGAACGCGATGTCGGTCGCCATCGGCACGCCCCAGCCGCGCAGGCCCGGCTGGCCGAGGTTGAGGGCGACATAGATCAGCGCCGGCACCACCATGCCGCCGAGCGCGCCGACCACCGGCAGCGCCGCCCGGCGCCAGCCGGCCAGCTCGCCGATCAGGACCTCGCGTTTGATCTCGAGCCCGATCAGGAAGAAGAAGATCGCCATCAGGAGGTCGTTGACCCAGTGGATCACCGTTTCCTCGAGGCGCCAGGCGCCGAGCCCGATCCCGAGCTTGACCTCGAGCAGCGCGAAGTAGCTGGCCGCAAAGGGCGAGTTGGCCCAGGCGAAAGCGAGCAGCGCCGCGCCGATCAGGAGCACGCCGCTGGCGCTCTCGGTCTTGATGAACGCCTGCGCCGGGCTGAGCAGCCAGCCGACCACGGAGCGCGTCGCCGGCGGCTTACGCGCGGCTTTCTTGGCCATGGCGCGGTCCCCCTTCCTGCCGATTGCGGCCCGCCCCGTCTCAATAACCGAGCGCCAGCCCGTCCTTGCGCGGATCGGAGCCGCCGAGCAGCACCCCGCGCTCGTGGTCGATCATGATGATCTGGCCGCCGCCGAGCGGCTTGCCGCTGGCCACGACCTTGTGGCCGCGCCGCGCCAGCGCCTGGGCGGTCGCAGCCGGCACGCCGGTCTCGATCTGCAACTCGCCGCCATAGGCGAAGCTACGCGGACCGTCGAGCGCGCTCTGCGGATCCTGCCCGTATTCCATGAGGTTGGTCAGGACCTGGACATGGCCGACCGGCTGGTAGTGGCCGCCCATCACCCCGAAAGACAGCGCCGGCCGGCCGGCGCGCATGGCGAGGCCCGGGATGATCGTGTGCATCGGCCGCTTGCCCGGCGCGATCCGGTTGGGATGGCGCGGATCGAGCACGAAGGACTTCCCCCGATCGTGAAACAGGACGCCGGTCTCGGGGCAGACCAGACCACTGCCGAAGCTGTCGAACACCGAGTTGATGAAGGAGACGAGGTTGCGGTCGCGGTCGACCACGGTGAGGTACACCGTGTCGGCATGCGCGACCACAGGCGTCGGCGGCAGCGTCGGCATCGCCCGCTCCGGATCGATCAGCCGCCGGAGCTCCGCGGCGTAGCCTTCGGCCAGCAGGCGGCCGACCGGCACCTCGGCCTGGCGTGGGTCGGCCAGCCAGGCATCGCGGTCACGATAGGCGAGCCGGGTCGCCTCGGCCAGCAGATGCAGGCGCTCGGGCCCGTCCGGGTCGAGCCCGCCGAGCTCGAAGCCCTTCAGGATGTTGAGCATCAGGAGCGCGATCACGCCCTGGCCGTTGGGCGGGCACTCATAGATGTCGAGGTCGCGGTAGCGGATGCTGATCGGCTCGACGAACTCGCCGGCGGCGGCCGCGAAGTCGTCGATGCTGTGCAGGCCACCCTCCTGGTTGAGGAAGGCCACCATGCGCTCGGCGAGCTCACCCCGATAGAACGCGCCCGGGCCCTCGGCCGCGATCCGCGCGAGCGTGTTGGCGAGCGCCGGCAGGCGCAGCTTCTGGCCCTCCACCGGGGCGTGGTCGTCGGGCAGATAGAAGACCCGCCCGGCCGAGCTGCGCAGCAGGCGCTGGCCGTTGCGCGCCCAGTCCCAGGCGACCCGCGGCGTGACCAGAAAGCCCCGCTCGGCGTGAGTGATCGCCGGCCGAAGGAGCTCGTCCAGACCCCTGCTGCCATGGGCCTCGAGCAGTCGCGCCCAGGCATCGATTGCGCCCGGCACGGTGACCGCGTGAACGCTGCCTTCGAGCTCGCTGACGCCGTCTGCCTGCAGCCGCTCGACCGTGGCCGCCTGCGGCGCCCGACCCGAGCCGTTGAACGCAACCACGCCGCCGGCGGCCGGCGCCAACAGCACGAAGCAGTCGCCGCCGATCCCGGTCATCGCCGGCTCGACCACGCATTGCACGGCGACCGCGGCGACCGCGGCATCGACCGCGTTGCCGCCGGCGCGCAGCACGTCGAGCGCGGTCAGCGTCGCCAGCGGATGCGAACTCGCCGCCATGCCGCTCTCGCCGTAGGCGACCGAGCGCCCCGGCAATGCGAAGTCACGCATGCCAACCTTCCCCCCAAGTGACCGAAATTACGCATCCTTGTACCGCACAGGCAGATTTTGGGCAAAACTCCCGGATTCGTGCTTTTCATAGCCCGCCCAGGAACTACAATCCCGAAGAATGCGTTTGCGATTGGACGCCGGCAGCAATCGATCGGCGCCGATCAGGCGGAGATCGTCCAGGGAGCGAAGGTAAGAGCAGGCCCCGAGGAGACAGACGATGCGCGATCTCGAGCTGATGGTCAAAGACTACCGCCTGACGACCGCGGAAATCCTCTATCACATGCCGGACCATCCGAGCCTTCTGCAGACCTACATCTGGCAGAACCTCGACCTCGCGCCGAAGTTTCCGATCCTGCACAAGTTCCTGGCGTTCTGGGAGAGCTCTCTGGACGGCCGCCTGCACAGCGTCAAGATCGCGAGCGCCAAACTGATCCAGCCGAACCGGTTCCGCTACGCCCGCGCCCTGATGCACCTGCACTGAGGGACTGTCCAGACGCCCGGCCGCGGGCGAGGACCGGTCGTCCGCTCCTCGGCGCTTGGTCGCAGGCCATCCTCGAGAAAGCGCTTGATCGCGCCCGCCCGATCGTGGAAGCGTTAGCGCGTGGTGCTCCGAGAACGCCGGCGCAACCGGCACTGCGATCCGAGCCTCCTGGCTCGCCGGTCCGCTCGGGTGCGCGCACGCACAATGCAGCGGGACCGGTACTGACGACATGGACGAGATGGCCAAGCTCGACGACCCCTCCTTCGCCGATCCCTCGTTCGCCGATCCCAGCACCGCGACCAGCGCGGGGCTCGAAGCCCGCGCCGCGCGGCTGATCGAGGAGGGCCAGTTCGCCCGCGATCTGCTCCAGGCCATGGAGCAGGTCATCATCGGCCAGCGCTACATGCTGGAGCGGCTCCTGGTCGGCCTGCTCGCCAATGGCCATGTGCTGCTGGAGGGCGTCCCGGGGATCGCCAAGACGCTCGCGGTCACCAGCCTGGCGCAGGCCCTCGACGCCCACTATCAGCGCATCCAGTTCACCCCCGACCTGCTTCCGGCCGACCTGGTCGGCACCCTGATCTACCAGCCGCAGTCGGGCGAGTTCCGGGTCCGCAAGGGGCCGGTGTTCGCCAACCTTCTGCTCGCCGACGAGATCAACCGTGCGCCGGCCAAGGTGCAGAGCGCGCTGCTCGAGGCGATGCAGGAGAACCAGGTGACGATCGGCGAGGAGAGCTTCCGGCTGCCGCAGCCGTTCCTGGTGCTCGCGACCCAGAACCCGCTGGAGCACGACGGCACCTATCCCTTGCCCGAGGCCCAGGTCGACCGCTTCATGCTCAAGCTCAAGATCACCTACCCCGAGCGCGCCGAGGAGCTCCTGATCCTCGAGCGCATGGCGCGCACGACGCCGCCGCCGCCGATCAGGGCGGTGGCCGACGCCTCGCAGGTCCTGCGGGCGCGCCAGATCGTCGACCAGATCTACCTCGACGACCGGATCAAGCACTACATCGTCGACCTGGTGTTCGCGACCCGCGACCCCAAGGGCTACGGCCTCGACCTCGCGGCCTACATCGACTACGGCGCCTCGCCGCGGGCCTCGATCTATCTGGCGCTCGCGGCCAAGGCGTACGCCTTCCTGCGCGGCCGCGACTACGTCACGCCGCAGGACGTGAAGTCGATCGGCATGGACGTGCTCCGCCACCGGGTGCTCACGACCTACGAGGCCGAGGCTGCAGGCGTGAGCGCCGAGGACCTGATCCAGCAGGTGTTCGACCACCTCCCCGTGCCTTGAGCGCCGGCCGGCGCGATGCTGAGCGTCGAAGCTCTTCGCCAGATCCGCCGGATCCACATCCGGACCCGCCGCCTGGTCGACGGCGTGTTCGCCGGCGAATATCACAGCGTGTTCAAGGGCCGCGGCCTGGAGTTCGCCGACGTCCGCGAATACGTGCCGGGCGACGACGTGCGCACGATCGACTGGAACGTCACCGCCCGCATCGGCCATCCGTTCGTCAAGCGCTACATCGAGGAGCGCGAGCTGACCGTGATGCTGCTGGTCGATCTCAGCGCGTCCGGCCGGTTCGGCAGCACGGCCAAGCTCAAGACCGAGATCGCGACCGAGATCTGCGCGCTGCTGGCGCTGAGCGCGATCCGCAACAACGACAAGGTCGGGCTGATCCTGTTCACCGACCAGATCGAGCGCTTCGTGCCGCCGCAGAAGGGCAAGAACCGGGCGCTTCGGGTGATCCGCGAGATGCTGCACTTCGAGCCCGCGCGCCGCGGCACCGACCTGGGCCTGGCCCTCGACTATCTGCACCGGATCAGCCGGCGGCGCTCGGTGAGCTTCCTGCTCTCGGATTTCCTCGCGAGCGGCTACGAGCGATCGCTCCGGCTCGCCCGCCGGCGCCACGACGTGATCCCGGTCTGCATCGCCGACCGGCGCGAGGCCGAGCTGCCGAACCTCGGCCTGCTCAGCCTGCGCGATCTCGAGACCGGCGAGCAGGTTCTGGTCGACACCGGCAGCGCCGCCGTGCGCCGGCAGTATCGTGAGCGCCGCGAGGCGGCGGTCGCCGCCCGCCAGCGCCTGTTCCGCTCGCTCGGCGTCGATCCGATCGAGGTCCAGACCGACCAGCCCTACATCCAGCCCCTGATGCGCTTCTTTCGCCAGCGCGAAAAGCGCCTCCGGGAGGGCCGCTGGGCCGGGGCCGGAGGATGAGCGGGCGTTTGCTCCCCGACCGCCGGGCCGCGCTCGGCTGCGCTCTGGCAGCGTGGCTCGGCGCGGCGTGGCTCCACGCGGCGTTGCTGGGGGTGACGCTGGTGGCGCCGCCGTTCGCCTGCGCGCGCGCCGCGGATGCCTCGCCTGCGCCGGAGCCGATCCGCCAGGAGCAGAGCCAGGGCCCGGTCCGGGTCACGCTGGAAGTGGACCGGCGGACGATGCCGATCGATGGCCACCTGCGGCTGACCCTGGTGGTCGAGGCGCCAGCGCATACCGCGGTCACCCTGCCCGAGATCACCGGCAAGCTCGGCCCTTTCGTGGTCGCGAGCCAGACCGCGGCCGGCCCCTCGAGCGAGGGCGCCGAGCGCGCGCAGTGGCGGCGCGACTACATCCTCGAGGCCGAGGCCGTGGGCCTGCTGACCCTGCCGGCATTGGCGGTCGGCTTCCGGGAGCAGGCCGACCAGCCGGCGGGCGCGCGCCAGCTGCAGACCGACCCGGTCGAGATCACCGTGACCTCGGTCCTGCCGGCCGACGTCGACATCACGGAGCCCAAGGACATCGCCCCCCCGGTCGAGCTGCCGCGCGCGCCGTCGCGCTGGCTGCCGTGGGCGATCGGCGGCCTGGCGCTCGGGCTGGCTGTCCTCGCGGCGCTCCTCTGGCGGCGCCGGCGCCGCTCCGGGGCGGCCGGGTCAGCGCCTCGCCCCGCGCATCTCCTGGCGCTCGCCGAGCTCGAGCGCCTCGAGCGCGAGCTGCCGGCCGATCGACCGGGCACCGAGGAGTTCTACGCCCGCCTCGCCGACATCCTCCGACGCTACGTGCTCGGGCGCTTCGGGCTCAGCGCCCCGACCCAGACCACCGAGGAGCTGCTGGCCGCGGTCGCCCGCACCGGCGGCCCGGTCGCCGCCCGCCGGCAGCTGATCGGCCGGGTCCTGGCCCAATGCGACCTGGTCAAGTTCGCCCGCCAGCAGCCGGCCCCCGCCACCGCCCCCGGCAACCTCCGCCAAGCCCGCGCCTTCGTCGAGCAGACCGCCGACGACCGGGCGCTCGTCCTGAGCCCGGCCGCGGCCGGCGAGCCCTGAGGCTCGCCGCCCCGCTGCCCCGGGCCTGCATCCGCCCACGCCTCATCGACGCGACCGTAGATGCCTCCTGCCCACCGCGATATACCTCAGCACCATCGATTACATTTGAAATGTGGACACAGCACCATGGTCTTATCCGCCTTTTCATAAAGCATAACGCTTAGCTCCTCTATTCGATGCACCGTCACGTCTGTTAACGGACTCGTGTCGTACGACCCCAATGGTTGCTGGTACCTATCCCCGTCCGGATACTGTACCTCGATAATCTGCGCATTGCTGTCGAACGCGATCAGCAAGGCGAAACCATCCATCACTGTCACCGTCGCCATGGCGTCCTCCTTCTGTTAGCTGGAACCCGCAGTTTCAGAACTCCAGAGTCAACCTTGCCAGAACTACCTGTTCACGCGCAAGATCGGGTCGGTCCCGATCCGTGTCAACGAAGCTGAAGCTCTTATCAAAGAGATTTTCGACCCCCACCGTGAACAGGCCGTACCGCTTCGGAAAGCGATATCCCGCGGCCGCGTCCACCGTCCAAAACGAATTCTTGGCCGGCGCGTCGATTTCCCTGCAGATCAAAAAACCGAGCGTCCTGGTTGACGTACGTAGCCCGCACTCCTACAAAGAATCCTGACGGAGAGAAGTATTTCAACTCTAGGGGGACCCTATGCGTATCCACCGTCGTCAACCCACGCGGCTCGCTGCCTGACGGGTCAAATTCGAAGCGCTCGTATTGGTATCCAATCCCCAGTGCCCACTGATCGAGCGGCGTCCAATAGACATATGCCCGTCCAAGCCACTCCCTTTCGTCCACCGTTATCGAGCGGACCGGTTCCTCCGCCGTCAACGTCGGTACATCAAGCAGTCGCTCGGAATACTCGATGCCGGCAAAAAGATCGGGACTCAATTTTGTGTCGATCGCGCCGCCATAACGCCATACATCAGCGCCATTGACGTCGTCGAAGAATTGGTTGAAGCCCGCCACCTGACTAGGCTCGAGGGTTTGGTCCGTGATCAAAGTTCGTTTGAGAACGCGAAAAGCTGCCGCGCGAAGCGTCACGTCTGGCGTCAGATCCCAGACAACGCCAATTTTCGGATTGACCTGTTTTCGCTTCAGATCGATACCTTCAAAGTCATCACCGCTGATTCCAAGTGTGAATGTAGCGTCCCCAACATCAAAATTGGCATAAGAGTAGGCATTAGTGTGGCGAAGATCCGCCACTTCCCGAAACGACGGAAATGGCCCGACCGTGATCAAATTGTTCGAATTCCCCCTGGAATTGACCGAATCCGGCCGTCAAGGCGATGGGCCCCCAACGCTGGAGGTGACGCAGCTCTCCGAAGTGTGCATCTTCGTTGGCTTTGATTCGTAAGCCCGTAGCACCCTGATTGAGCTCGTCGTCGTCGTCTCTATAGATATACGAAGCCAGTATCGTGGCGTTCTCAGAGAAATCGTGGCGTAGACCAAGGCGCGCGATGTTGCTGTCACCTCGGCGCCGCTCACTTTCGACGACTTCGTCTGTGACGAATCGCAACACCGGATCGCCGGATTCATGGGTAATTCGCTTGAGCTCGGCTTGAATACTGGTGTATGGAGTCAATCCAATTTGCGCAAAGCTGTTCAATATATTCTGCTCTTGGTCATTGTTTTTGTTGAAACCACTGGATTCAAAACGAGATTGGCCAGCGCTAAAAGAAACACGGTTGTGGATTCCTGAAATAATGAGATTGTCACCAAGAGTGTTTTTATTTCCTACCAGACCATCGGCATTCACTTGTACTCCATTTGATGCAAAGAGTTGGGCAAACTCTGTTAGTCCGACGTCCGAAGGTCCCGCACTGCTTAGTAGAGTGAGGCGGTCGCCAGCAAGGGTCGGCTGTACCGGGTTGATATTGATGGGCTGGAGAAGCTGTGATTGGAGCAATTCGCTGTCACTCGCGATTTGATAGCGCGGCAACACTGCGTAAGTGTCTGCAAGCAGCCGGTGAGCGGCGTAGTTGGTAGGGTCGCGGTCCATGGAACGTGTGCCCTGGACGAGTGCGAGCTGCTCGAAGCCGAGGTCGTTGTAGATGCGCGCGAGGCTGGTCTGCGCGCACCGCGAGGTCCTCGTCGAGCAGCAGGCGCGAGCGGTAGACCGCGCGGTTGTCGTTCAGCTCGATCGACTTCTCGATATTGTGCAGCGCCTCGACCGGCCGGTTCACGGTCTGCAGGCGGATCGCGTCGTAGAACCAGGGTGTGGGGTCGTTCGGATCGAGCTGCTTGGCGATCTCGTATTGCTGCGCGTCCTGCGGGTCGCGCCGCTCCTCGAAGTAGGCCTTGCCGAGGTAGCTGCGGAGCAGCGAGTTGTTGGGATCGAGGGCGGCCGCGATCTCGAGCTCGCGCCGGCCGGCCTCGAGGTCGCCCGCGCGGATCTTGGCGAGGCCGAGGCCGAGCCGGGCCAGCGGCTCCGCCGAATCCAGCTGGATCGCGCGCTCGAACGCCGCCTTGGCCTGCGTCGATGTCGATCCGGGTGAGCGCCGCGAAGCCCAGCACCATCTGGGTGCGGGCGAGATCCGGCGCCAGCGCCACCGCCCGCTCGGCCGCGGCCTGCGCCGCATTGAGATTGCCGAACGAGAGCTCGATCTCGGCGAGCCTGGCCTGGACCAGCGCATCGTCCGGCGTACGCTCGGCAGCCTCGCGCAAGGTCGCACGCGCCGCTTCCAGATCGAAGCTCGCCTGCTGGGCGTAGGAAAGCGCGATCCGGGCCGGCGCCGAATCCGGGCTGAGCTCGACCGCCCGCCTGGCGTCCTTGAGCGCGTCCTCGCGCCGGTTCTGGACCACCGCGATCACCGCCCGCTGGGCGAGCGCATCGGCGGCCTTGGGATCCAGCGCCAGCGCCCGGTCGATCGCCTGGGCCGCCTCGTCGGCCCGGCCGACGTTGAGCAGCACGCCCGCGCGGAAGGTGTAGTAGCGGGCATCGCGCGCCGCCTCCGGCACGGCGTCCAAGGCCGCGATCGCGCCCGCGTAGTCGTTGGCCGCGACCCGCTCGACGGCCTGCTGGAGGGCCGGTGGCAGGGTGCCCGGCGCGGCGCGGCGCTCGGCCAGGGGTGCCAGGATCGGCGGGTAGTAGAGCGACCAGGCGACCGCATCGCGCGGCCGGGCGACGATCTCCGGTTGCGGCGCCGCGCCCGCGACCGCGACCGCGGCATCGCCGCTCGCCAGCAGCAGCTCGCCCGCAGGCGTCTGCAACCGGACCCGGCCCTCGAACATGATGACCTCGGTCCGGTCGGGGCGCGCCCGCATCAGGAACTCGGTGCCCTCGGTGCCGGCGTTGGCGATCGGGGTCACGATCTCCAGCGAGCGCGGCCGATGGCTGAAGAAATGCACGTCGCCGAGCAGCAGATCGAGCAGCGAGCGCCCGGTCTCGGCCTCGCCGCCCAGGCGCATGGTCGTCAGCTGATCGAGGCTCAGCACGGAATCGTTGGTCAGGGCGAGCGCCGCCCGGGCGAACGCACCGGCGCGGATGGCATCGCCGACGCACAGCCGGTCGTCGAGCGCGGCGGCCGTCCACGCGCCCGCCTCGCCGCGCTGGACCTCGACCCGACCCTGCAGCGAAACGATCTGGGCGACGACCGGATTGCAAATCTCGGCGGCGTGGCCGACCGGCACCGCCCAGGAGACCATCGCCGCGGTCGTCATGACCGCGACCCCGATTCCCGATCGCGCATCGGGTAATCCCCTGTTGGTTGGCGGCCGCAGGTCAAAGCCCATTCTGCAAACCGAAACTGTAAATAAGTCCGCGCAACCACCACCACTATAGTCCAGGTTAAATTTGGCAACAATGCAATTTATCGCCGCCCGGCGGCCGTCCACCAGCGGCTGGGCCGACGGGGTCGACGTCGCGTCCACCGGATCATTTGTGCTCGAGGCGGATCAGGCCGGGGTCCGGCGGCAGCGGCGCGCCGGCCTGATAGCGCCGGCAGCGGTCGAGATAGAAGCGAGCCGGACCGTCGGCCGGATGCGCGGCCAGAACCGCCGCGAACCGTTCGGCCGCCTCGGCCCAGGATCCGGCCTCGAAGCTCGCCAGCGCTTCGGCGAAGGCGGCGAGCCGTCGGGCGTCGTGCGCATCGCCCTGGCACCCCACGACTTCCGCCAGACGCAGCGGCTGCCGCTTGCCGACCAGCAGGAAGCGGCCGAGGGGCCGCAGCAGCAGCTCGGGTAGATCTCCCGTGACCGTGTCGGCGGCGAGGATGCGCGTGCCGAGCTGCTTGTTCAGGCCCTCGATCCGTGCAGCCGTGTTGACGCTGTCACCGACCACGCTATAGGCGAAGCGGCCGCTGCCGCCGACGTTGCCGACCATCACCCGGCCGGCGTTGAGACCGATCCGGGTCGGCAGGGCGAGCGGCGCAAAGCGGCGGTTGAACGCCGCCACCTCCTGCTCGATCTCGAGCGCCGCCAGGCAGGCCCGCCGCCGGCACTCGGGCGTCGGCTCCTGGGCCGTCCAGACGCAGGTCGTGCCATCGCCGAGCACGTCGGTGACCAGGCCGCCATGGCGCTCGACCACCCCGAACAGGGTCTCGAAGTAGCGATCCAGGAACCCGCTCAGCCGATCCGGCGCCATGCCCTCGGCCAGGCTCGTGAAGCGATCGGCGTCGGTCACCATGCAGGCCGCGAACAGCTGCTCCTTGAACGTGCTCGGGTCGACCCGGGCGCCGGCGAGCCCGGCTACGATCCTGGCCGGGAGATAGTAGCCGAGGCCCCGACTGATGTTGGCCCGCGCCCGCTCCGCCTCGCGATATTGCAGCAGCAGCCCGCCGACCAGGCCGAGCGGCAGCTGGACCAGGAGCGGCACCGTCATCGGCAGCCAGAGGTCGGCGCGGGCGAACGCGATCTCGGCACCGAGACAACCTGCTGCAGCAAACATCAGGGTGAGCGGGACCGCGAGCAGGGCCGGCAGCAGCCCGGCGATCAGGCCGACGATCACGCCGAAGCCGCCGATCCAGACCAGGGTCAGCCCCGGACCGGCCGGCTCGAGCGCGCGACCTTCGAGCAGATTGGCCAACGCCGTGGCGGCAATCTCGACGCCGCTGATCCGTGCCTGCTTGGGCCCTTCGAACACGGCGGCGAAGCCATCCTGGTTGGCGTTGATCAACTCCGACTGGCCGACGAACACCACCTTGCCGGCGAGGTCGGGCGCCGCCGCCGAGCCGTCCTCCGCTTGCAGCACCTGATGCAGAGGAAGCGTCCGGACCTGTCCGGGCGGGCCGTAGAAATCGAGATAGCGGCTGTCGGGTCCGTCGTAGAGCGCGATCAGGGCGGCCAGCAGACGCTGCGTCCGGGGCTCCAGTCGGGCCTGAGCAAGCGCCGCCCGCAGTCGCGCCCCGAGGCTCCGGTCCTCGACGAACGCCCGGCGCAGCGCCTGCATGTAGGCGGTCAGGGCGTCCGCCATCGCCAGGCGCTCGGGCGCGACCGCCAGCTCGCCCTGCGACTGGCAGGCCAACCCGGGACAGGAGGCGCGTCCAATCCCCGAGTACCGGCAGCGCGTAGCGCTGCAAGGTGACCGCCGGCAAGGTCGGTCGTGCCTCGAGGGCGGACGCGAAGGCGAAGAACTGGCTGACCCGCTCGGTCGCCCGCGGCAGGGGAAACGGCGCCACGCCGGCCGATCCGAGCGCGAACGCCGGCAGCGGCGGGCGCAGCTGCTTGCCGGCGAGCAGGCCGGCGGTCGCGCCATCGGCGCCCGGCAGCCACCGGAAATCCTCGCGCAGATACTGGAGCAGGACGACCCGGCCGGCCGCCGTGATCGAGTCAGCGAGGGCCTGATCGGACGCCGGCCCGCGCGGCCGATCGAAGACCACGTCGAACGCGATGACCGCGGCGCCGGCCGCGACCAGACGCTCGATCAGCCGGGCGTGCACGGCACGCGGCCAGTCGCTGATCTTCTCGGGCAGACCCAGCCGCTCCGCCGACTCCCGATCCAGGCCGACAATGACCGTCGCGGCCGGCGGCGCCCGCGGCCCGCGCATGGCGAACAGCCAGCCGAGCCCGAGGCGCTCCTCGATCGCCGCGCCGAGCGGCATCGCGGCGAGCAGCACCCCGAGGACGCCGGCCGTCAGGCCGATTGCGCATGCTCTCCTCAGCCGCCGCATCGCGGGTTGTCCCATCGCCTGACCGGCGCCGGTCACCCTGGCGCAACCTGCGCCCCACCGTCGGCCTGCTATGAGCGATCCGGCGGCGGCCGGTCAATCCTGCGGCCGCGCGCGATGGTAGGGATGGCCGGCGAGAATGCTCTCGGCCCGGTACAACTGCTCGGCCAGCATGACCCGCACCAGCCGGTGCGGCCAGGTCATCGGTCCGAGCGCGACCACCGCCGCCGCCCGGTCCAGGACGCTGGCCGCGAGCCCGTCCGGGCCCCCGATCAGGAAAGCGAGCTCGCTCTCGCCACGGTCCCGCCAGCGGCCGAGCTGGCGCGCGAACGCCAGGCTGTCGAGCTGCTGGCCATGCTCGTCGAGCGCGACCGCGAGGGCGTCCGCCGGCAGCGCGCGCAAAAGTCGCTCCGCCTCCTCGGCCAGGCGCCGCTCGGGCGGCAACCGACGGCGCGGCGCGACCTCGACCAAGCGGATCGGCCAGGCCGAGCGCCGACGGTAGTCCTCGAACAGATCCCGGATCGGACCCGCGGGCTCGCGGCCGATCGCCGCGATGGTCACCCTCATCTCCGTGCCGGGCGCCCGCCGCTGTCCTGCGCGTCGGCGCCGCGCGCTTAAGCGTGCCGGGCGACGACGGCCAACTCGGGCAGCGCCGCGCCCCAGAGCTTCTCCAGGTCGTAGAAGCGCCGCACCTCGTCCTTGAACAGGTGGACGACGACGTCGCCGGCATCGATCAGCAGCCAGTCCGACCGGGCACCGCCCTCCGCGCCCAGCGCTGGCAGCCCGGCGGCCTTGAGGCGCGTCAGCAGATGCTCGCCCATGGTCGCGAGATGGCGCTGGGAGCTGCCGGTCGCGATCACCATGGCGTCGGCGATGCTGGTCTTGCCGGTGAGATCGATGGTGACGGGATCGATCGCCTTGTCGTCGGCGAGCGAGGTGAGAACGAGCTGAAGCAGGTCAGGCCTGACTGGCCGCGTGCGCGTCTCCGTGCCGATGACGGTCACTCCTCTCTCCGGGTGCGCCGACCCGAGCTCCTCTGCTCCCTACGAATCGCCGTGCTCGACGCCTCGTGTCGACGCAGCCGCAGGTACACCCAGGCGGGCGGGCGACGCTGCGCCAACGCCGGCGCGGCGCTCTGCCCGAGGCGCCGGTCGGCATAGGCCCGCGCGACCCGACCCGCCGATGCCGGGTAAGAATAAGGGTCACGGTCGAAGACGGCAATGGGAACCGACGCGAGCAGGCGCCCCCAATGGCGCCAGCGGGGCAATTGCAGCAAGTTGTCGGCGCCGATCAACCAAACGATGTATTCGGGATTGTGCTGTTTCAACCATTGGATTGTATCGACGGTGTAGTGCGTGCCGAGCCGTTGCTCCAGCTCACTGACCTCGATGCGCCGATCCCTGGCCGCGACAATGCGCGCCGAGGCGACGCGCTCGGCAAAGTCCGCCATGCCGGCGGCCGGTTTCAGGGGATTCTGCGGCGCCACCAGCCACCAGACCCGGTCCAGCCGCAGCCGCTTCAGCGCCTCCCGACTGATCGCGAGGTGGCCCTCGTGCGCCGGGTTGAACGAGCCGCCGAGCAACCCGATCCGGCGCCGCGTGACCGCTCGCACCGGCGCTTCAGCCGGGCGCGGCCGATTGATCCGGGCGACCGGCCGGCGGTGGTTCATGTCGGGCAGATCATGCGGGGCGGATCTGGCCGCTGCCCCGCACCACGTATTTGAAACTGGTCAGCTGCTCGACCCCGACCGGCCCGCGGGCGTGCAGCCTGCCGGTCGAGATGCCGATCTCGGCGCCCATGCCGAACTCGCCGCCATCGGCGAACTGGGTCGAGGCGTTGTGCAGCACGATCGCGCTGTCGACCTCGGCGAGGAAGCGCTCGGCCGCGGCGCGATCGCCGGTGACGATCGTGTCGGTGTGATGCGAGCCGTAGCGATTGATATGCGCGATCGCCGCATCCAGGCCGTCGACCACCTTGATCGCGAGGACCGCGTCCAGATACTCGGTCGACCAGTCGGCCTCGCTCGCCGGCCCGATCCGCGAATCCATGGCCTGAACCTCGGGCTCGGCGCGCACTTCGCACCCGGCCGCCAGCAGATCCTCGAGCACCCCCGGCAGCAGCCGGTCGGCCGCGGCGCGATCGACCAGGAGCGTCTCGGCGGCGCCGCAGACCGAGGTCCGGCGCATCTTGGCATTCAGCGTGATCGCGCGCGCCATCGCTGCATCGGCCGCGGCATGCAGATAGACGTGGCAGATGCCATCCCGATGCGCGAGCACCGGAATCCGGCTCTCCTTCTGCACCCGCTCGATCAGGGAAGGACCGCCGCGCGGCACAATCACGTCGATCTGCTCGCTCATGGTCAGCATGATCCCGACCGCGGCCCGATCCGTGGTCGGCAGGCTCTGGATCGCGGCCTCGGGCAGGCCGGCCGCGCCCAGGCCATCGCGAAGGCAGGCGAGGATCGCGCGCGCGGACTGGAAGCTCTCCGAGCCGCCGCGCAGGATCGCCGCATTGCCCGCCTTGAGGCAGAGCGCGCCGGCATCCGCGGTGACGTTCGGGCGCGAACTCGTAGATGATCCCGATCACGCCCAAGGGCACCCGCACGCGGGCGATGTCGAGGCCGTTCGGGCGCTGCCAGCGCGCCATCTCGAGGCCGACCGGATCGGCGAGCGCGGCCACCGCCTCGAGGCCGGCCGCCATGGCCTCGATGCGCCTGGCATCAAGCGCCAGCCGATCGAGCAGCGAGGTCCGCAGGCCGCGTCCCCGCGCCGCCGCCAGATCCTTGGCGTTCGCCTGCAGGATCTCACCGGCTCGCGCCCGGAGGCTCGCGGCTGCTGCCAGCAAGGCCCGATCCTTGGCCGCACGCGGGGTGGTCGCCAGGATTTGCGCCGCATTGCGGGCGCGCTCGCCGAGCGCTCGCATCTCTGCTTCGAGGTCGTGGCGCAACGCGGTCGCCATGGTTGTCTCCGGGGTTTGCCTCCGGGGTTTGCCTCCAGGGCTTGCCTCCGGTTCCCTCAGGGTCACCCTACGCCGATCGGCTGGCCAACGCCACGGCTTCGGGCAGGCCGAACAGGCCGATCGGGTCCTCGAAGCCGCGGATGCGGTGCTCTCCCACCGGGGCGAGCTCGCCGCCGAGGTGGCGGGCGAAGGCCGCGGTCGCGAGCAGCGGCTGGCGGAGCCGCTTGCACAGGCCCTCGACCCGGCTGACCAGATTGACCGCCGGCCCGATCACGGTGAAGTCGAGGCGTCCCTGGCCGCCGATGTTGCCATAGACCACCGGGCCCACGTGCAGCGCCACCCCGAAGTCGAGCGGATCGGCACCGGCCGCGGCGCGCGCCCGGTTCGCGACCTCGAGGGCCTTGCGCGCCGCCAGGATCGCGGCCAGCGCCCGCTGGCAGGTCCGCGCCAACGCCTGCGTCTCGCCGATCGGGAACACCGCGAGCAGGCCGTCGCCCATGAACTTCAACACTTCGCCGCCGGCGACCGTGATCGCGTCGACCAGGGCCTGGTAGTAGCTGTCGAGGGCGGCGAGCAGCTGATCGATGCTCCAGCTCGCCGCCTTGGCGGTGAAGTCGCGCAGGTCGGCGAACAGGATCACCGCCTCCAGATCGCGCCGGTCGCCGCGCCGGATCGCACCGTTCAGCACTTCGCGACCGGGCCCCCGCCCGAGGTAGGTGTCGAGCAGCGTGCGCGCGGTCCGGCGCCACTCCAAGAGGTCCAGGATCAGCCCCAGGGGACCGGCGAGATTGCGCAGCTCGCTGCGCGCCGCGAGCGTGAAGCCGCCCGGCGCGTCGGTGGCCCAGCTGATCGCGTTGCGCCGGCCATCGGCGAGCGGCACCGCCATGACCAGATATTCGCTCGCCCCTTCGGCGCGCAGCCGATCGAGGACTGGGGCCGCCAGCGCCGGGTCGGGCGCGCGGAGGTCGACCCGGATCTCGTCGGTGCCGAGCATGATCTGGCGCAAGGGGTTGGCCTCCCACGCGCGCAGGTCCTCACCGCCGCGCCAATGGAGCTGAACCTCCTCCGGGGCGCGGCCGGAGCGGTGCCAGATGCATTCCACGCCCTGCATCAGGGGGTGCAGGGTCGGGGTGTACTGGTTGACCTGGCAGAGCGGCAGGCCGCGCTGGCAGAGCCAGGCGCAGAGATCGACCACGAACTCGAGGTGGGAGCCCGCCTGCGGCCCATGGACCAGGACCCGGCGCGTGCTCGGCGTCTGTCGCCAGTCCTTCAGCATCGCCGTCGTCCGCGCTCCCAGGGCTCAGAGCAGCACGAGGTCGTCGCGGTGGATCAGCTCGTCGCGGCCCCGATAGCCGAGCAGGACCGCGATCTGCTCGGTCCTCTGGCCGCGCAGCCGGCGGGCGTCGTCGGCATCGTAGGCCGAGAGTCCCTTGGCCAGATCCTGGCCATCGGGCCCGCGCACCAGGACCGGATCGCCGCGCTCGAAGCCGCCCTCGACCTCGGTCACGCCGGCCGGCAGCAGACTGCTGCCGCGCTTGAGCGCGCGCGCCGCACCAGCGTCGATCCGGATCACGCCCATGACCTCGAGGGTCGCGGCGAGCCACTCCTTGCGCGCGCGCCTCGGGTTGGCGCGCGCCGGAAAGCGGGTGCAGGCGCCGCCACCCTCGAGCCGCGCCAAGGGATGGGGTTCGACGCCGCGGGCAAGCACCACGTGGCAGCCCGCCCGGGTCGCGATCTTGGCGGCCGCGAGCTTGCTGACCATGCCGCCCGTGCCGGCGGGGCTGCCGGCACCGCCTGCCATGGCCTCGATCTCGGGCGTGATCGCGGTCACCAGCTCGACCCGGATCGCACCCGGATCCCGGCCCGGGTCGCGGGTGTAGAGCCCGTCGACGTCGGACAGGAGGATCAGCTCCTCGGCGCTCGCCATGACCGCGACCCGGGCCGACAGCCGGTCGTTGTCGCCGAACCGGATCTCGTTGGTCGCCACGGTGTCGTTCTCGTTGACCACCGGAATGACCCCGAGCCTGAGCAGGGCCTCGACGGTCGAGCGGGCGTTGAGGTAGCGCCGCCGGTTCTCGGTGTCGGCCAGGGTCAGCAGCAGCTGCGCCGTGGCCAGCCCATGGCGGGCGAGGCTCGCCTGATAGGCCTGGGCGAGGTTGATCTGGCCGACCGCGGCCGCGGCCTGCTTCTCCTCCAGGCGGAGCATGCGGGCGGCCAGGTTGAGCGCCGCCCGGCCGAGCGCGATCGCGCCCGAGGTCACCACGATGATCTCCTCGGCGCGTGCCCTGCAGGCGGCCAGGTCCTCCGCCAGCGAAGCGAGCCAGGCGAGCCGGATCCGCCCTTCGCGGTCGACCAGCAGCGACGAGCCGATCTTGACCACGCGGCGCCGGCGAGGCGTCATGCCCGGTCTTCCGATTAACCCTTCGTCAACCACGGGTTCCCTAGCCTGTCCGTGGTCCATGCGACCCTGGGACTCCGTCCGCCGCTCCGCCAACCGGCGGCGGGGATTCCCACGGTGGCATGGACCACCCCAAGAAAGCGTTGACGAGCAAAGGTTAAAGTTCGGTTACTTGCCGCGCCGCCAACCGGCGCCCGTCTTGACGCGCAGCTCGCCACCGGACGCGCGCTCCGAGCCTCGCTGATCGGGAGCGGGGGCAGGTTCAGCTGGACAGTAGCGGGCGTCATGCGGGCACCTTGGCGCGTGCCGCCCGGATCGCGCCCCAGGCAGCACCCAGCACGGCCTGGTGGCCCCGGCGCGACACGCCGGAGGTGACGAAGACCGGCTGTCCGGCCGCCCTGGCCAGCGCATCAGTTCGCGCCGCCACCGTCTCGTCGGTCAACGCGTCGGCCTTGTTCAGGCAGACCAGCTCGGGCCGCTCGAGCAGGCGTGGATCGTAGCTCTCGAGCTCGCGGCGGACCGTGCGCCAGGCGGCCGCGACATCGTCGAGCGTGCCGTCGACGAGGTGGACCAGCACCCGGCAGCGCTCGATGTGGCCGAGGAAGCGGTCGCCGAGCCCGGCGCCTTCGTGGGCGCCCTCGATCAGCCCCGGGAGGTCGGCCAGGACGAAGCTGTCATCATCCAGCTGGACGGTGCCGAGCTTGGGGGCAAGCGTCGTGAAGGGGTAGTCGGCGATCTTGGGCCGCGCCCGCGATACCGCCGCGAGGAAGGTCGATTTGCCGGCATTGGGCAAGCCGATCAGGCCGGCGTCCGCGAGCAGCTTGAGGCGAAGCCAGAGCCAACGCTCCTCGCCCGGCTGGCCGGGCGTGGCGCGGCGCGGCGCCCGGTCGGTCGAGGACTTGAAGCGGCTGTTGCCGAGGCCACCGCCCCCGCCTGCGGCGAGCACCACGGACTGGCCGGCCTCCAGCAGGTCGGCGAGCACGGTCCGGCCGTCCTCGTCCAGGATCTGCGTGCCGGGCGGCAGGGCGAGCTCGACATCGGCGCCGCCCGCGCCGGTGCGGTTGGCGCCCATGCCATGGCCGCCTCGACCGGCCCGGAAATGCTGGCGGTAGCGATAGTCGATCAGGGTGTTGAGGGCAGGATCGGTGCGCCCGGTCACGGCGCCGCCACGCCCGCCGTCACCGCCGTCCGGCCCGCCGTACGGGATGTACTTCTCGCGCCGGAAGCTGATGCAGCCGTTGCCGCCGTCGCCGCCCTTGACGTAGATCTTGGCCTGATCGAGGAAGCGCATCGCGCTTCGAATCCACCCGCAAGCGAGAACCGAAAAGGGGAATGGCGCGCCATTCCCCTCTCAGAACAACGAGAGCGCCTCGGGGCGCGCCGGATTATTCGGCCGCCGGCTCGCCCGCGACCACCGAGACGTAGGACCGGCCGCCCGGCCCCGAGCCGAAGCGCACGCTGCCTTGGGTCAGCGCGAACAGGGTGTGGTCCCGACCCATGCCGACATTGCGGCCGGGGTGCCAGCGAGTGCCGCGCTGGCGGACGATGATGTTGCCGGGCACCACCCGCTCGCCGCCGAACTTCTTGACGCCCAGGCGCTGCCCGGGCGAGTCGCGCCCGTTGCGCGAGCTGCCGCCGGCCTTCTTGTGCGCCATCTCCGCTCTCCTCTGCGCGCGCCGCCCAAGGGCCCGCTCAGGCGGGCGCGATCTCCTGGATCCGCAGCACGGTCTGCAGCTGCCGGTGACCGCGCTTGCGCCGGTAGTTCTTGCGGCGCTTCTTCTTGAACACGATGATCTTGGGCGCCTTGCCCTGCTCCAGCACCTCGGCGGTCACGCGCACGCCCGCCAAAAGCGGCGTGCCGATCTGCGGCCCGGCGTCCTCGCCGTCGCCCGCGATCATCAGCACCTGCTCGAAGGCGATCGTCTGGCCGACCTCGCCGGCGAGGCGCTCGACCTTGATCACGTCGCCATGGGCGACGCGATACTGCTTACCGCCGGTCTTGATGACTGCATACATCGATGTACAGGGCTCGCACCGAACACATTCATACCGGTGCCGCCACCGCCTGCGCAGCCGGCCCGCCGGTCGATCGAGAGAGGCGGGATATTAGCTGGGATTCGCCCCCTGTCAACGCCGACCGCGGACCGACCGGCTTTGGCGAATCGTCTTCGGGCGCGCCGTCCCCGGGGCTAGCCGTCCAGCCCGATCAGCAGGCCGGCCAGGCCGGTTCCGGCCAGCGCCATCAGCCAGACCGCGCGCCGGTCGACCCCGCCCAGCCGGGCGAGGGCGTCGAGCCGCGCGCCATGCTCGTCGTAGGCCTGCGCGACCCGCCAGGCCGCACGCCGAAAGCGCTGCTGGTACAAGCGGTTGGCGTACAGGCCGACGATCGTCGCCGCGACCAGTTGGACCGCCCCTGCGAACCGCAGGGAGGTGCCATGCATGACCATCACCGTCAGCAGCCCGACCCACGCCAGATAGACCACCGCCAGCGCGTAGAAGCGCCGGTAGGCGAGCCACCCCCCGAAGGTCAGGGCGGCCGCCCAGTTCCAGCTGCAATTGCGGCCGCGCCACTCCATCCAGCGCCAGCGCTCGTCATAGTAGGTGCCGTTCGGGCCGACGAAGGTCTTGGTCGAATCGACCGGCTGCACCGGGGGCCGCAGCGCCTCCGTCGGCAGCGCCAGCGGGGTGCGGGCGGCGAGCGTGGTCTCGGGCACCGCGACCAGCGACCCCCGCAACCGGCCGAACTGGCGGCCAACGTGCTCGGCCTGACCGTCCCCGTCGATCGCCGGCTTTTGCCGTGGTGAGCTCTGCAGCAGCAAGACCTTCGACCCCCGCTTGGGCTGCGTAATTCGGAAACCCCCGACCAGGCGCGCGCGACGGAGTTTCAGTTTCTACTTTATCGCGTAACTCGATCCGCGCGTCTGGTCCAGCGACCCGGCGCAATTTCCCACCGGAATTGACCAAAATTCCGGACATCTGTTGCCCTCGCGCCGCCGCCAGGCGCGCCATCCTCATCGATCCTCGGGCGCATCGCTGCCGACCAGGCGCGGCGCGGCGGCCCGCGCCAGGCGGTCCCGGATCGCCTCGCCGAGCCCGGTGCCTGGAAGCGGCATGACCGCGATCGCGCGAAATGCCGGCCGGTCCAACCGGCGCAGCATCGAGAACAGGTTGGCGGCCGCCTCCTGGAGATCGCCCTTCGCGCTGAGGTTGAGGGTCGCCGCCGCCCCCGCGAGCGGCTCCGGCCCGAAGGCGAGCAGCGCCTCGTCGGCGGCGACCCGGTCGGCATCCAGGCGCAGCGGCCGGGCGGGCGCGTAGTGGCTGGCGAGCTGGCCGGGGCTGCGCGGCGCCCGGTCAGGGTCGCGAGGGCCGGTCGCGAGCGGCCCGATCTCGGCCTCGAGCGCGGCGCGGGTGACGCCGCCCGGGCGCAGCAGGCGCGGCACGGCCTCGGTCAGGTCGAGCACGGTCAATTCGATGCCGATCCCACAGCGCCCGCCATCCAGAATGAGGTCGATCCGGTCACCCAGACCCTGCGCGACGTGATCGGCCGTGGTCGGGCTGACCGCGCCGGCCGGGTTGGCGCTCGGCGCGGCGACCGGCAGCGCGGTGGCTCGGAGCAGAGCGCTCGCGACCGGATGCGCGGGCGCACGCAGGCCGACCGTGGCGCCGCCGGCGCTGACCAGCGGCGAGAGCGGACAGTCCGGTGTCCGGGGCAGGATCAGGGTCAGCGCGCCCGGCCAGAATCGCGCCGCGAGACGCTCGGCGAGCTCGTTCCAGGCGGCCAGGCCGGCGGCTTCGGCGCGGCCGGTGACGTGGACGATCAGGGGATTGCAGCGCGGCCGGCCCTTGGCCGCGAAGATCGCGGCCACGGCGCGATCGTCGGTGGCCACGGCGCCCAGGCCGTAGACGGTCTCGGTCGGGAACGCGACCAGGCGGCCAGCGCGCAATGCCCGCGCGGCCCGCTCGATGTCGCGCGCAGCGTGACCGAGGCGCTCGGTCACCGAGCACCGACCGGGGCGGGATCAGCGCGCTCGCAACGATCCATGACCCGAAGCATCTCCTACGGCAAGGGCCCGTGCCCGATTACCCGATCGCGGTCATGACTCGCAAGCGCTGGCTGTCGGCCGGCGGGCTGGCGACTCGGCTCCGACCGCCTTGCCGATCGCTGGCGACGCGATACCGGCACCAACAAGACCGAACCGCGCCCGCCGCGGTGCCGCGTCCGCGGGAGATGACCGACGTGCAGGTGAGGATGAGGACCGCCCTGACCATGCTGCTCGTGCTGGTCGCCTGTGGCGCCGGGGGCATCGGCCGGTCGCCCGCGCACGCCGACGAGCTCTGGCAGCAGCTGCCGCCGCCCGCGGCCATGCCCAAGGCCGAGCAGACGGCCATGCGCCGGTCAACGACATCCAGCTGTACTATGCAGTGTTCGGCAAGGGAGAGCCGGTGATCCTGCTGCACGGTGGCCTCGCCAACTCCGACTACTAGGGACCGGTCCCGGCCCCTGCCCGGCGGGTCGCGCCCGGGAGCAGGAGCCGGCGATGGTCGGGATCGGCTGGACAGAAGCGGCGCGACCGCCTACGGGGCGCTGACGCGACCCCGGACTACTGGTTGAAGGCCACCGGGCGTGGCTCGGCCTTGTCCGCCGCCGCGAGCGCCTCCGCTCCGTAGAGGTGGATGAGCTTGGCACGGATCGCCGGGCCGGCGACGTCCGGCGCTCTGCGGACGATTTCGCCGCAGAACTTCTGCAGGGCGTCGTTGCCCGGCTGCGGCTTCTTCAGTCCGGTGTTGTCGAGCCACAGCATGCAGGCGACGGTGACCTCGATGAACTTGCCCGCCGGGTCAACGGTCGGATTGGCGAGCGGCAGGACGACATTCTCGAAGACCACCTGCTCCTGCTCGTTGAGCTGCGAGGTCGCTGCCACCGGCGACGCGGCGCCGGCTGGCAAGGCCGTGGCCGCGCCGGTGCCGGACGACGCCGTGTGGCTGGCGCCGCCCGCGGGCCCTGCCGCCGGCGCCACGGCGGCCGCGCCGCCGGCCGCGGCGTTCTGGCCGCCGCTCGACGCGGCCACGGGCGTGCCGCCCGAACCCTGGGCGCTCTGGGTGGTGTTGCCCGGGGTCGAGCCGATGACCGTGGCCGGGACCAGGGCCGGGTGGGTCAGGCCGTCGGCGGTCAGCAGGGAGACCATGACCTTGCCGTAGTTGACGAGGACGAGACCGTAGCCGAAGTCACCCAGGGCGCCGTTCATGTACGCTTCGCACGCCCGGTAGAGTCCGTCGCGCAGGAGTTGGATCGTCGAGTTGCGGGCGCCGATCATGGCCGCCTGCTCGCCGCTCGCGAAGCTCGTTGCCAGGTCTACCGAGCCTGGCAGCTGCGGGATGATGCCCGAGATGCCGCCGCTCACGCCCGCCGAGGCGGCAATCGTCGCCAGAGCGTCCGGGCTGGGCTCGGCGCAGACGATCCGGTGGCTGTCGGGCGGTGTGCCCCGCTCCACCGAGAGGATGGTCCGCTGGCGCGCGTCCATCGACACGCTGCCCTTATCGGCATCGAACGGTTTGAAGATGGTTTCGGTGCAGCCAGTCATCGCGAGGCTGCCGATGGCCGCCGCGATTGCCCAATATTTGACCATGTGAGGTTCCCTCTCAATGTTGATTTCGCCCGCCGACTTATCTCCGAAAGCCGGTGGAAACCTGTGAGCTACTTCACAGCGAACCCCAACGGGCATCAAACAACCCAGAATTGACCTCCCGATCCGTGCGCGCCCATCTGTCCCGAACCGCCGTTAGGAGTGGACCCTCGTGGTTCGGTCCGTCACAATCAACGCTGTCGAGTCGTCAGCGGGAGTGATGACCGATGGCCAAGCTGTCCGAGGCCGAGGTCCAGAAGTATCGCGGCGAGGGCTATATTTCGCCGCTTCGGGTGCTTCGCGTCGACGAGGCCGCCCGCTACCGCGCCCGGCTCGAAGCCGCCGAGGCGGCTGCCGGCGGCAGCCTGCCCGGGCCGTACAAGCACAAGCCGCATCTGGTCTACGGCTTTGCCCAGGAGCTGGTCCGCCATCCCCGCATCCTGGATGCGATCGAAGCGGTGATCGGGCCTGACATTCTGTGCTGGGAGTCGGTGTTCTTCACCAAGGAGCCGCGCACACCGGACTTCATCAGCTGGCACCAGGACCTGACCTACTGGGGCCTCGAGGCCGAGGGCGACGTGGTCACGGCCTGGGTCGCGCTGTCGCCGTCGACGCCCGCGAGCGGCTGCATGCGGGTCGTTCCCGGCACGCATCGCGGCGAGGTGGTGGCGCACGCCGACACCTTCGCGGAAGGCAACATGCTCTCGCGCGGCCAGGAGATCGCGGTCGAGGTCGACGAGGACGCAGGCGGTCGACCTGGTCCTCGAGCCGGGGCAGATGTCGCTCCATCACGTCAAGATCTTCCACGGCTCGCACCCGAACCGCGCGGACGACCGGCGGATCGGCTTCGCGATCCGCTATCTGCCGCCGCACGTCCATCAGGAGGTCGGGGCCGACAGCGCGACCCTGGTCCGCGGCCAGGACCGCTTCGGCCATTTCGAGCTCGAGCCGGCGCCGGCTTACGACCTGGCGCCCGACGCGATCGCCTGTCACCAGCGGGTGCGCGACCGGCGCATGGCGATCCTGATGCGGGGTGCGGCGCAAACCTCGAAGGCCGGCCACGTCGCGCCCTCATGTGAGTGAACGCAGGCAAGCGCGCGCGTGCGCTGTCCGACCCGACCTGCGAGGATGCGACCGGCCTCGGTCTTGGATTGACGGGCCGCCGGCAACCGAGCTACCAATGGTGTAATAAGAAGCGATGCGGTGTGGGGGGGCCAGCCGATCCAGGCTTTACGATTGCGGATTCTGCTGCTGTCGACGGTCGTCGTCGCGCTCATCGCGGTGGTCGGCTACGCGGTGCAGCGGGAGCTGACGAAGCAACCGGCGAGCCAGCCCGCTGCCGCGACGGCCCCCGTACCACAACGAGCGCTGACCGGCGAGGAAGAGGACTACGCGGCGGCGTTGTGGCCAATCCACAGCGAGGTGAAGCTGGCGGCGGTGGAGATGAGCTTGGCGGGCATCGGTTACAAGATGGGGGATCAGGATGCGAAGGGGCTCGAGGCCAAGCTCAAGCCGCTCGCCGAGAGCTTCGAGGCGGCACTCGCACGGGCGCGGGCGCTCCGGGTGCCGGCGTCGATGACCGAGATGCAGGACCGCTATCTGGGTGCGTTGGCGCTGTACGGAAAGGCCGCGGCCGAGATGATCAACGCCACCCGGGACGGCAAAGACGAGCATCTCGTGGCCGGACAGCAGATGAGCCAGCACGCCACCGAGGACATTCTGCGGATCGGCGATGTCCTCTGGCCGGGCGAATACAAGCCCAATTGAGGTGTCTGAACGGCGGCCAGAGGACCGGCCGCCGGGGTTACCGGACTGGTGCGAACAGGCGATCGGGGAGGATCAGCCAAATGAAGAGTTTAGTTGCAGCTTTGATAGCGGTCGGTGCTACCGCCTTGGGTACGGTCGGCGGCACCATGAGCAGCGCCCAGGCAGCGGACACCAACTGCTCGGTGTGGCTGGTCGAGAGCAGCCGGTTCATGAACGTGCCGTTCGGCTCGTTCATGCCGGACCGCGCGTTCGTGCCCGGCAGCACGAAGCCGACCAACAACATCGAGAAGGTCGATCTGCCGGTCAACGTCGGCGTCATCAAATGCGGCGACGAGCTGATGCTCTACGATACCGGCTGGAAGCAGCAGGACTATCTGAAGATGACCGGCTCGGACCATTGGGCGGCGTTGCCGAAGCAGCTCGAGCAGCTCGGCTTCAGCGCCGACAAGGTCACCAAGATCGTGCTCGGCCACGGGCACTGGGACCATGCCGGCCAGATCGAGGACTTCCCGAACGCGGTTCTCTACATCCAGCGTGAGGAGCTGAAGGCGATCGAGTGGGCCCTCAACTATCCGAACCAGCACATCAGGGCGATCAACAGCGATCCAGGCGGCTGCTTCCGCACGCCGGCCTGCGGTTACATGCCGCTGACGATGGAGAACGTCTACGGCAAGATCCTGGCCGGCAAGGCGGTGATCGTCGACGGCGAGATGGAGATCATGCCCGGGATCAAGATCCATCCGGCGTTCCGGGCCCATACCGGCGGCTCGCAGCTGCTCGAGGTGCCGACCAGCGTCGGCAAGCTGGTGTTCGGCTCCGACGCCTATTCCTCCTGGGAGGGGATCCGGGACTGGATGCCCGCCAACATCCAGCAGACCGACACCGTGCAGCAGTTCCTGGCCTACGAGAAGTGCTACAACATCACCGGCGGCTACAATAACTGCGTGTGCGCCCACGAGCCCTTGTCGTACACCGACAAGTATCCGCTGACCAAGAATTCCTGGGTCGGCATCAACGGCTCGCGCATGGCCGAGATCGCGCTTGCGCCGGGCGAGAAGTCCCGCAAGCCCAACACCTGAGCGTGCTTCGTTGTGGCGGGGAGTCGCAGGGCTCCCCGCCGCTTTTCGGACCTTTGAGCCCCATCATCGCGTGCCCCGTCTTCTGGTCCAGCTGGTCGCGGCGCTGGTGCTGCTGCAGAGTGGTGGGGTCAGCGCGCACGATCCCAGCGCCTATGGCGGGCTGTTTCGCTCCCGCGACCTGGGCGTCACCTGGCTCAATGCCGACGTCGGGCTGTTCCTGAGCGCGGCGCTCACGGTTGCGGTCGATCCGCGCGCTCCGGCGCGCCTGCTGCTCGGCACCGATCTGGGCGTGCTGCGCTCCGAGAGCGGTGGTCGCAGCTGGGCGCCCGAGGCCGAAGGTCTGGTGGTCGGGGCGGTGTTCGCGCTCGCCTTCCGGCAGGACGGCGCGGGCGCGATCGCAGCGGCGCCTTCCGGGGTGTTCGTCCTCGGTGATGGCCGATGGACCGGCGCCGAGGCGCCGGATGGCGCCTTCCCGGCGCGCGCCCTGGCACTTGGCGCCAAGCCCGAGCGCGCGTATCTGGCCGGCCGCAGCGGCCTGTTCATCAGCGACGATGGCGGCCGCAGCTTCGCCCGGACGAGCGGGCTTCCGGACTCGGCCGAGATCACCGGCCTCGCGGTCGCGACCGTGCCCCAGGAGGTGGTGTTCGCGGTGGTCGACGGCGCGCTCATGGCCAGCGCCGACGGCGGCCGTCACTGGCAGGCGCGGGCGCCGGATCCGGTCGCCGCGGGCGCGCTCGACACCGTCACCCTCGACCCGGCGTCGCCGAGCCGTCTGTGGGCGGCGGGCGCCGATCGGATCTATCTGAGCGACGATCTCGGGGCGACCTGGAGGGTGGTTGGCCAGCCACTCCCGGAGCCCGGCACGAGCGTGCGCGGGATCGCTGCCGATCCGGCGGCGACCACCCTGGTCGTGACCACCGCGCGCGGCATGTACCGGAGCAGCGATGGCGGTGCGACCTGGGCGCTCAAGGAAGGCAACCTGCCGATCCATCTCGAGGCGGGGCCTCTGGTGCGCGACCCGGGCGATGCCCGGACCCTCTACGCGGTCTACTCCCTGATGCCCTATGTCGAGGTCTGGCGCACTGCGCTCGAGGGCAGCAACCTGCTCGCCCGGGCCGATCCGGTCAGCCTTGCAGGCGGCTGCGCCTTCCTGCTGCTGATCATGATCGCCGGCGGCCTGGTGGTCCGCTGGCTCGCCCGCCAGCGCACCGCCAAGCCCCTGTCGCCGGGTCCGTCGCCATGATCACCCGCATGTCGCGCGCGTGGTTGCTTGCCCTGGCCGCCGCGGTGATCGTGCTGGCGCTCGTAGGCGGCGCGGCCTGGTGGCTGATGGGCGGCGGGTCCCACGCCCGCTTCGTCGAATATCCGATGCTGCAGCGCGAGGAGATGCCGGTTGCGGTCGCCGCGGCCGCCGACGGCACCGTCTGGTTCACGATCGACGGTGCGGCTGCGCTCGGCCGGGTGCGCGACGGCCGGCTCGAGCAGCTGCCGAAAGCCGGCAAGAGCGTCGAGCCGCTCGGCCTCGCAGCCGCGCCCGATGGCAGCGTCTGGTACACCGACATGGCGGCGAGCGCGGTCTCGCGGATGACCCCTGCCGGCGCGGTCTCGAGCGTGCCGATCGAGACCCCGATGGTGCGCCTCGAGCGTCTTGCGGTCGCCCCGGATGGCGCCGTCTGGTTCGCCGAGTCGACCAGCTCCAGCATCACCCGGATCAAGGCCGGGGAGCTCACCCGCCACACCTTCGAATCGATCTTTGGTGGTCCCTACGGAGTCGCCGTGGCCGCCGACGGCACCGTCTGGGCGACCCTCCAGGCCGGCAATCAGCTGCTGCGCATCACCCCGGACGGCACCATCAAGACGTTCAACCTGCCCCGCCCGAAGGCGGTGCCGACCGACGTCGCGGTCGCCCCTGACGGCGCGGTCTGGTTCATCGAGTTCCGCGGCAACAGCATCGGCCGCTTCAAGGACGGCCAGTTCGTCGATTTCGCGGTCGCCAAGGAAGACGCCGGCCTGAGCGGCATCGCGGTCGCCGATGACGGCGCGGTCTGGTTCGGCATGCTGCGCGCCTCCAGCCTCGGCCGGTTGCGCGACGACCAGCTGGCGACCTTCAAGCTGCCGCGCGCCGACGCCCGTCCCTACAGCCTCGCGATCGACCCGGGCGGCAACGTCTGGTACGCCGACATCCACGGCTACGTCGGCATGCTGCCGGCCGACCAGGCCCGCAGGTAGGCCAGCCCGGCCTCAGCCCGGCAGGGCCGCGAGCCGGAAGCTCGCCCCGACCGTGAGCACCACGCCCATGCCGAGGATCAGGAGCGTGGTCGCGATCTGCAGGCGCACGGCCCAGATGCTGCTCAGCCACTCCAGGATCTTCTGACCGACCTGGGCGGCGACCACGCCGACCACGACCAGGGTGGCGGCGAAGCCGAGGCTGAACACCAGCACCGTGACCACCCCGAGCATGACCTGGCCGCTCGAGAGCGCCCCGAGCAGCAGCGCCAGCGCCGCCGGGTCGGGCAGGATCCCGCCGGCGATGCCGAGCGCCAGCAGCACCGCGAGCTTCGGCCGGGCGTCCGTGACCAGATCGAGCCGATGCGAATGGTAGGTCCCCCAGCCATGGCTGTGCCAGCCCATGCCCTCACCGTGGCCGTGGTCATGAGCGTGGCGATGGTCGTGGTGGTGATGGTCGTGGTGGCCATGATCGTGATGGTGGTGATGCTCGTGGGGGCCTTGATCTTGATGGTGGTGATGGTCGTGGTCGTGATGGTGATGCTCGTGGTGGTCATGCGAATCAGCGAGATGCGCATGGCCGTGCTCGCCGGCCAGCGCGTAGCCGCGGCCGTCGCCGGCCGGAGCCGCGGCCGGACCACCCATGGCCAGCGCCAGGAGGTCGCGCTGCATCCAGAGCATCCAGGCGCCGAGCCCGAGCACCAGGACGCCCATGGCGAGCGCGAGCCAGGCCTCGACCCGCTGGGGCACCAGCCAGGCCTCGCCGAGCGAGGCGAGCGCGCCGACCAGGACGATGCCGCTGGTGTGCGAGAGGGTCACGAACACGCCGAGGATCAGGGCGTCGACCGGCTTGCCGCGGGCGCCGACGATGTAGGCCGCCGCGATGGTCTTGCCGTGCCCGGGCGTCGCGGCGTGGACCGCGCCCGCCCAGAAGCCGGACAGGATGTAGAAGATCGCCTCCCGCATGGCAGCTGTTGTGCCCGTCCGGGGACCTTGAGTCCAGGGCTGCGCGCGCTTCACCCGGCCGTCCTGGTCCAGCCGGCCAGGCACAATTGTTCTTGCCGAACGACTCCCCAGGCGCAATGCTGCGCGGGCGTGGCATCAAAGGAGCCCAACAATGAAAAAGCCAGCACCGATCGCTTCGGGCTTGATCGCTGCCTTCCTCGGCGTGGCGTGGGTGGTATCCGCAGGCACCGCTCAGGCGCAGGACGTCATCAAGATCGCGGCCGGCGCGCCGCTCACCGGCCCGCTCGCCAAACAGGGCCAGGAGGTTGCGAACGCCGTCAAGCTCGCGGTTGAGCAGTGGAACCAGAAGGGCGGCGTCCTCGGCAAGCAGATCGAGGTGATGGACGCCGACGATCAGGGCAACCCGCAGGTCGGCGTCGCCGCGGCCGAGAAGGTCGCCGCCGACCCGGCCGTGATGGGCGCGATCTGGGGCATCACCAGCGTCACCTGCATTCCGGTCTCGGAGATCCTCGAGAAGGACAGCCTGGTGATGATCAGCCCCGGCTGCACCAACCCGAAGGTCACCGACCGCGGCCTGAAGTCGGTCAACCGCCTGTGCGCGCGCGACGACCTCCAGGGGCCGGCCGGCATCGTGTTCGCGGTCGACCAGCTGAAGGCGAAGAAGGTCGCCGTGTTCGACGACGGCACCACGGGGCCGCGCGGGGTCGCCGACGAGGTCGAGAAGAAGGGCAAGGAGCTCGGCATCGACGTCTCCCGCTACGTGATCCGCTCGGGCGACAAGGACTTTCGCGCCATCCTCGGCACCCTGCCCAAGGACGTCGACCTGATCTACGCCAGCCTCTGGGCGCCGGATGCGGCCCTGATCGCCAAGCAGCTGCCGGACGTCGGGCTCGACACCCGCATGATCGGGCCGGATGGCCAGTACGAGCCGGTCGATTACATCGAGGCCTCGGCCGGGGCGGCCGAGGGCAACTACGTCTCGTTCCTGGTGCCGGACCTCAACAAGGTGCCGACCGCGACCGCGTTTGCCAAGGCGTTCGAGAACGAGTACGGGCCGGTCAGCTCCTATGGTCCGCTCGCCTATGAAGCGACCAACCTGATGCTGAGCGCGATCGAGAAGGTCGGCAAGCCCGATCGGGCCGCGATCCGTGATGCGGTGCGCGCGACCAAGGACTACACCGGCATCCTCGGCTTCCCGATCAGCTTCGATGACAAGGGCGATGTGGTCGGCGCCAAGGTCTACATCTACCAGGTCAAAGGACCGGGGTTCGAGCTGATCAACTCCGTCAGTCTCAAGTAAAGCGTCCGGTGCCGCGGCGCGGGCCGCCTGGTGGCTCTGCTCGAGGCCTGCAGCCTGTCGAAGCGGTTCGGCGGGCTGCAGGCTTTTCGCGACATCGACCTCACGGTCGATGAGGGCGAGATCCTGGGGCTGATCGGTCCCAACGGCTCGGGCAAGACCACCTTCTTCAACGCCATCACCGGCCTGCATCCGGCGACCGGCGGCCGCATCCTGTTCGCCGACGGGCGGCACGACCTGACCCGGCTGGCGCCGCACCGGATCACCGCCCTCGGGATCGCGCGCACCTTTCAGAACCAGCGCTGCTTCAACCAGATGACGGTGCTCGAGAACGTGCTGGTGGGCATGCACTGCCGGACCCGGAGCGGGCTTGCGACCATCGTGCTCGGGACCCCCGGTGCGCGCGCCGAGCAGCAGCGGGCGCGCGCGGAGGCGCGGGAGCTGCTCGCCTTCTTCCGCGAGCGCCTGGCACCCCACGCCGGGCAGCCGGCCGCCTCGCTCTCCTACGCCAACCGGCGGCGCCTGGAGATCGTGCGCGCGCTCGCAGCGGGGCCGCGGCTCCTGCTGCTCGACGAACCGGCGGCCGGCATGAACCCCTCGGAGACCCAGGAGCTGATGGCCGACATCGAGCGCATCCGAGAGCTCGGGATCGCCATTCTGCTCATCGAGCATGACATGAAGCTGGTGCGCGGCATCTGCACGCGGGTCGTGGCGCTCGACCACGGCAGCAAGATCGCCGAAGGCAGCTTCGAGCAGGTCCAGAGCCATCCGGCGGTGCTCGAGGCCTATCTCGGCAAGCGGGCGGCCGCCCGTGCTTGAGCTCCAGGACGTGGTCACCTATTACGGCCCGATCCCGGCGCTCAAGGGCATCAGCCTGACTGTCCGCCAGGGCGAGATCGTCTGCCTGCTCGGCGGCAACGCCTCGGGCAAGTCGACCACCATGAAGACCATCCTCGGCGTGGTCCGGCCGCATCGCGGCAGCGTCAGCTTCGAGGGCGATCGGATCGACGGTCTGCCGCCCCAGGCGATCGTCCGGCGCGGGATCGCGCTGGTCCCGGAGGCGCGCCGCCTGTTCGGCCGCATGAGCGTGCTCGAGAACCTGGCGATGGGCGCGCACACCCGGCGTCGCGACCCGCCGGCCGAGCTCGAGGCCGACCGCGAGCGGGTGTTCACCCTGTTCCCGCGCCTGGCCGAGCGTGCCGATCAGCTGGCCGGCACGATGTCGGGCGGCGAGCAGCAGATGCTCGCGATCGGGCGGGCCCTGATGGCGCGCCCGCGCCTGCTGCTCATGGACGAGCCGTCGATGGGCCTGGCGCCGGCCTTCGTCGATCAGGTGTTCGACATCATTCAGACGATCAACCGCCAGGGCGTGACGATCCTGGTGGTCGAGCAGAACGCCGTGGTCGCGCTCAGCATCGCGAGCCGCGGCTATGTCCTGCAGAACGGGCACATGGTCGCCGAGGACACGGCCCAGGCGCTGCTCGGCGCCGACCATATCCGCCGCGCCTACCTGGGCGAGATCTGAACCCGCGAGATCCGAACCGCATGAACACGCTCTCGATCCTGCCCCAGCAGCTGGTCTTCGGGCTCGCGCTCGGCACCGTCTACGGCCTGATCGCAATAGGCTACACAATGGTTTACGGCGTTTTGTTCATGATCAACTTCGCCCACGGCGAGGTGTTCATGATCGGCGCCTACATCGGCTGGGGGGTGCTGAGCGCGCTGCTCGCCTCCAAGATCGGGGGCCTGAACCCGGTCTGGGTGCTGCCGCTCATGCTGCTGCCGGCGATGCTCGGCTGCGGCCTGCTCGGGACCGCGCTCGAGCGCTTCGCCTACCGGCCGCTCTACGCCCGCGGCGCCACCCGCCTCGGGCCCCTGATCAGCGCTGTCGGCGCCTCGATCTTCCTGCAGAACGCCGTGATGCTCAGCCAGGGCGCGCGCATGAAGGTCTACATGACCAACCTTTTGTTCCCGCGCGGCTGGCGGTTCCAGCTGTTCGGAGCCAACATCTCGGTGCTGCTCGTCGTCGTGGCGGTGGTCGCCGGCCTGATGATGTGGGGCCTGCACCTGATCGTCCGGCGCACCACGCTCGGGCGCGCGATCCGCGCGGTCGCCGAGGACCGGGAGATGGCGGCGATCATGGGGGTCGACGTCAACCGGGTGGTCGCGACCACGTTCTTCCTCGGCTCAGCACTCGGTGGTGCTGCCGGCGTGCTGATCGGCCTGTACTACACCCAGATCGATTTCTTCATGGGCTTCTCGGCCGGCCTGAAAGCGTTCACCGCAGCCGTGCTCGGCGGCATCGGCAACATCCGGGGTGCGATGCTGGGCGGCCTTTTGCTAGGCGTGATCGAGAGCCTGGCCGTGACCTTCATGGACCCCGCCTTCAAGGACGTCATCGCCTTCCTGGTCCTGATCCTGGTGCTCACTTTCCGGCCCGAGGGTCTGCTCGGCGAGTCGCTGGCCGACTGGCGGCGGATCTAGGCATGGAGTCCCGACTCCGACAGCGCATCGTCCTGGTCGGCCTCGGGGCGCTGGCCCTGCTCGCGCCGCTCGCCGTGCCCAACGACTACATCATGGGCGTGATCGCGCGCATCTGCCTCTATGCCGTCCTCGCGCTCGGTCTCAACATCGTGGTCGGCTTCGCGGGCCTGCTCGACATCGGCTACGTCGCCTTCTTCGGCATCGGCTCTTACATGTACGCGTTCCTCGCCTCGCCGCATTTCGGCCTCCATCTGCCATTCCTCCTGGCGCTGCCGATCGTGGTCGCGACGACCGCCGTCTCGGGGGTGATCATCGGCGCGCCGACCTTGCGCGTGCGCGGCGACTATCTGGCGATGGTGACCCTGGGCTTCGGCGAGATCGTCTATCTGCTGCTGGTCAATCTCGACCGGCCGATCGACATCACGGGCGGACCGAGCGGCATCATCGGCGTCGATCCGCCCTCGCTCGCGGGCTTCGCGCTCGACAACAATACCGAATACTACTTCCTGTTCCTGGTGTTCCTGGCGCTCGCCGTCCTGATCTCGGTGCGGCTGCGGGATTCCCGCGTCGGCTGGGCCTGGCAGGCAATCCGCGAGGACGAGACCGCCGCCCAGGCAATGGGCATCAACGTCTTCATCGCCAAGCTGCAGGCGTTCGCGATCGGCGCCTCGTTCGCGGGCGTCGGCGGCTGCCTGCTCGCTTCCTGGCAGCACTCGGTGTTTCCGGCCAACTTCATGTTCACCGAATCGATCAACATCCTCGCCATGGTCATCCTCGGCGGCATGGGCAACCTGTTCGGCGTGATCCTCGGCGCCACGCTGATCGTGGCCCTGCCCGAGCTGTTCCGCAGCTTCGAGCTGTACCGGCTGCTCGCCTTCGGCCTCATGCTGATGGTGCTGATGGTGTTCCGGCCCCAAGGGCTCCTGACGTTTCGGGGTCGGCGCCAGGCGGTCCCAGCGCAGCTGCCGGAGCCGATGCCCGACGCGCTCCCCGCCCCATCCGGCGAGCAACCTTAGGCACCTCCGGCTTCAGATCCTCGCCGACAGCTCGAAGCTGGAGCGTCATCTCCAGGCATCGTAGACTGCCGCTGGCGCCAGCGGCACAGAGGAAACACGCCATGCTGTTGACCGGCTTCGAGAGCTACGGCGGGCGGTCGCTCAATCCCTCCGAGCAGGTCGTCAAGCGGCTGGCCGGGACCGAGATCGGCGGCATCCGGCTGATCGGCCATACCTTGCCGGTGAACTACGCCGAACTTGGCGTCCGGATCGCGCAGCTGATCGAGGAAATCCGGCCGCGCGCCGTGATCTGCCTCGGCCTCTGGCCGGGGACGCCGATGCTGCGGCTCGAGCAGATCGCGGTCAACATCGCGGATTTCGAGATTCCGGACAACGTCGGGCTCATGACGCGCGGACCGGTGGTCGAAGGCGGTGCCGAGGCCTATCGCAGCACGCTGCCGATCCATGCCATCCAGGACCGGCTGCTGGCCGCCGGCATCCCGGCGCGGCTTTCCGGCAGCGCCGGCGCGTTTCTGTGCAACGCGCTGATGTACCATGCGCTGCGCGCCTGCGCCCTGCATGTGCCCGCGTCGCCCTGCGGCTTCATCCACCTGCCCTATTTGCCCGAGCAGGTGAGCTCGCTGCTCCTGCAGATGCGCGAACGGGCCAAGGTCGAGCTGCACCAGCGGGCCGATCTCGCCTCGATGGCGCTGGAGGTGCAGGTCGAGGGCGCCCGCCTCGCGATCGAGACCACGCTCGAGGCCGCCCCCGCCTGATGGCCGAGCCGATCCTCGAGCTGCGCCACATCTGCAAGCGGTTCGGCAGCGCGGTCCCGGCCGACGACATCTCGCTCGCGATCGAGGCCGGAGAGTTCTTCACCTTCCTCGGCCCGAGCGGTTCGGGCAAGTCGACGCTGCTCCGGATCGTCGCCGGCCTCGAGCGGGCCGATGCCGGTCAGGTCCTGTTGCGCGGGCAGGACATGGGCGGGGTCCCGCCCTGGCGGCGCCATCTCGGCATGGTGTTTCAGCAGTACGCCAATTTTCCCCATATGAACGTCGCCCGGAACGTCGCCTACGGCCTGCGGCGCCGCGGCCCCGGCCGGGCCGGGATCGAGGCGCGGGTGGCGGAGCTGCTCGACCTGGTCGGCCTCTCGGGCTTCGAGGAACGACGGGTCACCCAGCTGTCCGGCGGCGAGCAGCAACGGGTGGCGATCGCCCGCGCGCTCGCCCCGCGGCCGGAGCTCCTGCTGCTCGACGAGCCGCTCGCCGCCCTCGACGAGAAGATCCGCCGCGAGATGCAGGGCGAGCTGACCAAGATCCAGCAGGCGACCGGGACCACCTTCGTCTACGTGACCCACGACCAGGAGGAAGCGCTCACGATGAGCGATCGGATCGCGGTCTTGAACCGCGGCCGCTGCGTGCAGGTCGACCAGCCTGAGCGGATCTTTCGATTCCCGCGCACCCGCTTCGTCGCCGGCTTCTTTCGCGGTTGCAACGTGCTCGACACCAGCATCGAGCAAGGCGCCGATGGGCCTTTGCTGGTGCTCGCAGGCCGGCGGCTGCCGTTTCGGGGCGGCGATGGCCGCACCGGGCCCCGCGCGGTCGCGTTGCGAGGGGAAAGCCTGCTGCTCGGCGATCAGGTCAGGACGGCGGATCTGGTGCTGCCGGCCCGGCTCGACAAGATCACCTATCGGGGCGTCTATCGTGACTACCGGCTGCGGCTCGACGACGGCCAGGAGCTGTCCGTGACCCTGACCCAGCGGCTGCCGCTGGCCGAAGGCTCGAGGGTCGAGGTAGGGCTGCGGGCCGAGGAGATCGTGCTCCTCGAAGAAGACTAAGCAGCGCGGCGCTGGCGACCTTCGAGCAGTGCCACCAACGCGATCAGGGTGAGCGTCAGGGCGATGATCAGGGTCATCAGGGCGAACAGGTGCGGGCTCAGCCCGACCTGCTGATACTGCGACCAGAGGTAGGTCTGCACCGTGTTGCGCCCGCCCTGGACAACCGAGGTGCGGATCGTCTCGTTGAACGAGATGATCAGCGAGAAGACCGCGGCCCCGAGGATGCCCTGGTGAATCTGGGGCAGCTCGACCTCGAGGAAGGCACGCAGGCGCCCGGCACCGGACATATAGGCGGCCTCGAGGTAGACCTGATCGAAGTTCGCCATCACGGTCAGGATGATCAGGAAGGCGAACGGCAGCGCCCAGATCACCTGCACCGTGGTGACGGTGAGCAGCGACGGCTTGACGCCCAGAATCTGGAAGAACAGGCCGGTCGCCAGGCCCATCGACACCCCCGGCACGAACAGCGGCAGCAGCATGATGGCGATGATCAGGCGGGGGTTGCGCCAGACCCGGACCGCCTCGGCGGCGAGCAGTGCCAAGAGCGGCGCGATCAGCGCGACCAGCAGGCCCACGACCAGCGACGTCCGGAGCGCGCGTAGCAGGCGCGCATCGTCGAGGATCAGGGCGTAATTGTGGAAAAGGCCGGCGCCGCCGGAGGCTGTGCCTTCGAACGAATGGATCGCCGGCGGCAGCAGCGGCGCGTAGAGAAACAGCATGACCAGGCCGAGACACAGCCAGATCAGGGCGGTGGCGGCCCGCGAGGCGGCGGGTCCGTCCGGCATCAGGCCCGCCCCATGATCTTGCCAAGCAACAGCCGCACGTCGAACAGCCGGTACCAGACGATCAGCAGCGCCAGCATCAGGCCAGTCGCGACCGTGGAGATCGCGGCCGCCAGCGGATAGTTGAGCACGTCCAGCGCGCTCGCGATTTCGTTGCCGAGCAGCTGATAGCCGGTGCCGCCGAGGATCAGCGAGACCGCGACCTCGCCGAACGAGCCAACGAAGCCGAAGATCGCCGCTGCGAACACCCCGGGCAGCGACAAGGGCAGGGTCACCCGCCAGAAGGTCGCGAGTGGCGGCTCGCCCAAAACCCAGCTCGCCTCCAGAAGCCGTCGGTCGATGCCAGAGAGCGCGAGCCAGATCGGGAAGATCATGAACGGCATGTAGGCGCTCACGAGGCCGAGATAGACCGCGAAATCCGAGAACAGCAGCCAGTCGAGCGGCTGCCCGATCAGCCCGATCCGCAGCAGCATGGCGTTGACGAAGCCGGTCCGGCTCAGGAGGTCCGCCCAGGCGAAGGTGCGGACGATGTAGTTGACCAGAAACGGGACCGCGAACAGGAAGAGGAACGCGCGCGTGAGCTCGGGCCGAACCCGGAGCGTGACGAGATAGGCGATCGGATAGGCGATCAGCAGCATGAGCGCGGTCGAGGCAAAGGCCACCCGGAAGCTCCGCTCGAGCACCTCGAGCCGGACGCCCGTGAAGAACAGCCGGTAGGCGTCGAGCGTGAACGCCGGGCCGATCCAGAAGCCCCTCTTTTCGAAGACGCTGACCGCCAGCGTGATGCAGAGGGGCCCGAGGATGAGCCCGGCGATCACCAGGAGCGGCAGGCCGAGCACCAGCAGGCGCCATGCCTGGCTCCGGCTCGGCAGCCGCATCGAGAGAAGACGAGGTCGCAACGCCGGCGTCACGCCGACTTAAAGCGCTGCCACTCCTCCTCGTAGACATCGACGTGGGTCGGCCAGCGGTTCTGCCAGGTGCCCCCCTGCTCGAACTTTTTCTGCACCCCCGCCGTGATTTCGGCGATCCGCGCCGCTTCCTCGGCGCTGAACTCGTCGGGATGGGCCTTGGCGTAGGCGGGCGCCTGCGGGTTGGTCATGTAGCCGCGCAGGAGCGTGATCTTGGCGCCGTACCAGGGCCCGAGCATGAAATCGAGCAGCGCGTAGGTTGCCTTCCGGTCCTCATCGCTCCGGTCCGGATTGTTGACCACATAGGCGGCCATCGCCCACAGCAGATAGCCTTCCTTGGGCGCGGCGTAGACCGCGTCGTGGCCCTTGGCCTTGGCCACGAACACCATCGGCTCCCAGCAGTCGATGACGTGGACTTCCTTGCTCGTGATCAGGTTGACCGCCTGCTCGAAGCTCGACCACATGACCCGGAACTGCCCGGCCTGCTTCTTCGCGACCAGGAAGTCGATCACGGTCTTGACCTCCTCGGGGGTCATGTCGGCCGGATCGGCGATCTTGGCCTGGCCGGAGTGCTTGAGGAACAGCGCGGTCTTCTGGCCGGCCGTGGTGTAGTTGTCCTCGAGCGCTACGAACCCCTTGAACTTCGGGTCGAACAGGGCGCTGTAGGAATCCAGCGCCCCGGTCTCCTCCGGCAGATAGGCGAAGGAGTCGCCCTGGAGCACGGTCGGCACGCCGTAGATTTTCTCGTCATAGCCGATGAACTGGAAGCCCGGCATGCCCGGCGCGAGATACTGCTTGATGTAGGTGTCGCTCTGCCAGTTGGGCAGCTGGCTGCGGTCGAGCTCCAGGATCAGATCGTTGTCGACCAGCGGCTTCTGCATGCCGCCGACGATGTTGATCACATCGAAAGTGCTCCGGCCGCCGCCTGCGAGCAGCTGGTTGACCACGGCCGAGGGCGCGTTGCCGATCGAGACCAGGTTGACCCCGTTGCCGCTCGGCTTCTCGAAGCGCGACCAGTCGCCGCCCGGATCGCCGACGCCGACATCGGCGATGGTGAGGGCCCGGCCGGCCGCGAGCGCCGGCGGCACCAGTCTCGTGCTGCCGACCAGGCCGGCGCCGATGCCGAGGACGGCGCCCGCGCGCAGCACCTGCCGCCGCGACCATGGCGACACCCTTGGATCCCTATTCATGACGGTCTCCCCTGTGTTCGGGCCGGTTGGCCGGCGGTTTGTCAGTTCTGGCCGCCGTCCAACGCGATCCCTGACGATGGGCGGTCGCGACGTCGTGCCAGCGCCCCTTGATCCTGCGGCGGCGGCCTGCGCTCTGCAACAGATTCGCAGCTGATCTCCGAGCCTCTTTGGCCTTTCGAAGGGTGATGCGCCCGGTGCGTGCGGCCGGCGGACCTGAGGTCCCCCGGACGCGAGCCGCTCAAGGGATGCGCTCGACCGCGACCATGCGCTGGCGCCCTTTCGACTCGCCGGGTCCCAGCAGCCGGACCGTCCTGCAGCGCACGTTGTCCCCGGCGCCGAACTCGAGGGTGGCGTCGACGAAGTCCGGGTGCACGCTTTCGATGCTGAAAGTCGTCGACGCAATCGGCGTTGCGAGCACCGGGGCGTACGAAGGCGACGCCTCGTTGGTGACTCGGACAAAGATCGTTCGCATGGCCCGTCCCGGTTGTGGTCGTCTGCCTCAAGGTGGCCCGTGTTGGCGCAGGCGGCAATACGTGCCGGCCCGCCGATCACGACCCGGTGACGGACGCCTGGTCCGCCGGCTCTCGCCGCTCACCCGCCTTGTGCCCGACTCCGTCGGGGCGATCCTCGATGGGCGGCAGCCATGCGCCGGCGAAGTCCGCCCTGGCCTCCGTCCGCAACTGCGCTATTCTGATTTTGCCGTCCACCACACCGGTCCTGGCGCGTGAACCCAGCCTCCTTGTTCCACCCGGCGGTTGCCGCCTGGTTCGATCGTAGCTTCGCGGCGCCGACGGCGGCGCAGGCTGAGGCGTGGTCGGCCATTCAGGCCGGCCAGCATACCCTGATCGCGGCGCCGACGGGCTCCGGCAAGACGCTCGCCGCCTTTCTCGCGGCGATCGATGCCCTGCTGCGGCAAGGGCTGGCGGGCAAGCTGAGGGACGAGACCCAGGTCGTCTATGTCTCGCCGCTGAAGGCGCTCTCGAACGACATCCAGCGCAATCTGGAAGCGCCGCTCGCCGGCATCCGCGAGGCTTTGAGCGCGCAGGGACTGGCCGACGTGGAGATCCGAACCTGGGTGCGCACCGGCGACACGCCGCAGGGCGAGCGCGAGCGGATGCGCCGCTACCCGCCGCACATCGTCGTCACCACGCCGGAGTCGCTCTACATCCTGCTCGGTTCCGAGTCCGGCCGTAAGATGCTCGCGACCACACGGACCGTGATCGTCGACGAGATCCACGCTCTTGCCCCGAACAAGCGCGGCGCCCACCTGGCGCTCTCGCTCGAGCGCCTGGCCGCGCTCTGTGGCGATCGCCTGCTGCGGATCGGCCTCTCGGCCACCCAGACGCCGATCGAGGCGGTCGCGCGCTTCCTGGTCGGGGCTGGCCCAGACGGCGGCCCAGGCGAGAGGTGCACGATCATCGACACCGGCCACCGCCGGGCGCGCGACCTCGCCCTCGAGGTGCCCTCGGCGCCGCTCGAAGCGGTGATGTCCGGCGACGTCTGGCAGCAGGTCTATGACCGGTTGGCCGAGCTGACCCTGGCCCATCGCACCACCCTGATCTTCGTCAACACGCGCCGGCTGGCGGAGCGGGTGACCCGCCAGCTGTCCGAGCGCCTGGGCGAGAGCCAGGTGGCCGCGCACCACGGCAGCCTCGCCAAGGAGCTGAGGCTGGACGCCGAGCAACGTCTCAAGCGCGGGGCGCTCCGGGCGCTGGTCGCGACCGCTTCGCTCGAGCTCGGCATCGACATCGGCGAGGTCGACCTGGTCTGCCAGCTGGGCTCGCCGCGCTCGATCGCGAGCTTCCTGCAACGGGTCGGGCGCTCGGGGCACTCGATCGACGGCACGCCCAGGGGCCGGCTGTTCCCGCTGTCGCGCGACGAGCTGGTCGAATGCACGGCCCTGCTCGACAGCGTCCGCCGCGGCGAGCTCGACCGGCTGGTGATCCCCGAGCGGCCGCTCGATGTGCTGGCACAGCAGATCGTGGCGGAAGTCGCCGCGCGCGAGTGGCACGAGGACCAGCTCTATGCGCTGATGCGCCGGGCCTGGCCGTATCGCGCGCTCGGAGCGCGAGGATTTTGCCGCCATCGTCGGGATGCTCGCCGAAGGCTTCAGCACCCGGCGCGGGCGGCGTGGTGCCTTGATCCATCACGATGCGGTCAACCACGTCCTGCGTGGCCGGCGAGGCGCCCGACTGACCGCGCTGACCTCCGGCGGCACGATCCCGGATACCGCCGATTACCAGGTGCTCCTTGAGCCCGAGAACCAGGTGATCGGCTCCGTGAACGAGGATTTCGCGGTCGAGAGCATGGCCGGCGACGTCTTCCAGCTCGGCAACACGTCCTATCGCATCCTGCGCGTCGAGCGCGGGACCGTCCGGGTCGAGGACGCACATGGCGCGGCGCCCACGATTCCGTTCTGGCTGGGCGAGGCGCCGGGCCGGAGCGACGAGCTGTCGGCGTCGGTGTCGCGCCTGCGCGCGGAGATCGCCGCACACCTCGCGACCGACCCCGCCGGCGGGGGCGTCGTTGCGCTGGCTGATGGATGTGGTCGGCATCGACGAGCCCGCCGCGACCCAGCTGGTCGAGTACCTGGCTGCCGCGCACGCGGTTCTGGGCTGCCTGCCGACCCAGGGCAAGGTCGTGCTCGAGCGCTTCTTCGATGAAGCCGGCGGCATGCAGCTGGTCCTGCATTCGCCCTACGGCAGCCGCATCAACCGCGCCTGGGGCCTGGCGCTGCGCAAGCGCTTCTGCCGCAAGTTCAACTTCGAGCTCCAGGCGGCGGCGACCGAGGACAACATCGTGCTGTCGCTGACCACGGCGCACAGCTTCGAGCTCGCCGAGGTCCAGCACTACCTGCATTCGGCGACCGTCCGGCAGGTCCTGATCCAGGCGCTGCTGGATGCGCCGATGTTCATCACGCGCTGGCGCTGGGTCGCGGCCGTAGCGCTCGCGCTGCCGCGCTTCCGGGGCGGCCGCAAGGTGCCGCCGCAGCTTGCGCGCATGGAGGCCGAGGACCTGATCGCGGCGGTCTTTCCCGACCAGCTCGCCTGCGCCGAGAACCTGGTCGGCGAGCGCGAGGTCCCCGACCACCCGCTGGTCGCCCAGACCATTACCGACTGCCTGCACGACGCGATGGACATCGAGGGCCTGGAGCGGCTCCTGGCCGGGCTCGAGTCCGGCGCGATCGCGCGTCGTCGCGCGCGATCTCACCGAACCTTCGCCGCTCGCCCTCGAGGTGCTGTCCGCAAGGCCCTACGCCTATCTCGACGACGCGCCGCTGGAGGAGCGCCGCACCCAGGCGGTGATGAGCCGGCGCTGGCTCGCTCCGGAGACCGCGTCCGACCTCGGCCGGCTCGATCCCGAGGCGATCGCGCGGGTCCGAGGCGAAGCCTGGCCCGATGCCGCGAACGCCGACGAGCTGCACGACGCGCTGGTCTGGCTTGGCTTTCTTTCCCCGGCAGAAGCAGAGGCGCAGCCGGGCTGGAGCGAGTGGCTGGCGGCGCTGGCGCGCGAGCGACGCGTAACGAGGTTGCACGGGCCACGGGCGACGCTCTGGATCACCGCCGAGCGCCTGCCGCAGTTCCAGACGCTCTGGCCCGAAGCGAGGCTCGAGCCGGCGATCGCTGCCCCGGCCGCTTACACCGGGCATGACGGGTCGCAGGAGGACGCGCTGATCGAGGTCCTGCGCGGTCGCCTCGAGGGTCAGGGACCGGTCACAGCAGCAGCGCTCGCAGCGCCGCTCGGTCTCGATGCGAGCGAAATCGGGGCCGCGCTTGCGGCGCTCGAGGTTGAAGGCTTTGCGCTGCGCGGCCGCTTCACGCCAGCGGCCGCGGAGGAGGAATGGTGCGAGCGTCGGCTGCTCGCCCGAATTCACGGCTATACGGTCAAGCGCCTGCGGGCGGAGATCGAGCCGGTCGCCGCGCGCGATTTCCTGCGTTTCCTGTTGGGCTGGCAGCACGTCGCGGCGGACGCTCGCATGCAGGGCCCGGACGCCCTTGAGATCGTGGTCGCCCAGCTCGAAGGCTTCGAGGCTGCGGCCGGCGCCTGGGAGACCGAGATCCTGCCGGCGCGCCTTGCCGACTACGAGCCCAGCTGGCTCGATGATCAATGCCTGGCCGGACGGATCGCGTGGGCGCGGCTCAGACCGCGCATCGGACGACCGAACGGTGGCGAGCGCACGGCGGCGCCGGTGCGGACGACGCCGATCACCCTGCTCGCGCGCCGCCACGCCGCGCTCTGGGCGTCGCTGTCGACGGTCCCGGATGCGGTCCATCTCAGTCCCCGGGCGCAAGCGCTCGCCGACCATATTCGGGAGCAGGGCGCATCCTTCTTCGACGAGCTGGTTCAAGGCACGGGCATGTTGCGTTCCCAGGTCGAAGAGGCGCTGGCCGAGTTGGTCGCGCTGGGCCTCGTGACTTCGGACAGTTTTGGCGGGTTGCGCGCGCTGCTCGTGCCGTCCGATCGCCGCAAGCCCGGCGCCTTCGGGCGGCGCCGGCGTCGCAGCGTGCTGTTCGGCATGGAGGACGCCGGGCGATGGGCGCTCGCCCACCGGGCCCGGCAGTCGCCGACCGGGCCGCAGGTCAAACCGGAGGCCTCTGAGCACGTCGCGCGCCGATTGCTGCTTCGTTACGGCGTCGTGTTCTGGCGCCTGCTCGAGCGCGAGGCCGACTGGCTGCCGCCGTGGCGTGATCTGCTGCGCGTCTATCGCAGGCTCGAGGCGCGCGGCGACATCCGCGGCGGACGGTTCGTCGCCGGCTTCTCGGGCGAGCAGTTCGCCCTGCCGGATGCGGTCGGCATGTTGCGCGAGGTCCGGCGCAAGCCAGCCTCCGATGCCTGGATCTCGATCTCCGGTGCCGACCCGCTCAACCTCGTGGGTATCCTCACCCCCGGCCCAAAGCTCGCCGCGCTCACTGGCAATCGCCTGCTCTACCGCAATGGTCTGCCGGTCGCGCTGCTTGCGGGCGGCGAGGTACGTTTTCTCGAGACTCTGGATGCCAGCACCGAGTGGCAGGCGCGCAAAGCGTTGCTGCGCGGCGCGGTGCGAGCCCCGCTCGTCGATCTGGCCTGAAGCCTTGGCGTCGACGCGGCCGGTGGCTGTTCAGGGGCGCCTGCAGTGCTAGCGTCGGGGTTGATCCGCACGTCCTCACCGGCAATCACGCGAAGAGTCAGCACGATCAGGCAGTTGGCGATGGTCCTGGCGTTTCGCGGTTGACCCTCGCCAAGACTCTCTTTCATGGTATTTGTCAGCTCGTCAGTCGCTAAGCGGCAGGCGAGGATCGGAATTCGCGCGTGCCGCCGCAACAAGGATAACCGCCCGGATGGAGGCGCTCCAGCAAATGGAGGGACTGGGATGGACAAGCGCAACGATGATCGAACCAAGGGCCTGATGCTGCCTGCCTCGGCGCTGTCGCGGCGCGGCTTCATCGAGACCGCCGGTGGTGCCGCCGCGGCCAGCGCCGCGTTCCTGCTCGCGACCACGGCGCTGCGCGCAGCGGAAGGGCCGCTCAAGATCGGCTCGATGGGGCCGTTCACAGGCCCTGCCAGCCGCACCGGCGACGAGATCAAGAACGGCGTCAAGCTCGCGCTCGAGGACGCCAAGGCCGAGGGCGACCTGCCGCTCAAGATCGGTGGCCAGGAGCGCGACGTCGAGATCGTCTACATCGACAGCCAGTCGAGCCCGGAGAAGGCGGTCAAGGCGGTCACCGACGCGATCACCCGCGAGGGTGTGCAGTTCATCTGCAACGGCTGGCATTCCTCGGTCGCGATGGCGGTGATCGACACCGAGGCGCCGTTCAAGATCGTGCACATCGGCAACCTCGGCGAATCGCAGTACATCTCGGAGAAGATCAACACCGATCCGCAGAAGTACCGCGGCTGGTTCAAGGGCTGGCCGGCGCCGCCCAAGCTCGCCGGCCTGTACGGTCCGCCCTTGCAGCACTTCATCGAGGCGGGCGCCTGGAAGCCCAAGAACATGAAGGCGGCGATCCTGGTCGAGGACACCGACTTCGGCCGCGGCTGGGGCGATGCGATCATCGACAGCCTGAGCAAAGCCGGCTTCGACGTCCTGCCCTACGACGTCACCTCGCTCGAGGAGACCGAGTTCACGCCGCTCTTGACCAAATACAAGGCGCAGCAGGTGTCCCTGGTCGGCATGACCTCGACCGGCAACGTCAGCGCGTCCAACTTCGTCAAGCAGTTCCACCAGCAGAACCTGCCGGCGCTGCTGATCGCGCATGGGCTCGGCTGGTTCAGTGAATGGTACCAGCTGACCGGCGATGCCTCCAACTACGCGGTCGCGATCGATTCGCCGCAGGTGATCGCCGATTTCCAGCGCGACTGGGTCAAGCGCTACAAGGACAAGTTCGGCATCGATCCGGGCATCGCGGCGAGCGGCATCACCTACGACTACATGCGCATGGCGCTCAAGGTCCTGAACAAGGCGGGCACGCTGGACTTCGACACCCTGGTCAAGACCATCTACGACACCCCCTACAAGGGGGTCTGGAACCTGTACAAGTTCCCCAAGGAGGCGAACGCCAACGCGCTGGCGCCGGGCGAGGTCGAGGTCGGGCCGTTCATGAAGGGCTTCTTCTTCCCCATGGTCCAGCTGATGGACGGCAAGGCCAAGGTGATCTGGCCGCTCGAGTACGCCGCGGCCGAGTTCCAGGCGCCGCCCTGGCTCAAGGCATGACCCCGCGCCGGGGCGGACCGCGGTCCGCACCGGCCCGGATAGCATCTGATCGCGGCTCGGGCCGTGGCCGAGCCGATCCTGGCCGTCGAGGCGCTGGTCAAGCGCTTCGGCGGCATGGTGGTGCTGGACGGCGTCTCGCTCGCGGTCGAGCGGGGCCAGATCCACGGCGTGATCGGCCCGAACGGCGCCGGCAAGACCACGTTGTTCAACGTGATCAACGGCATCTATACGGCGAGCGCCGGCCGGGTGGTCTTCCAGGGGCGCGAGATCACCAACCGTAAGGTCAGCGAGATCGCGGGCCGGGGCCTTGGGCGCACCTTCCAGGTCGCGCGCACCTTCAACGAGATGAGCCTGCTCGACAACCTGGTGGTGCCGACGATCCCCAAGGGCATGCCCCGGCGGGAGGCGGAGCGCCGTGGCCTCGAGCTCCTGGAGCTGGCCGGCCTCGCCGAGCTGAAGGACCAGGTCGCGGTCCAGATCTCGGGTGGGCAGAAGAAGCTGCTCGAGTTCCTGCGCACGCTCATGGCCGATCCCGAGCTGATCCTGCTCGACGAGCCGTTCGGCGGCATCAACCCGGCGCTGATCGAGCGCCTGACCGGGATCGTGACCGCGCTCAACCGCGACGAGGGCAAGACCTTCCTCATGATCAGCCACGAGATGCCCCAGGTGATGCGCCTGTGCGCGACCGTGACCGTGCTCGCCGCCGGCCGCACGATCGCCTTCGGCCCCCCCGCCGAGGTCCGCCGCGATCCAGCGGTGATCGAAGCCTACCTCGGGCATTGAAAATGCCCCTCGTCGAGGGTCTCCCTCGCGCGAAGTGGCTGTGGCCGCCCACGTCCCGGCTCGTGTTGACCGCAGGCGGGCGGGCTCTTACAGCTTCGAAGGATGCGATCCCCGGGCCCGTCCGGGGAGCCGGAGGCCCGTCGATGATCGGACCGCGTCAGCCGCTCCGCCGGGGCGTCATGATGCGATGAGCCTCGAGGCGCGGGGCATCGTCGCGGGCTATTCGCGCGAGGTGCCGATCCTCAAGGGCGTCGACGTGGTCGCGGGGGATGGCCTCGTGACCGTGATCATCGGTCCGAACGGGGCCGGCAAGTCGACGCTCTTGCGGACCATCTACGGCTATCTGCATCCGACTGAGGGCGACGTCCTGCACGACGGCCGGTCGATCAAGGGCCTGGCGCCGGAGGCGATGCTGGGCCAGGGCATCGCGTATCTGCTCCAGGGCCACAGCGTCTTTCCGGCGATGACGGTCGAGGAGAATCTGGAGCTCGGCGGCTGGATCCTGAAGCGCGACCGGGCGGCGCTGCAGCAGGCGTTCGAGGACGTCTACGCGCGCTTTCCAGAGCTCAGGGAGCGGCGCCGGCAGGCGGCGGGCGCGCTCTCGGGCGGTCAGCAGCGGATGCTCGAGATTGCGCGTCTGACCATGACCCGGCCCAAGACCCTGCTCCTGGACGAGCCCTCGGTCGGCCTGATGCCGAAGCTGGTCGACCTCGTCTACGACGAGATCGCCAAGCTGAAGGCGGAAAAATTCACGATCGTGGTGGTTGATCAGAACGTCAAGAAGTCGATCGAGATCGCCGATTACGTCTATGTGCTCAATCTCGGCGAGAACAGTCATCACGGGCCCCAGCAGGACTTCGAGGCGCGGCTCGAAGACATCATCCGGGAATGGCTCTGATGGTCGATCTCAGCATCCTGACCGACCCGGCGGTGCTGTCCGAGCTGATCTTTCAGGGCCTGGTGCGGGGGGCGATGTACGGGCTGATGGGGATCGGTCTGTCGCTGATCTTCGGGATTCTCGGGATCGTCAACTTCGCCCATGGCGAGCTGTTCATGCTCGGCGCCTACGTGATGTATTTCGTCGCCGCGGTGCTGGGCCTGCCATTCGTCGCCGGCGTCGCCGCCGCGGGCGTTGCGCTGTTCGTCATGGGCGTGGTGATCGAGCGCGGCCTGGTCGAGCCGCTGCGCCGGCGCGCCGGCCGCGACTGGCTGCTGGATTCCTTCGTGCTCACCATCGGCCTGATGGTGATCCTGCAGAATCTGGCGCTGATCCTATTCGGCAGCGAGCGGCGCGGCGTCACGACGCTGATCCCGGGCAGCATCTCCTTCGGGGAGGTCACGATCACCTATGAGCGCCTGGTCATCCTGGCGCTCGCCTGCGTCGTGGTCGGGCTGCTCGCCGCCTACGTCAAGTTCACCCGCACCGGCAAGGCGATCCGGGCGACCGCCCAGCATCCCGAGGCGGCGCAGACGCTCGGCATCGACATCAACCGGATCTACACCATCGCGTTCGCGATCGGCGCGGCGCTAGCCGGCATGGCCGGCGCCATGCTGATCTCGATTTTTCCGGCCTTTCCCACGGTCGGCGCCCAGCCGGTGCTGAAGAGCTTCGCGGTCGTGATCCTGGGCGGGCTCGGCAACATCCCGGGCGCGATCGCCGCGGGTTTCCTTCTGGGCATCGTCGAGGCCTACGCGGTCTTCTTCATGTCGGCAGGCTGGCAGAGCGTGATCACGCCGCTGATCATCGTCCTGGTGCTGATCCTGCGGCCGCAGGGCCTGTTCACAGCGCAGGGCGAGCGGCCGTGACCACGCTCGCCGCCGGCGCGCTCGGGTCGTCGACGCCAGCGCGTGCGCTCAAGGTCGCGGGGCTGCTTGGCCTCCTGATCCTGATCCCGCCGCTTGCCGACCATCCCTACATCACGACCATCTTCATCTCGGCGCTGATGTTCGGCATCCTGGGCGCGATCTACGATCTCATGATCGGCTACGCAGGGCTCGCCAACTTCGGCTATGCCGGATTCATCGCCGCCGGCGCCTACGGCTCGGCGCTCGCCTCCTTCCACTATGGCATCAGCCCGTGGTTCGGGCTCCTGATCGGCGGCCTGTGCGGCGGCCTCATGGGCCTGCTGACCGGCCTGATCACGCTCCGGCTGCGCGGCCTCTACCTGGGCCTCACCACCTGGTTCGTCGCCGAGGCGCTGCGCTTCACCATCTCCAATACGCCGAACTACACGCGCGGCATGCTCGGGCTCGCGGTCGCGCCCTTCCCCTCGATCCTCGGGATCGACTTCGAGCGCGGCCGCCTGCTCGCCTACTACTATCTGCTGCTGGCGCTGGGGGCGGTGATCATGGTGCTCATGCAGCTCCTGGTCCGCTCCCGGATCGGCCTCGCCTTCAAGGCGATCCGCGAGGATCAGCTGGCGACCGAGAGCCTCGGCCTCAACACCACCAAGTACAAGCTGATCAACTTCACGGTCGCCTGCTGCTTCACCGGCGTGATCGGCTCGTTCTACGCCCACTACCTCGGCATCCTGTCGCCGACGCCGGAGGAGTTCGGCGTGCCGCGCACGGTCGAGGTCCTGACCATCGCCTACGTCGGCGGCCGCGGCACGCTCTGGGGCTCGCTGTTCGCGGCCTTCCTGCTGATCGGATTCCAGGAGTATTTTCGCGAGCTGGAGGCTTGGCGGCTGGTGATGTTCGGCGTCCTGCTTATCGTGGTCATGATCTTTGCGCCCAAGGGCCTCGCGGGCCTCAAGAAATACCTGTGGTAGTCAACCGGTCGGGTCGAATATCGCCGCGGCTCTGAGCCGGCGATCGGCCCCGCCGCTCAGGGCCGCAGGGCGGGTTGCCAGCGCCGGATCCGGTGCCACCAGGAGAGGCCGGCCAGCGCCAGCACGAGGGTGGCGATGATGATGCCCAGGCCCTCGCGCTCGGTCTCGATGTGGATCCAGCCCGCGGGCAGCGCCGGCCAGCACCAGAGGCTGCCGGTGATGGCGGCGACGAGGCAGGCCAGATAGGCGCCGATCGCGCGCGCACTCGGCGCCAGGCGCTCCGGCCGGAAGGCGGTGAGGCCTGCCCAGATCGCCGGAATCGCATAGATCAGGAACCACAGGATCGCGTCCGGGTCGTTGTACTGGACCAGGGCGAACCCCGCGAGCATCACGCACAAGCAACCATTGACCGTACGCACGGGCTCATCTCCCGGCCGGATGCTGCATGCCGCTGGTCTTCATCCAACCCTCATCATGCGCAATCCTGGCCGCATTTGACAAGTGGGTCGGGACAACTTGCCATTTTCGGACTATGTTGTCCTCGAGGGAGACGCCCGGGCCCGGTAACCGGGCCGCAGGCAGGGCGAAAAACGTCCAGGCGAAAGAAAGGTCCGATGGCTCCAGAATCTCGCGTGGCCCAGCCCGGCAAGGCTGAGGACGCTCAGACAGCGGTGCACGTGCAGCGCTTCACGGTCGCGTTCGAATATCCGGTCTATTTCACCGAGCGCCTGTTCGATCCGGCCAACCCGGTCCTGGTCGAGGCGCTGGGGAGGCTCGAGCCCGCGCGCCGCCATCGCTGCCTGGTATTCGTCGACGACGGCCTGCTCGCGAGCCGGCCCGGGCTCGGTCAGGAGATCGAGGGCTACGCCAGCGCGCACGCCAGGGGCATGGAGCTGGTCTGCGCGCCGCTGCCGATCCCGGGCGGCGAGCGGATCAAGAGCGAGCTGTTCTTCGTCGAGCAGATGCAGCAGCGCTTCCACGAGCACAACATCGACCGCCATTCCTACGTGATCGCGATCGGCGGCGGGGCGGTGCTCGACGCGGTCGGGCTGGTCGCCGCCGTGACCCATCGCGGGGTGCGCCTGATCCGGGTGCCGACCACCGTGCTCGCCCAGGACGATTCCGGGGTCGGGGTCAAGAACGGGGTCAACCTCTACGGCGTCAAGAACTTCGTCGGCACCTTCGCGCCGCCGTTCGCGGTGCTGAACGACCTCGAGCTGCTGACGGCGCTCTCGCCCCGCGACAAGATCGCAGGCATCGCCGAGGCGGTGAAGGTGGCGCTGATCCGGGACGGCGCGTTCTTCACCTGGCTCGAGCGCCATGCCGACGATCTGCTCACCTTCGAGCGCGCCGCCATGGCGGCGATGATCCGCCGCTGCGCCGAGCTGCACATGCATCAGATCGCCCATGGCGGCGACCCCTTCGAGACCGGCAGCGCCCGGCCGCTCGACTATGGCCACTGGTCGGCGCACAAGCTCGAGAGCCTGACCAAGCATCACGTCCGCCATGGCGAGGCGGTCGCGATCGGCATGGCGCTCGATGCCCGCTACTCGGTGATCGCGGGCCTGCTCGAGGCGGGTGCGGAGGAGCGGATTTGCGGGCTGCTCGAGCACCTGGGCTTCCGGCTCTGGCACCCGGCGCTCGACCTGCCAAGGGCGGACGGAAGGCTCGCGATCCTCGAGGGCCTGCGCGAATTCAAAGAGCACCTCGGCGGCGACCTGACCGTAACCCTGCTCGAGGGCATCGGCCGCGGCGTCGAGGTTCACGAGATCGACGAGGAGCGCATGCGCGCCGCGATGGGCTGGCTCCAGGAGCGGGACCGGCCGTCATGAAGCTCCCGAATCCCGAACTCGGCCATCTGACCTACTGCAGCAACATCCACGCGGGCGAGACCTGGCCCGAGGTCTTTTCGAACCTGCGGCGCTACCTGCCGGCGATCAAAGCGCAGGTCGCCCCCGGACACGACTTCGGCGTCGGGCTCCGGCTTTCGGCGATCGCCGCCGAGGCGTTGCGCGAGCCCGAGGCCATGGCCGGGCTCCGGGGATTTCTGGAAGCCAACGGCCTCTACGTGTTCACGATCAATGGCTTTCCCTATGGCCCGTTTCACGGCGTCCGGGTCAAGGAGCAGGTCTATCAGCCCGATTGGCAGCACGCCGAGCGCCTGGCCTACACCGACCTTCTGGCCGACCTGCTGGTCCAGCTGCTGCCGGACGACCCGACGCTCGACGGCAGCGTCAGCACCGTGCCCGGGACCTTCAAGCCGGTCGCCGAGGCGCCGGGGGTGGTGGAGCGGATCGCGGCCAACCTGATCCGGCACGCGGCCCACCTCGTGCGCCTGCGCGAGTGCACCGGGCGGACCATCGCGCTCGCCTTGGAGCCCGAGCCCTATTGCCTGCTCGAGACCATCGACGAGACGATCGCCTTCTTCGAGGAGCACCTGCTCGGCCAGGCGGCGGTCCGCGCCTTGCGCGGGCTCACCGGCCTCGCGGCTGGCGAGGCCGAAGCGGCGCTCCGGCGCCATCTCGGCGTCTGCTACGACGTCTGTCACGCCGCGGTCGAGTTCGAGGACCCGGCAGGCAGCCTGGAGGCCCTGCGCCGGGCCGGCATCGCCGTGCCCAAGCTGCAGCTGAGCGCGGCACTGCGGATCGCCAGGGTCGGTCCCGAGACCGCAGCCCAGCTGCGGCCGTTCGACGAGCCGGTCTATCTGCACCAGGTGATCGCGCGCGCGGGCGAGCGGCTGACCCGCCACCTCGACCTGCCGCAGGCGCTCGCGACGCTGGACGCGGGTCAGGGCGCCGAATGGCGGGTGCATTTTCACGTCCCGATCTTCCTCGACCAGCTGCAGCACTTCTCGACCACGCAGGACTTCCTCCGCCAGATCCTGGCGCTGCACCGGCAAGCGCCGATCTCGCCGCATCTCGAGGTCGAGACCTACACCTGGGACGTGCTGCCCGTGCGCTATCGCCAGGCGGGCATCGCGAGTGCGATCGCCCGCGAGCTCGCCTGGACCCTGGACCAGCTGCGGGCATGAATTGGCAGGTCGCGCTCAGGCTCGGCCGCGTCTCCAACCTGCCGACCGTCTGGACCAACACGCTCGCCGGGATCGTGCTGGCGGGCGGCCGGATCGAGGATGCCCGCACCCTGCCGCTCCTGGTGGCGCTTTCCCTGTTCTACACCGCCGGCATGTACCTGAACGACGCCTTCGACGCCGGGATCGACGCCCGCGAGCGGCCCGAGCGGCCGATCCCCGCGGGCCTGGTCAGCCGGCGCACGGTGTTCGGGCTCAGCTTCGGTATGATGATCCTGGGCGAAACCGTCCTCATCGCCCTGGGCTTCGGGCTCCGGGCGGGCCATGCGGGCTGGCCGGCGCTCGGCGGCCTGGTGCTTGGCACGGCGATCATCGCCTACAACTGGCGCCACAAGGCCAATCCCTGGAGCCCGCTGATGATGGGGCTCTGCCGGATGCTGGTCTACATCACCGCCGGGCTCGCCTTCACGGTGCCCGGACCGGCCATGCTTTACCTCGGTGCCCTGCTCCTGCTCTGCTACCTGATCGGCCTCACCTATGTCGCCAAGCAGGAGACCCTGGGCGAGGTCAGGAACCTCTGGCCGCTTCTGTTCCTGGCCGCCCCGGTCATCTACGGCTTCAAGATCGCGCCCGGCAGCAGCAGCGGCGCGCTGTTGCTCCTGCTGTTCGTCGCCTGGACCGGGGTCGCGCTCTGGTTCCTGAAGCGCCGCGGGCCGGGCGACGTGCCGCGCGCGGTGATCAGCCTGATCGCCGGTATCTCGCTGCTCGATGCGCTCCTGATCGCCGGCGCCGGCGCCTACGGCGTCGCCTGGCTCGCGGTCGGCGGGTTCCTGCTCACCCTCGCCCTGCAGCGCTGGGTCGCCGGCACCTGATCGCAGGTCCAGAAGATTAGCGAAAGCTGAGTCCCAGATTAAAAATCGATGAGCCCGTTGCCGCCCAACAAGTTCTGTGGTGCTAGTTCGCCGCAGCCAAATCAAGCCCACACAGACTGTGGCAAAAACCGGGAGGCAAAACCAATGCGGCGCACGCACTATCTGGCGACGGCGTCGGTGTTTCTGCTCGCTCTGGCGGCGGCCGGGGCGCCCGCCAGTGCCGACATGTCGGTGAAGTTGGAGGAGGTGGCATCGGGACTGAGCGCGCCGCTGGCTCTCGTGCAGCCGGCCGGCGACGACCGCCGCTTCATCATCGAGCAGCCGGGCCGGGTGCGCATCCTGACCGCGGGCGGCGAGCTGCTCGACGAGCCGTTCCTCGACATCCGGCACAAGATCAAGGTTCTGCTCGCCGACTTCGACGAGCGCGGCCTGCTCGGGATCGCCTTCCACCCGGACTTCGCCCACAATCACAAGTTCTACATCGCCTACTCGACCTATCTCAACGGCCACGGCAATCCGGGCCTGCAGCTCTGGTGGGACCATACCAACGTGGTCGCCGAGTACACGGTCTCCAAGGAGACCCGAACGTCGCCGACGTCACCTCGGAGCGCATCCTGACCTCGATCGACTGGCCGCAGTTCAACCACAACGGCCATTGGATCGGCTTCGGGCCCGACGGCATGCTGTACATCTCGACCGGCGATGGCGGCTACGCCAACGACTGGGGCATCGGCCACAACGTCGAGAACGGCAACGGCCAGGATCTGACCGACATGCACGGCAAGATGCTGCGCATCGACGTCAACGGCACGTCCGAGGGCCACAACTACGCCATCCCCAAGGACAACCCGTTCGTCAGCGATCAGCAGGCGATGCACGAGATCTACGGCTATGGCCTGCGCAATCCCTGGCGCTGCTCGTTCGACATGGGCGGTGACCACCAGCTGTTCTGCGGCAACGTCGGCCAGAACAGCTTCGAGTTGATCGTCGACGTCAGCAAGGGCAGCAACGCAGGCTGGCGGCGCATGGAGGCCAGCCACTGCTTCGACCTGTTTGCGCCGAACAACCACCCGGACAGCTGCGACCAGAGCGGGATCACCCCGCCGATCCTCGAGTACAAGAACTGCACGGCGAAGCCCCAGGGCTGCGACGGCATCTCGGTGACCGGCGGCTACGTCTACCGCGGCAGCGTCAAGGCCTGGGATGGCAAGTATTTCTTCGGCGATTGGAGCAAGACCTTCGGGACCATGAACGGGCAGCTGTTCGTGGCGACGAAGGGCAGCGACGGCAAGTGGACCAAGGAGCATGTGACGGTCGCCAACATGCAGGGTCCCCTGCCGTATGTCCTGGCCTTCGGGCAGGACGCCGCCGGTGAGGTCTATGTTCTGACCACGGTGACCACCGGCCCGGTGGGCGGCCTCGACAAGATCTATCGGATCCGCCCCGCCACCTCATGACTGCAGCAGTAGTTCTCCTCTTCCCTGGGGGGTGGTTGCGCCGGCGCGCCGGGGCAGCCGCCCCCCTCTTTTCTCGTGCCGGCGCGAGCTGGCGGGTCCGCCCCGGGCTGATGCTGGCGCTGGCGGTGATCGGCCCGGTTCTGCTCGCCATGCCGAGGGCGGCGACCGCCGCCGATCCGGAGTTCACCCAGGCCTACCTCAACGACCCGGCCCACATTGCGCAGGGCAAGCAGCTGTTCAAGCAGCAATGCGCGCTCTGCCACGGCCACCTCGCCTATCCCGGCAAGGCGCCCTACCTCAAGCCCAAGGCGCTCAGCCCCGACGACATCTACGCCCGGATCACCTATGGCTACGGGAAGATGCCGGCCTGGGAGGACGTGTTCACCGACGAGGAGCGGATGGCGATCACCGCCTATCTGAAGAGCCCCAACTTTTCCAACTAGCCGCGGACCTGCGCCCCCGTCTAAGCTCGCTCGGAAAACGCAACCGCTCCAGGGGGGTGGCATGGGTGGCAGGTTGATGATGACGTTGGCAGCGCTCGGGACCGGTGCCGTGCTCGGGCTCGCGGCCCTGAGCGCGAGTGCCCAGAACGACCAGGCGAGCGGTGCTCAAGGCCAGTCCGGGGCCGCGCCCGGCGATCAGGCGGCCAGCGATCAGGCGCCGGGCGGCCAGGCGCCGAGCGATGAGGCGGCACCGGAGGTCGAACGGTTCACCGGTGGGGATCCCGGGCACGGCGCCAAGCTCTACAAGCGGTACTGCAGCGGCTGCCACGGCACCGACGGCCGGGGCGACGCGAAGACCTTCATGCCGCACGTCTCCAATCTGACCGCAAAGGATTATATCGAGTTCCTCCCCGACAGCTTTTTGTATACAGTGATCACGGAAGGGGGGGCCGCGGTCGGGAAGAGCGGGTTCATGCCGTCCTGGAAGTCGACGCTGAGCGACCAGGACATCAAGGACGTGATCGCCTTCGTCCGGACCCTGCCGACCTACTGAGCAATCTACGCGACCAAAAAACGCGGCGACGCCTTGTCGCCGTCTATCACAGGGGGACGTAATGCGAATCTGGTCCTGTCTAGCGCTCTCGGCTGGAGCCCTCTTGGTTCCGGCCTCTTTCGCGTACGCCGACATGCAGGACACTGCCCAGGGCACCGCCGAGTCCGGCGGCTGGACAACGCGGGTTGCGGTCGAACCGAACCCGGCCAAGGTCGTGGTGCCGGACGGCTACGAGGTTGGCGTCCTCGTCAAGGGGCTGAACGCCCCGTCGTCGGCCACGGTCGACGGCGACGGCAATCTCTGGGTCGCCGTCTCGCCAGCGCTGCTTGGAGGAGGGGGGCCTGCCAAGGCTGACTTTGAATCCGCGCGCGTCAAGGTGTTCGATCCGACCGGCAAGTTCATCAAGGACATCGGTGTCGACAAGTTCACCACCGTGATGAACGAGATCTCCTACTGCCCCGAGAACCACAAGATCTACATCCCGGAGTACGCAGAGAAGATCTGGGAGATCGATGGCGTCAACGGCGAGGTCAAGCTGATCATCAAGGACCTGCCAATCGGCGACCACCGCAACGGCGGCATCACGTGCAAGGACGGCTACCTCTATTTCGCGCTCGGGTTCCCGAGCAACTCGGGCTTCGCCGATCCGGACAACCACGGCTGGACCGACATCCCGAATGATCCGTTCTGGGTCAAGCACAAGGACGGCTTCGGCACCACGCCGCACGACCCGGTCTGCCGCGACATCGTCCACACCGGCCTCAACATCAAGTCGTCCGACGGCCGGATGACCGGTGCTTTGCTTCCGGTCGGCGTGCCCGCCAAGCCGGGCATGACGATCAAGGCGCAGGTGCCCTGCGGTGGCTCGATCATGCGGGTCAAGCTCGACGCCGCGGGGGCCGATGGGATCTATCCGCACGAGAAGATGGAGGTTTACGCGTTCGGCTTCCGCAACCAGTCGGGCGTCGCGTTCGGGCCCAAGGGCTCACGCTTCGAGAACGCGCTCGCGGTCTCCGATAACGGCGCCAACGACCTCGGCAACCGGCGAATCGCCAACGGCGCCGAGAAGCTCTGGATCGTGACCGCGAAGGGGCAGGACGGCGGCTTCCCCGACAAGGAGGGCTTCCTGTTCGTCGACACCAAGCGCTACGGCTGGGATCAGTACCGCGGCAACCCGGTGCTGCGACCCTATCCGCAACTCTACATCGGCGAAGATCCGTTCATCCCGGCCAAGATCCCCTACCACTTCCAGTGGCACGTCGACGGCACCCGTGGCGTGCCCCTGATCGCCGCCAACCCGGACCCGAACGGCTACATCAACCCCGTGCTCGAGTGGGACACCAACAACCCGATCGACGGCATCGCCTGGGGCACCAAGAGCTTCAGCAGCGAAAACGACCTGTACGGGGCGGTCTACGGCATCCTCGACACCGGTCCCGAGAGCCTGACGGCGACTTGGCCGGCCGTCCTTCAGGTCCAGTTCCTGGAGCCCACCGGGGTCAAGTGGTCGTACTTCGCCCGCAACATCGAGATGGGACCCAGCGCCTATCAGAAGCCGGAGAACCGCGGCGGCCTGGAGCGGCCGAATGACGTGGTCTTTTCCAACGACGGCAAGACCATGTACGTGGTCGACTACGGCGAGGTGTTCACCGACTTCACCAAGCCGACGCCGTTCTACACCACGCCGAAGTCAGGCGTGATCTGGACGATCAAGAAGAAGGGCAGCTGACCACGTGACGCTATGGGCGCTGGCCGAGCCATCGGCCGGCGCCCATACGCCGCTTGGCCCACGCCACGTGCCGGGGCCCCCCCGGACTGAGGAGTGACTTTTGGCGACGGCGTCGGATCTGCTGAGCCTTTGGTTGCGCCGGCAGCTGCCCCAGGCCGCCTCGGCCTGGTTCGACGAGCAGCTGGGGAAGCTCGGGGGCGCCGCCAGCGATCGTGATCTCTACCTCGCGCTCGGTCTCGTACCGCGCAGGCTCGGCCGGGCCGATCTCGCGTTCGGCGACGCCGATCTCGCTGCCGCCCATGGGGCGCGTGCCGGCTGGGACCCGCGCGGCTGGAGCGTCGATCAGGCGGCGCGCATCCTGGTCCTGCTGACCGCCGGCAGCAGCGGCGAGCGCTTCGCCACCCGCTTCGTCCAACTCTGCCGGACCGCGGACGTGGCCGAAGCGATCGCGTTCTACCGCGGCCTGCCGCTCTATCCCGATCCGGAGCGGCTCGAAGCCCAGGCGGCCGAGGGCACCCGCTCCAACATGCGCGCGGTGTTCGAGGCGGTGGCCCACCGCAACCCCTATCCGCGCGAGCAGTTCTCGGAGAACCGCTGGAACCACATGGTGCTGAAGGCGCTGTTCGTAGGCTCCACGCTTGGCCCGATCCAGGGCCTGGATGAGCGCGCCAATCCGGCCCTGATGCGCATGCTCTGCGACTATGCGCACGAGCGCTGGGCGGCCGGCCGGCCGGTCAGCCCGGAACTCTGGCGCGGCGTCGGCCGGTTCGCCGATGCCGAGGCGTTGGCCGATCTGCAGCGCGTGCTGGCGACCGGCGCTGCGACCGAGCGCAAGGCCGCGGCGCTGGCGCTCGCCGCCTGCCCGGCGCCCCGGGCCAAGGAACTTCTGAACGCCGCCCCCGACCTCGCGGCGGCGGTCGAGCGGGGCGCGCTGAGCTGGAGCGACTTGGCCGGGGCGGGATGACCGATCCCATGCCGGTGCGCCGTCAGCCAGAGGTTAGGTTTTGCAGCCTCACCGCTGTCTGCGGCTCGCCCATGCGACCCTGGGAGTTTGCCCGCGCCCAACAAAGGGAGCCATGGTTAACGAGGGTTAACGAGGCACGTCGGATGGCGAAGCCACAGCACCACGGAACCCGGCCGGGGTGCGAATCGCGGCGTGCAGGCCGGAGGCGGTGCGTGCTAGACTTGCCTCGAGCGCGCGTCGCGGGAGACCAGGCATGATGTTCATCGATCCGCACACCCACATGATCTCGCGGACCACCGACGACTACGAGGCGATGGCCGCGGCCGGCATCGTGGCCCTGATCGAGCCCGCGTTCTGGATCGGCCAGCCGCGCACCCACGTCGGCACCTACATCGATTACCTCTCGGCGATCGTCGGCTGGGAGCGCTTCCGCGCCGGCCAGTTCGGCATCCGCCATTACTGCACGATCGGCCTCAACTCCAAGGAGGCCAACAATGAGGAGCTGGCCGAGGGGGTGATGGAGATCCTGCCGCGCTTTGCCTTGAAGGAGGGCGTGGTCGCGATCGGCGAGATCGGCTACGACGAGCAGACGGCGCTCGAGGACAGATACTTCCGGCTCCAGCTCGAGCTCGCCAAGGAGCTGGGGTTGCCGGTGATGATCCACACCCCGCACCGCGACAAGAAGCGGGGCACCACGCGCTCCATGGATGTGATCGAGGAGCATGGCCTTGCGCCGTCCCGGGTGGTGATCGACCACAACAACGAGGAGACCGTGCAGGAGGTGCTCGAGCGCGGCTTCTGGGCCGGGTTCTCGATCTACCCGAGCACCAAGATGGGCAACGAGCGCATGGTCGAGATCGTCCGCCAGTACGGGCCGGAGCGGATCATCGTCGATTCCGCCTGCGACTGGGGCATCTCGGAGCCGCTCGGCGTGCCGAAGACCGCGAAGCTCGCGCTCCAGCGCGGCGTCCCCGAAGCCCACGTCCGCCTGATCTGCTACCAGAACGCGCTCGACGCCTACGGCCAGAGCGGCCAGATCAAGGAGGACGACTGGCTGAACCCGCCGGCGGTCGACCAGCGCACGCTCTACGAGGGCAACTCGATCCTGCGCGGCGGCCGCGAGCCCAGGGTCGAGGAGCCGAAGGTCAAGCGGCCGATGGACGAGCTCTTGATCGAGTAGCCGATCCGCCGGCGAACCCGCCCGGCCGATCGGCTTGGGGCCGAGGGTCCGACGGGCTTCGGTGGAATAAACGAGTGACGCTCGGCGTCACCGGACAGATCGCGCGCCGCGGATCGGATGGCGCGCATCGGGGAGGCATCGATGAGCAAGCGGAGACGGGTTTGGGCGTTGGTGATTGGCGGCGCGGCGCTGGCGCTCGCTACCGCGCTCCCCGCCAGGGCCGAGGAGCAGAAGCCCTATCGGGTGCGCGGCGGCCTGGAGGCCGTGCAAGGCGATCAGCTGACGGTCAAGACCCGGGAGGGCGAGACCATCGAGGTCACGTTGAAGCCCGACAGCCGGGTGCTGGTCGTGCGCCCGGCCAGCCTCGACCAGATCAAGAAGGGCGACTACGTCGGCCTGACCTCGATCGATGCGGGCGGCAAGCGGGTCGCGATCGAGGCGCACATCTTCGCCGAGGAACTGCGCGGCGCGTCCGAAGGCCACGTGCCCTGGGACCTGATCAAGGATCCCAACACCATGACCAACGCGACCGTCGCCGAGGTCGAGGCGGTCGGTGCCCAGCACGAGCTCAAGGTGAACTACAAGCAGGGCCAGGGCGACCAGAAAGCCGAGGGCAGCCAGACCATCTACGTGCCCGACGACCTGTCGGTGGTCCGCCTGGAAAAGGCGCACGATCGCTCGGTGCTGGCACCGGGCAAGACCACCTTCATGGTCGTCCGGGACGAGGCCGACGGCAGCCGTACGGCGCTCGCGGTGGTCGTGGGCGAGGACGGCGCCTCGCCGCCGATGTGAGCCCGGCCGACGACGTCCCGAGCCCCCTGCCTGCTCCCGGCAGGGGAAGGAGGTCGAGCAATCCTGGTCGGGCATCGATGGCCGCCCTTTCCCGTAAGGAGGTCGGCAGCCCCTCGTGACTTACCCATAGACTAGCGGCTGGAGGCGAGGGCCGCCGGGCGTCGCATCGTGCTCAAGGGCCACCGGGTCCAGGTCCTGGGCCGCCGATTCGCCGACGGCCTCTGACAGGGCGGCCTCGATCGTGGGCGCCGGCCGTGCGATCGACCGGCGGCGGCGCGGCGGCGTGAGCTCCGACCGGCAGGTCGTGGTACTCCAGCGACCACTCGCGCATGAACCTCACCCGTTCGGGCAGGATGCGATACACGATCAGCTCGGGATTGTCGGGCGAGCCGAGATAGTGGCGCAGCAACGGGTTCGCCTCCCAGATCTCCCCCAGCAGCGCCCGGTCGGTGACCACCTCGGCGCGGCCGGAGATCCGCAGCTGGTCGTGGTCGGCGCTCAGATAGGCGAGCTCGACCCTGGGATTGGCCGCGATCTCCAGGGTCTTGTGGTAGCTCTTCAGGTTGGCGACGTAGATCGTGAAGCCGTCGGTGCGGACCGGCGACACCGGGCGCAGCCGTGGTCTGTCGCCGTCCATCGTGGCGAGGAACGGAAAGCGATCCGCCTCGATCACTGCCTGCGCCAGCCGCGGCAGCTCGCTCCGCTCAACCGGCTTCGCGGTCGGTTTCTTGGTCATGGGTCAGCCTCCACCATGTCTGCCCGGGTCGGCGTCGACCGACGCCGGTCACCTCGCTTGGAACCGGGGCAGGGCGCAACCGCTCCAAGCAGGCGGGCCGAAGCACCGCAGGCGCCGGGTCATGGTCGCGGGCGCGCCTCGCGACCGAAGACATGGTCGAGCACCAGGCCCTTGAACGCCGCGGCCTGGATGGGGCCTTCCGGCAACAACTCGGGCGCGCTCGAGATCACGAGCGGTCCATGGTCCGGATCGTCGGTGATCCGGCCGTGCGAGCCTTTGACCAGGCCTGTGTCCTTGAGCGAGATCACATCCAGCAGCGTGCGCTGGCCGAGCCTGCGCTTGAGGAGGCGCCAGCCGATCGCGAGCGGCGGCAGGCGGATCGCGGGGTCGACGAACAGCTCGACCGGGTCGTAGCCGGGCTTCCTGTGGATGTCGACGGTGCGGGCGAAATCGGGGGCGCGCGCGTCGTCCAGCCAGTAGTAGTAGCTGAACCAGCGGTCCGGGCGCGCGATCGCGACCAGCTCGCCCGAGCGCGGATGGTCGAGCCCGAAGGCGCGCTTGCCGGCCTCGTCCAGGACCTGCTCGACGCCGTCGATGCCCTCCAGCAGCACCTTGACCTCGGCGACGCTGGCGCCTGACTGGACGTAGACATGGGCGATCTGGTGGTCGGCGAGCGCGAAGGCGGGCGAGGCGCCGGCATCCAGGATCTCGCGCCCGAGCTCGACGCGGACCTGGATCAGGCCGGCCCGGCGGAGCGCGCGGTTGATGTGCACGGCGTCGGTCACCGGCGTGATGCCGTATTCCGAGACCACGATCACCCGAGTCCCCGCCCGCTCGGAGTTGGTGATCAGCTCGCCGCAGAGCGCATCGACCGCCTCGAGGTCCTGCTGCAGGCGCGGCTGGCCGAGGTCGGGCCCGAGCCGCTGCAGATTGTAGTCGAGATGTGGCAGATAGCACAGCGTGAGGGTCGGCTTGCGGGTCTGGCGCACGTGCAGCGTGGCCCGGGCGATCCAGCGGCTCGAGGTGATGTCGGCGGCCGGACCCCAGAACTTGAACAGCGGGAACCGGCCGAGCCTGGCATCCAGCTCGTCATGCAGCTCGGGCGGCCAGGCGTAGTGGTCCGGGATCTTGCGGCCGTCGGCGGGGTACATCGGCCGCGGCGTGGCGCTCCAGTCGGCCGATGAGTACATGTTGTACCACCAGAACATCTGGGCGCAGGTGAAGCCCGGGTCGCGCCGCTTGGCCGCCTCCCAGACCTTCTCGCCCGCGATCAGCCGGTTCGACTGGCGCCACAGCCAGACCTCGGCCTGGTCGCGGAAATACCAGCCGTTGGCGACCGCGCCGTGGCCCGAGGGCGGCAGCCCCGTGAGCAGGGTCGACTGCACGGTGCAGGTGACCGCCGGGGTCACGGTGGCGAGCGGCCGCAGGCCGCCCTCCGCCGCCAGACGCTGGAGGTTGGGCGTGTGCCGCCCGAGCAGCGCGGGTGTCAGGCCGACCACCAGGATGACCAGGGTTGCGTGCATGGATCGGGAAGCCGCCTCTGAAACCCAGGGACCATGACGCCGAGCGCCGGCGCGACCCGGCTCGACCGCCCACCGGCGGGCAGATCAGGTCGCCACCCAGACGTCTTGGGGTTGTTGGTACATCATGGCGCTGCGCCTGACATCCGAAATCATTCGCTACCATCCAGAGTCATCTGCAAGCATGTCCGCAGTGCGATCGCTGGTCTTTGCCCTGGCTGGCGCCGTCAAAACCCGCGCTCGATGGTCGATTTCAAGGCTTGATCCGGAATCGGGACTTCCGGGAATCGAGCCAGGCGACAGATCTGCGCGGCCGATAACACGAATCTGCGGCCCCAGGCGACACATCTGGCGCAGGATCATCTTTGCTGCCGGCAAGTCAAGCCCGGCGATCAGGCGTGGCTCCAGTCCAGCGTCTGGAGGCCGCCTCCATGGGTGGAGACCGGAAACCCGTGCGTGCCCGGGAATCCTCAGGTTCAGGCGACGCCGATCGACAGTCGAAGGTTGATCCAGAATCAGCCTCCAGCCAGGAATCAATCTCGTCTCCACCGCTGAGGTGACACATGGAGACACAGATGTGATGCATGGCAGGGGCAGAATCCCGCCGCGCCGATGGCCGGAGCCGGCGCCTCGAGGCTGTGCGCGCCGGAGGCTCCGAGGGTAGGCGGGACTCACTCGAGGAAGGCCGTGTACTGGTCGATCACCGGCATGACCGCATCGCGGCCTTCCGGCGGCAGGGCGAACAGCGCGCGATCGAGGCCGGCCCCCCGGCACTGCTCGACGTAGCCGGCATCCGGCTTGGCGCCGAACAGCGTCGTCGACACGGTCTTGATGTCGCGCCCGGCCTCGTCGGCGAAGCTCTTGAGCCGCGCCATTTCCGCCTTCGGGTCCTCGAAGCCCCGGCCGCGCGGGAACCAGCCGTCGCAGAACTCCATCACCCGGCGCAGCGTGTACTTGGTCTCGCCGCCCAAGAGGATCGGCGGATGCGGCTTCTGCACCGGCTTGGGCCACGACCAGATCGGCTCGAAGCTCGTGAACTCGCCCTCGTACGCCGCCTCGTCCTGGGTCCAGATCGCCTGCATCGCCTTGGCGCGATCGACCATGACCCGGAAGCGGGTGTCGAACTTGGTGCCGTGGTTCTCCATCTCCTCGGCATTCCAGCCGGCGCCGATCCCGAACTCGAACCGCCCATTGGAGATCAGATCGAGGGTCGCGACCGTCTTCGCGGTGACGATCGGATCGCGCTCGGTGAGCAGGCTGACCCCGGTCCCAAGGCGCAGCGTCTTGGTGACCGCGGCCGCCGCCGCGAGGCCGACGTAGGGGTCGAGCGTGTGCGAATAGTGCTTGGGCAGCTCCGGCCCGCCCGGCCAGGGCGACCTGCGGCTCGCCGGGATGTGGGTGTGCTCGGGCACGAACAGCGATTCGTAGCCGTGCGCCTCGAGCGCCCTTGCCACCTCGACGATGGGCATCGAGTAGTCGGTGGCGAAGTAGTAAAAGCCGATCTTCATGGGTCGGTTGCCTCCTCGCGGTCGGAAGCCCCACCCTAGGCCGCGGCGCGCCCGGCGGCTAGCCTCTGTCGCACATGCAACGGCGAGACTCGAGGGGAGCTGCCCGCCCGTGAAGCGATCGAACCTGTGGGTGGTCATGCCGGTCAAGGACCTGGCAAACGCCAAGCAGCGGCTGGCAGGCGTGCTCAGCCCCGAGGAGCGCCGGGCGCTGTTTCGCGCCATGCTCGAGGACGTGCTGAGCGCGCTCGTCGCGACCGGCGGCCTCGCCGGCATTCTCCTGGTGACCCGCGATCCGGAAGCGCAGCAGATCGCCACCCGCTACGGCGCACGGGTGCTGGTCGAGGCCGCCAACCTCGGCCATACCGCCGCCAGCACGTGGGGCGCACAGACGCTCGCGAGGGAAGGCATCGTGGGCATGCTGCAGCTGCCGGCCGACATTCCCCTGGTGACGCCCGCGGACATCGAGGCCCTGCTGCGGGTCCATGGGCCGGCGCCGGCGGTGACGCTCGCGCCCTCGCGTGATGAGCGGGGATCGAACGCAGTCGCCTGCTCACCGCCGGATCTCCTGCCGCTGCGCTTTGGCGACGACAGTTTTTTGCCACATATGCAGCGGGCGCGAGCGCTCGGCATCGAGCCGCGGATCGTGCAGCGACCGGGGCTCGCTCTGGATATCGACACGGCCGACGATCTCACGGCGTTCCTCGCCGAGCCGTCGGCAACGCGGGCCTACGCCTATCTGGAGGAGAGCGGCATCGCAGAACGCGTCCTGCGAGTTCAGTCCGAGCCGTAGAGCTGGCGCAGGCGCGGCAGGACCTGCTCGGCGTAGAGGTCGAGGAAGCGCTTCTGGTCGGGGCCGGGGGCGTGGAAGACCAGGTGGGTGAAGCCGAGCGCGATGGTCTCGGCCAGGCGTTCGACGTGCTCGTCGGGGTCGTTGGAGACGAGCAAGCGGCTGGCGGCGCGCTCGACCGGGAGCGCGTCGGCGAGTTTTTCCATCTCGACCGGGTCCTCGACGCCGGTTTTTTCCTCGGGTTTCAGCGCCAGCGCGGCCCAGTGGCGGGTGTCATCGCGGGCGCGCTCGAGGTCGGTATCGAAGGAGACCTTCATCTCGATCATGCGCTCGATGCTGTCGGGCGCGCGGCCGGCCTTCTCGAGGCCTTCTGCGACCGCGGGCAGCAGGGTCTCGGTATAGAGCTCCCTGGCCTTGCCGCTGGTACAGATGAAGCCGTCGCCGATCCGGCCGGCGAGCCTTGCGGCGACCGCGCCCGAGGCGGCGATGTAGATCGGGACCGGGGTCTTTGGGCGGTCGTAGATCGTGGCCTTCTCGGTTCGGAAAAAGTCGCCCTCGAAGGTCACCCGGTCCTCGCGGGCAAGGCGGCGCATGAGCAGGATCGCCTCGCGCAGGCGGGCAAAGCGCTCCTTGAACGGCGGCCAGGCCATGCCGGTCGCCGGCACTTCGTTGAGGGATTCGCCGGTGCCGACCCCGAGCAGGATGCGCCCCGGATAGAGAGCGCCGAGGGTGCCGATCGCCTGGGCGACGACTGCGGGATGGTAGCGGAAGGTCGGCGTCACGACGCTGGTGCCGATCAGCGCGCGCGAGGTGCGCTCGCCCAAGGCGCCCATCCAGGCGAACGAGAACGGCGCGTGGCCGCCGGTGTGTCGCCAGGGCTGGAAATGGTCGCTGACCAGGATCGAATCGAAGCCGACCGCTTCGGCGTGGACGGCGAAATCGAGCAGCTCCCGGGGAGCAAACTGCTCCGCCGAGGCCTTGTAGCCGAGTCTGAGCATCTGGAGGTCCTCGCCGGGGTTCGGGGCACGGCCGGCCAGCATGGCCGGCAGCGATCCTATCCTGATATCCTGCGGCCGCACGTCAACAGGAGCCACCAGAGATGCGCGCGCTCCGAAGCCTGCTCGGCGTAGCGCTGGCCGCGGCCATCCTGGCGGTGCTGGTACCGCGCCAGCTCGATGACCCCGAGCGGGCGTTCCAGCGCGCGGTCGCGGGCGCGCTCGCGAGCGGCGCCGACGACCGCCTGCTCGAGGTGGCGCTCGATCAGTATCCCGAGCAGACCCCGGCGATCGCCATCACCTATGGCCATCTGGATCTGTTCCGCAAGCAGCTCGCCCGCTTCGGCCCGCAGGTCGTGCCGATCGTCGCGGCCTATCAGAACGCGCTCACGATCGCCGACATGCTGCAGAGCGCGACGGCAGAGCTGCAGTGGGCTGAAGCAGGTGGCGGCGGCAGCGGCCGCGACCTCGACCTGCGCGACGGCTGACTGCGGAGCAGCGCGGGCTGCATCGCGCTTCTCAACATGCGCAACGAGGGCAACGCGTTCGTCGGCCAGTGGGAGATCACGACGACCGGTGAGGCGAAGCGGGTCCCGAGCCGGCTGGTCACGCTCGGCGGCGCCGAGCTCCTGTTCGGCGGCCTCACCGCGCTCGAGCGCGACCTGGTCCAGGGCAAGGAGATCGACTGGCGGACCTACGGGCTCGCCGCGGTCGACCTCGCCGCGATCGCGCTCCGGGGTCGACGCTGCTGCGCTTCGCCAGGGCCGCGCGCGGCGCGGCGCCGGCCGGCCGCGGCCGCACGGCCGAGGGCATGACCGCGGCAGGGGCGGCAGCCGGAGGCGACGACGCTTCAGATCGGGCGCGCTGGCCGCGGCCCAGGTGCTCGGGATCAACGCCGTCCGCTTCGGCGTCCCGGTCGGCCTGCTCGGGCTGATGGTCCTGCACCCGGGCGTGTTCACGCACTACGCCTGGATCATGGCCGAGGGCCTGGGCGTCCCGGGCATCCTCGGCCCGGTCATCGGCTGGAGCATCGTGATCCTGCCGCTCTCGTTCCTGGTGTCCTGGCTGCTGCTCTCGGTCCGTCTGCTCCGCCTGAGCGGCCGGCTGTTCGCCGGCGCCGCGCGGGGCTGCCGGCGCCTGGCGATCCGCCTGGCAGCCGCGGACGATCGCTGATCCCTCAGCGCTGACTTGTACCCGCGCGAGAGATGGGTTGTACTCCCCCTCGCCCGCGGCGACCGGCTCGCGCCGACCCTGTCCCGGCATCATTCCGGCACCGGCAGACCTCAAGCAAGGGGCGCGCGCACGCGCCGATCACGCCATGACCACGAGCACCGACACGATCCTCGCCAGCGCCGCCGCCGGCGGCCCGCTCACCGACGGCCAGGCGCAGGCCCTGTCCGCGTGCGCCGACCTGGACGCATTGCTGGCGGCGGCCCGCGCCCGCCGGGATCTGGGCCATCCGTCGGTCGTCAGCTACTCGCCCAAGGTCTTCATCCCGCTGACCCAGCTCTGCCGCGATGCCTGCCGCTACTGCACCTTCGCCCACGCCCCCCGTGAGCTGAACGCGCCCTACCTGTCGGTCGAGGAGGCGGTCGCGATCGCCGAGGCCGGCGCTGAGGCCGGCTGTCACGAGGCGCTGTTCACCCTCGGCGACCAGCCGGAGCAGCGCTACCGTGTCGCCCGCGAAGCGCTGGCGACATTCGGCCACGCCACCACCATCCACTACCTCGCCGAGGTCGCGGGGCGGGTCCAGAAGGCCACCGGCCTGTTGCCGCACGTCAATCCCGGCGTCATGAGCCGGGCCGATCTCGAGCGCCTGCGCGCGGTCTCGGTATCGGCCGGGCTGATGCTCGAGTCGGCCTCTGAGCGACTGTGCGAGCGCGGCGGCCCCCATCATGGCTGTCCCGACAAGCGCCCCGAGGTTCGGCTCGCGACCATCCGCGCGGCCGGCGAGCTCGCGATCCCCTTCACCAGCGGCATCCTGATCGGCATCGGCGAGACCCGGCGCGAGCGCATCGAGGCTTTGCTGGCGTTGCGCGCGCTGCACGCCGAATACGATCACCTGCAAGAGATCATCGTGCAGAATTTCCGCGCCAAGCCCGGCACCGCGATGGCCGGGGCGCCCGAGCCCTCGCTCGAGGATCATCTCTGGACGATCGCGCTCGCCCGCCTTCTTTTCCCGGCGGCGATGAGCATCCAGGCGCCGCCCAACCTCAACCCGGCCGCCCTCGACCGGCTTCTGGGCGCGGGCATCAACGACTGGGGCGGGGTCTCGCCGGTGACCCCCGACCACGTCAATCCCGAAGCGCCCTGGCCGCAGCTCGAGTTCCTGCGGCAGGCGACCGAGGCCGCCGGCAAGGAGCTGGTGGCACGCCTGCCGATCTATCCCCGCTACGTCCAACAGCCGGAGTCCTGGCTCGCGCCTGCCATGCGCACCCCGGTCCTCGACCACGCCGATGCCGAAGGCTACGCGCGCGAGGACGGCTGGGTCGCCGGCGCGGCATCGCAGCCCGTGGTCATGGCCAGGGATCGCAGATCGCCGGGACCTGAGCTGCGGGCGATCCTGCACCGCGCCCGGGACGGCCGGCCCCTCGCGGAGGCCGAGGTCGTGCGCCTGTTCGCGGCCCGCGGCGGCGAGGCGGAGGCGGTCTGCCGGGCGGCCGACGAGCTGCGCCAGGAGGTCAACGGCGGGCGGGTCGCCTACGTCGTCAACCGCAACATCAACTACACCAACGTCTGCTACTTCCGCTGCCGCTTCTGCGCGTTCTCCAAGGGCAAGCTTTCCGAGAATCTGCGCGGCCCGGCCTATGACCTCGACCTCGACGAGATCCTGCGCCGCACCCGCGAGGCCTGGGAGCGGGGTGCGACCGAGATGTGCCTGCAGGGCGGCATCCACCCCGACTACAGCGGCCAGACCTATCTCGACATCTGCCGGACCGTGAAGCAGGCGGCGCCCGAGATCCACGTCCATGCGTTCTCGCCGCTCGAGATCTGGCAGGGCGCGCATACGCTCAAGATCGCGCTCGCCGACTTCCTGGCCGCGCTGAGGCGCGCCGGCCTCGGCTCGCTGCCGGGCACCGCGGCCGAGATCCTGGACGACGAGGTCCGCCGGGTGATCTGCCCGGACAAGATCACGACCGGCCAGTGGCTCGAGGTCATGCGCACGGCGCATGCGCAGGGACTGCGCAGCACCGCCACGATCATGTTCGGCCACGTCGACCACCCCCGCCACTGGGCCAGGCACCTCCTGCGCATCCGCGAGCTCCAGGCCGAGACCGGCGGCTTCACCGAGTTCGTGCCCCTCCCGTTCGTGCACATGGAGGCGCCGATTTACCTCAAGGGCGGCGCGCGCCGCGGTCCGACCTGGCGCGAGGCGCTTTTGATGCATGCGGTCGCCCGCCTCGCACTGCACCCGCAGATCACCAACGTCCAGACCTCCTGGGTCAAGATGGGCCCGCGCGGCGCCCAAGCCTGCCTCCAGGCGGGGGCGAACGATCTCGGCGGCACGCTGATGAACGAATCGATCACCCGCGCCGCCGGTGCCGCCTTCGGTCAGGAGCTGCCGCCAGCGGCCATGGAGGAGCTGATCCGGGCGATCGGACGCGAGCCTGGTCAGCGAACCACCCTCTATGGCGCGGTGCCGCCCGAGCGCACCCTGGCCTCGTTCCGCGCGGCACCGCTCACGGCGCCCATCAACCAGCCGCCGCGGCGCAGCGAGCGATCCAAAGACCAGCTCCTGGTGCGCTTCGGATAGCGCCGGTGTCGGCAGCGCCCGCGCCGATCACGCTCACGGCCGTACCGGGCATTCCGGCGATCCGTGCGGGCGACGACCTCGCGCGCATCCTGGGCGATGCTTTGGCCGCGGCGGATCTGCCGCCGCGGCGGGGCGATGTGCTGGTGGTCACCCACAAGATCGTCTCCAAGGCTGAAGCGCGCTCGGTGACGCTCGCGGAGGTCAGGCCCTCCGCGCGCGCCCGGGAGCTGGCGGCGGCGACCGGCAAGGATCCGGCGCTGGTCGAGGTGATCCTCTGCGAGTCCGCGCGCGTTGCTCCGTTTCCGGCCGGGGCTGATCATCACCGAGCATCGCCTCGGGCTCGTGCTCGCCAACGCCGGAGTCGATCAGTCCAACGCGCCGGACGAAGCTGGCGGTCCGCGCGTCCTGCTCTTGCCGCAGGACCCGGATGCCAGCGCCGCCGCTCTGCGCGCCGCCCTGCAGGGGCGCTTCGGCGCGCCGCCGGCGGTGATCATCAGCGACAGCGCCGGGCGCGCCTTCCGCAACGGGGTGGTCGGGCTGGCGCTTGGCGCCGCGGGGCTGCCGGCGCTGCTCGACCTGCGCGGCCGGCTCGACCTCGAAGGCCGGGCGCTGCAGGTGACCCAGGTCGGGCTCGCCGACCAGATCGCCTCGGCGGCGGAGCTGCTGATGGGCGAGGCGGACGAGGGCCTGCCCGCGGTGCTGGTGCGGGGGTTCGCGACCGACGGCCCGGCGCTGCCGGCCGCCGCCCTGATCCGCGAGCGCGCGGCGGATCTGTTCCGGTGAGCGCGCCTCCCAGGGTCGTGGCGCTGTCGGGCGGCATCGGCGGCGCCAAGCTCGCCCTCGGCCTCTACCGGACGCTGCCCGCCGACACGTTGATGGTGGTCTGCAACACGGGCGACGATTTCGAGCACCTCGGGCTCAGGGTCTCGCCGGATCTGGACACGGTGCTCTATACGCTCGCGGGCATCGCGAACCCGGAGACCGGCTGGGGCCGCGCGGGCGAGACCTGGAGCTTCATGCGGGCCCTCGAGGGGCTCGGCGGCGAGACCTGGTTCCGGCTCGGCGACGCCGACCTCGCGACCCACATCGAGCGCACCCGTCGCCTCGCCGGAGGCGAGAGCCTTGCGGACATCAGCCTGGACTTCTGCCGGCGCCTCCGGGTGCGCGCCCAGGTCATGCCGATGTGCGACCAGCCGGTCCGCACGATGGTCGAGACCGAGGGTGGCGTTCTGCCGTTCCAGCGTTATTTCGTCGAGCAGCGCTGCGGGCCGCGGGTCAGCGGCTTCGAGTTTCGCGGCGCCAGCGATGCGCGGCCGCTGCCGGCGCTCGAGGACGCGCTCGCGAGCGACCAGCTCGAGGCGATCGTGATCTGTCCCTCGAACCCCTTCATCAGCATCGATCCGATCCTGGCGGTGCCGGGCATGCGCGCATCGATCGCCGCGAGCCCGGCTCCGATCGTGGCGGTCTCGCCGATCATCGGCGGGCGCGCGGTCAAGGGCCCGACCGCCAAGATGATGGCCGAGCTCGGCCTCGCGACCAGCGCCCGGACAGCGGCCCTGCACTACGCCGGGCTGCTCGACGGCTTCGTGATCGATGCCGCCGATGCCGCCCTGGCGCAGGCGATCGATCTCCCCTGCCTTGCGACGCCGACCCTCATGACCAGTGAGGCCGACAAGTGCCGCCTCGCCTCGGAGGTCCTGGCGTTCGCGCGCGGGCTCCGCCGGCCGGTCCGACTGCGGCTGTAGTGGCTCGGGCGGGCGGGTCGTCGCTCAGCGTTGCTGATCGAGGAAGGCGCGGATCGCGGCGATCGTCGCGGCCGGCTGCTCTTCCATCAGCCAGTGACCCGAGTTCGGGATCACGAGCTCGGTGACGTCGGTCGCGGCCGCGCGCATGACGGTCGCCATGGTCGGTCCGAACGACTTGTCGCCGCCCACGGCCAGGACCGGCATGGCGAGCTTGCCCTGCGCAACGAAGGCCTGGTTGTCGAGCGCGTCCTGGTCGAAGGCCGCGAACTGGTTGAAGCCCGCATGCATCGCGCCCGGCAGCGCGTAGAGCTTGGCGTAGTGCTCGGCGCGCGGCCTCGCCGAAGCTCTTCGGATCGGCCGAGAACTCGTTCCAGAAGCGGTCCAGGTAGATCCGCTCGCGCCCGGCGACCAGCCGCTCGGCATCCGGGCCCTGGAACGAGAAATGCCAGAGCGCGCGCGAGCGGACGATCTGGTCCCAGGGCCCGACCCCGGGCAGCGGCGCGTCCATGATCACGAAGCGGGTGACCCGCCGCGGAAACTGCGCCGCGAAGGCGTAGCCGACCATGTTGCCGATGTCGTGGGTGACGAGGTCGGCCCGGTCGATCGCGAGCGCATCGAGGACGCCCGCGATGTCCCGCCCTTGCGTCTTCTTGTCGTAGCCGCCCTCGGGCCGGGACGAGAGGCCCATGCCGCGCAGGTCGGGTGCGACCACGGTGTGATCTGGGGCAAGCTCGGCTGCGAGCGGCGCCCACATGTCGCCGGTCTCGCCATAGCCGTGCAGCAGCAGCACCGCCGGCCCCTTGCCGCCGATGCGCACGTGGAGGGTCGTGCCGTTGGTCGCGACCTCCTGGGTCCGGAAGCTCGCCGGGTAGGGTTCAACCAGGGGAGGCATTTCTCGTCTCCGTGACAGGGCACCTACCTGATCAGCGGCCGGACCTCGGCCATGAAGCGCTGCATGCTGGCGAGGGATTTCTCCAACGTATCGCGCTGGAAGTTGAGCACGAGGTCGGAGACGCCGAGCTGGCCGAGGGCTGCGATGTCCTCGGCGATCTCGGCCGCGCTGCCGGTCATGATGTGCCGCTCGCCGCCCTCGAGCCGGGCGGCGGGCTTGGCTTCGTCGAACCAGCCGGCGTAGAACGCGAGCCCGATGCTCTTGGGATCGCGGCCGTTCTGCTCGGCCACCTGATGCAGCTTCTCGACGCCCGCCTTGAAGCGCGCCGCGGTGTCGAGCGGATGCTGCGGGTTGTTGCCGATCGGGAACCAGGCGTCGCCGTAGCGCACGGTCCGCCGGACGGCGGGCGGGCTCTCGCCGCCGACCCAGATCGGCGGGTGCGGCTTTTGGATGGGCTTGGGCTGGAAGCTGACGTTGGCGAACTTGACGTGGCGGCCCTCGAAGCGGGGGTTGTCCTCGGTCCAGAGGATCTTGAACGCCTGCAGCCATTCGTCGGTGACCCGGCCGCGCTCCTCGAACGGCGGCGTGTTGATCGCCTCGAACTCCTCCTTCATCCAGCCGGCGCCGGCGCCGAGCACCATCCGGCCGCCGGACAGGACGTCGATGGTCGCCGCGATCTTGGCGGTGTGCATCGCGCCGCGATAGGGAATGACCGCGACCGCGGTGATCAGGCGCGGCTTCTCCGTGATCGCCGCCAGCCAGGCGAGCTCGGTGAACTGCTCGAAGCAGTCGCCCGAGGCGGCGCCCGGCCAGGTGCCGGATGCGGAATAGGGGTAGCGCGAGTCGATGCTGCGCGGCACGACCAGGTGGTCGGACAGCGACAGGTGGGCAAAGCCCAGCTCCTCGGCGCGGCGCGCCATGGTCGCGATCCCCTCCCGGGTGGCGAGCGGGCCGCGGGTTGGAATGGTCAGTCCGACGTCCATCGTGGTATCCCTCCAGAAGGCGGCAACGGCGGGGCGGCATGCTGACCGATCAGGAGCGGCGCTTTCTCGAGGCCGGCCGGGTCGCCCGCCTGGCGACGGCGGATGCCGAGGGGCGGCCGCATGTGGTGCCGGTCTGCTACGCCCTGATCCTGAGCACGGTCTACTTCACGATCGATGAGAAGCCCAAGAGCCGGCCGGGCGCAAGGCTGAAGCGGCTCTCGAACCTGCGCGCGAACCCGTTCGCCGCCCTGGTGGTCGACCGCTACGACGAGGACTGGAGCCGGCTCGGCTGGGTCATGGTCCAGGGCCGCGCCGTTATTCTCCACTCTGGTGCCGAGCATGACCGGGCCCAAGTGGAGCTGCGCGCCCGCTACCCGCAGCTGCGGGCCATGCGCATCGAGGCGCTGCCGGTGGTCGCGGTGCGCGTCGACCATGCCTCGAGCTGGGGCTTCCTCGAGAGCGCTTGACCGAGCGCCATCAGAGGACCGGGGTCAGGAGCGGCTGGCCGGCGAAGTGCGCCTTCAGGTTGTCGAGCACCAGCTGGCCCATGGCATCGCGGGTCTCCCAGGTGGCGCTCGCCTGGTGCGGCTGCAGGACGACGTTGTCGAGCCCGAGCAGCGCCTCGGGCAGGTTCGGCTCGGTCGCGAACACGTCCAGCCCGGCGGCGCCAAGGCGGCCCGCGACCAGGGCCTCGACCAGGGCCGGCTCCTCGATCACCGAGCCGCGCGCGACGTTGATCAGCCAGCCCTCGGGTCCCAGCGCCTCGATCACCGCCCGGCTGACCAGCCCGGCCGTGGTCGGGCCGCCGAGGCAGGTCACGATCAGGCAGTCGACCGCTTTCGCCATCTCGACCAGGTCCGGGTAATATTCGTAAGCGACGTCGGGCTTGCGGTGCGGGCCGTGATAGACGATCGCCATGTCGAAGGCCTCGGCGCGCCTGGCGACCGCCCGGCCGATCCGGCCGAGCCCGAGGATGCCCAGGCGCTTGCCGGCGAGCGAGTTGGCGAGCACCGGATCGCCTTCCTTGGGCCAGCGCCCGGCGCGCACGTAGCGGTCGTTGTAGGTGACCCGGCGCGCGACCGCGAGCAACAGCGCCATGCCCAGCTCGGCCACGCCCACGGTCAGCACGTCCGGGGTGTTGGTGACCCGGATGCCGCGCGCCCTGGCGGTCGCGAGATCGACCGCATCGGTCCCGACCCCATAGACGCCGACGATCTCGACCTTGGGCAGATTGTCGAGCAGCGCCTTGCCGGCGCCGATGATGCCATTGGTGAAGATGCCCCGCACCCAGGGCGCCACCTCGCGCACGTACGCGTCCGCATCCGGCGCGCCCCACAGCTTGCGCAGCGTCAACGCCTCGTCCGCCCGCGCCTGGATCCTGGGCGTGATCGGCATCATCTGCAGAACTTCCGGCTTGTCCATGACCGCCCCCGCCTGCCCCGATTCTCCACTCGTCGCCTGATCATCCCTGCCCCGCGCGCCGCGTCAATAAGGGGGGTGCGCGGATACGACTTTGGCCGCGGGTAAGAGAGGCTACAGGTGATCGCTCGCGAGCTTCAGCGCCTTGGCGAGGCCGGCGGTCGGGAAGGCGACCTCGTGGGCCTTGGCCTGCTGGTCGGCGAAGCGCACCCGGATGGCATCGGCATTCGCGAGGCCTGGGAGCTCCGACCTCGATAAGGTGAAGCGTGCCGCGAGGCGGCCGTGCCGACCCACGCCATCGACCGCGAGCTTCCGGTCGCCGAAGGCGAGCTCGACATCGAGGCGGGGCGCCAGCTCGAGGTCGGCGATTCGGACCAGGCCGTCGGCCTCGTTGCTCCCGCTACTCAAGGTGAGCGAAAGCAGCCGGGACTGCTCCAGCGCAGGCAGGCCCGCCTCATCATTGCGCACCTCGCACTGGCGCCCGCCCGCCTCGGTCTTCTCGCAGGCAACGATCCAGTTGCCGATGGTTCGCGTCAGCTCGGGCTCGGCCAAGGCAGCACCGGAAAAGGCAGCCGCGCCGAAAACGGCCGCCGCGGCAAAGCGAGCAAGCAGGGGCAGCAGCCCACGCTTCGGCATGGCGCGGTTCAGATGTTCGCGCCGCTCAGGAGATCGCACACGCGGGCGGTGACCTCTGCGGTCGTGGCGCGGCCGCCGAGGTCGGGGGTCAGCACGTCGCCGGCCGCGAGCGTGCGCTCGATCGCACTCATGAGGAGGGTCGCGGCCGCGGGCTCGCCCAGGTGGTCGAGCATCAGCGCCGCGGTCCAGAAGGTCGCGATCGGGTTGGCCACCCCTTTGCCTGTGATGTCGAACGCCGAGCCGTGGATCGGCTCGAACATCGAGGGGTATTTGCGCTCCGGGTTGAGGTTGGCGGTCGGGCCGACGCCGAGCGAGCCGGTCAGCGCCGAGGCGAGGTCGGAGAGGATGTCGGCGTGCAGGTTGGTCGCGACGATCACATCCAGCGTCCCGGGCTTCAGGACCATGCGCGTGGTCATGGCGTCGACCAGCTCCTTGTCTGTGCGGACCTCGGGAAACTCCTTCTTGAGTTGGGCAAAGACCTCGTCCCAGAGGACCATGCCATGGCGCTGGGCGTTCGACTTCGTCACCAGGGTCAGGAGCTTCTTCGGGCGCGTGCGGGCGAGCTCGAAGGCAAAGCGCATGATCCGCTCGCAGCCCGTGCGGGTGAAGATCGCGACCTCGGTGCCGACCTCTTCGGGCAGGCCGCGGTGGACCCGGCCGCCGGCGCCCGCGTACTCGCCCTCGGTGTTCTCGCGGACCACGATCCAGTCGAGGTCGGCCGGGCTGACGTTCCGGAGCGGGCCGGTGACGCCCGGCAGGAGCCGGGCCGGGCGGACGTTGGCGTACTGGTCGAAGCCCTGGCAGATCGCCAGGCGCAGGCCCCAGAGCGTGATGTCGTCCGGGATGTCGGGGGCGCCGACCGCGCCGAAGTAGAGGGCATCGAAGCTCCGCAGCCGCTCCAGGCCGTCCTCGGGCATCATCCGGCCATGGGCGCGGTACCAGGCCGAGCCCCAGGCGAACGCCTCGACCTCGAGCTCGAGCCCCGGCGCGCGGGTCTGCAGCGCCCGCAGGACCTCGAGCCCGGCGGCGATCACCTCCTGCCCGATGCCATCGCCGGGAATCGCTGCGATCCTGTGCTTCGCCACGGCGTTTTCTCCGGTTCGTGTCGACGCGGGAGGTCAGACTGCCGGGCTGCGGAGCAGGCGTCGTTGGCGAACAGCCAGTCGACGCCGGGCGCTTTCAGGAGCGTCAGATATGCCTCGGCGACGGTCCGGATTTCGCCACTTGCTCTCAGCCATATGCCCCAAGCCTCTTGGTGTCGCTGGTAGGGACGGCGGCAGTCGAACCCGCACGACCCGAGGTCCAGCGGATTTTAAGTCCCCGCCGACCGTGCCGGGACGGGAGTTGAACCCGTAACCCTTTGCAACATGCAACAGACCGGCTTACTGCGCTAGCTGTGGTTGCTATGAAGGTTGTTCATCCGGGCAGGCCCGGTCAGGCTGTCGGTTGCGAAACTGTCAGCGTTGATCGGGAGATCGCCCGGATGAACATGCACAAGAATGCCCGTTTGACGCCGCAAGGTCGACTCCTGCTGGTGCAGCGGGTCACGGACCAGAGTTGGACAGTCGGGCTCGGCCGCCGGCGCTGCGGGGCTGTCGGAACGGCAGGCTTATCGCTGGCTCGCGCGCTATCGCGCCGGCGGCACGGCGGCGCTGAGCGACCGCAGCTCGGCACCCAAGCACTGTCGGCACGAGGTACCGGCCGCGCGCGTGGCCGAGATCGAGCACCAGCGGCGCCAGCGCCAGAGCGGACCGGCGATCGCGCGCCACTTGTCATGCCCGTCTGACGGTCGGCAGCGTGCTGCGCCGACCCGGGCCGGCAAGCTGGCAGCGCTTGCCGCGGCCGCCGGTCGTGCGCTACCAGCGCGAGCGGCCGGGCGAGCTGATCCACGTCGACACCAAGAAGCTCGGGCGGATCGAGGCGGTCGGCCATCGGATCACCGGCGACCGTCGCGACACCAGGCGTGGTGCCGGCTGGGAGGCCGTCCACGTCTGCATCGACGATGCCTCGCGCCTGGCCTACAGCGAGGTGTTGGCGGACGAGCGCAAGACCAGCGCGGTGCCGTTCCTCGAGCGCGCGGTCGCCTGGTTCGCGCGCCACGGCGCGCGCCGCTCCGGGCCGACCTCGGTGGTCGGCCCTGGGAGCCAGGCGCGGGTCGAGCGGGTCATGACCGACAACGGCTCGGCCTACCGCAGCGATCACTGGCGCCACGCCTGCGGCGCGCTGGAGCTGCGCCACGTGCGCACCCGCGGCGCTCCGGGCCGCCCACCGCGGGCGGCCCTGGGAGCCAGCCGCGCGTACACGCCGCGGACCAACGGCAAGGCCGAGCGCTTCATCCAGACCAGCCTGCGCGAATGGGCCTATGCCCGCCCTCATGCGACCTCGCACGAGCGCACCGCCGCGCTCATCCCCTGGCTCGACCACTACAACACCGCCCGGCCGCACACTGCCCTGGCCCATCAGCCGCCGGCCAGCCGCCTCTGCCAACCGCCGTTCCTTGGTTCGATCGACGGCGCCGTTCCTCCGTCCCGACCTGCCATCACCCACGACCGGCCCGCCGGGACGGCGCCAGGAGCGCCACAGGCGACCGGCGCCAGCCGGCGCGCAGCGTCCTTGCACCGACCCGCCGGACCGGTCACGCTCCAACAGGAGGAAGCCCAATGCTCGGTCACATGAACAACGTTCCTGGAAACGACAGCTAGATGGACGTCCGCGCCCCGCGGTGTCGTGGCAAGGGGCGGCATCGGCCTTGACCCGGCGCGATGCGTCGTCTACTGCCGGGTCAAGGGGTTGGCGATCGCACGGCACTCGCAGAGGTGGTACGCCTACGTTGACCTTTTGTGGGGGGTCAACCTACTGCCTATATCTTTGTCAAGGTGCCGATGCCCAATCACCCAGCGTGAGCGGGTCAGCTAGGAGAGCCGAGGGAATGCAACTGACCACACTGAGATCCGGGGTTTCTCGGTGGCCCGCCATGTCCAAGCCCTACGGCGAGACGGCGACGTGCGACCCCGGTTGCATGGAACCGGTGTGATCCGATGTCATCCGCTCCCTGGCTAACCGAGACCATCCGCTTCTCCGCCTTCGGGGACACCCCGGCGTACAAGAGTTCGCTGCTCCTCGACCTATTTGGCGTTCAGCCGGATCAGGTGAACGAGCGGCCCGCCCAGTCCTTTAGGCAAGAAGTAGCGCGTCACGGACGGTTTCGAATTATCGCTACCCGAAATCCCGGCCAACTCGATGTTGTGTTCGCTGATCTCGCTGACGCAAACGTCTCCGACCCGACGAAGTCTGACTACAAGCCGTTCTTGGAAATCGGCGACTATGACGAGATCTTTCCAACAATTCAACCGCTCATTCGACGCCTTCTTCCTGACCTCAAGAGGTGCACACAACTCGCCTATGCGCCAACCCTCCTAGCCTCCGCCCGAACACAGGAGGATGCTAATCGCCTTCTTGCGTCAAAATTGCCCCACGTCAGCTTTGATCCCACCCAGGATACTGACGTTGCCTGGCAAATCAATCGACCACGTGCAAGCACTAACTTATCATTCAGACTAAATCGCGTTTCGAAGTGGCACACCATGTCAGTGCAACTCCTGCGTGTCTTTCCTCCGATCGCCCGCATGCTTCCGAGCCATGACGCGGTGGCAGCGCGCGTCGAGCTTGACGTCAATACGCCTGCCGATCGCTCAGATGCACTTGAAGCTATTGACCTGGCGGCAATTTTTGATGAACTCGCATCGTTGGCGTGTGAACTCATAGAGAAGGGAGACATACCATGACTGCGCACAATCTACTGTCCACTACATTACCGTGGTCTCTGCCCTCAGGCGGCGAGGTGAGAAAAGCGCCCCCGATGGCTCCTACCACTCCCGCCACGCCGGATGTCCTGCAGCCCACCGCTGATCTTGTGGCTTGCCCACCGCAGTTGATATACCCGCGCTCCGCCTCCATTGACGAAGGCTCTTATTCATTTCCGTTCCCCGAGCATTCGTCGAACCTACAACCGCAGTCGCGACCTGACGTACTTACTATGTATGCAGAAATCATCTATCATCAGATTCAACGATTGGGAGCGGAAATCGACCGTTGTCTGGCGGAAATCCGCGAGGTCGACGATGAGATCCGCCAGGAAGTGGCGCACCGCTTGGCGGATCTAATACACCTTCTCGGCGAGCCAGGATTGTACGGAGCGAAACGAGTGCTCGACAGTCGTTCGCCTGATGATTGTGATAGTGACACACTTATGCGGTCAATCGCGCTTTCAGCAGACCCGATATCGCTACACAATGTGGCGGATGTGTTATCTACGTACTTGTCGGCGGAGAATGCAAAGACGAGATATTCTGCGGTTGAGGCTCTCGTCGGACTCGGAGTGGAAGAAGCTAGGGACCGCTTGAAGGATGCACTGAAGGATGAAGACAACATGAGTGTGAAAAGACTGTTGGAGGCCGCTCTCAGAGGCAGGTAAGATGGCGCTACTTGCGCGGGTGATAAAGCAGCGGCGGATATGGGTCGAGCTTAGCGGGATTTTGCCTGGCGACATGGAGTTTCCGGCCGGTGTGATATCTGACCTATGGGGCCCGGGTGGTGTTTCGTTTTGGCGAGTCAGCGATAGGGGGAGCGAAGGCGTACGTCGACTCGTTGCGAACTGGGCGGGTGAGCGCCAGGAGTTGGAGCAGGTGATGGAGATCAGGTTTGTTGATGAGGATGCCGTACCTGCTTTGGGTATGTTGGTAACAGCGAAGAAGGGAATTGGCCCCGACAAAGGGTTCCATGCCATGCACAGAGACGTTGTGGTGAAAACGAACAAGGATGCGATCAATTTGGCGCGGGAAATGCTGACGCTGGAGCCTGTGACGATGTTGACGGAGGAAATAGTCGCATGTATAGCGGAGTCAGTAGAGAAGCGATACTTTGGAGCCGATGGGCTAAATGACAAACTCCTGGGTCATCTTGCCAAGCGGCAAGCACTCAGCATCAGGAAGATGGGGTGAGGTGGGGCAGCAACGGACGCTCGGGTCAGGGGTGGCGGTAGACCTTGACTGAGTGGCGGTGATCCATCTCACGGCGGAGGGTTCGGAGAGATACATTGCCGCACGGCGGCTCAGGTTGACAAGCGGCGGCCGTGCCCTCAATGGCGGGATTTCTTCGCCCAAGGCTCGACAGCAAAGCCCGGCGACGCCACCTGATTCCCGGAAGCCCATCGGAGTCCTCCCATGTCCGCTCCGCCAGAAGCCAAGGGCGAGCCGATCACCGACTACCGCCAGCTGATCGAGTACATCGAGGCCGGCTGCAAGCCGAAGGCCGACTGGCGGATCGGCACCGAGCACGAGAAGTTCGGCTACACCCACGACGACCTGCGGCCCCTGCCCTACGACGGCGAGCGCAGCGTGCGGGCGCTGCTCGAGGGCCTGGCGGCGCGCTTCGACTGGCAGCCGATCCTGGAGGACGGCCGGCCGATCGCGCTCCAGCGCGGCCGCGCCAACATCACCCTCGAGCCGGGCGGCCAGTTCGAGCTGTCGGGCGCGCCGGTCGCGACCCTGCACGAGACCTGCTGCGAGGTCCACGAGCATCTCGATCAGGTGCGCACGGTCGCCGCCCCGCTCGGCATCGGCATGCTCGGCCTCGGCTTCCAGCCCAAATGGCGGCGCGAGGACATTCCCTGGATGCCCAAGGGCCGCTATCGGATCATGCGCGCCTACATGCCGAAGAAGGGCCGGCTCGGCCTCGACATGATGCTCCGCACCTGCACCATCCAGGTCAACCTCGACTTCGAGTCCGAGGCCGACATGGTGAGGAAGTTCCGGGTCGGCATGGCGCTCCAGCCGGTGGCGACCGCGCTGTTCGCCAACTCGCCGTTCACCGAGGGCAAGCCCAACGGCTTCCTCAGCTATCGCAGCCACATCTGGACCGACACCGACCCCGACCGCTCGGGCATCCTGCCGTTCGTGTTCGAGGCAGGGATGGGCTTCGAGCGCTACGTCGGGCATGCGCTCGACGTGCCGATGTACTTCGTCTACCGGGACGGCAGGTACATCGACGCGAGCGGCCAGAGCTTTCGCGACTTCCTGGCCGGCCGGCTGCCGGCGCTGCCGGGCGAGATCCCGACGCTGACCGACTGGAACGACCACCTGACGACCCTGTTCCCCGAGGTCCGGCTCAAGCGCTTCCTCGAGATGCGCGGCGCCGACGGCGGGCCCTGGCGAAGCTTGTGTGCGCTGCCGGCGCTCTGGGTCGGCGTCCTCTATCACCACGCGGCGCTCGACGAGGCCTGGGAGTGGGTGAAGGACTGGACGATCGAGGAGCACGCTCATCTGCGCGCCGAGGTGCCGAAGCACGGGCTGAAGACGCCGTTTCGCGGCGGCACCGTGCAGGACCTGGCCAGGCGGATGCTGGCGCTCGCCGACACCGGCCTCAAGCGGCGCGCCGAGGAGGACTGGGCCGGCCAGGACGAGCGCCAGTTCCTGACCGCGCTCACGGGCATCGCCGAGACCGGCCGGACGCCCGCGGAGGGCCTGCTCGCCCTCTATCACGGTCGCTGGGGCGGGTCGGTCGACCCGGTGTTCAGCGAGCTCGCCTACTGAGCGGCGGCGCTCCGGCCGGGCTGGTCGGCGTCCTGATCGGTCGCGAGGTAGGCGAGCGGGAACTGATCCGGGCTGCGCAGGGCATAGGCCTCGAGGAGGCGGCCATAGGCGGCGAGCATGGTGTCCATGGCGCAAGCGCGGGCCAGCCGGCGATCGAGCGGGATCGCCGGCTCGATGCGCGTGACCAGTTCGCCATCCGGCGCGCGCAGCGTGAACACCGGCAGCACCGGCGCGCCGGTCTGCCAGGCGAGGGCGAGGGCGCCGGTCGCGATTCGGATCGAGCTGTCCAGGAAGCGCACCCGCCCGGTTCTCTGGCCGGTCGGCGCGACCGTGATCGAGACCAGCCGGTTCTGCCTGAGGCGGAGCGCCAGATCGCGCAGCGGCGCCAGGCTGTGCTCGTCGGTCATCACCAGGCGCTCGGCGACGTAGCGGCGCTCGATCCCGGTCTTGATCGGATTGAGCCAGCGCCGGCCGAAGCGCGTCTCCGAGAAGCCGTGGCTGTCGCGGCTCAGATGGCTGACCGCATAGCCGGCCTGGTGCAGGGCACGCTTGGTCACCAGATCGCTGAACGCCAGCTGGGCGACCCAGAGGATGCCGCCCCTGCCCTGCCCGAGCGCCTGGTCGAGCTCGGCCCGGCCTTCGAGCCGGGCGGCGGCCGACCAGCCGCGCGGATGGTAGCAGCGCATGAGCTGGATCCAGGCGAGATAGTTGTGGGTGAGATGAGCGCGCCAGCACGCGGCCGGCGTCAGGCTGAGCGGCCGCGTGCCGACGACCGCCTCGATCCGGGCGATTTCGCCGGCCGCCCGCCCGCCGCGCAATGCCAGCCGAAGCCCGGCCAGATGGCCGGCGAGGCTGGGCCAGACGGCCTCCGGGGTCGCCCAGGCGAACGCGGCCAGGATCGGCAGCAGGCCGAGCAGCCCGAGGTCCTTGCGGTCGATCCGCAAGACCGGCGGGCGGAGTGGTTGGCCAGACGATGCGATGGCAGGCTCCCCCCGCGCGCGCCAGCTCGGCGGGCGATCCTGCGCGAGCTGCCCTAACCGCGGCTTAAGCGCCCGAGACCGGGTTCGGCGCGCTGCAGGAAGGGCTCGGCGGAGGCGGTCTGGTCGTGTACAAGGGCCGCAAAGTCCGAGGAGGTGACCCATGCCGCGCTTTGCCGCCAACATCAGCACCATGTTCACCGACCGGCCGTTCGTCAACCGGGTCGAGGCCGCGGCGACCGCCGGGTTCAAGGCGGTCGAGTGCCAGTTCCCCTACCTGGCGGGCGCGGCCGAGCTGAAGGCCAAGCTCGCGGCGAGCGGGCTGCCGCTGGTGCTCATGAACACCCCGCCCGGCGACTTCGCGGCCGGCGAGCGGGGCCTCGCCGGGCTGCCCGGGCGGGAGGCCGAGTTCGAGGCGGCGCTCGGCCAGGCGCTGGCCTACGCCGAGGCCCTGGCCTGCCCGATGATCCACGTCATGGCCGGGGTGCGGCCGGCCGCCACGAGCAAGGAGGCCTGCCTCGCGGTCTTCAAGGCGAACCTGAGCCGCGCCGCCGAGGCCTGCGCCCGGGCCGGGCGCCTGGCCCTGATCGAGCCGATCAACAGCCGCGACATTCCGGGCTATCTGCTCAACACGCCGGCCGAAGGAGCGGCCCTGATCGCCGAGCTCGAACCACCCGGGCCTGAAGCTCCAGTTCGACTTCTACCATGCCCAGATCATGACCGGCGATCTCGCGCGGAGTTTCGAGCGCCATCAGGCCGTCACGGCGCACGTCCAGATCGCGGGTGTGCCCGAGCGCCACGAGCCGGACACCGGCGAGATCAACTACGCCTACCTGTTCGATCTGCTCGACCGTTCGGGCTACGCGGGCTGGGTCGGCTGCGAGTATTTCCCGGCCGGACGGACCGAGGATGGTCTCGGCTGGGCGGTCCGCCATGGCATCGCGCCCAAGGGCATCCTGCTCGCGACCGGCGGCGAGCGGGTCTGAGGCATGCGCTCGGCGCCGGCGGTGCGCCGGGCCCACGGATCGGCGTCCGGATCGGCCGGGGCGACCGGGATCGCGCTCTCCGCCGATACGGCTAAGTCCTGGCCCCAGCGAATCTGGGCGTTCGTGCGCCACGAGCCGCTGTTCCACTTCGTCGTGCTGGGCGGGCTGTTGTTCGGGGCCGACGCGCTGCGCCAATCGACCCAGCGCGAGACCATCCTGATCGACCCGCCGACCGTCCAGACGCTGGTCGAGCAGCAGGTGCAGCTCCTCGGTCGATCGCTGTCGGAGGCGGAGCGGGCGCGCGTCGTCCAGGGCATGATCGACGACGCGGTGCTGTTGCGCGAGGCCTACAAGCGGGAACTCGAGCGGGACAGCCTGGTCGAGCAGCATCTGATCCAGAAGATGCGCTTCCTCCTGGCCGAGGACCTGCCGGAGCCGAGCGAGGCCGAGCTCAGGGCCTATCTCGCAGCCCACGGCGAAAGCTACCGCCGCCCGGCGACGGTCACTCTCGACCAGGTCTATTTCGCCAACCCGGGCGTCGTCCCCGATGGCCTGCTCGAGCGCCTGCGCGCCGGCGCCGACATCCAGGGCCTGGGCGACCCGCTCTACATGCTGGGCCCCCGGCTCACCGGCTACAGCGCGCGCGACCTCGGCGACCTGCTCGGCGCCGACAACGCCGCGCGTATCTTGGAGCTACCAGTCGGCGAATGGCAGGGGCCGCTGCGCTCGGCCGAGGGCCTGCATTTCGTCCGGGTGACCGCGAAGCAGCCGGCGCGGCTGCCAGCCTTCGAGGAAATCCAGAACTCGGTCCGCGAGGACTGGCGCCGGACCAGACAGAGCGAGATCGTCGGTCGGCGGGTCGCCGAGCTCCGCGAGCGCTACCGGATCGTGATCGAGCCGAACGGGGACGCGCGGTGATCGCCGCGCGCGCCTGGTGCCGGCTGCTGGCCCTGCTGCTCGGCGTCGGACTGGCATTCCCGGCCGCGGCGCACGATCTCGGGGTCGCGGGCGCCGCTCTCGAGGAGCTCTCGGCGGGCCGCTACGCCCTCGACGTCGACCTCGCGACCAGCCCGGCCGAGGCGTTCGCGCCGCCAAGTCTGCCCGCACGCTGCGGCCTCGAGCCCGCGCCTCGCGGGCGGCCCGGCGCCGCCAGCCTTCGCTACGTCTTCGACTGCGTCGGCCAGCCGCTGCATGCGGGCGACATCCTGCGCCTCGCCTGGCAGCGCCAGGGCGTCTTGCTCGCCGCGCGCTGGCTGGACGGCTCGAGCGCGCGTCGGTTCTTCGGCCGCAGCGGCGCCACCATCGAGGTGCCGCTCGCGGCGCTGCGGGCGGGCTCCGGCTCGTTCGCCGCCGCCGCGAAGCGCTACCTCGCGCTCGGCATCGAGCATATCCTGCTCGGGATCGACCACCTCCTGTTCGTGCTCGGGCTGCTCCTGATCGTCCGCGGCCCCTGGATGCTGATCAAGACCGTGACCGCCTTCACGGTCGCCCACAGCCTGACCCTGGGGCTCGCGACGCTCGGCCTGATCGACGTGCCGCCGCGGCCGGTCGATGCCCTGATCGCGCTCAGCATCGTGTTCCTCGCGGCCGAGATCCTGCACGCCCGCCAGGGCCGGATCGGCCTTACCCACGAGTTTCCCTGGCTGATCGCCTTCGCCTTCGGCCTGCTGCACGGCCTGGGCTTCGCGAGCGCGCTCGGCCAGATCGGTCTGCCCGCGACCGAGATTCCGCTGGCACTTCTGTTCTTCAACCTCGGCGTCGAGGCGGGCCAGCTGCTGTTCGTGGCGTTCTGCCTGAGCTTTACCTGGGCGTTCAGGCGCCTCGAAGTGACCTGGCCGCAGCGGCTCGAGCCCCTGCCCGCCTATGTGATTGGCACAGCGGCCGCATTCTGGTTTATCGAGCGGACGGTCGCGATCGCGCTGGCTTCTTAAGGGCCGGCGACCTGGAGGAGACGGAGGATGCCCAGCCACCCCACCCCACGGCCGGCGTCACACCGGCCTTCGGCAGCGCCGGTCTTGCTGGCGGCGGCCCTGATGCTGCTCGCCACCCCGGCGCTCGCGCATACCGGCCAGGGCGTCGCCGGCGGCTTCGTGACCGGCTTCCTGCACCCGATCACCGGTCCCGATCACGTGGTCGCCATGGTCGCGGTCGGCATGTGGGGCGCGTTCCTCGGGGCGCCGGCGATCTGGCTGCTGCCGATCGTGTTCCCGCTGGTGATGTCGTTCGGCGGCGTGCTGGGCGTCCTCGGCGTGCCGATGCCAGGGGTCGAGATCGGGATCGCGCTGTCCGCGATCGGGCTCGGCGCGATGGTCGCCTTCGCCGCCCGGCCGCCGCTCTGGATTGCGGCGGTGCTGGTCGGAGCGTTCGCGATCTTTCACGGCTACGCCCACGGTGCCGAGCTGCCGGGGGCGACCAATCCGCTCGCCTACGGCATCGGCTTCGTGGTCGCGACCGGGCTGCTCCACCTCTGCGGCATCAGCTTCGGTCTCCTGGTCCGCTGGCCGCTCGGCGAGCGGGTGGTGCGGGCGACCGGCGGCCTGATCGCCTGCGCTGGTTTCTATTTCCTGATCGGCACGTGAAGCGGGCATGGCACCGGTCCGCGGCGAGGGCGCCGGCGGCGCTCGCCCTGCTGCTCGCTCTCGCCTGGCCGGGCCGCGCTCTGGCGCACAGCCTGGGCGCGCGCTTTGGCGACTTCTACGGCGGCCTGCTGCACCCGACGACCGCGCTTGATCTGGCGCCGCCGCTGGTGGCGCTGGGCCTGCTCGCCGGCCAAAACGGCAAGCCCGCGGCGCGCCGGATGCTGATGGTTCTGCCGGCCGCCTTCATCCTCGGCACAGGTCTCGGCGGAGCGCTGCCGCCGCCCGCCCACCTGGCGACGATCAACGCCGGCTCGTTCGTGGTCCTGGGCCTCCTGCTCGCCCTCGACGCCGCGCTGCCATCCACCGTCCTGCTCGGGCTCGGGGCAGCGCTCGGGCTCTGCAACGGCCTCGCCAACGGCTCGGGCATGGCGGGCGGCTTGGACCCGGTGTTGTTCCTGCTCGGCAGCGCGCTCGCCGGGCTCGCCGCGATTTTGCTGCCGAGTGCTGTGGTGGTGTCGCTCCAGACCCAGTGGCAGCGGATCCTGGTGCGGGTCGTCGGCAGCTGGCTCGCGGCGGTCGGCGCCATGATCCTAGCTCTGCCGCAGAGCATGCTCTCCGGCTGAGCGGCCGGCGTCGCCGGGCGCGGCTTTGGCTTGGCCTGCCGGCCGGCTGCGCTTATATAGGCGCAACCTTCCGAGCGGGGTGAGGGCAGTGATGCAGCGGGCGGGAATCGCGATCCGAGAGGCGCTCACCTTCGACGACGTGCTGCTCGAGCCCGCCCATTCCGAGGTGCTGCCGGCCGAGGTCGAGGTCGGCACCCGCCTGACCCGCGAGATCGAGCTCGGCATCCCGCTGCTCTCGGCGGCGATGGACACGGTGACCGAGGCCGGCCTCGCGATCGCCATGGCCCAGCATGGCGGCCTCGGCGTGATCCACCGCAACCTCGGCCCCGCGGCCCAGGCCGACGAGGTCAGGAAGGTCAAGAAGTTCGAGGCCGGCATGGTGGTCAACCCGATCACCCTCGGTCCCGACGCGACCCTTGCCGAGGCGCTCGAGCTGATGGCCGCGCAGGGCATCTCGGGCATCCCGGTGGTCGAGGGCGAAGGCCGCCACCTGGTCGGCATCCTGACCAATCGGGACGTCCGCTTCGCGACCGACCTCGAGGTGCCGGTGCGCGCGCTGATGACCGCCGAACGGCTGGTGACCGTGCGCGAGGGGGTCGGGCGCGAGGAGGCAAAGCAGCTCCTGCATCGCCACCGGATCGAGAAGCTGCTGGTGGTCGACGCCGACTACCGGCTGATCGGCCTCGTGACCGTCAAGGACATCGAGAAGGCGCAGACCTTCCCCCACGCGTGCAAGGACCAGCAGGGCCGGCTGCGGGTCGGCGCTGCGACCGGAGTGGGGTCCGCCGGGCTCGAGCGGGCGGAGGCCTTGATCGAGGCCGGCGTCGACCTCCTGGTGGTCGACACCGCGCACGGCCATTCGGCGCGCGTGCTCGATGCGGTCGAGCGTATCCGGCGGCTCAGCAACGCGACCCAGGTGCTGGCCGGCAACGTCGCGACGCTGGCCGGCGCCAAGGCGCTGATCGATGCCGGCGCCGATGCGGTCAAGGTCGGGATCGGGCCGGGCTCGATCTGCACCACCCGGGTGGTCGCGGGCGTCGGCGTGCCGCAGCTGGCGGCGCTCATGGACGTCGCCGAGCACTGCCATCAGCGGGGGGTCCCGGTGATCGCCGACGGCGGGATCCGGGCATCCGGGGATCTCGCCAAGGCGATCGCGGCCGGCGCCGACTGCGCCATGATCGGCTCCTTGTTCGCCGGCACCGACGAGAGCCCGGGCGAGGTCTATCTCTACCAGGGCCGCTCCTACAAGGCGTACCGCGGCATGGGCTCGCTCGGCGCCATGGCGCGCGGCTCGGCGGACCGGTATTTTCAGGAGGAGATCCGGGACCAGCTCAAGCTGGTGCCCGAAGGGATCGAGGGCCAGGTGCCCTATCGCGGCCCGGTCGCCAGCATCGTCCACCAGCTGGTCGGCGGCCTGCGCGCCGCCATGGGCTACACCGGCAACGCCAGCATCGCCGCCATGCAGCGCGGCTGCACCTTCATCCGGGTGACCCAGGCGGGCGTGCGCGAGGGCCACGTCCACGATGTCGGGATCACCCGCGAGGCGCCCAACTACCGGCGGGAGGTCTAGCTCCGCCAGTCGAGTCGGCTGCGGGTCAGCCCGTGACCGCGACGACCCGGGCGGACGATCCGGCGCGGCCGTTGCTCAGGACGGCGATTCGGGCGACAGCTTCTTGGGCGGCAGCGGCTCGTCGACGATGACCGGCTTCGGCATCTTGGCGTCCTCGCTTTCCATCTTGACGTCTTTGACCGCGGGCGCGTCCAGGAAATAGGGATGCGTATAGACGCCGTCCCGGTACTGGCCGGGGACATAGGTCGCGGCGGCCGACGCGGACCCGGTAACGGCGACCCCACCCAAGACGAGCAGCAGAGCGAGCAGCCACGACATTACCGTCTCCTTCCGTGATTCGGCCGGAAACTGATATGACGATTGCGGCTAGGCGAAGAAAGTTAAAATTCGGTAGCGGCGTACGCACCCGGCGCGTTCGGTCGAATTCGTGGCGCGCGGCCGCGTTGGGACACCGCCTTCGCCGGTGCCGGCGCCAATCGGCGCCCGGCGGGGCGGAGGTGCGACCGATCCGCGCCCCGGCGCGCTGCCGGCGACCGACCAGGCCGCGCGCTGGCCCAGGCCGTGCGGCTCAGTCCTCCGCCCACATGCGCAGGAGATTGGTGCGGGTCTTGGCGAGCGTGTCGAACAAGGGCGATTTGCCGTCGCGGGCATGGACCGCGCGCAGCGCCGTCTCCAGATCGAACAGGATCTCGCGCCGGGCGGGATCGCGGACGAAGCTGCGGACCCAGCCGACCGCCGCGAGGCGGATGCCGAGGGCCACCGGCGCCACCCGGTGGAGCGTGGTCGACGGGTAGAGAAAGAGCTCACCCGCCGGCAGCTTGACCTCGCGCTCGCCGTAGGCGTCGTCGATCACCAGCGCGCCGCCCTGGTAGCTCTCGGGGTCGGCGAGAAACAGCGTGAACGACAGGTCGGTGCGCACGCCGTCGATCAGCGCGTCGTCGACGTGGGTGCCGTAGGTCATGCCCGGCTCGTAGCGGCTGATCGTGAGCCGCAAGATCGCCTTCGGCCGCGCCGCGGCGGCGAACACTTCGTGCTCGAGCAGCGCGCGCCTGATCTGCGCCATCGCCTCGTCGACGATGCCGCCGCGCCGCGCCTGAAGGTTGTGCTTGACCGCGCGCGCGTGCCAGCCGGCGGTCGCGCGGCCGTCCGCGAACAGACCCGGGTCGGCGAGCGCGCTCTGCAGCGCCGCCAGCCGCTCTGGATCGAGCAGCCCGGCGATCCGCAACATCATGCCGGAGCGCGCCCGCGGCCCCGGCGCCGGGCCCGGCAGCCACCCGCCATCCGGCAGTCACCTGTCATCCGAGCAATCACTGTCATCCGGCAATCACTTGACGTGGAGGCCGGCGATCTCGATGTAGGCGGCCGCGCCGAACAGCTCGGACGGATCGCCCTCGACCTTGGCCGGCGGCACGAGGCTCGGCCAGAGTCCGGCGACCGCCTGGAACTGGGCCTTGGCCCGGGCGATCGCATCGGCGGCCTCGGCGCGCTCCGCGGCCGGCGTCTGGTCGAGGATCGCCTGGGCGGTACGCACGAAACCGAGCGCCTCCTGATAGTCGATCGGCTTCACGACCCGGCCCTTCTGGTCGAGCGCCTCGTCATACTCCGCGGCCGCGCTGCGCACGAGGTTGACCATGACCGCAAAGCGGGTCGCGAGCGCCAGGCGTTGCGCCTCGGGCACCGCCGCTTCGGCGGCCGCGATGCCGGTCAGCGCTTGCTGATAGGCGGCCTCGACCCGGTCGACCGGGGCGCCCTGCTTGACCAGCCCCTTGAGCGCTTCGAGCTGCTCTTCGAAGCCGGCCACGCCCCGCTTCTCGAGCGCCGGCTCGAGCCTCTCGTAGAGCTCCTCGATCGGCCCGCCCATGTGCGGCTCGGCGGCCTTCTGCTCGCCCTGGCGGTAGAGGTCCATGCCGACGTCGAGGTGGCCGCGCAGCAGTCCGAGCTGGGTCAGCCAGGCGACGTCGTCGGTGCCGAGGTCGACGGACCTGGCGCCCCCGCCTTCGCCACCCTCGCCGCCTTCACCGCCCTCGCCACCTTCACCGCCCTCGCCGCCGGCCGCGACCTGGATCGAAGGCGGTGTGCCGGCGCCGGGCTTGACGAGCTTGCCGAGGGCACCCGCCTGGGGCGCATGGGGCAGCAGCGAGAGGGCCGCCCCCGCCAGCAGAACGGTGCCGAGCCCGGTCCAGACCTTGACCCGGGTGGTGGCCGGAACCGGCCGCTGGTCCTCGCAAGGCGCACCAGCCGGCGCCGCTCGACGATCGGTCCTCTCGGTCATCCTGTCCTCGCTCGGCTCGCAGGGTCCGCGCCGACCCGCGGCCGCCGGCACCGCCCTGGTCGCGCGGCGTGATCTTTAGCAGGCCAAGAACTCATAGTAAAGCCATAGACGACGCATCTATAACTAGAATTGTTCTAAGATGACCGGATTGATCGTCAGCCTCAGCCGACCGGTCAAATATTCAATCGGATCGGGATCATGTTAGAAGCAAACCATTTCAAGCGGATTGCCGTGGGCGTTGCTGCCTGCTAGCAATTGCCGGCGCGAGGCTTGGTCGGGGAGGGAGCGAGGATGCAGCGGTTCGATCTGAGCGGCCGGGTCGCGATCGTCACCGGCGGCAACGGCGGCATCGGGCTCGGCATGGCGCGCGGGCTGGCGCAGGCCGGCGCGGCCGTGGTGGTGGCGGCGCGCAACCGCGACAAGAGCGCCCAGGCGGTCGCCGAGCTGCAGGCGCAGGGCGCCAAGGCGCTCGCGGTCGAGGTCGAGGTCACCAGCGAGACCTCGTGCCGCGCCCTGGTCCAGACCACCCTCGCCGAGCTCGGCCGGCTCGACATCCTGGTCAACAACGCCGGCACCAACGTCCGCAAGCAGCCGCAGGAGTACGCGCTCGCGGAGTGGCACCGGATCCTCGAGACCAACCTCACCAGCGCGTTCATGTGCTGCCAGGCGGCCTATCCCGCCCTGGTCGCGGCCGGCGGCGGCAAGATCATCAACATCGGCTCGATGATGTCGATCTTCGGCGCCTCGTTCACCGCCCCCTACGCCGCGACCAAGGGCGGCATGGTCCAGCTCACCCGGGCGCTCGCCTGCGCCTGGGCCAAGGACAGCATCCAGGTCAACGCGGTGCTGCCGGGCTGGATCGACACCGCACTCACGGTCCAGGGCCGGCGCGACGTCCCCGGTCTGGAGGAGCGCGTGGTCGCGCGCACGCCGGCCGGCCGCTGGGGCCACCCGGACGACTTCGCCGGCATCGCGGTGTTCCTCGCCAGCCCCGCCTCGGACTTCGTCACCGGCACCGCGATCCCGGTCGACGGCGGTTATTCCGTCCAAGGCTGAGCCGGCCGGCAGGCGCCCGATCCGGTGGCGTCAGGCGCCCTCGACCAGGATGACCCGGCTGTTGGCCGCCTGCTGCCGGATGCCGATGATCGCCTGATATTCGGGCGAGCTCGTAGAAGCGCCGGGCGGCCGCGACATCCGAGAACGCGATCACGACCAGCCGCGCGGGCGGGTCGTCACCCTCCAGAAGCTCGGCGGCGCCGCCGCGGACAAGGAAGCGGCCGCCGTAGCGCGCGACCACGCCCGGGGTCTGCGCCCGGTAGGTGGCGTAGGTCTCCGGGTCGGTCACCTCGACCTCGGCGATGATGTAGCCGGCCATGCGCGCTCTCCTCCTTCCAGGTCGGTTCGTCTGCGGCCCGATCGTTCCAGCCCCGGCGGCGGTCGGCCGGCCGCGGCCCGGCTCCCCAAGGTAGCCCTCGAAGGCCGCCTCGGCTATGGCTCCCCGACCTGATGCGCTGCCCCCCGCCTGATCATGCCCAGGTTCGTGAGCTGAGCCGCGCCGGGGGGCCGGCGCCAACCCTTGTTACTTTGCCTTGACATGATCGCGGATGATGAAGAAGGATCGGCCAGTCCAATTCTTGACAGTAACGTTGCGCCGAAGGTCCCCACGAATTGCTTCGGCCTGTCAGCTCAAGGGCCAATAGATCGCAAATATTGATCCGGTTGATGGCGATTTAGATTGTCGATCGTGAAGAGACAGATACATCAGACAGCGCATGATATGTTCGATATGCGACGATAGTGTGCTCGAGTAATTCAAAAGTGGCGCATCGGAAGAGAGTATATCCCATGGCATCAAGCCGGTGGAGATCATTGATCCGGAGGTCAATCGCGCTATGATCAATCGTTCCCGAAAATCGGACAATCGAGCCCGAGAAAACGCAATTTACCATAAGAAATTCGTCGATTTGTACGATACCTGAGCCAATCGGCACCAGTATCGGTGACGCTGCCCTGCGGGCTGGCTGGAGCTACGAATCCGTCGCATGGAGGCGCCAGAAGCGTGCACCGCAGGCGACACGCGACCCCCGACTACGACTCGCCCGGCTTCCAGTCGTCGCCACCAGTCAACCGAGTTTGGGTCAGCGTAGCGGATATCGACCGACGGCAGCGCCTTGGGCCGATCGAGGCCGATGCCCTTGTCCTGGAACTCGACGGGCAGCATGAGCCGGCGGAGCGCCGGCAGCGTCGCGACCTCGGCCAGCGCCGCCGGCAGGAACGCGCCTTCGAGCCGCAACTCCTCGACCTTCTCGAGGCCGGCCAGCCCCTCGATCGCCTGCAGGTTTTCGGTTCCCGTAGATCGTGAGCTGGGTGAGCGCGCCGAGACCCGCCCACGCCGGCAGCGCCTGCAGGCTGTCGTTGTCGCTGATCGAGAGCTGGGTGAGCGCGCCGAGACCCGCCCACGCCGGCAGCGCCTGCAGGCTGCCGTTGTTGAAGATCGTGAGCTGGGTGAGCGCGCCGAGACCCGCCCACGCCGGCAGCGCCTGCAGGTTGCTCGTTCGCAGGAGATCGAGAGCTGGGTGAGCGCGCCGAGACCCGCCCACGCCGGCAGCGCCTGCAGGCTGCCGTTGCTGATGATCGAGAGCTGGGTGAGCGCGCCGAGACCCGCCCACGCCGGCAGCGCCTGCAGGCTGCCGTTGCTCATCGATCGAGAGCTGGGTGAGCGCGCCGAGACCCGCCCACGCCGGCAGCGCCTGCAGGCTGCCGTTGCCGTAGATCGTGAGCTGGGTGAGCGCGCCGAGACCCGCCCACGCCGGCAGCGCCTGCAGGTTCTCGTTCGCGGAGATGGTGAGCTGGGTCAGCTTTTCCGGCTCGATGACCTTGTAGAGGGGTGTCAGGTCGGTGAGCTCCTTGTCGTTTGCGATCGTCACCGAGCGGATCGGGCGAATCCAGCGCAGCCAGCCATGCAGGCGCGCGAAGGCGCCCGGGTGCTTGGCCGGACCGAAGTCGACCTCGTAGCCGCCGAGCTCCTCCGACCATGGTGTCGCCACGCCTTCATAGGAGAGCGCATTCAGCGCCATGCGCTCCATGATCTGCGGGCCGGCGAAGGCCAGGAGCGGCAGCAGCGCCAGCCAGGCGAGCAGGGCTGCGGGCGCGAGCTTCGTCTGCAGCCGGCGGAAGCGCGAGGGGCGCAGGCGCGGGAGGATCTGGCCGAGCTGGCTGGCGACGAAGTCGTGGCTGACCTCCCAGATCCCGCGCTCGGCGTCGAGCTCGCGCACGACCCCGTCCTGGGCGAGCAGCAGGAGCGTCTTGCGCACGAAGCCCGGCGTGCTGCCGGTCGCGGCCGCGAGCGCCGCCTGATCGGCCGGCCGCTTGGTGCCCTTGTCGGTGATCATGGCCGCGAGCAGGAGCGGCGCCAGCGCGTCGATCCCGGGCTTGGCGATCGCCTGGCGCAGGTAGTCGTGGATCAGGCGGCCGGGCGCCGTCCGCGCGAGCGCGCCGCCCCGGAACTGCTGCAGCACCAGGCCCAGCATGTTGAGGGTGATCGGCCGGACCAGGCCCGGCAGGCCGTCGACCTCGCTCGCCTCGTCCAGCACCTTCTCGCGCAGCGCCGGGTCGAGCTTGAGGCGCCGGTCGAGCACGTCGCGCGCCTCGCCGCGGGACAGGGCGAGCAGGTTGAACCAGTTGGCGGCGCTCCGGACGTCGGGCAGGCCGAGCGCCTTCAGCTGGTCGATGTCGAAGTAGTCGGTGCGCAGGACGAGCAGGACGGCGAGCCCGGGAATCGGCCGCTCGGCGAGCGCGCGGAACAGCGCCGCGAGCTGCTCCCGCCCGGCGTCGTCCTGGAGGATCAGGGCTTCCTCGAACTGGTCGATCGCGATCAGGAGCCGCGCCGGGCGGACCTTGGCCGCGGCGCGCTCCAGAAGGGCGTGCGGGTCGGCGGCGGCCGGGGCGCCGGCATCGGCGATCACGCCTTCCTTGGCCAGGGCTTCGGTCAGCTGGGCGACTGGATCGGCATAGCTCCGGACCACGAGCGTCAGCGTCTTCGGATCGGCCCTGGCGAGCTCGGGCACGAGCCAGGCGTGCAGGAGCGAGCTCTTGCCGGTGCCGGAGAAGCCGGTGAGGTAGAGGAAAGGCTCGCGCGCGGCCTCGAGCCAGCGGAGCGCCTCGTGGTGCGCCTGGTCGGGCCGCTCGAAGCTCATGATGATCGGCTTCGTCGTAGGGGCGCAGGCGAAAGGTGGTGGGCTGGCGCAGGCGCTCGTCGGGGATCGCGATGACCTTGCGCCGCCGCCTGGCCTCGATCGCCGGCATCACGACCTTGCCGACCGCGACGAACAGGAGCGCTACCCCGGCAAGCGCCGATCACGCCCCAGCGGATCTCGGGCTGGATCTGCGTCCACAGGGTGGCGACCGACCCGGCAAGGGCCGCGAGCCCGGCCGCAATCAGGCCGAAGCGTTCGACCAGCCGCTGGAGCTGATCGACGGCACCTGGGGCGCTCGGTGCAGCCTCGCCTGCCTGCGTAGCCAAGGGTTCAATCCCGATCGTTCCGACAATCGCGCTACGTTCTGTCTAGCGCAGCGTGGGCCGGGCAGGCCAGCGTTTTGCCGTGCCCCGCTTTTCTGGGCCGGGCTCTCAGCCGAGGTAGATCTTGAGCACGGTCGCGAGCACGCCGGCGGCGATCAGGCCGACGCCGCCGAGGGTGGAGCCGATCAGGACGTCGACGCGCACCAGGCGGCGCTCCATGCGGTGCAGCAGCTCGACCACGTCGGCGACCTCCTCCGCTGCCTCGGCTGCTTGCTGGGTGGGCGCACCGGCGGCAATCAGAGCGTCCTCGAGCTTGCCAAAGCGCAGGGCCATGTTGGTCGGCTCCTCCTCCGCTCGTTGCCGATGCTCCCGATCAGGCGACGCGCCAACTTCGACGAGCATCATAGCATGGCGACGCAGATCTCACGCCAGCCCAGTGCCATGCCCCGACCTGCGACAGCGACTGGAACAGCCCGCCACGCCCCGAGGTCACTTGCCGGCGATAGGCGGTGGCGGCGGCGCATGTTATGGTTCTTGCGGGTGACTCGTTCCGGCGGACGGCCATGCACGATGCGACGTTGTTGAACCGGATCACCGCCGATCCCGAGATCTTCGGCGGCAAGCCGATCGTGCGCGGGATGCGGATCTCGGTCGAGCTGATCCTCAGCCTCCTGGCGCAGGGTCAGACGGTCGAGGCGATTCTGGACGACTATCCGGAGCTGGAAGCGGACGACGTGAGGGCCTGCCTGGCCTACGCGCACGCCGCGATCGCCGACGAGAGCATCGACGCGGTGCGGGTGACGTCCGCTTGAGGTTCCTGGTCGACCGCTGCGCCGGTCGCCGGCTGGCGGACTGGCTGCGTGGCCAGGGGCATGACGTGCTGGACGTGAGAGCCCTGGGTGGCGATCCGGGCGATGCGGCGTTGCTCCGCCGGGCCACCGACGAAGGCCGCATTCTGGTCACGATCGACACCGACTTCGGGGCCCTGATCCACGTCCGCGCGCAGGCGCACGCTGGCTTGATCCGCCTGCCGGACGTGCCGGCGGCAAGGCGCATCGAGCTGATGGCGCAGATCCTCGCGGATCATCCGGAGCCAGAGCTCTCTCGCGCCGTCGTCACCGTCAAGGGCAGCCGGATCCGGATTTCACGGCGAGCGTAGCGCGCGCGCACCGCCCATCCGCGATCGCGCCTTTGGCGTGTCCAGGCAGAATGAGCTAAAGTGCGGGCGCCGCAACAATGCCGGGGTCAAGATGGCCAAGGTGCTCGAACGCTCGCTCTATCAGGCCGACTACTACGCCTGGACCAAGGACGAGGCGGCGAAGCTGCGCGCGCTGGCGGCCGCGCGGGTGAACAGCACGCTCGATCTGGAGAACCTGGCCGAGGAGGTCGAGAGCTTGGGCCGGAGCGAGCTGAACACGGTGCGCAGCCAGGTGCGGCGGATCATCGAGCATCTCTTGAAGCTCGAGGTCTCACCTTCGGCGGAGCCGCGCGCCGACTGGCGGTACTCGATCGTCCAGGCTCGCGACGAGGTCGAGGATCATCTGACGGCGAGCATGCGTCCGGACGTGGCGGCTGAGCTTGTGAAGCTGTTCGGGCGCGGGCGGCGCGATGCCGCCCTCGGACTCGTGAAGCACGGCGAGCGCGAGGCGGCGAAGAGCCTGCCCAGGACCTGCCCCTACAGCCTCGAGCAGATCGTCAGCCACGGCTGGTACCCCGCCAGCCGGCACGGCCTGATCGACGACCAGGACGCCTGAGCATCGACCGAATCGGTCGCGAGATGGTCGCCTGCGGTCGCGACGCGATGATCGAGCAGGTCTGGAAGATCGTGCTGGGCGACATCGTCTACATCCCGCTGCACCACCAGGTGATCGTCTGGGCGATGCGCGACAATCTCGACATTCCGATCTATCCCTTCAACTTCCCGCTCTTCCGCCAGGCGCGTCTCAAATAAGGGATCGCGATCGGACGAAGTTCACGCCATCGCTCACGGCGCCACCACCGGTACGGAGCCGATCAGCGCCCGTGCCTTGCGCCGCAAGGCGCGGTCGAACGTGGCGAAGGCCGTGGCCGTTCCGCTCGAGGCGAGATGCAGGGCGTCGGCGAAGTCGAGCCCGTGCCGATACCAGTCGAGCGCGCGGGCGACCGCCGGGCGGTCCTCGATCTCGACGCCCGGCAGGCCGAGCAGGCGCGTGATGCCGTCGAGGATCGCCCGCCGCTCGAACCGGTAGATGCTGCGGAGCACCCATTCGGTCTCGAGGAGGACGCCTTTCAGGAGAAGCACGGCACCGGATACGCAACGCCGCCTCGGCCCGGTCCGTCTGGGCTACGTCGTCCTCGACCAGATAGCGCACAAGGACATTGGTATCGACCGCGATCACTTGGACTGCCGCTCGAACTCCGCCCACATCCGGCGCGCCTCGCGCTCGATCCCCTCGTGCATCTCCTCGATGCTGATCGGCGGGCCGTCGTACTTGAGACAGCCGCGCACCTCTTCGATCGTGGTCGGCGGGAACGGGTTGGCCGGCCGGAGCAGGACGACGTCGCCCCGGTCCTCGACCTCGAGCTCGACGCCGGGCTGCCAGCCGTGCCGGTCCCGGACCGCCTTCGGAATGATCACCTGGCCCTTGCTCGACAGCCGCGTCGTCGCCATCGCCCGTACCCTGGTAAGATTCAAGTAAGAAGATGCGCCCGCCCGGCCCGCCGGTCAACCCGCTGGCCGGCCCGGGGCCGGCCCGGCATCGGCGCATCGTCTGGAGCTGGTCGGCACTCGTCGCACCCGGCCATGAGCCTCGCCATGGCGCTCCGGTCGGCCAGTCGTCTGATACCGTCAGCGGTCGTGGTCGACCGGGAAGCGGGGGATGGTCACCTCGCGGTGGATGTCGACGCTCAGCATCAGGCCGAAGCCGATCAAGACGGTCATCATCGCGGTGCCGCCGTAGGAGATCAGCGGCAGGGGCACGCCGACCACCGGGATCAGGCCGGTGACCATGGCGATGTTGATCACGACGTAGAGCGAGAAGGTGACCGTGATGCCCATCGCCAGCAGGCGGCCGAACTGGTTGCGGGCGCGCAGCGCGAAGGCGAAGCCGTAGGCGACCAGGACCAGGAACAGGCAGAGCAGGCCGAGCGCGCCGACCAGGCCCGCCTCCTCGGCCAGCATGGTGAACACGAAATCGGTCTGCTTCTCGGGCAGGAAGCTGAGCTGGCTCTGGGTGCCATGGAGGATGCCCTTGCCCCAGACGCCGCCGGAGCCGAGCGCGATCTTCGACTGGATGATGTGATAGCCGGCCCCCAGCGGGTCGCGCTCGGGGTTGAGGAAGGTCATCACCCGCTCGCGCTGGTAGTCGTGCAGCTGGTGCCAGAGGATCGGCAGCGCGCCGAGCACGGCGCCGATCACCAGCGCGAACTTCCACCAGCGGACGCCGGCCAGGAACAGCAGCGCGCCGCCGCCCGCGAGCAGCATGACCGAGGTGCCGAGGTCCGGCTGCTCGAGCACCAGCGCGGTCGGCACCAGGATGATCGCGAGCGGCAGGAGCAGCTGGGTCGGCCGGGCCACGTCCTCCAGATAGGTGCCGTGGAAATAGCGCGCGAGCGCCAGCACCAGCGCGATCTTCATGACCTCGGACGGCTGCAGCTGGAACAGGCCGAGGTTGATCCAGCGCTGGGCGCCCATGCTGATGTTGCCGGCGATCTCGACCGCGATCAGGCCGAGCAGGGCGACCCCGTAGATCGCGTAGGCCCAGCGGAACCAGACCCGGACGTCGGTCAGCGCGATCGCCAGCATCAGGACCAGGCCGATCGCGAAGCGCACGCTGTGGCGCCAGGCCCAGGGCTCGTGCGAGCCGCCGGCGGCCGAGTACAGCATGCCGTAGCCGATCAGCGCGACCAGGACCACGACCGCGGCGAACGGCCAGTTCAGGAGCCGCAGCTTCTCGAGCAGCGACAGCTCGAGGGTCTTGAAGCGGGCGGCGACCGCGATCGGCGTCACGTCGGATCGCCGGGCGGGCGCGGGCTCGGCGCGCCTTCCGCGGTCACCGGCGGGCGCGTCCGGGTCGGGTCGAGCTCGAGCGCCTTGGCCATGATGTCGCGGGCGATCGGCGACGCCGTGGCCGCGCCGCTGCCGCCGTGCTCGACGACCACCGCGAGCGCGTAGCGCGGCGCCCGGAAGGGCGCGAACGCGACGAACAGGGCATGATCGCGCTCCTCCCAGGGCTTGTCATCGTTCTTGCGCACCGTGGTCAGGCGCTCGGCGTGGCTGATCCGGCGCACCTGCGAGGTCCCGGTCTTGCCGGCCAGCGCCACCTCGGCATCGCCGAGGCTGGCCTGGCGGGCGGTGCCGCGCTCGCCGTTGACGACCTCGTACATGCCCTGCCTGACGAACCGGAGCGCCCAGTCCGAGATGCCGAGCGCCGGCACCGGCTCCGCCTCCTGGTCGGTGTCCGGGGCCGGATCGTCGCGCACCAGGCGCGGCCGCACCGCCCGGCCGCCGTTGGCGATGCGCGCGGTCATCACCGCGAGCTGCAGCGGCGTCGCCTGCATGTAGCCCTGGCCGATGCCGGTGATCAGCGTCTCGCCGAGCTGCCAGGGCACGCCGCGCGTGGCCTGCTTCCACGCCCGGTCGGGCACCAGTCCGGGACGCTCGCCCGGCAGATCGATCGCGAGCGCCTGGCCGAGCCCGAACCGGCGCGCCATCGCGGCGATCGCGTCGACGCCGAGGCGCCGGGCGAGGTCGTAGAAGTAGACGTCGCAGGATTGGGCGATGCCGTCGATCAGCTTCAGCCGGCCGTGGCCCCAGCGCTTCCAGCAGTGGAACTCGTGGTCGCCGAGCTGGATGAAGCCGTTGCAGGTGACCTCGTAATCGGGCCCGGTCACGCCGCCCTCGAGGGCCGCGAGCGCGGTCATCAGCTTGAACGTCGAGCCCGGCGGGTACTGGCCGCCGATCGCCTTGTTGACCAGCGGCGAGTTGACGCTGCTCGTGAGCTCACGCCAGGTGTCCTGGGTCAGGCCGTTGGTGAACGCGCGCGGATCGAAGGTCGGCACCGAGGCGAGCGCCAGCACGTCGCCGGTCTCGACGTCGAGGACCACGACCGCGGCGCTCTGCTCGCTCGCTCAGGCGTTCGTAGACGTAGCGCTGCAGATCGAGGTCGATGGTCAGGCTCAGGTCGCGACCGGGCTCGCCGTCAGAGCGGTACAGCTCCTTGATCTCGCGGCCGAGGGCGTTGACCTCGAACCGGCTGATCCCGGCGCGGCCGCGCAGGACCCCGTCGTAGACCTTCTCGATGCCGTTCTTGCCGATCCGGAAGTCCGGCAGCTCCAGCAGCGGATCCCCGTTCAGCTCGGTTTCCGAGACCGGCCCGACATAGCCCAGGACATGGGCCATGATCGCGCCCATCGGGTAGTCGCGCAGGAGGCCGGCATCCAGGCTCACGCCCGGCAGGTCGGGAGCGTTGACCGCGATCCGCGACAGCTCGGTCCAGTTCAGGTCCTCCTGCACCGTGATCGGCACGAAGCGGCGGCGCCGGCCGGCTTCGGCGATCACCTCCTGGAGGTGCTCCTCGGGCAACGGGATCAGGCCGGCGAGCGCCTCGAGGGTCGCGCGCAGGTCCCGGTCTGCTCGCGGGTCACGAGCACGCGGTAGGTCGGGCTGTTGCGCGCGAGCGGCACCCCGTGGCGGTCGAAGATCCGGCCGCGGGCCGGCGGCAGGAGGCGATGGTTGATCCGGTTCTCGTCGGCGAGCAACGCGTACTGGTCGGCGCTGATCACCTGCAGGTAGTAGAGCCGCGCCGCGAGCAGACCGAACAAGCCGAGCTGGCCCGCGCCGAGGCACAGCGCGCGGCGCGAGAAGGTGCGCAGGCGGTCGCCCTCACGATGCATGGAGCACCTTCGGGATCTGGTTGTGGAGGCGGCTCAGAAGCCAGCTGGCCGCGGGATACCAGGCCACGGTGATTGCCAGCTCGAGCAGCATCGGCCGGA
>CAVTFM010000035.1:0-41207 GCA_963733965.1 uncultured Alphaproteobacteria bacterium
CACCTCCATTTGCGATACCAGCCGAGCATCCGGCCGGGCACCGCCCCGGCCTGAACGGCACAGGCCGAGGATACCCGTCAGCTCGATGGACCGCGAAGGCGACCAAGGCCAAGCCGCGTGACGGCGAGACGCCGATGGTCGACCTGGCGATCCCCGCGTTCTGCTGCCAGAACAACGTCGGGCCGATCGCCGCCGGCTGATCCGCCGCTGGCTGGTCACCACGCCGCTGCGCATGCCGGGGCCGCCTGACCGATCTGCTCGACCCCAGCAACATCGCCAGCGATGTCTGGGCCGACACCGGCTACCGATCAAAGAAGACCGAAGATCCGCTGCGCCGCGGACGCCGGTGAGTCCCATCCATCGCAAGCCACCGCAGCGGGGCCCGATGCCGGTTCGCACCGCCCGCGCTTATGCGAGGAAGCCTGCGCCGGGCTCCAGGCTGGTCCAAATCGCCCGTCTCGAGCCCCTCGGCGATGACGAGGTCCAAGGGCTGTCCCGAGCGTCCTGCAGGAGCTTCTGATCGCCGGAGCGGAGCGTCGAGGCGCCGCTGATCGCATCATCGCTGTCAGCGCTCGCGACCTCCCAGCCGCAAGCGCTCGATCTCAGCGCGGCAGAGCCCGACCTGATCCTCGATCGAGGCCCCGCGCCGCTTGCCCGAGCTCGGCAAGGTCCCGGCTGCCGCGCTCAAGGCCGCACTGGAATGGCAAAGAGCGAACCCGCCGGGGATGAACGGGCCGGGCGAGGACGTTCAACAGGTGCAATTCCCAGGCGCGACAGCCCATCCCAAGGGGTGGAACCGACGCACGACTCTCCGGCTCGCCGGCGGCGCCCTGTGATTGGCGCCGGCCGGCCCCGCCGGCAGCTTTATGGAGGATGCAACCCGTGCAGACCTCGACCATCGAACTGACCGTCAACGGTCGTCCGGAGCGGCTGGATCTGGACCCGCGCACGTCCCTGCTCGATGCGCTGCGCGAGCATCTGCGCCTGCGCGGGACCAAGAAGGGCTGCAACCAGGGGGCCTGCGGCGCCTGCACGATCCTGGTCGACGGGCGGCGGATCAACGCCTGCCTCACGCTCGCGATCATGCATGACGGCGCCGAGGTCACGACCGTCGAGGGCCTTGCTACCGGCGAGACGCTGCACCCGTTGCAGGCGGCCTTCATCGAGCACGATGCCTTCCAGTGCGGCTACTGCACGCCCGGCCAGATCGTCTCGGGCATCGCCTGCATCGCCGAAGGCCATGCGGGTTCGCCGGACGAGATCAGGGCCTGGATGAGCGGCAACATCTGCCGCTGCGGGGCCTATCCCGGGATCGTCGCGGCGATCGCCGAAGCCGCCAGGGAGGGCTGAGCATGGTTCCGTTCTCCTATCAGACCGCGCGCACCGAGCAGGACGCGATCGCCGCGGCCGCCGCCGGGGGTCGCTACCTTGCGGGCGGCACCACCCTGATCGATCTGATGCGCGAGGAGGTCGAGCGGCCCGAGCGGCTGATCGACATCAATGGCCTCGCCTTGCGCGACATCCGGCTGGATGGCGGCAAGCTCATCATCGGCGCGCTGGCGCGCATGGCCGACGTGGCGGCCCATCCGGCGACCACGGAGGCCCAGCCCCTGATCGCAGAGGCCTTGCTGGAAGGCGCTTCGCCCCAGCTGCGCAACATGGCCTCGATCGGCGGCAACCTTTTGCAGCGGGTGCGCTGCCCCTATTTCCGCAGCCTCGATGCGTCCTGCAACAAACGCGCCCCCGGCTCGGGCTGCGCCGCCATCGACGGCCTCAACAGCGGCCACGCGATCCTCGGCACGAGCGCCCATTGCGTCGCGACCCACCCCTCGGACCTCGCGGTCGCCCTGGTCGCGCTCGACGGCATCGTCGTGGCTCGCGGTCCGGGCGGGGAGAGACGATTCCCGGTCGAAGACCTCTATCGTCTTCCGGGCGCCACACCCCATCTCGAGCACACGCTCACGCAAGGCGAGCTGATCGTCGCCGTCGAACTGCCCAACGGGGCGTACGCAAGGCGGGCCCGCTATCTGAAAGTACGCGACCGCGCGTCCTACGAGTTCGCGCTGGTCTCGATCGCCGCGGCGCTCGAGATCGAAGACGGCGTCATCCGTGCCGCCCGGCTGGCCGCCGGCGGCGTCGCCACCAGGCCGTGGCGCCTGCGCGCGTCCGAGGCGGCGCTGGCCGGCCAGCGGGCGGGCCCGTCCGCATGGCAAGCCGCGGCTGACCATGGCATCGAGGGCGCGACGCCACTTTCCGGCAATGCCTTCAAGGTCGAGCTGCTGCGCCGGACGATCGTCCGCGCCCTCGAAATGACGGGAGCGGCGGCATGACCGGGATCTCGATCGGGCAATCCCTGGCGCGGGTCGACGGGCCCGCCAAGGTGACCGGGCTTGCCCGCTACGCCGCAGAGTTCGATCAGCCCGATCAGACCCACGCCGTCATCGTCACGAGCACGGTCGGCCTCGGCCGCGTGACCGCGATCGACACGGCGGCGGCCGAAGCCTTGCCCGGCGTGGTCGCGATCATCTCTCACCTCAACGCGCCCCGCCTCGCCTATCGGGAGCATAAGGGCCCGATCGATCCGGCCCACGGCGAGCGGCTGCACGTCTTGCAGGACGATCAGGTCCGGTTCTTCGGCCAGCCGGTGGCCGTGGTGGTCGCAGAGACCCTGGACCAGGCCGAACACGCGGCGCTCGCGGTCCGGGTCAGCTATCAGACGCGGGCGCCGGCGACCCGGGTCGAGGAAAGCGAGACGGTCGCGCCGGGGGGCGGCCGCGCCGACGCCGACACGGCGCGGGGCGACGCCGACGCCGCACTCCCGCGAGCGGCCGTCAGGATCGACGCGACCTATGGCATCGCGCGCGAGAACCACAATCCCATGGAGCCGCATGCCACCGTCGCGGCCTGGGACGGCGATCGCCTGTCTCTGTGGAGCAAGAGCCAGTTCGTGGTCAACGAGCGGGCCGAGATCGCGGCCATCTTCGGCCTGCCGGTCGAGCAGGTCTTGGTGGTCTGCCCGTTCATCGGCGGCGCCTTCGGCACCGCGCTCAGGACCTGGTCGCACGTGACCCTCGCGGCGCTCGCCGCGCGCCAGGTCGGCCGGCCGGTCAAGCTCGTCCTCACCCGCCGGCAGATGTTCTATGCGACCGGTCACCGGCCGCGCAGCCTGCAACGTGTGGCTCTGGGCGCCGACGAGTCCGGCCGGCTCGCGGCGCTGATCCACGAGGGCACTGGCGAGACCTCGCGCTACGAGCAGTTCGTCGAAGCGCTGACGGACATCTCGACCTATCTCTATTCCTGCGCGAACGTGCGCACGCGCTATCGTCTGGCACCCCTCGATGCCAGCACGCCCACCTACATGCGCGGGCCGGGCGAGGCGAGCGCCATCTTCGCGCTGGAAAGCGCCATGGACGAGCTGGCCGCCGAGGTCGGCATCGATCCCGTCGAGCTGCGGCTGCGCAACGAGCCGGAGATCGACGAGGGCGCGAAGCGGCCATTCTCGAGCCGCTCGCTCACCGCCTGCTACCGGCGCGGCGCCGCCCGCTTCGGCTGGGCCGGCCGCGACCCGCGCCCGCGCTCCATGCGGGACGGCCGCCTGCTGGTCGGCTGGGGCATGGCTTCGGCGACCTATCCCGCGTTCCGCAGCCAGGCCAGCGCCCGCGCCCGTCTGCTGCCCGACGGCACGGCGGAGGTGGAAGCGGCGGCCAGCGACATGGGCCCGGGCACCTATACCTCCATGACCCAGGTCGCGGCCGACGCGCTGGGGCTCTCAGCCACGCAGGTGCGCTTCCGGCTCGGACAGTCGGACTTTCCGCCGACCCCGCCGCATGGCGGCTCGCAGACCATGGCATCGGTCGGCTCGGCGGTGCAGGCCGCCTGCATCGCCGCGCGCGATCGGGCGATCCAACGCGCGATCTCGGACGATAACTCCGCCCTGCGAGGCGTCGCTGCGGCGGCGGTCGAGGTCCGCGCGGGACGCCTTTCGCTCGGGAACGACGGCTCCCGCGGCCAGACCTATGCCGAGGTTCTCGCGCGCGGCGGCGGGCGGCCGATCGAGGCCGAGGCCACCAGTGGCCGCGGCGACGAGGGGCAACGCTTCTCGATGCATGCCTTCGGCGCGGTGTTCGCCGAGGTGGTCGTCGATCCCGATCTTGGCACCGTGAGGGTGCGGCGCGCGGTCGGCGCCTACGCAGCGGGCCGGATCATCAATCCTCGGCTCGCCCGCAGCCAGTGCCTCGGCGGCATGGTCGGCGGCATCGGCATGGCGCTGATGGAGCAGACCGTCCTCGACCCGCGCGACGGCCGCCCCGTCAACGCCTCCATGGCCGACTACCTCGTCCCGGTGAACCTCGACGTGGGCGCGCTCGAAGCGCTGTTCGTCGAGGAGACCGACCCCCATGTCAATCCGCTCGGGGTCAAGGGCCTGGGCGAGATCGCGCTGGTCGGCATGGCTCCGGCGATCGCCAACGCCGTCTTTCACGCCACCGGCCGCCGGCTGCGCGACCTCCCGATCCGGATCGAGACTTTGCTCTAGCCGGCGAGGGGGGCGCTTCGCGGGTCGGCCTCGCCGTGCCCGAAGGCACGCCCGTGAAAGCCATTGCCCCCGATCGAAGCCCAAAGGCATCCTGCTTCAGGTGGGGTCGATGCTCACGCGCGCGGTATGAGACCGGCTGCAGCGCCGGGGACGGATGGTCGCTGAGGGAGGACGCCGGCTTGACCGGCGCGCCCTGCTCCGCTTTACGATCCGTGAGGATCTCACAGGTCAACGCCGCCAATCTGAAGCGCGCTTGTGCGCTGCTCGAAAAGCGAAAAGTCGATCCGGAGGATCGCCTGCCGCGGTTCAACTGCTTGAAAGGAGACCTAAATGGTCAACCGCACCGATGCCAAGTCACGACGGATGGCGCCGCTCCACACGCGCACCGACCTGCCCGCCAACGCTACTCAGGATCTAGCGGTGGCGCTGACGACCCTGCTCGCGGATATGTTTGCGCTGTACGTCAAGACGAAAAACTTTCATTGGCATATGTCGGGTCCGCACTTCCGCGACTATCACCTGATGTTGGATGAACAGGCGGGCCAGATCCTGGCGACCACCGATCCCATCGCCGAACGGGTCCGGAAGCTCGGCGGCACGACGGTCCGCTCGATCGGTCACATCGGCCGGCTGCAGCGCTTCTCGGACAACGATGCCGATTACGTCACGCCGCTCGACATGCTTGCGGAACTCCGCGAGGACAATGTCCAGCTGACCGCGCGCATGCGCGCGACCCACACGCTGTGCGACGAGCATGGCGACGTCGCCACCGCCAGCCTGCTCGAGCCTTGGATCGACGACGCGGAGCGGCGCACCTGGTTCCTGTTCGAGGCCGGTCGCCGGGACTAGCCGGTCGCGAGCTTCATGCGCGGAGATCGGGTCGTGACCCGCAGGCTGCAGCGTTCCGGCCTCCGGCAGGGCCGGCTGCGGCGCAGCCGCAGCGCCGCCTGCGGGCGACCCGATCTCGTCCCTGGGCGTCTGACGACGAAGCAGCGCCCTTGAGACCAGACCCCGGTCGAGAGGCGGTATGTCGCATGCGAGGCTGAGCAATCGGCTCGATCGGCCGGTGGACGCGGCCCGCGATCATGTCCTGGGCCCGGCCGATGCGCCGATCACGCTGGTCGAGTACGGCAGCTACGGCTGTCCGTACTGCCGGGCCGCGAACGAGCAGATCGCCAAGGTCCGCGACAAGTTGGGCGACCGGCTGCGCTACGTGTTCCGGCATCGGCCGATCACCGGCAGCGACATCGCGACGCGCGCCGCCGAACTGGCCGAGCGCGCCGACGATCCGGACCGGTTCTGGCAGGCGCACGTCGAACTGATGACCCGCTCGGAGACCTTGACCGAGGACGACCTGCGCGCCGTCGCCGGCGATCTCGGCCTGGCGCGGGACGACCCCGAGCCGGCGGAGGAGGCCGCCCGGCGCGCCCGGGCGCGGGTTGCCGCCGATGAGCGCAGCGCGCGTGCCAGCGGCGTCATGATCACGCCGACCTTCTTCATCAACGGCCGCCGCTACGACGGTCCGTGGGACGAGAGCTCGCTCGCCGACGCGATGCTCGGAAGGCTCGGTCATCGGGTGCGCGCGGCCGCGCTCGATTTCGCCAGCTGGGGGCCGTCTGCGGGCATCCTTCTGCTGCTCGCGACGGTCCTGGCCGTCGTGGTGAGCAACTCGGCGCTGGGGCAAGGCTTTGCCGCGTTCTGGGATCAGGACCTCGGGCTCGCTCTCGGCGGCACGAGCTTCAGCCTGTCGCTCCAGCATTGGGTCAACGACGGCCTGCTGACGGTCTTCTTCCTGGTCGTCGGGCTGGAGATCAAGCGCGAGTTCACCGTCGGTCATCTGGCCGGCCGGCGGGCCGCGGCGCTGCCGGTCGCCGGCGCGATCGGCGGCATGGTCGCACCCGCGGTCCTCTACTCCCTGGTCATTCCGCACGGGCCGTGGTCGCATGGCTGGGGCGTGCCGATGGCGACCGACACCGCCTTCGCGGTCGCGCTGATCGTGATGATGGGCGAGCGCGTGCCGGTGGCGCTGCGCATCTTCCTGACCGCCGCCGCGATCGTCGACGATATCGGCGCGATCGTGGTCGTCGCGGTCTTCTATTCGGGCGATCTGCACGTCGGCTATCTCGTCGCCGCGGCCGCGCTCACGGGCGCGCTGGCGCTGCTCAACCGGTCCCATGTCTACCGGCTGTCGCCCTATCTGCTGCTCGGGGTCGCCCTTTGGGCCTGCGTCTACGCCGGCGGCCTGCACGCGACCCTGGCGGGCGTGATCCTGGCGCTGTTGATCCCGACCCGGCCGCCGCCCAATCTCAAGGCCTTGATGACCCAGGCGAACACCATCGTGGCCGCCGAAGCGCAGCGCCGGGGCGAGGTGCTGCGAAGCGGGCCTTCCTTGCCGGCGCTGCAGGCGCTGGACGCGATCCACGACCGGCTGGAATCGCCGGCGGACCGTCTGTTGCGGCACGCCGGGGCGCGCTCCAGCTACCTGGTGCTGCCGCTGTTCGCATTGGCCAACGCAGGCGTCGCCTTCTCGAGCGAGGTGTGGGGCGCGCATCGGCCCTTGCTGCTCGCGATCATCGTGGGCCTCGTGATCGGCAAGCCGCTCGGACTGCTGTCGGCCTCCGCGCTCGCGGTCCGGCTCAAGATCGCCGTCAAGCCGGACGACTACTCCTGGCGCCAGCTCGGCGGCGCCGGCGCCCTGGCCGGCATCGGCTTCACCATGTCGCTGTTCATCGCCGGCCAGGCATTCCCGGTCGAAGCCCACTTCGCCGCCGCCAAGATCGGCGTGTTCGCCGCCTCGCTACTGTCCGCGGTCATCGGCGTGACGCTGCTATGGAGCGCCGGCCGCGCCGCGGACGACGAGAGCGCGGCCACCCGGTCGCTGGCCGCGGAAGATGCTGCCTGAAGGGAGATCCCGATGATCGAGCGATCGCGCCCGGCGCGGGCCGAAGACTGGCCCGCCCTGCCTTATGATGCCTGGAAGGATACCTACACGACCCTGCACCTGTGGACCCAGATCGTGGGCAAGATCCGAGTGGCCCAGACGCCCTGGGTCAACCATTCGTGGCACGTCACCCTGTATGTGACGCCCCGTGGCCTGACCACCTCGGCGATCCCGTACGACCGGCGCACGTTTCAGATCGACTTCGACTTCATCGATCACGCGCTGCTCATCCGGACCAGCGACGGCGGCGAGCGACGGCTGCCGCTCGCGCAAAAGCCGGTCGCCGACTTCCAGGACCAGCTCATGGCGGCGCTCGCCGAGCTTGAGATCCGGGTCCGGATCCATGGCAGCCCCAACGAGGTCCCCGACCCAATTCCGTTCCGCGAGGATCGCGCGCATGCCGCCTACGACCCGGACGCCGCCCAGCGCTTCTGGCGCGTGCTCGTCCAGGCGGACCGGGTGCTCAAGCAGTTCCGCACGGGATTTCTCGGCAAAGTCAGCCCGGTGCACTTCTTCTGGGGCAGCTTCGACCTCGCGGTGACCCGGTTCTCCGGGCGCCGGGCGCCGCTGCACCCCGGTGGGATCCCCCATCTGCCGGATGCGGTCACCCGCGAGGCCTATTCGCACGAGGTCAGCAGCGCGGGCTTCTGGCCGGGCGGCGGCGCGATCGACTATCCGGCGTTCTATTCCTACGCCTACCCCACGCCCGAAGGCTTCGCTACCGCGCCGGTGCGGCCGTCGGCGGCGTTCTTCCATCAGACCTTGGGCGAGTTCATCCTGCCCTATGAGGCCGTCCGGACCGCCGATGCCCCGGACCAGACGCTCCTGGACTTCCTCCAGACCACCTATGAGGCGGCGGCGAACGCGGCGGGCTGGGATCGCGCCGCGCTCGACTGCCCGCAGGGTCGGGCCAGGGTGCCGCGGCCGGTCGTCTGAGGCCAAGAGTCCTCCAGTGACGCCCGCTCACTGCGGCGGCGCCTTGTCGTCGGGCTGGCCGGTGACGGTCGCCGGCATGTCGAGGAGCTTGCCCTCGCGCAGGACCCGAAGGGTCAGCGTCCGGCCGATCGCCTGCCGGCCGAGAACCTTGTGCACGGCGTCGACCGAAGGCGTCGGCTCGCCGTCGAGCGCCAGAATCAGATCGCCCGGACGCAACCCGGCCGCGGCCGCCGGCCCGCCCTCGGCGAGGCTGGCGACCAGGACGCCCGCCGGCACCGCGAGCCCGAGCCGACGCCCGAGCCGGCGATCGAAGGGCTGGGTCTGCCCGGCAAGCCCGAGGTAGCCGCGCGCCACCCGGCCCGCGCGCATCAGCTCCGGCACCACCCACTTGGCAGTATCGATCGGCACGGCAAAGCAGATGCCCTGGGCGCCGCCGACGATCGCCGTGGTGATCCCGATCACCCGGCCGGCGCTGTCGACCAGCGCGCCGCCACTGTTGCCGGGATTGAGCGCGGCGTCGGTCTGGACGACGTCCTCGATCAACCGCCCGGAGACGCCGCGCAGCGTCCGATGCAGCGCGCTGATCACGCCCGCCGTGACGGTCGCCTGGAGGCCGAGCGGATTGCCGATCGCGACCACCAGCTGACCGACCCTGAGCCGCCCGGACTCGCCGAGCGTGGCGGCCGGCAGATCGCCGTGCGCAAGGCGCAGCAGGGCGAGGTCGGTGTCCGGATCCTCGCCCACGATCCGGGCCTCGATGCTGGTGCCATCGGGCAGCACGGCATCCAGACGCGGCGCGCCCCGCACGACGTGGTCGTTGGTGAGCACGTAGCCGTCCGGCGTGATGATCACCCCCGAGCCCGACCCCAGCACGGGCGCGAACGGATGGTCGGGGTCGTGGTCGCGGCCGCGCCGGCAAATCCCCACCACCGCCGGCCCGCTGTGCTCGGCGACGTCGACCACGGTGCGCGAGAAGGCATCGAGCAGGCTGGCGTCATCAATGTCCGACCCGCCCGCAGAGTCTGGCGTCTGCCTGCCATCTGAGCTGTGACTGATCAGCCGCAACACGGATCTGTCCTTTCCAAACATAGCCACGAGGCCGGGTAGATATAGGCATCAGAATGACCTCAAAAAGTGGGCGCGAATGGGCGCGACGGCGCGGTCAACGGCACCCAAGCGGCGGGCGGAGATCGCCTCCTGATCCGCGGCGATGGTGACCACCGGCTTTGCGCCACGGGCTGGCTGAAGCGCAGGCCTTCGATGTCCTGCCGGACCTGCCGACCGTCCCAGACCCGCGCCAGCGCATGCCAGCCCCGCCCCGCCGATCAGCGAAGGGCCCGGGAACGACGACGCCGGCGCGCTGCCCAGCGCGGGGCCGATTGACCGCGGTTCGGCGAAGGCGCAGCCTTTGCCCGATCGACGGCAGCCGTCGGCGCAAGGCGCGGCTGAGCCAACCTCCGGCTGGAGATCACGATGAAAGCAGCGGTCTGTCGCGAGTTCGGGGGATCGCTCGCGATCGAGCAGGTCGAGCTCGCCGAACCTCGGGCGGGCGAGGTCAAGGTCAAGATCGCCGCCTGCGCGATCTGCCACAGCGACCTGCTCTTCCTGGCCGGCGCCTGGGGCGGCGAGCTGCCGGCCGTGGCAGGTCATGAGGCGGCCGGGATCGTCGAGGAGGTCGGGGTCGGGGTCGCGCGCGTCGGGCCGGGCGACCACGTCGTGGTCACGCTGCTGCGCGCCTGTGGTCACTGCCCCTTCTGCGCGCGGGGCGAGCGCCAGCTGTGCGAGACCAAGCTGCCGCTCGATCTGTGCTCGCCGCTCAGTGCCCATGACGGATCGCCGATCCGCCAGGGGCTCAGGACCGGTGCCTTCGCCGAGCAGGTCGTGGTCGACGCCTCGCAGGTGGCGCTGGTTCCCCGCGAGGTGCCGCTCGACAGTGCGGCGCTCCTGGCCTGCGGCGTGATCACGGGCGTGGGCGCCGTCCTCAACACCGCAGGCATGCGCCCCGGCGGCCACGTCGCGACCATCGGCACCGGCGGCGTCGGCCTCAACTGCGTGCAGGCCGCCGCCCTCGGTGGCGCCCGCACCAACATCGCGATCGACCTCTCGGATCGCAAGCTCGCCGCGGCGCGCAGCTTCGGCGCGAGCCACGCCATCAACCCCGGCCGGGAGGACGCCCAGGCCGCGGTGCGCGCTCTGACCGACGGGCGCGGTGCGGACTACGTCTTCGTCGCCGCGGGCAGCGCGGCTGCCATCGAGCAGGGGGTCCGGCTCCTGCGCCGGGGCGGCACGCTCGTGGTCGTCGGCATGACCGCGGACGGCGTCCAGGTCCGGCTCGAGGCGGTCGACATCGCCGACCGCGCGCTCCGCATCCTGGGCAGCAAGATGGGCTCGGCGCGCATGCCCCTCGACATCCAGACCCTGGCCGACTGGTACCTCAAGGGCCGGCTCAAGCTTGACGAGCTGATCTCCGGCCGCTACCCGCTGGAGCGGATCAACGAGGCGATCGCGTCGGCGGCCGGCGGTGACGCGCTGCGCAACGTGATCACCTTCTGACGGGGGCGGCGTCGCCAGGCGCGGCGCGGACCGGGTCGGCATGCGCATCACCAGCATCGAGACCTTCACCACCCGGGACCTCGGGCTGCTGCGCGTCCGGACCGACGCCGGCACCGAGGGCTGGGGCCAGGTCTCGCCCTACAACGCCGACATCACGGCCCTCGTCGTCCATCGCCAGATCGCGCCCCATGCGCTCGGCCGGAGCGCGCTCGACACCGAGGCTCTGATCGACCTGATCGCGGACCGGGAGCACAAGTTCCCGGGCTCCTACGTCTGGCGCGCGCTCGCCGGGCTCGATACCGCGCTCTGGGACCTGCGCGGCAAGCTCGAGGGCAGAAGCGTCTGCGCGCTGCTCGGCGGCGAGCCGCGCGCTCTTGCGGGTCTACGCGTCCAGCATGCGCCGGGACATCACGCCCGAAGCCGAGGCGGAGCGCCTCGTCCGCCTGCGCGAGCGCCACGGCTACGACGCGTTCAAGATCCGGGTCGGCAGCGAGTGCGGCCACGACCGGGACGCGTGGCCCGGGCGCACGGAGGCGATCGTGCCGACGGTCCGCAAGGCGCTTGGCGACGACGTGGCGCTCCTGGTCGACGCCAACAGCTGCTATTCGCCGGGCAAGGCGATCGAGGTCGGCCGCATGCTCGAGGACAACGGCGTCTGCCACTTCGAGGAGCCCTGCCCCTATTGGGAGCTGGAGTGGACCAAGGAGGTGGCCGACGCCCTCGACGTCGCGGTCACCGGCGGCGAGCAGGACTGCGAGCTCGCGATCTGGCGGCGGATGATCGCCATGCGCGCGGTCGACGTCGTCCAGCCGGACATCTGCTATCAGGGCGGCCTCACCCGCACGCTTCGGGTCGTGGCGATGGCGCAGGCGGCGGGCCTGCCGGTCACGCCGCACTCGGCCAATCTCTCGCTGGTGACGGTCTTCACCTTGCACATGATGGGCGCGATCGCGGGCGCCGGGCCCTACGTCGAGTTCTCGATCGAGGAGCCCGACCACTATCCGTGGCGGGACGGGCTGTTTGCGCCGGCGCTGGTGGCGCGGGACGGCAAGGTCGGGATTCCGGACGGGCCCGGATGGGGCGTCGAGATCAACCCGGACTGGCTCGCGCACGCGGCCTACCAGCGCAGCGAGCTCGACTGACCATGCGCCCGCTGCCGGCCCGACATCCCGGGCTTGTCTTATTTCCGTCACAAAAGTACGGGCAGCGTGCGAACCCCGGGTGTAGTGTTTCGCCCGATTGAGACAGGGAGGACTGCGATGACTGACGACGTTCGCGCCGGGGCCGGATCCGGCGTCGGCTACGATCTGGCGCACCCGGCGCAGGACGCCGGCGGGGCGCGCCCGCAAGCGGCCGTGCGCGCCGCGCGCTGTCTGTTGGGAGCGGCGGCGGTGGCCGCCCTGACGCTCGCCTGCGGCAGCGCCGGGGCCGCGGACTCGAAGGCGGCGAGCGCGACCAGCGCCGCCGACCTCGGCGGCATGGACCAGCTGGTCGCGGCCGCCAAGAAGGAAGGCGAGCTGAACGTCATCGCGCTGCCGCCCGACTGGGCCAACTATGGCACCATGATCGAGACCTTCTCGAAGAAGTACGGCATCAAGGTCAACAGCGCCCAGCCCGACGGCAGCAGCCAGGACGAGATCAACGCCGCCAACCAGCTGAAGGGCCAGGCGCGCGCCCCCGACGTCTTCGACCTCGGCAGCAACGTCGCGCTCCGCAACACCAACCTCTTCAGCCCCTACAAGGTCGTGACCTGGCCCGACATCCCCGACGTGCTCAAGGACCCGAAGGGGGCCTGGGTCAGCGACTACGGCGGCTACATGTCGATCGGCTACGATGCCGGCAGCGTGCCGGCGCCGGGGGAGGTGAAGGACCTCCTCAAGCCCGAATACCGCGGCAAGGTCGCGCTCAATGGCAATCCCACCCAGGCTTCCGCGGGCTTCCACGGCGTGATGATGGCAGCGCTCGCCAACGGCGGCTCGGCCGACGACATCGCACCCGGGGTCGAGTTCTTCCACAAGCTCAAGGAAGCCGGCAACTTCCTGCCGGTCGACCCGACGCCGGCGACCATCGCCTCGGGCCAGACCCCGGTCGTGATCGACTGGGAGTACCTCAATGCCGGGCAGACTGCAGAGCTCAAGGGCAAACGGGACTGGAAGCTGGTGGTGCCCGCGGGCGCCGTGGTCGGCGCCTTTTACGTGCAGGCGATCAACAAGGATGCCCCGCACCCCGCGGCCGCGCGGCTCTGGCAGGAGTTCCTGTACTCAGATGAGGGCCAGAACATCTGGCTGCAGGGCCTCGCCCGGCCGGTGCGCCTGGACGCCATGGTCAAGGCGGGCACGGTCGACAAGCAGGCGTTGGCAGCCCTCCCGGAGGTCAAGGGCACGCCCGTGTTCCTGACCCAGGATCAGCTCAAGAAGAATCAGCAGTATCTGCTCGAGCACTGGGAGCAGGCGGTCGAGTGACGAGCGGCGCATCGAACGCCGGCAGCCGCCCGCCGGTTGCGATTGCACCCCTGGCCGATGCCGCGCCGCCGCGCGCGGGCATCGGCCCTGGGCTGCGCCGGCGGCTCGACTATCTGGGCCTGCTGCCGTTCGCGGTGTTCGTCGCGCTGTTCCTGCTCTGGCCGACCGTGCTGGTCGTGGTCGGCGCGTTCGAGGACCAGGACGGCGGGCTGACCCTTGCCAACCTCGCCCAGGCCGCGCAGGGCAGCTATCTGCAGACCTTCGTGACCTCGATCCTGCTGTCGGCGATCACGGCGGTGCTCGGCGCGGTCTTCGGCGGGCTGCTCGCCTGGGCGGTCTCGATCGGGCGCCGGGACGGCCTGCTGCGCCGCGTCGTGCTGGCGGGCTCCGGCACGCTCGCCCAGTTCGGCGGCGTCATGCTCGCCTTCGCCTTCCTCGCGACCTTCGGCTTCAACGGCCTGGTCACCTTGTTCCTGCACGACCGGCTGGGCGTCGACACCTTCGCCTGGGGTGCCTGGATCTACGAGCTGCCCGGCCTCATCCTGGTCTACACCTATTTCCAGATCCCGCTCATGGTGATCGTCTTCCTGCCCGCGGTCGAGGGCCTGCGGCCGCAATGGCGGGAGGCCTGCGAGAGCCTGGGCGGCAGCGGCTGGACCTACTGGCGCTACGTCGGCTTCCCGATCCTCTGGCCATCCTTTCTCGGCGCCACGCTCCTGCTGTTCGCGAACGCATTCTCGGCCTATGCCACCGCCAAGGCGCTGATCTCCCAGGCGAGCCCGCTCGTGCCGCTCAGGATCGGCACCTTCCTCACGAGCGAGATCGTGCTCGGCCAGGCCAACGTCGGCAAGGCGCTGGCCTTCGGCATGATCCTGATCGTGGCTCTGACCATGTCGATCTACGCCCTGCTGCAGAAGCGGACCTCGCGATGGCTGCGCTGAGCGGCGCCGGGCGGCGCTCGTTCGGCCCCCGCGCGCTGCGCTACGCGGTGCTGCTCGCGATCGGCGTCTACATGCTCCTGCCGCTGTTCGCGATGCTCGAGTTCTCGACCCGCGGCATCGGCGGTCGATCGCAGCCTCGCTCCCTGGATCGCGATCGGCGCCGACCCGGATCTGCTCGATGCGATGCAGGTCTCGCTCGAGCTCGCCGTGCTCACCGTCCTGCTGATGCTGGTCCTCCTGGTGCCGACCATGGTCTGGGTCCAGCTGCGGCTGCCGAAGCTTCTGCGCGTGGTCGAGTTCGTCTGCCTGCTGCCGCTCACCATCCCGGCGATCGTGCTGGTGGTCGGGCTCGCCCCGGTCTACCGGTGGGTGTGGGACCTGCTCGGCGAATCCCCGAACACGCTGACCTTCGTCTACACGATCCTCGTGCTGCCGTTCGCCTACCGGGCGCTCGCCGCCGGTCTCGGGGCGCTTGACCTCGTCACCCTCGCCGAGGCCGGCCGCAGCCTCGGCTGCTCCTGGCTCGGCGTGATCTGGCGGATCGTCGTGCCCAACATCATGGGCGCGATCATGTCCGCGGCGCTGATCTCGGTGGCCCTCGTGCTCGGCGAGTTCACGATCTCCTCGCTGCTCAACTTCGACACTCTGCAGGTCGTGATCAACCTGCTCGGCAAGCGCGACGCCAGCATCGCGGTCGCGGTCTCGCTCGCAGCCCTGCTCCTGGCCGCCGCCCTGCTGTTCCTCTTGTCGTTCGTCGACCAGAGCGGGCGCGCCCGGGTGCGCGTGGCGGACGAATGACCCTGCAGCCGCCTCTCGAGCGCCCGCCCGCGGCCGTGGCCGGCACCGCGCGCCGGTCGCGCGCCGGCGCAAAGGTGCAGCTGCTCGAGCTGCGGCGCAGGTTCGGCGCGGTCAGCGCGCTCGATGGCCTGTCGCTCGAGCTGGCGCCCGGCGAGCTGGTCGCCCTGCTCGGCCCCTCGGGCTGCGGCAAGACCACGGCGCTGCGCGCGCTCGCGGGCCTGGAGCGGCTGGACTCCGGCCGCATCCTGCTCGATGGCCGGGACATCACCGACATGCCCGCGAGCCGCCGCGACATGGGCATGGTGTTCCAGGCCTACAGCCTGTTTCCCCACCTGACCGCGCGCGAGAACGTCGCCTTCGGCCTGCGTTTGCGCCGGATGGCGAGCGCGGCGCGACTGAAGGTGGCCGACCGGCTGCTCGAGCTGGTCCACCTCGCGACCCAGGGCGCCCGCTACCCGCACGAATTGTCGGGCGGCCAGCAGCAGCGGGTGGCGCTCGCCCGCGCGCTCGCGATCGAGCCCCAGGTCCTGCTGCTCGACGAGCCGCTCTCCGCCCTCGACGCCAAGGTCCGGGCGACGCTGCGCGACGAGATCCGCCGGATCCAGACCGAGGTCGGCATCACGACCGTATTTGTGACCCACGACCAGGACGAGGCGCTGGCGATCGCCGATCGGGTGGCGGTCATCTTCGCCGGCCAGGTCGCCCAGATCGCGCCGCCCGCCGAGCTCTACGAGCGGCCGCGTAGCGCAGCAGTCGCCGATTTCGTCGGCCTGTCCAACCGCATCCGCGGCGAAGCCCGGGCCGGCACGGCGATCGTTCTGGACACCTCCCTCCCTCTCCTCGACGGCTCGGCTGTCGAAGGGCCGGTGACGGTCCTGATCCGGCCCGAGATGGTCGAGCTGAAGCCGGACGCCCTGGGCCCGGACCGGGTCGTCACCGCGAGCTTCCTCGGCTCGATCGCGCGCGTCCAGGTGCGCCTTGGCGATGGCACGCTGGTGCTCGCGCAGGTGTCGAGCTCCGAAGTCGGGCGGTTCAGGCAGGGCGATGCCGTGCGGGTCGGGTTGAAGCCGATGCCCGCGCTGGCGGTCAAGGCCTGAGAGCGCCCATCTGCGCCGAGCCCGGTCTTTGGGATGCGGCCCTCAGCCCGCGAACCGATGCGAGGGCGTGCCGGTGACGCCCGGGTGCAGGGCGAGGAGTGCACCCTCCTGCGGGTTGCGCCCGAGCTGCTCCTCGCTCAAGCCGAAGCGTGCCGAGGTGAGGTAGAGGGTCTTCAGGTCGGGGCCGCCGAAGCAGCAGGAGGTCGGATTGGTGACCGGCAGCTCGATGATCCGCTCGACCCGGCCGTCGGGCGCGAAGCGGACGACGGCGCCGCCCGCAAAGCGCGCATTCCAGAGATGGCCCTCGGCGTCGATCGCCGAGCCGTCGCAGAAGCCCGGCAGTTTCTGGTCGCTGAACACCCGCCGGTTGGCGAGCCGCCCGGTCGCGGGATCGCAGTCGAAGGCCCAGATCACGTTGGCCAGCGTGTCGCCGAAATAGAAGGTGCCGCCATCCGCGGTCCAGGCAAGGGTATTGGAAAGACCGATACCGTCGAGCTCGCGCGTGCTGGTGCCGTCCGCCCGCACGCAGTAGAGCGCGCCCGTGCTCGCCGTCATCGTCAGCTCCGAGCCGTCCGGGCGCAGATTGTTCTGCATCGTGCCGACCCAGAAGCGGCCTTGCGCATCGCACTTGCCTTCATTCGTGCGGTTGTCCGGCCGCAGGGCCTCGGGGCGACAGAAGCCATCGAGCCGGCCGCTCTCGAGATCCATGACGTAGAGGCCGTCGCGCAGCGCCAGCAGGGCGCCCGGACCGCGGCGCAGCACCACGGCCGCAGGAAAGTCAGGCACCGGCCAGCGGCGAGGAGCCGCGGTCCCGGGTCGCCAGCGCAGGACCTCTTTGCCCGTGATGTCGACCCACCAGAGCGCGCCCTCGTCGGCATCCCAGAACGGGCCCTCGGCGACGCCGCTTCGGACGTCGAGGGCGATCTCGATCTCCATCTCGCGAAGCCTCCCCCGCGCCTGCCGCCCCCTCCTATACCAGAACGGCGACGGCTTCACCTGCGCGGCGCGCGCCTTCGATCCGTCTCTTGCGCGCCCTGATCCCTTCCGCCTATCGTCGGCCCATCGACGCCCTCGAACGGGCGCTCGCTGATCCAGGGAGGCCAAGGATGCGCATGAGCTGGTTGCCCGCCGCGGCGGCGGTGGCCCTGCTGATGTCCGGTGCCGCGAGCGCCGGGGCGCAGGAGCGTTACACCTATCTCCACCACTCGACCCCGACCAACGTCTTCTGGCAGGCGGTGAAGAAAGGCATGGACGAGGCCTGCGACCAGATCAAGGCCGACTGCCAGATGGTGTTCCTGCAGCAGGACGGCAACTTTCAGGAGCAGCTCAACAACCTCGAGGCGGCGATCGCGCAGAAGCCCGATGGCATCATCATGACCTTCGCGGGCGGCGAGATCTTCGACGAGGCGATCGAGCGCGCCATGAAGGCCGGCATCCCGGTGATCGCCTCGAACGTCGACCATCCGAAGCAGACCCACCGCCTGGCCTTCGTCGGCCAGGACCTCGAGCAGGCGGGCTACGACCTCGCCGCCGGGCTCGCCCCGAAGTTTCCCAAGGACGGCCCGATCCACGTCCTGATCGGCATCTCCGGGCCCGGCCAGGTCTGGGCCGAGAGCCGGGGTGCCGGCATCGCCCGCTTCATGGACGACTACAAGAAGGCCAATCCCAACCGCCAGATCACCTACGAGAAGATCGACAGCGGCCTCGACCTCTCGGTCACCGGCCAGCGGGTCGCAGCCTACGTCCAGACCAAGCCGACCACCGCCTATTTCGACGTCGGCTACTGGGCGGCCGGCGCCGCCGTCAGCCTGCGCGATCTCGGCAAGAAGCCGGGCGAGATCCTGCTCGCCTGCTTCGATCTGGTGCCGGTCGTGATGGACGAGATGAAGTCCGGCTGGATCCAGCTCACGATCGACCAGCAGCCGTTCCTGCAGGGCTACGTGCCGGTCCACGAGCTGCACCTGATCAACAAGTACAAGCTCGGCGCCTATGACGTGAACACCGGCAAGGCCCTGGTCACGCCCGACCAGGTCGACGACCTGATCAAGCTCTCCGCGCAAGGCGTCCGCTGACGCGATCTTTCGGCACGGGGTCCGCCTCCGTCGGGGCGGGCCCCCGCTCGACCGCTCCACTTCCTGCCGGCGCCGGCCTCATGCAGAAGCTCACCAAGACCCTCCTGTCGCGGCCGGAGATCAGCGCGCTGGTGATGCTCCTGGTCGTGATGGCGGGTTTCACGCTCTATGCGCCCCAGTTCGCGAGCAGCGGCAATGCGCGCGTCATCCTGTTCGCGGTGCCGGAGCTCGGGATCGTGGCGCTCGGGGTCGGCATCCTGATGATCGCCGGCGAGTTCGACCTCTCGGTCGGCTCGGTCTTCGCGCTCGTGCCGATGGTGATCGTGGTCGTCATGGGCCGCTTCGGCCTCGATCCGGCGCTCGCGATCACCCTGGGTCTGGCGAGCGCGCTCCTGGTCGGCTACATCAACGGCTGGATCACGCTCGCCTTCGGCATCCCGAGCTTCGTCACCACGCTCGGCATGCTGTTCATCGTCCGCTCGCTCGCGACCGTGCTCTCGGGCGGGTTTCCGCCGCCCTTTCCCGCCGCCACGCCGACCGGGCTGTTCGTCGCCGACCTCGGCCTGTTCCGCAGCTCGATGCTGTGGTTCGCAGCCTTCATCCTGATCCTCGCGGTCATGCTTCAGGCGACCAATCTCGGCAACTGGATCTATGCGACCGGCGGCCAGCGGCAGGCGGCCGACGACATGGGGATCGACACGAGGCGGGTGAAGCTGTTCTGCTTCATGCTATGCTCGCTGGTCGCAGGCTTCGCCGGCATGATCACGACCTTCCGCCTGCGCTCGGCGCTGCCGTCCTTGGGCGAAGGCCTCGAGCTGCAGGCGATCGCGGCGGCCGTGATCGGCGGCACGGCGCTGACCGGCGGCATCGGCTCGGTGGTCGGCTTCGTGATCGGCACGCTCTTGATCCGAGTCATCGACAACGGCCTGGTCATGGCGCGGATCGATGCCAACTGGTTTCGGTTCGCGATCGGCGCCTTGACGATTCTGGCGGTGATCCTGAACACGACGCTCCGGGCCCGCGCCCGAACGATGAAGATCTAGACCATGGTCGAAGCGATCGAAGTCCACAAACCCGCCGTCGCCTTCGTCAAGCCGGGGCCGGATGCGCTGATCCGCTGCGAGGGGCTCGAGAAGTGGTATGGCGGCGTGCACGCGCTCAAGGGCGTCGACTTTCACGCCGAGCGGGCCGAGGTCGTGGGCCTGGTCGGCGACAACGGCGCCGGCAAGTCGACGCTCATCAAGCTGCTCTCGGGCGCGCACCAGCCGGACGCCGGACGGATCTTCATCGAAGGCAAGGAGGTCCGGCTCGCCTCGCCGAGCGTCGCCATGAGCCTCGGCATCGAGACCATCTACCAGTCCGCGGCCATGGTGCCGCAGATGACGGTCGCGCGGAACATCTTCATCGGCCGCGAGCCGCTGCGCTTCAGCATCGGCGGCATCGGGCTCATGGACCGCCGCAGGATGGCCGAGCAGGCGATCGCCTCGATGACCAACATCGACCTCAGGGCGCGCTCGCCCGACACCACGGTCGAGGAGCTCTCGGGCGGCCAGCGCCAGGGTGTGGCCATCGCCCGCGCCCTGTTCTTCAAATCCAAGGTCCTGATCCTGGACGAGCCGACCAATCATCTCTCGATCAAGGAGACCAACAAGGTCCTGGACCATGTCGCGTCGCTGCGCGAGCAGGGCATCACCAGCATCTTCATCAGCCACAACCTCCACCACATCCATCCGATCGCGGATCGGATCGTGGCCATGGCGCGCGGCGAGAAGATCGCCGACCTCAGGAAGTCCGACACCAGCATCGAGGAGCTGACCGACCTGATCGTCTGATGCCAGGGGCGGACGGGAGAAGACCGATGGAGCTTCGCGGCAAGAACGCGCTCATCACCGGAGCGACCGGCGGCCTCGGCGTGGCCGAGAGCGAAGCGCTCGCCCGCGCCGGCGCCGCCGTGCTCATGCTCGACGTCAAGGGCGGCGAGGCGGCCGACGCGATCAATGCCGGCCTGCCGGCCGAGGCGCCGAAGGTCCGCTTCGTCCCCTGCGATCTCGCCGACCCCAAGGCCGCGCAGGCGCTCGCCCGCGATCTCGACCGCGAGGCGGGCGGCATCGACGTCCTGATCAACAACGCCGCGATCAACCCCTTGAAGCCGATCGATGCCTATCCGCTCGAGGAATACGAGCGCGTCCAGGCGGTCAACGCGACCGCGGCGGTCGCGCTCGCGCAGGCGGTCGTGCCCTCGATGAAGCGCAAGGGCTCCGGCCAGATCGTCAACATCTGCTCGGTGACCCTGAACGGCGGCTGGTCCGACTTCACCGCCTACGTCGCCTCCAAGGGCACGCTGCTGGGGCTCACCCGCGCCATGGCCCGCGAGCTCGGCAAATTCGGCATCCGCGTCAATGCGGTGAGCCCGGGCGCGATCCCGACCGCGCTCGAGAAGGAGGTCTGGGCCGATCAGCTCGAGACCTACGAGAAATTCCTGCTCGAGCACCAGGCGCTCAAATACCGCGGCCGCCCCGAGGACATCGCCGAGGCGATCCTGTTCCTGATCTCGGACCGGGCCCGCTTCATCACCGGCCAGAACCTGACCGTCGACGGCGGCTGGTGGATGCACTGAGCCCTCGGATCGGCGCATGCGGGCGATCGAGCTCAGCGCCGGCGATCTCCGCCTGGTCGTCCTGCCTGAAGTGGGCGGCGGCATCGCCCGCTTCGACCTTGCCCGCCCGTATGGCGTCACCCCGCTGTTCCGGCCCTGGGACGGCGCAAGCGCCGATCCCAACCGGCTCGGCTGCTACGTGCTCTGCCCGTTCTCCAACCGGATCTCCGGCGGCGGGCTCGAGGCCGGCGACCGGTTCTGGCCGCTCGCCCCAAATCTTGCCGGTGAGCCCTATCCGATCCACGGCGACGCCTGGCAGCAACCCTGGACCGTCGAGGAGACCACCGGGACCGCGCTCGACCTGGTCCTCGAAAGCGGCTCGCTGCCGCCGTTCGCCTATCGTGCGCAGCTCCGCTACGAGCTCGCCGACCACGCGCTTCGAGCCCGCCTGAGGGTTCAGCATCGAGGCGAGGTCGCGGTCCCCTACGGCCTGGGCTTTCACCCCTGGCTGCCGCGGACCCCGGAAACCACGCTCCAGGCGGCGGCGCAAGCGGTCTGGCTCGAGCGCCCGGACCACCTGCCGGACCGCCGCCTGCCGGTCACCCTGCGCCCGCAATGGGACTTCCGGGAGCCGCGGCCGCTGCCCGGCACCTGGATCAACAACGGCTTCGTCGGCTGGCAGGGGCGGGCGCGGATCCATTGGCCGGAGCGTGGCCTCGGGCTCGAGATCGAGGCGAGCGACGCGCTCACAACCTACGTCCTGTTCTCGCCGGGCGAGAACGCCGGCTTCCTCTGCTTCGAGCCGGTCTCGCACGCGGTCGACGGCTTCCATCTGCCGGGCGGGCCAAAGGCGCACGGCCTGAAGCTCCTGCAACCCGGCGACGAGTTCGGGGTCGAGTGTCGCTTTTGCGCGATCGAGGCGGGCTGACGCAGAGGCGCAAAACAGATGACCTCCAACCTCATGCCCGGACTTGATCCCATGATGTCCGGCCGAACGGCATCGTGATCCGGCCGATCACCCTCGCCCTGGCGGCGTCGCGCGGCGCCGTGCTGCGGCGAGCTAGCCGTGGTGCGGCGAGGTAGCCGTGGTGCGGCGACGTGATAACCGAAGTTTAACCCTTGCGGCGCCAGCTCTTCCTTCGTCTGGTCCGTGCGACCGTGGCAATCCGCGCCGCCGGTGGGTTCGGGGTGCACGGACTCCCAGGATCGCATGGACCAGGGAACCGTGACAGGGTAGGGGGCCCTTGGTTGACGAAAGGTTAACGGCACCGCATTGGACTCGATCCGGGCCGCCAGGAGGGCTCGATGACCGGGGCCAAGCCTCGCCTGGCAATGACCGGTGAGGTCGGCATGTGCCTCGCTGCACTGGGGAGGATCAGAGGATGGCCAGAGATCGGGTCGTCAGGGTCTACCAGGAGGACTGGTGGCCGTTCCAGAACCTGCCGGCCGCCTTGAAGCGCTTCAGCGAGCAGACCGGGATCGCGACGGAATTGTCCTGGGATCGGGTCGGCGTCGGCTCGATCGAGAAGATGTTCGAGGAGATGCTCCACTCGTTCACCGACGACGACCCGCCCTTCGATCTCGTCTGCACGGACGAGGTGATGCTGCGCAAGTTCGCGGCCCTGGGCCGGGTGCTGGTCCTGAACGATCTGATGGCGCGCGACGGGATCACGCTCGACGACGTCACGGCCGCCACCCGCGAGGCGGTGACCCTCGACGGCCAGGTTCTGGGCCTGCCCTGCGTCAACGTCTCGAACATGCTGCTGTACCGGCGCGACCTCCTGGAGCGGCACGGATTGCCGGTGCCGCAGAGCTGGGACGAGGTCAAGGAGGTCGCCGGCCGGCTCCAGGAAGCCGTGCGCCGGGACGGCGCGGCCCCATTCTATGGCTTCGCGACCCGCGGCGCCCCCGGCGGCGGTCACGCGGTCTGGACGGTCTCGAGCTTCGTTGCCTCCTACGGCGCCGCCTGGTTCGATGCGGCCGGCCGCGCGACGGCGCTCAGCGAGGCGCACGAGGCGGCGCTCGCGACCTACGTCGATCTTCTGCGCGCGGTGGCACCACCCGATCAGGCGGAGATCAGCTTCGTCGAGCTGCTGCGCGACTTCCGGGCCGGGCGGGTCGGCATGATCCTCGAGGTCGGCATGGAGTACGCCCACCTGTTCCACGACGACCCGGAGCTCGGCGCGAAGTCGGGCGTGGCGCTGGTCCCCGCCGGGCCGGCCGGCCGCTTTGCCAACCTCTACTGCCCGCCCTATGCGATCCCGAAGAACTCGAAGCTGCCGGCCGAAGCCTGGGAGCTGCTGAAGTTCCTCGGCTCGAGCGCGCAGCTCCTGGAGGACGGGCAAAAGGCGCAGGCGCTCGAGACCTCGTCGCTGAGCGTCCTCTACAGCCCGGAGTTCGACCGGCATTTCCGCGCCGATCTGCTCGCGGTCGCGCGCGCCACGCGGGCGATCGCCTTCGAGGAGCGGCCGTTTTCGACCCTTGGCATCGAGGCCTGCACCATCGTCGGCGACCACACGACCAAGGCGCTGACCGGCGAGCTTGGGATTCGCGCCGCGCTGGAGACAATGCAGCGTGCGCTCGACCAGCTGCCGACAAGCACGGGAACCTAGTGGATCGCCTCCACCCAACCCCAACAAGAACCGACCGTTGCCCAATCGAGGGCAGAGAGGGAGAGAGAGAGAGAGAGAGAGAGAGAGAGAGAAAAGAGAGAGAACAGATGCGGTCGGCGTCGGCGAGCAGGGCGCTCCAGGCCGTGGCGCAGCTGTTGAGGTCGTCGTGGGTCCGCCAGGGGCGGTGCCAGGGCCGCAACCGACACCCGACCGGACGCGCCCGAATGAACAGCCCTTCATCGCAACCACAGCGAGCTTGTCAGCAGAGCCAAAGACCCGTAAGTTACCAACACCATAGTGACCAATGCGATTTGCGCACCCCGATGGCGACGGTCCTCGAAGGAAAACGAAACCCGGAGCACCGGCGGTCCGCCGACGGCTTCAAGGCCTATCGGCGCGGCACCCACCGCACCGTCGATCCCGCCGCGACGCTCGCCCGCGTGCGGCCGCATCTCCAGGGCATGGGCATCACCCGGATCGCCAACGTCACCGGCCTCGACCGGATCGGCATTCCGGTGGTCATGGCCTGCCGGCCGAACGCCCGCTCGCTCGCGGTCTCCCAGGGCAAAGGCCTGACGCTGGAGGCCGCCAAGGCCTCGGCCGTGATGGAGGCGATCGAGCTGCACCACGCCGAGCGGATCGAGCTGCCGCTCAAGCTCGGCACCACCCGCGATCTGGCCGTGCGCCACCGCCTGGTCGATCTCGACGCTCTGCCGCGCATGGCCGACAGCCGCTATGATCCGAACCTGCCGCTGCTCTGGATCGAGGCGCGCGATCTGCTCACCGAGCTGCCGACCTGGGTCCCCTACGAGCTGGTCCACGCCAACTATACCCTGCCCCTGCCCCAGGGCAGCGGCTGCTTCAACGCGAGCACCAACGGCCTGGCGTCCGGCAATCACCTGCTCGAAGCGCTCAATCACGCGATCGCCGAGGTCGTCGAGCGCGACGGGATCAGCGTCTGGAATCACCTGGACCAGGCCCGCCGCGATCAGACCCGGGTCGATCTGACCACGGTCGACGATGCCGCCGGCGCGGACGCGCTCGCCAGGCTCGAGGGCGCAGAGTTCGCGGTCGCCGTCTGGGACACGACCACCGACGTCGGCATCCCGTCCTTCTACTGCCTGATCACCGACCGCCGGCACCCGGGCGCCCATTCCGGTGCCGGAGCCGGCGCGCATCCGTCCCGCAACGTGGCCTTCCTGCGGGCGCTGACCGAGGCGGTCCAGGTACGCACCACCTACATCACCGGCTCGCGCGACGATCTGCGCCCGGAGGAGTTCACGCCGCCGGCGATCGGGCAGAAGCTGCGCCGTGCCCGGATGCTCATGGAAAGGGGCGGGGCGCCCCGCGACTTCCGCGCCGTGCCGAGCCACGAGGCGCCGACCTGCGCCGCCGATCTCGCCTGGATGCTGGCGCGCCTGCGCTCGGTCGGGGTCGAGCAGGTCCTGGCGATCGATCTGAGCCCGCCGGATCTCGGGATCGCCGTGGCCCGGGTGGTGATTCCGGGGCTCGAAGGCCAGGACGACCATGAGCGCTACCTGCCCGGACCGCGCGCCCGCCGGGCATCCGCGAGGCGGCCATGAGGGCCTGCGTGTTCGTCGGTCCGAGCGTCCCGCCGGGCGACCTCCCGATCGGCCCCGACCTCGCGGTCCTGCCGCCCGCGGCCCAGGGCGACGTGTACCGTGCCGCCCAGGGCCGGCCGCAGGCGATCGGGATCATCGACGGCTACTTCGAGGGCGTGCTGTCGGTCTGGCACAAGGAGATCCTCTGGGCGATGGCGGAGGGCATCCATGTGTTCGGCAGCGCCAGCATGGGCGCCTTGCGCGCCGCCGAGCTGCACGCCTTCGGCATGCAGGGCGTCGGCCGGATCTTCGAGGACTATCGCGACCATCGGCTCGAGGACGACGACGAGGTCGCGGTCCTGCACGGCCCGCTCGAGACCGGATACGTCGCCCTGTCGGAGGCGATGGTCAACATGCGCGCGACCATCGCGGCCGCGGCGGCCGCCGGGGCCATCGACCACGCCAGCCGGGACGCCCTGGTCGGGATCGCCAAGGGCCTGTTCTACCATGATCGCAGCTACCGGCGCGTGCTCGAGCGCGCGGCCGCGCAGGGGCTGCCGGCCGACCAGCTCGAGGCCTTCCGCGCCTGGCTGCCGGCGGGCCGGGTCGATCAGAAGCGGGCGGACGCGCTCGCCATGCTGGCGGCGATGCGAGCGTTCATGGCCGCCGACCCCCTGCCGATGCAGGTCGACTACGTCTTCGAATGGACCGAGATGTGGGACGACGCGACGACGACCGCCGCGGCGTCCGGCCCGATCGACGCCGATGGCGAGGGCGGCTGGGTCTCGGAGGAGCGCGTGCTCGACGAGCTGCGGCTCGACCCCGATGCCTATCGCAGCGTCTACGAGCGCGCGCTCCTGAGCCTGCTGGCGAAGCGCGAGGCCGACCGGCGCCGCCATCGGGTCGACCCCTCCGCCCGCCGGCAGGCGCTCGCCCGCCTGCGCGCCCGGCATGGCCTGTTTGCCCGCGCCGACCTCGATCGCTGGCTCGCGGCCAACGATCTCGACGCCGGACGGCTCGAGCCGCTGCTCGACGACCAGGCGCGCCTGGAAGCGATCGGCAGGCTGGCCGAGCCGTCCCTGCGCGACCGGCTGCTCGATGAGCTGCGGTTGCGCGGCGACCATGGACGCTTCGCCCGGCGCGCCAGGGACAAGCACGACCGGCTCGCGGCGCGGGGGCTGGACCATCCCCAGCCCGAGGACGCAGGCGTGGTCGCGGCGCAGGTCCTGGCATGGTATTTCGAGCGGCGGCTTGGTCGGCCGTTGCCCGACGACATCGAAGCCGCGGCGCATGCGTTCGGCTTCGAGGACCGCAAAGAATTCTATCGCGCTGTCCTGCGCGAGTACCTAGACTGCTCCGGTCGCGAGCAGGCTCTCGAGCGAGCCCGCGACAATTGACCGGCGCGTGCCCCTTGGTTGGCAGAGAACAGGAAACGGCATTTCGATGAAGTGGTCGCATTGGTCTTCCCAGCGCCGCCTGAGCGGGACCCGGTTTCGATTGTACCCGCAGGCGCCCTACGGCAGCGCCGAGCACAAGCCCCAGACGATGTGGCTGTCGCCGGCTGCGGGCAGCGTCGGCCCCGGCCCCCAGGACGGCCGGATGCACGTGATCGACCCGGTGGGCAAGCAGCGCCCCTACGGTGTCAGCCTTACCGCCTACGGTACGCCTTACCTGTTCCTCCCCCCTGGGGCGGGCCGATCCGCGCGCCGGCCATGCCGGACGCCGACGGCCATTTCGACCACCTCCGGATCGGCACGCCGGAATTCGAGGCCGCCCATGCCTATGGCTCGATCCGCTTCGCCCTCGACATCTGGGAGCGCTACTTCGGGCGGCGCATCCGTTGGCATTTCTGGCCGCGCTACGAGTTCCTCGAGGTGGTCCTGCTGCGGCAGCTGAACAACGCCACATCCGGCTTTGGTTTCATGGAGATCGGCTCGGATGTTACGCCCGCGGGTCAAGCGGACCCCTTCAGCCTCAATTTCGACGTCGTCGGCCACGAGCTCGGCCATCTGATCATCTACGCCGAGGTCGGCCTGCCCGCCGACGACGCGATCGACGGCGAGTACTTCGGCTTCCACGAAGCGGCGGCCGACCTGTCGGCGCTGGTCGCGACCATGCATTTCGACGCGGTGCTCGATCACCTGCTCGAGACGACGCACGGCAATCTCTATACCTTCAACGAGCTCAACCGGTTCGCCGAGCTGTCGCCCCACACCCAGATCCGGATCGCCAGCAACGATCGCAAACTCTCCGACTTCGCGATCGGCTGGCGCGACGAGCACGAGCTGTCGCAACCGCTGACCGGCGCGATTTTCGACATCCTGGTCGATATCTTCGATGAGAACCTGCTCGAGCGCGGCCTGATCAGCCCGCAGGTCGAGGATCTGTTCGACCGGTTCGAGCGGTTCCCGGAATACGAAAGCGCCATCCAGGCGCTGTTCGACGAAGCGTACCCGGGCAGGGACGCAGGGTTCCGCGAGGCGCTCGTGGAGGCGCGCGACTACCTCGGCGTTGCCCTGGCGGAGACCTGGACGCGGCTGTCGCCGGATCATCTGCGCTACGCTCATGTGGGCAAGATCCTGATCGAGGTGGATCGCGAGTTGAGCGGGGGCCGCCACCGGCGGGCGATCCTCAACAGTCTGCGCTGGCGCGACATCGGCAGCGCCGTGATCGGCCCGCGGCTTGCGCGCCCTGGCGCCGACAGCCACGCGTTCTCGGCACGCACGCTGGTGCCCGAGCACCGGCACGAGCTGCCGCGCCTGTCCTATCGGGAGCGCTGGGAGATCGCCCGGTGCGAGGCGCGACCAGCTGGCGCGCGCTCTCTCGGTCGAGAACAGTGACAAGGGGTTGCCCTGACCGGCCCCGGTGCCATGGTGAGGGTTGCATTCTCGCCAAATCCGACTAAAATGCGCCGAGGAATCGCGTGGGGCGCCGGCCGCTGTATCATCGGCGCGGCTAACTTGAGTGGAGACGAAAATGCCAGAGTCACTACTTAGCCCATCCAATATTTTGCTCTATGGCCGACTGGTCACGGATTTGCAAATTGTTCACGAGGACGACCCAGAGGCTGGCGGCAAGGCTGAAGAAGAAATACACCAGCCATTTGTCGTTGGCCGGGGCGGCAGGAACAACTTTCTGCAAGAGCAACTTAAGGATCCAGAGTCCGGGCTGGCGCGGATCTACGGCTTCAGTTTTGAGGGTCAGTACTATGACCTGATGAAGCCGGCGCTCTTCCTGGTCCACGGGGAGGGCGAAGTGGCTGATCGGGTGGTCGGCGCGCTTGGCAATGCCCGGCAAGCGCGGGCCCCGGAAGAGGCCGATCGAACGGGCGTGGCCGCGCAGGGCTACTCATTCTCCGAGGACATCAGGGTCTGGTCCTACGACACCGGGGATTACTCGATGCGGCTGGATGTCGAGACCGGACCGTTCGAGCAGATCCTGCTCGACGCCGAGACGCGCCTCAACAAGCTCGAGGGCAGCTATACCGGCGCGAGCGCGCGGGTGAGCGGGGCGAGCGCGCGGGTCACGGGAGCGAGCGCGCGTCTCAGCGGAGCCAGTGCGCGCCTCAAGGGCAACCGCGGCGAATGGGGTGACTAGCTGTCATTGCTCTGAACGTTGTTCATGTCTGGGCTCTGAACGTTGCTCATGTCTGGCAGGCCCTGGTCCGGTATTGCCTTCTGGGGGACCAGAGTGGCCGGATCGGGTCGCGGTCGGTCCAAGGCCAGCGTAGCTGCCGGCTACGCCGGTTTGCAGCCTTGACCGGCCGCGCCCGCCCGGCACACTTCACCAGCAAGAGGCAATGCCGCAGAGCCCGGCTCACCCTGACCAACGTTCGTGGCAACGACAGCTAGCCCTTGGCGGCGAGGGGTTGTCCAGCCGCCTTCTATTTCAACCCGGCCCTGCGAAGGCCTTCGATGAACATCTCGTTCTCGTGCGGGTCCTGGTTCGGCGGCACATTGCGCCAGTGGTCCAAAGAGAAGTTCGGATGGATGCGCATGACCTGTTGGGCGTGATGGCTCGCTTCGTCCATGGCACCGAGGTGGGCATAGCTTGATGCCAGCAGACGGTGCGCCTCCGATTTATCCCGCATCAGGTGCAATGTCTTGATCGCTTTCGCGTAATCGCAAGCATAAAAATACGCTTCGCCGAGATACCAGAAATACCAGTCGGGATGATACGGGTTCAGGCGCATCGCCCGCTGCAGCAGGTCGATGGCTTGGCCTGTCTGGCTGCAGTAGGTCATGGCGTCACCCATTTCCGCCAGCAGGTCAGCATCATTGGGATTGAGCTGGACCGCGCGACGATAGGCGGCCAGGGATTCGTCATGATGTTTCTTGTAGAGCTGGGCGAACCCGAGCTCGCCAAAGCCGCGTGCGTCCAGGCTGTCGTAGCGGATCGCCGCATTTGCCAGATCGACCGCCTTGTCGAGGGCGATCTCCGGCTTCGGCGTCCACTGATAGCGCCAGGCAAGATTGAAGGTGCGCGACATGCCGGCATAGCAGCGGCCGTAGTCGGGGTCGATCTCCGCCGCCTGCTCGAACAGACGCCGCGCGTGGAGATTGCTGTCCTTGCGATAGCAAAGGCTCAGATCCTGGCCACGCAGCATCAACCCGTAGGCATGCAGTTCCGGCGGTTGGTCCGCGAGCAGGCGGCGTTGCTCCACGGCGCTGATCTGGACCGCCAGGCGAGCTGAGACCATCGCGGTGACGTCATCCTGGAATGCGAACAGGTCACCCAGGTTGCCGTCGTACCGATCCGACCAGATCACGCGATCGGTCGCCGCCTCGGTGAGCTGGATCCGGAGGCGAAGCTTGCGTCCGGAACGTTGCAGACCGCCCGTGACGAGGTAGCGGACCCCCAGCCGGCCCGCGACCTGCGAGGACTCGAGCTCTCGGTCCTTGAACAGAAATGCCGAATGCCGCGCGATCACCCGGAGATCGCGAAAGCGGGACAGGTTGGTGATCAGGTCGCCCGTGAAGCCATCGCAGAGATGGCTGTCGCGGGGATCGTGGGACTGGTTGGCCACCGGCAGGACCGCGACCGACGCCTCCGTGAAGGGATCGATGATCGCGCTCCGCCGGCCCGGCAGCTCGACCGAGACCGGCGCCTGCGCGCCGTTGACCTCGATCGCGAAGACCTCCACCGGGTCGCTGATGTTCTTCAGGGTCTGCGGCCCGAGCGGACGGATCTCCAGGCCCAGCGTGTCATGGACCGCGCGCTGGACGGCCTCGGTGATGCAGATGCCGCCCGGCCGGGCGAGCGCCTGAATCCGGGCCGCGACGTTGATGCTATGACCCTGGACGTTGGCTTCGTCGCCGACCAGCACCTCGCCGACGTTGATCCCGATCCGGAAGGCGATCGGCGCGTCCTCGGCGTGCCACACCACGTCGTTGCGGAACTCGCGCTGGATCGCGACCGCGAAATGCAGGGCCCGGGCCGCGCTATCGAACAAGGCGAGCACGCCGTCGCCGCTGACCTGCTCCACGCGGCCGCCGTAGTCGGCCATCAACGACTTGATCAGCCGGATGGCCTGGTTGACCCGCTGGTAGGTGCGATCCTCGTTCCGGCTCATGAGCCTGCTGTAGCCGTGCACGTCCGCGAACAGGATCGCCGACAGCTGCCGGCGGGGCGGGGCGGGCGGTTCGACGAGCATGGTCAAAGGATGTTCGCCACGTGGACCGGACTTGGACGGCGCGCATTATATCCCCCTCGAAACAAAATCGCACCCCTGTCGGCGAGCGCGTCGAACCGGGCAACGACCTGCGTTCATGGATCTCCCATGGATCCCCCGCGAGCGGCTGCAGCGCAAGGCGCGAGGCCGGTTCAGCGGCCATCTCCGATCGACGAGAGATGCCGGATGAGGGGGTGGGGCCGCGCGGTGCCGACGCCTCGACGAGGAGCCGCGGGCCTGCAGGCGCGCCCCTGGCCGGGCTTGACGCCACGACCTGCAGCCTGGTGACCGGGACCCGCGGCGGTACCCACGAAAAACGCGACCGGGGCCTCCCAGCCCCGTTTGCCCTGACCCAAGCTTTTTTGCCCTACCTTAGGTCGATACCGGCCTTGCAAAGGCACGCGCTATGCGTTTAAGCTGCCGGCGCGTCACGGTCGCGATTGCTGAAAATTGACCTGATCGTGGAGGAAGCCTTGGAGGCGGAGGGGCAGACCGAGGCTCTTCAGGACTTGGCGGTTGAGCTGTTCGCCCGGGGTTGAGCACGCGTGCTATCGCCGATGGTGCCATGACCATCGCCGGCCGGCCGCCCTTGCGCCGGGTCGTGGCCAGCGGGTCGAGCGCGCCGCCGCGGGGCCAATGTCAGATGCGCGCGAACCGCGATCGGGCCGGATCCGGCAGCGTCTGTCTGCTCCTCGATGGCCCCGCAAAGGGCTTGCGCTCCGGTCAACGGCGCGAGCCCGGCTTGACCGCCTGGGGCATGGATCGACGCCGGCCCGACGCGCTCAGAACCGACGCCGAGCGCCAGGCCGGGATCGGCGGCGCCCGGCGGCTCCACCCCCAACCCAAGGTCTCCAGTACCCGGTCGCCTTGATATCCAACGATCTTTCGGAGGATCAGACGCCGTGTCGGTGACGGATCGATTTCATTTCGCGCAGAACATTCCTCCGCCGGGCGAGGTTCCGCTGGGCGATCTGCTCCGAGTCCTGTGGCGCCGGCAGCGGGCGATTCTGTGGGTCGTGCTGGTCACGACCGCCGTGGCGGTGGCGATCGGGCTGCTGAAAAGCAAGACCTATACCGCTACCGCGCTGGTCATGATCCAGCCGCAGGAGAACCGGATCGTCGACCTCCAGCAGGTGGCGCAGGGGCTTTCGGCCAGCCCTCGCGACCTCGAAACCGAGATCAAATTCATCAGCTCCCATGAGAATCTGGCGCGTGCGGTCGATCGTCTCGACCTCAAGGCCAATCCGTCTTTGATTTTCCCCGAGCAGGAGTCCGGCGCCCTTGCATCGGTGCTCGCAGGCAACCAGCCGATTGCGGCGCCGGCGGACCATGGGCCGAACGATGACGAGCAGCCGGACGCGATCGCATTTCGCGAGAACGCCATCGCCGTGCTGAGCGGCGGTCTGGAGGTCTTCCAATCGGGCGATTCCAACATCCTCACCATCAGTTACACATCGACCGATCCCAGCCGGGCGGCGCTGCTCGCCGACGGCATCGCCAAAGCCTACGTCGACAGCCAGCTCGACCAGAAGCTGGCGGAGACCAGGCATGCCAAGACCTGGCTCACGGACCAGGTCGCGGGCCTGCGCCTGCGGGTCATGGATTCGGAGCGGACGATCGAGCAGTTTCGTGCCGCTCACGATCTCACCGAATCCGGAGGCGGCCAGCTCGACGTCCAGCTGGTCGCGGCCCTCACCACGGAATTGATCGACGCCCACGCCGACCGCACCTCGAAGGAGGCGGCGTTGCAGCGGGTCATTCAACTTCGTGGCAAGGGCGACTACGAGCTGCTGGCCGGGGTGCTGTCGTCGCCGATGATCATGAGTCTGCGCGAGCAGGAGCTCGACCTGTTGCGCAGCGAGGCGGAGCTGTCCGGGGTCTACGGGGAACAGCACCCGCGCATCCAGGAGCTCCAGGCAGAGAAGGCAAGGGTCGCCGAGCGGACCCAACGGGAGATCGACAGCGCAATCCGTGGCCTCGAGAACGAGGCCGCGGTCGCCCGCTCCCGAGAGGACGCGTTCCAGGAAAGCCTCAAGGAGGCGAAGAGCCAGTCGGCGCTGAGCGGTCCGGCCGAAGTCCAGCTTCGGGAGCTTGAACGCGAGGCCGCCGCCAACCGCACCCTCTACGAAAGCTTCCTGGTCCGCGTGAAAGAAACGGAGCTGCAGGAACAACTGATCGAAGCCGACGCGCGGGTGGTTTCACCGGCCCAGGTGCCGCTCGTGCCGAGCTCGCGCTCGCCCCTGTTTTTCGCGATCATCGGGTTCACGGGATCGCTCTTTATCGGCTCGACCCTGGCCATGGTGCTGGAGCAGATGGACAGCTCCTTGCGCACCCGCCGCCAGGTGGAAGAGCTGCTCGGGGTGAAGGCGCTCGGTCTGGTCCCGGCGGTCCAGGACGCAGATCCCAACTTGAGCGGTTACCTCGGCAGCAAGCCAGGCTCGGCCTATGCCGAGGGCGTCCGCACCGTCTACACCCAGCTGCGCCTGGCCGACGCGGCCGCGCCGCCACAGGTCATCCTCGTGACCTCGGCACTGCCCGGCGAAGGCAAGACGTCACTGGCCATCAGCCTCGCCATGTGCGCCGCTCAGCTCCGGCAGAAAACCCTGCTCGTCGACCTCGATCTGCGGCAGCCGGCGGTCGGCCGGCGACTTGGCATGCCGGCGGAGATCGGGGTTTTGGAGCTGATCGCCGACAACTCCCGCCAGTTCCGCGACGTGGTCCAATCCCACTCGGACAGCGGCGTCGACGTGCTGCCGGTCGCTCAAGGTCACCGCAGCCCCGTGCCGTTCCTGGCTGCAGACCGCCTGCAACTGCTGCTCGAGGAGGCCCGCGGCATCTACGACTGCATCATTGTCGACACCCCGCCGGTACTTGGCGTCGCCGACGTGAAGGTCCTGGCACGCTGCGTCGACGCGGTGCTGTTCGTCATCCGATGGCAGAGCACCAAACGCGACGCCGCGCAGTCGGCGCTCAAGGAGCTTAGCGACGTCTCGGCCAATGTGGTCGGCGCGGCGTTCAACAACGTCGATATGAGGCGCCATGCCTACTACGCCTATGGCGATGCCGGTCAGTACTTTTCGAAATATAGCCGCTACTATTACGATTGAGATGATCAATACGGCGGAACCAGGCAGCCATCGCCAAGGAGCGCAGACCCGATCATGCCACAGAGTTTTCGCCGCTCGGCCGTGATATTGTGCTACGACACTGCCGTGTCGGTCTTCTGTTTTTCTTTCGCCTGCCTGCTCTATGACGTCAACACGTCAGAACCGATGCAGCTCGAGGCGGTTGCCCAGGTGATGCCAGAGATGGTGCTGACCGCCGGCACCACGTATTACCTGTGCGGCCTGCACCGCCGCGTCTGGAGCTACACGTCAATCTCGGATCTGATCGCCATTGTCCGAGCGTCGTCGTGGCTGACCGTGGCGCTGATCCCGCCCATGCTGATCGTCGAGGCGCTGCTGCCCCTGCCAATTCTGCCGATGCAATGGTTCATGTTGATCGTGATCCTGAGCGCGTCGCGCCTTGCCTACCGGTCGATCAAAGCGGGCCGGTCAGCCGGGACCGCCCTGCCGGCACCGGGCGCCAAGGTCCCCGTGCTGATGTACGGCTGCAACCCGATGACCTCGGTCTTCATCCACGCCGTGCAGTCGGGGCCCCTCTCGGCGCTGCGCGTGGTCGGGATCGTCGACGACGTCGGCGACCGGGTCGGCCGGTACATCGGCCAGATTCCCGTGCTCGGCCACGGTCGCGAGCTCGATCGCGTCCTGATCGACCTCGCGGCATGCGGCATCTCGCCCCAGCGCATGATCGTGACCGCCGGCCGCATCAGCCTGACCCAGGAAACCCGGGCCTGCCTCGAGGCGGCGCAGGCGCGCCACGGCCTGCAGATCGACTATCTGCACGATGTCATCGGGATCTCGGTCCTGCCGCCGAGCGCGCCGCCACCGGTCACCGCCGACCTGCCAGGCAGCTACGAGCGCCTCCGGCGCTTCGTCGACGTCGTCGGCAGCGCGGTCGCGCTGGTCGCCCTCTCGCCCCTGCTCGCGCTGGTGGCCCTCGCCGTCCTGGTCGACCTCGGGCCGCCCCTGCTGTTCCGCCAGATCCGTCCGGGCAGGGAGCTGCGCCCGTTCACCTTGTACAAGTTCAGGAGCATGCGGCGCGCCTACGACCAGTCCGGAGCGCTGCTGCCGGATTGCGAGCGGACCACGAACCTCGGTCAATTCCTGCGTCGCGCCCGGCTCGACGAGCTGCCGCAACTGGTCAACGTGCTGATCGGCGACATGTCGCTGATCGGGCCCCGGCCGCTCCTGCCCCGGGACCTGCCGCAGAACTTCGCCCGACGCGCCGCCGTGCGCCCGGGCATCACCGGCTGGGCGCAGGTCAACGGCGGGCACAAGCTTGCGGCCGCGCAGAAGCTGGCGCTGGACCTGTGGTACGTCCAGCATGCCAGCCTCGGGCTCGACCTGCGCATCGTCGGGCGGACGATCAGCACGATCCTGTTCGGCGAGCAGGTCCAGCCCGCAGCGCTGGCCGAAGCCGGGGCGGCAGGCCTCACCGGCGTCGAGCGCGACCCCGGGGCCGCGTCCCTGGCGCCCGGTTCGCCGCGGGCCCGCCACCAGCGGCGGCTCCTGGTCGTCAACCGGTACTTCCATCCCGACCACTCGGCGACCGCGCAGCTGCTCGCGGACCTGGTCGAGGCGCTCGATCGCTGTGGCTGCCTGGTCCGGGTCCTCACCGGGCGCCAGCTCTATGACGATCCCGCCACCCTGCTGCCGGCCAGAGACCGCTTCGGCGGCGCCGAGGTCCGCCGGCTGCGCACCAGCCACTTCGGGCGCGCGAGCCTGCCCGGCCGGATCGTGGACGACGCGAGCTTCTACGCCGGCGCCTTCCTCGCGCTGCTGGCGACCGCCCGCAAGGGCGACGTCATCCTGGTCGAGACCGACCCGCCCCTGATCTCCCTGGCCGGGTGGCTGGTCGGGCGCCTGCGCGGCGCCACCCTGGTCAACTGGTGCCAGGATCTGTTCCCCGAGACCGCGGCCGCGCTCGGCCTCGGCTTCGCCCGCGGGCCGGCAGGACGGGTCCTGCGCTGGCTGCGCAACCGCTCGCTCGCGGCCGCCGCCACCAACGTCGTCCTCTGCCCGGCCATGGCCGAGCGGCTCCGGGCCGAGGGCATCCCGGCCCAACGCCTGGCGATCATCCACAACTGGGCCGACGGCGAGCGCATCCGCCCGCTCGCCCACCAGCACAACCTGCTCCACCGCGAGTGGCACCTCGCCGGCCGGTTCGTGCTCGGCTACTCGGGCAACCTCGGCCGGGTCCACGACACCCCGAGCCTGGTCGCCCTGATGAGCGCGCTCAAGGGCGAGCCGGACATCCTCACCCTGTTCATCGGCGCCGGCGACGGCTACCACGAGCTCCGCGACCTGTTCGCCGAGCGCGGCATCGCCAACGTCCGCTTCCGGCCCTACCAGCCGCGCGCGCGCCTGGGCCAGAGCCTGACCGCGCCCGACCTCCACCTGGTCAGCCTCAAGCCCGCCTGCGAGGGGCTGGTGATGCCGAGCAAGCTCTACGGCATCCTCGCCGCCGGCCGGCCGGTCGCCTTCATCGGCGATGAGCACGGCGATGCCGCCCGCCTGGTGCGCGAGCACGACGCCGGCCTGGTCGCCGCGCCGACCCGGATCGCCGAGCTCGCCGCCGAGATCCGCGCTTTGCGCACGCGACCGGAGCGCCTCGCGCAGATGGGCGCCAACGCCCGCCGGGCGTACGAGACCCGCTTCAGCAAGCAGGCGAGCCTCGATGCCTGGCTCGCCTGCCTGCACGCGGCCGGCGCCACCTACGCCCCGGCGGCGGATCTCAGCGCCGACGTGCTCGGACCCCGGGCGGCGACCGCCCGATGACGACGTCCGTGCTCATCCTCGCCCCACGCTCCACGCCGATCCGCCGCCGCCTCCTGCGCGACGGCGAGATCGTCGCCGCGGCCGAGGAGGAGCGGTTTCGCCGCATCAAACACTGGGCCGGCTTCCCCACCGAGGCCATCCGCTACTGCCTGGACGAAGCCCGCGTCTCGGTCCACGACCTCGACCAGTGCGATCACCGTGATCCCAGGGCGAACCTGCTCAAAAAGGCCCTATTCAGCGCCGGCAACCGCCAGCCTCGAGCTGATCAGCGGCGCCTGAAGAACGCGGCCCGGGTCCGGAGCCCGGCCGGCCTGCTCGCCGCCGCCTTCGGCGCCGATCCCGCCAGGCTCAAGGCGCGCTTCCACAACGTCGAGCACCATCTGGCCCATCTCGCCAGCGCCTTCTCGTCTCGCCGTTCGAGCGCGCCGTGGTGCTCTCGATCGACGGCTTCGGCGACTTCGCCAGCGCCACCTGGCGCCGGCGCGGCCCCGGATCGACGTGCACGGCCGGGTCCACTTTCCGCACTCGCTCGGCCTCTTCTATCAGGCGGTGACCCAGCTCCTGGGCTTCCCCGACTACGGCGACGAGTACAAGGTCATGGGCCTCGCCCCCTACGGCAAGCCGACCGAGATCGGCCGCCATGCGCCGGATCGTCCAGCTCCTGCCCGACGGCGGCTACCGTGCTCGACCTCGACTGCTTCCGTCACCACGCCGAGGGCGTGACCATGGTCTGGGACGGCGGCGCGCCGCAGGTCGAGCGCATCTTCACCGACGCCATGTGCGAGCTCCTCGGCCCGCCGCGCGCGCCGGGCGACCGCTGATCACGCCCCACCACAAGAACATCGCCGCCTCCCTCCAGGCCATGTACGAGGAGGCCTTCTTCCACCTCCTCAACCGCCTGCACGCGACGACCGGCGAGCGGGCGCTCTGCCTCGCCGGCGGCTGCGCCCTGAACTCGGTCGCGAACGGCAAGATCTTCGAGCGACCCCGTTCACCGACCTCTACGTCCAGGCCGCCGCGGGCGACGCCGGCGGCGCGATCGGCGCCGCCTTCGCGGTCTGGCACCAGACCTCGGCCGGCCGCGCGGCTACGTCATGGAGCACGCCTATCTGGGGCCCGCCTTCGTGAACGGCACCCTCGAGCTCGAGCTCGACCGCCACCGCGCGGCCTTCGCCGCCGCCGGCTGCACGCTGAGCCGCATCGACGATGCGAGGCAGCTCTGCCGGCGCACCGCCGACCGCATCGCCGCGGGCGAGGTCGTCGGCTGGTTCCAGGGCCGCATGGAATGGGGCCCGCGCGCGCTCGGCAACCGCTCGATCCTCTGCGATCCGCGCCGGCCCGACATGAAGGCCATCCTGAATGCCAAGATCAAGCGCCGGGAATCCTTCCGCCCGTTCGCGCCCGCGATCCTGCGCGAGCGCGTGGCCGAGTGGTTCGAGACCGACTACGACGTCCCCTTCATGCTCCAGGTCTACCAGATCCGGGACCGAGAAGCGCCCGCGCATCCCGGCGGTCACCCACGTCAACGGCTCGGGCCGCCTGCAGACCGTCGCGGCGCGACCAGAACCCGCTCTACTACCGCCTGATCGAGAGCTTCGGCGACGCTCACCGGCGTGCCGATCGTCCTCAACACCTCGTTCAACGAGAACGAGCCGGTGGTCTGCCGGCCGCGAAGAGGCGATCGACTGCTTCCTGCGCACGCGCATGGACGCGTTGGTGCTGGGCCAGCACGTGGTGGCGCGCGGCTGACGGACCGGTTGGGCGCCCTTTAGCAGTCCGAGCCCATGACCTTCGCCCTCCTTGCCTACCTCACCGGCCTGATCGTGATCTTCTTCGTCTTCTTCGCGTGGCATCAGCATCGCGACCCGTTCCACCCGATGCTCTACATCGGTCCGATGCTGATCTTTCTCTATTCGGCCCTGCCGGTCATGCTGACCCTCGGGCAGCCCCACCAGCTGGGCGGCTTCCTCAACGATCGCGACCTCGTCTACGTCCAGACCCTCAATCTGATCGGCACGCTTCTGCCTCTGCGCCGGCATCCTCTTGGGCAGCGGACCGGCGGCGGTCCGGCACCGGTCGCCGCCGGACCCGCTGCCGCCCGCCGTCGGCCGGCGCCTGGCCCACGCCGCGCTCGTTCTCGGCTGCGTCGGCCTTGCCGCCTACGCCTACATGCTCGCCCACGTCGGCGGCCTGAGCGCCGCCTACGGGCGCGCCTATGGCGGCGTCTGGGCCGACAGCGGCTACATCCGCGACCTGCAGTTCCTCACCATCGCAGCCCTGCTGCTCCTGCTCGCGGCGCGCAGCGGCCGCCGGCCGTCCGCCATCGACTGGGCCTGGGTGATCCTCTTCATCAGCCCCTGGCTGATCCAAGGCCTGCTCGGCGCGCGCCGCGGCCCCACCTTCATGGCGACAGCCGTCCTGGTGGTCGGCTGGTGCTTCCTCAGCGGCCGCCGCCCGCGCCTGGTCGCCGTCCTCGGCGGCGGCCTCCTGCTCGGCTGCCTCATGCTGTTGCTGGTCGGCAACCGCAGCCAGATCTATCTCGGCTCCGACTTCCGGTTCGACACCGACCTGCTCGTCGGCAAGGCCAGCTCGGGCAACGAGTTCGTCTACGGCGCCGGCACCATCCTCAACGCCGACCGCACCGGGGAATATTGGTGGGGCCGCCGCTACCTCGTCGAATTCTTCGTGCGGCCGATCCCCCGCTTCCTCTGGCCGTCGAAGTACCAGAACGCGTCGGCCATGCTCGGCGTGCCCGACATGGAGGTGAACCTGGGCACCGGCGGTTCTGCCTTCCACTCCACCCTCGGCTGGGCGGGGTCCCGAGGCGCCGCGCCCGGCATCATCGCCGACATGTGGATCGAGGTCTGGCTCGGCGCCTTCCCCGTGCTCTTCGCCTTCGGCTGGTGGTACGGCCGGGTCTGGCGCCGCGCGGTCGGCGCAGGGCGGCCTGTGGACCACGCTCTACTGCCTCATGTTCGCCCTGTCTGCGTACCTGGTCATGCAGACCCTGGAGGCCATGGCGTTTCGCTTTCTGGAGACCGCGCTGCCCGCATGGCTCGCCTGGCGCTACGCCCTGGCGCCCGGCGCCGCACCTGCCCGGGTGTGGCCACCGCAGGGCGCGACGAGCGTCGCGCGTCCCTGATGCTGGGATCTGGCAATGCTTCGGCGCTCGCAGCCGGCCGACCGGGGGCTGCGATGCAGCCTGCCGGCCTCGCCGCGCGCCTGTCGCACGCCTGGCTCGGCACCGTCGCCGCCAGCGCTGCCATCATGCTCTGCGGCATCGCGACCGGCATCCTCTCGGCCCGGCTCCTGGCCCCCGAGGGCCGGGGTGCCCTCGCGGCCATCCTCTTCTGGCCGCAGCTGATCGCCTCCCTCGGGCTCCTGAGCCTGCCCGGCGCCATCATCTACCGGCGCGGCCGGCCAAGCGCCGCCCGGCAGTCCATCGCCGCGACCGGTGCCTGGCTGGCCCTGGGCCTCGCCGCCGTCTGCGGCCTCCTCGGCGCTGTGGCCCTGCCGATCCTGCTGCCGCGCGCAACCACGGGCGCGCTCGCCCAGCTCTATCTGCTCGCCTTTCTGCCGTTCCAGTTCGTGGGCCTGACCCTGCTCGCCATCGACCAGGGCGACATGCGGTTCACCCGCTACAACCTCGTGCGCCTCCTGCCGTCCTACGTCTACCTCGCGAGCCTGCTGACCCTCTGGGCGCTGGGCGCGGTCAGCGTCGCGGCGTTCGTCGGGGCGACCTGGCTCGGCACGGCGGTCACCGCCCTCGTCCGGCTCTATCAGGCCCGCCATGTCCTGCGCGTCCGGCCTTCGGTATCCGAGGCGCGTGCGCTCCTGGCGCTCGGCACCCGCTTCCATGGGGCCGCCCTGCTGGCCGCCCTGTTCGCCCAGGCCGATCGCTTCGTCGTGCTCACCTTCTGGGACGACGCGAGCCTCGGGCTCTACGTCGTCGCGGCCACGCTCGCTGGCGCCGGCCTCAGCGTCGTCGCCGCGGGCTTCAACGTGATCCTGCTGCCCCGCCTCGCCGCCGCCGGCAGCATCGAGGCCCGGCGGCAGATCCTGAGCCAGACCCTGCGCTACGCCATGCTGCTCCTCACGACCGGCACCATGGCCCTCCTCCTGCTCTGCCCGTGGCTGGTGCCCTTCCTGTTCGGCCACGCCTACGCGGGCGCGACCGGCATCTGCATCGTCCTGCTTCTCGGCTACGTGCCGACCGCGCTCCGCCAGGTCATCACCAATGGCCTCTGCGGCACCGGCGACTGGCGCCCGCGGATCGTGGCGGAAAGCACGACGCTCGCCGTCTTCGCCCTCGCTGTCTGGCCGCTCGCGAGATCGTTTGGCCTCGAGGGCGTGCCGGCCGCTCTCGTGATCGCGAACGTCGTTTCCCTGCTCTACCTGCTCGCACACCTTCGCACGCGCTGGGGGCTGCGCCTGCGCGATTGCTGGGGCCTCGATCGCGCCACGATCCTGGACGTGCTCGCCCGCGGCCAGTTGCTCTCCTCGCAGCTCCTGAGCCTCGCCCGATAGCCCGA
>CAVTFM010000036.1:0-97026 GCA_963733965.1 uncultured Alphaproteobacteria bacterium
GCCGAACAGGGTGACGCCCGAAGCCAGCAACAGAATCGCTGATACGGTCGACGCGTTCCGAGAGCTCGAGGGCCTCGTCGGCACCAAACGTTGGTTAAGTTCGGGGTGCAGCGCCTCGCTGCCTATTGGCAGATGACGTTGAGGAGGGCCTGGCGGCGTTCGGTGCGGATGACGTGGAGGGCGCGATCGAGGGCGGCGGGCAGGGCGGCTGCGGTCTCGACCCGCTCGCCGTAGCCGCCGCTGGCTTCGACGATCATCTCGTAGCGGGGCGAGGGCTCGAGGGAGGAGAGCGGCATGCGGTTGCTGCGCACGGCGTGGCCCTCGGGGTAGACCGCGGCGGTCGATTTGCGGACCGCGTTCCAGACGCCGTTGTTGAAGACCAAGGTCAGGACCGGCAGGCCCTGGGCTTCGGCCAGCTGGTGGCAGGCGACCGGGTTCGCGAACATGTAGGAGCCATCGCCCACGGCGGCGATCACGAGGCGCTCGGGGCAGGCGAGCTGGGCGCCGAGCGCTGCCGGCAGGCCCCAGCCGAGGCCGCCCGCCAGCGAATGGCTGAAGTAGCAGCCGGGGTGCTCGAAGCTGAGCTGGGCCGGATCGCAGCCGAGCTCGTTGAAGACCATGGCATCCGCGCCCTTGGCCTGGTCCAGGCAACGGCTGATCCAGGCCGCGGTCATGGGCTCGCCCTGCGCCGGCCTCGGCCGCCGCGGCAAGCACTTCGCGCCGCTCGCGGTTGCGCGCGAGGATCTGCGCGCGGCGCGGCTCGACGCCTTGGATGCCGCCCGCGGCCTCGAGCGCGGCGCTCAGCGCCTCGAGGGTCGCGCCGATGCCGGCGGCGATCGCGACCGTCGCCGGGAAGGTCCGCATCGGCAGCGTGGAGAAAAGCGGGTCGGGGCCGACCTGGATCACCGGGCAGCCGTCGGGCAGCTGATGGCGCTGGGGCAGCCAGGGCACCATGGCGTCGAGCACCAGGACGGCGTCCGCCTCGGGCAGCCACGGGCCGACGTCGAAGCCCGCGTGCAGCGGGTGGTCGGTCGCGAGCGACAGGCGCGACGGCCAGAACTCGACCACCGGCATCGCGAAGCGCGCGGCGAAGTCGGCGAGCGCGGAAAAACTGCGCTCGGTGCCGTCGCCGCGGCCGCAGATGATCAAAGGCCGCTTCGCCCGGGCGAGGATGGCTGCCGCCTCGGCGATCCCCTCGGGGGCGGGCGCGGGGGTCGCCGCCGGGCTCAGGCGCGGGGTCGCGCTGAAAGCGAAGTCGGACAAGGGCGCCGCCAGCGCCTCGCGCGGCAGGCTCAGATAGACCGGGCCGCGCGGCGGGGTCATCGCGATCGCGAGCGCGCGATCGAGGATCTTCTCGATCTGATCGCCGTAGCGGAGCTCGTAGTCCCACTTGACGTATTCGCGCAGCATGGCGCCCTGGTCGCGCATCTCCTGGCCCCAGTGGATCGGCAGGTCGCGCGAGCCGAGCCGGCCGGATTCGGTGATCGGGGTGCGCCCGGAGGTGAACAGGATCGGCACGTCCTCGCGCGCGGCGTTGAGCAGGCCCATGAGCGCGTTCGCCATGCCGACGTTGACGTGGACCATGACCGCCTGCGGCCGGCCCGAGGCGAGGTAGTAGCCGTGCGCCATGCCGACCGCGACCGTCTCGTGCGGGGCGGCGAGCGGCTCGGGCATCGCGAGCCCGGCGGTGGCGCCACGCGAGAAGGCTTCGATCACCGGCGCGAAGTCGGTGCCGGCGTTGGCGAACAGCCAGTCGACGCCGCGCGCCTTGAGCAGCACGAGATAGGCCTCGGCGACGGTCCGGATTGTTCCGGTCGTCTCGGCCCCCTGGGGTTGGTCAGCCCCCTGGATGTGCTCAGCCCGCTGGTCAGCCATCTGCGCAGAGCCCCTTGGTGCCGCTGGTAGGGACGGCGGGAGTCGAACCCGCACGGCCCGAGGGCCATTGGATTTTAAGTCCAATGCGTCTACCGGTTCCGCCACGTCCCCCGACGTGATCCTGCTTAGCACAGCGTCGCCGCGAAGTCCCGGCCTCCGGCGACGGGCAGCGACGCGACCGGCGCGCTCGCCGGTGTCAGCAGCCCCATGCCCGCTCCTGGGGACACAATAGCCGGATCTGTCGATCTGCGTGAGCCAAACGATCGGAAAAAGCATGGCGAAGTTTAGTTCCGAGGAACGCGGACCATGGAACATCGGGCCGAAGCGCCGGAGCTTCGCACGTGGTCGGCGAAATCGCTTTTCAGCTCGATCAAGCTCGATCCGGTTCGAGATGAAAACCGACCACCATAACCGGGCCGGAGGGATCTTAGCCAGGATGCGGGCGAGCTGGCCGGAGTTGATGATACCGGTCGGGCGCTTCGTCTCCAGGAACGTCAGCTTGAGCAGCATGACCACCCGCGGGCACAGTCGGAGCGCGTGCTCGGCGAACGCCGCAGCCAGCTTGAACGGCGGGTTGGTGACGATGCACTCGATGCCGGCCGGCGCGCGCTGCTCGAGCAGGAAGTCGATCCGGGCGGCGTCCTGGTCTGGGCTGCCATAGTCGACCAGGTCGGTGGCGACCACCCGGTGCCCGGCGGCGCGCAGGACGCGCGCCAGCCTCAGTCAGGCGCCCGCTGAGATGGGCGTTTTGGGTCGAGGCTGTAGCCATTCGCTCAGAAGGTGTAGCGCAGCCCGACCAGGATCTCGTGGGAGGTGACGTCGTCGACGTCGACGTTGCCCGTATCGACGCCGGCGGCGCTGGCCGAGAAGTCGGTGCCCTCGATCCGCAGATAGCGGTAGCCGGCGCTTAGCGTGACGTGCTCCGTGACGTCGTAGGAGAGGCCGGCGCGAGGTTCCAGGCGAAGGCGCCGGCCTCGTCGTCGACGCTGAGCGGCGTGTCGTCGCCCGTGTCGAGCTTGACATACGCACCGCCGATGCCGCCGCCCAGATAGGGATGCACGGGCACGCCGAGATCGGGATCGAGATAGAGGTTGAACAGGCCGACCACCGCCGTGGCGTCGCCGTTCCCGCTGACACTCTGCCCTGAGCCTTGACCTTGTCGGTGTCGAACTTGCGGTAGGAGCCGTTGAGCTCGAGCCGGACCCACGGGAAACGATAGCCCAGAGCACCGCCGAAGACGAACGCGTCCTTGAGCTCGACCTCGCCGTCGATGCCGCTCACGCTCGCATCGACGAGTCAGGGAAGGCATAGCCGAGATTGCCCTCCAGGTAGAATCCGGTGTTGCCCTGCGCCGAGGCCGGCGCAGCTCCGTACAGGCAAGCTGCCGCTGTGAGCAACGATGAGACCGCGATTCTTGCCTGCATAGGTTGTTCCTTGTCGATATCGTCGACCGTGTCGAATTAAACTCAGGAGGCGGCGCGGCGACGATGGTGTGGTAGGTGACGGGCGGGTGCGGACCGCTGCTGGATGACGGGGCGAAGCGGTGGCTGAGGTCGCGGTGCGGCGGTGAAGCGGAACCGAACGCGAGATAGGCGGCGATGCTCCGAGACGGCGCGTGGTGGTGCGAGCGCAGCGCTTGGCGAGCCCGAACAGGGACGCGACGCGACGCGCGCGCCGCGGCGCAGGTGAGCGGCCGGGCGAGCGCGGCGCGAGCCGCCGCAGCCGACAGCGTCGGCGCGACGCGCCGGGGGCGACGCGGCGGCAGGCCAGGCACGCGCCGAGACGTCGGCCCACGGCAGGCGCGCGACCAGACGGCGCCGCGGGCCGCGCGGCCGCCTCGACCGCCCGCGTTGACCGCCGCCGGCGCCGCTCCGGCGCCGGCGGGACCGCGACAAAGCCGCGGCCGACCGCGCGCGAGCGGCCGCCGCGCCCACGCCCCGACGGCGCAGCCCAGGCGGCGAACACCGAAGCCCGCGCGAGCCCACGCGAGACCGCGCCGAGGCCCAGGAGACGCGAGAACCACGGCAGGCGCCGGCGCCGAAGAGGGCGGCCAACAGCGAGCTGCTTGCCGCGGCGGTGCCCCGACAACCGCGCGGCGTAGGCGCGCTGGTGGCCGCGCCGGCGCAGCGGAAGCTCGGCCAGCGCGCCCGGACCAGATAGCGCGACCTGCGCGCGCTGCGAAGCGGCCAGAAAACCGGCAGATCGTTGGGCAGCCCGTCAGCAAACGTCGTCCACCGGCTCCGGCGCAAGTCTGATTGTTCATCTATCAGACAGCCGCGCCGTCAAGCCCCTGAACGTCGTGGAGAGCTGGATTGATTTACAGCACCCAATCTTGCGGTTGGCGTGTCGCCCACGCCCAGGCGATCGGCCGACGTGCTCACCCGCCTTCATGAAATTGCGCCCGACACGGGTGGCGTCATAGCCGTTGGTTTGGTCTTCGACCTGTAGGCTTGCGTTCGTCGATAACGCCCCCTCGGACCCACTCCGGCGGGCGTTTTCAATGCTGCCCGGCGCCGGAACCAGCCGTCAACACGGAAAAACGATTGTACTTGGTCGGGGCGGAGTTGAGTGGGGCTATGCGCACCCGCCGAAGCTCGACCCCGGGCGCCAGCCGCGGGGGCCGTTCGAGCGCTTGAAGGTGCGGATGTGGCGCGGCTGGAGCTGGTGCGCGGGCCAGATCCGCTGCACCGCCGGCGCGGCGCGTCGCCCCGGCGCGCGGTCAGGGGTTGGCGGCGGCCGCCGCGGGGGCGATCGAGGCGTAGCCGTACGGCGGCAGGATGAGGCCGCCGTCCCGCCCGTCCTGGCGGCAATCGGCGGGCAGAGGGCCGCCCGCCGGCGCACCTCGGGGCGAGGCGCAGCCGATCGCTTGCGGCACGCTCGCCGTGGCCGGCTCGAGCCGCGCCAGACCGAGGTCGAGGGCGGCGTGGCCGCGCCTTGGGCCGGTCTCGGGCGAGCCCCAGATCTCGGGCAGCTGCGGCAGCACCATCCGGCCGTTGGCCGCGGCCTCGCTGACCGCGTCCCGCCGATCCTCCTTGATCGCGAGCGCCATCTCGGCGGCGTAGCGCGCCTGGCGAGCGGCGGCGGCCTGAAAGGGCAGGGACGACCTCGGCGCCATCTCGACGCAGGCGCCGAGCAGAACGAGCGATGCCAGGACGAGGATGCTCGTGAGCGGCCGGCCCATGCGCTGCGATCCCATTGGTGCCGGCGGCGACGCCGGTGCGCGAACTCATCGGCCTGCCAGGGTTAACAAATCGCTAAGCTTGCTTGCGGGCGCGGGCTCGAGTGCAATCGCGGCTTGGAGCGTTGCAGCCGCGCCACTTCACGCGCGAGTTGAAATCACAAGGGATCTGCGCAATTTTTGCCGCCAGCCATCCGCAGGTCATCCAGAGTTGGACCCATGCCGGCCCACGCCTCGAAGCTCGTGATCTATGCGGCGCTCGCCGCCAATGCGCTGATCGCGCTCACCAAGTTCATCGCGGCCGCGGTCACCGGCAGCTCGGCGATGCTGAGCGAGGCGGTGCATTCGGTGGTCGACACCGGCAATCAGGGCTTTCTCCTCTACGGCCTCCGGCGCTCGGCGCGGCCGCCCGACCAGCGCCATCCCTTCGGCTACGGGCGCGAGCTGTACTTCTGGTCGTTCGTCGTGGCGCTGCTGATCTTCGCCGGCGGCGCCGGGGTCTCGCTGTACGAGGGGCTGCACAGGCTGCACGACCCGAAGCCGTTGACCCACGCCTACGTCAACTACGTCGTGATCGCGATCGCGATGCTGTTCGAGGGGGTCGGCTGGACCTTCGCGTTCCGCGGGGTCCGGGCGACCAAGGGTCAGCGCAGCTATCTCGAGGCGATGCGCCGGAGCAAGGATCCGACCGTCTTCACGGTGCTGTTCGAGGACAGCGCCGCCCTGCTTGGCCTGGTCGTGGCGCTCGCCGGCATCGGGCTCGGCGAATGGCTCGAGCTGCCGGTGCTCGATGGCGTCGCGTCGATCGGGATCGCGCTGATCCTGGGCGCGACCGCCGCCTGGCTCGCCTACGAGTGCAAGGGCCTCCTGATCGGCGAGGGCGTGCTGCCCGAGGTGCGGCGCGGCATCGAGCGGATCGTCGCCGCGCAGCCGGGCATCCTCAGGGTCAACGAGCACCTGAGCGTGCACCTCGGGCCCGACGACGTGCTCTTGAACCTCAGCCTCGACTTCGCGAGCGACCTCTCGGCCGACCAGGTCGAGGCCGCGATCAGCGACCTCGAGCGGCGCATCAAATCCGCCTATCCGGAGATCCGACGGGTGTTCATCGAGGCCCAGAGCTGGCGCGGCCATCGCGCGGCTCTGGCCGAGGAATGACCGGGCTCATCCGAGCGGGCTCATGCAGCGGAGGACCCGAGCCATGGCGGCCGAAAACGGCCTGATCTGTGCCTGGATACTCGATCGCCAGGGCGGTGGCCGCGAGGTCGGCTGGCCCGAGATCCGCAGCTGGCGAGCCCGAGCAGGGGCTGCTCTGGGTGCATCTGGACCGGACCGGGAGACGAAAGCCAGCGCTGGCTGCGCGCGGACGGCGGCTTCGACCCGGTGATCGCGGACGCGCTGCTCGTCGAGGACGTGCGGCCGCGCGAGCTGCCGGTCGACGACGCGCTCCTGGTCACCTTGCGCGGCGTCAATCTCAATCCCGGCGCCGATCCCGAGGACATGGTCGCGGTCCGGATCTGGCTGGAGCCCGCGCGCATCGTGACCCTGCGCCACCGCCGCCTGGTCGCGATCAACGATCTGCGCGAGGCCTTGGCCGCGGGCCGCGGGCCGCGCAGCCCCGGGCAGTTCCTGGCGATGCTGAGCGACTGCCTGATCGCCCGCATGGGGCCGGTGATCGACCAGCTGGTCGATCGCATCGACGGCCTCGAGGAGGCGGCCCTGAAGGAGCATGGCGGCGAGCTCAGGCTCGGGATCGCGGGCTTGCGCCGCGAGGTGATCGGGCTGCGCCGCTACCTGGCGCCGCAACGCGAGGTCATGGCCAGGCTGATGGCCAGCCACGCGCCCTGGCTCGGGGCCGGCGACCGGGCGGTGCTGCGCGAGGTCGCCGATCGGACCACCCGCTTCGTCGAGGACCTCGATGCCGCGCGCGATCGGGCCACGGTCGTCCAGGACGAGCTCAACACGCGCCTCTCGGACCAGATGAACCGCACGATGTACGTCCTCACGGTGGTCGCGACCGTGCTCCTGCCGCCGAGCCTGATCACCGGGCTGCTCGGGGTCAACGTCGGCGGCATGCCGGGGGTCGAGCAGCCCTGGGCGTTCGCGATCGTGGTTGTCCTGCTGTTGGTGCTCGCTATGGTCGAGATCGTGGTGCTGCGGCGTCTGAAGTGGATCTGAGCGCTCCGGCGGTGGTCGGGCTGGCCTGGTATGATACGGATCGAGACCGAACGCCTCCTGCTGCGACCGCTTGCGGTCGCCGACGCGCCGGCGCTGGCGCGCCTGTTCGCGGGCGACTGGGAGGCGGTCAGGCAGACCGGGCGGATGCCCTGGCCGCCGACCGAGACGGCGTTGCGCCAATGGATTGCGCTGTACATCGCCCCGGCCAGCCATTCGTTCCTGATGACCAGGCGCCAGGATCGCGCTGCGGTCGGCGGCATCGGCTTCGGCGGCCACGGCGGGACCGCCGAGCTCGGCTATGCGCTCGGCCGGAGCTTCTGGGGCCTGGGCTATGCGACCGAGGGCGTGCGCGCGATGTCGGCGCACGCCGCCGCGCTTGGCTTTCGGGTGCTCGAGGCGTTCAGCTTTCTGGAGAACCCGGCCTCGGTGCGGGTGCTCGAGAAGGCGGGGTTCAGCGATCAGGGCGTGGTCGAGCGCCCCTATCCGGAGCGGGGTGGTATGCGGCAGGTGCGTCGCTTCGTGCTGCGGCTGGCCCCGGCACGCCCGCGGCCATGGCGCTCGGCGTCCCTTCGCGCCCGGTGACGATCCGGCTATCATGACCCGCTCGAAGGGGGAGAAGGAGACCATGGAGTATCGCAAGCTCGGCCGCAGCGGCCTCAAGGTGTCAAGGCTCTGCCTCGGCACGATGATGTTCGGCGGGCCGACCGACGAGCCGGCCTCGGCCCGGATCATCGCCCGCGCCAGGGACGCCGGGATCAACTTCATCGACACCGCGGATGCCTACGCCGAGGGCCGCTCGGAGCAGATCGTGGGCCGGGCGATCAAGGCCGAGCGCGACCACTGGGTGCTGGCGACCAAGATGTGCAACCCGATGGGCCCGGAGCCGAACCAGGCCGGGCTGTCGCGGCGCTGGGTGTTCCAGGCCTGCGAGGGCTCGCTCGCCCGCCTCGGCGCCGACTGGGTCGACATCATGTACCTGCACAAGGAGGACCACGACACGCCGCTCGCGGAGACGGTCAGGGCGATCGCCGACCTGATCCGGGCGGGCAAGCTGCGCTATTTCGGGGTCTCCAACTACCGCAGCTGGCGGCTTGCCGAGATCTGCAATCTCTGCGACCGGTTCGGCATCGACCGGCCGATCGTCAGCCAGCCCTACTACAACGCCATGAACCGGATGCCCGAGGTCGAGCATCTGCCGGCCTGCGGCTACTATGGGCTCGGCGTCGTGCCCTACAGCCCGCTCGCGCGCGGCGTGCTGACCGGCAAGTACGACCCGGACGTGCCGCCGCCCGCCGGCACCCGCGGCGGCCGCCAGGACATGCGCATGATGCAGACCGAGTGGCGCCGCGAGTCGCTCCTGATCGCCAAGGAGATCAAGCACCATGCCGAGGCCAAGGGGATCACGCCGATCCAGTTCGCGTTCGCCTGGGTGCTCAACAACCGCCTCATCACCGCGGCGATCGCCGGGCCGCGCACGCAGGACCAGCTCGAGGCCTATCTGCCGGCGCTCGACTACCGGTTCGATGCCGAGGACGAGGCCCTGGTCGACAGCCTGGTGGCCGCGGGCCATCCCTCGACCCCGGGCTTCAACGACCCGGCCTACCCGATCGAGGGCCGCCCGACCTGGACCCGCCCGACCGCGTGACCGCCGTCCGCCCGCTCGAGCCCGCGGAGGTCGAGGCGCGCGGCGCCGAATTGGCCGATCTGCTGCGCGATGCGGTCGAGGGCGGCGCCTCGATCGGCTTTCTCGCCCCCCTCGAGGCCGCCGAGGCCCTAGCGTATTGGCAGAGCGTGGCGGCGGCGATCGGGGCCGGCCGGCGTCGTCTGCTGGCGGCATTCGAGAGCGGCCGGCTGGTCGGCTCGGTGCAGCTCGACCTGGAGCCGCGGGCCAACGGCCGGCACCGCGCCGAGCTCATGAAGCTGATGGTGCTACGGTCCCACCGGCGCCGGGGCATCGCGCGCCGGCTGATGGCGGCGGTGCTCGACCTGGCCCGAGCCCGGGGCCGAAGCCTCATCCTCCTTGATGTCCGCGCCGGCGATCCGGCGGAAACGCTCTATCGGGCGTTCGGCTTCGTCAGGTTCGGCGAGGTGCCGCGGCACGCGCAAAGCCCGGACGGCCGCCTCGCGGCGACCTGCTTCTACTACCTGGAGCTACCGCCACGCGAGCCGGCCGCTCACGCGTCGGGCCGCTGAAGGTCTCCAGGCCGAGCCGGCGTGGCCGCTATTCGACCTGATCGCGTCCCGGATCGTTGGGCTGGCGGCTGGAGCCGACCGGCCGCCAACGCTTCCGAGATCTCGTACAGCCACAAGCGGCAGGCGGTACTGAAGCCGCGCACCTCCTCGGACAGTCGTCGCGACAACTCGCTGATCCGATGCGTGGTCGTGAGGTTGTCGCTGCTGGCAAGCTCGGCCAAGGTCCGATCAATCTGAAGCTCGAGATCGCGCAATCGGGCGCGATACATGTCGCCAGCGTCACGCGACCAGAGCATTGCGCTGGCCAGCGGGCGGTCGAACGCCGCGAGTACCCGGGTCTTCTCGTTCTCAAAGATCTGCCTGATGACGCGCTGCCGCTCCAACTCGGTCGTGTGACCGGCAGCTTCGAGGATCATTGTGCTCAGTCGTTCGAGGTCGTGCAGGCTGTTGCGCAACGGCATACTGACATCTTGCTCAAAGACCTGAACCGCTTGGCGGGCTCGCCGCTGCAACTCGATCTCCGCCCGATCGTTGGTACGCTCGCGTCGACGGCGACGGTCCAGCCCCAGAGTGAGGGCCAGGTTTGCGAACTCCGACCAACAGGGCAACGGCGACCGCCGCCCATTCCGGCGCCATCAGCGCCTGTCCTTCTCCGGGTCCTCCTTGACGATGACCGCGTCGAGGCCGGTTACGAGCGCCTTCGTGTCGCGCAGCAGGCTGTACTCGACGGCGCGGCGGATCTGGGAAGCGAGCAATGGATTGGCATCGACGCGATAGTGCTGGAAGAAATGATCACGGTCGCCGAAACGCTCGGCGCTCGGCTGTAGCAGGCCAATGAGGAACGCCGACGCCATGGCTGACACGTCGGCGGGAACCCGAAGAACGACCTCGTCTGCGCCTTGGTCGAGCTCGTCGAGGCGGAGCATCGCCCGAGCCTCTCGCCCCGCCTGGTAGCTGTCCGGCACGCCGAGGCCGGACATGGCCACCACCTGATCGAGGTCGACCACCTGTTCGCTCATCTGACCTGCCCAACGTGTCGCCGGCACCGTGTCGGCCTGGACACATTGGAGAGTATAGGCGATCGAGCCGCGTGCTGCTAGGTTCCGGCCAGCACCCTGAAGGACCGTCGTCGCCTCCATGACGCCCTTGCCCGTGATCCTGGCCCGCGCCCTCGAGAAGTCGTACGGCCAGGTGCAGGCCGTGCGCGGCATCGACTTCGAGGTCGAGCCCGGCCAGTGCGTCGGCCTGCTCGGGCCCAATGGCGCCGGCAAGACCACGACCATGCGCATGATCATGGGCCTGACCACGCCGTCTGCCGGCGAGCTCACGGTGTTCGGCGTGCCGGTCCAGGCCGATCCGGCGCGAGCACAAGGCCCGGATCGGGCTCGTGCCTCAGGACAACAACCTCGATCCGGACCTGTCGGTGCGCCAGAACCTCGAGGTCTACGGCCGTTACTTCAGCCTGTCGGCGGCGGCGATCGCCGAGCGCATCCCGGCGCTGCTCGCCTTCCTGCAGCTCGGGGACCGGGCGCAGAGCGGGGTCAACCAGCTGTCCGGCGGCATGAAGCGCCGTCTGGTGATCGCGCGCGCGCTGATCAGCAACCCGGAGCTCGTGATCCTCGACGAGCCGACCACCGGCCTCGACCCGCAGGCCCGGGTGATGATCTGGAAGCGCCTGCTCGATCTGAGGAAACAGGGCAAGACCCTGCTGCTCACCACCCACAACATGGAGGAGGCGGAGCGGCTCTGCGACGACATCATCGTGATCGATCAGGGCCGGATCCTCGATCGCGGCGCGCCCCGGGACCTGATCGACCGCCACGTCAAGGGCCATGTGTTCGAGGTCCAAAAGCCGCTGCCGGCCGGGTTTCGCGATGGCCGCTTCGAGCAGGAGGACATCGGCGACGCCATCCTCTACTACGTCGAGACGCCGAGGAGCTTCATCCAGGACCTGCCCGAGGAGGTGGTCTACTGGCACCGCCAGGCCAACCTCGAGGACGTCTTCCTGCGCCTGACCGGCCGCCAGCTGCGAGAGAACTGATGTCCGAGGTCGTCGCGATCGCGACCCATTCGCTCGCGGTCTGTCGCCGCCAGTACCTGGTCTGGCGCAAGCTGATCTTTGCGTCGCTGACCACCAATGTCGCCAATCCGCTTCTGTTCCTGTTCGCCTTCGGTTTCGGCCTCGGCGCGGTGATCGACAACATGGGGGGCTTGCGCTACCTCGCCTTCGTGGTCCCGGGCATGATGGCCTACTCGGCGATGTTCGCGGCCAGCTTCGAGACCACGATCGGCTCCTATGCCCGCTTCAACATGCTCAAGACCTGGGATGCCACGCTCGCGACCCCGGTGAGCCTGATGGAGCTGTTGCTGGGCGAGGCGGTCTGGGCCGCGGCCAAGGCGCTGTTCTCGGCGGTCTGCGTGCTCGTGGTCGGCGCCATCTGGGGCGGCGTCGGCTCGCTCGGGGGCGCACTTTTGAGCCTGCCGCTGATCTTCATCGCGAGCTTTGCCTTCGCCGCCTGCGGGCTGGCCGCCACCGCACATGCCAAGACCTGGGAGTTCTTCAGCTACTTCTTCACCTTCTGGGTGACGCCGATGTTCGTGTTCTCGGGCGTGTTCTTCGGCGTCGACCGCTTTCCGAGCTACGTCCAGCCGATCGCCTGGGTCTTGCCGATGACCCACCTGATCCAGGTGGTGCGGCCGCTGACCGCCGGTCAGCACCTCGAGCTGTCCGCGAGCCTCGGCCATATCGGCTACCTGATCCTGCTCGGGGCGGTCGCCTTCGGCCTCGCCTACCGCCGCCTGCGCGCTCGCCTGTTCGACTAGCTTCGGTAGCTCAGCTAGGGCGATTCCCAAGTCGGCATCGAGCGCCGGCTCGGCCCGCAGGGTCGCCCGGGCCTCCGATCTGCCGCCGGCGCCGCCGGTCGGGCAGGGGCTACTTGAGCTGATCGGCGACCGTGTCCAGCCCGGCCTGGGCGCACATCTCGTCCTGGTCGGCGGTGCCGCCGCTGACCCCGATCGCGCCCAAGAGCGTGCCGTCCGCGCGCTTGATCGGCAGGCCACCCGGGAACGCCATGATGCCCGGAACCATGGCGAGGCCGGGCGTGGTCGGGGGCTTGCCGTCCTTGCCGTACGCGATCTCGCCGATCATGCGGGTGGGGAAGGGCAGCCTGGCCGAGCTCTGGGCCTTCAACTGCGCAATCTGGCCGGAGCCCAGGAAGGCGCCGTCCATGCGCCGGAACAGCGCCAGATTGGCGCCGTCGTCGACCACCGCGATGTTCATCTTCCAGCCCTCCTGGCCAGCCTTGGCCTCGCAGCCGTCGGCCATCTTCTTGGCCATGGCGAGCTCGAAGGCGCCGGCCGGCGCGGCCGTGACCAGGGCGAGCAGAGCCGTCGTCAGCACGAGGTGTCGTCGCATGTGCCAGTCCCCTTTGAGTTCGTTGCGCCAACCGGTGGGTAGCACGACCGCGTGATGATTTCACGTCCGCCCAGCCGCCTGACCCGTGCGGCGCGGCGCGGCGACGGGGTACCGATCACCGCTCGACCAGACGGCATCCTGCCGTCATGGTATGAGGCAGCTCTGCTGTCGGAGCCGGATGCCACTGGTCGTGACCGCACCCGTTCTGGGACGGGTCCCGATGGCGTGAACTCCGGCCCGTCACGATTCAGCCCACAGGTCGCAGGCGACCAGACGGTGAGGACCAGGCCCCGGTGCTGATTCGGCCGGCACAGCCCCATGATCATGAGGCCATCTGGCGGGCGCTCGAGCCGGTGATCCGCGCCGGCGAGACCTACGCGCTGGCGCGCCAGATGAGCGAGGCGGATGCGATCCTCTACTGGACCGGACCGGATCGCGAGACCTTCGTCGCCGAGGCCGAAGGGCGGCTGCTCGGTACCTATTACCTGCGCGCCAATCAGCGAGGCGGCGGCGCGCACGTGGCGAACTGCGGCTACGTCACCGCACGCGATGCGACCGGGCGCGGCGTGGCGCGGCGCATGTGCGAGCACTCTGTGCATCGTGCCCGCGAACGCGGCTTCAAGGCCATGCAGTTCAATCTCGTCGTGAGCACGAACGAGCGCGCGATAGGGCTTTGGGAGAGTCTCGCCTTCGAGACGGTCGGGCGGCTGCCGGGCGCCTTCCTGCACCCGCGCTTCGGCTATGTCGATGCCCTGGTCATGTTTCGAACGCTCTGAGCCGAGCGCGGCCCTTCGGTGGACGCGGGTCTTGCGGTTTGGCGTGGGTCTTGCACGGACAGAAACATCGCTTGACCGGGCTCCGCCAAACGGCGAGGCTGGCGAGCGGGATAACCGCCCGAACCAGGGCGGGCGAGGGCAGGTGTGACCCGGGCGGTCGAGCGGCTCTTCCCGCCAGACGTAGAGCGTGATGGCCATAGAGCGCGAATATCTCGGCGCCGAGCCCGCCAAACCTGCTCCCTGGAACGATCCACGGATACGCGCGATCGTCTACCAGGCCCTGACCCTGATCGGCGTCGCCCTGCTGGTCGCCTATCTCGCCCACAACACGATCACCAACCTGCAGCGCCAGGGCATCGCCTCCGGGTTCGGCTTTCTCCACAAGCCGGCGGGCTTCGCGATCCCCCAGACCCTGATCCCATACACGCAGCTGTCGCCGAACTCTCAGGTGTTCTGGGTCGGGCTGCTGAACACCATCCTGATCGCGGCGATCGGCATCGTGTTCGCGACCCTGATCGGCTTCGCGGTCGGACTGGCACGGCTCTCGACCAACTGGCTGCTCGCGCGCCTGGCGACCGTGTACATCGAGACCATCCGCAACGTGCCGCTCCTGCTGCAGATCCTGTTCTGGTACTTTGCCGTGCTCCAGACCCTGCCGCAGCCAAAGGACAGCCTGAGTTTCTTGGGCCTGTTCTTCCTCAACAACCGCGGCCTTTACACCCCCAAACCCGTGATCGGGGCGGGCTTCGGGTGGGTCGTCCTCGCGCTGCTGGTGGCGGTGGCAGTGGCGATCGGCGTCGCCCGCTATGCCAGGCAAAGGCGCGAGGCGAGCGGGCGGCCGTTTCCCACGCTTGCGGTGGTGCTCGGCCTGGTGATCGGCGTGCCGCTCGTGGCCCTGCTCGCGACCGGGGTACCGATCACCTTCGATCACCCCGAGATGGGGCGGTTCAAGCTCCAGGGCGGGATGGTTCTGCTGCCGGAGCTGGTCGCGCTGGCGCTGGCGCTCTCGCTCTACACCGCCTCCTTCATCGCCGAGATCGTGCGCGCCGGCATCCTCTCGGTCAGCCACGGTCAGATCGAGGCGGCGCATGCGCTGGGGCTCAGGCCCAGCCCCACGCTCCGGCTCGTGGTCATCCCGCAGGCGCTCCGGGTGATCATCCCGCCGCTCACCAGCCAGTACCTCAATCTGACCAAGAACTCCTCGCTCGCGGTCGCGATCGGCTATCCCGACTTCGTCAACGTGTTCACCGGGATCGTGCTCAACCAGACCGGCCAAGCGGTCGAGGTGATCGCGATGACCATGGGGGTCTACTTAAGCCTGAGCCTCATGACCTCGGGGCTGATGAACTGGTACAACCGGCGCCGGGCGCTGGTGGAGCGCTGAGCCCATGGCCCGGGCGAACGTCAGCGAGACCGCGGCGGTGCTGGCGCCGCCGCGCAGCGATACCGGCGTGCTCGGCTGGCTGCGCCAGAACCTGTTCAGCTCGCCGCTCAACTCGGCGCTGACGATCCTCTGCCTGCTGGTGATCTACGAGACCCTGCCGCCGCTGGTCCGCTGGGCAGTCCTGGATGCGAACTTCATCGGTGACAGCCGCGAGGACTGCGTCGCCGGCGGCGCCTGCTGGGTGTTCATCAAGGCCCGCTTCGGCCAGTTCATGTACGGCTTCTACCCGGCCGATCAGCGCTGGCGGATCAACCTCGCGGTCCTGATTCTGATCCTTGGCCTGGCGCCCTTGTTCATGCCGCGCTTTCGCCACAAGCTCGTCTTGGCGGCGGCGCTCCTGGTCGGTTATCCGGTGGTCGCGCTCTATCTGTTCAGCGGCGGCGTGCTCGGCCTGCCTGCGGTCGAGACCTCGCTCTGGGGCGGGTTGTTCCTGACCCTGGTGATCGCCACCGTCGGCATCGTCGCATCCTTGCCGCTCGGCATCCTTTTGGCGCTCGGGCGGCGCTCGGCCATGCCGGTCATGCGCGGCGTCTCGATCACCTTCATCGAGGTGATGCGCGGCGTGCCGCTGATCACCGTGCTGTTCATGGCCTCGGTGATGCTGCCGCTGTTCCTGCCTCCGGGGGTCAATTTCGACAAGCTGTTGCGCGCGCTGGTCGGGGTCGCCCTGTTCTCGGCGGCCTACATGGCGGAGGTGGTCCGCGGCGGCCTGCAGGCGATCCCCAAAGGCCAGTACGAGGCCGCCCAGGCGCTCGGCCTCAGCTACTGGAAGAGCACGGGGCTGATCGTCCTGCCGCAGGCGCTCAAGATCGTCATCCCGGGCATCGTCAACACCCTGATCGGCCTGTTCAAGGACACGACGCTGGTCCTGATCATCGGCCTGTTCGACCTGCTCGGCAGCGTCCAGGTGGCGCTCACCGACGCCAGCTGGATCGGCTTCTCGAGGGAGGGCTACGTGTTCGCGGCGCTCGGCTACTGGATCTTCTGCTTCAGCATGTCGCGCTACAGCATGTATGTGGAGCGCAAATTGCACACCGGACACAAGCGCTAGAGGCGACCAGATGGCCACAGACGGGGCGAGGCAGGGCACCGACGATGCGCCGATCATCGTGCTCCGCGGCGTGCACAAATGGTACGGCCAGTTCCACGTCCTCAAGGACATCAACCTCGACGTCGGCAAGGGCCAGCGGATCGTGATCTGCGGCCCGTCGGGCTCCGGCAAGTCGACCATGATCCGCTGCATCAACCGGCTCGAGGAGCACCAGCGCGGCCACATCGTGGTCGACGGCATCGAGCTCACCAACGACGTGCGCAACGTCGACGCGATCCGGCGCGAGGTCGGCATGGTGTTCCAGCACTTCAACCTGTTTCCGCATCTCACGGTGCTCGAGAACCTGACGCTCGCGCCGATCTGGGTGCGCCAGACCCCGAAGGCCGAGGCCGAGGCGACCGCCATGAAGCTGTTGGCCCGGGTCGGGATTCCGGAGCAGGCGCACAAGCACCCGGGCCAGCTGTCCGGCGGCCAGCAGCAGCGGGTCGCGATCGCGCGCGCGCTCTGCATGACGCCCAAGATCATGCTGTTCGACGAGCCGACCTCGGCGCTCGACCCGGAGATGATCAAGGAAGTGCTCGACGTCATGATCGAGCTCGCCGAGGAAGGCATGACCATGGTGTGCGTGACCCACGAGATGGGCTTCGCGCGCTCGGTCGCCGATCTGATGGTGTTCATGGACCAGGGCGAGGTGGTCGAGAAGAGCCCGCCGGCGCGGTTCTTCAGCCAGCCGGAATCCGACCGGACCAAGCTGTTCCTGAGCCAGATCCTGTCGCACTGAGGCCCGAAGGGCCCCCGCTGGGCGCCTCGCACGAAGTTCGATAACATATATTATGACAAATTTCTTCGCCCGACAGCTTTGGCGATCGTCGGTGCTGTGCTCGCGATGGCCGGTTGGCCGGCCGCCAGCCGCCACTCAACCGGGCTCTACCGCGAGTGACTCATCGTCAGTTGGAGTTTGGGTGGATGCGGGCAGCACCAGGCGGCGCGCCTCCGGCCCCAGGCTCACGCTCGTCCGGTTGCCGTTCCGATAATCTTGCAACCAGGTCGCCTCCAGCCAAAAACGCAGAACCCGCCAGGGCGGTTGGCCTGGCACGTGTTAGTGGCTCATTAACCTTTGCCCGTTAGCCCATCCTTGAGTTGGTCCATGCGACCGTGGGAATCTCCGCGCTCACGACGCCGCAAGGCCCGGAATCCTACGGTCGCATGGACCAGCCGGCGCAACCGCTAGCAGCGAATGGTTAACGAAAAGTTGACCGCGGGGCCCCCTGCCTATGTCACCCCCCGTTGCCAATCCCCCCGCTGCCAATCCCTCCGCTGCCAATCCCTCCGCTGCCAATCCCTCCGCTGCCAATCCCTGGTGCCGTGAGCGAGAGCGTTGAAGCCGAAAACGCCATGACGGCTCGCGGAGCTTGCGCTGATTGATGGGGTAAAGGAACAAAATCCTTTACTCGGCTCGACGTGTGGGTGTATGACCCTAAGCGCCGTCGAAAACGGAATCCCGATCGAAAATCCCTTTAGCCTGGAGCGCCCGCCATGTGGCTGCGCAAGCGTGCCTTCCCGCGCGTCGACGGCAAGCATCTTCTCCTGCTCAAGGGCCTGCTGCTCTGGACCGTGATCGCCGTCGCGTTCCTCGCGGGCTGGCACTACGGCCTCCTGCAGCGGGTCTGGATCGGGCGCGGCCGTGCTCGGTCTTTCGGCCAGCTATCTGGTGCTCGTCGTCCTGCTGCTCAGCCTGAATCTCAGGAGCGCCTGGCGCTGGCCGGTCAAGGCCTGGGCGATCACGGCCGCGCTCGGCTTCGTCATCGCGACCTTCGTCGGGCTCGAGCGGATGCTCGGCTGGCCGACCGAAGCGGCGCCGCCGGAACGCTTTCAGCTCTATGCTGCGTTGGTGCACGAGCCCGATCGGTCAAATCGCTCGAATGGCGCGATTTATCTCTGGTTGGTACCCGGCGCCGCCGACGGCCAGTCGGACCCGCCGCCGCGCGCCTATGCCCTGCCCTGTTCACGGGCCCTGCACGAGCAGGTGGCCCGCGCCCAGGCGCGAATGAAGGAGGGTCAACCGGTCGACGGCACCGCCGGCCGGCGCGCCGATGGCTACCTGCTCGGCACCCGCTCGCTCCAGGTCGAGCTGTACGAAGCGCCGCCCGTGCGGTTGCCGCCGAAGACGGGCTGAGACGATGAAGTCGGTCCTGTCATTCGGTTGGCTCGAACTCCTGGGCCAGCGCATCGACGAATCGCTGGCGCCAGTAGACGATGTCACGCTCCTGGATCTGTGCGAGCAGCCGGCGCCAGCGATCCTGGCGCTCATCCAGCGGCATGATCAGACCGCGATGCAGCGCGTCGGCGACCGCCTCGATGTCGTACGGATTGACGATCACCGCCCCATCCAGCTCGTCGGCCGCACCGGCGAAGCGCGATAGCACGAGCACGCCGGGATCTTCCTCGGACTGGGCCGCGACATACTCCTTCGCGACCAGGTTCATGCCGTCGCGCAAGGGCGTGACCAGGCCGATCCGCGACAGGCGGAAGAAGCCGGAGAGCGTCCGGCGGGTAAACCCGCGGTTGATATAACGCAGCGGCATCCAGTCGAACTCGCCGAACAGACCGTTGATCCGGCCCGAAGCGGCCTCGACCTGACGGCGCATCTCCAGATATTCGGGCACCTCCTCGCGCGAGGGCGCCGAGATCTGGACGAAGGTGACCTGGCCGCGCTGGCGCGGGTAGCTCTGCAGCAACGTCTCATAAGCCCGCAGGCGCTCGGTGATCCCCTTGGTGTAGTCGAGCCGGTCGACGCCGATGATCAGCTTGCGCCCGAGCAGGCTGCGGGAGAGCCGCTGGCTCGCCCGCACCGCTTCGGTCGAGGTCGCCATGCGGGCAAAATCCTCGGTGTCGATCCCGATCGGGAAATCCTGGGCGCGCAGCGTCCGCCCGAAGGCGTAGAGGAGGCCGTCGGACAGCGCGTAGCCGACCCCCTCGCGATAGAGATAGTCGTGGAAGTTGCGCAGATCGTTGCTGGTCTGCAGACCGACCAGATCATATTGGACCAGGGCTTCCATCAGCCGGTCGTGCCAGGGCAGCGCGACATAGACCTCGGTCGACGGAAACGGGATGTGCAAAAAGAAGCCGAGCCGGGACTTGACCCCGAGCCGGCGCAGCTCCTCGCCCAGAGGCATCAGGTGATAGTCGTGCACCCAGATCAGGTCGTCGTCGCGCAGATAGGGGTAGAGCTGCTCGGCGAACAGCTGGTTCACCCGGCGATAGCTGACATACCAGTCGCGATCGAAGCTCGCGAGATCGAGCCGGTAGTGGAACAGCGGCCAGAGCGTCCGGTTGGCGAAGCCGCCGTAGTAACGATCGAAGTCCGACTGCAGCAGATCGATCGTGATGTAGGTGATGTTGCCGGTGCGGACCACCTTGGGGATCGGGGTCCCGGCTTCGATGGTCTCGCCGCTCCAGCCGAACCAGATGCCGCCGGTCTCGCGCAGGGCCGCCAGCACGCCTACCGTCAGGCCGCCCGCGGTCGCGGCCCGGCTGCCCGAGATGGGCGTGACCCGGTTCGAAACGACGACGAGGCGGCTCACGGCCTGAGGCGCCGCCGACTCAAACGACGTCCTCCCAGGCCCTGCTCAGCTTCATCGCGCCATTGATGGCCTCGACCTGCGCACAGGCCTGTAGGAATTTGGCCCACAACTCGCGGCGATCGGGGCCGATGTCCTCGAACAGTAGGCCGATGTGGTTTCGTCAGGCAAAGCAGGTTCTCGAACAATTTGACGCCTCCGTTCCCCCGCCCTGGATGATCAGGGCATCGATCTATCGAAACGTCCAAACGACGAAAGCGTTCTCCGGCTGGCCGAAATCATTGGACTTGATAAGCGGAACAGACGCCGGGCGCATTTCAGTTCGCGATCGATGGCGATCGTGCCTGCGCAGTTACCGCTCATGCCGAGATCAAGCGACCTCACGATGCCGCCTCGCCCGCGCAGGGCGGCCCGGCGCCCAACAGGCCAGCCAGCCAGGCCTGCATGGCGCGCACGTCAGGGTGGCTGTAGCTGGCGGCGCTCGGGGCGGGCTCGGCACCGATCCGGATCGTGACCCCGCCCTGCCGGTTGACGACCTCGAAGCCCGCTTCGTCGGTCACGTCGTCGCCCGCGAACACCGGCTGCCGGCCGGCGAACGGCGCCTCGTCCATGAAGGCGGCGATCGCCTGTCCCTTGTCGCAGGAGGGTGGCTTCAGCTCGAGCACCATCTTGCCCTGGAGCAGCACGAGCGCGCCGCGAGTGGCCGCAACCGCGGCCTCGGCTGCTGCGGTTGCGGCGCCTTTCTGCGCCGGCGCGTTACGGTAGTGGAGCGCCAGCGTCAGGCCCTTGTCCTCGAGCAGCACCCCCGGGTGGTCGGCCGCGAACGCGCCGAGCCGGAGCCGGGCCGCCTCGAGGGCCGCCGGATCCGGCTCCAGCCGCACCACGCCGGTGCGAAGATTGCGCCGCTCCAGGCCATGCAGGCCGGCGGCGCTCAGGCAAAGCGGCGCGAACAGCCGGTCGAGCTGGGCGAGTTCGCGGCCGCTGACCAGGGCCAGCGCGCCACCGGTTGCCCGTTGGAGATCTGCCAGAATCTGGCACAATCGCCTGGGCACACGGACGGCGTCGGGCGTGCGCGCGATCTCGAGCAGGGTGCCGTCGACATCGAGAAACAGCGCGACCGCGCCGAGGGACAGCTCAGGCGGGGGCAACGGGGCGGCAAGGGACATGCGTTGGCACCAGACCTCGGCGCTTGGACATTGACCGGACGGGCGATAGCATTGCCAAGCCCGACAAAATCTTGCAACGGCGATCTCAATCCTCGGTTCTGGCCTCGGTTCTGGCCTCGGTTCTGGCCTCGGTTCTGGATCGAGCGATGACCGGCCCGGAACGGCCCGCGGTTGCCTGCATCATGCTCTCGCCGGGCCAGGGCGGGCTGGAGCAGTCGCTGCTCGACCACTGCGAGGCGCTGCTGCTCGAGCGCCACCCGGTTCATGCTCTGGTCGACCCCCGGGCCGCGATCCGCCCGGCGCTCGAGCGCCTGCCGCTCGCGACCCTCGGCACCCTTCGTCATGCCAATGAATGGGACCCGTTCGCGGTCCGCGCTCTGCGCGGCTGGCTGCGCGCCACCACGCCCGATCTGGTCCTCACGATTGGCCGCCGCGCGAGCTCGCTTGCCCGCCGGGCGCGCCGCCGGCTCGCGGGCCTGACCCAGGTCGGGGTCACGCCGAACTACAGCCTCGGCCCGCTGATCGGCCTCGACCACGTGCTCGCGACCACCGAGGACCTCCGCCAGGCGCTCCTCGCGGCCGGCCAGCCGCCCGAGGGGGTCACAGTCGTGCCCAACCTCGTGCGCGTGCCGCCGGACGCCGCCGTGAGGCCACCCGATCCGGACGGCGCTGCCGGTGATCGGCGCGCTCGGGCGCTTCGTGCCCAGGAAGGGCTTCTCCGATCTGCTCGACGCGCTCGCCCTCCTCGCGGCGCGGGGCTACCGGTTCGAGGCGCGGATCGGCGGTAGCGGCCCGGAAGAAAAGGCGCTCAAGACGTTAGCGGCGCATCGTCACCTGACCGATCAGGTGAGGTTTCCCGGCTGGGTCGAGGACAAACGCGCCTTCTTCGGGGCACTCGACCTTTTCTGCGTGCCATCGCGGGAGGAGCCGTTCGGCATCGTCGTCCTGGAGGGCATGGCGCATGCGCGGGCGACGATCGCGACCGACGCGGCTGGCCCGCGCGAGATCGTCCGCGACGGCGTCGACGGGCTCATCGTGCCGCGCGCCCAACCGCCGGCGCTGGCCGATGCGCTCGCGATGCTGCTCGATCAGCCGGAGCGCCGGCTGGCGCTCGCCGAGGCGGGTCTTGCGACCGTCCGCGACCGCTTCGCGCTGCCGGTGGTCGCAAGGCAGCTGTCGGCTGCGCTCTGCCGGATTGCAGCTCGAAAACGCCCCTTGCAAGCTGCGGCAAGCGCACCAACTCTAACCGGCTCGGATGGGGAGTGAGCGTCGAGATGGCATCCGTCGGCTATGTGCTGCTACCCGAGCGCGGCCTGCTCGCGCTGAGCGGCCCCGATGCGACGTCATTCCTGCAGGGACTCATCAGCAGCGATCTCAACCGGATCACCGCCGGTCAAGCGGGTTACGGCGCTTTGCTCACGCCGCAGGGCAAGTTCCTGTTCGATTTCATCATCCTGCGCGCGGGCGATGCTCTGCTGCTCGACACCGAGCGCGCCCGGCTCGGCCCGCTGTTGCAGCGGCTCACGATGTATCGCCTGCGGTCCAAGGTCGAGCTCGAGGATGCGAGCGCGCGCTACGCGCTCGCGGCTGTTCTCGGAGACGGCGCCGCGGAGCGCTTCGAGCTCCCCGATCGGCCGGGCGCCTGCCGGTCGCTGGGTGACGGCTTCGTCCTGGTCGACCCGCGCCTGACCCGGATGGGCGTCCGCGTCGTCCTGCCGCCCGACCGGATCGGCGGCACGCTCGCGGAGCTCGGGCTCGCGCAGCTCGAGCCCGAAGCTTACGAGCAGCTGCGGCTCACCCTCGGCGTGCCGGACGGCAGCCGGGATCTGGTGGTCGAGCGCTCGACCCTGCTCGAGAGCGGCTTTGAGGAGCTGAACGGGGTCGATTTCGCCAAGGGCTGCTTCGTCGGCCAGGAGCTGACCGCGCGCATGCACCATCGCGGCCTGGTGCGCAAGCGGCTGCTGCCGGTCGTGTTGAAGGGCCCGCGGCCGGAGCCGGGCACGATCATCCGCCTGGGCGAGCTCGAGGCCGGCGAGATGCGCTCCAGCATCGAGGGCCGGGGCCTCGCCCTGCTGCGCCTCGATCGGATCGCGGAGGCCGAGCAGACCGGTACGCCGCTTTCGGCCGGCGACACCGAGGTCCGGCCGGTCAAGCCCGACTGGGTCAATTTCTAGGCGCTTCCCAGGCGAAGCGACCGGCGCCGGCCTCCGCGCGCAGCTTGCGCGCGAGCTCGCGCAGCCGGCGGAACGGCGACTGGCCGGGCGGCGTCGTCAGGCCGTCGAGCCAGCGCCCGGCGAGCGCCAGGCCTTGGCGGCCGAACTCCTCGCGCAGCGCCTCGGCAAGCCAGGTCTTGGCCTGGGCGTCGCGCCGGATCTGGAGCCGGCCCTCGCTCGCGAGAAACCCCGCGTGCTCGGCCAGCGCCTCGATCAGGGCATCGATGCCCTGCCCGTCCAGGCAGCTCAACAGCTGGATCGGCACCGACCAGTCGTCCGTGCCGGCGGCATTCAGCTGCAGCGCCGCCGCGACGTCGCTCTGGGCCTTGTGCGCGACCGCGCCGAGATCTGCCTTGGTGACCACGATGACGTCGGGGATCTCGGCGATGCCCGCCTTCATGTACTGCAGGCTGTCGCCCGAGGCCGGCTGGACGCAGAACACGACCGTATCGGCGACCGCTGCGACCTCGGTCTCGGACTGGCCGACGCCGACCGTCTCGACGACCACCTGATCGTAGACCGAGCGCATCAGCACGACCGCGGCCGGCGTCAGCGCCGCGAGGCCGCCGAGCCGGCCGCGCGCCGCCATCGAGCGCACGAACACGCCCTGATCCTCGGGATCGGAATCGATCCGGGCGCGATCGCCGAGCAAGGCGCCACCGCTCTTACGCGACGACGGGTCGACCGTGATCACGCCGACCGTCCGCCCGCGGGCCCGGTAGGCCCGGATCAGGCGCGAGACCAGGCTCGACTTGCCGACCCCTGGCGGACCCGTGATGCCGATCACGTGCGCTCGCGCGCCGGCATAGGCGGCATCCAGCAGGGCCAGCGTCTGCGGCTCGCCGGCCGCCGCCTCGAGCCTGGCCAGCGCCATCGCCATCGCGCGCTTGCCGCCGGTGCGCAACGCCTCCAGCGGCGTCGACCGGACCCCTCCCGTCACGTGCACGGTCACGCGATGTCGGCCGTTCCGCGCTCGGTCGCGAGGGCGGCCTGCGCCGCCGCCAGGCGAGCGATCGGCACCCGGTAGGGCGAGCAGGACACGTAGTCGAGCCCGACCCGCTCGCAGAACGCGATGGTCGCGGGATCACCGCCATGCTCGCCGCAGATGCCGAGCTTCAGGTCCGCCCGGCCGGCGCGGCCGCGCTCGCAGGCGAGCGCCATCAGGGCGCCGACGCCGTCGATGTCGAGGGTCGCGAAGGGGTCGGCGGGGAAGATCCCGCGCTGCAGATACTGCTCCATGAACTTCGCCGAATCATCGCGCGACAGGCCGAGCGTCATCTGGGTCAGATCGTTGGTGCCGAAGCTGAAGAACTCCGCATGCCGGGCGATTTCGGTGGCGCGCAGCGCGGCCCGCGGCACCTCGATCATGGTCCCGACCTGATAGGTCAGCTGGGTGCCGCTCTCGGCCATCACCTCCTTGGCGACCGCATCGATCTCGGCCTTGATCAGCTCGAGCTCGCGCGCCATGCCGACCAGCGGCACCATGATCTCCGGCACCACCGTCTCGCCCGAGCCGGCGGCCACCGCCACGGCCGCCTCGAAGATCGCGCGCGACTGCATCTCGTAGATCTCGGGGAACAGCACGCCCAGCCGGCAGCCGCGCAGCCCGAGCATCGGGTTGGCCTCGCGCAGCTCGTTGGCCCGCCGGCGCAAGAGCCCGGCGTCGACGCCGGATGCCTTGGCGAGCGCCGTGATCTCCTCCGGCTCGTGGGGCAGGAACTCGTGCAGCGGCGGGTCGAGCAGGCGGATCGTGACCGGCAGGCCGGCCATGATCTGGAACAGCTCGATGAAGTCCTGCCGCTGCATCGGCAAGATTTTCGCGAGCGCCGTGCGCCGACCGGCGGTGTCGCTGGCGAGGATCATCTCGCGCATCGCGGCGAGGCGCACATCGTCGAAGAACATGTGCTCGGTGCGACAGAGCCCGATGCCCTCGGCGCCGAACCGGCGCGCCGCACGCGCGTCGAGCGGGGTCTCGGCGTTGGTCCGGACCTTGAGCCGGCGGTGCTCGTCGGCCCAAATCATCAGCGTCGCGAAGTCGCCCGAGAGCTTGGGATCGACGGTCGGCACGGCGCCGAGCATGACCGTGCCGGCGCCGCCGTCGAGCGTGATGACCTCGCCGGCAGCGATCTCGCGGCCCGCCACGGTCAGGCGCTGGCGGCGATAGTCGATCGCGAGATCGGAGGCCGCGCAGACGCAGGGTTTGCCCATGCCGCGCGCGACCACGGCGGCGTGGCTGGTCATGCCGCCGCGCGAGGTCACGATGCCCCTGGCCGCGTGCATGCCGTGGATGTCCTCGGGCGAGGTCTCGATCCGCACCAGGATCACCGCCTCGCCCGCGGTCGCCTGGCGCTCGGCCTCGTCGGCGCTGAACACGATCTTGCCCGAGACCGCGCCGGGCGAGGCCGGCAGGCCCTTGGCGATCACCTCGCGGGGCGCATCGGGATCGAGCATGGGATGCAGCAGCTGGTCGAGCGAGCCGGGCTTGATCCGGCTGATCGCCTGGTCGCGCCCGATCAGTCCTTCCTCGGCCATGTCGACCGCGATCTTGAGGGCGGCATGCGTGGTCCGCTTGCCGCTCCGGGTCTGCAGGATCCAGAGCCGGCCCTCCTGGACCGTGAACTCGATGTCCTGCATGTCCCGGTAGTGCGCCTCCAGGCGATCGAACACCTGCGCGAGCTCGGCGTAGGCCGCCGGCATCACCTCTTCCAGGGAGGGCAGCGTGGCGCCGGTCGCCTGCTGCATCGCCCGGGTCAGCGCCTGCGGCGTACGGATCCCGGCGACCACGTCCTCGCCCTGGGCGTTGACCAGGAACTCGCCGTAGTAGCCCTTCGCGCCGGTCGACGGATCGCGCGTGAAGGCCACGCCGGTGGCGCTCGTGTCGCCGCGGTTGCCGAACACCATGGCCTGGACGTTGACCGCCGTGCCCATGGCCTCGGAAATGCCGTTCAGGCGCCGGTAGGTGACCGCGCGCGGCGTCATCCAGGAGCTGAACACGGCACCGATCGCGCCCCAGAGCTGCTCCTGGACATCCTGCGGGAAAGGCGCCCCGGTCTGCTCCTGGACGATCGCCTGGTAGGCCTCGATCAGGCGCAGCAGGTCGTCGGTGCCAAGCCCGGTGTCGAGCTGGCAGCCGACCTGCCGCTTCAGATCCTCCAGCTGATCCTCGAACAGGTAGTGATCGACGCCCAGCACGACGTCGCCGTACATCTGGATGAAGCGACGATAGCTGTCGTAGGCGAAGCGCGGCTCCTCCGCGGTCGCGGCGAGGCCGCGCACGGTCCGGTCGTTGAGGCCGAGGTTGAGCACGGTATCCATCATGCCCGGCATCGAGAGCGGCGCACCCGAGCGGACCGAGACCAGCAACGGGCGCTCCGGATCGCCGAGCCGGGCGTCGAGCTCGGCCTCGATCCGGGCGAGCGCTGCCGCCGCCTGCTCCGCCAGCTGATCCGGATAGCGCCGCTCATGCTGATAGTAGTGGCTGCACACCTCGGTCGTGATCGTGAAGCCGGGCGGCACCGGCAGGCCGAGGCGGCTCATCTCGGCGAGATTGGCGCCCTTGCCGCCGAGCAGGCCCTTCATGTCCGCGCGGCCCTCGGCACTGCCGGCGCCGAAGCTATAGACCCACTGGCTCATCACGCCACCCGACGGTCGCTGTCATCGCTTGCGCTGTCCTCGATCAGAGAAAAGTCGGCGACCGCCCCCAAAGCCGAGCGGATCTGGTCCAGAAGATGGAGGCGGTTGACCCGCAGCTCGGGGTCCTCGACGTTGACCGTGACCCGGTCGAAGAACGCGTCGACCGGCTGGCGCAACCGGGCCAGCGCCAGCATGGCATCGGTGAACTCTTCCCGCTCCAAGGCACCGGCGATGTCGCCGCCGACCGTCATCAGGCGGAAGAACAGCATCTGCTCCTCCTTGGCCTGCAGGCGCTGCCCGTCCGGCTGGCCGGCGTAGGACCGGCCGTCGCGCTTCTCCTCGATGCGCACGATGTTGCTCGCGCGCCGGTGCGCGGTCAGAAGGTTGGCGCCGTCCTCGGTCGCGAGAAAGGCGCGCAGCGCCTCGACCTTGGCGAGCAGCCGGACCAGGTCGTCCTCGCCGGCGGCGGCGAACACCGCGCTGATCAGGTCGTGGCGCACGCCCGCCCCTTTCAGATGCACGCGCAGACGATCGGCGAAGAACTCCACCAGCTCGGCGGTCACCGCATTTGCGTCGACGCCTGCGAGCTGTTCGCCGTAGCCCGCGAGCGCCTGCCGGAACGCCGACCGCAGCGGCAGGCGGAGGCGGTTCTCGAGGATCAGCCGGATCACTCCGAGCGCCGCCCGGCGGAGCGCATAGGGATCCTTGGAGCCGGTCGGCTTCTCCCCGACCGCGAAGAAGCCAGCCAGCGTGTCGAGGCGGTCCGCGAGCCCGACCGTCACGCTCACCGGCGCGGTCGGGCAGGCATCGTTCGGCCCCTGGGGCGCGTAATGCCTGGCGATGGCTTCGGCGACGTCGACGTGCTCGAGATCATGCTCGGCGTAGTAACGACCCATCACGCCCTGCAGTTCCGGAAACTCGCCGACCATGCCGGTGACCAGATCGGCCTTGCACAGCAGAGCCGCGCGCGCCGCGTGCTCGACCCGGGTCGTCGGCACGCGCTGGGCGAGCCAGGTCGCCAGGCTCTGCAGGCGGGCGACCTTGGCGCCGAGCGAGCCGAGCCTGGCGTGGAACACCACGCCCTCGAGCTCGGGCACGCGGCTTGCGAGCGAGCGCTTGCGGTCCTGATCCCAGAAGAATTGGGCATCCCAGAGCCGGGCCCGGAGCACGCGCTCGTTGCCGGCGACGATCGCCCGGCCGCCGTCCTCGGCCGGGATGTTGGCGACCACCAGGAAGCGGTCCGCGAGCTTGCCCGAGGCATCCTCCAGCGCCAGGTATTTCTGATGCTGGCGCATCGAGGTCACCAGCACCTCCTCGGGCAGCGCCATGAACCGCTGGTCGATCCGACCGGGCACCACGACCGGCCACTCGACCAGGCCCGCGAGCTCGCCGAGCAGGGCGGAATCGCTGCGCAGACGCAGGTTCTCGGCGCGCGCGAGGCGGGCCGCTTCGCTCGCGATCTCCTTCTGGCGATCGGCGGCATCGAGCTGGACGTAGGCGCCGGTCAGCTGCTGCCGATAATCCTCGAAATCGCGCACCGCGATCGACGCGGGTGCGAGAAAGCGATGCCCCCGCGTGCCCGCCGTCGCCTCCAGCGGACCGAAACGGACCGGGACGACCGCGCCATCGAGCAGGCACAGGATGCCGTGCAACGGGCGCACCCAGCGGATCGCATGGGCGCCCCAGCGCATCGACTTCGGCCAGGGGAAGCGCGCGAGGATCTCGCCCAGCACCGGCACCAGCACGTCGGCAGCCGACCGGCCGATGCGCAGATAGCGGGCGACGTGGACCGGACCCCGCTTGTCGTCCTGCTCCTCGAGCCGGTAGTCGGCGACCCCGAGCGAGGCGAGAAAGCCACTGAGCGCCTCGACCGGCGCCCCGACCCTGGGCCCCCGCTTCTCGACCTGGACGTCGGGCTGCTTGGCGGCGAGGCCGCGCATCACGAGCGCCAGGCGCCGCGGCGTGGCGTAGGTCGAGACCTGCTCGAACGCCAGATCCGCCTCCTTGAGCGCGGCGCCGAGCAGGCGCCCGAGATCGTCGGCCGCGCGCCGCTGCAGACGCGCCGGGATCTCCTCGGACAACAGCTCCAGCAGCAGCTCGGCCATGGCCTCAGGCCGCCGGCCGGGCAGCGAGGTGCGCGCGCGCCTGCAGCCAGCTCTCGCAGCAGGCCCGCGCCAAGGCCCGGACCCGGCCGATATAGGCAGCCCGCTCGGTGACGCTGATCACGCCCCGCGCATCCAGGAGATTGAACAGATGGCTCGCCTTCAGGCACTGATCGTAGGCTGGCAGCGCCAGCGGCGGCGTGCGCCCGATCAGGCTCTGGCATTCGGCTTCGGCATCGGCGAAATGCCGGAACAGGCGCGAGGGGTCGGCGGCCTCGAAATTGTACGCCGAATACTCGCGCTCGGCCTGGAGGAAGATCTCGCCGTAAGTGACGCCCTGGCCGTTGAAGTCGAGCGCATAGACGTTCTCGGTGCCCTGGACGTACATCGCCAGGCGCTCGAGGCCGTAGGTCAGCTCACCCGACACCGGCTGGCAGTCGAAGCCGCCGACCTGCTGGAAATAGGTGAACTGGGTGACCTCCATGCCGTCGCACCAGACCTCCCAGCCGAGGCCCCAGGCGCCGAGCGTCGGGCTCTCCCAGTCGTCCTCGACGAAGCGGACGTCGTGGACCAGGGGATCGATGCCGATCGCCGCCAGGCTCTTGAGGTAGAGGTCCTGGAGGTCGTCGGGCGAGGGCTTGAGGATCACCTGGAACTGATAATAGTGCTGCAGGCGGTTCGGGTTCTCGCCGTAGCGGCCGTCCTTCGGCCGCCGGGACGGCTGGACGTAGGCCGCCCGCCAGGGCTCGGGGCCGAGCGCGCGCAAGGTGGTCGCGGGATGGAAGGTCCCCGCGCCGACCTCCATGTCGTAGGGCTGCAACAGGACGCAGCCCTGCGCGGCCCAAAAACGCTGCAGGACCAGAATCAGGTCTTGGAAGCTCGACGGCGGGCTGCGGCTCACAGGCGCTCGATTTCTGGAAACGGATGGGGCGCGCGGAAAATAGCCAGCCGTCCGCATCCGGTCAAGAAATCACGGCCCGCGCATGGCTTAGCCACGGGGCCCCCGACTTCGGCGACGCTGCGCTTTGTCGTCCTCGGCCTTGAGCCCTGGGACCCGGCGGCCGTTCAGGCGCGGGCCGCCTGACAGTGACAGCCCTCGCGCGGGTCGACGTAGGCGCCGCAGCGCGGGCACTCGACCAGGTCGATCGTGCGGCTCGACGCGGTCCTGGGGCGGCCGGCCGGACGGCGACGCAGCGCGTCCGCCCGCTTCCGCTCCTGGGCGAGACGGCCGACGTAGGTGAACCCCTTCCAGATCGCGATCACGACGAAGATCGTGAACAAAAGCTTGCTCAGCGAAAGTCCGAACACGCGTGCCTCTCCCGGCTCCGCCACCGCCTCGCCTCCGCCGAACATCGTGCCTGAGCGCACGAATGTCGAGCCCGAAGGCTCAGCCAAGCGCGCGGGCGGCCGCGATGCCTCACCTGGCTACGCCCAGAACGAGGCGGGCAATGGTCTGGCCCTCGCCGATCTGGCCGAGGAGGAGATTGATCAGCTCGAAGACGCCAGCCGTGAGCAGGATGAACAGCCCGCCGGCCACCGCCAACGCTGCAGGCCGCTTTTGCGCGACGTAGCTACGGTCAATGTGACCCGGACCCTAATCTCATCTCAGGTTGGAGCGATCGGCCCGCGCGGGCCTTTGAGACGGTTACGAGGGGCGTGCAGCTGCGGAAATCCGTCAACCACGGTGCCCCGGAGCGGACGTATCGGCGAACATCGGCAAATCCTCGATCCGCCGTCACCAGCCACCGGCCTTCGGCCCGAACCCGCGCCAACAAGACGTCGTCCGGGCAACCGCTCCAACCCTGCTCGAGCACGCTCTTGGCGTCGTGGCCTGCTTGGCCGAAGATCTGAGCGACCGCCGGAGGCAGATCCTCATCCACCTTGATCGAGACGGGCATGCGCTCATGAGGCCAGCGGCACGAGCGGCGCCTCCCGCACCGCTTCCGCTGCGTAGAAGAGCGCTGCCCGCACGTCCTCCAGCGTGAGCGAGGGATAGGCGCCTACAAGGTCTTCGGGTCGGTCGCCGTCGGCAATGCTGCCGACGATCAGGCTCACGGGAATCCGCGTGCCCTTGATACAAGGCTCGCCGTGATGCACGGCGGTGTCAATCGCGATTCGCTCCATCCAAGCCTGACGCTCCACCTCGGCCTCCATCAAACCCCAGGGGCTCGTATGACGATCATGCATCACGGCGTGGTCGCACGATAGGGCGTCCGGCTCAGAGCCCGTAGCGGGCCCAAAGCGCGCGCTCGGCCAGGCTGTCGAGCACGCCGTCGACAATGGCGCGAGGGTCCGGGGCGCGCGGGTCGGGGGCGGCCGGGCCGAGCCTGAGCCGGCGCTGCCACCAGGAGCGGGTGACGCTGACCTGCGGCAGCTTGACCTTGTCGCCGTAGCGCGCCTTGAGGATGCCGTGCAGGGTGCCGAGGCCGTCGATCAGGCCAAGGGCGAGCGCGCCCTCCCCGGTCCAGATCTGGCCCTCGAAGACCTCGGCGTCGCTCGCCTCGAGCTTCGCCCCCCGGCGCCCGCGGACCATGGCTTTGAAGCCCGCGTGGACCTCGTGCAGGATGGTCTCCAGCCGCGCGACGTCCTCCGGATCCTGCGGCCGGAACGGGTCCAGGAAGGCCTTCCTGGCGCCCGCGGTGTGCAGGCGGCGCTCGATGCCGAGGCGCTCGATCACGCTCGTCAGGCCGAAGCTCGCGTGGATCACGCCGATGCTGCCGACCAGCGAGCGCGCATCGGCGAAGATCTCGTCGGCGGCCAGCGCCAGCCAGTAGCCGCCGGACGCGCCGACGTCCTCGATGAAGGCCAGGACCGGCAGCTGCTTGTCGGCCGCCAGGGTCCGGATGCGCTCGGTGATCAGCGCCGACTGCACCGGCGAGCCGCCCGGGCAGTTGATCGCCAGCGCCACCGCTTTGGCGCCTTTGACCTTGAACGCCCGCTCGAGCGCCGGATTGAGGCCGTGCAGGGTGAGGCCGCTGCCGCGCAGCGACGGCCCGCCGATCACCCCGGTCAGGCGCAGGACCGGCACCACCGGCGCCCGCGGGGGTAAGCCCAGCCGCGTGCGCCAGCGCGCCAGACGGCCCTCAGCCATGGGCAGGCTCCTCGCTCCGGACCCGCAGGACCAGCGCCTCGCCCCGGCGCAGGATGGCGTCCGCAGCCGCGCTGAAGCCGCCGTCTTCGGCGTGCAGGGCCAGGCCCGGCGCCAGGGTCAGCGGGCCCCGGCTGCCCTTCCGGCCCTGGACCAGGACGCGCTTGGCCGCGCGCTCGCGGACCCCGGGCCAGAGCGGGAAGACGACCAGGTCGCCGAGCTGGCCGCGCAAGGCAGCGAGCAGGTCGGCCAGACGATCGGCCCGATGGATCAGGGTCAGCATGCCGCCCGGCCTGAGCCGGCGCAGGCAGCCCCCGAGCCAGCCGGCGAGGTCGAGCTCCTGCTCGAGGCTGGCGAGCCCCCGCTCCGGGACCGGGGAGGCGGTCGCCGCCCCGGCCGCCAGATAGGGCGGGTTGGTCATGACGTGATCGAAGCTCGTGCCCGCCAGCCCCGGCGGCGGCCGGTCGAGATCGCCCAGGACCATCTCGAGTCGCCCACCCAGGTCGTTCTGCGCCACGTTCTGGCTCGCGAGCCGGTGCAATCCCGGCTGCAGCTCGAGCCCGACGATCCGGCAGGCGGGCAGCCGCGCGGCCAGGCACAGGCTCGCGGCCCCGCTGCCGGCGCCGGCATCGAGCACGGTCTCACCGGCCACGGCCGGCACCGCCGCCGCCAGCAGCACCGGATCGATCGCCACCCGGTAGCCCCGCGCCGGCTGCCGCAGGCGCACGCGGCCGCCGAGCAGGCGGTCCAGGGTCTGCTCCGGGGTCGCCGGGTCAGGAACCGTCAAGCGCATCCTTCGCCTGATCGAGCAGGCGCCTGGCCGCCTCGACCTGGTCGTCCTCGACCATCAGCCGGCGCGGGATCGCGCCGATGCTGCCCTCGATCCCGCTGACGTGGTCGTCGAGCAGGAGGCAGGGGATCGCCTCGGCGGCCAGGATCGCCTGCGCCCAGGACAGATAAACCAGATCGTTGCTGCGCAGCAGTTCTCGCATGGCGGCCGCATCCTATATTGAGCGCGGTCGGAGGGCCAGGTTTGCATTGCATCCTGAGCCCTGATAGCAAGGTGCGGGGCGCGCCACCCGGGAGGAGCCGGCTTGACTGCCGTCAGTCCACAACTGCAAACAACGCCCGAGCCGAGCAAGCTCGAGCCGCTGCAAAGGCTGGTCGAGGCCGACATGCGCCGCGTCAACCAGCTGATCGTGGCCCGGCTCGACAGCCCGATCCACCTGATTCCCAAGCTTGCCGGGCATCTGGTCGCGGCCGGCGGCAAACGCGTGCGGCCGATGCTGACCCTGATCGCGGCCCAGCTCTGCGGCTATCGCGGCGAGCGCCACATCCGCCTGGCGGCGGCGGTCGAGTTCATCCACAGCGCCACCCTCCTGCACGACGACGTCGTCGATCAGAGCGAGCTGCGCCGGGGCCTCGCGACCGCCAACGCGATCTGGGGCAACAAGCCCCCGGTGCTGGTCGGCGATTTCCTGTTCGCGCGCGCCTTCCAGCTGATGGTCGAGGACGGCTCGCTGATGGTGCTGGGCATCCTCGCCAACGCGTCGGCGGTGATCGCCGAGGGCGAGGTCGCGCAGCTGATGACCGCAAACGACCCGGAGACCACCGAGGCGACCTACCTGGAGGTGATCAGCGCCAAGACCGCGACCCTGTTCGCGGCCGCGGCCGAGATCGGCGCAAGGGTCGCCGAACGGCCGGCGGCCGACGCCGCGGCCCTGCGCAGCTATGGCGAGAACCTCGGCATCGCGTTCCAGCTGACCGACGACGTCCTCGACTACAGCGCCCGCGAGGTGGTGCTCGGCAAGAGCCTCGGCGACGACTTCCGCGACGGCAAGATCACGCTCCCGGTGGTCCTGGCGTTTGCCCGCGGCAGCGCCCAGGAGCGCCGCTTCTGGCGCCGCACCCTCGAGCAGGCCGAGCAACGCGACGGCGATTTTGCGCATGCGATCGAGCTTTTGAACCGGCACGGCACGCTCGCCGACAGCCTGGCGCGGGCCGCCGAGTACAGCGCGGCCGCTCGCCACGCGCTCGAGGGCTTCCCGCCGTCCGAGCCCAGGCAGGCGCTGCTCGATCTGGCCGATTTCTGCATCGAGCGCGCCTACTAGCGCGGCTCGAGGCAAGCCCGCCGATGGCGCACGTGCGCCGGCGACGTGCATTGCCGACCCGGGCGGAAGCCGCTATATACAGGCCCGACCTCGGGTCGGAGTGTAGCTCAGCCTGGTAGAGCACCGTCTTCGGGAGGCGGGGGTCGCGTGTTCGAGTCACGCCACTCCGACCAAATCTTGACCCACGGCGATCAATCTTCGGCCGTCCGTCGCCAGCCGGGCAGCGGCAACTTGCCGCGCCGGCCGCCCTGAGGTCAGCCTCGAGCGCCTGAACAACGCCCGAAATCCGCGAGTTGGGCGCCCGGGTTGCTCGCATCGCTGGCGGCGCCTTGGCGCGCCGCCTGTGAACCAGTTCACAGCGGAGGGGCCCGTCTGTGATCGAAAAGAACAGTTCGGGTGTGACTCAACGAGAGGGACAATGGCCAGGGTGGCGATCCGGGTGCTCGGTTGCGGCGACGCATTCGGCAGCGGCGGCCGCTTGCAGACCTGCTTCTTCGTGACCGCCGGTCGCGATCGGTTCCTGATCGACTGCGGCGCCACCGCCATGGTCGCGATGCGCCGGTTCGGCGTCGATCCCGCGGCCATCGACCGGGTGTACCTCAGCCATCTGCACGGCGATCACTTCGGCGGCCTGCCGTTCCTCCTGCTCGAGGCGCAGCACATCAGCCGGCGCCGGCGACCGCTGACGATCGTCGGTCCGGCGGGCACGCGCGAGCGGCTGATCGCAGCGCAGAATGCGCTGTTCCCGGGCTCTGGCCAGACCGAGTGGCGCTTCCCGCTCACCTTCGTCGAGCTCGAGCAGGGCCGCACCGAGACGCTGGGCGGGGTCGCGGTCACCGCCTATCCGGTCGAGCATCCGTCCGGCTCGGCGGCCTTTGCGCTGCGTTTCGCCTGCAACGGCCGCCAGTTCGCCTATTCCGGCGATACCGAATGGACCGAGCAGCTGATCGCGCTGACCGAGGGCAGCGACCTCCTGATCGTCGAATGCTACGCCTTCGACCGCACCGCCGGCTCCCATCTCGACCTGCAGACCCTGAACCAGCGCCGCCGCGACCTGCACGCCAAGCGCCTGATCCTCACCCACATGAGCCAGGCCATGCTCGACCGGCTGGATGGGATCGGCTGGGAGACCGCCGAGGACGGCCTGCTGGTCGAGCTGTAGGCGCGTCCCCCCTTACGGCTGATGATCCTCTGGTCTTGAGTGAAGATTTTTCTAAGTGCTCTGACTTCTCTTGCGAAATGGCCCGGCCTCGCCTTTCTGCGACGTCGCGGCCGCCCTCCGCAGCAGCTGCCGCCGGCCGGCCTCGGCGAGGCCGATGCCGGCGAGGATCAGCGCGAGTGCCAGCAAGGCCGTGGGTCGCGGCCGCTCGCCCATGAAGGTCACGCCCATGAGCAGCGCCCAGACCGGGATCAGGTAGTTCATGAAGGAGGTGAAGCTCGGGCCGGCGACCGTCACCAGCTTCAGGAACACGACGGTCGCGAGCGCGGTCGCGAGCACGGTGAGCGCGAGCATCGCCGCGAAGGCGCCGGCGGGCGCACTGGTGAGCTGGTCGAGCGCGGCCGGCCCGCCGATCGGCAGCATGATCAGGCTGCCCGCGACCATGACGCCTGCGGCCGCGACCAGCGGCTCGGCGGGCGGCCGGTGGCGGGCGACGATCGCGTTGATCGCAAAGCAGACCGCACCGCCGACGATCGCCAGCTGGTAGCCGAGCAGGGTCCCCTCGCCGCGCAGCCCGAGCAGCGCCTGCGGCCCGATCAGCAGCACCAGTCCGATGAACCCCAGCAGGAATCCGGCCGCCTTGACCCGGTTCAGACGCTCGCCACGGACGAAAAAATGCGCCAGCACCATGGTCGTGAGCGGCATGATGCCCATCAGGATGCCGGCGAGGCTGCTGTCGACCCGCTGCTGACCGAAGCTGATCAGCCAGAACGGCAGGCAGTTGCCGGCGAGCGAGATCGCGACGCTGAACAACCAGAAGCGCGGGCTCGAGGGGAACCTCTGGCCGCGCGCCAGGACCAGCCCCGCGAGCAGCAGCGCCGCGAGCGTCAGCCGGATCGCGACCAGGGTCGCGGGGGCGAAGCCCTTGACCGCGATCCCGGTCATCATGAACGCGCTGCCCCACATCGCGACCAGCGCGAGCAGGAGCAGCCAATGGTTGAGCGGCCGGGCTGTCATCGATCGTAGGCTAGATGCGCGCGTCCCGCCGGTCGAGGCGGCCCGGCCAGGCGAGAATCCGATCGTCGGCGGTGAGCAGGGTGGCGTCGAGCTCTCGTGCGGTTGCCACGATCCAGCGATCGGCAGGGTCGGCGTGGAAATCGGCGAGCAGCGCGGCATCGATCCCGATCGCGCCGGTCACCGGCAACTCGACCAGCCCTTGCTGCAGCCATTCGCGCCGCCACAACCCGAGCGGCTGGCTGATCCTGAGGCGCTGCCTGGCAACCAGCATCGCGACCTCCCAGAACGAGATCGCCGACACGCCGAGATCTCCGGCTTGGCTTGCGCCATCGACGAGCCTGCGCGCCCGCCGGCTCATCCGCTCGACCGCCTGGTCCAGCCAGAGCAGGCAATGCGTATCAAGCAAGATCAGCGCTCGACATCCCACGCGACGTCGATCGGTTCGATGATGTCGCCCAGGATCTCGATCTGACCCTTGTGCAGACCCCAGAGGCTCTTTCGCTCCCGGGTGACCGGACTGAGCTGGGCGGTCGGCTTGCCGTTCTTGGTGATCACCAGAGATTCACCGGTCTCAGCGACCTCGTCCATGAGCTTCAGGCACTTGGCCTTGAACTCGGACGCCTTGATCGTGCGCATCGCGACCTCCATGCCCATGGTCATGACTACAGGCACATAGCCCGAAAAACCAGGCGGGCCATCACGCCGCGCGCCCGACCTGCAGCAGCACCACCCCCGCCGCGACCAGGCCCGCGGCGAAGATCCGCCGGCGCCCGAACGGCTCCCGCAGCAGGCGGGTCCCGATCAGCGCCGCCATGATCACGCTGGTCTCGCGCAGCGCCGAGACCTGCGCCATCGGCGCCCGGGTCATCGCCCAGATCACCAGGGCATAAGCCGCGGCCGCCAGCACGCCGCCGATCGCGGCCGGGCGCCAGGCGCGCCCGAGAGCCTCGCCGAGGCGCGCCCGATAGCGCCAGGCGACCACCAGCGCGAACGGCAGGGCGTCGATCGCGAACAGCCAGGCGATGTAGCCGAAAACGTCCCCGGCGCGCCGGCCGCCGAGCCCGTCGGCCAGCGTGTAGCCGGCGATCGTGACCCCGGTCGCGAGCGCGAAGCCGAGCGGCTTCAAAGAGCCTAGCCGGCCGTCGTCGGTGAAGGCCAGGCTCAGGATGCCGCCCGAGATCACCAGGATCGCCACCAGGCCGAGCCCGCCCGGGCTCTCGCCCGCAAACGCCCAGGCGACCAGCGCCACCAAGGGGGGTGCTACGCCCCGGGCGATCGGGTAGACGTGCGACAGGTCGCCATGGCGGTAGCCGTAACTGAGCGCCAGATAGTAGCCGTGGTGGATCACGATCGAGGCGAACAGACAAGGCCAGCTCGCCGCCGCCGGGATCGCGGCCGCAAACAGGAAGGGCAGCGCGCACAGCCCGGTCACCAGGTTGAGCACGGCCAGGCGCACGAAGGGATCGCCGCCGGTCTTGACCAGCGCGTTCCAGCTCGCGTGCAACAACGCCGCCCCGAGCACGAGGGCGAAGATTGCCGGCTCCATGGCTCCGCAGTCAGCCTTTCTGGGCCCTGTCCGGGCCTCTTTTGGAGCCGCAAGCTTGGCCGAAGCCGGGTCGGCTGTAAACATCGCCCTCGGTCGACCGGACCCGCCCTGCCCTCAACTTGCCGGGCCTTTCGAATTCGCCTATAGCCCGAACCCGGCGCGCTCGCGCCCGCTTTTATGCATGAACAGCCCTTGTGGAACGCGCCGGCGATGCTCGACAAGACCTACCGACCGGCCGAGGTCGAGGCCAGACACGACGCCGCGTGGGAGGCTGGCGGCTATTTCCGGCCCGCGCCCGACCCCGGCCGCGAGCCCTACTGCATCGTCATGCCGCCGCCGAACGTCACCGGCAGCCTGCACATGGGGCACGCGCTGGACAACACGATCCAGGACACGCTGATCCGCTTCTGGCGGATGCGCGGCCGGGCGGTGCTCTGGCAGCCCGGCACCGACCACGCCGGCATCGCGACCCAGATGGTGGTCGAGCGTCAGCTCGAGCGCGAGGGCCTGAGCCGCCGCCAGATCGGCCGCCAGGCCTTCGTCGAGCGGGTCTGGGCCTGGAAAGAGGAGTTGGGCGGCAGCATCAGCCAGCAGCTGCATCGCCTGGGCGCCTCGGCCGACTGGTCGCGCGAGCGCTTCACCCTGGACGAGGGCCTCTCGCACGCGGTCCGCAAGGTGTTCGTCGACCTCCACCGCGAGGGCCTGATCTACAAGGACAAGCGCCTGGTCAATTGGGACTGCCGGCTGCAGACCGCGGTCTCCGACCTCGAGGTCGAGGCGACCGAGGTGCAAGGGCACCTGTGGTACATCCGCTACCCGATCGAAGGTTTGAGCGGCCCCCACATCACGGTCGCGACCACGCGGCCCGAGACCATGCTCGGCGACACCGCGGTCGCGGTCCATCCCGATGACCCGCGCTACCAGGACCTGACCGGCAAGTACGCGATTCTGCCGCTCGTCGGCCGCCGCCTGAGGGTCATCGCCGACCCCTACTCCGACCCCGAGAAAGGCTCGGGCGCGGTCAAGATCACGCCTGGCCACGACTTCAACGACTTCGAGGTCGGGCGCCGCCACGGTCTCGAGATGATCAGCATCCTGGACAGCGAGGGGCGCCTCAACGACCAGGTGCCCGAGCGCTATCGCGGCCTCGACCGGTTCGAGGCGCGCGAGCGCGTGGTCGCGGACCTCGAGGCTCAGGGCCTGATCGAGAAAGTGGAAAAAATCCGGCACACCGTCCCCTACAGCCAGCGCTCGGAGACGCCGGTCGAGCCGATGCTGAGCGATCAGTGGTACGCCGATGCCAAGACGCTGGCCCAAGAGGCGATCCGCGCGGTCGAGGACGGTCGCACCCGCTTCGTGCCGCCGCAGTGGGCCAACACCTACTTCGAGTGGATGCGCAACATCCAGCCCTGGTGCATCTCCCGCCAGCTCTGGTGGGGCCACCAGATCCCCGCCTGGTACGGCCCGGACGGCCGGGTCTTCGTCGCCATGGACGCGGCCGAAGCGGCGGCCGAGGCGCGCCGCCACTACGGCCGGCAGGTGGAACTGGTCCGCGACGAGGACGTGCTCGACACCTGGTTCTCCTCCGGGCTCTGGGCGTTCTCGACGCTCGGCTGGCCCGAGCCCACGCCCGAGCTCGCGCGTTTCTACCCGACCAGCGTGCTGGTCACCGGCTTCGACATCATCTTCTTCTGGGTCGCACGGATGATGATGCTCGGCCTCAGGTTCATGGGCGATGTGCCGTTCCGCGAGGTCTACATCCACGGCCTCGTGCGCGACGAGCGCGGCCAGAAGATGAGCAAGAGCAAGGGCAACGTGATCGACCCGCTCGAGCTGATCGACAAGTACGGGGCCGATGCGCTGCGCTTTGCGATCCTGGCCAGCACCACCCAGGGCCGCGACATCCGCTTCGGCGAGAGCCGGGTCGAGGGCTATCGCAACTTCGGCACCAAGCTCTGGAACGCCGCGCGCTTCTGCGAGCTGAACGGTTGCGAGCTCGACCTAGCCTTCGATCCGGCTGCCTGCCGCCAGACCGTCAATCGCTGGGTCCTGAGCAAGCTCGCCCAGGCCGCCGAACGAACCCAGGCGGCGATCGAGGGCTACCGCTGCAACGATGCCGCCAACGCGCTCTACGCCTTCACCTGGAACGAGTTCTGCGACTGGTATCTCGAGCTCGCGAAACCGCTGCTCGCCGGCGGCGACGCAGCGGCGCAGGCGGAAACCCGGGCGACCGCAGCCTGGACGCTGGCAAAGCTGCTGCATCTGTTGCATCCGCTCACGCCGTTCGTCACGGAGGAGCTCTGGGAGCGGCGCTACGGCGCCCCCGGCGGGCCGCTGATCGCGGCCTCCTGGCCAGAGCTCGGCGCGGAGCTGATCGATCCGGAGGCGGAAGCCGAGCTCGACTGGCTGATCCGCGTGGTCACGAGCCTGCGCGCCGCGCGCAACGAGCTGGACGTACCAGCCGCCGCCAAGCTCGCCTTACAGGTCCGGGATGCAAACCCGGTCACGCGCGCCCGGCTCGAGGAGCACAAGGACGCGCTCATGCGCCTTGCCCGGCTGGCGCGGATCGAGGCGGGCCAGGTACCGGTCGTGCGCGGCGCGCTCCAGGTCGTGGTCGACGAGGCGACCTTCGTGCTGCCGCTCGCCGGGGTGATCGATCTCGAGCAGGAGCGCCACCGTCTGGCCAGGGAGCTGGCCAGGGCCGAGGCCGAGCTCGAGCGCTTCGATCACAAGCTCGCCAACCCCAAGTTCCTCGACCGGGCGCCCGCCGAGGTCGTCGAGGAGCAGCGCTCGCGCCGTGCCGAGGCCGAGCAGACGCGCGCGAAGCTGCAGTCAGCCCTGGCGCGGATCGCCCCTTAGCTTCTGGAGAAGCCGATGCTGCCCTGTTTCGTCGCCCCGGGCGAGGTCGAGGCACGGCCGGCCGCCGTCCTGCCGGCGGCGCGCTATCCGGGCTGGCTGGCGGCGCAGCCGGGCGCGCTGCAGGGCTGGCTGGAGGCGACCGGCTTCGAGCCCAAGCCTGCGGCCACGGCGCTCCTGCCGGCGCCCGATGGCGGGCTCGCGGGCGCGCTTCTGATCCTGAGCGAGCCGGTCGAGCCCTGGGATTTCGCGGCGTTGCGGGCGCGCCTGCCGGCCGGCGACTGGCGCCTCGACGGGGCGGGCTCGCCCCCGGAGGTCGGCAAGGCGGCGCTCGGCTTCGCCCTCGCCAGCTACCGCTTCGAGCGCTATCGCAAGCGTGACGCCAAGCCGGTCCGGCTGGCGCTCGAGGACGATCCCGAGCTCAGGGGCAGCGAAGCGATCGCCGAGGCGGTCTGGCTGGCGCGCGACCTGATCAACACGCCCGCCTCCGACCTCGGCCCGGCCGAGCTCGCCGAGGCGGCAGGCGCGGTCGCGGCCCGCTTCGGCGCCGGCTTCCGGACCGTCGAGGGCGATGCCCTGCTGGCCGAGAATTTCCCGGCGATCCACGCGGTCGGCCGGGCCAGCCCCCGGTCGCCGCGGCTGATCGAGCTGGTCTGGGGCGAGACGCACGCGCCCAAGCTCACCCTGGTCGGCAAGGGCGTCTGCTTCGATACCGGCGGCCTCGACCTCAAGCCCTCGCAGAACATGCTGCTGATGAAGAAGGACATGGGCGGTGCCGCGGTCACGCTCGGCCTCGCGCAGGCGGTCATGGCGCTCGACGTGCCGGTCCGCCTCAGGCTCCTGATCGGCGCGGTCGAGAACAGCGTCTCCGGCAGCGCCTTCCGCCCCGGCGATGTCCTCCAGACCCGCAAGGGCCTCACCGTCGAGATCGGCAACACCGACGCCGAGGGCCGGCTCGTGCTGGCCGACCTCCTGGCCGAGGGCGACCGCGAGGGCCCCGCGCTGATGATCGACTGCGCGACGCTCACCGGCGCCGCCCGGGTCGCCCTCGGTCCCGATCTGCCGGCGCTGTTCACGCCCGACGACGAGCTCGCCTCCGACCTGCTCGCGGCCGGCCGGGCGGCCTTCGACCCGCTCTGGCGACTGCCCCTGCACCCGCCCTATCGCGAGATGCTGGAGAGCGGGATCGCCGACCTCAACAACGCGCCTTCCGGCGGCCTCGCCGGCGCGGTCACGGCAGCGTTGTTCCTCAAGGAATTCGTGGCCGAGACCAGGGCCTGGGCGCATCTTGACATCTTCGCCTGGAACCCGAAGGACCGGCCCGGCCGGCCCAAGGGCGGCGAGGCGAGCGCGCTGCGCGCCCTGCTCGCGCTGATCCTCGCGCGCTTCGCCTTCTGACCCCCCGCCCGGCCCCCCTGCCCTATCGCCCGCATCGTCGGAGCCCGCAGCCCATGGACCGCAACCCGCCGCCTGTGCGCGCCGACTACCCCGTGCTCTGCGAGATCCCGAGCCGCTGGCTCGACAACGACATCTACGGCCACATCAACAACGTCAACTACTACAGCTTCTTCGACACCGCGATCGCCCACTACCTGATCCGCGAAGGCGGCCTCGACCCCTGGCGGGCTGAGGTCATCGGCTATTGCGTCGAGAGCGGCTGCCGGTTCCACAAAGGGGCCCGCTTCCCCGACCGGATCATCGCCGGCCTCAAGGTCACGACGCTCGGCCGCTCCAGCGTCCGCTACGCGATCGGCATCTTTCGCAACGACGACGACCAGGCGGCGGCCGACGGCTATTTCGTGCACGTCTTCGTCGAGCGCGCGAGCGAGCGTCCGGCGCCCATCCCCGGACCCCTCCGGGACGCGCTCGCGCGCCTGCTCGATGCGGCGGATTGAGCGCCCGCCTCCAGCGCCCTCCAGCGCGATCAGCTTGCGCGCCCCTCCCGCCGAGGGCTAGATTGGCCGCGCTGACAATCTGTTGCGCCGGATGGCGAAGACCGGGGAGAAACGGTGAACGGGCAGCGGGCGAGGCTTCGGATCAATCTCTCTCAACGTGAGTTCGAGGTCGAGGGCAGCGAAGCCTTCGTCAAGGCGTATGTCGCGCGGTTCGATGCCTGGCTCGGACGCTTCGATCAGGCAGCCGAGCTAGCGCCGTCGGCCGGCCCCCCGGAGGCGCCCATCGAGCCGGCACCGCGCGAGCTCGGCGAGCTGACCTTCGGGGAACTGCTGCACCGCCTGCCGCGCGCCGCGAGCGACGTCGACCGGGTGCTGGTGGCCGGCTGGTTCGGCCACATGCGCAGCGCCGACAAGTCGTTCAGCACCGGCGAGGCGAACACGCTCCTGACCGAGCAGGGGATCAAGATCGGCAACCCCTCGCAATCCATAAAGCAGAACCTGACCGCCAAACGCGTGTTCAAGCACCAGGGGCGCTATCGGGTGTCGCAGACCGGCCTCGACTACCTGCACCAGCTGCTTCGCGCCGATCGGCCGGGCTGACCATGGCGCAGCAGCCGGACGCGCCCGATGCGCCGGATGCGCTGCTGGCCGAACGCCGGGCGATGATCGAGACGATCGCGCGCGAGGTCGCCTGGTACGGGGCCGGGGACGGCAGCCGGGAGCTCGATCCGCGGGTGCTCGACGCGCTGATGCAGGTGCCGCGGGAACGCTTCGTGCCGCCGGACCTCATGAGCCAGGCCTACGACAACCGCCCCCTGCCGATCGGCCACGAGCAGACCATCTCGCAGCCGCTGATCGTGGCCGTGATGACCCATGTCCTGCAGCTTCAGCCGGACGCGCGCGTGCTCGAGGTCGGCACCGGCTCGGGCTACCAGTGCGCGATCCTGGCCGAGCTGGCCGCGGAGGTGGTGACCATCGAGGTGGTCGAGGCGCTCGCCGCCGACGCCAGGGCAAGGCTCGAGGCCTTGGGCTACCGCAACATCGAGTTCCACGTCGGCGACGGCGCTGCCGGCTGGCCGGAGCGGGCCCCGTACGATGCGATCCTGGTGACCGCGGCGGCGCGCTCGATGCCGCCCGCCCTGCCCGAGCAGCTGAAGCCCGGCGGCCGTCTGGTGATCCCGATCGGCCGCAGCCCGTTCAACCAGGACCTGGTCCTGGTCGAGAAGGATGCGGCGGGCCAGAGCCAACGGCGGACCCTGTTCCCGGTGGCGTTCGTGCCCTTGCGCAGCCCGCTGCCGACGGCGCCGCGATCCTAGGTGAGCCGGCGCTTGATCGGAGCGCCGGGACCGCGTATCATCACATCATGGTGAGGACGATCCGACTTCGCCGGCAGGGCAGCCGAATTAGCCACCCGACCTCGCAAAGGGGTCGGGACGCTGCGATTCGCCCTGTCGTTGCCCGCGAGAAGGATCGTTCCCATGTCCTCTGCAAGCCCGCAACGGGTTGACTGCTTCTCCGTCTTTGCCGCCGCCGATCCCTCGTCCCTGCCGCGCGTTCTCGAGGTGTTCAGCCTGTTCGGGGTGATCCCCGAGCGCTGCCACGGCGTCCTGCTCGACACCGATCCGGACCAGCTGATGATCGACCTCCAGGTCGCCGGGCTGCCGCCCGGCCGGGCCGAGCAGCTGGTGCGCCGTCTTGACCGGGTGATCACCGTCACCCAGGTGTTGCATTCGGAGAAGCTCCCGGCGGAGAAGCTCCCGGCGGAGAAGCTCCCGGCGGAAAAGCTCCGGCCGGAGACGATTCGGGCGGAGACCTGTCAGGCGGCGGCGCGCCCGGCCGTGGCCGCATAGGCCGGCATGTCGGCTGACCCGGCCGGGTTGCGGGCAGCGGCCTGGCATCCATAGGATGACGCGCACCATGTCCTGGTCAAGCATCGTTCTGGCGCTCGCGGGCCTGATCGCGCTCACTGCGCCGGCCAGCGCCGCGGCGGAGGATCCCTGCGGGCACCTGTTCGTGCCCGACGGCTACCGCCTCACCTGCACGCATCAGGGCGGCCCGGGGCAGGCCGGATGGCAACTCACGGTCCAGCCGGCGGAGGGCGCGTTCGCGCCGCTCAGCGAGCTCAGCATCCACCCGGTCGCGGAGCCGGTCGACGATCCGGCGAAGTGGCTGCGGGCCCAGATCACCGTCGACATGTCGAGCTTCGATGCCGCGCTGGACGACCTGCTGCACGGCGCCGACAGCCCGGTCGCCGACACCCCGATCGTCGGCCAGCTGGAGAGCTGGCGAGGGCTCCTGCATTCGGTCGCGGGCTGGCCGCTGACCGGCTGCGGCGCGCCCGCGAGCGGGGCCGGCGGCGAGCGCTGGGGGATGAACTGCGAGTGGCAGCTCGGGCCGTTCCGGCAATATCTCGACTTGCGCCTGATCAACCGTGACGGGGCGCGCTACGCGGTCCAGATCCGGGCGATGAATGAGCATCGGCTGCACAATCTGGTTGCGATCGCCAACTCGTTCTAAGCTGGCCCCCGGGGCCGGACCCACAGGAGGCTGCCGATGTCGTCCTCGCAGGTGCTACGTAGTGAGACCGCAATGCCGGCTCCGCCGGCATTCCTGTGGGACGACCCGTTCCGGTTCGAGGACCAGCTGTCCGAGGACGAGCGCCTGATCCAGGCGACCGCGCGCGCCTACGCCCAGAACCAGCTGATGCCGCGCATCCGGACGGCCAACCGCGAGGAGCTGATCGAGCGCGCGATCATCACCGAGATGGGCGAGCTCGGCCTGCTCGGCGCGACCATCCAGGGCTACGGCTGCGCCGGGGTCAACCCGACCAGCTACGGCCTGATCGCGCGCGAGATCGAGCGGGTCGATTTCGGCCTATCGCTCGATGTTCAGCGTCCAGTCGTCGCTGGTCATGGCGCCGATCGAGGAGTTCGGCTCGAAGGAGCAGCGCCAGACCTTCCTGCCGCCTCTCGCGCGGGGCGAGATCGTCGGCTGCTTTGGCCTCACCGAGCCCGATCACGGCTCGGACCCGGGCTCGATGACCACCCGGGCGCGCCGAACCGCCGGCGGCTGGCGCCTGAGCGGCGCCAAGACCTGGATCACCAACGCGCCGATCGCGGATCTGTTTCTGGTCTGGGCCAAGGACGAGGACGACGTGATCCGGGGCTTCCTGATCGAGCGCGGCGCCGAGGGCCTGGCAACGCCCAAGATCGAGGGCAAGTTCGCGCTCCGCGCCTCGCCGACCGGTCAGATCCTGATGGCCGACGTGCGCGTGCCGGAGGAGCGCGTGCTACCCGGTGCGCACGGCCTCAAGGGGCCGTTCAGCTGCCTCAGCAAGGCGCGCTTCGGGATCGCGTTCGGGGCGCTCGGCGCCGCCGAGTTCTGCTGGCACGCCGCCCGCCAGTACGTGCTCGACCGCAAGCAGTTCGGCCGGCCGCTTGCGGCCAATCAGCTGATCCAGAAGAAGCTCGCCGACATGCAGACCGAGATCGCGATCGGGCTGCAGGCGGTGCTCCGGGTCGGCCGCCTGCTCGACGAGGGCCGGGCGACGCCCGAGATGATCTCGCTGATCAAGCGCAACAGCTGCGGCAAGGCGCTCGAGATCGCGCGCGCCGCGCGCGACATGCACGGCGGCAACGGCATCGCCGACGAGTACCACGTGATCCGCCACGTCATGAACCTCGAGGCGGTCAACACCTACGAGGGCACCCACGACATCCACGCCCTGATCCTCGGGCGCGCCCAGACGGGAATTCAGGCGTTCACGGGCTGACGCACGCGCGCCGAAGGACCATCCCGGGTCAGCCGGCCGGCCGCCCCGATCCCGGCCATCCCGCCCGTGATCCGGCGGTCGCGACGTCCGCCGACGCCCCGCCCGCGGAGACCGTAACCAGCGCCTGAGCCCGCGCGCCTTGGCACGACCGGGATCCTGGCTCCGGGACGAGCCCTCGGGGGCCTGGCGGCGGGTGCCCGGCGAGCGCGCTACATGAGCTCGGCGCGCCGCGCGATCTTCTGGATCTCCTTCTGCACCAGACGATCGACGATCGTCGGCAGATTCTCGTCGAGCCAGTCCCTCAACATGGGCCGGATGATGTCCTCGACAAACTGCTCGACGCTCCGTCCCGACCCGTCGGCGACCGAGTCCTCGGAGGGCGTGCTCTGAAAGGCCTGGCTGAGCTTGGCGAAAGCGCCGGTCGCGGCGCTCGCCGCGCCCGCGGATATCAGTCCCGCTCTGGTGGCGGCCGACTTCGTCTCCACGGCGGTCTCATCCTCCTGGTTCGGTTCAGCATGGGTGATCGGGGCCGGCTCCTCGTCGTCGGGCGCCAGCTCGACCTCGGTGGCCGCACGCTCCGGCTCGGGCACGCTCTCCGGCGCGTCGAGCGGTCCGGCCATGGCCGGACCTTCCGCCCGCAGGTCGATGACCTCGCCGCTGTCGCGGACGACCTTGGTCAGCTCGAGCACGTCCTCGGACTCGTCGTCGCCGCCGGCCTCGCCCGCGGCCTCGTCGTCGTCCTGCAAGGGCTCGGCCTGAGCCTCGGCAGCCCCCAGCTCGTCGTCGTCCGAGGTACCCTCGTCGGCCTCCTCGTCAGCGATGATCCGGCGGATCGAGGAGAGGATCTCCTCCATTGATGGCTCGTGTTGCTCTCTCGGCTCGGTCGTCACGTCACTCATCCTCCAGACAATGGCCGCGGAGCCCTAGACCGAGAGCCCGACCGCGACGCCATCACTGCCGGCGCTGGGCATCGGCATTACCGCCCAGCCCGACCAGCCGGTTGCGCACGTCGGCATAATAGGCCTCCGAATTGTAGGGCTGGACCGGCAAGCCGATACCGACAACCGTCAACTCGCCGACCGCGGCCTTCAGCCGATAGCTTGCGACCACCTGGTCGCGGCGCGCCCGCACCAGGTCGACCTGGGACTGGAACAGATCGTTCTCCTGGTCAAGCACGTCCAGCGTGGTCCGCTGGCCGACCAGCGCCTCCTGCCGCGAGCCCTCGACCGCGATCTCGTTGGCGTGCACCTGGGCGCCGATCGACTGGATCCGGCTGGTCGCGGTCACAAAAGTCTGCCACGCGCTGGTCACCTCGTTGCGCACGGCGCGAAACGCGGACTCGAGATCATTCTCACGCTGCCGCACCGTCTGCTTGTTCTGCCGGACTCGGGCATACTCACCGCCGCCCTGGTAGAGGGGAATCTTGACGTTGGCACCAATCAAGGCATCCCGTTGCCAGTCCAGACTGGCGTTAGGTTCGTCGGTATAGTTTAAAGCTCCCTGAATGGAAAGCCGCGGGTAGAGAGCTGAAAGCGCCACGTCGACATCGGCGCGCGCCGCCGCCAGGTTGAACTGAGCCGCGGTGATGTTCGGGTTGTCGACCTCGGCGAGCTGGTGGGCCTCGGGCTCGTTGGCGGGTATCCCGGTGAGCGGCGGCGGCACCACGAGCTTGTTCGGCTCCTGGTTGATGACCCGGCGATAGTCGGCCTGGGCCGCCAAGAGGTCGCCTTCCGCCTGGATCCGGTCGGAGGTCGCACCTGACAGCCGGGCATCGGCCTGGGCGACGTCGGTCCTGGTCACCTCGCCGACCTGGAAGCGATCCCGGGTCGCCTGCAGCTGACGCTGCAGGCGGCTCTCGTTCTGGTTGGCGAAGTTGAGGACCGCTTGCGCCGCCAGCAGGTTGGTGTAGGCGTTCACCGCGTCGAGCAGCACGTTCTGCTCGGTGGCCAGCAGACGGGCGCGCTCGGCCCGCACCAGCCGCTCGGCACGTTGGGTGCTGGCGACCGTCTCGCCGCCGCTGTACAGCTCCTGATCGAGCGTCAGCGAGCTGCCCTTCTCCGTGAAGCTGGCACCGGAGCTGTTACCCTCCTCCTGAATCTCGCCGTGGGTATGGGCGAGCGTCCCCTGGATCGCGAGGGTCGGCCGCCAGCCGCTGAGCGCCTCCGGCACCAGCTCGTCGGTCGCCCGGAGCGCCGCCCGCTGGGCCTCGAGATCCGGATTGGTGAGGTAGGCCGCAACCAGCGCCTCCTGCAAGGTCTGCGCGCTGCTCCCGCCGGTACCGCCGAGCCATGCTGCGCCCGCCAGTGCCGCGATCAATCGCCAGTGTCTCATGACCTCCCTATACACCCCTCTCGCCAGATACGGTAGTATCCGAGCCGCCATTTCCACCCATTCGATGTCGACGGCGTGACCCGGCTGACATCGCTCCCAGTTCTCAGTAGCGCGCCATGCCCGGCTCGATCTCGAGCGCATAGGCCTCGACGCCGCCACTCAGATTGATCGCGCGGCTCCAGCCCAGGCGGCGCAGATGCCGGGTCGCGATCAGCGAGCGCCGGCCGGTGTGGCAGAGCACGACCAGGGGCAGGTCCTGCGGCAGCTCCTGCTCGCGCCCGACCAGCGCGCCCAGCGGCAGGTGGATCGCTTCGGCAAAGCCGCAGATCGCGAGCTCCCAGGACTCGCGCACGTCGAGCAGGGCATAGCGATCCGGCCCGGTCCGCAGCGCGGCCAGGCCGGCCGGGTCGATCTCGAGGGGTGGCGGATCGGGCGGGCGCTCGGCGCCGCCGTCGGCGAGCGCCCGACCGGCGGTCAAAACGCGAACTCCACGCGTGGCCGCAGACCGGGCAGCGGGGGAATCCGGGCATCGAGCAGGACCTGCTTGCCGATCACCCCGTGGAGGCGCGTGAACACCGTCACCTTGCCGACCCGACCGTCGTCGATCACCGCCACCAGGCGGCCGCCCTCGCCGATCTGCTCCCAGAGCGCCGGCGGCAGCGCATCGACCGCTCCGACCAGCAGGATGACGTCGAACGGCGCCTGGCTCGGTTGGCCGGCGGTCGGGTCGTCGCTGACGGCGAGCACGACATTGTCGACTCCCAGTTCGTCGAGCAGGGTCTCGATCTGTCCGGCTGCCGTATGGTCGGGCTCGACCAGGATCACGGTCGCCGCCAGCTGGGCCAGGATCGCGCCAGCATAGCCGGTCGTGCAGCCGAGCACCAGGACCACCTCCTGCGGTTGGATCCGGGCCGCCTGGATCAGGCGCGCGAGCGCCAGCGGCTCGATCAGGTGGCCGCCGCGCGGCAGCAGCAGGTCCTCGTCGGCGTAGGCGACCCCGCGCAGCACCTTGGGCAGGAACTGCTCGCGCGGCACCTCGCGCATCGCGCGCAGCAGGCGCGGATCGTCGATCTGACTTGGCCGCAGCTGGTTCTCGACCATGTTCAGGCGGGCGCGGGTGTAGTCCATCGGCAGGGCTCGCTGGCGGTGGTCACAAGCGGGTGCTGATCGGGCCAATAACCCAGGGGCGATCTGGACTATAGCGGCGCTCCGCGGCCGCGACAATCGGCATGACCGACCTCCGTGCGCGTTGACCCACCTGGGCGCGCTCGATAGAAGACCAGCAGCCGGAGCGGTCTGGCCGGGTAGCAAAGTGGCAATGCTGGGGACTGCAAATCCCTGATCGGCGGTTCGATTCCGCCCCCGGCCTCCACGCCGGACCTCATGCTCCGAAGCCCTTGCCGGCCAGCCGGCCTCGACCGGCATGGCACCGTTGGTGGTATGGCAGGAGCTTGCTTTCCACGCTGGAGAGGCCTAAGCTCACGCGTTAAACCAGTTAAATAGAAGACTGGATAATCGTCGGAGGGAGCAAAATGGGCTGGTTTCGCCTCTGCTCGGATCAAAGCGTCTCCCGGCGTGGCGCGAGGCGCCGGCGCCGCGCCGGCGATCGGTCACGGCCCAGCTCGCGGCGGCACGCTGCAGGCGGCATTGCGGCGACTGGGTGGCGGGATCTTGCTTGCTGCCCTGGCCGCGCCCACGGTCCTGATCGCAGCCGATCGCTCGCAGCATCGGTACGTCCTCGACACCATCGCTTTGTCTGACACGCTTTGCCAGTCGCGTGCGGCGACCCGAGCTTCAGAAGTGCGATCTTGCGAGCTCCGGCGCTCAACGAAGCGGGAGACGCGGCTTTCATGGGGCAGGCTTTTGATCATCGATAGACGCAGGCTTTCTGAGCAGTGGCGGCGCATTAAACGGTTATCGACTAAGCCGTAGCTGCGTCGGGCAAAGTACCACCCCCAGCCTCAATGAGCGGGGCGATATCGCCTATCAGCACGACCTGTGAACCTTCCGGCCAAGTGCTCGAATTCGCTCCGGCTGGCAGCTTCAGCTCGCAGACCCTGGCCGGCGGCGGGATTAGCGCTCCGTTCCCTTCCAAGCCCGCTTTGAACGATCGGGGCGAAGTCGCGACCGCCCTGAGGCAGGACCCGATGAAGTCGTTGCTGTTCCACGACGGGCATTCGGTCACCGTCGCCGCCGCGGGCGATCCGGCTCCTGGTACCGGCCGGACGTTCACGAGCTCTCTGGAGTCCCCACGCTCAACAATGCCGGCCAAGGTCGCGTTCCGCGGCGTGTACGACGACCGGGATGGCATCTTCGAGACCACTGGCCGGGCCTTGAGGTCGGTCGCGCTGGAAGGCAGCCGGGTTCCGGGCGCCTCGGGACGATTTGCCGACTTTGGGGATCCTGGGATCAACAAGGCGGGTGACGTCGCTTTCCGCGCTACCTTCGGTGGCACCGAAGGCATCTTCACCACCCGCGGCGGCAGGCTGCATGCGGCGGTCGTCTCGGGCCGCCCGGTCCCTGGAACGACCAGCGCTTTCGACCACTTCGGCGATCCGGTCTTGAATGGGCGGGGCAATGTGGCGTTCGTCGGCGATTTCGGTGGCTCGACCGGGATCTTCGCGACCAGGGCGGGGCGGATCGTTCCGGTCGCCCTTGCCGGCCAGCCCGCGCCCGGCGTCGGTCAGACGTTCGCGGAATTCAGGGACGCTCCGGCGTTCAACCGAGCTGGCCAGGTTGTGTTCCTGGCCGCGCTCAGCGGCGGCGGCGTCGGGCTGTTCGTCGGCGACACCGGATCGGCCAAGCTCGCTCGGATCGTGAGTCCGGGCGAGTCGATCGAAGTCGCGCCCGGAGACGTGCGCAAGGTAAGCGCGTTGTTCATTCGAGGAAACGGCGTTCACGGGATCTTCATCACCAGTTTCACCGGCGGCTCGGGCGATCAGGACGGCCTGCCGAGCGGGCTCAACGAGCGCGGCCAGGTCGGGTTCAGCGCGCTGCTTGGCAACGACACTCAGATCCTTTGGCACCAGCGGCGTCTTCATCGCGACGCCGGAACCCGTGTCGCCGAGCTAGAGCGGCGGCGCGCAGCCTCACGCCAAGGGGTTTGCGCACGTGATGGGGGTGAGGCCGCCCAGGTATCTGAGCTGGGCCTTGATTGCGCTGCTGGCGCTCGCGCCGCTGCCGTTGGGCAGTAATCGGCCGATCCCCTGGACCCTGCTCGCGCTCGCAGTCGGAGCACTGCTATTCGTCTGGAGTTCTGACGGCAGCATTTCAGCCGGCGCGCACCATAGTCGCGCCGGATCGGCTGTGGCCGGCGATCGGCGGGCTCGGCCTGGTCGTGATCGTGGCGGTGATCCAGGTCCTGCCGTTCACCCCGCGCGATTGGCATCATCCGCTCTGGATCGAGGCGGCCGGTGTGCTGGGGGCCGAGGCACAAGGCAGAATCTCGGTCAATCCCCGCGCCACCGGCACGGCGACCATGCTGCTCCTTACCTATGCCGGCGTCTTCTGGCTGGCGCTCCAGCTCGGCCGGCAGCCGGGCGGCGCCCGGCGGCTCGTCCGGGCCTTGGTGGTGGCCGGGTTCGGCTATGCCGTCTATGGCCTGATCGTATTCCTGCTCGATCTCAGGATGGTGCTCTGGTGGCACCAGTGGACCTGGATGACGGGCCTCACCAGCAGCTTCGTCAATGAGAATTCCTACGCCACCTACGCCGGGCTCGGCCTGCTCTGCGCGGTCGGCCTGCTGATCACGACCGTCTACCGGGACCTGCGCAGCCGGCGAGTTCGGCAGCTGCCGTGGCGCGTCCGGCTGATGCGGATCACCTGGCGCGGCTGGTGGCTGGTCGGTGCGGTCATCTGTCTGGCGTTTGCCCTGCTCCTGACCCGCTCGCGGGCTGGCGTCGCGAGTTCGGCGGCGGGCCTTGCCGTGCTGGTGGCAAGCTTCGGCGCCACCCGGCTGATGCGCAAGCGCGACGTGCTGATCACCAGCGGCCTCGCCCTAGCCTTAGGCGCGGCGGTCTTCTCGGTCGGGGGCGACGATCTGGCCGAACGCTTCGCGCGGCAAGGCACCGAGAGCGAGGCGCGGTTCGCCACCTATCAGCGGATCGTGGGCGCGATCGGCGACGCGCCCTGGCTCGGCACCGGCTACGGCACCTTCCCGGAGGTGTACCGTAGCTACCAGGGCGGGACTACGAACGTCTTCTGGAACTACGCCCACAACACTTACCTGGAGAACGCATTCGAGCTTGGCATTCCGGCCGCGGTGGCGCTGGTCGGGGCGATTGGCTGGCTCGCATATGTATGTGCGCACAGCCTGCGCCGGCGGCGCAGGAACGCCCTCTATCCCTGCCTGGGGATCGCGGCGACCGTCCTGGTCGGCCTCCATTCGTTGCTCGACTTCAGTCTCGAGATTCCTGCCATCGCGGTAACCTATGCGGCGATAATGGGGGTGGCTTACGGCCGCGCTCGCCGCTCGCTCGGTTCGAGCGAACGCCGCCGGGGAGCCGCCTGGCGCAGCCCGCGCCATCGGCTCGGTCTCGGGCTGAGCGGCCTGGTCGCCACCGGCGTCCTCGCGCTCGCCCTGCCCCTGCTGACGGCAGAGTTCACAGGGTTGCCGGGCCTGCTGGTCGATCGCCAGCTCGAGGCGCATGTGCCCTTGCCGCCGGGAGTGCTCGATCGAGCCATCAGCAGCGGCGAGGCCGCGGCAGCCTGGGGCGATGCCGGCGCGAATTGGTGGCGGGTTGCTGTCGCGCAGCTAGCCCTGGCTCAGCAACCGAACATGCTCCGCGACGCCCGGCGCAGCCGCTTCGAGCTGGCTGAGGATGCCTTGAGACACTCATTGGCCCGGGCACCGGCTAATCCCGCTGCCTGGGCGCAGCTCGCCTTTATAGCGCTGGCGCTCGATCGCGAGCCCATGGTCATCAGCGACGCCTTGGCCCTCTCGGTCCGCACCGGACCCAGCGTAGGCGCCGTGATGCCGTTTCGCTCCAGCGTCGCCGCCCTGGCTTGGCAATGGCTCGACCCGACGAACTCGAGCCATGTTCGAGACCCAGTTCGCCAAGACCATGACCTTTGCGCCGGAACAGTTTGTCGAGGCGATCCGTCGCTCCAGCGGTGCGCGGGTGGTGCATACCCACCTCGAGGCCGAGCCCGAGCTACGCGCCAAGTTCGACCGTCTGCTGCTGATCCTCGGTCGAAGCTGAGCAGCGGGCGCTTCGCGGCAAGCTGGGGACCCCGGTCATCGTTGCGACCTTTACGGGGCGTCTGAACTCGGCGACGGCCGCCCTCCTCGACGCAGCGTCACCGAGCCGCGCTGCCATCCCGCTGCCGGCGGAGGTCGTGGCGGCCCGTGCGTGGCAGGTTCGTCGGTAATGCGACCGTCTACCCACCGTTGACAGGGACGGCGGTGATCCACATAAAGTTGGCCGTCATCCGGATTTTGCCCCGAAAAACATGAGCCTCGAGGCGGCAGTCTGGCGGCGCGAGCCCGTGGGAAAGCAACCAGTGTGCCAATCGATCGGCCGCGCGCGGCACGCGTCGGCGGCCGCCCGCGTCGGCGCCCCCGCGAGGCCCGGCGTCGCCGCAGCCGTGGAGCATCTTGAGACCGTCCTCGGCGTTTCGCCCCCCGAGCGGCGCTGAGGAGCCGCGTCGCGTGCGCGACCAGGCGCCCGAATCAACCGTCCGCGCGCCGCTCGCCCTCGAGGTGCGCGGCATCTCCAAGCGCTTCCCCGGGGTCCACGCTCTGGACCGGGTCGACCTCGACGTCCGCCACGGCGAAGTGCACGTGCTGCTCGGCGAGAACGGCGCCGGCAAGTCGACGCTCATGAAGATCCTGAGCGGCGTCTACCCCCGGGACGAGGGCCGGATCTTCATCGACGGCCAGGAGGTCGAGCCGGACGGCCCGCGCCACGCCCAGACGCTCGGCATCGGCATCATCTACCAGACCTTCAGCCAGGCGCCCCATCTGAGCGTCGCCGAGAACCTGTTCCTGGGCCGCGAGCCGCTGACGCCCTGGGGCATGATCGATGCCCGCAAGACCAACGCCATGAGCCGTGCGGCGCTGGCCCGGGTCGGCCTTGAGCTCGACCCGGACACCCCGATCAAGCGCCTGAGCGTCGCCCAGCGGCAGATGGTCGAGATCGCCAAGGCGCTGAGCCTGAACGCCAGGATCGTGATCATGGACGAGCCGACCTCGGCGCTCACCGATCGCGAGACCCGCCGGCTGTTCGAGATCATCCGGGCACTGCGCGCCGAGGGCCGGGCGATCATCTACATCTCGCACCGGCTCGAGGAGGTGGCCCTGATCGGCGACCGGGTGACGGTGCTACGCGACGGCCGCAAGGTCGGCAGCGCCGAGGTCAGCAAAGTCGAGATCCCGACCCTGATCAGCATGATGGTCGGCCGCGACCTGATGCAGACCGCCTTGCGCGCGACCGCGGTGCCCGGCCCGGAAGTCCTGCGCGTCGAAGGCCTCGGCCGCAGGGGCGTGCTCGCCGACATCGATCTCCGCCTGCACCAGGGCGAGATCGTCGCGCTGGCCGGCCTGGTCGGCTCGGGCCGGACCGAACTCGCGCGCGCGATCTTCGGCGCCGACCCGATCGATGCCGGCCTGGTCGCGGTCCACGGCCGGCCGGTCCGCCTGCGGCGGCCTGCCGATGCCGCCGCGCTCGGCATCGGCTTCGTGACCGAAGACCGCCTCCAGAGCGGCCTCTTGATGACCATGTCGATCGGGCACAACGCGACCCTGCCCTCGCTCCGCCAGTTCGACCGGCTCGGCGGCCTCTTCCTGAACATCGCCCGGGAGCGCGGCACGGCCGAGCGCTTCGTGCGCGAGCTCAAGGTCCAGAGCCCCTCGCTCGAGCGCAAGGTCCGCTATCTCAGCGGCGGCAACCAGCAAAAGGTGGTCCTGGCCAAGTGGCTGATGGCCCGCTCGAAGATCCTGATCATGGACGAGCCGACCCAGGGGATCGACGTCGGCGCCAAGGAGGACGTGCACCGGCTGATGGTCGACTTCACCCGCAAGCAGGGCGGCGCGATCCTCCTGATCTCGTCCGACCTGCCGGAGGTCCTGCGCATGAGCGATCGCATCCTGGTGATGCGCGCAGGCCGGATCGCGGGCGAGCTCGCCGGCGCCGAGGCGACCCAGGAGCGGGTGATGCAGCTCGCGGTCGGCGGCCAGGCTGCCCCCGACCGGTCCCGATCCGCCGCCGCCCGGGCGGGTGCGTAGCCGGTGGCCACCCGGGATTCCTCACCCGAAGCCCCGGCCGCCGAGGCGGGGCGCGCGCAGGGGCGCCGATGGGATGGCCTGCTCGACCTCTGGCTCGACAATCCGGCGATCTTCATGGCCGGCATCCTGCTCGCGATGTGGCTCGTGCTGGCCCGCCTGTCGCCCTACTTCTTCACCGTCGACAACCTGTTCGAGATCACCATCCAGGCGGCCGTGATCGCGCTGATCGCGGTCGGCCAGACCTTCGTGATCCTGTCGGCCGGCATCGACCTCTCGGTCGGCGCGGTGCTGGCCGCGACCACGGTCGTGGCCTCGATGGCCATGGACCACGGCTACGGCCTGACCGCCGGCATTCTGGCCGGCCTCCTGTGCGGCGCGGCGTTCGGCGCCGCCAACGGCATCGCGATCGGCAAGCTCGGCATCCCGCCGTTCATCGCCACGCTCGGGATGATGGGCATCGCCCGCGGCTTCGCTCTGATCGTGACCGAGGGCATCCCGATCTTCAACCTCGCACCCGGCTTCGAGGTCCTGGGCCAGGGCCGGGTCGCCGGCGTGATCCCGGTGCCGACGCTGACCACGCTCGGGCTCTACCTGATCGGCTATCTGATCCTCAGCCGGACCCGCCTCGGGCGCTACACCTACGCGATCGGCAGCAATCTGCAGGCGACCCTGTTCTCGGGCATCAACGTGTCCCGCTACCTGATCCTGATCTACACCGTGTGCGGGCTCACGACCGCGGTCGCCGGGCTGACCGAAGCGTCCCGGATCGGCAGCGGCCAGCCCGCGGGCGGCACCGGCTACGAGCTCGAATTCGATCGCCGCGGTCGTGATCGGCGGCACCAGCCTGTTCGGCGGCGAGGGCAACCTGTTCGCCTCGCTGGTCGGGGCCTTGATCATCGCGACCCTGCGCAACGGCTTGAACGTGCTCGGCGTCTATGCCTTCTGGCAGCAGGTCGCGATCGGCGTGATCCTGATCGCCGCGGTCTATCTCGACCGCTGGCGCCGCCGGCGCCGCGGCGAGTGACGCATCGGACAGACATCACCAGAAACGGTCGGATCCACCGACCGCACAACCAGGAGAGGGAGATGACCACTTCACGCTTGGCCAGATGGGCTATCGCGACGGTCGCCGCGGCCGCCTTGCTGGCGACCGCAAGCCTGCCATCGCCGGCGGCGGCCGCGGACAAGAAGACGCTCGCCTGGATCCCCAAGGCGACCAACTCGACCTTCTGGCTCGCGGTCAAGCGCGGCGCCGAGAAAGCCGGCAGCGAGCTCGGCTACGACGTTCTCTACGTCGGCGTCCAGGAGCAGACCAACATCGCGGGCCAGGTCAACCTGGTCAACGACATGGTCGTGCGCAAGGTCGCGGGCATCCTGATCGCCGCGACCGACGCCAAGGCGCTGGCGCCGGCGGTCGAGAAGGCGATCGAGAAGGGCGTGCCGGTCATCACCCTCGATTCGGGCGTCGATTCCGACAAGCCCTACGCCTATATCGCGACCGACAACATCGGCGCCGCCAAGATGGCCGCCAAGAGCCTCGCCGACCTGGTCGGCGGCAAGGGCAAGGTCGGCGACATCGGCATCACCGCCGGCTCCCAGACCGGCCGCGAGCGCGAGCAGGGTTTCCTCGAGGGTATGAAGGCCTACCCCGGCATCAAGGTCCTGCCGGTCCAGTATTCGGGTTGCGACCCGGCCAAGTCGCTGAACGTCGCGACCGACTTCTTCACCGCCAACCCGGACCTGGTCGGCTACTTCGGCGCCTGCGATGGCGGCGGCACCGGCTCCGGCCAGCTGGTCAAGCAGAAAGGGCTTAAGGGCAAGGTCCACGTGGTCTCGTTCGACACCTCGCCTGAGGAATTGCAGCTGTTCAAGGACGGCTACATCGACGCCCTGATCGTCCAGGACCCGTTCCAGATGGGCTATCGCGGCGTCTACGCGATGGACAAGGTGCTCAAGGGCGAGAAGGTCGAGCCCAAGGTCGTGGAAATCCCGGCCCAGGTCGTGACCCCCGCCAACTTCAAGGATCCGAAGATCCAGGAGCTACTGAACCAGTAGCCGGCCGGCCGCGTCGGCCCATGCGGCCGGCGCGGCCAGCGCCCGATCGTAAGAAGCCGGGCTTTGGATCTTGTTCGCGGGCGCGCGCGTCTGATATAGAGCAGACCGCATTGGCGGCTGCGCTGATCCCCGGTAGCTCAGTTGGTAGAGCAAGCGGCTGTTAACCGCTGGGTCGCTGGTTCGAGTCCGGCCCGGGGAGCCAATCCGCAACCTAGGCCTCGAGGGGACGGCGGGATCAGATGATGCCGCCGTTGGCGCGCAGCGTCTGGCCGTTGATCCAGGCGCCGTCCGGGCCGGCGAGGAAGGCCACGGCGGCGGCGATGTCGGCGGGCTCGCCGAGGCGCTCCAGCGGCGCGAGCTTCGCCAGCCGATCGATCAGCTCCGGCGACTTGCCGTGCAGGAACAGGTCGGTCGCGGTCGGTCCCGGCGCGATCGCGTTGACCGTGATGTTGCGGCCGCGCAATTCCTTGGCGAGCACCCCGGTCAGCGCCTCGACGCCGGCCTTGGTCGCCGCATAGGCCGCATAGGTCGGCTGCAGCAGGCCGACGACGCTGGACGAGAAATTGATGATCCGGCCGCCGGCGCGCAGGCGTCTTGCGGCTTCGCGCAGGGCGTTGAACGTGCCCTTCAGGTTGACCGCGACCAGCCGGTCGAAGGCGGCATCCTCGGTGTCCGCGACATTGGCGAGCGTCATGATGCCGGCGTTGTTGACCAGCACGTCGACCCCGCCGAAGGCCGTCTCGGCCGCCTCGAACAGGCCGCGCACGGCGCCCGGATCGCTGACGTCGGCCCGGGCGGCCAGCGCCCGTCCGCCCGCCGCCTCGAGCTTGCGCACCAGGGCCTCGGCCGGCGCCGCATCGCCGGCATAGTTGACCACGACCGCGAAGCCGTCGCGCGCGAGGCGTTCGGCGACCGCGGCGCCGATGCCGCGGGACGCGCCGGTCACGATCGCGACCCTGGTAGCGGGCTCGTTCATGTCCTGCCTCCCTCGCCGCTCTGGTCGTCGTCGTCGAACCCGGGCTCGACCGCCGGCACCGCGTAGGCCTCGCCGAACCAGTGCGCGAGGTCGACGTCGCGGCAGCGCGCCGAGCAGAACGGCCGGAATTCCTGCACCCGCGGCCGGCCGCAGAGCGGGCAGCGGGGCCCGTTCCTGGCCGGCAGGACCTCCGGGGTCGATGGCGCGCCGGTCGGCCGGCGCTGATCCTCGCTCATCCCTTGCCCGCCTCGATGCGATAGCTGCCGGAGGTCAGCAGCGGGTCGGGCCGCAGCGTCGGGACCCGTCCCTGGCGCTGGCAGAACGCCGTCCAGGCCGGCGCCCCGCTGCCACCCAGGTAGGCATGCAGGTCCGGGGCGACCGCGGCGCCGGGCCGGGCCGGGGGCGGCGCCGCCAGATCCCGCATCAGCGCCTCGGCCTGCCGCGGCAGGCTCGGCAGCCGGCCGCTGCCGGCGCAGCTCGGGCAAGCCCGGCCGAGCTGTTCGGCGAGCGAGGGACCGAGGCGCTGGCGGCTGATCTCGATCAGCCCCAGAGCGCTCATGGGAAAGGCCCGCACGGACACCGGATCGGCAGCGAGCGCGGCCCTGACGGCCGAGAACAGGCGCGCCCGGTCGCGCTTGCCGGCGAGATCGACGAAGTCGACCACGATGGTGCCGCCGAGCTGGCGAAGCCGCAGCTGCCTTGCGACCTCGCCGGCTGCCTCGAGATCGACCTCGAGCGCCCGGCGCCCGCCGCCGTCGACGTCGATCGCGGTCAGCGCCGCGGTCGGCTCGATGATCAGCGAGCCGCCGCCGGCGAGCGGAACCACGGGCTCGAGCGCGGCCGCCAGCTGCTCTTCGGCGCCGGTCGCCGCGAACGCGTCGGTCACCAGCTCCAGGCGGTCCTGCAGCGCCGGACGCCAGTCGGCGAGGTAGCGGCGCACCCGCGCCAGGACCGCCGCGTCGGCGACCAGGATGCGGTCCGGACCGGCGCCCAGATGCTCGGCCAGAACCCATTGCACGACGTCGGCCGCGCCCTGCAGGCGCGCCGGCGGGCGCAGCTCGGCCGCCTTGGCCAGGACCGCCTGCCAGAGGTCGCGCAACCGCTGGGCCTCGGTCCGCAGCTCATCCTCGGACGCGCCGGCGGCCAGGCGCAGCTCGAACTGGCTGCCCTCAGGCCGATACGGCCGGTAGACCAGGCAGGGTCCCGCAAGAGACACATCGCCGGTCAGGCGCGCGCCCTTGCCGCCCTGGGGATCGCGCCGGCCCTGGACGATGACCGCCTGGCCCTCGTGCAGGCGCTGGCCGATCGGGGTGCCGCGCGCCTGCTCCGACGCGAGCGGCACGTCGCGCGCCGCAAGCCAGCCGTCCTCCTCAAGACCGCAGTCGACGAAGGCGGCATCGAGCTCGTGGTCGATCGCCCGCACCCGGCCGAGCCACACCTGGCCGCGGACCGGCATGGCCTCGGCATCGATCACGCTGACCTCGAGCAGGCGGCCGTCCGCGAGCAGCCCCGCGCGCAGGCCGAACACGCTCGGCTCGATGACCAGGTCCAGGCTCATGGCGCGTCCAGGTTCATAACCGGGTCCAGGTTCATGGCACGTCCAGGTTCATGGCACGTCCAGGTTCATGGCGCGAACCGCCAGCCGAGCCCGCGCAGCAGGTCGACCGTGACCGCGAGCGGCAGCCCGACCACGTTCGAGTAGCTGCCGTTGATCGCGAGCGTGAAGCCCTCGGCGCGGCCCTGGATCGCGTAGCCGCCGGCCTTGCCCTGCCACTCGCCGCAGGCGAGGTACGCCGCCAGCTCCTCGGCGCCCAGACGCTTGAAGCGGACCGCGGTCATCACCAGCCGCTCCGCCCGGCGGCCGCCCGGGGCCGCGATCGCGACCGCGGTGTAGACCCGATGGCGCCGCCCCGAGAGCAGCTTCAGGCAGCGCTCCGCGACCGCCGCATCGGTCGCCTTGGGCAGGATCCGGCGGCCGCAGGCGACCACCGTATCGGCCCCGAGCACGAAGCGGCCCGCAGCCGGCTGGCCGCCGGCGACCGCCGCGGTCTTGGCCGCCGCGAGGCGGCTCGCATAGGCTCTGGGGAGCTCGCGCGGGCGCGGCGTCTCGTCGATCTCGGGACCTTCGGTGGCACTCGGCTCGATGCCGATCTGGCGCAGCAACGCCAGTCGCCGTGGCGAGGACGAAGCCAGAATCAGCGGCGGGTTCGCGAGCACCCGCTACTTGAAGCGATAGGTGATCCGGCCGCGGCTCAGATCGTAGGGCGTCATCTCGACCGTGACCCGGTCGCCGGTCAGGACCCGGATCCGATTCTTGCGCATGCGGCCAGAGGTATGGGCGAGGATTTGATGCTCGTTCTCAAGTTTGACACGAAACATCGCGTTGGGCAGGACTTCGGTGACGGTGCCGCCGAACTCGATCAGATCTTCTTTGGCCATCCAACCTCCTGTGTTTGGGTGACTTTGGCGGCAAACCGCCATCCTGTAGATGACCGCTGCCAACAACGAGGTCAAGGGGGGCAGATGCGGCTGTTGCCCCAACCCCATCGCTGCACCCGGATCTGCATTCAGACCATGGTCGGCGCGCCGCCCGGGGGAAACCGAGCGCTCAGCCGCAGCAGCAGCTGGTCGCGCAGCCCGCGATAGGCATCGAGCCGGGTCTCGCGCGCGCCGGTGACCAGGCTCGGGTCCATGGTCGGCCAGAACTCGATCTCGCAGGAGCTGGTCCGGGTCAGCTCGACCGCCCGGTGCTGGGCCTCGGGCGACAGCGAGATCACCAGATCGAAGTAGTCGTCCTCCAGATCGTCGAAGCTCCGCGGCCGGTGGTGCTTCAGGTCGATGCCGATCTCGTCGAGCGCCGCGACCACGAACGGATCGATCGGCTGCGGCCGCAGCCCGACCGATTGCACGTACACCTTGCGGCCGTGCAGATACTTCATGACCGCCTCGGCCATCGGCGAGCGAATCGCATTGTGCGTGCAGGCGAACAGAATGCTGCCGGGCAGCTCTTCCAAAGGCTTAGGCACGGATGTGGAGGACGCAGATCAAGGTGAACAGGCGCCGCGCGGTCTCGTCGTCGACCGCGATCTTGTCGGCCAACGCCTCGGCGAGCTTCTCCGCCCCCTCGTCGTGCAGGCCGCGGCGCCCCATGTCGATCGCCTCGATCCGGCTCGGCGAGGCGTGCCGGATCGCCTGGAAGTAGCTGTCGCAGATCAGGAAGTAGTCCTTGATGATGCGCCGGAAAGGCCGCATCGAGAGCGTGACCTCGGTCTGCTCGTGGCCTGCCTCGTCGGTCAGCGCGAAGATCAGATTGGCCTCGCGCAGCGACAGCAGGGCCCGGTACGGCCCGGTGAAGCCGTTCACCAGCCGGAACGAATTGCGCTCCAGAAGATCGAACACCGCGACCTGACGCTCGTGCTCGACCTCGCGGCTCCAGCGGACGATGCTCGCATGATCAAGACGGATCTCGATGATCCGCGCGGGGTCGTCGCCGCTCACGGCGGCTTCGAGGCGCCGAGGCGCCGGTCGATCGCCCGCGCATGACCGGCCAGACCCTCAGCCCGCGCGAGGCGCGCGGCGGCCGGGCCGAGCGTCGGGAACGCCTCGGCCGGGCAGGCGAGCAGCGTGGTCCGCTTGAGGAAATCGAAGACCGCGAGCCCGGAGGCGAAGCGCGCGGTCCGGCCGGTCGGCAGGACATGGTTGGGGCCGCCGACGTAATCGCCGATCACCTCGGGCGTGTGCGCGCCGATGAAGATCGCGCCGGCATGGCGGATGCGCGGCGCCAGCGCCTCCGCCCGCGGCCCGAGCAGCTCGAGATGCTCGGGCGCCAGCCGGTCGACCAGCGCGGGCGCCCGGTCCAGGTCGTCGAGGCGGATGATGGCGCCGTGATCGCGCCAGCTGGCGGCGGCGATCGCACGTCTTGGCAGGTCGGCGAGCTGAAGCTCCACCTCAAGCGCAACCCGGTCGGCGAGGTCGATGCCGTCGGTGACAAAAATCGCCTGGGCGAGCTCGTCGTGCTCGGCCTGGCTCAAAAGATCGGCCGCGATCCAGGCCGGGTCCTGATCGCCGTCGGCGACCACCAGGATCTCCGAGGGTCCGGCGATCATGTCGATCCCGACCCGGCCGAACACCTGGCGCTTGGCCTCGGCGACGAAGGCGTTGCCGGGACCGACGATCTTGTCGACCGGCCGGATCGTCTCCGTCCCGAACGCCAGCGCCGCGATCGCCTGGGCGCCGCCGACCCGGAAAATCTCGTCGACGCCCGCGATCCGCGCGGCGACCAGGACCAGAGGATTGAGCACGCCATCCGGCGCCGGCACCGCCATCACCACCCGCTCGACCCCGGCGATCCGGGCCGGAATGGCGTTCATCAGGACCGAGCTCGGGTAGGCCGCGGTGCCGCCCGGGACGTAGATGCCGACCGCCTCGATCGGCCGCCAGCGCAGCCCGAGGCGGACGCCCAGGGCGTCGACCTCCTCCTGGTCGGCCGGCAGCTGGCGGCGGTGGAAGGCGCCGATCCGGGCGGCCGCGAGGTCGAGCGCCTGGCGCAGCTCGTCCGGACAATGCTCGAGCGCGCGCAGGGTCTCGGCGTCGTCGATCCGCAGCTCCCCGGCCCTCAGGCGATGGCGATCGAACCGGAGCGTATAGTCGAGCAGTGCCTGATCGCCCTCGGCCGCGACCCGGCCGAGGATCGCCGCCACCTGCAGGCGGACGTCGGCCTGCTCCTGCCCGCGCCGGAGCGTCAGGCGGGCGAGCGCCGCCTCGAAGCCGGACGCACGCTCGTCCAGACGCAGCGCCACCTCTAGCCGCCCTCGGCCGGCGCGGCTGCCAGCTCATGGGTCGGCGCCACCGTGGCCGGCCAGGGCTCGCCGAAATCCTCGAGGGTCGCGGCGATCTCACGCACCCGCAGGCGGATCGCCATGTCGCCGGCGAACAGCAGGGTGACGTCGATCAGCCCCCCCTGCCCTGGCGCCGCGACCAGGGTCAGGAGCTCGAGCTTGACCGCGCCGAAGCGGCTGTCGAGGCCGTAGTGCCGGACCGCCTCGACCTGGTTGAAGACGAGCGCCGACTGGCACTGGGTCATGCCCTCGCAGCTCGCGGGATCGGCCAGGCACTCGCGCCGGAAGCGGGTGAACGCCGCGACGAAGCGGCGCTCCTCGGCCAGATAGGCCATCTCGGCGAGCGGGATCAGCGCGTCCTGCAGGCAGGCGGCGATGACGCTCAGGTCATCCTGGTCCACCGCTTTCAGACGCAGCCGCTCGACCATGATCGCCAGGTCCCGGTCAGCGCAGCCGCTGGATGTCGGCGCCGCAGGCGACCAGCTTGTCGGTCAGCCGCTCGTAGCCGCGATCCAGGTGGTAGACGCGGTTGACCACGGTCTCGCCCTCGGCCGCGAGGCCCGCCAGGATCAGCGAGACCGAGGCGCGCAGGTCGGTCGCCATGACCGGCGCCCCGGTCAGCCGCGAGACGCCGCGGATCAGCGCCGAGCCGCCGTGCACGGTGATCCGGGCACCCATGCGGGTCAGCTCGGGCACGTGCATGAAGCGGTTCTCGAAGATCGTCTCGGTGATCATCGAGGCACCATCGGCCACGCACATCAGGGCCATGAGCTGGGCCTGCAGGTCGGTCGGGAAGCCGGGATAGGGCTGGGTCATGACGTCGACCCCGACAGGCTTGGTGGCGCGCCCCGAGACCTTGATGCCGAGCTCGCTCGGCTCGACCGCGACGCCCGCCTCCTCGAGCTTCTCGGCGACCGTCTGGATCAGCTGCATGCGGCCGCCCGCGAGCTCGAGCGTGCCCCCGGTGATCGCCGCCGCGATCGCGTAGGTGCCAAGCTCGATCCGGTCCGGCAGCACCGTGTGCTCGGCGCCATGCAGCCGGGGCACGCCCTGGATCACGAGATTGCCGCGGCCGATGCCCTCGATCTTTGCCCCCATCGCGACCAGGCAGCGCGCGAGATCGACCACCTCGGGCTCGCGCGCGGCATTGGCGATCACCGTCTCGCCCTCGGCAAGGCAAGCCGCCATGAGCAGGTTCTCGGTCGCGCCGACCGAGGGCAGCTCGAGACGCAGGCTCGCCCCCTTCAAGCCGCGCGGCGCGCACGCGTGGATGTAGCCCTCGCTGAGCTCGATCTCGGCGCCGAGCTCCTCCAGGCCCTTGAGGTGCAGGTCGACCGGGCGCGGCCCGATGGCGCAGCCGCCGGGCAGCGACACCTTGGCCTCGCCGCTCCTTGCGAGCAGAGGTCCAAGCACCAGGACCGAGGCGCGCATCTTGCGCACGAGGTCGTAGGCGGCGAGCGTGCTGGTGATGCGCCGCGTCCGAAGCTCGAGGCGGCCGGTCCGGTCGGCATCGACGGTCATGCCGAGGGTCTCGAGCAGGCGGCACATCGAATCGATGTCGGCCAGCGCCGGCACATTCCGGAGGATCAGGGGCTCATCGGTCAAAAGGCCGGCGGCCAGGATCGGCAAAGCGGCGTTCTTGGCGCCGCTGATCGGGATCTGCCCGTTGAGCGCGCGGCCGCCGCGAATCAGGATACGGTCCATGGGATGACGGGGCTCCAGTTGCCAGAGGCTGCGGCGCGCTCCAGCGCCTTTGTACGGCGTCGGGCGCACCGCCTCAAGTCGAGCCTCACGACCGCTTTACGCGGGCTTAACGCCGCCCGTTTCATCACGCTCCCGCCGGTCCCGCTGCTGCTGCTTGCGCTTCTGCAGGTTCTCACGCAGCGCCTCGGCCTCACGCGCCGCGCGCGCGGCTTTGTCCTCGGTCGTGCGCGCCGAATGCCTCGGCCGCCTGCGCGCCTCGTCCCGCTCGCTCATCCCTGCCATCCAATTCCCGATTGCCGCCAATTCCCTTGCATCGGCCCCTGACCCTGTGGCATTAGCCCCTGCCATCATCCTGGATCGAGACGCCGCCGTAGCTCAGGGGTAGAGCACTCCCTTGGTAAGGGAGGGGTCGGGTGTTCAATTCACCCCGGCGGCACCAGTCATTCCGCAATGCGTCCCGCGGGCTCCGGCCAGGCCGTAGCGCCTGTCTTTTCGTACCAGGTCGGCCGCCCGGCTGGCTCGCTGCCCAGGCTGGAGCAAATGCCCTGAAATCGCAATCCGGCGGCTCGTCCGATACCGCCGCGCGCGGGCACCCGCGGCCTGGCCTTATGAAGCGCTTCACACCCCAGGGCGGCGGCGCCGTCCTAACGGTCTGCGCTCGCCGACCACGGTATTGTCAGAGACGGGAATTCGAACCATGGCACCGCGACCGGATTGGAACCTGAGCATGGTCCGCAGCCGCGAGGCGCGTCAGCTGCTGCCCGACGCTGCCCGGCCTGCCCGGGCGGGTCGACTGGGGAGATCTCAGGGTCGGCCACCTCGATACCGGCTTCACCGAGCACCCGGTGTTCGGCGACTGGACGACCGGCGACCGTATCGCTGCGTGTGGCGGACGGCCTGAACCTGCGCGAGGGCGGCTCGGACGCGCATGATCCGCTCAACTACGAGGGCAATCCCGGCCACGGCACGCGCACCTGCAGCATCATTTGCGGCGACGCCCTGCCGACGCCCGGCGGGCCGCCGCCGGAGAGCGAGGTCGGCGTCGCGCCGCATCTGCCCGTGGTGCCCTGCCGGATCGTCAACTCGGTCGTGCTGACCCCGGAGCGCAGCCGCAAGGCGGTCGCCGAAGGGCATCAACCATGCTCGCGCCAAGGGCTGCCAGGTGATCAGCATCAGCCTCGGGATCCCGACCTTCCTTCCGACCATGACCGGGGGCATGGGGCGGGCGGTCGACCGGGCCTACGAAGAGGGCGTGATCATCGCCGCCGCCGGCGGCCAGATCATCGACAGCGTCACCTATCCGGGCAAGTACTGGCGCACGATCGGGGTCGGCGGGGTGACCTCGGAGCGGCGCATCTGGTTCGACTATCGGGACGGCAGGGACATGATCGACGTCTGGGCGCCGGCCGCGCGCGTTCTGCGCGCCGACAGCGTCGCCGGGCCGGGACAGGTCGCAATGCAGCCGATCGAGGGCGCCGATCCGGGTGCGTCCGCGCTCAGCTCCGGCTCCCATTCCGGCAGCTACGGCTCGGGCGACGGCACCTCCTACGCGACCGTCCACGTCGCCGCCGCCGCCGCCATGTGGCTGCGGCATCGCGGCGACGACATCGCCCACGCCTACGACAGAAGTGGCAGCGGGTCGAGGCCTTCCGCCGCCTGTTGCATACGACCGCGGGGCCGCTCAACGGCGCGGCGCCGGCCAACGCTCGGGCGTCGCTCGACATCGAGCAGCTGCTGCTGGCCGCCCTGCCGCCGGCCGCCAGCCTGACCAAGGCGCGACCCGACCGGGACAAATGGGCCTGAGGCGATCGCGCGGCGCACTGAGGCAACTCGGTAGACCGGAGACAAGGTCCGGAGCCGGCTCAGCTCCGGATCCCTCGCGCCAAGCGAATTGTCGTGTGGCCCCTAGGCCGCTCCGCGGTCAATCCGACGGCGAGAGGTCGTTCAGAGCGATCACTGGTCGCGCCAGGTACTGCTCACGATGGCCCTGAGGAAGCGCTGATCGTCGGTGACCAGCGGTGCGGCCTCGAGCTGGGCGCAGGCCAGATACATGCAGTCGTACACGGGGTGCGGAGCGTCAGAGCGATCTGCAGCGCATGCTCGTTGAGCTCGATCGCGGGCACGAGCGCAGGCACACCACTCCGATCCAGGCGGCGATCAGGCCGGCGACCTGTTCGGAGATCTCGCCGCGCCGCGCCTTCGCCCAGGCGACATTGGTCACCTCCGAGACGATCAACTCGGGCGCCACGATCGTCTCCGCGAGACCGAGCAAAGCCTTGGCATTGGCGTGCCGGGCTTCGGGCGTGTACCACTTGATGGCGACGCTCGCATCCACGACGACGTTCACAGATCGCGATCCCGCGCCGCACGGATCAACTCCGTGCTGTCGGTTTGCATGCGCTCGACCGGCGTCATTGCCGTGATCTGCTCGGCCACGGCCCTCAGCTGCCGCGGCGTCGGCACCCGGGCCGCGTCACGCAGGATCTGCCGGACCTCGCCCTCCAGCGACCGCCCCCGGCTCTCCGCCCGCGCCTTGAGCCTGGCGACGACCTCGTCCTCGAGGTTCCGAACCGTGAGCTTGGTCATCCGTTAGCCTCTCTGCATCCGATCAGAGGCTATCATGACGGCATTTTGCCGGCAAGCCTGAGGCGCTCGCCGGACTCAGCCCGCGTGGGGCGAGACCAGGTGGTCGGCGGTCGCGGAGGGGCCGGCCTGCTCCTCCCGCGGAGCTGTTCGCGGGCGGCGAGCGAGAGCTGGAGGTGGAGCTCCTTGAGCTGCTTCTCGTCGACCGGCGAGGGGGCGCCCAGCAGCAGCTCCTGGGCCTGCTGGTTCGAGCGGGAAGGCCGTCACCTCGCGGATGTTCGGCTGGTTCGCGATCAGCATCACGATCCGGTCGATCCCGGGCGCGATCCCGCCATGCGGCGGGGCGCCGAAATGCAGCGCCCGGAACATGCCGCCGAAGCGCTGCTCCAGGACTTCCGCCGGATAGCCCGCGAGCGCGAACGCCTTGACCATGATGTCGGGGCGGTGGTTGCGGATCGCGCCCGAGCTGAGCTCGACGCCGTTGCAGACGATGTCGTACTGGAACGCGAGGATGTCCAAGGGGTCCCTGGTCTCGAGCGCCTCGAGCCCGCCCTGCGGCATCGAGAACGGGTTGTGCGAGAAGGTGACTGATCTGGTCTCCTCGTCCCATTCGTACATGGGAAAATCGACGATCCAGGCGAACCGGTAGCAGCGCCCGGCGATCAGGCCGAGCTCCTCGCCGAGCCGGGTGCGGATCAGCGCCTGAGAGCCGCTCGGCCGCCGGCCGCTGGTCGCAGACGAAGAACACCGCATCGCCGTCCGTGAGGCTCGCGGCCGACTTGATCGCGGCGATCCGCTCCGGATCGAGGAACTTCGCGACCGGCCCCTTGGGCTCCTCGCCCGCGGCATATTGGATGTAGCCGAGCCCCGGCGCGCCCAGGCTCTGGGCGTAGGCGACCATCTGGTCGAAGAACCGGCGCGGCCGCCCGACCGCACCCGGCGCCGGCAGCGCGCGCACGACCGCGCCTTTCTCGAGCGCGCGCGCGAACACCGCAAAGCCGCCACCCCGGAAGATCTCGCCGACGTCCGCAATCTCGATCGGGTTGCGCAGATCAGGCTTGTCGCTGCCGTATTTCACCATCGCATCGCGATACGCGATGCGCGGAAACGGGAGCGGCGTCACCTCCCAGGAGGTCAGCTCCTCGAACACGCCGTGCATGACCGGCTCGACCGCCCGGAACACGTCCTCCTGCTCGACGAACGCCATCTCGAGGTCGAGCTGGTAGAACTCGCCCGGGCTGCGGTCGGCGCGCGCGTCCTCGTCGCGAAAGCAGGGCGCGATCTGGAAATAGCGATCGAAGCCCGAGATCATGAACAGCTGCTTGTACTGCTGCGGCGCCTGGGGCAGCGCGTAGAACTTGCCGGGGTGCAGCCGGGACGGCACCAGGAAGTCGCGCGCGCCCTCGGGCGAGCTCGCGGTCAGGATCGGGGTCTGGAACTCGACGAAACCCTGCGCCTCCATGCGCCTGCGGATGCTCGAGATCACCTTCGAGCGCAACAGGATGTTCTTCTGCATCGACTCCCGGCGCAGGTCCAGGAAGCGGTAGCGCAGCCGGGTCTCCTCCGGATAGTCGCGCTCGGCGTTGACCTGGAGCGGCAACAGCTCGGCCGGCAACTCGACCACCAGCGCATCCGCGACCAGCTCGACGGCGCCGGTCGCGAGCTGCGGGTTGACCGTCTCCGCGCCGCGCGCGACCACATGGCCGGTGACCGTCAGCACGCTCTCCAGGCGCACGCCCTCGGCCGCGCCGAAGAACGGCTGCTCGGGCTGGAACACGATCTGGGTGATGCCGTGGTGGTCGCGCAGATCGATGAACAGCAGCTGGCCGTGGTCGCGCTTCCGATGCACCCAGCCGGACAGGCGCACGCTCTCTCCGACGTGCGCGGGTCGCAGCTCGCCGCAGGTGTGGGTGCGGTAGGGATGCATCCTCGGCCTCGTGCTTCAAGGTTGCGCCCGGCCGGCGCGCGGTAAAGGTCACCGAACCCCGCCGCCTGTCAAGCCGACTGAGGATGCGTGGCCCGGGAGTGCATCGGTTGCCGCAGGCGCGGCTCGCACACTGGCCTCGACCTGATCGCCGCGCTCCTCTGCCGGCGCCCTGCGCTTTCGACCGCGTTTGCTGGCTGGCAATGAGATACGCTATAGGGGTGACTTGAAAGACACCTTGGCAGAGAAGCCCGATGCCCAGAGGCCTGATCCTCGTGAAGGCGGCTTACGATCTTGACGCCGCGGTCTGGTTCGTCGAGTCCAGCGATCTGGAGGGCGTGAACGCCGAAGCTCCGAGCCTGGAGGAGTTGCTTCGCAAGCTACCCGGCGTCATCCTCGATCTTCTCGAAGAGGAAGGGTTTGATGACGCCGAGGTGCCGGTTGAGGTCGTTGCGCATGCCAGCACAAGGGTGCGGCGGGGCACCGTGGCTTGAAGGGCTACGGCAGGGCCGTTCGGAAGATTCTGATCGAAGCCGGGTGCAGGTTTCTCCGGCAGGGTCGCGGCGATCACGAGATCTGGGCCAGCCCCCACGCGCTCAAGCCGTTCACCGTGCCGGTGATCATCGCGTCCCGACACACGGCGAACAAGGTGTTGAAGGATGCTGGCCTGCCCAAAGCATTCTGAACAGGGGGCGCATCGCCATGCGGGACATTGCCGAGGACTGGCTCGAGGACCCGGACTTCCGCGCCGAGTATGACGCGCTCGAGCCGGAGTTCGCCCTCGCCTCCGCCCTGATCGCCGCTCGCAGCCAGCCAAGGCCACCGGCACCCGCCTCTGCATCCGCTTCGAGCCGGCCGAAACACGACTTGACCCGTAAACGGCGTTGAGCTTGCGTCGCTTCCGATGTGTAGCGACATCTGCCCACACCATGCCGGCCGATACCGTCGTTCGCGCGCGCATCGACGCTGCCACCAAGGAGCGCGCCGCGGCAGCGCTCCAGGCCATGGGACTGTCGATCTCCGATGCCATCCGCCGCTACCGGCGGGAAGGCGTTGCCGGAGCGCCACCAGGACCACCCGCTCCGAGGCCACTCGATGGGCTGTCGCGACGCCCATATCGAGCCGGACTGGCTGCTGATCTACCGCATCGCCGGTGACGAGCCGCACCTGGTGCGCGCCGGCTCCCATGCCGACCTCTTCGACAAGTAAGTAAGCGAGGGTCACCTGCGGGGCAGCCCGGCCCGCGAGCCGGGTCTCGTGTGGGTTGCGGCATCGCTCGCTGCCCCTATGTTAGGGCGGCCCGCAGAGCTGTGAAATGCTCGGCGAAAGCTCGGAAGACCCGGATGAGCCTGCTGACCACGACCAAGGAGCTGGTCACTCTGTGCGCCGCGCTGGCGGGCGAGCCGTTCGTCGCGCTCGACACCGAGTTCATGCGCGACCGGACCTTCTGGCCGAAGCTCTGCCTGATCCAGCTGGCCGGCGAACAGCGTCACGCCGCGGTCGATCCGCTCGCCCCCGGCCTCGATCTTGAGCCGCTGTTCGGGTTGATGGCCGATCCCGCCGTGGTCAAGGTGTTCCATGCCGCCCGCCAGGACATCGAGATCTTCTACAACCTGACCGGCAAGATCCCGACCCCCCTGTTCGACACCCAGCTCGCGGCCATGGTCTGCGGCTACGGCGAGGAGGTCGGCTACGAGACCCTGGTCGCCCAGCTGGCCAAGGCCCGGATCGACAAGAGCTCGCGCTTCACCGACTGGGCGCGCCGGCCGCTGAGTGCGGAGCAGCTGACCTACGCGATCGCCGACGTCACCCATCTGCGGGTCGTCTATCAGAAGCTGAAACAGAGGCTCGAGGAGACCGGCCGCAGCGCCTGGGTCGCCCAGGAGCTGGCCGAGCTGACCAATCCCGCGACCTACGACCAGCCCCCGGACGAGGCCTGGAAGCGGATCAAGGTGCGCTCCCGCGATGCCCGCTTCCTCGCGATCGTCCAGGCGCTCGCGGCCTGGCGCGAGCGCACGGCCCAGGAGCGCGATCTGCCGCGCTCGCGCGTGCTGCGCGACGACCTGCTGCTCGAGGTCGCCGCCAACCGCCCGACCTCGGCCGAGGAGCTCGCCAAGCTGCGCCGGATCAACCTCGACCGGAGGAGCGCTGCCGGCGCGGTCGAGGCGATCCGGGCCGCCCTTGCCATCCCCCAGGCCGACCTCCCGACAATCGATCCGCCGCCCAAGCTCGCGCGCGGCCTCGGGCCGCTGATCGACCTCTTGCGCGTCCTGCTCAAGCTCAAGTGCGAGGAGAACCATGTCGCCCAGCGGCTGGTCGCGACCACCGCCGATCTCGAGGCGATCGCCGCCGACGCGGCGCCCAAGGTCGCCGCCCTCAAGGGCTGGCGCTACGAGGTGTTCGGCGAGGCGGCGCTGGCGCTGAAGGAGGGCGAGCTCGGCCTCGCGGTCCGCGGCGGGCAGCTCGCGCTGTTGCCGCTCGCCGCTTGCCGCTCCGGGCCGCCCACCGAGGGCGGCCCTGGGAGCCAGGCGAGGGAGCGACCTCCGGCGGTCGCCCCTGGGAGCCAGGCGAGCGATCTCGCCGAGCCGGCCTGACCCGACGCATGTCCGCACCGAAGCCCGGCGCCGGCCCGATCCTGATCGTCGGCCGCAACAGCTTCCTCGCCCGCCACGCCCTTTGCGCCCTGCCCGCCGATCGGGTGCGCGCGGTCGCCCACGATCAGGTCGACCGGCCCGACCTGCTCGACGGCATCGCGACCGTGGTCAACTTCGCCCGCCACCCGCTGCTCGGCAGCGACGACTACCGGCCCGAGACCATGGACACCGACCTCCGCCTCGCCGGACGGATCGGCGCGCGCGAGATCGCCTATGTCATGCTGAGCTCGCGCAAGGTCTATGCGCCAGGCGATCGCCCGCTCGCCGAGACCGCACCCACCGGCCCGACCGACGCCTACGGCCGCGCCAAGCTCGCGGCGGAAACCGCGCTCCGCCGGTTGCTGGGCGACCGCCTCACGATCCTCCGGCTCGCCAACGTGTTCGGCTACGAGCGGATCGCCGGCCGCCGGACTTTTCTGTCGCTGGTCCTCGACCGGCTGCAGGCGGACGGCGAGATCCACTACGCCATGAGCCCGTTCGTGACCCGCGACTTCCTGCCGGCCACGACCTTCGCGAGCCTGCTCGCCAAGATCGCCCAAGCCCCACCCGGCGGCATCCTCAACGTCGGCTCCGGCATCGGCCTGCCGACCGGCCGCCTGGCGCTCTGGATCGTCGAGGGCTACGGCCACGGCCGCCTGGTGATCACCTCCCCCCGCGAGCACGACCCCTTCGTCCTCGATGTCGGCCGGCTCACCGGCCTCTATGGTCCGCCCTGCTCCTGGAGGATCTCCGCGCGGCCTGCCTCGACCTCGGCCGCCGGCTTGCCGCCGAGACGAGGAGCTGATCAGGCGGGCCGGCTCGCGATCGCGATCAGATTGTCGCTGTAGCGCAGTCCGCGAAACAGTCGCCCGCCGACATGCGGCCACTTCAGCTGTGGCAGCTTGGGGATACCGCCGCTGTCGGTGAAGCGAAAGCGGAGGTCGGCAAAGCCGCATTCTGTCAGAACGCGTTCAATGTCCTTTCGGACCAGGGGCGTGATGTGGGCGGGATAGCTGGAATCCGTAAAGGCGATGAAGTGACCGCGGAGGAGCAAGGCAAGGAGCGACCGCCAGCTCTCGTTGTTCGGCGTCGTGACGATGAGCGTGCCGCCAGGACAGAGCAGCCGGAACCACTCGCGGGCGACGGCCCGTGGGTTCTCCAAATGTTCGATGACCTCGACGGCGACGACCAGATCGAACGACGCGTCCGGCAGGGCGAGCGGTGCGTTCAGATCCTGCTGAACCCAGCCCACCTTCGCCGCCAGACTTGGCGGTCGCGCCAGAATGTCGGCGCCCGTGATGGCGCGATCGGATCGCATGTCCAGGAGGCGGTGCGTGAACTCACCGATGCCGGCTCCGAAGTCCAGGACCGCGTTTGCGGCCATGCAGGGCGGCTCCAGGAGAACCGCAGCATAGATGGGCTCGCTGCTGATTCCCCCGCTCGCTTCCGCCGCCCTGAGACGCTGCTGGTCGAGCGTCAACATCGTCACCGCACCTCCTTTGGTCGCGGCCGGCCGGCGCCGCCCCCCCGGGGTCCAGACCATCCCGCCCCGAAAGTCGCTCGCTCCGAACCGATCCGTCCAGAGATCCGATCAACCCATTCGGGCCGGACTCTCTGCTATTGGAGGCGACGGGCGCGAAATTGCGGGTCGGGGTCGATCAGCTCGTTCTGGGCCAGGACCAGTTGCAAGTCGTCTGCCCCGGCTGCGTTGGTGCGCTCGACCACAGCGAAGATCGCGGCGCTGGCCAGCTCGAGCGCGCGCTCGGGCGTGCCTGTGCGCAAGTAGTGGCCGAGAAAAAGGGCGCTGAACGCGTCGCCGGTGCCGTGCACCAGGCCCGGCAGGCGGGGCGTCGTGACCAGCCAGCTGGCGTCGGCGCTGTCGGCGAGCAGGCCGATCGTGCCCGGGGCGTCGGACGGCTCGAGGCCGGTCGTCACGACCAGTCCCGGACCCATGGCGCGGACGGCGGCCGCAGCCGCCAGCGCGTCGTCGAGGCTGTTCACCGGGCGGCCGCTGAGATGGGCGAGCTCGAAGCGGTTGGGCGTGACGATGTCGGCCGCCGGCAGCAGGCGATCACGGATCGCCTCGGCAATGCCTGGACCGACGAACACGCCGGTGTGGTCGTCGCCGATCACCGGATCGCAGAGGTAGAGCGCGGCGGGCCGGGCGGCGCGGACGGCTTCGACGGCGTGGAGGATCAGTTCGGAAAGCTCGGGGGCGCCGAGATAGCCGCTCAGCACGGCGGCGCAGCGCGCGAGCGCGCCGCGGGTCGGCGAGGCCGGTCAGCAGTTCTGCGATCTGGTCCGGCAAAAGCTTGTGGCCGCGCCAGCCCCTGCCCTGGCCCGGGTGATGGGCGAGCAGCACCGTCGGCACCGCGAAGACGTCGAAGCCCAGGCGTTGCAGCGGCAGCGTCGCCGCGCTGTTGCCGACGTGGCCGGAGACGACGGCCGATTGGATCGAGAGGACCGCATCCGGCGGCCCGCTCATCTGGGCTCCGCTCCGGGCGCGGGTGGCTCCGGCAGGAGCTCATCCAGGTCCGCCGCCGGGCGCCGCCCGGTCATCGGCGGCGCAGGCGGTCGCGGCAAGCTAGGGCCGCGCGGTCGATGATCGCGGCCGCGTCGAGCTGGTACTCGCGATAGAGGTCCGGGATGTCGCCCGACTGGCCGAAGCGGTCGACGCCGAGTGGATAGACCCGGCAGCCGCCGCTGCTGCCGAGCCAGGCGAGCGTCGCCGGATGGCCATCGAGCACGGTGACCAGCGAGGCGTCGGCGGCGAGCGGCGCCAGCAGGCCCTCGAGCACCGAGCGGGATCCGTCGTCGCCGGCCGTCCGGCGGCTCTGGGCGGCGCGCCAGTCGGCATGCAGACGGTTGGCCGAGGTCACCGCCAGCACGCCCATGCCCGGCAGATCGTCGGCCAGCGCATCGGCGGCCTCGAGCACCTCCGGCAGCACCGCGCCCGAGCCCACCAGCGCGAGCTCGCTGCCGGCGGCCGGCGCGCGCAGCCAGTAGGCGCCTGCGAGAATCCCGGCCGCCAGCTCGTCGCTCATCTCGCGCTTGGGCTGCTCGATCGGCCGGGTCGAGAGCCGGAGATAGACCGAGCCGCCGTCCTCGGCCTGCAGATGCTCGAAGGCAAAGCGCATGACCACCCCGAGCTCGTCGGCATAGGCCGGCTCGAAGGCGAGCAGGTTCGGCTGGCCGATGCCGATCAGGCCGGTGCCGACCGACTGATGGGCGCCGCCCTCGGGCGCGAGCGTGATGCCCGAGGGCGTCGCGACCAGGAGATAGCGCGCGTCCTGGTAGCTCGCGTAGGTCAGCGCGTCCAGGCCGCGGGCGATGAACGGGTCGTAGAGCGTGCCGACCGGGATCAGGCGCGCGCCGAACAAGGGACCCGCGAGGCCCAGCGCCGCGAGCATCAGGAACAGGTTGTTCTCCGCGATCCCGAGCTCGACGTGCTGGCCGCGCCGGCTCTCCGCCCAGAGCTGGCTGGAGGCGACCTGCTCGACCTTGAACACGTCGGCGTGCTCGGCGCGGTTGAACACGCTCCGGCGCGCGACCCAGGGGCCGAGGTTGGTCGACACGGTGACGTCGGGCGAGGTGGTGACGATCCGGGCCGCGAGCTCGCCCTGGTCGCGCGCGAGCTCGCCCATGATCCGCCCGAACGCCTCCTGGGTCGAGGCGCGCGCCGCCCGCCGGCCGAGCGCCAGCGCCCTCGGCACGGGCAGCGGCGCGCTCACGTGGGCCTCGGTGCGCCTCGCGAACGGCACCGCGGCGCAGAACGCGGCCAGCTCCTCGGGATCGATGTCGAGGCCGGCAAAGCGCTCCCACTCCTGCCCGTCCGGGATCCGGTTGGCCTGCTTGAAAGCGGCCATCTGGCCCTCGTTCATCAGGCCGGCGTGATTGTCCTTGTGGCCGGCAAACGGCAGACCGAAGCCCTTGATGGTGTAGGCGATGAAGCAGTGCGGCCGGTCATCCTGGACGCCGTGGAAGGCGTCGAGCACGGTCTCGAGATCGTGGCCGCCGAGATTGGTCATCAGCTGCCCGAGTGCTCGGTCGTCATGGTCCGCGAGCAGCGCCCGGATGCCGGCCAGATGGCCGAGGTCGTGCTCGAGATGCTGGCGCCAGGCGCTGCCGCCCTTGAAGGTGATCGCCGAGTAGAGATCGTTCGGGCAGTCGTCGATCCAGCTGCGCAGCGCCTGGCCGTCGGGCCTGGCGAAGGCCGCCTCCAGCAGCTTGCCGTACTTCAGGGTCACGACCCGCCAGCCGACCGCGCCGAAGAAGTCCTCGATCTTCTTGAACAGGCGCTCGGGCACGACCCGATCGAGGCTCTGGCGGTTGTAGTCGATCACCCACCAGACGTTGCGGACGTCGTGCTTCCAGCCCTCGAGCAGGGCCTCGAAGACGTTGCCCTCGTCGAGCTCGGCATCGCCCACGATCGCGACCATGCGGCCCTTCGCCTGGCCCTCGGGCAGCAGCCGGCGCTCGTGCAGGAGGTCCTGGGTGAGCGACGCGAACAGGGTCATCGCGGCGCCGAGCCCGACCGAGCCCGTGGAGAAATCGACGCCGTCCGTGTCCTTGGTCCGGGACGGATAGGCCTGGGCGCCGCCGAAGGCGCGAAAGCGCTCGAGCTTTTCCCGACTCTGGCGGCCGAGCAGATACTGGATCGCGTGATACATCGGGCTCGCGTGCGGCTTGACCGCGACCCGGTCGCCCGGCCGCAGCACGTCCAGGTAGAGCGCTGTGATCAGGGTCGCGACCGAGGCGCAGGACGCCTGATGGCCGCCGACCTTGAGCCCGTCCCGGCTCTCGCGGACGTGGTTGGCGTTGTGGATCATCCAGCAGGCGAGCCAGAGCACCTTCTGCTCGAGCGCTGCGAGATACTCGTGGGTCCGGTTGCCGCCCGCAATCGGGGGTTCGGCGTCGGTCCGGCCGGCCAGCTCCAGCATCGTCGGGCTCTTTCCTAGGTTCCATCCGGGCACGGGGCGCGCGCCATTGAACGATCAGGACCGCGCGGCCGTCAATCGTCGCGGGCTCTCGTTCCGGCTTCCGGCCGCCGCTACGACGACGGCGGCACCCGCATCTGCAGCGCGCGGCCCATCCGCTCGACCAGGTCCATGACGAAGCCGCGCCGCGCGCCGGCCTCGGCCGCCCGGTTACGCGCCTCGACCAGGAGGTGGTTGACCGCGTTCAGCCGGCCCGCGAGCACGGTCGCGACATAGAGCGCCGCGAGCGGCTCGGAGCGCAGAAACCCTTCCGCGTCCTCGACCACGAAAAAGCTGGACGGCTGCACCGCCAGCACGTCGGCGGTATGGGCCTGGTCGAGCAGGGCCGCGACGTCGCCGAACACCGAGCCGGGCTCGATCACCCGGGTGAGGAAGACCTCCTCCATCACGATGTCGACCGCGCCCTGCTTGAGGAACAGCAGCCGGCCGGTGGCGCTGCCCTGGGCGAGCACGACGTCGCCGCGCTCGAACACCAGGATCGGGAAGCCGGCGAGCTTCTCCAGGATCTCACCGGGTGCCATGGTCTGCATGGCCGCGACCTCCTCTGCTGGCGAACGGTCGCCGGGCGGACGCCCCGGGGGCGTCCGCCGTCGATCGGATGCGCGATCAGAGTGTCGCTTTTCGGCGCGCCGGGCAACCTTTTGTGGTGCGCCCCACCGCCGATGATGCCGCGGGCGCGGCGGCCGCCTGGTCCCCGAACGCCGCCCGCGCGGCGCCGGGCGGGCGCGCGGCTCAGTGGAAGACGAAATAGAGGATGATCAGCACCGGGATCGGCACGCCGACGAGCCATAGCAGACCATATTTCATCGCATCTCTCCGAAGCCGGCCGGGACCCGGCCGGCTTGGCGGGTCTCATGGCCTCCGCACCACCCCGGCGGGCTGTCCTCGGGGGCGATCAGCGCCCCTCGAGGACCGTTCCTGCCGGCGTGGCGACGCCTTGGTTAGCAACCAGGCTCGGGGCCATTTGGTTCCGATGCGGCCGCGGGTCAGGTGCCCTTGATCTCGGTCTCGACGAAGGCGAACTCGAAGGCGTTGGCATTGATCACGTCGTGCTCGACCCCGGCGTTGCGGAAATAGGGCACGCCCCGCCTGAGCTCCGCCCGGCGGCGCCCCCCATCCGGCTCGACCAGCTCGAGCACGCCATCGGCCATCGGCACGACGACATAGTCCATCGCATGCCGGTGCCAGCCGGTCGCGGCCCCGGGCGCGAAGCGCCACTCGCTGACCCGCACCCGCTCGTTGTCGATGAACACCGTCTGCACGGCTTTTCCGGTCATGGTCCAAGGCCTCCCGTGATGAACTCCGCCACGTCCTTCGACCCAGAGCAGTGGCGCTGACGCGGCGTGATCATCCAAACCCGGTCCGGGCGAAGTTGGCAATCGGCTTACGGCCGCGCTGCCGTTGCCGGGTCGCCCCGCCGCCTGCGCCGGACGCCGCTCGGAGCCTCGCCGAAGCGGGCACGGAACATCCGGTTGAAGTGCGAAAGGTTCAAAGTACTGATTCTGGTATGCTCGGTTGATCTGGCGCCGCCGGACTGTCAACCGGAGGCCGCGGTCGACGTCATCATCGGACCTCGGCTTCGAACAGTGGTCTGCGCTCGCGACGGCCAGGCCTATGTCGCGGCCACGCCGCTGGTGGTCGCCGGCGAAACCTATCCGAAGATCCTGTGCTACCGCGGCTCGATCGAAGAAACCGGGTCACCGCTGCTGACGGCAAGAAACGGCAAGAAACCGGGCCTGAAGCATCGTTAGAGATCCTCCATTCAGGATCACGACGGGGCGCGAATCCAGGACGCGACGGGGCGCGAATCCGGGACGCGACGGGGCGCGAATCAGGGACGCGACGGGGCGCGAATCAAGGTTGCGACGGGCGCGAATCAAGGTTGCGACGGGCGCGAATCAAGGTTGCGACGGGGCGCGCCGGGCCGCCACAGCCCGGCCGCAGTCATCCCAAGGGTTGCCCTCCCAGTTGGTGGGGTTGCCCGTCCGCCGGGGCCTGGGTTCCCCCGGCTCGGGCCCGCCCCCACCCTTCGGCTTTGGGCCGGGCACGGATTCCCACGGTCCCATGGACCCACCGAAATTAGCGTTAACGCGCAAAGGTTAACGCTTCGTCAACGCCCAGTCGTGGTCCGCCATCTCTCCAGCACGACGAGGACAGCGGGCATGACCCCGGCCGCGATCGAGGGCCTGTTCGGTCAAGAGCCCCCGGTTCCGATTCGCTGGCCCGGTTCCGCTCGCAGGCGCTTTTCCGCCGGCGTCATGAGCCAACGGGCTCACATCATTTCGGCGGCTCGTTGATCCGCCCAATCCCGGCCTGCGCTCGTGCACGACGGCCGCCGGCGTCAACGTCTGTGATCGCGCCTCACGGTCCCGGTCTGGCTTGACCAGGGGAAACACGCGGCGCCACGACCAGCTTGCCTGGCCCGCCGCCCGGCGCAACCCATCTTATCGACCGAGGGGACGGAGGCAGCGGAGCATGCCATCGATGGCGGATGCGGTCGGGGACATCCTCGAATGGACCGTGGCCGGCGGTCTGGACGGGCTGGGCCAGGCCGAGCTGATGGCCGGCTACTGCGAGCGCCTGGCGCAGACCGGCGTACCCCTCTGGCGCGCCTCGATCGGTGCCGACCGGCTGCATCCCCTGATCGAGGCCCAGGGCCACCGCTGGCTGGCCGGCGGGGAGATCCATGAGAGCGTCTATTCCCGGGCGAGCACGCCGGAGCAGGAAGTGGAGTGGCACCAGAGCCCCTGGTTCTGGATGCTCGAGAACCACGAACTGGAGCTGCGCCGGCGAATTGCCCACGGCGAAGGCACCAACGAGTTTCCCATGCTGGCGGATCTGGCGGCCCAGGGCGGCACGGACTACTGGGCGCGGATCGTGCGCTTCGGCGAGCGGGCCAGCATCGGCGAGACGCGAGGCGTCGCCACGTCCTTTGCGACCCGCGCCCCGGGCGGCTTCGCCGACCGCGATCTCGCCCTGATCGACGCGACCCTGCCGGCCTTCGCGCTCGCCTTCAAGGCGACCATGGCGCTCGATACGGCGCGCACCCTCGTGACCACCTATCTCGGGCGCGACGCCGCCGAGCGGATCCTGCGCGGCGAGATCGAGCGCGGCCAGGTCAAGACCGTGCGCAAGGTCCTCTGGTTCAGCGATCTCACCGGCTTCACCCGGATCGCCGATACCCTGCCCCGGGCGCAACTCCTCGACCTGCTCAACGCCTATGCCGACGCCCTGGTCGGGGTCGTCCATGACCACGGCGGCGAGGTCCTGAAGTTCATGGGCGATGGCATCCTCGCGGTGTTCGACGGCGCCGGGGGCGATGCCTGCGCGCGCGCCCTGGATGCCGCGGAGGCCGCCCGCGCGGCGATCGCGCGCCTGAACCTCGAGCGCTCGGCGGCCGGCCTGTCGGTGACCGGCTTCACCCTTGCCCTGCACGAGGGCGAGGTGCTCTCGGGCAACGTCGGCAGCCGGGAACGGCTCGACTTCACCGTGGTCGGGCCGGCGGTCAACGAGCTCGCCCGGATCCAGGCGATGAGCCGCTCGCTCGACCAGCCGGTCCTGGTGTCCGCGAGCTTCGCCGCCGCCTGCGGCGCCCAGCGTGAGCGCCTGGTCTCGCTCGGCCGCTACGCGCTGCGCGGCGTCGGCCGGCCGCAGGAGCTGCTCACCCTCGACTCGGCCGAACCCGATCCCGTCGGATAGGCGTGGCAGGCTTCGATCGCCTCGGACGCCCTGGCCCGGGCCTCTTCCAGGTCTCGCCGGCGGGCACGAACGCCGCAGCCGTGCGGCACAAATCAACGCCGCAGCCGTGCGGCACGAGGCGGATTGGACTCGCGCGAACGGGCATCAAGGCGCCCGTATCGCGTCCCGGACTGACCTTGGCCCGAGCTGCGCCCGACCAGAGCGGCTTGTGCGATGGCCCGCCTTCGATCAGGCTGCCGGGCTTGAGCGGTGAACAACCGCGAGCGGGCTTCGCGGTCGTGAAACCGGGCCGCGGGACGCGCGCGCCCCAATCCGTTGCCAGAGCGGCTCGCTTCCAGCAGGAGACCCGCCCGTGAGCCTGATCGAGACCCGACGCGACCAGATCTTTCCGGTGCTCGAGCCGGCGCAGATCGAGACCGCGAAGCGCTTTGCCAGCGGCGGACGGCGCTATTTCCCACCCGGCGAGGTCGTATACGAGGTCGGGGACCGGTCGGGGCCGGCCTGGCTCGTGCTCGAGGGCAGCATCGAGGTGGTGCGCCGGGACGGGCTGAACCACGAGGCGCCGATCACCACCCACCATGTCGGCCAGATCACCGGCGAGCTCAGCCAGCTGGCCGGCCGCAGCTCGCTGGCCGCGGGCCGGGCCGGCCCGGAGGGCTGCACCGCCCTGCCCTTCGATGCCGCCCATCTGCGCGCGCTGGTGGTCGGCTCCGCGGAGGTCGGCGAGATCGTCATGCGCGCCTTCATCCTGCGCCGGGTCGGGCTGATCCAGGAGGGTGGTGCCGGCTCGGTGCTGGTCGGCCGGCCGGATTCCGCGGATCTCGTGCGCATCCAGGGCTTCCTCGCCCGCAACAGCTACCCCTGCGCGGTGCTGGACGCTTCGGCCGGCGAAGGCCGCGCCGCGGTCGAGCGCCTGGGCGTCCAGCCCGAGGAGCTGCCGCTGATGATCTGCCCGAACGGCACCGTGCTCAAGCGGCCGACCGACGCCGAGGCGGGCGTCTGCCTCGGGATCACGCCCGACCTCGATCCCCTGACCCTGTACGACGTGGCCGTGGTCGGGGCCGGCCCGGCGGGTCTCGCGACCGCGGTCTATGGCGCGTCCGAGGGCCTCTCGGTGCTCGTGCTCGACCAGCGCGCGATCGGCGGCCAGGCCGGCGCCTCGGCCCGGATCGAGAACTATCTGGGCTTCCCGACCGGCATCTCCGGCCAGGCGCTGGCCGGACGCGCCTTCAGCCAGGCGGTGAAATTCGGCGCCGAGATCGCCATCCCGATGGAGATCGCCCGGCTCGACTGCGGCGGCCCCAGGCGCCGCCCCGGCGATCCTTTGCGCCTGGAGCTCACCGACGGCCGCGCCGTGCGCGCGCGCACCGTGGTCGTCGCCTCCGGCGCCCGCTATCGCCGGCCGGACATCCCGAATCTCGCGACCTTCGAGGGCGCCGGCGTCTCCTACTGGGCCTCGCCGGTCGAGGCGAAGCTCTGCGAGGGCGAGGAGGTGGCGCTGGTCGGCGGCGGCAACTCGGCCGGCCAGGCGGTCGTCTACCTCGCCCCCAGGGTCAAGCGCCTGCACCTGGTCGTGCGCCGGAGCGGGCTCGAGGCGACCATGTCGCGCTACCTGATCGACCGCATCGCCGCCCTGCCGAACGTCGAGCTGCACGTCGGCAAGGAGGTGGTGGGCCTCGAAGGCGACCGGACCGAAGGCCTCACCGCGGCGGTCTTCCGGGACGCGGCGAGCGGCGCCACGCGCACCTGCAAGCTTCGCCATCTGTTCCTGTTCATCGGCGCCGATCCCAACGCCGCCTGGCTCCAGAACCGCGCCGCGGTCGACGCCAAGGGCTTCGTCCTGACCGGGCTCGCCGTCGCCGACGGCACGAGCCCGCTGCGCCGCGCCGCCCTGCCTCTGGAGACCAGCTTCCCCGGCGTGTTCGCGATCGGCGACGTGCGCGCGGGCTCGACCAAGCGGGTCGCGGCGGCGGTCGGCGAAGGTGCGGCCGTGGTCGCCCAGATCCACACCGCGCTGGCACTCCAGTCCGAGCCGCTGTAACCAACGGCGAGGCCGACTCACAAACCGCAGCCGGCCACCAGCCTCGGTCGCCACCCGGGCCGCCGAAACCGGAAAGGCCGTTGCGAAGGATGGCAGACCCGAGCCCCCCGCCGAACCTCGAGGGAGGAAATCATGCGACTGCTTCAACTCCTGACCCTGGCCGCGGCGCTGACCATCGCCTCGGGCGCCGACGCGGCCAAGCGCGCCGAGAACCACTTCGGCTCGATCTACATCGACGGCAAGAAAGCCGGGCAGATCCACTACACCGTCGAATACGACGAGGGCGGCGCGGTCGAGACGCTCAAGACCCGCGCCTCGCTCTCGATCCTCGGCATCAAGCTGTTCAATTTCGAGCAGAACCTGCACGAGGCCTGGCGCGGCGGCGACCTGCAGACCCTCAAGGGCCGCACCGACGACGACGGCAAGATCTACGACGCATCGCTCGACCGGCAATCCACGCACTACAAGGGCGTCCTCAACGACCGGCCGGTCGAGCTGCCGGCCAAGGCGTTTCCGAACTCGGTCTGGCACTACGCGATCATCGACCAGCCGCTGCTGTTCGATCTCAAGGACTTCCGGCTCATGAACGTCAAGGTCGCTCGGGCACAGGAGACCCTGACCATCGACAAGCAGAAGATCGCGACCGAGCGCTTCGACTTCTCGGGCGACTGGCAGGCCTCGGTCTGGTTCGACCAGAACAAGACGCTCGTCCAGTTCCGCTACACGGTCGAAGGCCACGACGTCCGGGTCCAGCTCGACGAGTGAGGCGGCCGCGCCGATCCGCCGGTCTTTGCGGTCACCGGTGGCTCAGATGCTCGGTCCGGGCGCTCCTCGCCTGACAAGACCGCCGGGCGCGTCATCTGCAACTCCCCCTCCGCCCGCCAGATCGGCCCTTCGGCTTTGCGCCGGGCACGGATTCCCACGGTCCCATGGACCCTCCGAACAAAGCGTTAACGGCCAATCGTTAAGATTCGGTTAACGCCCCGCCGATCCGTCCAGCCTCTCCGACCCTGCCCTCGACGGCGTCGAACTGGCGCATCGGCCCCGAAGCGATGCTCGCGACAGAGCTCAGAGTTGACACGCCCGCGCCCGGGATGTCCTCTGAGAACCTGTCCGAGAGTTCTGGCATGTACAGGATGGCGTCCAGGACCGCGCGCAAGGACGTGGCTGCGCGGTCGCCCGCCGCGCCTGGCCGCCGGCAGCATGGGGCGATCAGGGCGGTCGGGGCAAAGATGTCAGGCTGAGGTGGTCAGATAAGAACTGGAGACGCAAATGAAAGGGATCGTACTGCGCTCACCGGGCGAGCTTGATCGACTCGAACTGATCGAGATGCCCGACCCCGGCGCCCCCGCCCCGGGCGAGATCCGGGTCCGGCTTCACGCGAGCTCGCTCAACTATCACGACTACCTCGTCGCGACCGGAAGGATCCCAACGGCGGACGGGCGCATTCCGATGTCTGATGGCGCTGGCGTCGTGGAGGCAGTCGGAGAGCGGGTGACCGAGTTTGCGGTCGGCGACGACGTCGTCTCCTGCTTCTTCCCGGAATGGCAGGCAGGTCCGCCCGCGGTTGGCGATTTCTCGACCGTGCCCGGCGACGGCGTCGATGGTTATGCTCGTGAGGTTGTGGTGCGGCCGGCGACCTGGTTTACCCCGGCGCCAAGAGGCTTCAGTCATGCCGAGGCGGCAACGCTCACGACGGCGGGGCTCACCGCCTGGCGCGCCCTGGTCGTCGACGGCGGGCTGAAGGCGGGGGATGTCGTGCTGGTTCTTGGCACCGGCGGCGTCTCGATCTTCGCCCTCCAAATTGCGAAGATGACGGGCGCGACGGTCATCGCCACCTCGTCGTCCGACGAGAAGCTGGAGCGCGTACGCGCAATGGGCGCCGACCATACGATCAATTATCGGCAGCACGAGGACTGGGGCACTCGCGCGCGCGAGTGGACTGGCGGGCGCGGTGTCGATCATGTCGTTGAGGTGGGGGGGCCGGGTACCCTCGCGCAATCGATCACTGCCGCGCGCGTTGGCGGACATATTTCGCTCATCGGCGTGCTGACCGGCCTTGCCGGCGATCTGCCGACCGCAGCCCTGATGGTGAAGCAAGCCCGGCTCCAGGGTCTGATCGTTGGTAGCCGGCGCCATCAGATGGATCTGGTGCGCGCGATCGACGCCACCGGCTTACGGCCCGTGGTCGATCGCAGCTTTGCGCTTGCCGAGATCGCCAATGCCTTCCGCCACGAAGAGTTGGGAGCCCATTTCGGCAAAATCTGCCTGGAGTTCTGAGATGTCCTAGTCTAGTAGTCTAGCGCCCTGAACCGCGCAGGACAAATCGGCTTGGATTCGGCCGAACCATCTGCGAGGGGCCCATTGGCTTCCCATCTGGGGCAGTGACCAGGCGCGACGGTCAGTCAGGTCTCAGGCCTGCCGGCTCAAGTCACGCAAGGCTCGGCACCGGCCGGTCTGGCGCCATCATCGACGATGGCATACCCGAGCCGGCCGCCGAACCTGGCCGCCCCTACCCTCCGGCTTTGGGCCGGGCACGGATTCCCACGGTCCCATGGACCCTCCGAACAAAGCGTTAACGGCCAATCGTTAAGGTTCGGTTAACGCCCCGCACGATCCGTCCAGCCTCGCCCACCCTTTTGCCCTCGACGGCATCGAGCTGCCGCCTCGCCCTCGACGCGATGCTCGCGATGAAGCTCAGAGTTGACACAGCCGCACCTCGGGATGTCCTCCTACGCTTGGTCCACCAAACCACCAGGACCAGCTCGGAGCGCCGCCGGGTGACGGAACATTTCGACGTCTTCCTGAGCTACAGCCACAACGACCAGGACGCGGCGACCAACCTCCGCGCCCAGCTCGATCGGCACGGACTTTCCGTGTTCCGGGACCAGGAGAGCATCCGCGAGGGCGAGCTCTGGCTGAACCGGCTGCAGGACGCGGTTGCCGCCTGCGGCAGCTTCGTCGTGCTGGTCGGCCGCGACGGGGTGCGGCGCTGGATCGGCGCCGAGACCCAGGTGGCCCTCAGCCGTTACTTCAGTCCCCACGACGACACGCCTGCGCCTGCCGATTTTTCCGGTTCTGCTCGGCGACACCGATCCTGACGACGCTGCCGCCATTCCTCCGGCTGTTCCAGAGCACGCCCTGGAATGGGACCGCATCCCTGCCCGAGAGCCTGCTCGATCAGATCCGCGCGCGGACCATCGTCGCCGAGCCAAGCGACCTTCGAGGGCTGCCCGTTCGTCGGCCTCGACGCCTTCCGCCCGGATCAGGCGCAGCTGTTCTTCGGCCGCCAGAAGGAGACCCTGGACGCGCTCGCCTGCTTCGACACCCGCCCGGGCAGCCCCACCGTCCGCTGGCTCGAGATCAACGGCAACAGCGGCTCCGGCAAATCCTCGCTGATGAACGCCGGCCTGCTGCCGCTCGTCGATCAGGGCTGGCTCTGGCCGCGCACCGGGTTCGAGACCTGGCGCCGGATCGGCCCGATGATGCCCGGCGAGCGCCCCGTCGAGATGTTGGCCGAGCAGCTCGCGGGCGCTTTCCGATGCGAGATGGCCGACGTCCATGAGCGGCTGAGATAAGAACGAAGACGGCCTCCGCCTGTGGCTGCGCAGCCGGATCGAGGCGCAGACCGCCTTCCTGCTCGCGATCGATCAGTTCGAGGAGCTGTTCACCTTCGCCGACCCGGACGAGCGCGGCCGCTTCGACCGCCTGCTCGCGGCCGCGCTGGCCGACCCCGACTGCCCGCTGTTCGTGATCTCGACGGTGCGGAGCGACTTTCTCGACCGCTTCGACGAGCTGCTGCCGCGTCTGGTCCCGGTCCGCAACCGGTCGGGCAAGCTCTGGACCCTGCCGCTGATCACCGCCGAGGGCCTGCGCGAGATCATCGCCGGCCCCGCCCGGCTCGCCGGCCTCGACGTGAGCGAGGTCGAGGCGGCCATGGTCGCCGAGGCGCAGGACGAGCCGGGCGCGCTGCCGCTGGTCGCAGAACGCCCTCCACTGGCTCTGGCAGCAGCGCACGGACGGTCGCCTGAGCGGCCGGCTGCTCAACGATCACGGCGGGCTCGCCGGCATCCTCAGCCAGGGCGCCGACGACCTGCTCCTGGCGCTCGGCCGGCAGCGCGACCGGGCCCTGGAGCTGCTGTTCCGGCTGGTCAAGGTCGATCCGGAAGGCCGCCGCCACACCCGCCAGCGGATGCCGCTGGCCGACGCCGTGGCGGTCGCCGGCGGCGGCGCGGACGGGCGCGCGCTGGTCGATCACCTCGCCGGCACGCGCGCCCGGGACGGCCCGAAGGCAGTCGGACCGCTGCGGCTGATCACGGTCGCCGACGAAGCCGAGGAGCTGACGACGGGCGCAGCACCGCAAGGGTTGGGTCAACCTGATCCACGAGACGCTGATCCGCAGCAAAGGGCTTGGACGCCAAGGGCCAGCCGCAGCCCTACTGGCCGACGCTCTGGCGCTACATCGAGCAGCACCAGGATCGGGCGGCGCGGCGCGAGCGCCTGCAACTGCTGGCGCGGGAGTGGAAGGGCCGCAGGGGTCTTGCGCGGCTCTTCGGCCTCGCCGGCTGGTCGGCCTTTCTCGGCTTTCGCCGTCTCGCCGCGCCTGGGAGCCTCGAGGCGCGCTATCTCCGCTGGAGCCGGGCCGGCGCACTCGTGCAAGCTGCGCTTCTGGCCGCGATCCTGGCTCCGGTGGGCGACGGCCTCTACTGGGCCTGGTCGCGCGGGCTCCCGATCGAGGTGGCGGTGGACCACTGGGCTTACCTCCTGTTCAGGAAGCCGCCGCTTCCATCTTTAGTCGAGATCCGGGCAGAGCCGTTCAGGATGGGGAGCGATGAACCCGGCGAGGGACCCATCCACGAAGTCACCATCGCCGCCCCCTTCCATCTCGGCGCGACCGAGGTGACGTTCGAGGAGTGGGATGCGTGCGTCGCCGACGGGGGCTGTCGAAGTTATCGTCCGGGCGATCAGGGATGGGGGCGGGGAACGCGCCCGGTGATCAACGTCTCCTGGGACGACGCGCAGGCCTATGTTGCATGGCTCGGCCGGAAGAAGGGCGAGACCTGCCGGCTGCCGAGCGAAGCCGAGTGGGAGCATGCCTGCCGCGCCGGCACGACGACCAAGTACGCGCTGCCGGCCCCGGAGGGCAGCGACGACATCGCGGGCAAAAACCTCGCCAACTGCGCCGACTGCGGCAGCGAGTGGGATGGTAAGCAGACCGCGCCGGTTGGCAGCTTCCCCGCCAACGCCTGGGGTCTGCACGACATGCACGGCAACGTCTGGGAGTGGGTCGAGGATTGCTGGCACGACGGATACGCCCAAGCTCCTGCGGATGGTCGGGCCTGGCTCGAAGAGAATGGCGGCAACTGCAGTGCCCGGGTGCTGCGCGGCGGGTCCTGGGGCTACGATCGGGACTGCGCGCGGTGCGCCGTCCGCTTCAGGATCGACCCGGACGTCCGGGACTACAACCTCGGTTTTCGGGTGGTGTGTTCGTCCCCCATTGTTGGTCACTGATCGCTGAAGGGCGCCGCGCGAGCGGCGCCCACGGCGCGCAGCGCCGTTCGCGATTTTTTCGAGGGTCGGCTCGCATGGCCTGCGCCCGCGCCCGGCGGTGCTCGGCGGGGCGGATCGGCAGCGGTCGAGCACGTGCCGGCGCAGGCCCCAGCTGTCGGCATGGCTCACGTGGTTGATCCAGCCGCGGAGGCTGGCGTCGAGCTCGGCGAAGCTGATCAGACCGGCGTGATAGTCGGCGAGCCGCGACCGCAGCCGCCGGGTGGCGCTGCGCACCTTGCGCGCCTTGACCAGGCGATGGGTCGGGTGGACGACGAAGCCGAGCCAGGGAATGCCCGCGCCGACCGGCGTCACCTGGGCGCGCGTCGCGTGGATGACGAGCCGGAGCCGGGCGAGCCGCTCCACGATCGCCGCCTTCCATGCCCAGAGCTCGCGCCTGCTGTCGCTGAACAGCGCGAAGTCGTCGACGTAGCGGAGATAGGCAGGCAGCCGAGCTCGCGTTCACGAACATGTCGAACGGGTGCAGTAGCAGTTCGACCAGAACTGCGAGGTCAGGTTGCCGATCGGCAGGCCCCGCGGCCGGCAGGCCGCGAGCAGGTCGTCGCCGGGAAGAGACGCAGCGGTACTGGTCGTCGAGGACGCCGCGGCCGCTGTCGACGATCGTCGGCCAGCGCCATGACGTCCGGCTCCGGGATCTGGCGGCCGAGGATGGCGAGCAGGATCGCGTGATCGATCGAGGCGAAGTGCTGCACGATGTCGGCCCGCAGCACGTAGCGGTAGCGGCGGGCGAAATCCTGTAGCCGCGCGATCGCCCGGTGCGTGCCCTTGCCGACCCGGTTGGCGTAGCTGTCCGCAATGAACAGGCGCTCGAAGCGGGGCTCGATCAGGTTGCAGAGCGCGTGGTGGACCACCCGGTCGCGAAATGCGCGGCGCTGATCTTGCGCGGTTTCGGGTCCTCGAGCTGGAAGTGGACGTAGGCCCCGGGCGATAGCTCCCGCCAGGAGCTGCTCGCGGAGCTCCGCAATCTGTTCCTCGGCGCGATATTCGAAGCGGGCGACGCTCGCGGTCCCGCGCTTGCCACGCGCGGCCTTGCGCCAGGCAAGCACCAGGTTCTCCCAGGAGCACAGGTGCTGGAAGGCCGGGCTCGTCATGCGCGGGCCGCGCGCCGCTCCGTGCGAACGAACGCGAAGGGAGCACGGGACATGGACCAGGACATGGTGATCTTCGCGCGGACCTTCGATCTGCTCGAATGGCTGCTGCCGAAATCGGAGCGCTTTCCGCGGGCCTACCGTTCGACCGTCACCCAGCGGCTGATGGATGCCGCCCTCGACCTGCAGGAGGCGCTGGTCGCCGCCGAGCCACGCCGGGGGCGATCGCGGCTCGCGGCGCTGCGCGAGGCCGACGCAGCGCTCGGGCGCCTGCGGATCTATCTGCGCCTCGCCCACCGCTGGCGCTGGCTGAGCGACGGCCAGTACGCGCATGCCGGCGGCATGGTGGCCGAGATCGGCCGGCTGCTGGGCGGCTGGCTGCGCGCCGAGCGCGTCCTGGTTCGACCGCAGCCGCGCGGACGGACGGGGCGCCGGGGAGCGGAGCCCGGCCGGCGCCCCTCTTCCGTATGCGCCCGGCGGCCGGGCGAGCCTGGCCGCGCGGACGGGACGCGCCCGCGCCATCTTCCCTTCCTCGCCTCGGTCCGCGAACCGTGGTCGGCGGACAACCCCGGAAGTGAGCCCGGCCCGCACCGCGAGCCTCGCTCACCCGCCCGTCGCCCGAAGGCGCCGGGCCTCGGAAGGAGCAGAAAGATGTGGGACGAACACACCACCCGAAAACCGATGTTGTTGTTCCGGTTGTCCGGGTCGTTCCTGTTGCGGTTGGCGCACCGCGCGTTGTCCTGATTGTTGTTCCAGGACCCGCCGCGCAGCACGCGGGGACGAGTCGACGGGCGGCCCCGCCAAGGTTTGACCCCTGGCGAGGTCGATCATGCCGCGAAGGACGCGCGTTGGCCAGACCAACCGCCGATGGCGACACCGAAAAAAGTCGCGAACGGCGCTACGCGCCGTGGCGCCGCTCACGCGGCGCCTCTCAGTGACCAGAAAACTTAGATGGGGGACGAACACACCACCCGAAAACCGACGTAGCTGTTCCGGTCGTCCGGGCCGACCCTGTCGCGGAAGGCGCACCGCGCGAAGTCCTGATTGTTGATCCAGGACCCGCCGCGCAGCACGCCGGGGACGAGTCTCCCTGGCACGCCCGGTGCTGCCCGAATCATCCTCGTGGAGAGATGCGCACCACTCAAAGACGTTGCCCGCCAGATCCTCGATCCCCAGCAGGGCCTGGCGGGAACGGGGAAAGAGCCCGACCGGCGAGGTCACGCCGAGGCCGGCCTCGCGGCTGTTGCAGATGCCATCCTCCCAGTCGTTGCCCCAGGGATACTCGTGGCCTTCCGAACCGCGCGCGGCCGCCTCCCACTCCCGCTCCGACGGCAGACGCCCGCCGGCCCAGGCGCAGCAGGCCTCGGCCTCGAAGAAGCTGACGCCGACCACCGGCTGGTTCGGTGCGTTGAACCGCCGGTCCTGCCAATAGTCGGACTCGGCGATCCCTTTTTCCTGGAGCCAGTCCCAACCAGCGTCCGACCACCAGCCCCGATTGGTGTAACCGCGGTCATCCTTGAACGCTCGATACTGGCCGTTTGTCACCGGATAGCGGCCGAGCCGGAACGGCGCCGCGATCGCGACCGTCCCGCCCTTCTCCCCATAGGGATAGGTCCCGGCCGGCACCTCCACATAGGCGCGCGGATCGCGCAGCTCGAAGACGCGCGGATCACCCAGCCGGCCCAGGCACAGGCCGAGCGCCTGCCGGTCCCGGACCGGGATCTCGTCCTCGATGGCGCCGAGGACGAGCCGGCGGAAGCCCTCGGTGAGCGCCTCCGGGATCCGATACTTCTTGGCCAGGCACAGCTCGAGCGCCTCGGCGACCAGTATCGCGGTGGCGGGGTTGGCCTTGACCGTGGCGCGGTCCTGGCTTTCGATCAAACGCCCGAGCAGCTCGAGGCCCCACTCCGGCTCCGCGTTGAAGACCTGGGCGGCGAACAGGAACAGCAGCGTCGGACGCCATTCCGGCACCGTCGCGCGCTCGCGAATCACCTGCTCGACGCGCATCTCACCGCGGCGGGCGATGCGCTGGGCGGCCAGGAACTCCTGAAAGCTCAGGTGATGGAAGCCGGCCCGCTGGTTCGGCCGCGGCAGCAGCAGGCCGGACCGTGTCAGCAGCTCCTCCCGCTGGACCGCGGCGGCGACCTCGCCCTGCGCAAGGGCCGGGTTGCTCTCCGCGAAGTGCTCGAGCAGACGCTCGGTCTCGGCCCAGCTGATCTCGGCGGTCGGAGTCTGGCGCGGGGTTCCGCCGGGCTCGCCCGCGTGCATGCCATGCGCGATCGCCTCCAGGCGCCTGAGCGCCGGCTCGCGCTCGCGGGCGTCCCCGGGATAGCGGCTGTGAAGGACGCCGTCCACGATGCTCCGGTAGAGCTCGTAGCGGTCCTCGGGCAGGCGGCCGCCCTTGTCGTAGAGCACGCAGACCGCGGTCAGCAGCATCGGGTTCTCGGTCAGCGGGGCCAGGTCGTCGCGGCCGCCCATGGCCTCCAGCAGGCTGGTGGCGAGCTCCGGTCGGCCGAGCGTGTGGAACCAGCGGCTCACGAACAGCTCCTGGAGCGGCTCCGGCAGCGGCTCCAACGGGGCGCGCGTCAGACCGAGGCGGGCGAGCCCGGCCTCGTCCAGGCCGTAGGGGCGGCTGGTGAGCAGGATGCGATTGCCGGCCGCCTGCCACGCCGGCAGGGCGTCCGCCAGACCGCTCAGCAGCAGCGCGCGCGGATAGACGGTGCCGCCGCCCTCGGCCTGCGAGACGGCCACCTCGTCGAGACCATCCAGCAGCAGGAAGGCGCTGCCGGCCGCCAGGTGGTCGCGGACCAGACCACCGCTAAGGCCCGGTGGGGGCGAACCGTCGATCCAGGCGGCCAGCGCCTGCTGCAGATTGCTCCGTTTCCAGTCGAGCCGCCCGCCGCCAGCGGCCATGCCGATGCCCATGGCGAAATCCCGAAGCGGCACCAGGAGCGGCAGGCGCCCGCGCAGCGTCGCCGGCACCGGCTCCTGGAACCCCTCCGGGGCCGGGACCGGATGGGATGTCGGAGTGCCCTCGATGCTCTGCAAGGCCGCCCAGCGGCAGAAGGTGGATTTGCCGGCGCCGGCCGGAGCGGGGACGTAGAGCGAGACCTGGTCGAGGCGCTCGAGCAGCGTGACCGGTCGCCGCTGCTCCGGTTCCGCGCGCTGCCGCCGCGAGCGTCCCTCTGGCGCCACCGCCTCGTCCGGCAAGGTGAGCGCCGGCACGTAGACATGGCTGAGCGTGAAGGCATGGCCCTTTTGGATGTCCTGACCCAACAGCGCCACGTCGGCGCAGCGCCCTTGGAGCCACGCGAGGTACTCGGGCGGGATCGGCGGCGGGCCTGATCGCGAACGCGGCACCAACTCCTCGATGCGGCGTGCGAGATCGTCGAAGACCTTCTCCTGCCGTGTCTTGGGAAGGCCCCCGACCGGCTTGCCGGGCGGATTGATGGTCTGGTACTCGGACAGCACCTCGTCGCGGTCGAAACGCGAAGGGTTGATGTGCACGCCGAGGATTTTCAGGCCGCGCTCGCGCTCCGCTTCGAGCAGCGGCGGAAGCTCATCCTTGGTGATGAAGTCGGAGGCGTAGAAGTCCGCGCTGATCAGCAGGACGGCGACGTCGGCTTTGGCGAGAGCATCCTTGATCTCCTGTCGCCACCGATCGCCCCCCTTGATGCGGGTGTCGTCCCAGAGGTCCAGCTTGCCATCCCGCGCCAGCGGCTTCAGGTGCTTCTGTACCCGCTCGAGCCACCGCGGATCGTCGTCGTGGCTGTAGCTGACGAACACGTTGAGCTTGTCATTGCCGGCCATGGGCGCCGATCTCATCCATGGGCGCTCCAACAGGCGATCGCTCGGCAACCTGTCGGGCAAGGTCGCCGCTGATCACCACCAGATCCGGCACCAGCCCCGCCTCGACCTCAGCTCTGACGAAACGCGCCAGGGCGCGCGCAGCACGGGGTCGGCGTCCCAGGCCTTGCCGACCTGGAAAATGGATGTCGGACAGATGCAGGATGCGAATGGGTTGCTCTTTGTCTGTCATCGACATTCCCCCGGGACTCCGATGGAGCATGCCCAGACGGCGCCGAAATCCATGAGGGCTTCTTGAGCTGCACCGGTTTGCCCCGCGTCCGACATCCTTTGGCGTTCAGAATCTGACCATTCAGTCTACTGCCGCGTGTCGCCGGCGTAAATCATCAAGCGAACGTACGGGCAGAGGCGGTTGCGCTGCAGCCGCAGCCGGACAAGATCGGGATCATCGATTTCGGGACGGTGTTCGGAATCACCGCCCCGGCTGGGCTGGCTCCGGGCCGCGTTGGCCGGATTCAGGAATAGGTCACGCTCTCTGGCCGGCGCGTCACGTCTCGCCAACCAAGTTCCAAGAAAATCAACGGTTTGGCGGACCAACTGCGTCACGGCTTTCTGCGGCGCTGTCCACACACTTGGCGGCCCCAAGTGCCCACGTCCTTCACGTGATCGAACGCAGCACGGCGCTGCTCCGAGCACGGCGAAGGAAAGGGCCGCAGAATGCAAAATCTGAACGAGAAAGAGCTGGCAAAGCGTTGGCGGATGTCACCGCGCACACTCCAAGGATGGCGCCAGCAGGGCAAGGGGCCTCGCTACCTCAAGGTCGAAGGTCGCGTGATCTATCCCATGCCGGAAATCGAGGCATGCGAGGCTGCCAGCCTCCACGCCAACACGGTGGGCCCGATCGGAGATCGGGCCGAGGACGCGCGTGAGGGAGGCATGATCGATGCCTAAAGCTGTTGGAACACCTCAAGAGACGGAGGCGCCCGTCAGCGCGCCGCTCCGTAGCGTCGACCCCTTCGACGATGTGGAGGCTCTGCGGCTGTCGCCGGACGCCTCGACCGTGGCGGTGCGCAGGGTCATCACCCGGGTCCCGGTTCGTAAGCCCGGCAACCAGGAATTCTTCCGCATCCATCCCGACGAACGCTATCGGCTCGACACCGGGACCATCGATCTTCGCGACGAGCGCGAGAGCTACCTCGTGGACCGGCGTCTCCGCGAGGAGCTTGCCGACGAGATCCGGGCGGTCCGGCTCTACACCTGCATCTCAAGGGCCGGTGCCATCTTCCTCTGGGCGGTCCCGTTGCCCGGGCCAGACGGCCGGCGCAACGGCTGGCACGACAGCGCGCATGCTGCCGCCGAACTGGCCATGACGCAGTGGACGCGCATCAAGGCGGACATGAGCGCCGGCCAGTACGAGACCTCGGTCGCCGCGGCGGAGATCGCCGAACCCGGGTGGCCGGAGCTGACCTTCAACGAGCTGCTCAGGCTCGCATTCCGGGATGCCTTCATCGACACCGTTGACCACCCGGTCGTGCAGCGGCTGCGCGGCCTGCGGTGACCGCCGAAAGCGTCGAGCGCCTGCCCTACGGTGAGATCTGGCTGGCCGACTTCGAGTTCAGGTGCCCAGATGGCGAGCGGCCCGACCCGATCTGCATGGTCGCGCGAGAACTGAACACCGGCAAGCTCATCCGGTTGTGGCAGGACGAGCTGCAGCGACAACCGTGGCCGCCTTTCGCGGTCGACGCAACGTCGCTGTTCGTCGCCTATTACGCATCGGCTGAGCTGGGCTGCTTCCTGGCGCTTGGCTGGCCGATGCCAAGGCGCATCCTCGATCTGTTCGTCGAGTTCCGGGTCGCCACCAACGGTCGACCGCTGCCGTGCGGCGCTGGCCTATTGGGCGCGATGGCCTGGCACGGCCTCGACGGCTTGGCTGCCGACGAGAAGACCGAAATGCGTCAGCCTCGCCATGCGCGGCGGGCCGTGGACGGGTGCGGAGCGGGCAGCGCTACTGGACTACTGCCAGGCCGATGTCGACGCGCTCGTCCGGCTCCTGCCGAGGATGCTGCCGGGCATCCTCTCGCGCCAGGCCGATCCCTCCGTGGCCCTCGGCCAGGGGCTCCTCAGGGGCCGCTACATGGCGGCCGCCGCTCGGATGGAGTGGAACGGCGTCCCCATCGACGTCGCCGCTCTGGAGCGCCTCCAGCGCCATTGGGAGGCCATCAAAGCCCACCTTGTCGCCGCCGTCGACGATCGCTACGGCGTGTTCGACGGCACCACCTTCAAGGCCGACCGCTTCGGCGACTACCTCGACCAGATGGGCATAGCCTGGCCCCGCCACCCGAGCGGCAGCCTCGCGCTCGACGAGGAGACCTTTCGCGACATGGCCAAGGCGCATCCGGCCTCCAGCCGCTGCGCGAGCTGCGGTCCACGCTGGGCAAGCTCAGGCTGCATTCGCTCGCGGTTGGCAGCGACGGGCGCAACCGCTGCCTGCTGTCGGCGTTCCGGAGCCGGACCGGTCGCAACCAGCCGAGCAACAGCCGGTTCGTGTTCGGGCCAGCGACCTGGATCAGGGGGCTGATCCGGCCCACGCCCGGCTGGGCGGTGGCCTACGTCGACTTCGCCAGCCAGGAGATGGGCATCGCCGCCGCCCTGTCAGGCGACCAAGCGCTGATCGACGCGTACCAGTCCGGCGACATCTATCTGGCGTTCGCCAAAAGCGCCGGCCTCGCCCCTCCCGACGCGACGAAGGCCAGCCACAAGGACGTCCGGGACCGGTGCAAGGCCGTCGTGCTGGGGACGATATACGGCATGGGCCCCGACACCCTCGCGAGGCGGATCGGACGTCCGCCGATCGAGGCCCGCGAGCTCCTGCGGCTCCACCGGCAGACCTACCCACAGTTCTGGCGCTGGTCCGACGGGACCGTGGCGAGCGCGGTGCTCCGCTGCCAGATCGAGACCCTCTTCGGCTGGCGGCTGCACGTGGGAGCGGAGTTCAATCCACGCTCCCTGATGAATTTTCCCATGCAGGCGAACGGCGCCGAGATGCTGCGGCTCGCCTGCTGCCTCGCGACCGAGGGGGGCCTCCGGGTCTGCGCGCCGGTCCACGACGCCATCCTGATCGAGGCGCCGTCCCCGGACATCGAGACTGCGGTGGGGGAGCTGCGGGCGTGCATGCGGGAGGCGAGCCGGGTCGTGCTCGGCGGGTTCGAGCTGGGCAGCGACGCGGTGATCGTGCGGTGGCCCGACCGGTATATGGATGAGCGGGGCGTCCTGATGTGGCAGACGGCGACGCGGCTCGCCGACGAGGCCGA
>CAVTFM010000037.1:0-132231 GCA_963733965.1 uncultured Alphaproteobacteria bacterium
CGCCGTTCCTTCCATTTTCCAGCCCTGACCGTAAAGACTCCTGACCCCGTTTCCCCGCGACTCGACATTCTGCGACACTCACTGATCCAGATTAGCGTCGCACGCGGTTCTCCACGACACTCTCGGGGTTGAGGCTGGTTGGGGTCCGAAATTGTCCCGTCCTGTCAACAGCAGGGGCGCTCGAGACCTCAGGTTCGGGAAGGCGCATGTGCTCGCAGTCTAGCCGGACTTCCGTTCCGCGTCTTCTCCTGGTCCTCGCTCTTCTGAGCGCCGGCCTTGCGGCGTGGAAAACCACGGCATCGTCGTAGCGAGCGTCAACGACTACAGCCGCGGCTATGGCCCCGGCTGTCCCAAGCAGCCCTGCCTGCCCAACTCGATCGCCAACGGCGACGGCTTCATCCGGGCGATGGTGGCGCCGGGAAGCGGCTGGACGCTGAGCGAACGCGCGGTCGACACGCAGGTCGACGACATCGATTTCGTCGACGCTGCCAACATGGACAGTCTGCATTTCGATCAACCGGGTACGGCGATCTCCTATTTCACCGGCCACGGCTTGAGCAACGCCTACGGCGCCAACCCGCCGCAGAAGTGCACGAGCACGGCGCAGTGCATGAGCCCGGTGCCCGGCGCGACGCTGCCGGGAAGCTGCAAATTCGGGCCGGGCGACATATCCCAATGTGTCTATCTGTCGGATCGGGCGCTGGTGACCGACAGCCCCTTCGACCGCTTTGGCAGCCTCGTGGACTACAGCGGCGGAACGGTCCACTGGGGTGAGAGCCGAAATGCCGGTGCCTGGGCGGGCGCGGGTACCGACGGCGGCACCAACCTTGTCGTGCTCGACGCCAGCAACGGCGTGCTGCCGACCTTCTGGCTCCAGCAGTTGCGGCCCGCAATGGCGGGCATCCACATGCTGGCGACCATCATGCCGGTGACCGGCGATACCAACAACGTCGCGGACCGCGGCGCGGCATTCGGCAACAGCTGGGCGCAGAACTCGAGCGGCTCGGTCTCGCAGGCCTGGCTAACCACGATGAACTCAATTCCGGGCAGTGGCATCAATGGCGGCGGCTGCAACTTCGTGATCGCGTTCGACGACGATCCGCGCCGCGCGGCGCAGCAGATCGACCAAGATTGGGACACCCTGAAGATCGATACCTGGGATGCGCATGGCGCCAACGCCTATACGGCGCGATGGCTGTGCAACTGGAGCTTCCGGCAGACCGATCAGACCGCGTTCGAGCTGCCGTGAGCGGGAGGGCAACATGAACGCTCGCACGGTCGTGCTGATCGTCGCGCTGTCGGTGGCCGGCTGCGCGTCTAACCCTGTGCCCCCCGCGCCACGGCAAGGCCGCATACCGCCCGCGGACGGCGGCGCGGCCGGCTACCAGCACGGGACCGAAGGTTCCCTCTTCAGCATCGGCGGCAACGCTGGACGGGTGGCCGAGAACGGCTACCTGAAGCAGGTGGGCGACCAGGGCGCGCTGGCGATCGACGCCAGCAACGGCAGCGCGTTCGGCGTTCCCGACGCCGATGCGCCGGGTCTGCGGAGCCCGCCCTACGGCGCCTCGCCGGCCGACCACGACGCCTTCGTGAAGCGGTATTTCGTCGGCCTCGGGATCCCGGCCGAGCAGGTCGGCGGCATCCGTCCGATGACGCTGCTCGAGGCGAGCGGCACCGGCGACGAAAAATCGCGCCCGCGGGTCGTGGCCTATTACAGCGTCCTCGATCGCGTCGTCGAGGGTATCCCGGTCCCCAACTCCTTCGCCTGGGCGCGCGTCGATGCCGCAGGCGACGTGGTCGCGGAAGCGGTCTATTGGCCAGCGCTGCCGGGCGAGGTCGTGGTGGCAGCGGAGCGCCTCGAGGAGATGATTTCCGACCAGCAGCAGCGCAGCGTGTTCGCGGCGCGCCTGCCGACGCTCGCCCGGACGGGCGCGGTCGCGATCCGGCACTCCTCCGCATGGGTGAGATCGCCGTTCGAGACACTCGCGAGCCTCGACGTCATCGAACGGACGCCAGCCCCGCAGGCGACGGTCGTGACCGAAGGCGACCGGAGTTCCGCCCGCTCGATCCCCCTCGAGGTCGTCATCCGGCACTACGATGCCGAAGGCGTCGAGCATTTCCTCCCGCAGGAAAGGCGCGACATTGACCGCGACGCGGGCGCTCCCCGCTGAAGCTGTAGTCCGCCAGGCGCCGGCGGCGGCGTCGAACGGGGCCCCCGGCTGAGCGTCCGCGGCCGCTTTAATACAGCAAAAACGGTGTCAAACCCAAAAAGTGTCAGGAACTGTCAGGAACCTCTTCTGTGTCCGGTCGCACCGAGATGGCTTCGGCGCCGGAGCGCGCCAGCGCGCACCCGCTTCGCCGACATCAATCCCGTGTTCTCACGGCGATGTGCGTCAGCATGGCACAAATTCGTCTCGCCCTGATACACCGGAAAACACGGGCGCCGGTCTCCATCTCAGCCGAGCCTGCCGCCCGAGACGCCGGACTCCAGCTGCCTTGAGTCCGGTCATTGAGGCCATTTTCCGCCTCTTTCAATAGGATGCGGATGACTCAAATCGCAGTTCATGAGCTTGATCCTGACATGAGTGGAGATGGAGAGCGCTGATCCGGACGGTCTATTTGGTCGCAGGAAGTCGTCGGATGCTACAGATTCGACCAATGTGAGTTCCTGAGGCGACACTTTCGTGTTACCCACTGTCGCCTTCCAAGATCAACGAGCCCGCCTCAACGGGTGGACGGGACCAGGGTGACTCCAGCGCCTCTCCATCCTGACACGATCACGGTCATCCTACGCTTGACTTTGCCACGGTCACGATGACTTATTGTTATTGATTCCGATCGGTCCGGAATGTCGTCATTTCTTGGTGATGGGTTTATATACTTCATCGAAACTTTGCGGCCAGATGGAGACGGACGGCGATCCGAATCACGTCACTCGCTTGCGCGCGCCTTGACGTAGGAGCCGGGGGCGTCCTCGATCGGTGTAAGCTTGCCGTCGCCGGGTTGGCGGGCGGGGACCTTCTTGCCGGCTTTGCGGGCGAGCCAGGGGCCCCAGTCGGACCACCAGGAGCCCTCCTGGAACTTGGCGCCCGAGAGCCATTTTTCCGGGTCGGCCGGCAGCCGTTGGCTGCTCCAGTAGCCGTATTTGTTGGCGGAGGGCGGGTTGATGATGCCGGCGATGTGGCCCGAGGCGCCGAGCACGAACTTGCGCGGGCCGGCGAAGGCGTGGGTCCCCGGGTAGCAGGACTGCCAGGGCGCGATGTGGTCCTCCTTGGTCGCGACGATGTAGGCGGGCGTCCTGACCTTGCCGAGGTCGATCGGGATGCCCGCGAGCTCGAGCCCGCCCGGCTGCATGAGGCGGTTCTGCTGGTAGAACTGGCGCAGATAGGTGAGCAGCATCGCCGCCGGCAGGCGGGTCGCGTCGGCGTTCCAGTAGAGCAGGTCGAACGGCGGCGGCTCGCGCCCGAGCAGGTAGTTGTTGACCACGAACGACCAGATCAGGTCGTTCTCGCGCATCAGGTTGAACATCTGGGCCATGTGGTGGCCCTCGAGGTAGCCGGTCGCCCGGATGTGCGCCTCCATCTGCGCGATCTGCTCGTCGTCGACGAACACCCTGACCTCGCCGACCTCCTTGAAGTCGAACAGGGTCGCAAGGAACGTCGCGGACTTGAGCCGGTCGTCGCCTTTGGCCGCGAGATAAGCAAGGGTCGTCGCGGTCAGGATGCCGCCGATGCAGAAACCGAGGATGTTGACCTCGCGCTCGGCCGTGGCCTGCGCGATCGCGTCGAGGGCGGCGAGCGGGCCGTCGAGCATGTAGTCGGAAAAGTCCTTCTCGGCCAGGTCCTGCCGCGGGTTGACCCAGGAGATCACGAACACCGTGTGGCCCTGGTCGACGCACCATTTGATCAGGCTGTTGCGCGGCTGCAGGTCCAAAATGTAGAACTTGTTGATCCAGGGCGGCACGATCAGCAGCGGCCGCCGGTAGACCTGCTCGGTACTGGGCGCATATTGGATCAGCTGGATCAGCTGGTTCTGGAACATGACCTTGCCGGGCGAGGTCGCGACGTTCTTGCCGACCTCGAAGGCCTGCTCGTCGGCCATGCTGATCTTGAGCCGCCCCTGCCCGCGCTCGAGGTCGTCGAGCAAATGCTGGAGCCCGTCCAGCAGGTTCTGGCCGCCGGTCTCCTTGGCCTTGCGCAGGACCGCGGGATTGGTCAGGACAAAGTTGGAGGGCGCCAGCGCGCTCACGAACTGGCGGGTGTAGAAGTCGACCTTCTGCTGGTCCCCCGGCTCCAGGCCGGGGACGTCCTTGACCAGGGTGCGCAGCCAGCGCGCCGACAGGAGGTAGGATTGCTTGACGTAGTCGTAGACGACCTCGTCGGTCCATGCCTCGTCCTTGAACCGGCGATCGCCCCGCTCCGGCTCGATCAGTGGTGCTGCCGGCTCGCCCTGCAGGCGCCGGAGCGTCCGCTGCCAGAGGGCCACGCTCTCGCGCCAGAGCTGCCCCTGGGCCTCGGCCAACCGGGTGGGGTCGGCAAGCAGCTGCGCGCCCAGGTTCAGAAAGGCGCGACCGATCGCGCTCGGATCGGTGATCGAGAAGCCGTCGTCGCCTTCCACCTCGGCCTGGCGCTGCCAGAAGGCCTGCACCAGGCGCCGGCTGCGCTCGGCGAGCGCCGCCAGCTGGTCGGCGGCGGCACCGGGATCGGGGCTCTCGAGATCGCTCATGGCCCGCTCCCGCTCTCAAGCTCGCTCATGGCCCGCTCCCGCTCTCAGAGATCGCTCATTGGCCCGCTCCCGCTCTCGAGATCGCTCATGGCCCGCTCCCGCTCTCGAGATCGCTCATGGCCCGCTCCCGCTCTCGAGATCGCTCATGGCCCGCTCCCGCTCTCAAGAAGCTCGTGGCCCGCTCCCGATGGCGGTCGGCAAGCGCCGGGCCGGCACCCGCGGCCGCCGCTGCCACCAAGGATACCGTCTGTCCGCGCAGATGGCCAGGGTGTACCGGCTTCAGGGCGCAGGGATTGGCGGTCCCGGAGCGGTGCCGGAGGCCCTCGCAGGGGTGTTGCGTTTGGAGCCAGGACGCCTACCATGAGCCCCAGCAGGGGAGGCGGAATGCCCACAAGGGGCGCCATCCCGCCGGGCGGGCGGAGCGGTTGAATCGTGGCTGAGCTCAGGGTCAGAGGCCTCGTCAAGCGGTACGGCAAGGTCAGCGCGCTGAGTGGCCTCGAGTTCGAGGTCAAGGCCGGCGAGTTCTTCGTCATTCTCGGGCCGAGCGCCGCCGGCAAGACCACGACCTTGCGCACGATCGCCGGCCTCGAGCGGCCGGATGCCGGCACGATCACCTTCGCCGGCCAGGACGTGACCCGGGCACCGGTGCAGGGCCGCGGCATGGCGATGATCTTCCAGACCTTCGCGCTCTACCCGCATCTCTCGGTGTTCGACAACCTGGCCTATCCGCTGCGCGAGCAGGCGGTCGCACGCGCCGAGCTCCGCCAGCGGGTCGACGAGATCGCGCAGATGCTCGGCATCGGCCACACCCTTGCGCGCAAGCCCGGCACGCTTTCGGGCGGCGAGCAGCAGCGGGTCGCGATCGGCCGGGCGCTGGTCCGGCGGCCGCGCCTCCTGCTGCTCGACGAGCCGCTCACCAACCTCGACGCCAAGCTCCGCCACGACACCCGGGCCGAGTTCAAGCGCCTGCACCGTGAGCTCGGCATGACCATGATCTACGCGACCCCGGACCAGCTGGAGGCGCTGACCATGGGCGAGCGAATCGGGGTGCTGCGGGAGGGCCGGATCGTCCAGACCGGCGCGCCTGAGCGCCTCTACCAGGCCCCGGCCGACGCCTTCGTCGCGACCATGATCGGCGCGCCGCCGATGAACCTGGTGCCCGGCACGGTGCGCGCGCGCCGGGCGGGCCTGGTGGTCGAGCTGCCGTTCGGCGAGATCGATGCCGGCCGCTGGCAGCACGCGCTGGCGAGCGGCGCCGAGGTGCTGCTCGGAATCCGGGCGCACGATCTGGCGCCGGCGCGCGCCGAGCCGAGGGGGCCACGCTTTCCGGCCACCGTTCATCTGACCGAGCCGCTCGGCGACGTCACCGTGCTTGACCTCGAGGCGGGCGGTACGATGCTCAAGATGGCGCTGCCCGAGGAGGATGCGCTCGCGTTCCGACACGGCACCGGCCTGGCGGTCGAGCTGTCGCTCGCCGATGCCCATCTGTTCCACCGGGAGACGGGAGTGGCGCTCGCCTGAGCAGACCGCCCCGGTCGGATCGGCGCGGGCATGTGACAACCAAGAGGGAACCAAGACCATGCAAGGAGCAGGGATCAGGCGTCTGGGAGTCGCCACCGGGGCACTTGCCGTGCTCGGCCTCGGGCTCGCCGCGAGTCCGCTCGCGGCCAAGGACATCACGATCAAGATGGCGGTGCCGGACTGGCCGCCGACCCGGATCATGCAGGATCTCGCCAACGAGCGCTACAAGGCGCCGTCCGGCAACAACGTCAAGCTCGAGGAGGACTTCATTCCCTGGCCGAACTACTACGAGCGTCTGGCCGCCTCGCTCACCTCGGGCGAGAAAAAGTACCAGATGGCGGTCTCCGACAGCCAATGGCTCGGCGCCTTCGTCGAGGGCGGCTACTACATGAAGATCAACAAGTTCATCGACGCCGACCCCAAGCTCCAGGCGATCTTCAAGGACCTGCATCCGAACCTGGTGGCGGCGTACTCGACCTACCCCTATAAGTCCAACAACTTCTATGGCTTCCCGCAGATGCCGGACGTGCTGATCGTCTACTATCGGACCGACGTCTTCTGCGATCCGGCCGAGCAGGCGGCCTATAAGGCCAAATACAATCAGAAGCTGCCCTGCGACCCCAGCGAAATGGACGACGTCGACTGGGACCAGGTCAAGAACTTCGGCGAGTTTTTCCGCCGCGCCAAGGGCGACCAGCTGGCCGGCAAGACCCTCGACGACGACTTCTACGGGATCGCGTACCAGTCGGGTAAGGGCTACGATTTCTCCAGCATGCAGATCAACGCCTTCATCTGGCAGCATGGCGGCGACATCTGGGACGAGACCAAGGCGCCCAAGGGTCAGGCCGAGGGCGTGGTCAATTCCGACACGGCCGTCAAGGCGTTCGATCACTATCTATCGCTGCAGCAGTACATGCCGCCGGTGGTCAAGACCGGGACCATGGACATCTTCAAGGTCGACGAGTTGTTCCGCGAGGGCAAGGTCGCCTGGATCATTCAGTGGATCGGCTTCGGCGAGAGCACGATCACGCCTTCGACCTCCAAGGTCGCCGACAAGGTCGCGTTCGCTCAGCAGCCGGGACTGCGCGACGCCGACGGCAAGCTGATCCGCTGGTCCAACATCGGCGGTCAGCCGTTCATCCTCACCACCTGGAACAGCGACGAGGTGACCAAGGAGTTGATCGACTTCGTCAAATGGTGGCTGTCGCCTGAGATTCAGACCGAGTTCGCCAAGCGCGGCGGCCAGAGCGGGCTGAGGAGCGTCTACTCGAAACCGGACTACCTGACATTCCGACCCTGGAACCGGACCTGGGCGCCGAGCCTCGACTGGCAGAAGGACGTCTGGCACGTGCCCGAGTTCTTCGAGCTCCTGGTCGAGCAGCAGGAGCAGTTCAGCGCGGCAATCACCGGTCAGCTGACCGGCAAGCAGGCGCTCGACAACATTGCTGCGTTCCAGCAGAACCTGCTGACGGAGTCGGGCCGGATCGAGTGAGAGTATCGACGAGCCCGGAGATGGGAGCGCGGCCCCGGGCCGCGCTCCTTTTCCAAGATCGCCCCCTGCACCCCGGCTGGCGGAGCGCGCAGCGCCGATGAGCGCGGCATCGACCGAAGTCAAAGCAGCCACCCGGGCCCGACCCGCATTGTGGCAGCCGGACTGGTCGAACTGGCGCCTGGCGCTGGTCCTGGCGGCGGTCGCGGTGCCGGTCGCGGTGGCGGTACTTCCGCTCGATGCCGCCTTCTGGGTTGCGCTCGTGGCCGTGGTGCTCGTCGCGCTGGCCGCGGTGGTCAACGCCTGGGGTCGCCATCATGGCGGCCTCCTGGTGGCGCCGGCGATCGGCGTCCTGTTCGTGATGAACATCTTTCCGCTGATGTGGTCGTTCGGCCTCAGCTTCTTCAACTTCCGCGCCAACCGGCTGGCGCCGCCGACCTTCGCCGGCCTCAGCAACTACGAGAAGGTGCTGACCGATCCGGTGGTCTGGGACCGCCTGCAGACCACCGCCCTGGTGGTCGTGCTCACGGTCGGCAGTCAGATGGTCGTGGGCTTCCTTTTGGCCCTCCTGTTCGAGAAGAAGTTCCCGGGCCGCCGGGTCCTGCTGATGCTGGTGCTGACCCCGATGATGCTCTCCTTCGTCGCGGTCGGTGCCTTCTTCCGCTACTACTACGAGCCGACGTTCGGTCTCTTGAGCCAGGCGGTCCACCTGTTCACCGGCGAGCCGTACATTCTGCTCGACACGACCGGCGGTGCGCTCGCCGGGATCATCTTTGCCGACGCCTGGATGTGGTCGCCGTTCGTCATGCTCCTGGTGCTCGCCGGCCTGGTCAGCGTACCGAAGTATCTGTACGAGGCGGCCGAGATCGACCGGGCGTCCTGGTGGCGCAAGTTCCGCACCATCACCTTCCCCTACATCAAGGGCCTGCTGCTGCTCGCCCTCCTGTTCCGGACCATCGAGGCCTTCAAGCTGTTCGACGTCGTGTTCCTGATCACCGAGGGCGGCCCCGGCACCTCGACCGAGACCATCGCGGTCTACGTCTATCGCCTCGCCTTCCAGTACTTCCGGACCAGCCAGAGCACCGCCTTGGTCTACATCCTGCTGTTCATCGTGATCGTCTTGACCAACCTCTATCTCTACTTCGTCCAACGGCGGGCGGCGGAGACCTGACGATGGCCTGGCGCGGGCGGCGGGCGATCGGCGAGGCCGGCTGGGTCTGGACCGCGTTCGCGGGCGTGATCAGCTTCGTCTACTTCTTCCCGGTGCTCTGGATCATCCTGACCGCGTTCAAGACCCTCAACGACGCGCTCGCGATCCCGCCCAAGTGGTTGTTCACGCCCACCCTCGAGAACTTCGTCGAGGTGTTCGTGCGCGCCTACAGCAAGGGGGCCGAGGCGGTCGACACCCGGTTCGACCTGTTCTTCTTCAACTCGATCTTCATCGCCGGCTCGAGCGTGCTGCTGGCGCTCTTGATCGGCACGCTGGCCGCCTATGGCTTCTCACGCTACCCCTTGCGCGGCAACGACACCTATCTGTTCATCATCCTGACCACCCGGATGCTGCCGCCGATCGTGGTGATCATCCCGATCTTCCTGATGTTCCGGCTGGCGGGGCTGTCCGGGACCTACCTTGGCATCATCCTGCTCTATACCGCCTTCAACCTGCCGTTCACGGTCTGGATGATGAAGAGCTTCTTCGACGAGCTGTCGCCCGAGGTCGAGGACGCCGCGCGCATGGACGGCAGCTCCGAGACCAGGGTGTTCTTCAAGATCTGCCTGCCGCAGGTCGGCGCAGGCCTGGCCGCGACCGCGGTCTTCGGCCTGATCCTGACCTGGAACGAGTTCCTGTTCGCGCTGCTTTTGACCGGGGTCGAGACCCGCACCGTGCCGGTCGCGATGGCCCAGACCATCGGCGGCGACATCGGCGTCCGCTGGGGCCTCCTGGCGGCGATCGAGACCCTCTTCCTGGTGCCGGTGATCGTCGTGGTGTTCGTGCTCCAGCACCACCTGCTGCGCGGTGTGACTTTTGGCACCATCAAGCGCTAGTATGGCGCCCGGACTGTACGGACAAAGGGCATGAACGCCGCCCGCTTCGCGCGCAACCTGATCGAGGACGGGGTGGATCCCAAGATCGCCCAGCCGCTCGCCGAGCACCTCGCCGAGGAGATCGAGCGGACGGTCGCGACCAAGGAACAGGTGGAGATGGTCGTGACCCGCGAAGTTCAACAGCTGCGGGTCGAGATGCACCAGGAGTTCCAGCGCTTCGATGGTCAGATCACCCAGCGGTTGGATGGCTTTCAGAGTCAGATGACGCAGCGACTCGATACCTTTCAAAGCCAGATGACGCAAGGTTTCGACAGCTTCCAAAGCCAGGTGAACCAGCGGCTGGACAGCCTGCAAAGCCAGATGAACCAGCGGCTGGACAGCCAGATGCGCTGGCTGATGACCTCGATGATCGTCCTGTTCCTCGCCATGCTGGGGAACATCGTCAAAGACTTCCTGCGATGACCGGTTAGGCATGGCCGACATCGAGCTCGCCAAGGTCACCAAGCGCTTCGACCAGCTGGTCGCGGTCGACGCGGTCGACCTCGCGGTCGAGGCTGGCGAGGTGGTCTGCCTGCTCGGCCCCTCGGGCTGCGGCAAGACCACGACCTTGCGCATGGTCGCCGGGCTGGAATCCGCGACCGACGGCGAGATCCGGCTCGCCGGCCGGCGGGTCAACGAGCTGCCGGCGCGCGCCCGCAACGTCGCCATGACCTTCCAGTTCTATGCGCTCTATCCGAGCCTCACGGTCCGCGCGAACCTGGAATATCCGCTCCACGCCGAGGGTGCGAGCCGGGCCGAGATCGACCGGCGGGTGCGCGAGATCGCGGGCGTGCTGCAGCTCCAGGGCGTGCTCGACCGCCGGCCGGGCCAGCTCGCCGAGGGCGAGAAGCAAAGGGTCGCGGTCGGCCGCTCGATCATCCGGGATGCGGTCTGTTTCCTGTTCGATGAGCCGCTCTCGCGGCTCGACGTCCAGCTGCGCGAGACCATGCGCGGCCAGATCAAGGAGGTGCTGGAGGGCCTCAACAAGGCGACCGTGATCGTCACCCACGACCAGCTCGAGGCGCTGACCATGGCGGACCGGATCGCGGTCATGCGCGCCGGCCGGATCGAGCAGATCGCGAGCGCGCACGCGATCTTCGCGCGGCCGGAGAACCTGTTCGTCGCCGGCTTCATCGGCACGCCGCAGATGAACCTGTTCGAGGCCACGGTCGACCGGGTGAGCTCGCAGGACGTGCGCTTCAAAAGCGGCAGCCAGCAGGTGAGCCTGCGGCTCGCCGGCGCCGACCGGCGGCTTGGCGAGGGCGACCAGGTGACCCTCGGCATCCGCCCGCGCGCCTTCGAGCTGATGCCCGAGGGCGACGCGACCACGCTCGCTGCCAAGGTCGACATGGTCGAGCCGATGGGCGCCGAGACCCTCCTGCACCTGCAGGCCGACGGCCGCGACCTGCGCGCCGTGGTCGGCCGCCGCGAGCGGGTCCCGGTCGGCGCCCGGGTGCACGCGCGCCTGCGCCCGAGCCAGACCCACATCTTCGACCACCAGGGCCGGCGGATCGCGCTCGCCGACGACCGCCCCGAGCCGTCCCGCCCGGAGCCGTCCGCCCGCGGAGCTGCGCCCCCCGGAGCTGCGCCCCCAGGAGCTGCGCGCGATGAGCGCCGGCCGGCCGCAGGCGAGCGAGCCGGGCATGTCCGCGACCACCGCGCGCGGCATCGAGTGGGCGATCATCGGCCTTTGCGTGCTCGCGCTGGTGCTGATCTTCCAGCCGTTTTCCCTGACGCTCTATGGGGTTGGCGCCGGCCTCGTGGTGCTGGGCGGCCTGCTCTTCAACCTGATCCCGCACTGCCGCCCGGGCGTGCCGCTGCGCTGGCTGCTGACGGTCGTCCTGATCGTGGTGGCCCTCCTGATCCTGGTCTTTCTGCTCTCCATCGGCAGCACCTACCTCTACGCCCTCTACCTCGAAGCCAGCCGCTGACGCCCTTCATCCGCAAGTCAAGGCAAAATCCAGTGGGGCAACTCGAAGCACTCTGACCTGGAAACGGTCATGACGAGCGCCACAAATCCGATCTCCTGATGTTCCGGCGGCAAGCTCAGCCGCAAATCCAGCCACCCTTGATCATCTTCGTGGTAACTCACTTCCGGGCGAAAGTGTCGCTCGAGTGGCGCCTCCGATACTCAGAACTGGCGCATCGTGGCACACAAGTGGCGCCTGCCCGCGCAAGTATTCGCGACCTGGAGGCAAGCTCAATCCAAAATCCACTTCGATCAATCTGCCGATGATTCGATCAACTCCTTGATATCGCTGCCTCTTTCGCTTCGAACAGCGGCCAAGGCGCTCCGCCATTGGCGTCCTCGTCGACCCCGGATGGATGGCGATTGATCCCGGCCGCGCCGCACGCCAGGGCACAGAAGTGTAGCGCTACGTCATTCGGACCCACCTCTCATCGTGTGATTTTGAGATTCGGCAGCGCGTTCTGCAGCCGCACGACCTGCTCGTCCGCGACCTGGGTGTTGCCGAGGGAGAGCGATTGCAGGTTGGTGAGGCGTTCGAGCGGGCGCAGGTCCGCGACCTGGGTGTTGTCGAGGTCGAGCCGTTGCAGGTTGGTGAGGCGTTCGAGCGGGCGCAGGTCCGCGACCTGGGTGCCGCTGAGGGAGAGCGATTGCAGGTTGGTGAGGCGTTCGAGCGGGCGCAGGTCCGCCACCTGGGTGCCGCTGAGGGAGAGCCATTGCAGGTTGGTGAGGCGTTCGAGCGGGCGCAGGTCCGCCACCTGGGGGCGGCAAAGGTTGGGCGCCTGGAAATGCGGCGCTGTGGGCGCATCCTGCCTCACCCAGCGCGCAGGCGAACGGATCGCGCTCCACTCCGTTTTCAGAGCTTCAGCCCTCCGCAGCGCTGCTCACGCCAAAGCCAGTGTCGGCCACCCGGCAGCCATTGCGAGCCACGCCTCTTACCCGGCGAAAAGGCTCCCAACACCCCTTCCCCCAGCCTGACTTCCCAAGACAGTCGCTGATGCTATTTCCGACGCCACAGGATTTATGTTGGTTCATAGATCATGGAGACCCGACGGAGTACTTCTGTCGCGCTCGGCTTCCAAAACTCAATGATGTTGAGGCCCCGGCGCTTCCGTGCTCCCGCATATTGACTTAAATCAAGCATGTAAGCTTCAAAAATATCTCCAGGCATCTTGCTAACGGTCACCCTCGAACGGATCAGGTGCAAGAGTTTCAGATCAACAAGCTCATGAATCAACTGTACCGCTCTCCCGGTCGTGTTCTTGTGCATTAGAAAGCAATTCGAGTGCGTCTTCTGCAAACAGAAGTTGCTTATTTTCCGATACTGCTGGTCAAGTTCATCCTCGTCGCCGGTAGTATCTCTCTTGAAGTCCTCTCTCTTTGAAGCGTCATAATCTCCGGCCGCTACATTAACATCCTCCGCACCAATCTTGTCACCCCTCGCCCCTCCGCCACGCTCTCTTGCGTGATCGATTGATCTGCGGAAAATCGATAGAAAATCTCTAGCCACTCCACCGCTTGCGAGGACAAGCCTATCTTTAGCACCGTCAGTCAGAAAATCTGATAGTTTAAGGCCAAGTTCGTTAGCAAAATTGGTTAAAATCCGGAGCAGAAAGTTCTTCGCTAGCTCGTATTTCTCAAGCGTCACGTCTAGGTCAATCTCCTCGGCGTCATTGCCCAATTTAACGCCGATAGGAGGATCTCCGTGTGTATACCACTCGGATCGATGTCGAATAGTACCGATCTTTAACCAAAGATTGTTATTCTTTGCAATCCGATGGAAGTAATCCACAACCTGTTTCTGATCAACTCTGCGGATATGATAAAGATCGTCCAGGAATAGATATGCGTCGCCCTCGGATAGTGTAGCGATTCCCTTAAATATGGATTGATAGTCCATAAGATGGCGATGAAGAAATTCGATCTTCCTATTTCGATAGGAGTCTGTCACCTCGTCAAGGCTCCCATGAGAGCCTTGAGCACGCGCATCGACCGAGGCTCCGGGCGCGCGGAGCCCTATGCCTGCTGATGCCTCCTGGTGGACACTGTCCTTCCTCGTGGTAACTCGCTCCGTCTCATCGGGCGTATGGAGGAGTCCCCTCAAGGTTTGTTATTTGCGTCCCGATTCGGAGTGCAAGCTGCGCACTTGCTCCTTTGTTGAAGGCGGAACGGGATGGGGTCGTACCAAATAGCTTCTCCCAAAATGTCCGTTTGTGTGCGGGGAAAATCGCCGCAGTTTCGAGCCATTCCTTGAATTCGGCGAACGTGGATATAAGGACGCTTAGCAAGACATCTGGATAGCTGTGACCCTTGAATTTTTCGAGATCAACATAAGCGATTGGTCGTCTGCTCACAGTTAGGTCTGCGCCCGCTTTTCTGAGAAGACTTGATTTTCCGGAGCCTCGTCGCCCGAACACTATGTGGTGGCGTTTGCTGACCGCCCTGCGCAACGTACCCGCGGCGGGCTCGATGAAGTACCGCACGCCCTCTTGCGTGGAGCGCGTAGCCTCTTCGACAAGCGTCTCAAGGTTGTAGATCTGGTTTGTGTTGAGGACTGACGACACCGAGCGGTCCATGCAGGAAATGCCAGGTTTGTGGAAGGGAGAGGAAGAGACATTCAACCGAAATGTACTGCAATGTCAAGAGGTGTCAAGGGTGTCACGAGGGTGTCACGCGCGTGACGTAGGGGTTTGGTGTCAGAGGCAGGTGAGGCATCCGCGGAGTTGCTGAGACGCGCAAGACCGAGCGCCTCCGATGCCGCAGATTGAGGCGATCAGAGGGTTACCGGTCCGCCCTTCGGATCTTGCCGGCAATGCAAGCCGAGGGCGTCGAGTGGGGCGAGGACTGTTGTGCCGACGCGCGCCTGGCCTCGATCGAGCTTCTCGAAGAGCGCATGGACCGGCTGATCGACCAGCACCTCGAGCGCCTGGCCGAACTCGGCCAGGCTGAACGACGCAACGGCCACTACCGACGCTGGCTGCTAAACCGAGCTTGGGGCGATCCAGCTGGCCGTGCCGCGCACCGGGGCAATCGCGATCGGTCGCAGGGCGCCTTGGCGCTTGAATTCCGCAGGGCGTGGGGGTTCACTCCGGGAAAGCGCGAAAGTGGAGAAAAAATGCTGGCGGCGTTGTTCGCGCGAATCGAGGAGCAGCGGGAGGCGCTGGTCGAGCTGACCCGGGAGCTGGTCCAGATCCCGACCGTCAACCCGCCGGGCAACGCCTACGAGGCCTGCGCGCGCCATCTGGGCGAGCGGCTGCGGCAGGCGGGCTTCGAGACCACCTACGTGCGCGCCGAGGGTGCGATCGGCGACAGCGACCGGTATCCGCGGATCAACCTGATCGCCCGCCACGAGGGCCGCGGCCCGGGCGCCTGCGTCCATTTCAACGGCCATATCGACGTGGTCGAGCCGGGCGAGGGCTGGAGCCTCAACCCGTTCGCGGGCGCGGTCCGGGCCGGGCGGCTCTACGGCCGCGGCGCCGCCGACATGAAGGGCGGGATCGCGGCCGCGGTGGTCGCGCTCGAGAGCATCCTTGCGGCAGGGATCGCGTTTCCGGGCGCGCTCGAGCTCTCGGCCACCGCCGATGAGGAGTCGGGCGGCTACGGCGGGGTCGCGTATCTCGCCGAGCGCGGCTGGTTCTCGGCCCCCCGGGTCGACCATGTGATCATCCCCGAGCCGCTCGATGTCGGTCGGGTGTGCATCGGCCACCGCGGCGTCTGGTGGGCCGAGATCGAGACCCTGGGCAAGGTCGGCCACGGCTCGATGCCGTTCCTCGGCGTCTGCGCGATCCGCCACATGGCGACCTTCCTCAACCGCGTCGAGCGCCAGCTGATGCCGAAGCTCGCGACCCGGCAGACGGCGATGCCGGTGGTGCCGCGCGAGGCCCGCCAGCCGACCCTGAACCTCAGCGCGATCCACGGCGGCCCGGCCGAGGGCCACGGCGGCCTGCCGAGCCCGCTGGTCGCCGACCGCTGCCGGCTGGTGATCGACCGCCGCTTCCCGATCGAGGAGCAGCTCGAGGGCGTCAAGGCCGAGATCGTCGCCATCCTCGAGCAGCTGCGCCACGACCGGCCGGGCTTTGCCTATCGCATCAAGGACGTCATGGAGGTCCTGCCGACGCTCACCCGGCGCGACGCGCCGGTCGTGCGGGCGGTTGCCGCCGCGATCGAGCAGGTGCTCGGGCGGCCGGCGGAGGTGGTCGTCTCGCCAGGCACTTACGACCAGAAGCACATCCATCGGATCGGCGGCCTCGAGGACTGCGTCGCCTATGGGCCGGGGATCCTCGAGCAGGCCCACCAGCCGGACGAATACGTCGTGATCGACGACCTCGTGAACGCCGCCAAGGTGATGGCGGCCGCGACGCTGCGCCTGCTCGGGGTCGAGAGCGCGTGAACCGTCCGGGTCGGCCGTAGACCCGTCGAATGGCGGCGGATCGGTGCGGATCGGCGCGCCCGCCTCAGGACGCGGGCAGGTAGACCAGGATCTCGGCCGGCTGCGTGCCGCGGTGCGGGACCGCGACGTAGAGGCGATTCTGCTCGGGCGCGAACAGTGAGGTCCTGGCGCCCTCGGCGGTCGCGATCCGGGCGATGCGCCTGGGCGCAGCATCCGCCAGAGACACCACGTCGAGCACGCCCTGGCCGCAGGAGACGTAGAGCTGCCGGCGCAGGGCGTCGTACCAGACGTCGTCGGCGTCGCTGCAGCTGCGGGTCCGCGCCAGCTCCTTGCCGGTGCGGGTATCGAGCACCAGCAGCGCGGCCGGCTGCCAGGTGGCGACGATCAGACGCTGGTCGGGCTCGTCCAGGGCCATCGGGAAATTGGCCGCCACGCCGGCCAGCGGCCAGCTCGCGACCTTCGAGCGCCTGGCCCGGTCGACGACCTCGATGTCGCCCGCGTCCGGCACGTTGACGAAGATCCTGCTGCCGCCGGTCTCGAGCTGGAACGACTCGGGGTGTCCCTTGAGCGCGATGTCGTCGATGTGGGCGCCGCTCAGCGCGGCCAGCCGGCCGAGACCGCCATTGCCGAAGCCGACATAGATCTCGCGCTCGCCGGGGTCGTAGCGGATGTTGTCGGCGTCGCTGTCGAGAGCGTCCTCCTGAACGGGCGCGAGCGTGGCGCCATCGAAAATGGCGACCGAGCCGGTCTCGCCGCTGGTCACGAACAGCCGGTCGGGCCCGGGCACGAAGGCCACCCCCTGCGGCTCGGCAACCCCGGTGATCCGGTCGACGAGCTTGCCGGCCTCGAGGTCGATCACGGCGACCGTATCGTTGCCGAGCTCGGCGACGAACAGCCGCTGGCGGGCGGCATCGAGGTCCATATGGTCGATCCGGCCCCGGCCATCCGGGAGCGGGATGGTCTGGATCAGGCGCAGCGGCGCCTCGCCGGCCCGCGCCGCGAACGCCAGGAGCATGACGAACAGGAAGCCCAGTGCTCGCATCTTGGCCTCGTGAGCGCTACCGCCTGCGTGCGGCCGTTCCCCCATCGTCGGCGGAGCTTGCCGGCGATTGGCAATATGGCGCAGCGTCGGGCGGATGCCAGTCCGGCCGGCGCGCGCCGCCGGATACCAGGATGACCGGCGCGCCGCCGACAATACCAGGCTGGGCCAGGCTGACCGGCGCGACGCCGGCAATACCAGGCTGGGCCAGGCTGGGCCAGGCCGGGGGGTGGTCAACGGCGAGCTGGATCATGGTCTCGGCTCAGGCTGAGCCGGCGGCCGGGGCCCGGCTGCCGATCGCCGCGATCAGGGCGCAGAGCAGGACCACAAGGCCCAGTGCCGCGGGCAGGCCGATCAGCTCGGCGAGGCCCCCGATCGCCGGCGGGCCGATCAGGAAGCCGAGATAGCCGATCGTGCAGACCGCGGCGATCGCAGCGCCCGGCGCCACGCCTGGCGTGCGTGCTGCGGCCGACAGCACGACCGGAAAGACGCAGGAGAGGCCGGCGCCGACCAGGCCGAAGCCGACGACTGCGGGCACCGCGTGACCGATCACGAGCGTGAGGCCGAGGCCGCAGGCGGCGAGCGCGCCGCCGGCCCGCACCACGCGGTCGCCACCCAGCCTCGCGACCAGAGGGTCGCCGAGCAGGCGGCCGCCTGCCATGGCCAGCGAGAAGGCGGCGAAGGCGGCCGCCGCCATGGTCGTGCCGGCGCCGAGGCTGGCCTTGAGATAGACCGCGCTCCAATCGCCCATGGCGCCCTCGGACAAGAGGCCCGCGAGCGCCGCGATCCCGGGCAGCAGGAGCGCCAGCGACGGACGCGCGAAGCCGGGGCCGGCCGCACCGCCTTCGGCAGCCGGCGGCAGCATCGGGCGGCAGGCGGCGAGGCCGATCAGCGCGCAGAGGCTGCCGACCGCGAGCAGATGCGGCAGGAGCGCCACCTCCGCGGCCGCGACCAGGCCGGTCGCCACGGCGCCGGCCATGGCGCCGAGGCTGAACATGCCGTGCAGCGAAGCCATGATCGGCCGCCAGTGATGCTTCTCGACGGCTACGCCCTGGGTGTTCATCGAGACGTCGAGCGCGCCGGACGAAGCCCCGAGAAAGAGCAAAGCAAGCCCGAGCCAGATCGGGCCCGACGCGAGCGCGAGCGCGGGCAGGCTGAGCCCGTAGCAGACCACCGTGACCGCAATCGCCGCCCGGCTGCCGAAGCGATGCGCGGCCGCACCGGCGAGCGGCATGGCGATCAGAGCGCCGACCGCGGCCATGAACAGGGCGAGCCCCAGCTGCCCGTCGCTCAGCGCGAGATCGTCCCGGATCTCGGCGATCCGCGGCACCCAGCTGCCATAGCCGAAGCCGTTCAGGCCGAAGACCGCGGCCACCCCGACCCGCGGCCGCAACGCGCGCGCTCTTAGGTCAGCGGCCAGCAAGGCTCCGCCGGGCGGACGCCTACCGCAGCGGCTCGAGGATCGAGACGTAGTTGGCGACCGCGGCGCCGCCCATGTTGAAGATGCCGCCGAGCTTCGCGTTCGGGATCTGCATGTCGCCGGCGTTGCCGGTCAGCTGCATCGCCGAGAGCACGTGCATCGAGACCCCGGTCGCCCCGATCGGATGGCCCTTGGCCTTGAGGCCGCCGGAAGGATTGACCGGCAGCCTGCCGTCCTTCTGGGTCCAGCCCTCGAGGGCGGCGCGCGCGCCTTGCCCGCGCGGGGTCAGCCCCATCGCCTCGTATTCCAGCAGCTCGGCGATCGTGAAGCAGTCGTGGGTCTCAACGAAATCTAAATTCCCCAACTCGATACGGGCGTTTCTTAAAGCCTTCTGCCAGGCTTCCGTACAGCCCTCGAAGAGGGTGATGTCGCGCCGGCTCATCGGCAGAAAATCGTTGACCTGGGCCGCCGCCCGGAAAACCACGGCCTTGCGCATGCCGAGCGCGGTCTCGACGTCGGTCAGGACGAGCGCGGCCGCCCCGTCCGAGACCAGCGAGCAGTCGGTCCGCTTCAGGGGTCCGGCGACCAGGGGGTTTTTGTCCGAGACGTGGCGGCAGAACGCGAAGCCCAGGTCCTTGCGCAGCTGGGCGAGCGGATTGGCGCAGCCGTTCTTGTGGTTCTTGGCCGCGATGGTGGCCAAGGCATCCGACTGATCGCCGTGACGCTGGAAATAGCGCTGGGCGATCTGGCCGAACACGCCGGCAAAGCCGCCCAGGATCGCGCCCTCCTCCTTGAGGTAGGCGGCGCTGAGCAGGGCCTTGGCGATCTCGGGGCCGGGCAGGTCGGTCATCTTCTCGACGCCCACCACCAGCACGAAGCGCGCCTGCCGCGCGGCGATCGATTTCAGCCCCTGATGGATCGCGGCCGAGCCGGTGGCGCAGGCATTCTCGACCCGGGTCGCGGGCTTGAAGCGCCAGGCGTCGTCCGCCTGCAGGACGAGCGAGCTCGTGAAGCCCTGCGGGCTGAAGCCGCCGCCATAGTGGCCGAGCACGATCTCATCGATCTCGGCGACGCCGAGCCCGGCATCGGCCACCGCCCCGGTCGCGACCTTGACGATCAGCGATTCGACATCCTCGCCGTCCTGCCTGCCGAACGGCGTATGGCTCCAGCCGACGATGCATGCGGTCATGGCGGCTTCCCTCACCCGGTCCCACGGCAGGTTGCAACACGCCAGGTTATATAGGGACTTCGGTCGCGATGTCGTCGCCCCGCGGCCGGGCAGCCCCAGCTCCTGCCTCCCGACCAGCGATGATCGACCGCTCGGACCTCCGGAAGTATTTGACTCTATGGTTAATCGCGGTGCGGCCCCCATGCCGCGATGGTTAATCGCGGCGCGGCCCCCATGCCGCGATGGTTAATCGCGGCGCGGCCCATGGCGCGCGAAGCCCCTGTTAACCCTTCATTAACCATCGGTCGCCATCCTGACCCGATGGTCCATGAGATCCTGGGAATCCGTCCGCCCGCCGACCCCGGACGCGGAGTCCCACGGTCGCATGGACCATCCGAAGAAAGCGTTGACGGGCAAAGATTAACCGCGGGTTAATGGCGCGCCGCATCAGGCAGAGAGCGGCTTCAGCGACATTCCTGTTGCCGGCGAGAGCGCCCTGAGGTGGCTGCCCGGTCAAGACGGCCGCTGCGCTGCGCGTGATCGACGGCGACCCGATCCGGCCTGTTGCCGGCGAGAGCGCCCTGAGGTCGCTGCCCGGTCAAGACGGCCGCTGCGCTGCGCGTGATCGACGGCGACCCGAGCCGGCGGCCACGCTGCGCCGGAAGGCATCCTGGGCCAGGGTCGGCCGCGCATGAACGACACTCCTAGCTTAGCTAGCTAGTGTCCGTCCACAAAGGTTAACATGCTGAAATAGTTGTGGAAATCCCCGCTTTTTGGGGAGCGATCTCCGGCGGCTTCGGGTAGGCTTTGGCGTCAAGCCACTGATTCCAAAGCACAACCCGCAGCCACCGGAGCCGACAATGCGCCAAGAACGCACCATCCAGGCCAGTCATATTCGATCTCTTTGCCGGGCACGAGATCGGCCGCGAGCTGAAGGCGATGTCGGCGTGGCTCGATGACCACCGCGAGCTGCTCCGCCTGGTCGCGACCGACCTGCGCCGGCATGGGGTCAAGGAGACCGGGCGCGAGGGCTGCCGGCGGAGGCGGTGCTGCGCTGCGCCGTGCTCAAGCAACATCGCCAGCTGAGCTACCAGGAATTGGCGTTCCATCTGGAGGAACTCGGCGTCGTTTCGGGCGTTCGCCCGGCTGCCGTGGTCGTGGAGTCCGAGAAAGTCGGTGCTGCACAAGACGATCAGCGCGATCCGCGCCGAGAGCTGGGAGCAGGTCAACCGGGCGCTGCTGACGAGCGCGCGCGAGCTGAAGCTGGAGCGCGGCCGCGTCGTGCGGCTCGACAGCACGGTGACCGCGGCGCTGGTGCACGAGCCGAGCGACAGCAGCCTGCTCTGGGACGCGGTCCGGGTGATGGTGCGCCTGTTGCAGGCGGCGGCCGCGTGGCTGGCGGCGCCGGGTTGTCATGGCGCGATCACCGCCGCGCGGCGAAGAAGCGCGCCCGCGCGATCCAATTCACCCGAGGTCGGCCGCGACGGGTTCAGCTGTACCGCGAGCTTCTCAAGACGACCCGGGTGACCTTGGCCTATCTGCACCAGGCAGCGGCGCAACTCGCCAAGACCGCCGACCTGGCGGTCGAGCTCTGGCAGGCCAAGGTGCGTCACTATCAGCCGCTGATCGAGCGGATCATCGCCCAGACCGAGCGTCGGGTCCTGGCCGGCGAGCCGGTCGCGGCCGGGGACAAGCTGGTCAGCCTGTTCGAGCCCCATGCCGACATCATCGTCAAGGGCAGCCGCGACGTTCACTACGGCCACAAGCTCAACTTGACCACCGGCCGGAGCGGCTTGATCCTCGATCTCGTGGTCGAAGCCGGCAACCCGGCCGACAGCGAGCGGCTGCTGCCGATGCTCGAGCGCCACATCGCGCACCATGGCGAGGCGCCGCGTCAGCTCGCCGCCGACGGCGGCTTCGCCACCCGCGCCAATCTCAGCCAGGCCAAGGCGCGCGGCGTCCGCGACCTGGCCTTCCACAAGAAACGCGGCCTCCGGATCGAGGACATGGTCAGGAGCCGCTGGGTCTACCGCAAGCTCAGGAACTTCCGCGCCGGCATCGAGGCCGACATCTCCTGCCTCAAGCGCGCCTACGGCCTGGCTCGCTGCACCTGGCGCGGGCTCAGCCACTTCAAGGCCTACGTCTGGTCCTCGGTGGTGGCCTACAACCTCGCCCTGTTCGCGCGCCTCAAACCCGCCTGAGCCGACCGCCGCGCGTCCCGCCGACCCGGTCCCACGGCGCCGGTGCCATCACGCACGCCTCGACCTCGCTCAAACCCATCCTTCACGCATCCCAACAGCCCCACCACCTGCGCCGAAAGCTCCCAACCGCGCCCCAGTATGCACAATATGCTGTGCCATCACCAAAAGCAGGATCAATATCTAGCGTTTATGGACGGACACTAGCTAGCTGGTCAGGTCGAGACGGTATGCGGCGCCCGGCGCGCCGACCTTGGGCGCGATCGCGTCGCCGCCGAGGAAATCGACCCCGGCCGCCAGCAAGGTGAGCGCGGTACTGCGCTCGCTGACGCCGAGCGCGCAGGTCGCGAGCTTGTGCCGCGAGGCGTCGCGCACGAAGACCTCGATCCGTTGCCGCTGCGCGTCGTCGAACGTGCCGCCCGGCGAGGCGTCGAAGGCGAGCGCGTCGACCCCGATGTCGGCGAGGTTGCGGATCTGTGCCGGCTCGGCCGGGGCGTAGACGAAAAAGAAGCGCGCGAACGGTTTCAGCGGAAACAGGTGATCGCGGATCAGATCGCCCCAGGCGCCCGCGGGAACGTCCGAGATCGAGAAGCCGAGCTGCCGGTTCAGCTGGCGGGGCATGTGCCGGCAGAGATCCAGGTAGGCCTGGCGGCGATGGAGCTGGACCAGGGTATCCCAGCGGATCGGCGCCACCACCAGGGCGGCATAGCCGTGCCGCTCCATCTCCGGCAGGGTGGCGAGCACGGTCCGCAAGGCCAGGCAGTCGAGGTCGTAGGGGTCCTCGCCCTCGCCGCCGCTCTGCCGGCAGGTGCAGGCATAGCCGACGATCGCCTTGCCGCGCCGGCTCCAGATCGGCAGATAGTCGAATTGCAGCCGCCCGCGCCCGGCGAAGTCCGGCCTGGCCGGCCGGGGGTCGTCGATCGCGCCGGCCGCGCCGGCCGCGACCTCGTCGAAAGTGGCGACCAGGCGTTCCAGGGTTGGCTTGCCGCGTAGCTCGGCCGGGTCGATCTCGTGAACCGTGATCCTGACCGGCGCCTCGTCGACCTCGGGCAGCTCGCCGATCAGGAGCACGGTGATCTCGCGGGCGATCGCCTGGGCCTTGAAGGTCGCCTCGACGCTGGACAGCCTGGCGAACAGGATCATGTAGCGGTCGGCTACCTGGACATAGACGTCCTCGTCGGCGAGCCGCCGGTCCAGGATCTGCTGGGTCAGCCGGTGGACCTTGGCCGCCAGCCGCTCCCAGTCGTCGCCGAGCCGCTCCTTGACCCGCGACAGCGCGATGATCTGCAGCCGGCCGGCGACCAGCGGCGCGTCCAGGCCGCTGCCTTTGGTGAGGGTCCGGAGGCGGCTCTCGAAGTGCTTGAGACGGGCTCTTTCGGACCGGGTGGCGCGCGCGGCCAGCAGCGCCGGGCTCGGGCGGGGCATAGCCGCAGCCGGCGCTTCAAGCGGAAGGGCGGAGGCGTCCTCCCTCCTCAACAGGCCACGGATCGCTGGCGGCAATCTCATGACGACGAATCCGGCCGACTTGCGCGAAGCTGGTCATCTTGGTTCGATCTGGGTTAATGAGGCCTTGTCGGGTCGGGTCGGGTCGGGTCGGGCGGGCCCGGGGCGCATCCGACCGGCAATCCTGCGAGGAGCCCCGATGAGCGCGCCGATCGTGGTCGTCAATCCCAACTCGACCGCGGCCGTGACCGCCGCGATCGATCGGGCGCTGGCGCCCTTGCGCATGGCGGGCGGTCCCGCGATCGAGTGCCTGACGCTCGCCGAGGGCCCGCCCGGGATCGAGACCCAGGCCCAGGTCGAGCAGGTCGTGCAGCCGCTCTGCCGCCTGGTGCGGGCGCGCGAGGATGCGGGCGCGTTCGTGATCGCGTGCTTCAGCGATCCGGGCCTGCATGCCTGCCGCGAGGCGACCGACCGGCCGGTGCTCGGGATCGCCGAATGCGGCCTGCTCACGGCGCTGACCCGGGGCGAGCGCTTTGGCATCGTGGCGATCCTCAAAACCTCCCTCCCCCGCCATCTTCGCTACGTGCGCCAGCTCGGCCTGGCCGCCCGCTTCGCCGGCGAGCTGCCGCTCGGCCTCGGCGTGGTCGAGCTCACCGATCAGGAGCGGACCATCGATCGCATGCGCGGAGGTCGGCACGCGGTTGCGCGATCAGCACGGCGCCGACGTCCTGGTGTTGGGCTGCGCCGGCATGGCCCAGTATCGCGCGGACCTCGAGGCGGCGCTCGGGCTGCCCGTGGTCGACCCGACCCAGGCCGCAGTCACGATGGCGCTCGGCCGCGTCCAATTCGCGATCGCCGAATGACACGTAGAAAGGCTCAGGAGTTGTCTGGCGGGCGATCACCGAACGACCGCTGGAGTTGGTTCATCGCGAACTCAACGCCGCAATGTCGGATCGCAGTACCCATTGAATCAGATCAGTCCAGCACTTCGATAGATCACCTTTGGGAGCATAGGCTTGCTCCCTCAGGAAAATAGGCATGAGGTTTTGTTCTCAGTGCAGCGCCGCATACCTCCCACGTTCGATAAATCTTGTTCAGGTCATCGTATTCTCTATCAAGCCGTTCATGCAGAGGGCTAATTTTGGATCGACCGGTGTCGAGGGCCACGATTTGACGATTTTACCATCGGCGCGTGATCGCCGGCAGAAGGATACCGGTGAGGGCGGCGCCCGCTAAGGACGACAAACGGATGTGAGAAAAAGCCACCCAGGTTCGCCAAGAGCGAGCCACTGTCGTCTCGAAATTTGCGAGCCAAGGTGCTTCCATTGGCGACTGATGCTCATCCATGATTGGAGCAGTCCTTATTGTCTCGCCACTGCTGGTAGCTGATCCGGGGCATCTCGAAGCGGTCGTGGGTGCGGATGTAGCCGCCGCCGAACAGGCGGCCGATCGGGGCATAGAGCTCACGATCGACGCGCAGGCTCTCCGGATCGACGATGCCGTCCTTGACGTGCAGCATCAGCACCTCGCCGAGCACGATGTAGCGCTCGGGCCCGGGCTGCAGGGTGACGTAGCGCCGGCACTCCATGTTGACCGGCGATTGGGCGATCCGACCCGGCGCCACGATGTCCGACGGCAACAGGGAAAAACCCGCGAGCGCGACCTCGCTGACCTCGGGCGGCAGGTCGATCGCGCAGAGGTTCATCGCTTCGGCGATCGGCTCGTCGACCAGGTTGACCACGAACTCGCCGTTGTCCCGGATGTTGTTGGTCGTATCCTTGGCGCGACCGGAGGGGCTGATGCCGAGCCCCAGCACGACCAGCGGCGGTGTCTCGGCGAGCACGTTGAAGAAGCTGAACGGCGCGGCGTTGTCCCGGCCCTGAGGGTCGCGGGTGGTCACGAGCGCGATCGGCCGCGGCACGACCAGACCGCCCAGCAGCTTGTAGCGCAGGCTCGGCTCGAGCCGTCGGAAGTCGAAGGCCGGCATCGGGTCGGACGTTCCTCTGGTCAGCGCGGCGGGTTGTATTTTGCTCTTTGCAAATCGCCGCAGTTGGCTCACGAAGGAGCTGTTCAACCTCGGTTGCGTAGACAACCCTGTCAAGCGGGCGGAACGGCGGCATTGTTGCCCCGTGGCCAGGCCAGGCGGTGGACCAAGTCCAGAGGCTGGGGAACGCCAGAATGGCCGAACTGATTGTGATCGAGGACCAACTGCTGCGCTGCCTGGACCGGGCCGAGGAAGCGCGCGTGCCGGTCCGGCATTGGCGGCTGCGCGACGTCTTCCCGGCGCGGCTGTGCGCCGATCTCGTCAGGCTGCCGTTCGAGCCGGCCGGGTTCGGCGAGACCGGGGGCAAGCGCGCCACCCGCAACCACCTGAGGCAGTTCTTCGGGCCGACGGTCTGTCGTCGCATCGGGCCTGCCGCGAGGTCGCCGACGGCTTCCGCGATCCGCCCGTGCTGCGCCGCTTGGAGCAGCACTGCGGGCTCGACCTCCGGAGCAGTTTTCTGCGCATCGAATATTGTCAGGACGGCGCCGGCTTCTGGCTCGAGCCGCACACCGACATCGGTGCCAAGCTGATCTATCTTTCGCCGGAACCTGGCGCCGAGGCCTGGGGCACGGATCTTCTGGACGACGCCCGGAACCTGGTCGCGACCGTGCCGGCGGCCTTCAACTCGGCGTTCGTGTTCGTGCCCGGCGACGACAGCTGGCACGGCTTCCGCAAGCGGCCGATCACGGCCATCCGCCGCTCGGTCATCGTCAACTATGTCAAGCCCGAGTGGCGCTCGCGCCACGAGCTGGTCGACCCGCGCCATCCGGTCGCCTGAGCCCTGCCCTAGCCATCACGCCGGGCGACCAGCCGGCCGCCGCCGAGCTGGCCTTCAGCGAACAGGCCGACGAAGAAGGCATAGGTCGCGTCCCACGTCCGGAAGTGCCCGGCGCCAAATTTTGCCACCGTGGTCGCCTTCAGGCTCCGGTACATCTCGAGCCGCTGCCGCAGGATTTCGGTCCACCAGGCGCTGAGGTCGTCCCGCTGGACAACCGTGCAGCCATGGTCGGTGAGCAGCTGCGCATAGCCGTCCAGGCTTGCCAGCGCGAGGAAGGTCATCTCGCGCTCAAGGCGCGCCTCGGCGTCGGGGGTCAGGGCCGGGCGCCTCAGGATGTCGGTGAACGCGACCACCCCGCCGGGCCTGGCAACGCGCGCGCATTCGGCGATCAGGCGCGGCTTGTCCGGCACATGCGCGAACGCCTCCTGGCCGAGCACGACATCGAAGCTCGCGTCCGCGAACGGCATCTCGAGCGCGTTGCCGAGCCGGAACTCGACCCGGTCGTCAAGCCCGACCATCCGGGTCAGCCGGACCGCGCCCTGATAGCGGCTCAGGGTGATGTCGAGCCCAGTCACCCGGCAGCCGCGGTGATGGGCCAGATACCGCGCCGGGCCGCCCATGCCGCTGCAGACGTCGAGGACGTGCGTGTCCGGCCCGATCCCTGCCTTCCCGGCCAGAATGTCGACCGCCTCGAGGCCGCCGAAGTGATCCTGGTCATAATTTTGCAGGACCGCCTCGGTCAGGCCGTCCAGCGCAATTCCATCCCGCGCGAGATCGTGCAGGATCTGCTGCTCGTTGATCGGATGGGTCTCGTAGAAATGAATGACCGATCCGATATCGGTCCGCTCGGTCAACTCGGTGCTCACTCGGCCGGCGGGACGGCGCCGGTGCGCTCGGTGATCAGGCCGTAGTGCTCGATCCGGCGGTGCTGGTCGAAGGCGAATACGGTGTTCTTGTAGTGGTTGCAGAGGTCGAGATCGCAGTCGAAGACGATCACCTCGTCGTCTTCGGTCAGCGCCTGGGTCATGATCTCGCCGGTTGGGGCGACGATGCAGGAGCCGCCGATCAGGCCGTGGCCGTCCTCCTCGCCGGCCTTGGCGGTCGCGATCACCCAGGCGCCGTTCTGATAGGCGCCCGCCTGGACCACGAGGCGGTTGTGGAACATCCGCAGATGCCAGGGCTCGGGATGGTAGATGTTGTGGGTCGGCGTGTTGTAGCCGAGCAGCACCAGCTCGACCCCCTGCAGGCCCATGACCCGGTAGGCCTCGGGCCAGCGGCGGTCGTTGCAGATCAGCATGCCGATGACCCCCTCGAACGCCCGCCAGACCGGGAAGCCGAGATTGCCGACCTCGAAGTAGCGCTTCTCCAGGTGCTGGAAGGGGATGCCCTCGCGATGGTCGGCGTGACCGGGCAGATGGACCTTGCGGTACTTGCCGATGATCTGGCCGTCCTGGCCGACCAGGATCGAGGTGTTGTAGCGGTGGCTGGCACCAGCCTCGCGGGCGAGCTCGGCGTAGCCCAGATAGAAGCCGACGCAAAGCTCGCGGGCGAGATCGAACAGGGGCTGGGTCGCGGCATTCGGCATCTCGCGCTCGAACCAGGCGTCGATCGCGCGGATGTCGTCGTACCAGTAGCGCGGGAAGAAGGTCGTCAGCGCGAGTTCGGGAAACACCACGAGCTTCGCGCCCATGCCCTGGGCCTCGCGCAGCATGGCGCAAAGCCGCCGGACCACGCTCGCGCGCTCGTCCGCGCGATGGATCGGCCCGAGCTGGGCGGCCGCGATCCTGATCTTTCTTGCCATGGGTTCCTCCCGCATCCTGCCGGCACGCCGCCAGCGCGCCGCCGCCGTCACCGTCCGACCACGATCCTGGTCCGAAAGCCGAGCTTTGTAAAATCATCGATCAGGAGATCGGCGCGCATCAGCCAGCTGCCGGCCACCGGCAGGCTGGCATCGGCCCGAAAATGGCCGAGCTCGACCGGCAGCGCATCGAAATGCAGCGCCTCGACGCCCCGCTCGGGCAGCGTCGCGGACAGCTCCGCGGCCTTGGCGGTCGCCGGTTGGCCGTCAGCGCCGGTGATGTAGAGATCGATGCGGTTGGTGCCGGCGGTCGCCGGGGTCGCGACCAGGACCAGATGGAAACCCTGGACCGTGGCGTAAGCCGCAAAATCGGGTCGCGCCTGGTCGCCGCCGCCGTGGGCGGCCGCCTGCAAGGCGAGCGCGCGGGGCGGCGGCACGGCGCCGAGGCTCGCGGTCAGCACCACCACCCCCGCCGCCAGCGCGAGCTCAGTCCCGATGGTCAGTCGTAGCCAGCCGGCGGCGCGTTCGCTGCGCCCGAGCGCCGGGGTCAACACCAGCCGGTTGAGCGCGGCGAGGCCGAGCAACCCCGCCACCAGGGTGAGCTTGGCCAGCAGGCGCTGGCCATAATCGGTGGTGACCAGGGCCGACCATGTCTCGAGCTGCAGAACCGCGAGGACGACGCCGGCCAGGATCAGGCAAGCGACGGCCGCAAGCGCCAGGGTCGAGAAGGCTTGCAGCTGCGCTTTCGCTGCCGCGCCGCCAAGCGCGAGCCGCAGCGGCCAGAGGGCGCCGACCCAGAACGCGGCGCACAGCACATGCAGGCCGAGCGCTGGCACGGTGAGCCAGCGCGGGCCGGCGGTCGCGGCATGGCCGGATAGCCCGAAGCTCAGCGCCACCAGCAACGCACCCGCGAACAGCAGCGATCGCCGCCGGCGCGCGAGGATGAGCAACGCAAGCCCTGCAGCGCCGGTCGCGACCGTCCGAAAGACCGACGAGCCGAGCGCCAGCTGCCAGACTTCCGCGCTCAGCAGCGACCCGGGCGGGCCGCCGAGCAAGGCGCCGCCTTCCGCGGCCAGCAGCAAGGGGCCGCTCGCGAGGCCGGCAATCGCCAGCCAGACCAGGGTGTGTTCGAGGCGCGGCGCCAGATCCGGCGGCGCGCGGATCAGTACAAGGAACAGCGCGAGACCGGCGGCCAGCAGGAGGCTGCCGTACCATAGCGAGCGCGCCGCCACGCCAAGCCATTGCCAGGCAACGTCATAGGGATCGACCGGCGAGCCGATCGCCGCGCTTGGCGGCGCGCCGACGCTGAAGACGAAGCTGCCGGCCACCGGGTGACCGTCGGCCGAGGTCACCCGGTAGCTCAGGACATAGCTCCCCTCGGGAAGGCCGTCCGGCAGCGGCAGGCTGAGGAGCGTGTCGGTCGCCTCGACCGGCGGCAGCGTCAGCGCGGTCTCGTCCTCGGCGCGCAGGACCCGCACGCTGATCGGGCGGACCGGCTCGTCGAAGCGCAGCATGATCACGTCAGGCGCGCTCGCAACCACCGCGCCCGACGCCGGCGAGGTCTCGAGCAGCACCGCATGCGCCCGAGCGGTCGCCGGCAGGACGCCGATCACCAGCGCCGCCAGCAGGATGCCGATCGCCGGCCGGCGCAGGCCGGCGATCGGGCGGCCGGTCATGCAGACGGGCTCAGTCGTCGTCGCCGCCTTTGCCTTCGATCACGGTCAGCTGAGGTGCCGGCGCCTCGAGCTCGTCCGGGTCCTGCCCGGCGGCCGGGATCTCGATCCAGCGCTGCACGGCACCCTGGCATTCCTGCACGGTCGGGAAGCTCAGCAGCGTGCCGGGCGCCAGGTCGGTCAGGCGCCCGACGAACACGAACTCGTCGTAGAAATCGTCGGGCAGCTTGCCGCCGCTCCAGTCGATCTCCTTGACCCCTTCGGTCAGTTGGCCGCCTTCATACGCGTAGGGATGCTCGTACTTGCCCTTGACCACGGCCAGTTGCCAGCCCGGCTTGGGCATTGGCTTGACCGCAATCAGACCCTCGGGAATTCGCACCCGGATCGCGGTCGTGGGCTTGCCCTCGCAACCGTGCGGCACGCGCAGCACGGCCTTGTAGGAGCTGTTGGCGAACGCCTTCTGGGCCGCCAGGGTGATGTGCGCCGCCGCCAGATGCGGCGCGAGCAGCAGCGCGCCGCAGAGCGCGACGCCGGTGAGTTTGCGAGCCATCGCTGGTCTCCGATTGAAGAGTCACGAAGTATCCGCCGCAGCACCCGGCCACGGCGGACATCGCATCGGCAGATCAGGCGAGGGCGGGCGGGGCGCGGGCTTCGAACGGCGCGACCGGCCTCGGCCGGATCCGTCTTTGCGTGCGCAGGCGGCGGCGGGCGCCCCTGATCGCTACGGGCGCGGTGGGCGCCGGGCCGAGCTCAGGCGCGAGCAGGTTCGCGAAGATCGCGCACAGGCAGATCGGGTCGTGGGTGATCGGGCATTCCGGGCCCTGGGTCGGCCGGGATGAGGCGGCCGCGACGGCCACCGCCGCCGAGCAGATGGGGGTGTCCTGCGCATCCCGGTCGGCGCCATGGCCCGCGACCATGGCGACCTGCAGGACGACCGTCAGCCAGCCCTGCAGCAGCAGCGAGGCGGCCGCGAGCCAGCCGAGCCGGCGCCGCGCCGGCGTCATTCCGGCCCGCGGCCGGGACCGGCGCTCAATCCAGCAGCAGGGCGCCAAAGTTGTGCTCCGGGTCCAGCTCGGGCTGCAGCCGGCCGAGCGGCCGTGCCGCGGGCCCGGCGGCGCGTGGCAGAAACTCGCCGCGACCGGGCGCGGCCAGGAGCTCGCCGCCGTCGACGATGATCTCGCCCCGCGCGAGCACCGTGACCGGCCAGCCCGTGACCTTCATGCCGGCATAGGGGCAATAGCCGGCCCGATCGTGGGTGGTCGCATCGCTGATCTCGACCGTCTTCTCCGGGTCCCAGATCGCGAGGTCGGCGTCCGAGCCGATCGCGATCGTGCCCTTCCTGGGATGCAGCCCGTAGATCTTCGCGGGGTTGGTGCAGGCGAGCTCGACGAAACGGTGCAGGTCGATCCGGTCCTTGCGAACGCCTTCGGAGAACAGAAGCGGCAGGCGCAGCTCGATGCCGGGGATGCCGTTCGCGATCTGCTTGAAGTCCGGCTCGGGCCCGGCCGCGAGCTTGCCGGTCGCATCGAAGCGGTAGGGGGCGTGGTCGGAGGTCACCATCTGGAAGGTGCCGTTCCGCAGGCCCCGCCAGATCGCCTCCTGGTCCGAAGCATCGCGCGCCGGCGGGCTGAACATCCACTTCGCCCCTTCGAGCCCCGGCCGGTCGAGGTCGGCGGCGGTCAGCAGGAGATATTGCGGGCAGGTCTCGGCGAACAGCTTCTGACCCCGGGTCTGGGCGTCCCGGACCGCGGCCATCGAGCCTTCGGTCGTGACGTGGAAGACGACGACCGGCTGGTCGACCAGGGCGGCCATGGCGATCAGGCGGCCCACCGCCTCGGCCTCGGCGATCCGCGGATGGCTGATGGCGTGGTAGCGGGGGGCTTTGTGGCCGCGCTCGAGCAGGCGGCGCGCGGTCCAGGCGAGCATGGCGTCGTTCTCGGCGTGGACCGAGACCATGGCGCCCTCGGCGCGGGCCAGCGTCAGGAGGTCCAGCACCTGCTCGTCGGCAAGGCGGAGCAGCGGATAGGTCATGAACAGCTTGAGCGAGGAATAGCCTTCCCGGATCAGCGCCGGCAGCTCGCCGAGGACCGCCGCGGACGGATCGGAGACGATCATGTGGAAGGCGTGGTCGATCACGCCTTGCCGGCGCGCTCGCGATAGTCGGCGACCACCTCGCGCATCGACTGGCCACGGTGCTGGGCGGCGAACGGGATCACCGTGGTCGTGCCGCCGAAGGCCGCCGAGACCGTGCCGCTCTCGAAGTCGTCGGCGTTCCAGACGCCCATGCCCGAGAGCTGCTCGATGTGGCAGTGGCTGTCGACCCCGCCCGGCAGCACCAGCTTGCCCGTCGCGTCGAGCTCGCGACCGGCGCGCGGCAGATCCTCCGCGAGCGCCACGATGCGCCCGCGCCGAACGCCGACGTCGCATGCGAACCGGTCCGTGGCCGTGACGACGGTGCCGTTGCGGATCACGAGATCGAGGTCTGGCATGACGCAGCTCGCGTTCCGGGAACCCGGGTTCGAGCTATAGCAGCAATCGCCGACGGCGGCGACCCTGCCCCGCTATGATGACGGTGGGCGCAGCGCCAGCACGCGGTCGCGCAGGCGTTCGAGCGGGCGATCGTGGATACCGAGCGCCGCGAGGTGGTCGACCGTGTTGACCAGATAGTCGGTGCAGGGGCCAAGCCAGCCCGAGGCAGTCGCGATCGCGTCGGCGATCTGGTCGTCGGGCAGGAAACGCGCGTAGCGCTCGTGCGCCGGGTTGATCACGAAGGCGATCGCCTGCACCCGGCCGACGGCGGTCTGGACCGAGACCCAGCGTGGCCGGTAGGCGCCGCTCAGCATCTCGCGCCGCCAGACGATCTCGAGCTCCTCCTCGGCGCTCTCCGGCGCGATGTTGAAGGCGACGCCCTGGCAGGAGCCGCCGTGCTCGAGGCCAAGCACGAGCCCCGGGCGCTCGGGCCGGCCGCGCCCGAGGTGGGTCCAGAGACAGAAGCGCCGGTGGTAGCCCCAGATCCGGCCGGTCAGGCGGCCGGTGAAATGGAACGCCGGGTTCCAGATCAGCGAGCCGTAGCCGAACAGCCAGACGCCGGCCGAGAGGTCGACGCCCGCGAGCGTCGCCCGCAGCGAGACCTCGAGCTCGTTGGCCGACAGCACGCGCATCTCGACGCCGTGCTGGGCGATCAGCCGGTGCACCTGGCCGCTGCGGATGCTCTCGCGGGTGAGCAGGACGCGCTCCGGAGCGCTGGCGGATGGCGGCGGGTCGGGGTCGCTCTGCGTCATGGCCGGACACCATAGATCGAAGCCCGCCCGGACTTAAGTGGGCTTGCGGCGGGTCGGAGAACCTCACGCGCTCGCGAGCGCATCGGGACTATGCAGCCCGGCCGTGCCCGCTATGCTGCCGCGCAACCCGCTCGAAACCAGAGGAGCCCGTCATGATCGACCTCTATACCTGGCCGACCCCGAACGGCCACAAGATCCACATCATGCTCGAAGAATGCGGGCTCGCCTACAACGTGATCCCGATCGACATCGGCGCGGGCGACCAGTTCAAGCCCGAGTTTCTCAAGATCTCGCCGAACAACAAGATGCCGGCGATGGTCGACCCGGACGCGCCGGGCGGCGAGCCGCTCGCGATCTTCGAATCCGGCGCGATCCTGATCTATCTGGCCGAGAAAACCGGCAAGTTCCTGTCGAAGGCAGGGCGGCAGCGCTACGCCACCCTGCAGTGGCTGATGTTCCAGATGGGCAGCGTCGGCCCGATGCTCGGCCAGGCGCACCATTTCCTGCAATACGCGCCCGAGGACATCGAGTACGCGCGCAATCGCTACCGGAACGAGGCCAACCGCCTCTATGGCGTGCTCGACCACCGCCTCGGCGAGAGCGCGTATGTCGCCGGCGGCGACTACACGATCGCCGACATCGCGATCTGGCCCTGGACCCGCTTCCCGGAGCGCCAGGGGGTCGAGCGGGCCGAGTACCCGAACTTCGTGCGTTGGTTCGACCAGATCGCGGAGCGCCCTGCGGTGCAGCGCGGCGTGCAGGTGCTGGCCGACCGCCGACGCGACCTGAAGACCGACAAGGCGGCCTGGGAGGTCATGTTCGGCAGCCGGCAATACGCGAGGCGGTAGGGCGCACCGGCGGCCATCGGCCCAACGGTGGACAGCTACCGCCCGGCGCCCTGAAGCCGGCGCCGGCGGGCCGCGGCGCGTTCGATCATCGATCGCGAGCGGCCGGGAGGCTGGGCGCAAGCCCGCGGCTCTGACCCGGCCTTCACGATCGGTCGGTCGATCAAGCCGGCACCATGATTCTGTCACATGGCGAGCGTATGGCGGCTTCCGGTATCGCCATCGGCGCGCCAGTGCTGGTCCTGTTCTCTTGGGGGGAGCTGTAGGACCACCTCGCGGATCGCGGCCGGTGGGCCGCTGCAACAGCGACCGGCGGTGGCGCGGCAGCCACGTCGATCGGAGGCTCGTCCCCTGTGGTGCGGCATCTTGAGGCTGGGCGGTACGCACAGCTGTTGCCGATGTGCCCATTGGTTGTTGCGCGTGCGCAACAGCTGGGCGTTTTTTAGCCGAGTTTCGCGAAAATGCTCTTGCACGTTATCTCGACCTGCGGTTATTCTATCAGTAGGAGGGTCGACTCCGTGCGTTCAGAACCTTGCAGCTCCGGCTGACAGGGGGGAAAATGAGCACCGAAGCGCAGTCGTCGGATCCCGACCAGCAACCGCTCCAAGATGACGGCGGGGGACTCTTTTCCCGCCGCTTTCTGCGTCGGCAATATCTGATCGTCGCGCTCGCCGTCTACTTCGTCTCGGCGCTCTTTGGGCTCTATGCCGACTGGAAATTCTGGTCGTATTTCGACGTCCAATACCTGCGCTATGCCGGCCTCGGCGACTACTTGCTGGCGCCCATGAGCTTTTTGCGGACGGTGGCCGACCCCAGCTTCATCGTCGTATTCGTGATATTTGGAATCGTCCTGCTGCTGGTGGCCGGGTGTTGCGGCTACGTGTTCAAGCTGATCCGGGACTTCATGCAACATGCTTCGGCCGGCAACGAGCCGGCGCCGACGGCCGACTTTCTGCCGCTTACGGAGCACTGGCAGGATCACAGACCGTTTCGGTCCTATCTGCGGACGCTGGCCAAACGGCCGCTCTGGGCAGCGCCGATTCTCGCCATCGCCGCCATCCTGGCCATCAATGTCAATGCCACCGCAGAGAAGAGCGATCTTCGCGGCTTCGCGAAGCTGGTGCAGCACGCTTACACCAAAGACAAGTATCAATGGCTTCGCGCGCCCTACTCGCGCTACGAACTGGTCTCGGTCGGGCTGCTGACGCCGACCGAGCGCCGCCAGCATCTCGTCCGGTTGCGATCGACCGACGGCTTCGTGTTCTATTACGACGTCCTCGACGACCAGCCGGTGGTGGTCTCGGCCGACCGGATCTCGAGCGAAGTCGCCGATGCCAGTCTGGTCGACTCGGCGCCACCGGCGACCGCCAGCGGCGAGCCCGCGGCCGCCGGGCCTGCGGAGACCGGCGGGACCGCGCCCATCCGGACCGCCGAGGGCTCATCGGACCGAGGCGCGCCTGACCGCGTGCCGCCGCCGGGCGTCCGCAACGGCGCGACGGATCTCACCCTCCCGCTGCCGTCGCCGGCCGCGCCGCCGACCGAGGGGCTGGCGACCTCCGGCCAGATCGCGCCTGCAGCCGTTGCCGGCGAGCGCGTCACGCCGGGGCAGAGCCCGAACCCCGAGGTGATCCTCGCCATGGACCCGGCGGCTCGCGACGCGCCCGGAAGCTCGGCCGCGACTCCGCCCAAGCAACCCTCGAACCCGCAGGCGCAAGGCGTCATCAGCCCGCCCGGTCAGCCGTCCGCGGCCGCCGGCGCGGCGCCGCCACACAAAGAGCTCGACGCCATCGCGACCAACGTGCGCCAGTCGCAAGGCTCGCTCGACGGCTTGAAGACCTACCTGCAGCAGATGGAAACCAGCATTGTCGAAATCCACAAGTTCATCAACGAGCTGGACAGCAGCCTGAAGGACATCGACCAGGCGTCCGATCAACTGGTCAAGCAGGAGGCGGCCGTCGCGCAGGAGGCCGAGGCTTATGGCGACTGCCCCGAGTTGACGGCGGGTCAGCCGATCGAGTTCGCCGCCGACGACGCCACCTTGAACCTCGAGGCGGTGGGTTGGCTGTTCAAGTCCCGGCGGCAGCTCACCGCCCAGCGCTCGGCCGAGCGGCGGCAGTGGCTCGTGATCGAGGGCCACGCCGATGTCGCCGCTCAGCCCGCCGTCGAGCCGCCCCTGTCGATCCGGCGCGCCAGCGCGGTCCGCGATTTTCTCCAGTCGGAGCTCGGCGTCGCGCCGGCCACCATGAAGGTCGTCGGTAAGGGCGTCAGCGGGCCAGCCGCCCGCTTCGTGAACCTTTACGACTGCCTCGAGCGGCAGCCTGCGGCGCCGCCGCCTGCGACCGCCAGCAGCACCGACAGCAAGCTTGGCCTCGTCGTCCAGACGGCCACGGCCGGGGAGGTCGGCGAGACCGGGACCGGGACCGTGCGCCCGGCTGCCTGGAAGCCCGGCGAGGACGCGGGCGGGCTGGCGGCGATGCTGGCCGACCTCGGGCCTCAGGACGAGGAGCGCGGTCTGCTGGTGACCGTGCCCGGCGATCGGCTGTTCGATACCGACAGCAGCCGGATTCAGTCCACGGCCTACGGGATCCTCGGCGAGATCGGCGAGGCGCTGACCCGCGAGTCCGGGCGCCATGCCCTGATCGTCGGTCATTCCGACTCGATCGGTGATGCCGCCTACAACCGGACCCTGTCGGAGCGGCGCGCGCGGGCGGTGCGCGACTTCCTGGTCGACAACTTCAAGATCGCCAGCAATCGGTTGTCGGTCGAGGGGCGCGGCGAGGACGAACCGATCGCGACCAACGACACACCGGCCGGCCGGTTGGCCAATCGCCGGATCGAGGTGGTGATCCTCAACTGAGCCGGGCGCGCGGCGACCCGGCCGGGCGGGGACAGCGGATCCGGACCCTGCTGGCGCCTGCAAGGTGACACCGCGGTTGTCCGCCCGGCGGATTTCGGCTGGGCCGATCGATCGGAATCCGGCATGCTCGGCGCGACCCTCTGAGCTCGGGAGCCGCGATCATGCTGAAGCACCACAATCCACCGACCGTAGCACCGCCGTTCTCGCGCTACAGCCATGGTGTCGAAGCCGCCGCGAGCGCCCGTTGGCTGCACATTTCGGGCCAGCTTGGGGTCACTCCCGACGGCACGCTCGCGGAGGGCGCCGAGGCGCAGATGGAGCAGGCCTGGCGCAACATCTTCGCGATCCTCGGGGCGGCCGGCATGACCAAGCACGACCTGGTTAAGACCACCGTCTTTTTGACCGTGCACGGCGACACCGCGCTCGCGCGCCGGGTCCGCGATCGGATGCTCGACGGCGCCACGCCGGCCAGCACCTTGATCTTCGTGGCCGGCCTCGCGCGGCCGGACTTCCTGATCGAGATCGAGGCGATCGCCGCGGCCGGCTGACCGCCGGTCCCGGCGGGCGCCTTCCGTCGACGCGGTGCGCGGTCGATCCGGATGGCCAGGCGCCAAAGTCGCGTTCGTTCTTATCCCGAATGGATCGGTCACTAGCTTCGGTCGATCAATTCGGGGTTTGGACCATGACGAATCCGATCTGCTTCGCGAATGCCCCCCGGGACGTCGTTGATGGCCGGGGGGGCGCCGGGGCTGCGGCGGCGGCGACCTCGCCAGATCCGGCGGCCAGCGAAGCCGCGCCCACCCGGGACATGCTCTATTGGCGGATTCGCGATACGCTCGCAAGCCCCGGACTGCACGACGAGGAGATCCAGTACGAGCTGGCGTGCTGGGTCGAGCTGCTCGAGACCTCCAAGGAAGACGTCCGCGATGGCGAGCGTTCCAAGGACGAGATTCTCGAGCGGCTGGTGCGCGAAGCGGGCGCGGCGGTGGCGGCGCTGCTGAGCGAGCGGCCCGAGCTGGTGTTCGCGCGCTCGCTGCGGGTCGAGACCGAGAACGAGCTCCTGCGCCACAACGGCCTGGTCAAGCGCACCCTGATCCGCCTGACCGACGGCAGCCCGCTCCTGACCGTCTGTCTCGGCGCCTTCGGCGCGCTGGTCCTCGGCCTCGCGACCCATTTCACCTGGTACGGCCTGCAGGGGTTCGGCGCCGTCAAGGCCCTCGTGCCGTTCGACCCGCTGCAGAGCTCGGCGGTCGCGAGCGCGGCTTTCCTCGGCGGCCTGGTCAGCATCCTAAGCCGCCTCAAGTCGTTCTCCAGGCTCGGCGATTTTGAGCACGTCTTCCTGTTCGCGAACGCCCTGTTCAAGCCTTTCATCGGCGTGATCTTCGGGCTGTTCGCCTACGCCTTCTGGCTGAGCGGGCTCCTGCCGCTGGATCAGAAGCTGATCGCCGACGTCACCGTGCATCAGCTCTGGGTGATCGGCTTCCTCGCCGGCTTCAGCGAGCGGTTCACCCAGGACCTGATCTCGCGCGGCGAAGGCATCCTGCCGGCGCCGAGCAAGCCCTGAACCTCGCCGATCATCGGCAAGCCCCGGCGCGCGCGCCGGGGCTGCTCCGATTCAGAACTTGCCGTACTTGAGATAGGCCTCCTGGGGGTCCATGCCCGCGAGGATCGCCTTGCGCACCAGGTTCTCGGTGTTGATCGCGGCCTCGGCGGCGGTGACGATCGCTTCGGCCTCGGCCTCCGGCAGGATCACCATGCCGTCGCGGTCGCCGAGCACGAGATCGCCCGAATGGATCGTGACCTCGCCGATCCGGATCGGCTGGTCGAACTGGTCGGGCAGCCAGTAGCCGACGATGTCGCGCGGCGTGAAGTAGCGGCACCAGACCGGAAAGCCCTGCTTGAGGATGAAGTCGACGTCGCGGCAGCCGCCATCGGCGACGTAGCCGCGCACGCCCTTGAGCTTCAAGGTCTCGGCCGACAGCTCGCCCATGTGGGCGACGGTCGAATCGTTCGGCTGGCAGATCAGGACGGTATCGGGCCTGGCCTTGGACAGAAGACCGGTCCACCCCAGCAGGGTCGCATGCGGATCGGCCGAGGTGTCGACCTTGCCGCTTACGGTCGCGACCATACCCGCCAGCACCTGGTCCGGATCCAGCGGCCGGATCGCGGGCGGCAGGGTGAAATCGCGGAGCCCCATCGCCCGCATCACGTCGTGGACGACACCGGTGTAGGTCTTGGCCAGCCGCGTGACCAGATCCATGCCCTGCCCCCTGCCCTGATCCTGCCCGGCCGTTGTAGCGCGGGCGGCGCCTCGGGCGCCAGAGCCGGCATGCTTCGGAGCCGGGGGGTCTTACGCGGCCAGTGCCACCCGTTTGATCGCGCGCAGATAGGCCTCGACCGCCGCCGGGAAGCCGAGGCGGAGCGCATCCGCGGTGATCGCGTGGCCGATGCTCACCTCGGCGAGCCCGGGGATCGCGTGGCAGAACGTCGGCAGATTGTCGAGGTTGAGGTCGTGGCCGGCGTTCACGCCAAGGCCCGCATCGGCCGCCGCCTCGGCTGCCACCACGTAGCGCCGGAGCAGCGGCTGCGCCGCGCCGCTGGCGAAGGCGTGGGCGTAGGGGCCGGTGTAGAGCTCGATCCGGTCGGCGCCGACGGTCGCGGCCGACGCAATCGCGCCCGGGTCAGCGTCCATGAACAGGCTGACCCGCGCGCCGGACGCCTTGAGCTCGGGGATCACGGCGCTGAGCTGCCGGAAGCTCTGGCCGATGTCCCAGCCGTGATCGGAAGTGTGCTGGTCGGGCGCATCCGGCACCAGGGTCACCTGGTCGGGCCGGATGTCCCCGATCAGGGCGACGAAGTCGGGGGTCGGGTTGCCCTCGATGTTGTACTCGATCGCGGGACCGAACTCGGCCGCGATCAGGGCGGCCAGCTCGCGCACGTCGGTGCGCCGGATGTGCCGCTCGTCCGGACGCGGGTGGACCGTGATGCCATGGGCGCCGGCCGCGACCACCAGGCGCGCCGCCTCGACCACGCTCGGATAGCCGATGTCGCGCTGATTGCGCAGCAGCGCCACCTTGTTGAGGTTGACGCTGAGCTTGGTCTCGATCGGCTGAGCCATGGGAACCGGTCCTCCTGCGCGCAGAAAATAAGCAGCAAATGGCTTGGAGCAAAGAGCCATTTCAGATTATATGATAGAGCCATTTACATGAGGTTGCCGTGCCCAAACGCGCCGCGAGCGCGCTCGCGCCGGGGCTCGAGATCGAGCGGCGCGGCGCCGAGCCCCTACATCGCCAGATCTACTTCGGGATCCGCCAGGCGATCCTGAGCGGAGCGCTACGCCCGGGTGCCCGGCTGCCGGCAACCCGTGCGCTAGCTCAGCAACTGGCGGTCTCGCGCAACACGGTCATGGCGGCGTTCGAGCAGCTGCACGCCGAGGGCTACGTCGACGGCCGCGTCGGGGCCGGCTCGTTCGTCTCGCACCGCCTGCCGACAGCCGTGCTCGGCGCCAGCGCTCGAGGCGGGCAACGGTCAGCGCGCCGCCCCGAGCGACCCGGGCCGTCGGCGCGCGGCGCCAGGCTCGCCGGGTTGGAACGCGGCCGGTCCCGCGCCCGCCCCTTCTCGCCCGGCGTGCCCGAGCTGGAGCAGTTCCCGTTCGACGATTGGGCGCGCCTGCTCGCGCGCCGCTGGCGCCGCCCCAGGCGCGCCTTCCTGGTCGGCGGCGACCCGGCCGGCTACCGCCCGCTCTGCCAGGCGATCGCCGACTATCTGGCGAGCGCGCGCGCGGTCGCCTGCAGCCCCGAGCAGGTGATCGTGGTCTCGGGCACGCAGCAGGCGCTCGATCTGGCCGCGCGGGTGCTGATCGATCCGGGCGACCCGGTCTGGATCGAGGAGCCGGGCTATCCGCCGACCCGGGCGGTGCTGCTCGCCGCCGGCGCGCGGCCGGTGCCGGTGCCGGTCGACGACGAGGGCCTGAGCGTGGTCCAGGGCCGGCGCGCCGAGCCGGCCGCCCGGCTGATCGCGGTCTCGCCCTCGCACCAGTTCCCGCTCGGCGTCACCATGAGCCTGCAGCGCCGCCTGGAGCTCCTGGAGTGGGCGCGCGCGGCCGGCGGCTTCGTGCTCGAGGACGACTACGACAGCGAGTATCGCTATGCCGGGCGGCCGCTCGCCGCCCTCCAGGGCCTCGATCGCGACGGCCGGGTGATCTACGTCGGCACCATGAGCAAGGTCATGTTTCCGGGCCTCAGGGTCGGCTACATGGTGGTGCCGGAGCAGCTGATCGACGCTTTCCTCGCGGTCCGGGCGCTGGTCGATGCCCATCCCTCGTCGATCGCCCAGGCGGCCCTGGTCGATTTCATCGGCGAAGGCCATCTGGCGGCGCACATCCGCCGCATGCGCGCCCTCTACGCCGAGCGCCAGGCGCTGCTGATCGAGACCGTCCGGAGCCGTCTCGGCGACCGTCTGCTCCTGGCGCCGTCGGCGGCGGGCATGCATCTGGTCGGCCGGCTGGCGCCCGGCCTGGACGATCGTGCGATCGCGTTCACGGCGGCCGGCGCCGGGGTCGAGGCCCCTGCCCTCTCCAGCTACTATCAGGGTCCGGCGGCGGTCCAGGGGCTCCTGCTCGGCTACGCCGGGGTGCCCGAGCCGGCGGTGGCGCCGGCGGTAACGCGGCTGGCCGCCGCGATCGAGCGGGCGCCGCCCGCCGCCGGCGCGGGACCGCCCGGCTAGTTTGGCTCGCCTGTCGAAGGATGGCGGCGCGGCCGGGTCGGGCCGGCGCTCAGCTGTCCACGACCTGGTCCCGCGCGCCGGCGGCGGCCGGCCGGTGGGCGCCGCCGACCGGTTCGAGCCGCCCGCCGGCGAGGGCGCCGCGGGCTTGCAGATCGGCCTTCATGCTGTCGATGAAGACCACGGCCCGATTGCGGCCGTCGGCCTTGGCCCGGTAGAGGGCGATGTCGGCGTGCTCGAGCAACGATTCGAACTCGGCGCCGTGCTCCGGATAAATCGCGACCCCGGCGCTGGTTGTGGTCCGCATCTCCTGATCGCCGATCGGGAAGGGGTCGGCCAGGGCGTCGACGACCTTCTGCGCGAGCACGCTGGCGCCGTTCGGCTCACCCAGGCCGGTCTGGACCAGGGTGAACTCGTCGCCGCCGAACCGGGCGAGCGTGTCGCTCTCGCGGACCGTGGTCCGCAGCCGATCGGCGACCGCGCACAGCAAACGATCGCCGACCGTGTGGCCGAAGGTGTCGTTGACGGTCTTGAAGTGATCCAGGTCGAGCATCAGGACAGCGATCCGGCTGCGCTCCCGGCGCGCCTGGACCAGGGCCTGGTGCAACCGATCGAGCAGCAGAGCGCGGTTCGGCAGGCCGGTCAGCGGATCGTGATGGGCCAGGTGACGCACGCGCTGATCGGCTCGCTTGCGCTCGGTGATGTCGAGCAGCACGACCTGCATCGACGGCTCGCCGTCGGCGTCGATGATCGGCACGAACATGGCCTCGACGTCGGTGGTCCCGCCGTCGAGGCGCAGGATGCGGATCTCGCAGGGCTCGGGCGGCTCCTCCGAGTCCCCCTCGTGTCCGGGACCCGCATGCACCGTCCGCCGGTCGTCGGGATGGATCAGGAAGGCGAACGGGCGGCCGATCAGATCGGCCGGGGTCCGGGTGCCGAACAGCTCGAGCGCCCTGGCGTTGGCGAAGGTGACCCGACCGGCGCGCTGGGTGAGGAACGCGACCGGACCGGCCTCGATCAGGTGGCGGTAGCGGGTTTCGCTGGCGCGCAAGGCCTGTTCGGTCGCCTTGAGCCCGGTGATGTCGATGCTGACCCCGTCCCAGACGACCGTACCGTCATCCTGCCGGGTCGGGGTCGCGATGGTCCGAAACCAGTGAAAGCCACCGCCCCGCATCAGGATGCGGTAGTCGCCGCCGAACGGCGTCAGTCGCTCGGCCGAGTCCTCGATCGCGGCAAGCCAGGCAGCGCGATCCTCCGGATGGACGGCGTCCAGGAGCAGGGAGGCGTCGCGCGCCACCTCCGCCGGATCGAAGCCGTGGCGAAGCTCGAGCTGCGGGCTATGGTAGGGATAGCTGATCCGGCCGTCGGGATGGCGCACCCGCCGATAGATCACGATCGGAATATTGTCCACGATGCCGCGCAGCTGGGCCTCGCGCTCGCGCAGGTCCTCGGCCTGGCGCTTGAGCTCGGTGACGTCGCTGTGCACCGTGACGATCCCCCCCTCGGGGGTCCGGCGGCTGCAGATCCGCAGCCACCGCCCGTCGGCGTGCCGGCGCTCGACCAGCTCGACCGCCTGCGCGCGGCGCAGCTGCGCCCGCTCGGCGACCCAGGCCGCCTCGCGGCCGATCGCCTCGGGGACGTAGCCCTGCTCGGCCAACCGCAGCATCAGCTCGGCGAAGCCGATGCCGGGTCGGATAGAGTCGGCGACCGCGGCATACAGGTCACGGTAGCGCTGATTGCAGAGCACGAGACGGTCGTCGGCGTCCCACAGCACGAAGCCTTCCGAGATGCTCTCGAGCGCCTGGCGCAGCCGGACCTCGGCCTGCCGCGCCCGAGCTTCGCTATCCCGAAGCGCGCATTCGACCCGGCTGCGCTCTTCGATCTCGGCTTGCAGGCGCCGCTGCAGGTCCTGCAGCTCGGCGCCGCGCTCGACACGCTGCCGCGCCAGTTCGCCCCGCGCGCAATCCTCGGCGCCCGCCTTCTGCAGCGTTGCCTGCGGCTCGGGTCGGTCGGCCGACGGTCCCGGCGACGCGCGTTGCACCATGGTGGCTTGGCCAGATCCTCGCTCGCGAGCAGGCTGGCGAAGGGAGCCCCTCGCCGCCGGCAGGAGCTAAATACCCGGGCGTCGCGACCGGTGGCAATCGGCAAACGACGCGTCCGGGAGATTCGACGGGCGGGCCTGGGGCGCGCTCCGGCGCGATGCCGCGCGTAGTCGCTCGCGGCCCGGCCGAAGTCGACGGTCACCCCGCCGCCTACTCCGCTGCCACCTGCTGCGGTGCCGGACGACAGTCGGCAACGCCCATCTCGGCCATTGCCGCGCCGATCGCCCCCACGACCTCGCGCATCACGGTCTCGTCGAACGCGCCCATGCAGCCGATCCGAATGCTCGGAAACGGCGTCAGCGAGCCGCGGAACATGACGAAGCCGCGCCGCCACATCGCCTCGAAGAAGCGCTGCCGGTCGTAGGCCGGATCGGCCGGTTGATGGAAGGTCGCGATCACGGGCGAGGCGACCTCGTCAGGGAGCACGGTCGCGAAGCCCTGGGCCCGGAGGCCATCGACGAGGCAGCACCAGTTGCGCCGCACCCGCTCGAGGCGCGCCGCCTGTCCTTCGCGGGCATATTGACGGAGCGCTGCGACCAGGGCCGCGATCGCCTGTCCCGGCGGGGTGAAGCGCCAGACGCCGGCCTCCTCGAAGCTCCGCCACTGCCGGTGCAGATCGAGGCAGAACGAATGGCAGCGCCCGGCCGCCGCCTCGAGAGCCGTGCGCCGGACCAGCACCAGCCCGATGCCCGGCATCCCTTCGAGCCATTTGTTGGGCGACAGCACGATCGCCTCGGGCGCCAGCGCGCTGGCATCCAGCGGCAGGCCGCCGAAGGACGCGATCGCATCGATGATCAGGCCGACGCCGCGCTGCCGGCAGAGGGCGGCGATCGGCTCGATCGGGTTGAGCAGGCCGGTGCCGGTATCGACGTGGCAGAGGGCCACGTGGCTGATCCTGGGGTCGGCGGCCAGCGCCGGCTCGAGGTGGTCGACGCCGACCGGCTCGGTGATCGGCAGATCGAGGCTGCGGTAAGGGACGCCGATCGCGCCCGCGATCTGCTTCAGACGCTCGCCATAGAAACCGTTGCTGACGATCAGGAGCTTCCGGTCGCGCGGCACCAGCGTGCCAAGGGTCGCCTCGTTGGCGGTGTTGCCGGTGCCCTGGATCGGCACGGTGACATAGGCGCCGCGACCGTTCACGAGTTCGACCAGGGTTTGCCGGAACTCGGCGGTCAACGCGAGCAGGTCCGGCTCGTTCGGGGTGAAGTCGCGGAGCATCGCCTGCTTGGTCGGGGCGCTGGTGGTCACCGGACCCGGCGTCAGGATGATCCGCTCGGTCGGCCTGTCCATCACGATCTCTGTCTGCTGGGGGCCTGCTGGGGAGCGATCAAGACGATCTTGAGCTTGTAGCAGCGCGCGGCCGTCGGCACCACGCCCTACGGCACGAGCCGCTTCGACATCAGATAGCGGTGATGGTCGACGAAGCCCGCGCGGCGATAGAGGTTGAGCGCCCGGTTGCCATGCTCGACCTCGAGGTAGAGGCGGCGCAGCCCGAGCCGGCGCGCCTCCAGCTCCGCAAGCAGGAGCACCCGCGTCCCGAGGCCGCGTCCGCGCACCTCGGGGACCAGGAAGAATTCGTCGACGTAGCCATCCAGGCCGCCGGATTCGACGCTGAAGCTCCAGGTCAGGACGACATAGCCGACCACCTGCCCGCCCTGTCGGACCAGCCAGCCGCGGCCGAGCGCCGCACCCTCGACCAGCCGGGCCAGCGCGTCCGGCTGCCGGCGCTCGTCGAAGGTCAGGCCGTCCTCGGCGTAGTAGGCGCGCACCAAGCCCTCGAGCTCGGCCAGATCGGCGCTCCCGACCGGCGCCAGCGCTGGCCCCGAACCCTCGTCCACGATCCCGACGCCCGGTCCGCTCTTCATCACCGCAATTGCCTGCGTCAGCGGATGAGCTGGATGTCGATGGGGAGCCCGAGCCCGGCCCAGACCCGATCAGCCGTCATCACCGGCAGATCGCGTTGAACGGCGAGCGCCAAGCACGCGCGATCGCCCAACGACAGGCCGGCGCTTCGAGCGCTCCAAAAGAGCGCCGTCACTTGAAAGGCATGCGCGCGCTCGAGCGTGACCCACTCGATCTCGACTGCGCCCCTGCTCGGCGGCCCGGACGCGCAGGCGATGGTGGACGTCGTCCGGCAGGTTTCTGATATTGAGCGTTGCCATGCCGACAACGTAGGCATTGTGAGCATGAGGGCCAATCTCCCGCGGCGGTCGCAAGGGTAGCCCCGCTCATGCCGGCGATGAGCAAGTTTCATCCGCCGGCAGCCGCAGCTTGGGCTAAGCTCGGCTCCCGATCGATGCGGAGGGAGATCCATGACCGAGCAGCGGGTGCCGGTGCTGACCGGCGGCTGTCAATGCGGCGCGGTACGCTATGCGCTCTACGGGCAACCGATCTCAGGCGACATCTGCCATTGCCGGATGTGCCAGCGGGCGGCAGGCAACCTGTTCACGGCATCCGCCGGGATCGGTCTTGGCGACTTCGCCTGGACCAAGGGCGCGCCCACGACCTGGCAGAGCAGCTCGATCGTCGAGCGCGGCTTCTGCGGCCGCTGCGGGACGCCGCTCTCGTTCCGCTACCTGGGGCGCGACAAGATCTCGCTGATGGTCGGCAGCCTGGACGAGCCGGCGCGCGCCATGCCGACCGAGCAGGTCGGGATCGAGAGCCGCGTGCCCTGGCTGGACGAGGCGCTGGCGCTGCCCGGCAAGCGCACCGAGGAGGACCCGCCCCCGGGCGGGCTCGACGCCTTGCGGAGCTATCAGGCGCCGATCGGCGAGCGCTGAGCGTCCCGGGCAGGTCCATGGGGTCGGGCTACATGTGGCCGAGCTCGAAGCCGATGCAGGACAGGTCGAACTCGGCGAGGCCCGCCTCGAGATAGTCGGCGAGCAGCGGCGTGCCGAGCAGGTACTTGATCGTGTGCCGCTCGCGCACGTCTCGGACCTCGCCCATGATGTCGTCCCAGTCGTCGAGGGTACCGTCGCCGCGGCCGAGCCAGGTCAGCGCCAGCAGGTCCTCGAGCTCGTCGTCGTTCAGCCCCTCGAGGAAGCTCTTCAGCTCCTCGAAGGTCGGATCGTCGGCGTAGTCCTCGAGGATCGAGATCATCTGATCGTCGGTCGGGTTGGAGCCTTCGTCGAGCTCCTCCGGGTCGACCTTGACGTCCAGCTCGCGCGCCTTGACGACCACAAAGCAGACGGTATCCGGGCTGATCCTGAGCGTTGCCATCGTTGCCTCCCCGTGAAGCCCTCCGCCCGCGTTCCCGATCGAGCCGGGTCAATCGGATGCGCTGGCGGCGCGCTGCCAGCCCGGCGGCTCGGTCGCGATCGCCGGCGCTGGCTCAAGGCGTGATCGCGACCTTGAGCACGCCATCGCGCTGATGGGCAAACAGATCGTAGGCCCGCTCGATCTCGTCCAGCTTGAAGCGATGGGTGACCAGGGGCCGCAGATCGAGGCGGGCGCCCTCGATCACGCTCATCAGGCGCCGCATGCGCTCCTTACCGCCGGGGCAGAGCGTGGTTACGATCTTGAGGTCGGCGATGCCGGCGCCGAACGGCCCGAGCAGAATCCTGAGATCGCCCGAGTACACGCCGAGACTGGACAGCGTGCCGCCCGGCCGCAGCACGCGCAGGCAGTTCTCGAAAGTGATCTGGGTGCCGAGCGCCTCGATCGCGACATCGACGCCGCGCCCGCCGGTCAGGTCCATGATCGCCTCGACCGGGTCGGTATCGCGGAAGTTGACCACGTGATCGGCGCCGAGCCGGCGCGCCGTTTCCAGCCGTTCGGGCACGCCGTCGATCGCGATGATCGTGGTCGCGCCCATGAGGCGAGCGCCGCCGGTGGCGCACAGCCCGATGGGTCCTTGCGCGAACACCGCCACGGTATCGCCAATCCTGATGTGGCCGCTCTCGGCGCCGCTGAAGCCGGTGCTCATGATGTCCGGGCACATCAGGACCTGCTCGTCGGTGAGCCCGTCGGGCACCGGCGCGAGATTGGCCTGGGCATCGGGCACCCGGACGTAGTCGGCCTGGCAGCCGTCGATCGTGTTGCCGAAGCGCCAGCCGCCCAGGGCCTTCCAGCCATGCGCGCCGCCCGAACCGCACTGGGACCAGATCCCGGACAAACAGGCGCCGCACTGGCCGCAGGGCGTGATCGCGCCGGCGATCACCCGATCGCCCTCGCGGTAGCCGCGGACGCCGGCCCCGAGCTTCTCGATCACGCCGACCGGCTCATGACCGATGGTCAGACCCTTGGCGACCGGGTATTCGCCCTTGAGGATGTGCACATCGGTGCCGCAGATCGTGGTCGTCGTGACCCGGAGCAGCGCTTCGCCGGCGCCGATCTCCGGGACCGGCTTGTCATCGAGCACGATCCGCCCGGGCTCGACGAACACGGCCGCCTTCATCTTAGCCATGATCTCTCCTCACTGCTCCGTTGGCTTCGCGCATCAGGCTAGGACAGGGGTGGGCGCCGGCCTTGAGCGAGATCAAAAATCGACCCTGGCTGCGGCATCAGAGCCAGGCAGTTCGAATCGGGCAAACCATCAAAAACCGTACAGCGCCGCCGGATTTTCGGCCAGGATGCGGTTGCGGGTCGCCTCGTCGGGCGTCCAGCTGTCCAAAAGGTCGAGCGCCCGCACGTCGTCGCGGACCTCCGGGTCGGTCTGGCCCGGATGTGGCCAGTTGGTCGCCCATAGCATGCGCTCCGGCGCCGCCTCAACCAGCTCCCGGGCGAGAACGCCGACATCGACGTAGTCGGGCGGTCCCGACCGCGAACTCTCATAAGGTGCGGACAGCTTGATCCAGAGCCGCCCGGTCTCGAGCAGGCCGAGCAGGCTCCTGAAGGCCGGATGGTCGGGCGGCACCGGGGCCTGGAAGCGGCCGATGTGATCGATCACCAGCGTGCCCGGCAGCCTCCTCAGGAGCGCCTCGCGCTCGGGCAGCTCACGGCCGTTGCACTGCAGCTGGACGTGCCAGCCGAAAGCATGGACCCGCGCCGCCATGTCCTCGAGGATCGACCAGGGCAGCACCCCGCCCCTGAACATGTGGAAGCGGATCCCGCGGGCGCCGTCCCGGGTCAGCCGCTCGAGCTCGGCATCGCTCGCGGTCTGGTCGACCACGACCACGGCGCGCGCGGCCTCGCCGAACTCGGTGACCGCGTCCATGGTACGGCGGTTGTCGGTGCCGTAGGCGGTGGGCTGGACCACGACCACCCGCTCGAGACCGAGCCGCGCCTGGACCTGCCGATAGTCCTCGACGGTCGCGGGCGGCGGCAGGAAGGTCGCGGTCGGCGCCAGCGGGTAGCGGTCGTCCGGGCCGTAGAAGTGCATGTGGCAGTCGCAGGCGCCGGCCGGTGGCTGGACCTTCGGGCGACGATCGTGCATGACGTCCTCCTCTGCCTCAGCTCCTGCTCCCGCGCCAACGTGCGAGGCGGGTCGCGTGTTCCGGATTGACCGCACCGGCCGGCGCCCGCCCCTCGACGATCTCCGCGACCTGGCGGGTGGTCTCGAGCGCCTGATGCGCGATCGCCTCGGGTACCAGGCCACCGATATGCGGGGTCGCGATCACGTTCGGCAGCCGGGCGAGTGCCTGCGACGGCATCTGGTCGGCGGCCCGCCCGACGTCCATCGCAAAGCCGGCGATCCGGCCCTCGCGGAGGGCCGCCTCGAGTGCCCCCTCGTCGATCAGATTGCCCCGTGAGACGTTGATCAGACAGGCCCCTGGCTTCATCCAGCCGAGCTCGTCCTGGCCGATCAGCTTCTCGGTCTCCTCGGTCGCCACCGCCAGCACGACCACGAAGTCGGCCTCGACCAGGAGCGTGCCGAGGTCGGTCTGGCGGAGCTCGGGCTCGACCACCCGGACGAAGGGATCGTTGATCAGGATACGCATGCCGAGCGCCAGGCCGAGCTGGGCGAGCCGGGTCCCGATGTGGCCGTAGCCGATGATCCCGAGCGTGCTGCCGCGCAGCTGCCGGCCCATGCGCACCGCAGGCGCCGCGCCGGTGCGGTAGGCGAGCGTCGCGTCGGTCATGCCGCGGGCGAGGTCGACCATGAAGCCCACCGTCAGCTCGGCGACCGAATCGACGAAGCCCGGGCTCGCGCGCGTGACCAGAATGCCCTGCGCCGAGGCGGCACCCACGTCGATGTTCCGGATGTCCACGGCACAGCGCACGAAGGCCACGAGCTCGGGCAGGCGCGCGAACACCGCCGCCGAGCCCTCGGTCATGCGATCGGAGACGATGACCTCGCAGCCCTGCGCCAGGCCGATCAGCTCGTTGGCGCCGAGCGCGCTGCCGCTCTCATTCAGCCGGACCTCGCCCAGCTGACGAAGACGGCCCAGGGCCTCGTCGCCGTAGTAGTCACGCCGCATCTGGTCGGCGTGGGTCAGAACGATCCTGGCCATGACGCCTTCCCGGTCTGCGCCTCGGTTGCCCGCAACCTAGGCCGATCGCCTGCCCACGGCTAGCCCGTTCCGGTCGCTCGGCCGGGGGCGATCCCAGGCCCGCGCGCTCCAAAGCTGACGGTTGGCCGATGGTTGGGCGGCGTGGCAGATCGTGCAAACTGGAGCGCAATGAGGCACCGGCGTGCCTGCCCGCGCCGTCGTCCCACCCTAACGCTGCCCGGCATCGCCCGCAGTCCGCCGCCGCACATGGAGCACGATGCCGGCCGCCAGGACCAGGGCGATCAGCCCGATGCCCAGGTAGCCGAGGCGATGGAACCAGGGCGCGAGCGCGCCCAGGCGCTCGCCGATGACGTAGATGCCGAGGCCCCAGGCGCCGACCCACAGCGCCGCGCCGATGCAGTTGTAGGCGAAGAAGCGCCACCAACCCATGCCGACGGTGCCGGCGACGATGCCGTTCAGCTGGCGCGCGATCACGACGAACCGGGCGACCAGCACCACCTCGCCGCCGAAGCGCTCGAAGAACTTCTGGACCTGGTCGAGACGGTTGCCCGTGATCCCGATCCGGGCGCCGTAGCGAACCACCAGCCGGCGGCCGCCGAACCGGCCGAGCCCGTAGCTGAGAATGTAGCCGAGCACGGCCGCGACCCAGGCGCAGGCGAGCAGCGGCACGATGTGCAGATTGCCCTTGGCGGCGAGCGCCGCGCCCGCGATCAGCAGGGCCTCGCCGGGCAGCGGCAGTCCGAAGGATTCGAGCAGCAGGCCGGTGAACACCGCGGCGTAGCCATAATGCTGGAGGTAGGGCGCGATGGCGCCGAACGTATCGTGCAGCGCGCTCATCGCGGGCACAGGCGATCGAGTGGCGGGCGCTGGCGATCGAGCGGCGGGCGGCGGCCGAGCGCGGCCAAGCTCAACGGCCCTGATAGCGGGGCGGCCGGCGCTCGAGGAAGGACTGGCGACCTTCCGTTGCGTCCGCCGTGGCACCACAGGCCATGCTCGCCGGCATCTCGAGGGTGGCCGCGGGCGAGGTCGGCAGCGCCGCATCGATCAGCCGCTTGGCGGCCTGGACCGCGAGCGGCGCGTTGGCCGCGATCTGCCGGGCCACGTCCCGGGCGCGCGCCATCAACGCGTCTGCCGCGACCACCTCGGTCACCAGGCCGAACGCCAGGGCGCCTGCGGCATCGATCGGCTGGCCCGTGAGGATCATCTGCTTGGCCCGGCCGGGGCCGATCAGGCGCGGCAGGCGCTGGGTCCCGCCCCAGCCCGGCAGGGCGGCGATGGTCACCTCGGGCAGGCCGAGGCGGGCCTCGGCGGCCGCGATCCGGAGGTCGGCGCAGAGCGCAAGCTCGAGCCCGCCGCCAAAGGCGATGCCGTTGATCGCGGCGATCACCGGCGGCGCGAGCCCGGCCAGCCGGTCGAACAGGCGGTGGCCGCGCAGGCCCCAGCCGGGCCCGAACTCCTGGGGCGTGAGCGCGGTCCACTCCTTGATGTCGGCGCCGGCGCAGAACGCCCGGCCCGCGCCGGTCACGATCATCGCCCGGCAATCGCGGTCGGCCTCGAGCCGGGTCAGGACCTCGTCCAGCGCGTCGAGCATGGCGCCATCGATCGCGTTCAGCTTGTCGGCGCGGTTCAGGGTCAGGGTGACGATCGTCCCGTCCCGCTCGATCAGGATGCGCGGCGTAGTCATGGCCAACTCCATCGGTCGCTAGCCGTCGTCGGCTTCCCCTGGCTCATAGAGCAGGACCGCGCGCTCGGCCAGATCGCGGGCGGTGGTCAGGCCGTCGACGACCACCGCATCGGCGCCGGCTGCGCGCATCGCGGCCGCACTCGCCTCATCTGGAACCCGGGCGAGCAGCCGGAGTTCCGGATAGAGCGCGCGCGCCAGGCTGACCACCCGCTCGCCGCCGGTGCGCGTGGGCAGCGCCACGATCATCAGGCGCGCACGGTCGACGTGGGCCGCACGCAGCACGTCGGCGCGGGCGGCGTTGCCGAAATAGACCGGCAGGCGATGGGCCTGGCTGGTGCGCACCCGCTTGGGGTCGTAGTCGAGGACCAGGACCGGCATGCCGAGACCGACCAGGTGGCGGGCGAGCGCCATGCCGACCTGACCGAAGCCGGCAATCACGACATGGTCGTGGACGCCCAGGGTCTGGCTGTCGAGATCGCTGAGGGAGGCCCTGGCCGGCCCCTCCAGGCGGTCCAGGAGCGGGCGGGCGACGGCCGCAGCCAGCGCGGTCGCGGCCATCGACAGCACGACCGCGGGTGTCAGGGTCTGGACGACTGTGGCGCCGACCAGGCCGCGGGCCGCGGCCAGGCCGAGCAGGACGAATGCGAACTCGCTGCCCTGGGCGAGCAGGGCGCCGAGCTCGAGGGCCAGGCGCGCAGGGAAGCGGAGTACCAGCGCGAGCAGACAGAGCAGCGCGCCCTTGACCACCAGCAGGCCCGCGGCGAGGGCGAGGATCGTGCCCAGATGGGCGAGGGTGAAATGCAGATCGACGGTCATGCCGACGGTCATGAAGAACAGGCCGAGCAGGAGGCCCCGGAACGGGCCGATGTCGGCGGCGATCTGGTGCCGGTACTCGGTGTCGGCGACCATCAGGCCGGCGACGAAGGCGCCCAGCGCCGTCGACAGGCCCGCCTGCTGAGTTGCGAAGCTCGCGCCGAGCACGATCAGGACCGCGGTCGCGGTGAACACCTCCTCGGCATCGATCGTGGCGATGAAGCCGAGCACCGGGCGCAGCAGGTAGCGGGCGACGACGACCACGACCAGGGTCACCAGCACCACTTTGCCGAGCGCGACCGCGAGCGCCTTGATCAGCGAGCCGGCGCTGCCGCCGAGCGCGTCGACCAGAACCAGAAGCGGCCCGACCGCGAGGTCCTGGACCAGAAGGATCGCGATCGCGACCCGGCCGAGCTGGGTGAGCGTCCGGCCGAGGTCGGCCACGACCCGCAGCACCACCGCGGTCGACGACAGCGCGAGCGCGCCGCCGACGATGATCGCCTGACTGACGGCCAGGCCGAGGCCCTGGACGACCAGGGCGATGCCGGCCGCGGTGACCAGGAGCTGGGTCAGGGCGAGGGTGTAGACCCGGGCGCCGAACAGGCGCAGACGCTCGATCTTGAGCTCGAGGCCAAGGTTGAACAGCAGGAACACGACGCCGAGCTCGGCCAGCGGCTGGACCGCCTCGAGATCGTGGACCAGGCCGAAGCCGAACGGTCCGACTACCGCGCCGCCGATCAGGAAGCCCAGCACCGTGCCCAGCCGCAGGCGCACGAACAGCGCGGCGAACGCGACGAAGACCGCGAGGATGACCAGGGTTTGCCGCACGCCGCCGAACCGCCGAGTTTGCTCACCGCTACACGCACAACTGATGCGTGATACGGTATAGAGGCGGAGCGGCGCCGCGGCTAGCACGGGCGTCGGTGCCGGCTGACGCCGGCTCAGTTTGCACGGCTGGCGCCGGCGGGGTTGGTACCGGCTAGCGCCGGCAGCGGCTCAGGTCAGGCGCGCGGCAAAGGCGGCGGTGGTCTGTGCGAGCTCGCCGACGACTTCGGCATCGGTCCGGCCGGAGCGCTTCAGGACGTGAAACGAATGATCCGCGGTCGGCAGGACGTGCAAGGTCGCGCGCGCGCCGAGGCGGGCGCAGATCGGCCGCAGCAGGCCGAGATCGGCGAGCTGATCGCGCTCGCCCTGGAGGAACAACATCGGCACCGCCACCTTGGCAAGATGCGCGCCCCGCTCGTCCGAGGGCCGGCCGGCGGCGTGCAGCGGGAAGCCGAAGAAGACCAGGCCCAGCACGCCTTCGAGCGGCGCCTCGGCAGCGGCGAGCGAGGTCATGCGCCCGCCCATCGACTTGCCGCCCGCGAGCAGCGGCAGATCGGGCGCCGCCCCGTGGCCGGCGGCGACCGCGGCGCGCACGGTCGCACACAGGGTAGCGCGCAGGTCCGGCCGCCGGCCGCCCGCTTCCATGTAGGGGAACTGATAGCGGAAGGTCGCGATCCCGACCCCCGCCAGCGCCGCGCTCATCTCGACCATGAACCGATGACGCATGCCGGCGCCGGCGCCATGAGCGAAGACCAGCAGCCAGCGGGCGCCCGCCGGCCGCAGCAGCAGCGCCGACACCTCACCCTTGCCGGCGCCCGCTTCGAACCGCGAGCCGACGGCCTCGATCTCGTTCTGCGCCGCCATTGCGATCACCTCCTCGCCCGGCGGCGTCGAAGCCGAAGCCGCCCGCGATCAACATCGGCGCAGGCACCTAGCTGCCGCCGGCGAGCGCCGCGATCACCTGGTCGAGCGAGCGCCCGGCGCTCCGCCAGTCCTCCGGTGTGCTTCGCCCGAGCGGCGTGTCGGCGACGAAGGCGTAGAGCGCCGCCGCGCCCTCGAAGGTCAAGGGCGTCAGGCCGGCGTCGGCGAAGGTCTTCGCGATCTCCGCCATCTCGCCGACCCAGCGGTGCGCCTTCGGCACCATGGCCGGCACACCCCGTCCCATCCGCTCGAGCATGGCGGCCTGGCTCAGCGCGAGCTCGGCATGCAGCGTCTCGCTGACCCCGAGCCGGGCGGCCGCGACCATCAACTCGGTCATGATCGCCGTCGTGCCCTTGGTCAGCGCCGCGTAGCACATCTTGACCGCGGACGCGTCACCCGCCCGCTCGCTGACGATCCGCACATCCAGGCCGTAATCCCGGAGCGCGGCGAAGTCGCGGGCCGCAGCACCCGAGGCGTAGAAGCGCGTGCCGGTGGCGTCCGGCCTGGGCGGTGGGCCGATGATACCGGCGTCGACGAAACGGGCGCCCGCGGCCTCGACAACCGCGCCGACCCGGCGTGCGGTCTCGGGCGCGATCGCGTTGCAATCGACGTACAGCAGATCGCTGCCGGTCGCGCGCACCGCGGCCGCGATGCGCTGCGCCAGCGCCTCCGCCTGCGCCGGCACCAGGATCGACAAGAGCGCGTCGGCCGCGCCCACGAGCGCCGCATCGTCGCCGAGATCCTCGATTCCGGCTTTGGCGGCGAGCGCCCGGGTGCGGCCACTCCGGCCCGCGAGGCAGCTCACGACCCGCAGGCCCTTGGCCTTGAGCACCGCCCCGACGCAGTGCCCCATGTCGCCCGGCGCCATGATCGCGACGGTCAGGGTCGGCATGGCCATGCTCTCCTCATCATCGAACCTCGGCTCACGTCCGGCGCACCATCGCGAGCCCGATCCCGGCGCCGATCAGCAGCGAGCCCGAGATCCGGTTGCGCACCAGCAGTCGGCGGCGGCTCCGGAACCAGCCCCGGCTCCAACCGGCGGCGACCGCCCAGAGGGCGGTGAACACGAAGCCGATCACGAGGAAACTGATCCCGAGCAGCACGAGCTGCGGCCCGAGCGGCCGGGCCGGATCGACGAACTGCGGAAAGAACGCGGCCAGGAACACCAGGCTCTTCGGATTGGCGATCGTCACCAGGAAACCTTGGGCGAAGAGCCTCCTGCCGTCGGCGGACCGGAGCTCGATCGGTTCCACGGTCGCCCGCCACTGCTGGACGCCGAGCCAGATCAGATAGGCGACGCCGGCCCAGCGCAGGACCTCGAACCCCTCGGCCAGCAGCAGCATCAGCGAGGTCATCCCGACGATGGTGAGGGTCAGCTGCACGCCGATCGCGAGCACCGCGCCTGTGACCGTCAGCAGCGCGCGCCCGGCCCCGAAGGCGAGGCTGTGCGATACGGTCAGCATCACGCTCGGCCCCGGCAGCAGGATCATGACCGTGGTCGCCAGCACGAACGCCAGATAGAGCTCGAGATTCAAGCGCGTGCCTCCCCTCGCCGGCCCCGGCACCACGGCCGGTCGACAAGGGCGCCAGTTTGCCAGATGATGGCCAGAGGTCCACCCCCATCGGCAAGCGGACGTTGTGAGCGAGCCTTTCCGGATCACGACCCGGCTCGACTTCGAGGCCGACGGCAAGCAGTTCGGCAGCCTCGATGTGCCGCATTCATCCAACGAGTTCCGCGTGGGGCGCTTTGCGCGTGCCGATGATCGTGATCAAGCGCGGCGCCGGCCCGACGCTCTTGCTCACCGGCGGCAATCACGGCGACGAGTACGAGGGCCCGATCGCGCTCCTGAAGCTCGCCCGCGGGCTCGAGCCCGTGGCGATCCGGGGCCGCCTGATCCTGCTGCCCGCGCTCAACCTGCCGGCCGTGCTGGCCGGCACCCGGGTCTCGCCGGTCGACCAGATCAACATGAACCGCGCCTTTCCGGGCGACCCGCGCGGCACGCCGACCCTGATGATCGCGGACTACGTGCGCAGGCGGCTGCTACCGATGTGCGATGCCGTGATCGACCTGCATTCGGGCGGCAAGACGCTCAACTTCGTGCCGTTCTGCGGCATGCACGTGCTGGTCGAGCCGGCGCAGATGGCGGCGACCAAGGCGGCGCTGCTGGCGTTCGGCGCCCCGCTCAGCCTGGTGATCCAGGAGTTCGATGTGGCCGGCATGCTGGACACAGCGGTCGAGGAGCTGGGCAAGACGTTTCTGTTCACCGAGCTCGGCGGCGGCGGCACCGCGACCGCCGCGACCGTGGCGATCGCGGAGCGCGGCATTTCGAACCTGCTCCGCCATTTCGGCCTTATTGAGGGACAAGTGGCGCCGGCGCCGACCCGTCTGATGCATAGCCCGGATTCGTCCTGGTTCGTGATCGCCGACGATCGCGGCATCCTCGAGCTGCTGGTCGACCTCGGCGCCGAGGTCGAGGTCGGCCAGCCGATCGCCCAGGTCCACGACGTCGAGAAGCCGGCGCGGCCGCCTGCCGTCTACCCGGCCGCCCGGACCGGCCTCCTGATCGGCCGCCACGCCCCTGGTCTGATCAAGCCCGGCGACTGTCTGGCCGTGCTTGCGACCGACTACGGGCCCGGCTGATGGCGGAGCTCACCCAGGGGACGATCTGGCGGGCGCGTCAGGCGATCGCACCCTTCATCCGGCGCACACCCCTGGTCCGCTCCGAGGCGCTGAGCGCGCACCTTGGCCGGAACGTCCATCTGAAGCTCGAGATTCTCCAGACGACCGGCGCCTTCAAGCTGCGCGGAGCCACCAACCGGCTGCTGCAGCTGAGCGATGCCGAGCGCGCGCGGGGCGTGGTCGCGGTCTCGACCGGCAATCACGCCCGAGCGGTCGGCCATGCGGCGCGCATCCAAGGCGTGCCGGCGGTGGTCTGCATGTCGCCCCTGGTGCCGGAGAACAAGGTCCAGGCCGTGCAGGCACTCGGTGCCGAGGTGCAGATCGTCGGGCGCAACCAGGACGAGGCCGAGGTGGCCGCGAAGCAGCTCGCCGCCGAGCGCGGCCTCGCCTTCATATCGCCGTTCGATGATCCCTTCGTGATCGCGGGCCAGGGCACGATCGGGCTCGAGCTGCTCGAGGACCTGCCGGCGCTCGATGCCGTGCTGGTCCCGCTCTCGGGCGGCGGGCTGATCGGCGGCATCGCGCTTGCCCTGAAGTGCGCGGATCCGAGAATCCGGGTGATCGGGGTGTCGATGGAGCGCGGGCCGGCGATGGTTCGAAGCCTGGCCGCCGGCCGGCCGGTCACGGTCGAGGAGGAGGCGAGCCTCGCCGATTCCCTGGGCGGCGGCATTGGCCTCGACAACCGCTACACCTTCGCGCTGGTGCGCGATCTGGTCGACGAGACCGTCTTGGTCAGCGAAGCCGAGATCGCGGCCGCGATGCGCCATTGCTACTGGCAGGAACGCCAGATCGTCGAGGGTGGTGCCGCGGTCGGGGTCGCGGCCCTGCTGGCGGGCAAGATCGCGCCGCCAGGTGACAACGTCGTGGTCCTTCTAAGTGGAGGCAACGTCGACATGCGGCGGCTCACCGAAATCGTGACCGCCACGGATTGAGGGCAGCGCGCGTGGCGATCAGGGTCCTGACCGAAGCCGAGCTCCGCCAATGCATCCGTCTCGATCTCGAGCTGGTCGATGCGATCGCGGACGCGTTCACCGCGCTTGCCTCGGGCCGGGTGGTGATGCCGCCGGTCCTGCACATGGCGCTGCCGGACGTGAACGGCGAGGTCGACGTCAAGACCGCCTGGCTGCCGGATCTGCCGAGCTTCGCGCTCAAGGTCAGCCCGGGCTTCTTCGACAACCCCAAACGCGGCCTGCCGAGCCTGTCCGGCCTGATGATGCTGCTGTCGGCCGAGACCGGCCGGCTCGAGGCGTTGCTGCTGGACAACGGCTGGCTGACGGACCTCCGGACCGCGGCCGCCGGCGCCGTCGCCGCCCGTCATCTGGCGCCAGCCAATGCCGTGATCGCGGGCGTGCTCGGCGCCGGCACCCAGGCTCGCTTCCAGATCGAGGCGCTGACCCTGGTCCGGCCGATCCTGCGGGTCCTGGTCTGGGCCCGCGACGAGGCCAAGGCCGAGGCTTATGCCGATGAGATGGCCGAACGGCTGGGCCTCGACGTGCTGCCGGTCGCGAGCCCCGAGCGGCTGGTGCTCGAGGCGGACGTCGTCGTGACCGCGACCTCTGCGCGCGACCCGCTGGTGGTCGCCGACTGGCTGCATCCCGGCCTGCACATCACCGCGATCGGCGCCGACGCGCCGGGCAAGCACGAGCTGCACCCCGCGGTTCTGGCGTACGCCGACCTCCTGGTCTGCGACAGCCGCGCCCAGTGCGCCCGCCAGGGCGAGCTGCATCATGTGCTCGGCCATCACCCCGACCTCGCCGTGACCGAGCTCGGCGAGATCACTGCCCATCGCCAGCCCGGGCGGCAAAGCGCCGACCAGATCACGGTCGCCGACCTCACCGGGACCGGCGTCCAGGACACCGCGATCGCGCTGCTCGCCTATCGCAAGGCGGTTGCCGCCGGCCTCGGCACGACCATCGCCAACTGATCCCGCCTGGCGGCTGGCGCCGCTATTGCGACTGGGTCGGCGCCGGCGCCCCGGGCTCCGGCTGGGTCTGCGGATGCATTTTGTCGAAGATCTGCGAAATCCGGTCCATCAGGGTCGGGTCGCTCTGCGCCGCCTGGCTGATCTGGCGGTACTCCTCGACCGAAATGTTGTTGGACTGCTGGATGGCAGCGACCAGCTCGCCGTTGGCCTGCTGACGCAGCTGGGCCGCCTCGGTCTCGTTCTGCGCACCCTGGATGCGCGGCGTCCACTGCTCGACCAGCTTGTTGACCGCGAGGGCGGCGGTCACGAACGACTCCAGCTTGGCCTGATCGTACTGTTCCGCAGCCCGTGGCGTGCCGAACGGCAGCAAGACCAGCGCCCAGGCCACGATCATCGCGCCGGTGGCGCGCCGCAGGATGGAAGTCACGGGAGATCCTTTCCGGACGGAGGGAGATTTGAGATCATACCGCCAACGTGGCTGGACCCACCTCTATTCCACGCAGGATTGCGCCGCTCAGCGATTTTTGCCGGCGTGCCGGCCGCGAGGACCATGAGCAGCGACACCAATTCATGGCGCTTGCCTTGATCCGTGTCGGATACGGCTTTAGGCTGGCCTCTAAGGCGGGGCCACCGGCGCCGTTTCGTCAACGAAATAGGGAGAGCACCATGCGTCGTACCTCCGGCTGGCTTTTCGGCCTCGCCGTCCTCGCGCTCGCCGCCACCGGCGCCCGGGCGGATCTCCTGGACGACGCCAAGGCGTCGGGCAAGGTCACGGTCGGCATCGCCAACGAGGCGCCCTACGGCTATCAGACGCCCGACGGCAAGCTGACCGGCGAGGCCCCGGAGATCGCCAAGTACATCCTGGGCGAGATGGGGATCAAGGACGTCGAGGCGGTGATCACCGAGTTCGGCTCGCTGATCCCGGGCCTCAAGGCCAAGCGCTTCGACATGGTCGCGGCCGGCATGTTCGTGACCCCGCCGCGCTGCCAGCAGGTCGCGTTCTCCGAGCCGACCTACGGCATCGGCCAGGCGTTCCTGGTCAAGGAGGGCAATCCTAAGAAGCTCGAGGACTACGGCAACGTGAAGGACAACCCGGACGCCACCGTCGCGGTCATGGCCGGGGCGATCGAGCGCACCTATGCGCGCGATGCCGGCGTCCCGGACGGCCAGGTCATGGTCGTCCCCGATACCGCCGCCGGCGCCGCCGCGGTGCAGGCCGGGCGCGCCGACGCCTTCGCGCTGACCAGCCTGTCGATCCGCCGGCTCGCCAGCGAGGCGCAAGGCGTCGAGATCGCCAAGCCCTTCGGCGAGGTCGCCGGCCAGAGCGTGATCGGCCACGGCGCCTTCGCTTTCCGTCCTGAGGACAAAGCCTTCCTCGCCGAGTTCAACAAGCATCTGGCGGCGTTCATCGGCACGCCCGAGCATCTCGCCTTGGTGAAGCCGTTCGGCTTCACCAAGGACGAGCTCCCGAAGAAGACGACCGCGGAGCTGTGCGCGGGCAAGTAGGCCGAGGCGCCGGCCCGATCCGTCCGCGGATCCGGTCGGCGCTCCATCCGGAAGTCCTCGCGGAAGGATCATGGCCGAGGCTGCCAGGCTGACCAGAGAGGGGTGGCTGAGCTATCGCCACCTTTTCATCTGCGCCCTGCTCAGTTTCGCGGCCGGGCTGGTGGTGGCGAGCTTCGCGGGCTTTCGCGAGTTCCTGCCGGGCCTTCTGGAGGGCGCCTGGGTCACCATCCAGATCACGCTCGCGGCCTCGGTGCTGGCCGTGATCTGCGGCCTGCTCGCCGGCCTCGCCAAGCTGTCGCCGCTCAGGCCGCTGCGCTGGTTCGCGATCTCGTATATCGAGCTGTTCCGCGGCACTTCGGCCCTGGTGCAGCTGTTCTGGCTGTTCTACGTACTGCCCAATTTCGGCATCACCCTCGATCCGATCCCGGTCGCGATCCTGGCGCTCGGCCTGAACGTCGGCGCCTACGGCGCCGAGGTCGTGCGCGGTGCCGTGCTGGCCGTGCCGCGCGGCCAGTACGAGGCGGCGATCGCGCTCAACATGACGCCCTTCACCCGCATGCGCCGGATCATTCTGCCCCAGGCGATGGTCGCGATGATCCCGCCCTGGGGCAATCTGTTCATCGAGCTTCTGAAGGCGACCGCGATCGTCTCGCTGATCACCGTCTCGGACCTCACCTTCAAGGCCTACCAGCTGAACCAGGCGACCCTGCGCACGGTCACGATCTTCCTTCTGGTGCTGGTGATGTACCTCGGCATCGCGCTCGTGATCACATTTGGCATGCGCGCGCTCGAGCGCCACACCCGCAAGAGCTTCGGCGTGGGCCGGCGCTGATGCTGTTCGACTGGCAGTTCGCGCTCTCGATCCTGCCTGAGCTGGCGCGCGCGGCCGTGGTGACCATCGAGGCGACCCTGCTCGGCTTCGCGCTCGCCGCCGTGCTCGGCCTCGTGCTGGCGTTGCTGCGTCGCTCGCGCGACCCCTGGGTCAGCACGGTGACCGGCAGCTTCATCGAATTCATCCGCTCGACCCCGGTGCTGATCCAGATCTTCTTTTTGTACTTCGTCTTTCCCCGCTTCGGCATCGTGATCCCGGCTCTGACCGCGGGCGTGCTGGCGCTCGGCCTGCACTACGCCTGCTACTGCTCGGAGGTGTACCGCGCCGGCCTTGAGGGCATCCCGCGCGGCCAGTGGGAAGCCGCGATCGCGCTCAACCTCAGCCCCTACCGCACCTATAAGGATGTCATCATCCCGCAGGCGATTCCGCCGGTCGTGCCGGCGCTCGGCAACTATCTGATCGGCATGTTCAAGGAGACCCCGCTGCTCTCGGCGATCGCGGTCGTCGAGCTGATGCAGACCGCCAAGATCATCGGCTCCGAGACCTTCCGCTACCTCGAGCCGATCACCATGGTCGGCGTTTTCTTCCTGATCATGAGCCTGGTCGCGGCGGCCGGCGTGCGCCAGCTCGAGGCCTGGCTGAAGTCACGGAGGGGCTGAACATGCAAGGGTCCGCCGAGCCGCCCATGGTCCGCTTCCGGGAAGTCACCAAGCGCTACGGCGATCTGGTGGTGCTCGATCAGCTCGATCTCGACGTCGCCGCCAACGAGAAGGTCGCGATCATCGGTCCCTCGGGCTCGGGCAAGACCACGGTCTTGCGCATGCTGATGACGCTCGAGCGGATCGACGGCGGGGTGATCGAGGTCGACGGCGAGCCGCTCACCCATGTGCGCAAGAATGGTGAGCTGATGCCGGCCGACGAGCGCCATCTGCGCCGGGTGCGCGGCAAGATCGGTATGGTGTTCCAGCACTTCAACCTGTTCCCGCACATGAGCGCGCTCGAGAACTGCATGGAGGCGCCGGTTTACGTCCTCGGTCTGTCGAAGAAGCAAGCGCGCGAGCGCGCCCGGGAGCTGCTCGCCATGGTCGGCCTCGAGGACAAGATGGGCCATTATCCGAGCCAGCTCTCGGGCGGCCAGCAGCAAAGAGTCGCGATCGCCCGGGCGCTCGCGCTGCGGCCCAAGGTCATGCTGTTCGACGAGGTCACCTCGGCGCTCGACCCGGAGCTGGTCGGCGAGGTCCTGAACGTGATCCGCAGGCTCGGCGCCGAGCACAACCTCACCATGTTGATGGTCACCCACCAGATGGGCTTCGCCAAGGAGTTCGCCGACCGCGTCTGCTTCTTCTATCAGGGCAAGATCGCCGAGCAGGGCGCGCCCGGGCAGCTGTTCGCCGAGCCCCAGAACGAGCGCACGCGCCAGTTCCTCTCCGCCGTCCTCGAGGCGACCTGAGCGACTTCTTGATGGGCCTCAGCCGAGCGGGCCGAGCCAGCGGAAGGCGCGCCTCAACTCGCCGGGCGCGTTCTCGGCATACCAGTGGCCATGGGCGATGATCACCCGCTCCGGCCGCCAGCCGAGCATGGTCGCGACCGCCCGCCGGAGCTCGCGCCGGTGGCCGAGGAAGGTCAGGCGCAGGTCGCGCGGCGTCGAGCCGTCCGGGTGCAGGCAGCCGGCAAGGCGCATGACGCCGCAGAGCCAGCGGCTTTGGACCTTGGCAGGCTCGAAGCTCTCGATCAGGTCGGCGAGGATCAGGGTGCGCGAGGGCCGGTGAAGGAAGACCGCCTCGGTCAGATAGCGGCCGCGCACCAGGAGCTGGTCGATCTGGCCGGCCCAGGCCGGATCGGGCTGATCCGTAAGGTCGCGCCCGAAGCTGGCACCCCGCGCCGCGGCTGCTCGCCGAACACCCGGTGCGGCGTACGCCAGCGCCGCGGGGAAAGCGCGCTGCCAGTCGCCGACCCACCAATAATGGATGCGGTTCGGCGCGATCAGGTGACGCACCGGGCCGAGCGCCTCGACTGCCGGCCGCAGCTCTGAGGTCAGCTCAGTCGGCGAATGCAGCCACAGGCCCCCGTCCGCCAGCCGGACGATGGTCATCCGGGTCGGAAACGGCAGGCGTACGCCCATGTAGCGGAAACCGATGATCGGGCCGTCGACCAGCCAGACACCGGCCGCGACCGGCTTCAGGGTGTTGATCGGTCGATAGGGTTCCATTGTCGTTGCCAGCTGCTCGTCACCCGCCACCGCCCCCTACGGCCGCGGCCGATCCGGCTCTCTCGATAGCAGGCGGCCGGCGCGACCTGGAAGTCGGTCTTCGCCGCGCCGGCCCTGCGACGCTCGCCCGCCTTGACCTCGAGGGCGCGGGCCGTCATCACCCTCACATGGGGCAGCGGGCGGACCGGTCATGAGCGTTTGGCCACGCGCCCTGGCGCTCGCGGTCGGTATGGGCCTGGGGCTGCCCGCGCTGGCCGGCCCGGTCCAGCTGGACGGTCTCACCTTCAGCGACGAATTGGGCGGGTTCGACATCGTCAAGGCGTCGGGCAGCGGCTCGCTCGAGGACCCGTTCGTGCTGGTCGAGAACATCACCGGCGATGGACCGTCGATCCTGATCATCCGCGGCATGAGCCACGCCTTCGGCAATCGCATCCGCTCGCATCACGAGGTCGGCTTCGCGCTGACCAAGATCGTGCGCAACCGCACGAAGCGGCCCTGGTCGGTGTTCAATCTCGAGTTGCGGGAATTCATGGACCAGTCGAGCCCGTTCGGCGACGGCCTGTCGTTTGGTCAGGCGAGCGAGGCCGGCCGGCCGTTTCGCTCCGACCGTTTTGCCGAGGTCCTGGAGACGACCGAGCCCTACGATGGCGTGCAGTTCGGCGGCGGTGTGGTCGAGCCCGGCGAGACCGTGGCGGTCAGCGTCGTCATCACCGATACCACACCGACTTGGGAGTTCTTTCTCCTGCAGACCGAGGACAGCCCGCTGGCGGCGCTGCCGTCGTCCGAGGCCGCCCCGGATTGAGATCTGCGCCGGCATGGGCGATACTCGATCCGCTGCAGCGGGCGCCCAGACGCCTCGTGGATGGTCAGCGTGATATGAGCCGGGCCGAAGCGGCCCTGCCATCGTGGTCGACGAGATTGAGACGCGGATCAGAGTGGTGGCCAACCAAGCGCGCGGCCAAGTGGCATCGGGAGGCGCTGCTGCGTGCTCAAGAGGGGATCGAAGCGGAATGAAACCAACGTTTCACGAAGACTTCAGTCGCGGCGAAGAGGTCAAGAGCGGCACCGACCGCAGCTTCGGCCTGACGGTCGGCGGCATCCTCCTGGTGATCGCCGCGGCCCGCAGCTACTTCCATGGCCTGGGCTGGGTTCAGTACGGGCTGGCCGCGATCGGCGTGGTGCTGATCCTGCTCGGCCTGGTCGCGCCGCAGAGCCTGACCAGCCTGCACCGCGCCTGGGACAAGCTCGGGCTGATTCTGTTCCGGGTCGTAAACCCGGTCGTGCTGGGGCTGATCTATGGTATAGTGATCGTGCCGGTCGGCTTACTGATGCGCCTCACCGGCCGCGATCCGCTCCGGCTCAAGTCCGACGCCGGGGCCGAAAGCTACTGGATCGTGCGCGACCCGCCCGGCCCCGCCCCGGAAACCATGATCAATCAGTTTTGAGATGTTGCCCAACCCGTTCTGAGGTGTTGCCCAACCCGGTCTGAGGTGTCGCCATGTCATTTCTCGCCGAACTCTGGCGGTTCATGCGCGTCCGCAAAAAGTACTGGCTGCTGCCGGTGGTCCTGATGATGGCGCTGTTCGGCGGCCTCATCGTCCTGACCCAGGGTAGTGCTGTGGCGCCGTTCATCTACACCATCTTCTGAGTGAGGCGCCGATGCGCATTCTCGGTCTGTCCGCGTTCTACCACGACAGCGCGGCCGCCCTGCTCGACGACGGCAGGATCGTGGCCGCCGCTCAGGAGGAGCGCTTCACCCGCAAGAAGCACGACTCCGGGTTCCCCAGGCACGCCATCGAGTACTGCCTGGCCGCGGCCGGCATCGGGCTCGATCAGGTCGACCACATCGCCTTCTACGACAAGCCGTTCATCAAGTTCGAGCGCCTGCTCGAGACCTATCTGGCCTTCGCGCCCAAGGGCTTCACGTCCTTTCGCATGGCGATGCCGGTCTGGCTGAAGGAGAAGCTGTTCCAAAAGCGCCTGCTGACCGAGAAGCTCAAGGAGCTCGGCGGCGAGCGCGATCTGGCCTCGCGGCTGCTGTTCGCCGAGCACCACCAGAGCCACGCGGCGAGCGCGTTCTTCCCCTCGCCGTTCGAAGAAGCAGCCGTGCTCACCATCGACGGCGTCGGCGAGTGGGCGACCACCAGCGTCGGCGTCGGCCGGGGCCACGAGCTCACCATGCTCAAGGAGCTGCACTTCCCGCACTCCCTGGGCCTGCTCTACTCGGCCTTGACCTATTATACCGGCTTCAAGGTCAATTCCGGCGAGTACAAGGTCATGGGGCTCGCCCCCTACGGCCAGCCCAAATACGCTCAAGCTATCTTCGACCATCTGATCGATCTCAAGGCGGACGGCTCGTTCCGCCTCAACCAGGAGTATTTCGACTACTGCACCGGTCTGACCATGACCAACCGCAGGTTCGACCAGCTGTTCGGCGGCCCGGCGCGCAAGCCGGAGGACCGGGTGACCCAGCGCGAGATGGACCTTGCCGCCTCGATCCAGGTGGTGACCGAGGAGGTCATGCTGCGCCTGACCCGGGCGCTCGCGCGCGAGACCGGGCAGAAGAACCTGTGCATGGCCGGCGGTGTCGCGCTCAATTGCGTCGCCAACGGCAAGATCCTGCGCGATGGCAGCTTCGAGCGGATCTGGATCCAGCCGGCGGCCGGCGACGCCGGCGGCTCGCTGGGCGCAGCGCTGGCCGCCCACCACCTGTTCAAGGCGCAGCCGCGCCGGCCGAACGGCGCCGGTGACGGCATGAGCGGCGCCTATCTGGGGCCGGCCTTCGAGCAGGGCGAGATCGAGCGGCGCCTCAGCGCGGCCGGGGCCGTGTTCGAGGTGCTGGGCGAGGACCAGATGATCGCCGGCACCGCCGATGCCCTGGTCGACGGTCAGGCGGTCGGCTGGTTCCAGGGCCGGATGGAGTTCGGTCCGCGCGCGCTCGGCGCCCGCTCGATCCTCGGCGACGCGCGCTCGCCGACCATGCAGAAGCTCCTGAACCTCAAGGTCAAATACCGGGAATCCTTCCGCCCCTTCGCGCCCTCGGTGCTGCGCGAGCAGGTCGCCGACTGGTTCGAGCTCGACGACGACAGCCCGTACATGCTCCTGGTCGCCGACGTGATCGCCGGGCGCCGCCGGCTGATGAACGAGGACGAGGAGGCGCTGTTCGGCATCGACAAATTGAACGTGCCGCGCTCGCAGATCCCGGCGGTCACCCATGTCGACTATTCGGCCCGGATCCAGACCGTGCACGCCGACACCAACCCTCGCTATCACCGCCTGCTCAGCGCCTTCGACCAGCGGACCGGCTGCCCGGTGCTGGTCAACACCAGCTTCAACGTTCGCGGCGAGCCGATCGTGTGCACGCCCGAGGACGCCTTCCGCTGCTTCATGGGCACCGAGATCGAGATGCTGGTGGCCGGCAACTGCGTGCTGGCCAAGGAGCGCCAGAACCCGGCGCTGAAGCGGGACTACAAGGACGCCTTCGAGCTCGACTGACCCTGCGGCTCACGACGACCAGGACTGCCATCCTCCGAGCGGGGACGGGGCCATGACCCTCAAGGTCGTCCGCTATCTGAGCCTGCTGCTGGTCGCGCTGACGCTCGGCATGACCTTCGCCCATGTCATGGAGATCCCGGGCAAGCTCAGGCTGGACGGCGCCACCTGGCTGACCGTGCAGCACAATCTCTACGTCGCCTTCGGCGTGGCCGGCGCCGCGATCGAGGTGCTGGCGATCCTCCTGACCTGGATCCTGCTCTTCATGGTGCGCGGGCGGCGACCGGCGGTCTGGTGGACGCTCCTCGCCGCGGTCTCGGTCACGGCCGGGCTCGTCGACTGGTTCCTGCTGGTTGCGCCCATGAACGCGGCGCTCAGGGTCTGGACCCCGGAAACGCTGCCCGCCGACTGGACCCGCTACCGCGACCAGTGGGAGCTCGGCCATGCGATCCATGCCGCCCTGTTCGGCCTCGGCTTCAGCGCCCTGGCGATCGCTCTTCTGGCCGAAACCCCCGGTCGGCGAGCCCGCGAGGCCGGAGCCGGGTAAGGACCTGCCGGGAGGACCTCGGTCAGGCGGGGTCGAACACCAGCTGGACCTTCATGTGCTGCCGGCGATCGAGCGCCGCGGCGAACGCGGCATCCCGCGCCTGAGCGCTGAAGGTGCCGGTCAGGATCGGTGCGACATCCAGCCGGCCGCTGATCAGCGCCTCGACCGCGAGGCCGAACTCGTCGTGGAAGCGGAAAGTGCCGAGAAGGTCGATCTCCTTGGGCGTGAGTTTGGTCAGCGGCAGGGCAAGTTCGCCCGCCGGTAGCATGCCGAGCTGCACGATCCGGCCGCCCGGGCGCACGCAATCGAGGCAGGTGATCAGCGCCCTCGGGTTGCCGGACGCCTCGAAGGCGGTATCGAACCACCCTTTGTCGGCCCGATAGGCCTCGATCCGCTCGGGCTCGGCGAGCGCGTCGATCGTCTCATCGGCACCGATCGCGCGCGCGACCGCGAGCGGCTCGGGTGCGATGTCGGTGACCGTGATCCTGGCGGCGCCGGCGTAGCGCGCCGCGATGCAGGTGAGCGCGCCAATCGGGCCGCAGCCGGTGATCAGCACGTTCTGGCCGAGCAAGGCGCCCGCGCGCCGGACCGCGTGCAGGCAGACCGCGAGCGGCTCGGCCAGCGCCGCGATGCCGTAGGGCACGGTCTTCGGCACCACATGGCACTGGCTCTCGAAGCAGACCAGCTGCTCCTGGAACGCGCCCTGGACGTGGGGAAAGACCGCGGCACTGCCATAGAAGGTCATGCGCCGGCAGAGGTTGGTCCGGCCGGCCTGGCAGGCCCGGCACCGCCAGCAGGGCTGGCTCGGATTGACCGCGACCCGGTCGCCGACCTTGATGCTCGTGACGTCGTGCCCGACCTCGATCACCTCGCCCGCGACCTCGTGGCCAAGGATCAGCGGCTCGCGCACCGCGAAGTCGCCGACCCGGCCCTCGTAGTAGTAGTGCAGGTCCGAGCCGCAGATCCCGCCCGCGCCGAACCGGAGACGCACCTGGTCCGGCCCAAGCGCCGTCTCCGGCCGCTCCTCGAGCCGCAGATCCTTGGCCGCATGCAGCACACAGACGCGCATCGCACCCTCCGTGGCGATCCCCGACGGGGCCAAGCCGAAGCCTAGCACGGCCACCCCTCGTGCGACAGAACGGCAGGCTGACGACCGCGCCGTTATATTCTACGTTGGCGGGTGACTGAACTCAGGGCTGCGTGAGCCGCCCGCGCATAGCGATCATCGAGCGACAGAGGATCATGCACCTCGACCCCCTGCTCCTGTCCCGGGTCCAGTTCGCGGCCGTGATCTCGTTCCACATCCTGTTCCCGGCGTTCACGATCGGGCTCGCCGCCTGGCTCGTGGTGCTCGAGGCGCGCTGGTACGCGACCGGGCGCGCGCTCTACCTGGAGCTTTCGGAGTTCTGGACCCGGATCTTCGCGATCTCGTTCGGCATGGGCGTGGTCTCGGGCGTGGTCATGTCGTTCCAGTTCGGGACCAACTGGAGCCGGATGTCGGATGCCACCGGCAACGTGCTGGGCCCGCTCCTGAACTACGAGGTCGCGAGCGCCTTCTTCCTGGAAGCGACCTTCCTCGGCATCCTGCTGTTCGGCCGCCGGCGGGTGTCGCCGGGGATGCACTTCGCCGCCGCCTGCATGGTGGCGCTCGGCACCCTGCTCTCGGCTTTCTGGATCCTCTCGGCCAACAGCTGGATGCAGACGCCGGCGGGCTTCGAGCTGCGCGACGGCACCTTCTTCGTCACCAGCTGGTGGGACGTGGTCTTCAACCCGTCCTTCCCCTATCGCTTCGCCCACATGGTGACCGCGACCTTCCTGACCACCGCCTTCGTGGTCGCGGGCGTCAGCGCCTGGCACCTGCTCGAGGGCCGGATCGTGCCCCATGCCCGGGTCGGCTTCTCGATGGCGATGGGCCTGATCGCGGTGCTGGCGCCCTTGCAGATCCTGCTCGGCGACATGCACGGCCTGAACACGCTCGAGCATCAGCCGGCCAAGGTCGCCGCCATCGAGGGCCACTGGCAGCCGGAAACGGGCGCGCCCCTGATCCTGTTCGCGCTGCCCGACCAGGCCGCCGCGACCAACCGCTACGAGGTCGCGATCCCGAAGCTTGGGAGCCTGATCTTGACCCACAGCCTCGATGGCCAGGTGCCCGGCCTCAGCCAGTGGCCGCCCGCCGATTGGCCCTATGTGCCCCTGGTGTTCTTCGCCTTCCGGCTCATGGTCGGCCTCGGCTTCCTGATGCTGGGGGTCGCGGCGGCCGGCCTTTGGCTGCGCCTGCGTGGCCGGCTGTACGAGGCGAGGTGGTTCCTTCGGCTCGCCGTCGCCTGCAGCCCGATCGGCTTCATCGCCCTGCTCGCCGGCTGGGTGACCACCGAGGTCGGCCGCCAGCCCTGGGTCGTGTACGGCCTGATGCGCACCGCGGACGCGGTCACGCCGGCGCTCACCGGCGGCGCGGTGCTGACCTCGCTGGCAGCGTTCGTGATCGTCTACGGGCTGATCTTCCCGGCCGGCGTCTACTACATCATCCGCCTCGTACAGCGCGGACCGCAACCCCTGGCGCCGGAGGAGGCGGTCCACGGGCGGGCGGCGCGCCCGCTCTCGGCGGCCGGCCCGGCGGCGTGACCGCGATGGGCGATCTCAGCATTGATCTGCCGGTGGCCTGGGCCGGGATCATCGTCCTCGGCGTGATCATGTACGTGCTCCTCGACGGCTTCGACCTCGGGGTCGGCATCCTGTTCCCCTACGCGCCGAGCGACGAGGACCGGGACCTGATGATGACCTCGGTGGCGCCGATCTGGGACGGCAACGAGACCTGGCTGGTGCTTGGCGGTGCGGCCCTGTTCGGCGCCTTCCCGCTCGCCTACGCGGTGATCCTCGCGGGCAGCTACCTGCCGCTGCTGATCATGCTGATCGCGCTGATCCTGCGCGGCGTGGCCTTCGAGTTCCGCTTCAAGGCGCAAACCGGCCGCCATCTCTGGGACAAGGCGTTCCACTACGGCTCGCTGCTCGCGACGGTGGCCCAGGGCCTGGTGCTCGGCCACTTCATCCAAGGCTTCGAGGTCGAAGGCCGGAGCTACGTGGGCGGCATGCTCGACTGGCTCTCGCCGTTCGCGCTCATGACCGGCGTCGCCCTGGTCGCGGGCTACGCGCTCTTGGGCTGCACCTGGCTGATCTGGAAGACCGAGCGCGGCCTGCAGGACTGGGCCTTTCGGCTCGCGAGGCCGCTGCTGGCGGCGGTGCTCGCCTTCGTCGGCCTGGTCAGCATCTGGACGCCCTTGCGTGACCCCGCGATCGCCGAGCGCTGGTTCGGCTGGCCGAATCTGCTCTACCTCTCGCCGGTGCCGATCGTTACCGCTCTGGCGACCTTCGGCCTCTGGCGGGCGATCGGGCGCCGGCGCGAGCGCCTGCCGTTCCTTCTGGCCATGAGCCTGTTCCTGCTGTCCTTCCTCGGTCTCGGCATCAGCCTCTGGCCGCATGTGGTGCCGCCCGACATCACCATCTGGCAGGCGGCAGCCCCGCCCGAGACCCAAGGCTTCCTGATCGTCGGGGTCGGCGCCCTGCTGCCCTTCATCCTCGGCTACACCGCGTTCTCCTACTACGTCTTCCGCGGCAAGGTCCGGCCCGGCGAGGGCTATCATTAGCGACGCCTGCGTCTTGCGAGCCGCCGTTCACCTCTGGGGTTGGAAGCCAAAGCCTTGTTTTGAAGCCCGTCTTGGCCTCGCCGATGAATTGGCCTCGTGGACGGGCTCCGGGCGCGATCCCGGGCAACTCCAGGTCTCGGCTGATGGGGCATCGCGACCGCTAAAGCAATCCGGACTTGCCGTAAGTCCCGTTGTCGCTAGGGTCTGGTAGAAGCGCATGGCAACCCGGGTACACGGCCCGCGAGGTCCGGTTGGTCTGGGTCCAGCGCATGGGAGGCAGGCCATGGACCTGGCAGGCGGGCTCATCGTGCTGATCGTGTTCTTGTTCTGCTACGCTGCCGACACGATGGGTCGGCTCAGGGCGGCGCAGAGCACCATCGCGGGACTGGAGACGACGCGCGACCGACTTGCCGAGCTGGAGACGGAGCGCGCGCAGCTGAGATCTCAGATCGCCAGATTGGGGACGAAGCGCGACCAGCTGACCGAACGGATGGCCGCGCTTCAGGTCGACACCGATACGCTCGAAGGCCCGGTCGAGGGGCCTGGTGCCTTCGCCGACTGGCTGGGCGCGGCGCCGCTCGCGGCCTACCAGATCGTCGACGCGCTCGCCGCCGCGGAGCACGCGCGCGACACGCTGGAGACGGAGCGCGACCAGCTGACCGATCAGGTGGCCGCGCTGCAGGCCAACACCGATGCGCTCGAAGGTCGGGTCGAGGAGACTGCCGACGCGCTCGCGGCCGCGGAGCGCGCGCGTGATACCCTGGAGACGCAGCGTGACCAGCTGACCGATCAGGTGGCCGCGCTGCAGGCCAACACCGATGCGCTCGAGGCTCGGGTCGAGGAGACCGCCGGGGCGCTGGCGGCCGCGCAGCGCGCGCGTGATCTCCTGGAGCAGCATTTGGCCGGCGCCGAGAGCGAGATCGAGGCCCTCGGGAGCCGCGCCGCAGAACTCCAGCAGGCGCTGGCGGCGAGCCAGGAGGCGGGCGCAGGGTGGCAGGCGCGGGTGGAGGCGCTGACCGCCGAGCAGGACGCGCTCGCCGGCCAGCACGCGGCCTTGCAGAGCAGCCACGCCGCGCTCCAGACCGAAGCGGCAAAGACCAAGGATCGGCTCGAGGCGGCGCAGAATACCGTCGCCGAGTTGGAGACGACGCACGAGCGGCTGCGCGGGTCGGTGGCCGGGCTGGAGAGCGAGCGCGCTCAGCTGAGCGCTCAGATCGCCGACGTGGGGACGGAGCGTCACCGGCTGACCGATCAGGTGGCCGCGTTGCAGGCCAACACCGATGCGCTCGAGGCTCGGGTCGAGGAGACCGCCGGGGCGCTGGCGGCCACGGAGCGTGCGCGTGATCTCCTGGAGCGGCATTTGGCCGGCGCCGAGAGCGAGATCGAGGCCCTCGGGGGCCGCGCCGCAGAACTCCAGCAGGCGCTGGCGGCGAGCCAGGAGGCGGGCGCCCAGCGGCAGGCCAGGGTGGAGGCGCTGACCGCCGAGCAAGACGCGCTCGCCGGCCAGCACGCGGCCTTGCAGAGCAGCCATGCCACGCTCCAGACCGAAGCGGCAAAGACCAAGGATCGGCTCGAGGCGGCGCAGACCACCGTCGCGGGGCTGGAGACCGAGCGCGCGCAGTTGAGCGCTGAGATCGCCGGACTAGGGTCGGAGCGTGACCGGCGGAACCAGCAGGTGGTCGCGCTGCAGGCCACGATCGATGCGCTCGAAGCTCGAGTCGAGGAGACCGCCGGGGCGCTGGCGGCCACGGAGCGTGCGCGTGATCTCCTGGAGCGGCATTTGGCCGGCGCCGAGAGCGAGATCGAGGCCCTCGGGGGCCGCGCCGCCGAACTCCGACAGGCGCTGGCGGCGAGCCAGGAGGCGGGCGCAGGGTGGCAGGCGCGGGTGGAGGCGCTGACCGCCGAGCAGGACGCGCTCGCCGGCCAGCACGCGGCCTTGCAGAGCAGCCATGCCACGCTCCAGACCGAAGCGGCAAAGACCAAGGATCGGCTCGAGGCGGCGCAGACCACCCTCGCGGGGCTGGAGACCGAGCGCGCGCAGTTGAGCGCTGAGATCGCCGGACTAGGGTCGGAGCGTGACCGGCGGAACCAGCAGGTGGTCGCGCTGCAGGCCACGATCGATGCGCTCGAAGCTCGAGTCGAAGAGACCGCCGGCATGCTCGCGGGCGCGGAGCGGGCACGAGGCCTGCTGGAGCAGGAGTTGGCCGGCGCCGAGAGCGAGATCGAGACCCTCCAGGGCCGTGCCGCCAAACTCCAGCAGGCGCTCGCGGCGAGCCAGGAGGCGAGTGCCCAGCGGCAGGCCAGGGTCGAGGCGCTGACCGCAGAGCGGGACGCGCTGGCGGGCCAGCTCGCGGCCTCGCAGAGCACTCTTGCCGCCCTCCAGACCGAAGCGGCCGACATCAGGACTCAGCTCGAGGCGGCGCAGACCGCCGTCGCAGACCTCGAGACTGCGCGCGAGCGGTTGCGCGAGTCGGTGGCCGGGCTGGAGACCGAGCGGGCGGAGTTGAAGGCTCAGATCGCCGGCCTGGAGATCGAGCGTGGCCAGCTGAACGATCGGGTCGGGGCGCTGCAGGCCGACAACCATGCGCTCGAAGGTCGGGTCAAGGAGACCGCCGGCCTGCTCGCGGCCGCAGAGGCCGCACGCGCCACGCTCGAGCAGCAGTTGGCCCGCGCCGAGAGCGAGATCGAGACCCACCAGGGCCGCACCGCCGATCTCCGGCAGGCGCTGGCGGCAAGTCAGGAGGAGAGTGCCCGGCGGCAGACGAGGGTCGAGGCGCTGACCACGGAGCAGGACGCGCTCGCCGGCCAGCACGCGGCCTTGCAGAGCAGCCATGCCACGCTCCAGACCGAAGCGGCAAAGACCAAGGATCAGCTCGAGGCGGCGCAGACCACCGTCGCGGACCTGGAGACCGCGCGCGAGCGGCTGCGCGAGTCGGTCGCCGCGCTGGAAAGCGAACGCGCGCAGTTGAAGGCTCAGATCGCCGGGCTGGGCACCGAGCGTGATCAGCTGAACGATCAGGTGGGGGCGCTGCGGGCCACGACCGATGCGCTCGAGGCTCGAGTTCAAGGAGAATGCCGGCGCGCTCGCGACCGCGGAGGCCGCGCGCGCCACGCTCCAGCAAGAGTTGGCCCGCGTCGAGAGCGGGATCGAGACGCTCGGGGGTCGCAACGCCGATCTCCAGCGGGCGCTGGCGGCGAGCGAGGAGGAGAATGCCCGGCGGCAGGCCAGGGTCGAGGCGTTGACCGCGGAGCAGGACGCGCTCGCCGGCCAGCACGCGGCCTTGCAGAGCAACCATGCCACGCTCCAGACCGAAGCGGCCGCGACCAAGGATCGGCTCGAGGCGGCGCAGACCACCCTCGCGGACCTGGAGACCGCGCGTGACCAGCTGACCGACCAGGTGGCGGTGCTGCAGGCCGACAATCGTGGGCTCGAAGGTCGGGTCAAGGAGACCGCCGGCGCGCTCACGGCGGCGGAGCGCGCGCGCGCCAGGCTCGAGCAGCAGCTGGCCCTCGCCGAAAGCGGGATCGAGGCCCTCGGGGGCCGCGCCGCCGAACTCCAGCAGGCGCTGACGACGAGCCAGGAGGCGAGCGCCCAGCGGCAGGCCAGGGTGGAGGCGCTGACCGCCGAGCAGGACGCGCTCGCCGAGCAGCTCGCGGCCTTGCGGAGCAACCATGCCACGCTCCAGAACGAAGCGGCAAGGACCAGGGACCAGCTCGAGGCGGCGCAGACCAACGTGGCGGAACTCCTGACCACGCGCGAGCGACTGCGCGGATCGGTGGCGGAGCTGGAGACCGAGCGCGCGCAGCTGAGGGCTGAGATCGCCGGACTGGGGATCGAGCATACCCGGCGGAACGAGCAGGTGGTCGCGCTGCAGGCCACGATCAATGCGTTCGAAGCTCGGGTCGAGGAGACCGCCGGCATGCTCGCGGGCGCGGAGCGGGCGCGTGAGTTGCTGGAGCAGGAGTTGGCCGACGCCGAGAGCGAGATCGAGACCCTCGAGGGCCGCACCGGCGATCTCCAGCGGGCGCTGGCGGCGAGCCAGCAGGCGAGCGCCAAGCGGCAGGCCAGGGTCGAGGCGCTGACCGCCGAGCAGGACGCGCTCGCCGCCCAGCTCGCGGGCTTGCGCGCTGGTAACGAGGCCCTCCAGACCGAAGCGGCCGCGACCAGGGATCGGCTGGAGGCGGCGCAGACGACCGTCGCGGACCTCGAGACCGCGCGCGAGCGACTGCGCGGGTCGGTCGCCGGGCTGGAGACCGAGCGCGCGCAGCTGAGCGCTCAGATCGCCGGGCTCGAGAGCGAGCGTGACCAGCTGGCCGATCAGGCGGCGACGCTACAGGCCGACAACCATGCGCTCGAAGGCCGGGTCAAGGAGACCGCCGGCGCGCTCACCGCGGCGGAGCGCGCGCGCGCCAGGCTCGAGCAGCAGCTGGCCCTCGCCGAGAGCGGGATCGAGACCCTCGGGGGCCGCGTCGCCGAACTTCAGCAGGCGCTGGCGGCGAGCCAGGAGGCGAGCGCCCAGCGGCAGGCCAGGGTCGAGGCGCTGACCGCCGAGCAGGACGCGCTCGCCGGCCAGCACGCGGCCTTGCAAAGCGACCATGCCACGCTCCAGAACGAAGCGGCAAAGACCAGGGATCGGCTCGAGGTGGCGCAGACCGCCGTCGCGGACCTGGAGACCACCCGCGAGCGACTGCGCGAGCTGGAGAGCGAGCGCGCGCAGCTGAGGGCCGAGATCGCCGGACTGGGGGCTGAGCGTGCCGGGCTTAACGAGCAGGTGGTCGCGCTGCAGGTCACGATCGATGCGCTCGAAGCTCGAGTCGACGAGACCGCCGGCCTGCTCGCGGGCGCGGAGCGTGCGCGCGACCTGCTGGAGCAGGAGTTGGCCGGCGCCGAGAGCGAGGTCGAGACTCTTGGGGACCGCGCCGCCAAACTCCAGCAGGCGCTGGCGGCGAGCCAGGAGGCGAGCGCCCGGCGGCAGGCCAGGGTCGAGGCGCTGACCGCCGAGCAGGACGCGCTCGCCGACCAGCTCGCGGCCTTGCAGAGCAGCCATGCCACGCTCCAGACCGAAGCGGCCGACACCAGGGTTCAGCTCGAGGCGGCGCAGAGCACGGTCGCGGACCTGGAGACGACGCGCGAGCGGCTGCGCGGGTCGGTGGCCGCGCTGGGGACCGAGCGCGCACAGCTGAAAGCTCAGATCGCCGGGCTGGCGACCGAGCGCGACCAGCTGAACGATGAGGTGGCGGCGCTGCAGGCCGACAGCCATGCGCTCGAAAGTCGGCTCAAGGAGACCGCCGGCCTGCTCGCGGGCGCGGAGCGGGCGCGAGACATGCTGGAACAGGAATTGGCCGGCGCCGAGAGCGAGATCGAGACCCTCCAGGGCCGCACCGCCGATCTCCGGCAGGCGCTGGCGGCGAGCGAGGAGGCGAGCGCGCGGCGGCAGGCCAGGGTCGAGGCGCTGACCGCCGAGCAGGACGCGCTCGCTGACCAGCTCGCGGCCTTGCAGAGCAGCCATGCCACGCTCCAGACCGAAGCGGCCGAGACCAAGGACCAGCTCGAGGCGGCGCAGACCACCGTCGCCGAGCTGGCCGCCGGCCTGAACCATGCCGGGCACCGGCTCCTGGAGGCGAGCCAGCAGGCGAGCGTGCGCTTTCAGGGCAGGTTGGGCGCGCTCGCCGCGGACCAGGACGCGCTCGCCGCGGACCAGGACGCGCTCGCCGGCGACTGACCCCTGTGCGCTAGCTTCAGGCCAACGCCCGACCCGGCTCGCGGACGCTCACTTGGGGCATGCGCGCCAGCATGGGCAGCGCGATCGACAGCTCCTCGACGGAACCACGAGGCGAGCGGCGCTACTCCGCCGGCTGAGGGGCAGGCAGCTCGCCGTGGTCGCCCGGCCGCGCCGCGTGGGCGGCGGCCTCGGCCGGGTGGCGGGTGCGGGCGAGCAGCGTGTAGGCGGTCGGCACCACGAACAGCGTGAACAGCGTGCCGAACGAAATGCCGCCGACGATCACCCAGCCGATCTGCGAGCGGCTCTCGGCGCCCGCCCCGGTCGCGAGCGCCAGCGGGAACGCGCCCAGCACCATGGCGCCGGTGGTCATCAGGATCGGGCGCAGGCGCAAGCCGGCGGCCTCGATCACCGCCTCGAACTTGGTCCGCCCCTGCTCCTGCAGCTGGTTCGAGAACTCGACGATCAGGATGCCGTGCTTGGTGATCAGCCCGATCAGGGTGATCAACCCGATCTGGCTGTAGACATTGAGCGTGTTGCCGGACAGGTGCAGCGCGATCAGGGCGCCGGTGATCGACAGCGGCACGGTCAGCATGATGATCAGCGGGTCTATGAAGCTCTCGAACTGGGCCGCGAGCACCAGATAGATGAAGGCGAGCGCCAGCACGAAAGTGAAATAGAGACTGCTGGCACTCTCTTTGAATTCGCGCGACTGGCCGGCGTAGTCGACCTGGGCCGAGGCCGGCAGCACCTTCTGGGCGGCATCGTCCAGGTAAGCGAGCGCGTCGCCCAGCGTGTAGCCGGGGGCAATCGTCGCGGTCAGGGTCGCCGAGCGCAGCTTGTTGAAGTGGTTCAGCTCCTTGGGCGCCACCTCCTCGGTCACCTTGATGATGTTGCTCATCGGCACCATGGCGCCGTGCGGGTTGCGAACGTAGATCGAGGCGAGGTCGTCCGGGTTACGCCGGTCGAGGTCGGCGATCTGCACGATCACGTCATACTGCTTGCCATTGCGCTTGAAGCGGGTGACCTGGCGGCCGCCGAGCAGGGTCTCGAGCGTGCGCCCGACGGTATCGACCTCGAGGCCCATGTTCGCGACCTTGTCGCGATCGAGCTCGATCTTGAGCTGCGGCTTGTTGAGCTTGAGATCGCTGTCGAGGTTGACCATGCCAGGGTACTGGCGGGCCGCCTCCAGGAGCTTGTCGACCATGATCTGCAGCTGCTCATAGGGCTGCGAGGTCTGGACCACGAACTGCACGGGCTTGTCGGTGAAGCGCTGGCCGAGCGAAGGCGGGTTGACCGGGAACGCGAGCAGACCCGGGATGCCGAAGAACTGCGGCGCCAGCGAGGCAGAGATCGCCTGCTGCTTGCGGGTCCGCTTCTCCCAGGGGACCAAGCGCGCGAAGGCGATCATCTGGCTGACCACCGGGTAGCCGGTGACCTCGAAATAGTACGCGATCTCCGGCACCTGCTTGTAAATCGCCTCGATCTGCCTGGCATAGTGGTCGGTGAAGGCAAGCGTCGAGCCTTCGGGCGCGATGCCGATCCCCATGAACACGCCGCGGTCCTCGACCGGCGACAGCTCGTGCTTCAGGGTCGTGAACAGGAAATAGCTGGAGCCCGCGACCAGCAGGCCCGCCAGCACCACCAGCCAGCGCGCGCCCAGCGTCACGGCGAGCGCCCGCCGGTAGCCGCGGGTCAGGCCGACGATGCCGCGCTCGATCACGCGGTAGAAGACGTTGTGCTTTTCCTGGTGGCGCAGCATCTTGCTGCACATCATCGGCGACAGCGAGAGGGCGACGAAGCCCGAGACCAGGACGGCGCCGGCGAGCGCCCAGGCGAACTCGGTGAACAGCTTGCCGGTGCGCCCGGTCATGAAGCCGATCGGCGCGTAGACCGAGGCCAGCGTCACGGTCATCGCGAGCACCGCGAAGCCGATCTCCTTCGAGCCGACCAGGGCCGCCTGCACCGGCCGCATGCCGGCCTCGACGTGGCGGTGGATGTTCTCGAGCATGACGATCGCGTCGTCGACCACGAGCCCGATCGCCAGGACCAGCGCCAGGAGCGTCAGCGTGTTGATGCTGAAGTTGCAGGCGTACATGAGCGCGAACGCGCCGACCAGGCTCACCGGGATGGTCACCAGCGGGATCAGGGTCGCGCGGAACGAGCGCAGGAAGAAGAAGATCACCAGCACGACCAGCACGATCGCCTCGCCGATGGTCTCGAACACCGCCTGGATCGAATGCTGGATGAAGATCGCGCTGTTGTAGGCCATGTCGGTGCGCATGCCCTCGGGCAGCTCTTGCTGGATGATCGGCAGCTCCTTCTCGACCTCCTTGCCGATGTCGAGCGGGTTGGCGGTGGCCTGCTTGACGACGCCGAGCGCGACGGCGGCGCGGCCGTTGAAGCGGACGCTGACCCGGTCGTCGACCGGTCCGAGCTCGGCGTGGGCGACGTCGCCGACCCGGACCGGATAGCCGCTGTCCTCGCGCAGGATGATGTCCTCGAACTGCTGCGGCGTCTTGAGGTCGGTCTGGCTCACGACCGTGAACTCGCGCGCCGAGCTCTCGATCCGGCCGGCGGGAATCTCGATGTTCTGGCGCGTGAGCGCGGTCTCGACGTCCTGCGGCGTCAGGTGGTAGGCGGCGAGCCGCGCGGCATCGAGCCAGATGCGCATGGCGTAGCGCCGCTCGCCGAAGATGCGCACATCCGCGACGCCCGGCAGGTTCTGCAGCCGGTCCTTGACGAAGCGGTCGGCGAAATCGGTGACCTCGAGGGCCGAGTGGCGATCGGACGAGAACGCCAGATAGAGGATCGGCTGGGCGTCGGCCTCGACCTTGGCGATCACGGGCTCGTCGATCTCGTCGGGCAGCAGCGAGCGCACCCGGCTGACCCGGTCGCGGACGTCGTTGGCGGCGGCGTCGGGGTCGCGGTCGAGCCGGAAGCGGATGGTGATCTGGCTCTTCTCCTGGCGGCTGATCGAGCTCATGTAGTCGATGCCCTCGATCCCGGAGAGCAACTCCTCGAGGATCTGGGTGACCTGGCTCTCGATGATGTCCGAGGACGCGCCCTTGAAGTTGGTCTCGACCGTGACCACGGGCTCATCGATCTTGGGGTACTCGCGGACCGACAAGCGGCCGTAGGCGATCAGGCCGACCAGGCCGATCACCAGCGACATCACGGTCGCGAGCACCGGCCGGCGGATCGAAAGATCGGACAGGACCACGGGCGTCAGACCTCCGCCTTGGGCACCGGCTTGACCGCGGCGCCGTCCCTGATCTTGAGCTGGCCGGCGGTCACCACCTGGTCGTCGGGGACCAGCCCCTCGAGGATCTCGGCCATGCCGTTGCGGCGGATACCGACCTTGACCTTGGTGAACGCGACCTTGCCGCCCTCCACCTTGAACACGAACTGCTCCTGGCCCTGCGGCACCAGCGCCTGCTCGGGCACCTGAATGGCGTCGTTGCGCTCGTTCAGGACCAGGCTGATCCGGGCGAACAGCCCCGGCCGCAGGCGGCGGTCCGGATTGGGCAGGCGGGCGCGCAGCAGGATGCTGCGGCCGCTCTCGTCGATCAGCGGATCGATCGCGTAGACCTCGCCGGTGAACTTCTCGCCGGCGAAAGCATCGACCCCGAGGTCGAGCTGTTGGCCCGGCTTGACCGCGCCGACGTAGACCTCGGCGACCCGGAAATCGACCTTGAGCGGATCGATCTGCTCGACGTTGACGATCTCCTTGCCGACGTCGACGAAGTCGCCGACCGACGCTTTGCGCAGCCCGACCACGCCATCGAACGGCGCCTTGATCACGGTCTTGTCGAGCCGGGCCTTGGCCAGTTCGAGCGAGGCCTGCTGGTCGCGCAGCTGGGCGATCGCCTCGTCGCGCGCCTTGGTGGTCCCGGCCTTGCGATTCAGAAGATCGACCGCGCGGTCGTAGTTCGACTGGCTGAGCTGGAGCGCGGCCTGTACCTGCTCGAGCTCGGCCTTGTAGATGGTGTCGTCGAGCACCACGAGCGGTTGGCCTTGGGTGACGCGCTGGCCCTCCTGGAACTTGAACTCGGCGATCCGGCCCGCAATCTCCGGCCGGATGATCACCGACTCGTTGGAGCGCAGCGAGCCGACCGCGGTCAGGCGCCGCTGGATCGGCCCGACCGTGACGGTTGCGGTTTCGACCGGGATCTCCATGGCCGCTTGCGGCGCCTGCTGGGCGGCGCCGCCGGCCGCGGGGGCGGCGTAGAAATACCACCAAGCGCCGCCGGCCGCGGCCAGCATGCACAGGGCGATGACGATCTGGGCGAAGGCCTTCACTGCAGGCGTCCTGGCGCTCACTCCTCAGACGCGCCCGCGGCACGCCCGGTGCCCCGAACTCGAGGCGGTTATCGTGGCGATCCCGGACCCGGTCCGGTGCCGCCGGTACCCTCGCCCAGGATGCTTGGCAAATCTAGGCCCGGACGGCGACCACGACAATAGGCGAGGCCTGCGCCCGCGCGCCGCGCCCCAAGCCTGCTCGCGCCCCAAGCCTGCTAGAGCGTCACCGACAAGCCGCCGTCGACCACCAGGACGTGGCCGTTGACGTAGGCGCCGGCTTTGGCCGCGAGGAAGACCACCGCGCCGCCGATCTCCTCGGGTCTGGCCCAGCGGCCGAGCGGGGTCCGGTGCTCGACCCAGGCGGTGAACGCCTGGTCCGCGAGCAGGGCAGTGTTCATCTCGGTGGCGAAGTACCCGGGTGCGATGGCGTTGACCGTGATCCCGCGCGGTCCGAGCTCGGCCGCCATCGAGCGGGTGAGCGCATGCAGCCCCGCCTTGGCGGCGACGTAGGCATGCACGGTCGGTCGGGCAAGGATCGCGACCACCGAGCCCGTGCTGATGATCCGGCCCGAGCCCTGGTGCAGCATCACCTTGGCGGCCTCGCGGGCGCATCGGAAGCAGGCCGAGAGATTGGCCGAGATCACCCGCTCCCAGTCGGCGTCCGCCCATTCGATCAGCGGCACGCGATGCTGGATGCCGGCGTTGTTGACCAGCACGTCGAGCCGGCCGTGGCGGTCGGCCAAGTCCTGGATCGCGGCCGCGACCGCGGCGCCGTCGGTGACGTCGAAGGCCATCGCCTCGGCCCGGTAGCCGCGTTGCCGGAGGCCCTCGGCGCGGCTCTCCAGGGTCGCCGCATCGCGCCCGTTCAGGACCACGAGGGCGCCGTGCTCGGCGAGCGCCTCGGCCATGGCGAAGCCCAGGCCGCGCGAGCTGCCGGTGACCAGAGCGACCTGGCCGTCGAGCGAGAACAGCTCCGACATCGTTTTCTCCAACTCCGCACCCCGGTCATCGTGGCGCTTTACATCTCAGCGTCGTTCGGAAACATACATGGCTCATGTCGATCGAACGCGACAGCGTCCATTTCCGCATCCTCGAGCGCCTGTGCGCGATGCCGAAGCCGGTGCGCGGCATCTCGGGCGCCATGCTCGACCGGCACTTCGACGCCACCTGGGCGGTCGAAGAGCTGGCGGCCGCGGGCCTGATCACGGCGCGCGGCTGGGCCAACGGGCCGGGCGGGATCTGGATCCCGACCGCGGCCGGCAACGCGCTCTGCCGCGAGCTCGCCGAGGGCAGCCGCGAGCCGCCGCCGTTCCAGCCGGTCAGAACGCCGGCAAATTCAGTCCTCCATCGACGTACACCACCTGACCGACGCTGAACGGCAGGCCGCCCTTAGCGAGCGTCGCGACCGTCCGGCCGACGTCCTCCGCCTCGCCCCAGCGCGCGATGTGGCTGAGCCCGCCCGCGATCGCCCGCTCGTAGCGCTCGGCCACGGCCGCGGTCATGGCGGTCCGGATGACCCCCGGGCGCACTTCGTAGACGCCGATGCCATGGGCGGCCAGGCGGAGCGCGAACAGCCGGGTCAGCATCGAGGCGCCGGCCTTGGAGATGCAATATTCGCCGCGGCTGAGCGAGGCGATCTCGGCGTTGACCGAGGTGATGGTGACGATCGAGCGCGGCGGCGTGCCAGCGGCCGGCGGCATCCTCAGCATGCGGCGAGCGATCTCCTGGGTGAGGAAAAACGGCGCGCGCAGGTTGACGCTGAGGCAACGGTCGTAGCTCTCGACCGAGACCTCGAGCAGATCGCCGCGGCTCAGGACCCCGACGCCGGCATTGTTGACCAGGCAGTCGAGCCGGCCGAAGGCCTCGAACACGTCGTCGACCAGCTGCGCCTGGCTGCCGAGATCGGCGATATCGGCGATCAGGAACGCGCCGTGGCCGCCACACCCGGCGATGCCGGCGAGCGTCTGCTCGGCATCGGCGTCGCGCTCGAGGTCGACCAGCACCAGATCGAAGCCCGCCCCGGCAAGCGCCAGGGCGCAGGCACGCCCGATGCCGCGCCGGCCGCCGGTCACCAGGGCGACCGGGCGGGTCTCGACCCCGGTCATCGCCGCCTCCACCCGGTTCGGCTCAGGAGCGCAGGCATGGCAGCACCAGCTGCTCGATCCAGTTGCGGACCTCGGCGAGCCGGATGTCCTCGTTCGTGACGTCCTCGTCGATGCCGAGCAGCCAGGCGAGGTCCTTCCGGCCCGGGTCCTGGTGCAGCGCCTCGAGCTGGCCGACGAAGGTCTCGGCCGCGTCGAGGTCCCGGAAGAAGCCGAGGTTGGTGAGCTTCTGGCGCCGGCAGTAACAGAGCCTTGCGAGCTCGTGCAGGTCGTATTCGGGGTGGTATTGCAGGCCCCAGAAGCTGCCGCCCTGATGGGTGACCGCGACCGCCTGGACGTGGGTGTAGCGGTTGGTCGCGAGCAGGACGCCGCTCGGCGGCAGGTGGGTCACCTCGTCGTCGTGGCTGATGAAGCCATCGAAGACCGATTTCTTGCCGATGTAGAGCGGGTGGGCGCGGCCCTCGGGCGTCAGCGCGATCTTGCGCGCGAGGCCCATCTCGCGGCCCTTGGGGTTGGCGGCGCACTGGCCGCCGGCCGCGACCACGGCGATCTGCGCCGCCCAGCAGCTGCCGAAGCTCGGCACGCGCGCGGCGTAGGCGGCGCTCGCGAGCTCGATCTGCGGCCGAACCCGCGGGTCGTCCTTGAAGATGGTGAGGCTCGAGCCGGTCCAGGCGATGCCGTCGTACTGCCCGATCGCGGCGCCGGTCGGCAGCCTGGCGTCCGGGTCGGCCGGATAGAGGATCTCGACCGTGGCGCCGGGCGCACATTTCCGCAGCATCCGATCGTAGAGCTCGCCCGCGGTGCTGGCGCCGCCGGCGCGCAGGTCCTCGCGCCCTTCGCGCGCATAGCCGTCGACGACCAGGAAGCGCGGCCGGCCGGACCTCTGGAGCATCTCCCCTACCCCGCTGCCGCCCTATCCCACGGCTGCCAGGCGATCGATCACCGCCGGCAGGTCGGCGTGGCGCTCGCAGACGGCGTCCGCCGTGGTGCCGGCCAGATCGTCGGCGCGCGCCGCAGTGAACAGCACCGCCTTGGCGCCGAGCGCGTGCGGGCCCTTGACGTCGTTGTGCTCGCGATCGCCGACGTGGACGATCTCGTCCAGCCCGACGCCGAGCTCGACTGCCGCCGCCTCAAACATGGAGCGATGGGGCTTGGAGTGTCCGACCTCGTCGGAGAAGGCGAAGCCACCGAAGTACCTGGCGAGATCGTAGCGCTCGAGGAGCAGGCGGAGATTGGCGCCGGGGGTGACGATCGCATCCGAGACCACGGCCAGGCGGTAGCGCCCGGCGAGCTCGGCGAGCGCATCCGCGATGCCCGCGACCGGGTCGGGCGGGATCTCGACCTCCATCCGTCCGGTCGCCTCGATCACCCGTGCGAGCGTGGCCGCCGGGAGGGTGCGGCCGAGGCCGTTCAGGACCACGCGCAGGCGCTGCGCGACGGTCCAGTTGATGTGCAGCTCCTTCCAGACCAGGTTGAAGCCGGCATCGGCGGTGTCGTAAGCAAGTGTCACCCGCTCGAGCGGGGTCGGCGCCTCGGCTTCGAGCGCCTGCCAGAGCAGATGGCGCCGCTCGTCCCGCTTGCTGCGCAGGCCGCGCGCGGCGCGCTTGGGCTCGTCCGAATCGTCGTGGACGATCGTGTCCCAGAGATCGAAGGTCACCGCCCTGATCGTCATCGTCCCGGCCGCTGCCCTCGCTATCGACCAGGCGCGCCAATATCACCGTCGGGCGCGCCTTGTCGAGCCCGCCGCCGCCGTCCGGCGCTCAGGACATCGTGACTTCCAGAAACCTGTGCCAGGACTACGTTCGGTCGCGGCCATCGGAACGCCCGCCCGGGAGGAGCACGCTTGAGAGCCACACAGCACTATGGCGCCGTCGCGCAAGGCCTGCACTGGCTGATCGCGGCGCTGATCCTTTGCATGTTCGGGCTCGGCTGGTACATGGTCCGCCTGCCGCTCAGCCAGCAGAAGTTCGACCTCTACCAGCTGCACAAGTGGATCGGCGTCACGATCTTCGGCCTCGCGGCGCTGCGCCTGCTGTGGCGCCTCACCCATCCCGCCCCGCCGCTGCCGAGGGCCATGCCCGCGTGGGAGCGGACCGCGGCCAGGACCTCGCACGGCTTGCTGTACGCGCTGTTGTTCGTTCAACCGACGATCGGCTTCCTGCAATCCAACGCCGCCAACTTCCCGGTCGTGCTCTGGAGCGTGTTGCCCCTGCCGGCGCTGATCGGGCCCAATGAGCCGCTCAGCGACCGCTTGCTCCATCTGCACCACTTCGGCGCCTTCCTGTTCGTGCTCCTGGTGCTGCTGCACGTCGCGGCGGCGTTGCGCCATCACTTCCTGCTCAAGGACGACGTGCTCCGCCGGATGCTGCCCACGGCGCGCGTCCGGCATTGATCCCCTCCCCTCCGGACCAAGGGACGACGCCCATGCGCGCGCTTCAGGGATCCCTGCCGCTCGCTCTCGCCGGCCTCCTTTTGAGCCTGCAGAGTGCGCTTGCCCAGGCCTGGACCGTCGAGGACGGCAGCCAGATCCGCTTCACCGCGCTGCAGCAGGGCAGCCCGGTCACGGGTGGGTTCGACCGCTTCACCGCCGACATCACCTTCAATCCGAAGGACCTCGGCAAGAGCCTGGTCGAGGTCGAGATCGACACCACCAGCATCGACACCGGCCACAAGGACCGCGACACGACGCTGCGCTCGTCCGCGTTCTTCGACGTCCAGCGCTGGCCGATGGCGCGCTTCCGGAGCCTGCAGCTGAGCCATCAAAAAGGTGATGCCTATGAGGCGAAGGGCGAACTCACGATCCGCGACGTGACCAAGAACGTGGTGCTGCCGTTCACGCTGACGATCGCCGCCGACCCGGGGGCGCCGGGCCGGTTGCTGGCCGAGGCCAAAGGCGAGCTCAAGATCTCGCGGCTCGACTACGGGGTCGGCCAGGGCGACTGGGCCTCGACCAAGACGATCGGCGAGCCGGTCGTGATCGACCTGGACATCCGGGCGTCGCGCCCGCGCTGAGGGCTCGGGTAGCGAACCGTCGTCGGGCTGCCCTGCTGGCAGAGAGCGGGCTTCGCCGTCAGGGTAGAAGCAGCGGGCCGGAGCTCAGCCGGGCGGCCGCCAGAGCGAGGCCGAGCGGGACCAGGCAGCCGGCCGCGAACATGAGGCGCTCGAGCCAGAGATAGCGCCGCGAGGCGAGCCGTCTCGCGAACCGGTCGGCTGCGAACACCAGCATCAGGAGCAGGAGCGCGATCCGGCTGGCGCCGCCGAACAGGGCAAGCGTTCCGGCCAGCGCCAAGGCGGTCCCGGTCGGGCCGACCAGGCTGCCATTGGTGAGCGCGAGCGAGCGTCCGGCGACCAGCACGCCCGCGAGCGAGGCCGCGAGTGCCAAAGCGAGCTCGGCCAGCGTCAGCTCACGGCCGAAGTCAGCGAGGACGGCAAGGCCAAGCACACCGCAGAGCAGCATCAGGGCCCGCCTCGGGTTCTTCTGGCGGGCGCCCGCGAGCGGTCCGATCATGGCGGCGCCGAACAGCACGAGCACGGCTGCGATCACGAGGGTCGGCGCGCCCAGCGGCGCGCGCGCCGCGAGCCAGACCACGATCGCGACCGGCCACGCGAGCAGCACGGTCTGCAACGCGTCGGCAAAGCGCGGCAGCAGCGGCAGCAGGATCCCGAGCAGCAGGCCGATCGCGGCCACGCAGGCGACCTTGTCCCGCGCCATGACCGGCGGCCAGGCCGGCAGGCCGAGCAGCGCCCCGTAGGCCGCGAGGAAACCGATCGTCTGGGCCAGGCCCAAGAGCGGCAGGCTCCGCCGGCTGCCGAGCCATAGCCCGGCCGCGGCCGTGAGCGCCGCCGCGAGGCCGAACGGCAGCAGCAACGGCCCGCCCAGGAGCCGGATCACGCCGTCGGGCATCGGTCCGCACCCCCCGCGGCCGGCATCCGCTCCATCATCGCCCGGCCGGGTCTCGATCTGCGCTCGTTAGCACGTCCTTATCTCAGATCGCCGATACTTGCCTCCGGGCGCGACCGAGGATGAGGCTGATCGATCGCCATGCTCGCCTGGGCATTGCGTTATCTGGCGGTCGCCGTCGTGGTCGGCATCGGTTTCGCCCTGCTCCGCGGCAGCGACTGGCTGCCACGGGCGAGCGCGCCGCCCGCGCCGCAACCGAGCATAGCAGACCACGCGCGCGATGCCACGGCCACGAGCGATGCCTGGCAGTACGTGGTCGAGGCCGGGCCGCAGGGACACTTCGTGCTCGAGGCGGTGGTCAATGGCGTGCCGATCACCTTCCTGCTCGACACCGGCGCCTCGGAGATCGTGCTGACCATGGCCGACGCGCGCCGGCTCGGTTTCAGCCCGCAGAGCCTCGCGTTCACCCAGACCTATCATACTGCCAACGGCGAGGTGCAGGGCGCCCCGGTGCGGCTGCGCGAGCTGCGGGTCGCCCAGTTCAGCCTCTATGACCTGGACGCCTCGGTCAACGCCGCGCCGCTGCCCATCTCCCTGCTCGGGATGAGCTTTCTCGAGCGGCTGCACGGCTACCGGGTCGAGGACCGGCGCCTGATCCTCGAGTGGTAGCCGAGGCCCCTGCCAGGGCTTAGCGCGGTGGCGAGCTGACCGGCGGCGACGGCTCCTGGTTCCCGGCAGCATGCCCCGCCCGCTCGGCCTGATCGGCGATCTTGCCGGCCCCCCGGTCGACCGACTGGGCAGCCTTCTCCGCCCCGGTGGCGACCAGCGCGGTCAGGCTTGCGAGCACGCCGCGCGCCCGGTCCGAGAGGCTCGGATCGTAGGACACCGCGAGCGCACCCAGGAAGGCGCCGAGAATCAGGCCCAGAAGAAACCTAGCCATGATCGTCACTCCTTACCGCCGCGCCCGGCCGGATCATCAACGGCCGGCGGGGCCAAGAGTTTCACGCGCCGCAGCCGCCGGCGCGGCCGGGGTCAATTCGCCTGTCGTCGCTGTGGTTGCCGGACCTGCGGGAGGCATGTAGCTTCTGACGCCAGCAGGAGTGAGCTGGGGGAACTGGCGATGGACATGACCGGCGAGTACCGCATCCCGGCGCCGCGCGACAAAGTCTGGGCGGCATTGAACGATCCCGAGATGCTCAAGGCGGCGCTGCCCGGCTGCGAGTCCCTGGAAAGGCGGTCGGACCACGAGTTCGCCGCGGTCGTGATCGCCAAGGTCGGTCCGGTCAAGGCCAAGTTCAACGGCAACGTCGCCTTGTCCAACCTCAACCCGCCGGAGAGCTACACCATCGCGGGCGAGGGCAAGGGCGGTGCCGCCGGGTTCGCCAAGGGCGGCGCCGAGGTCCACCTGACCGAGGATGGCGGGGTCACGATCCTCCGCTACACCGCCAAGGCGGACGTCGGCGGCAAGCTCGCCCAGCTCGGCTCGCGCCTGATCGACGGCACCGCCAAGAAGCTGGCGGACGAGTTCTTCGACAACTTTCGCCGGCTGCTGACCCCCGCCGAGCCCGAGCCGGTGATCGCGCCGGAGCCGCTGCCAGAGTCGCTGTCAGAGCCGGAACCCGAGGTGGGCGGCGGGCTCGCGGACCTGGCGCAGAACAAGTTCGTGTGGGCCGCCGGCGTGATCGTGGTGCTGATCATCCTGGCACTCCTGTTCCGCTGAGCTCGCGGATGCCGCCTGTCCGGGTGCCGCCGGTCGCAAGCCCGTTGACGGCGCTCTGCCGCTTCTCATAGCTTCAGCGGCGCGTTCCGGTTCTGCGAGCCGGCCGAAGACGCGGACCGGCGCGGGCCGGGTGGCAGGCGCTGCCAAGGGTCGCGCAACAATGTCAGGGGGAGAAGCTTCGATGGCCAGCGTTTCCATGACCGTGAACGGCCAGGCAGTCACGCGCACGGTCGAGCCGCGCAGGCTGCTGGTCGAGCTGTTGCGCCAGGACCTCGATCTGACCGGCACCCACGTCGGCTGCGACACCAGCCAGTGCGGCGCCTGCGTGGTGCATGTGAACGGCCGCTCGGTCAAATCCTGCACGATGCTGGCGCTGCAGGCCGACGGCGCCGAGATCACGACCGTCGAGGGGCTGGCCAAGAACGGCCAGCTGCACCCCATGCAGGCGGCCTTCCGCGAGCACCACGGCCTGCAATGCGGCTTCTGCACGCCGGGCATGATCATGAGCGCGATCGACCTCGTGCAGACCAAGCCGAACGCCTCGGAAGCGGAGATCCGCACCTGGCTCGAGGGCAACATCTGCCGCTGTACCGGCTACCACAACATCGTCAAGGCGATCCAGGCGGCCGCCGCCGAAATGAGGAGCTGAGGCCATGGCCACCGACGGCATCGGCGCCTCGGTCAGGCGCAAGGAGGACCACCGGTTCATCACCGGCGCCGGGTCCTACACCGACGACATCGACCGGCCGGGGCAGACGTACGCCTATTTCGTGCGCTCGCCGCACGCGCATGCCAAGATCAACGGCATCGACAAGGCCGCGGCGCAGGCCGCGCCGGGCGTGCTCGCGGTCCTGACCGGCGACGACGTCAAGGCGTCCGGATGGGGCGGGCTGATCTGCGGCTGGATGATCCATTCCCTTGACGGCAGCCCGATGAAGGCCGGCCCGCACCCGATCCTGGCCCAGGGCAAGGCGCGCTACGTCGGCGATCACGTCGCCATGGTCGTCGCGGAGACCTGGCACCAGGCCAAGGACGCGGCCGAGCTGGTCGCGGTCGACTACGAGGTGCTGCCGGCCTGTGTCGCGACCGCGGCAGCGCGGGCCGCCGGCCAGCCGCTGGTCCACGACGACATCGCGCGCAACACGGTCTACGAGTGGGGACTTGGCGACCAGGCGGCGGTCGACCAGGCGATCGCCAGCGCCGCCCACGTCACCAAGGTCGACCTGCGCAACAACCGGCTGATCCCGAACGCGATCGAGCCGCGCGCCGCGATCGCCGAGTACGAGCGCGGCTCGGAGGGCTTCACGCTCTGGACCACGAGCCAGAACCCCCACGTCGCGCGCCTGGTGATCGCGGCGTTCGTTGGCGTCGCGCCCGAGCACAAGCTGCGGGTGATCGCACCCGACGTCGGCGGCGGCTTCGGCTCCAAGATCTTCATCTACGCCGAGGAGTGCGCCTGCCTGCTGGCGGCCAAGATTCTTCACCGGCCGGTCAAGTGGACCGGCGAGCGCAGCGAGAGCTTCCTGTCGGATGCCCATGGCCGCGACCACGTGACCCACGCGGAGCTCGCGATGGACGCCGACGGCAACTTCACCGCACTCAAGGTCCACACCACCGCCAACATGGGCGCCTATCTCTCGACCTTCGCGTCCTGCGTGCCGACCTATCTGTACGCGACGCTGCTCGCCGGCCAGTACAAGACGCCGGCGATCTACTGCGCGGTCGATGCGGTCTACACCAACACCGCACCGGTCGATGCCTATCGCGGCGCGGGGCGCCCGGAGGCGACCTTCCTGCTCGAGACGATCGTCGAGACCGCGGCCCGCGAGACCGGGCGCGATCCGGCCGAGCTCCGGCGCAAGAACTTCATTCCGAAGGACGCCTTCCCCTATCAGACGCCGGTCGCGCTTCAGTACGACACCGGCGATTACGAGGCGTCGCTGAGCAAGGCGCTGCAGCTTTCCGACTATGCCAACTTCGCAAGTCGGCGGGCGGCGTCCGAGGCCAAGGGCAAGCTCCGGGGCGTGGGTCTCTCCTGCTACATCGAGGCCTGCGGCATCGCGCCCTCGGCCGTGGTCGGCTCGCTCGGCTGCGGCGTGGGCTTATGGGAGAGCGCCAAGATCCGCTTCGCCACCACCGGCGTCGTCCAGGTGTTCACCGGCACCCACAGCCACGGCCAGGGCCACGAGACGACCTTCGCCCAGCTGATCACCGACAAGCTCGGGGTGCCGATCGGCAATGTCGAGGTGATCCACGGCGACACCGAGAAGACCCCGGTCGGCATGGGCACCTACGGCTCGCGCTCGATCGCGGTCGGCGGCCAGGCGATCGTCAACGCGGCCGAGAAGATCATCGCCAAGGGCAAGAAGATCGCCGCCCACCTGCTCGAGGCGAGCGAGGCCGACATCGACTTCAAGGACGGCAGCTTCACGGTCAAGGGCACCGACCGGGCCAAGAGCATCGGCGAGGTCGTGTTCGCGGCCTATGTGCCGCACAACTATCCCCAAGGTCTCGAGCCGGGCATGGAGGAGACGGCGTTCTACGATCCCGCCAACTTCACCTATCCGGCCGGCGCCTACGTCTGCGAGGTCGAGGTCGATCCCGACACCGGCGTGGTCCAGATCGACCGCTTCACCGCGGTCGACGACTTCGGCAAGGTGATCAACCCGATGATCGTCGAGGGCCAGGTCCACGGCGGCCTCGCCCAGGGGATCGGCCAGGCGTTGACCGAGGACTGCGTCTACGACGACAGCGGCCAGCTGCTGTCGGCGTCCTACATGGACTACTGCATGCCCAAGGCGGACAACATGCCGAGCTTCCAGGTCGCGCTGACCGAGACGCCGTGCACCCACAACACGCTGGGCGTCAAGGGCTGCGGCGAGGCGGGCGCGATCGGCGCGCCGCCGGCAGTGATGAACGCGGTGACCGACGCGATCGGGGTCCGCGTCTCGATGCCGGCGACGCCAGAGAAGGTCTGGCGGGCGCTTCAGGACAAGCAGATGCCGCAGGCGGCCGAATAGGGAGGCAAAGAGCCATGTACACGTTCGAGTATCATCGTCCGACGACGGTCGCCGAGGCGGTCTCCCTGCTGAAGGGAGCGGGCGACGGCAAGTTCCTGGCCGGCGGCCACACCCTGCTGCCGACCCTCAAGCAGCGCCTCGCCCAGCCCTCCGACCTGGTCGATCTGGGCGCGATCGCGGAGCTCAAGGGCATCCGGCAGGCGGGCGACAAGCTGGTGATCGGGGCCATGACCACGCACGCCGAGGTGGCTGGCTCGGAGGTCGTGCGCTCGGCGATCCCGGCGCTCGCGAGCCTCGCCGACCACATCGGCGATGCCCAGGTGCGCAATCGCGGCACGATCGGCGGCTCGATCGCCAACAACGATCCGGCCGCGGACTACCCGGCCGCGGTGGTCGGGCTGAACGCCACGGTCAAGACCAACAAACGCGAGATCACCGCCGACGACTTCTTCACCGGAATGTTCGACACCGCCCTCGACGACGACGAGATCGTGGTGTCGGTCAGTTTTCCCAAGCCGACCAGGGCGGGCTACGCCAAGTTCCCGAACCCGGCCAGCCGCTATGCGATCGTCGGCGTGCTGGTCGCCCAGACCGGCGGTCAGACCCGGGTCGCGGTGACCGGCGCGGCGCCCTCGGTGTTCCGCCTCGCTGACGCCGAGCGCGCGCTCGGCAGCAACTTCGCGGCCAGCGCCCTCGATGGCCTGAGCGTCAGCGCCGACGACCTCAACAGCGACATCCACGCCAGCGCCGAGTACCGGGCGCACCTGATCAAGGTCATGGCCAAACGCGCGGTCCAAGCCGCGACCTGAGCCAAGCGAACAGCCGAATCTTCGAGGGGGAGCCATTTGGCTCCCCTTTCGTCTGGCACGGGGCGATTGAGCGCTTGCCGTTGAGCGTGAAGGCGGGTAAACTAGTATCAGACTAGTTTGGACGTCCCGATGGCTGAAATGGGCGCCTTCGAGGCCAAGACACACCTCGCTCATCTGCTCGATCAGGTGGAGCGCGGCGAGACCATCACCATCACCCGGCACGGCAGGCCAGTGGCGCGACTGGTCCCCGTCGGCGGCCCCAGCCGGGACGAGCGGCGGCGCGCCATCGCGCAGTTGAAGGAGCTGCGCTCGGGCCAGACCCTCGGCGGCGTGTCGGTTCGCGAGCTGATCGATGAAGGACGCCGGTGACGGCATTCGTGCTCGATGCGTCGATCGCGCTCGCGTGGTGTTTCGCGGACGAGGCCTCGCCCGTCACAGATGCACTGCTCGATCGGCTGGCCGACGAAGAGGCTGTAGCGCCAGCGCTGTGGCCGCTGGAGGTCGCGAACGCTCTCGCCATGGCGGAGCGGCGGGGTCGACTGAGCGTCGCCGGATTGAGTCGATCGGTCAAATTGCTGCAACAGCTCGCAGTCGAGATCGATGACGAGGCGCACGACCGCGCCTTCCAGGATCTCCTGAACCTGGCGCGGAGCGAACGGCTGACCGTGTACGACGCTGCTTATCTCGAGCTTGCACTGCGGCTTCACGTTCCCCTTGCTAGCAAGGGTGCCGAGCTGCGCAAAGCGGCGGCGAGGCTCGGGCTTGCATTGCTCGGCGCATAGGCGGCGGCGAGCCAATCGCAGACCGCGCAACGATCTCGAAACCAACGCGTGAGCGTCGTCCTCGAATCGGTGACGCCGCTGTTCGCGGTGATCCTGCTCGGCTGGTTCGCCGGCCGGGCGGGCTATCTGGGCGAGGCCGGGATCCGCGGGCTCGGCGCCTTCGTCTTCAATTTCGCGATCCCGCCCTACGTCTTCCGCCTGATGGCCGAGACCGATCTCGGGGCGATCACCGAGTGGGGCTTTCTCGGCGGCTACTTCGCGATCCAGGCCCTGATGTTCCTGACCGGCGCCAGTCTCGGCCGCCGGGTGTTCGGCATGGGCATGGCCGAGACGACCATCCAGGCGTTCGGCTCGACCTTCTCGAACGGGGTGATGCTGGCGCTGCCGCTGCTGCTCTGGCTGTTTGGCGACCAGGGCGGCGTGCCGGCACTCCTGATCATCACCCTCGACGTCGTCGTGTTCAGCTCGGTGACCGTGCTCCTGGAGCTCGCCCGGGGCGGCCGCCATAGCGCGACCCGGACCCGGATCGTGCTCCAGGCGGCGCGCTCGGTCGCCGCCAACCCGATCATCATGGGCACCGTCGGCGGCATCCTCTGGAGCCTTTGCGGCCTCGCCCTGCCGGCGGTCGTCCACCACACCCTGACCTTCATCGGCCAGGCGGCGGCGCCATCGGCGCTGTTCGCGCTCGGCGCGACCCTCAGTCTGCGCCGGGTCGGCGGCAGCCTCGGGCCGGCCGGCGCCATGATCGCCTGCAAGCTGTTGTTGCACCCGCTGCTCGCGTTCCTCGTCTTCGGCTGGCTGCTGGGTCTGGACCGTCTGTGGGTCAACGCCGGCGTGATCTTCGCCGCCTGCCCGGTCGGGCTCAATGTCTACGTGTTCGCCCAGCACTACGAGGTCGGGATCGAGACCGCGTCCAGCGCGATCCTGATCTCGACCGCGCTCGCGATGCTCACGATCACCACGCTTCTGTTGCTGCTGCCGCCGGTCACGCCCTAGGCGCGGCTGTGGCTCCTTCCGGAACCCAGTCGCCGGCGATCTGGTCCAGGCTGTACGGGCACTCCGCCGGCAAAGCCTCCGCGGCGACGGACTCCCCGTAGCTTCGCAGATCATCCGCCGCGTTGTCCCGGGCATCGCGGTAGAGCTCCGCAAGCCCATCCTCGAGCTGCCGCCTCAGGCTCGCCGTCAGGTCATCACGAAGCTCGCTCCGCTGCACGCGCACCGTCAGCCGCCAGCCCTATCGCGGCTCCCGCGCCTGGGAATGCTCGAGCTTGAGCAGATGCTCGATGATCGTGCGCGTGCATGAGCGGACCGCGCTTCTGATGCCGATCGCCAAAGCTTCGATCTCCTCCGCAAGATAGACGAGATCAAGCTCGGCGGGCCGCCCGGCCCCTCGCAGTGCGTCGGCCTGAGACAGCGCCCAGCGATAGGCATCCGAGGCATGAAGGTCGGTATCTCTGGCCTTGGTTCTGGTCGCCATGATCCTGGCCCGCCCGTGGCTGTCGAGAATCAAAATACCACAACCGAAGCATCCGGCGACACCCGCACTGGGTGCCGCTATGCTGCTCCGACGGCACGGCAGGGAGGCCGGGGATGGCGGAAAAGCGCTGGAAGTTCTGGGGCTGGGGGCATGAGGGCCACGGGCTGGAACCAGCCGAGGAGCAGCGGCTGTTTGGATTCTATCGGGATCGGCTAGGGTTCCGCGACCTCAAGCGCCGGCCGCCGCCAGTCGTCGGCGAGATAGCGCTACCGGCACCCCGCCTGCAGCCGCCGGCCAGGCTCGAAGGGCTTTGCACGACCGAGCCCTACGAGCGCCTCCTGCACAGCTACGGCAAGTCGTTCCCGGAGGCCGTGCGGATCTTCGCACACGACTTCAACAACGCGCCGGATCTAGTTGCCAAACCTAGCTCCGAGGCGGATGTCGTTGCCGTTCTCGACTGGGCGACCGAGGCCCGGGCTGCGGTCATCCCGTTCGGTGGTGGCTCGAGCGTCGTGGGCGGCGTCGAGCCGGATGTCGGGGAAAGCTTCGCCGGCGCGATCAGCCTCGATCTCAAGGGTCTCGACCGGGTGCTCGAGGTCGACCCCACCAGCCGCGCGGCGCGCGTGCAGGGCGGCATGCTGGGCCCCGCGCTCGAGGCTGCGCTGAAGCCGCATGCGCTGACCCTTCGCCACTTTCCCCAGAGCTTCGAGTTCTCGACGGTCGGCGGCTGGATCGCGACCCGCTCGGGCGGCCATTTTGCGACGCTTTACACGCACATCGACGATTTCGTCGAAAGCCTGCGAACGGTGAGCCCGGCCGGTATCCTGGAAAGTCGGCGCCTGCCTGGCTCGGGCGCCGGGCCCAGCCCCGATCGCCTGCTGATCGGCTCCGAGGGCGCGCTCGGCGTGATCACCGAGGCCTGGCTCCGCCTCCAGGGCCGGCCCACCTTCCGTGCCGGCGCGGCGTTCGCGTTCGACGATTTCCTGGCCGGTGCCGGGGCGGTGCGCGCGGTCGCGCAGGCGGGCCTCCATCCCTCCAACCTGCGTCTGGTCGACGCCAACGAGTGCCTCGCGAATGGCGTCAACGACGGCAGCTACGCGCTCCTCGTGCTGGCGTTCGAATCGGCCGATCACCCGGTCGATGCCTGGCAGGCGCTCGCGCTCGAGCTGATCCGGGACCACGGTGGGCGCCTGCTGCCGGGCGCCAATCCGGCCCAGGCCTGGCGCACCGCGTTCATCCGCATGCCCTACGCCCGCGAGCTCCAGGTCCCGGCCGGGATCATCGGCGACACCTTCGAGACCGCGATCACCTGGGACCGCTTCGAGGCGTTCCACAGCCAGGTCATGACCGCGACCGGGCAGGCGATCCGGGAGGCGACCGGGCGGGACGGCCTGGTCACCTGCCGGTTCACCCACGTCTATCCGGACGGCCCCGCGCCCTATTTCACCTTCCACGCGCTGGGCCGGCCTGATGCACTGATCGAGCCCTGGCGGCATATCAAGCGGGGCGCCTCTGACGCCCTGATCGCGGGCGGCGGCACGATCACTCATCACCACGCGGTCGGCCGCGACCACATGCCCTGGTATCAGCGCCAGCGCCCGGCCCTGTTCGGCGCCGCGCTGGCGGCGGCCAAGCAGGCCCTGGACCCGGCCGGGATCATGAACCCCGGCGTCCTGATCGGCGCTCCGACGTCCTGAGCGGGGCGTCGGATGAGCCAGGTCGCGGACGCCGCCGCGTCCGCCCGGACGCCCGGCCGGGCGGACCCGGAATACACCTACGGCGTGCTCCTGGTGGCGCTCGCCGGGGTGTTCTGGAGCACCGGCGGCCTGCTGGTGCGCTGGATCGACGCCGCCGACGCCTGGCAGATCATCTTCTACCGCTCGCTGTCGCTGGCGCTGACCCTGCTGCTGATCGTCGCCGTCCGCCATCGCGGCCGCTTGGTCCGGGCCTTCGCCAGCGCCGGCTGGAACGGGTTGCTGGCGGGGGTCTGCCTTTCGGGCGGCTTCATCGGCTACATCCTGTCGCTGGAGCACACGAGCGTCGCCAATGCGGTCTTCATGCTCGGCACGGCACCGTTCTTCGCGGCGATCCTGGGGCGCGCCTTTCTCGGCGAGCAGGTCCAGCGGTCGAGCTGGCTCGCCATGGCGCTCGCCCTCTCCGGCATCGCCGTGATGGTCGCCGGCAGCCTGGTGATCGGCACGATCGAGGGCAACCTTCTGGCGCTCGGCGCGAGCCTCTCGTTCGCAGGCTACAACGTGCTGCTGCGTCGCGGGCGCGCCCGCGACATGCTGCCCGGCGTGGTGATCGCCGGTCTGACCGCCGCCGCGATCGCCGCGCCGGTGGTGGCGGTCACCTCGGCCACGGGTGACCCTTACGCCGCCTTCGTCCTGGGCGCCAGGGACCTCCTGCTGTGCCTGACGATGGGCACCGTCCAGGTCGGCCTGGGCCTGACAGTGTTCACGATCGGCGCCCGCCATGTGCCTGCGGTCGAGCTGGCGCTGGTCGCGATGACCGAGCTGGTGCTGGCGCCCGTCTGGGTCTGGCTCGGGGTCGGCGAGGTGCCGAGCGCGTTCACGCTCGCGGGCGGTGCCATCATCATGGCCGCGATCGGCTACCAGGCGCTGTCCGGCGTCCGCCGCCGGCGCCTGCCGCCGATGGTCTAGCAATGGCCCGGGTGACGGGCATAGGGCGGGTCCGCTTTGGCACGCGCTCGCTGCCGTCGCTATCGCGGCTCGTCTCTGCGATCGCTTTGTGCTACCGCCTTGGACGCGCGCGCGCGGAAAGCGGACGATAAACCTCAGATAGAGCGGGCGATGCTGCAGCAGTTCGATACCGGCGAGAGCCTGTTCCGGCAGGGCGATCCGAGCGACTTCGCGGTTCTGATCCTGTCGGGCAGCGCCGACGTGCTGCGCGACGCCGGCGACGATGCCATTGTGCTCGGCCAGGTTCACGCCGGCGAGTTCGTCGGTGAGATGGGCGTGCTCGAGGGACAACCGCGGAGCGCGACGGTGCGCGCCGCTTCGCGGGTGGAGGCCGAGCTTATCGAGCGCCAGGCGTTCCTCGACCGGGTGAGCGGCGACCCCGAGCTGGCACGCAAGCTGCTCGTCCGGATGAGCGCACGGCTGCGCGACGTCGACGCCATCCTTGCCGGTCTCTACGCCGCCAAGGCCACCGAGGAGGCCAGCCACCGCGACTTGGTCGAGGCGCCACCCCGGCTCGAGGCGACGCCTTGGGCCGTGCTGGTGGCCACCACCGCGGCAGCCCGGTCGTTGATGGGTGCGGATCCGCTTCCGATCGTCCACCTGCCGTTCACGGTCGGCCGCGAGCCCGGCGGGCACGAGGCGCCCGCGGCCATTCAGCCCGATCTCGCGATTCGCGAACCGGCACCGCATCGGTTGTCACGCGCGCATTTCAGCCTGATCGTGCGCGACGGCGAAGTGCTGGTGCGCGACCTCAACAGCTCGCTCGGCACGGTCGTCAACGACCGCCCTCTCGGACGCAATTTCCCGCGCGACAGCGCGCCGCTCCACAAAGGTGAGAACACGCTCATCGCCGGCGGTAAGGGGTCGCCTTTCGTGTTCACGCTGACCCTGTCGTGATCGACGGGGCCATCGCACGGCCTCGAACCATCGCCGGCTCGAGCGGATGAACGATGGATGGAGTGGGCTCGATCCCGACTATGGGCTCGAAGGAGACAGCCTGATCGTGCGCGCCTGCCGCTTTAACCGTTAAGGTTGGCGGCGACGACGGCCCGGTCGTGGCGATTGCGGGAGGCGGCTTGAGCTGGACGATCGGGGTGGACGTCGGCGGGACGTTCACCGACTTTTTCGCGCTGGACGAGACGAGCGGCGCGGTCTGGCTGCACAAGCGGCCCTCGACCCCGGACGATCCCGGCCGCGCGATCGTCGAGGGCATCGAGGCGTTCGCGAGCGAGCCTGGCCGGTCGGGCGCAAAGGTGCGCCGCCTCGGCCACGGCACCACGGTCGGCACCAACGCGCTGATCCAGCGCAGGGGCGGCAAAGTCGCGCTGATCACCACCCGCGGCTTTCGCGACCTGCTCGAGATCGGCCGCCAGATCCGCCCCCACATGTACGACCTCTACGCCGACTTCCCGCCGCCGCTCGTGCCGCGCGAGCGCCGCTTCGAGGTGACCGAGCGGATCCTCGCCGACGGTTCGGTCCATCGCCCGCTCGACCCGGTCGACCTGGCCTTGGCGATCGCGGCCGTCCGGGCGTCCGGCGCCGAGGCCTGCGCGGTCTGCTGCCTGTTCGGCTATCTGAACCCGGCCCATGAGCAGGCGATCGCCAAAGCGCTGCAGGCGGCCCTGCCCGACCTCCACCTGTCGCTGTCGTCCGAGGTCCAGCCGGAGTTCCGCGAGTACGAGCGCTTCTCGACCACGGCGCTGAACGCCTATCTGCAGCCGGTCATGGTCCGCTACCTAAGCCGGCTGCAGGCGGCGCTGGCTGAGCGGCTGCCCGACGCCGAGGTCGGCATCAACCAGTCGAGCGGCGGGCTGATGTCCCTTCCGCGCGCCTGCCGGCTGCCGGTCCGGACCGCGCTCTCCGGCCCGGCCGCGGGCGTGGTCGGGGCGGTCGAGGTCGCGGCCGCGGCCGGCTGCCCGAACGTGATCACCCTGGACATGGGCGGCACCAGCGCCGATGTCGCCCTCATCCGGGACGGCCGCGCGGCGATCGGGTTCGACCGCCAGGTCGCCGACTTCCCGATCCGCCTCCCGATGGTCGACATCCACACCGTGGGCGCGGGCGGCGGATCGATTGCCTGGTTCGAGAAGGATGGGCTGCTCAAGGTCGGCCCGACCAGCGCCGGCGCCCTGCCCGGCCCCGCCTGCTACGGTCTGGGCGGCCGCGAGCCGACCGTGACCGATGCCAATCTGGTGCTCGGCCGCCTGGCGCCCAAGGGCCTGCTCGGCGGCCGGATGGCGCTCGACGTTGGCGCAGCAGAGGCCGCGCTCGCGCCGCTTGCGCGGCGCCTCGGCTTTCCTCTCGAGCGCACCGCACACGGTGTGCTCGGCATCGTCGCCGCCAACATGGTGCGCGCGATCCGCACGATCTCGGTCGAGCGCGGGCACGATCCGCGCCGGTTCGCCTTGATGCCGTTCGGCGGCGCCGGGCCGCTGCACGCGCGCGCGGTCGCGAAGGCGCTCGGCATGCGCCGGATCCTGGTGCCGGCGGCGCCCGGCATCCTCTGCGCCCAGGGCCTCGTCGTCTCGGACCTCAAGGAAGACTTCGTGGCCGGTCAGCGGCTTCCGGTCAATTCCTCCACGGAGAGCATGATCCAAATCCAGATCAATGTGTTACGACGACATGCTGAGACGTGGTTCGAACATGAGCAGGTGCCGCCGGCACATCGCCGGCTCGAGCTCAGCCTGGATCTCCGCTATGTCGGCCAGAACTTCGAGCTCGCCGTGCCGTACGCAATCGACGCGCTCCCGGACGCGGCCGGTCTGCGCGCGCATTTTTTCGCGGCACACGAGGCGGCCTACGGCTATTGCAACCCGCATGACCCGGTCGAGATCGTGAATTTCCGGCTGACCGCGCGCGGGCGGCTGCATCGGGCGCCGACACCCGAGCCGGTCGGGCCGATCGTGGCGGCGCCGGAGTTGATCGAAGAGCGCGCGGTCTGGTTCGGACCCGATGCCGCCCTCATGACCCCGGTCTTCGGGCGGGCGGCGCTGGCACCGGGACAGCGGCTCATCGGCCCCGCCGTGATCGAACAGCTCGACGCCACGACCCTGATCTTCCCGGGGGATCGGGCGAACGTCGATGCCGCCAACAACATCCTGATCGAGCTTGCATCATGACCGACGCCACACCGCAGCTCGATCCGATCACGCTCGAGATCCTGGCGAACGCGCTCCGCTCGGTGACCGACGAGAGCTTCGTCGCGCTGATGCGGAGCGCCTATTCGACCAACATCAAGGAGCGCCACGACCACTCGACCACGATCATGGACCGGCGGGGCCGGCTCGTGGCCCAGGCCCAGCAGTCGCTGCCGATCCACCTCGCCTCGATGTGGGGCCTGATGGCAGCCCTGCTGACGAAATATCCCGAGGACCAGATCCATCCGGGCGACCTGTTCGTCGCCAACGACCCGTTCGTCGCCGGCGGCACCCACCTGCCCGACGTCAACGTGGCAATGCCGGTGTTCGCAGGCGGCGAGCTTGTCGCCTTCGTCTGCAACATCGCCCATCACGCCGACATCGGCGGCATGGCGCCCGGGAGCATGGCGGGCGGGATGTCCGAGATCTTTCAGGAGGGGCTGCGCATCCCGGTCCTGAAACTGTTCCGGGCGGGCGTCCTGCAGCAGGACCTGCTCGATCTTTTGCTCCTGAACGTGCGCGTGCCGGAGGAGCGCCGCGGCGACTACTTCGCCCAGATCGCGGCCGCGAGGCTCGGCGTCCGGCGCCTCGAGGAAGTGCTCCAGAAGTCATGGCAGGGGGGTCGTGGTGGCGGCCTTCGAACAGCTGATCGCCCGCACCGGCCAACGCATGCGGGCCGCGATCCGCGCCATTCCGGACGGCAGCTACCGCTTTGCCGACGTCATGGACGGCGACGGCCTGGACGCCTTCGACATCCCGATCCAGGTCGAGATCACCGTCGCGGGCGATCGCATCCGCTTCGATTTTGCCGGCACAGCAGCCCAGGTTCCGGGCAGCATCAACGTCACCCTCAACGCGACCGTGGCCGCGGTCGGCTATGCGCTGAAGGCGCTGCTCGACCCGGAAATGCCCAACAATCAGGGCATGCTGGATGTGCTCGAGGTCGAGGCCCCGCGGGGGACGCTGGTCAATGCCGTATTCCCGGCGCCGGTCAGCTCGCGCGCCCATACCAGCCAGCGGATCATCGACGTGGTGCTCGGCGCGCTCGCCCAGGCCCTCCCGGAGCGTGCGGTCGCCGCCGCCAACGGCGCCAACTCGATGGCGGTGTTCGCCGGCACCGATCCGCGCACCGGCCGCCCGTTCGTCTATCTCGAGACGCTGGGCGGCGGCATGGGCGGCCGGCCGATGAAGGACGGCAAGGATGGCGTCCAGGTCGGCATCACCAACACCTCCAACCTGCCGGTCGAGGCGATCGAGCTCGAGTACCCGCTCCTGGTCGAGGAGTACAGCCTGATCCCGGATTCCGGCGGCGCCGGCCGCTTTCGCGGCGGCCTCGGGCTGCGGCGCGTGGTCCGGCCGCTTTGCGACTGTCTCTTCAACGGCGTCGGCGAGCGCTTCCGCCACCAGCCCTGGGGCCTGTTCGGCGGGGGACCCGGCGGGTCCGGGCAATTCCTGATCATCGAACGCCGACGGCAGCCGGCGGCGGATCCACGACAAGCCGGGCGAGATCAGGCTGTCGCCCGAGCAGGCGCTGGTGGTCGAGACCCCGGGTGCCGGCGGCTACGGTCCGCCCGGCGAGCGCGATGGCGGGGCGCTCACCGAGGACCGGGCGAGCGGCAAGTTTTCCCCGGACTTCATGCGCCGGCACTACGGCCGCGACTGAGCCGCCCGTCCGCTCCGGGCTCATGTCGAAAATCGGCGGCTCGAGGTCGGCCACGCCATGGTGCGGTGGCGACGAACTCGGCTATGCTCGATCGAACGAAGCGCAGGCAGAGGTGGGGAAGAGTCATGGCCGCAACAGCGCACGAGGGCCGCCGCGGCGGGCGCGAGGCGAGGCGTCAGGCGCGGACCGCGATCACCATCCGGGCGCTCCCGGTGCTGGAGCGGACGATCCCGGTTTACGAGGTCCTGAACCAGGAGGGCCTCGAGCGGATCCACGAGGCCTCCCTGCAGATCCTGGAGCAGATCGGGATCGACTTTCGCGATGCCGAGGCGGCGCAGATGTGGCGGGACGCCGGCGCCGAGGTCGAGCGTTTCCGGGTGCGCATCCCGCGCCAGCTGCTGATGAGCCTGGTGGCGAAAAACCCGAGCCGCTTCACGGTGCACGCGCGCAATCCCGAGCGCAACACCGAGATCGGCGGCAACAAGGTCGCATTCGCACCGACCTACGGCTCACCGTTCGTCTACGACTTCGACAACCAGCGCCGCTACGGCACGCTTGCCGACCTCAACCAGTTCCACAAGCTCGCCTACATGGCGCCCGCGATGCACAATACGGGGGCGGTGATCTGCGAGCCGGTCGACATCGCGATCCCCAAGCGTCATTTGCACATCACCTACAGCGCGATCAAGCACTCCGACAAGCCGTTCATGGGGCCGGTGACCGCGCCCGAGCGCGCGGCCGACGCCGTCCGCATGGCGCGCATCCTGTTCGGCGACGCCTTCGTCGATGAGCACACGGTGATCATGGCGCTGGTCAACTGCAATTCGCCCCTGGTCTGGGACGAGACCATGCTCGGCGCGCTCAAGGTCTACGCCCGCGCCAACCAGTCGGTGATCGTCTCGCCGTTCGTGCTGGCGGGCGCCAACACGCCGGCCTCGGCGGTCGGCTCGGTCGCGCAGCTGAACGCCGAGGCGCTGGCCGGGATCGCGTTCGCCCAGCTCTGCCGCCCGGGCGCGCCGATGGTCTACGGCCACTTCCTGGCCGCGGTCTCGATGCGCTCGGGCGCGCCGATGGCGGGCACCCCCGAGATCGCGTTCATGAACCTGATGATCGGCCAGCTCGCGCGCAAATACCGCCTGCCGCTCCGGTCCTCGGGCATGATCGCCGGCTCCAAGCGGGTCGACGCCCAGGCCGCCTACGAATCGATCCAGACCATGTGGGCGGTTTTCTTGAGCGGCGCCAACTTCATCATGCACAGCGCCGGCTGGAACGAGGCCGGGCTCGGGGCGTCGTTCGCCAAGTTCGTGCTCGACTGCGAGCAGATCGAGATGTTCTACCAGCTGGGCCAGGGGCCCCAGTTCGGCGACTTCGAGGCGGCGCTCGCCGCGGTCCGCGAGATCGGCCCGGGCGGCCACTATCTCGGCACGGCGCACACCCGCGAGCACTTCCAGACCGCGTTCTTCATGCCCGAGCTGCTCGACAACAACAGCTTCGAGCAGTGGGAGCTGGACGGTTCCAAGGACGCCAACACCCGCGGCCTCGAGGCCGCCCGCCACCTGCTCGACAACTACGAGCCCCCTGCCCTCGACCCGGCGATCGACGAGGCGCTCCTGGCCTTCATCCGCGAGCGCGAGGCGGTCCTGCCGGACAGCATGACCTGAGCCGGCCACCATCCGCTGGCGAGGAGAGGAGCGCGTCACCGCAGATCGAGGAACTCCGCCACGGTGAGGCCGGCCTGCCTGATGATTGCCCGCGGCGTGCCCGGCGGTAGATCGCCGCGATGGACCGGCACCACCGGGCGCGCCGCCGGTCGGTCAGGATTACGCAGGTGGTGATGGCTGCCCTTGATTCGGTGGACGGCGAAGCCCGCCGGTTCGAGGGCGCGCACCACCGCGTCCGCCGACCGCGCCGGCAGCCGCCGACGCCTCATTCAGCGGCTTTCACGCTCACCCGGTCGACCAAGGGCGCCGGCGCGGGATCGCTCTCGGGGATCGGCAGGCCGTCCTCGCGCAGGCACTCGAGGTAGCCCCGGATCGCATCCGCGGCCATCGCGCGCGCCTCGTCCAGGGTCCCGCCATAGGTGACGAGGCCCGGGAGCGCCGGACAGGTCACGGTATACCCGCCCTCGGGCTCCGGTTGCAGGAGCACGGTATAGGTATAGGCGGCGGCCGACCCGCTCTCCTTGCGCTTCATCGCTCGATCCTAGCAAAGCCGCAGCCTTGCGTCATCCCCACGAGGCATCCCCGGCGTGCGCCGGGACCCGCGGACCTGGCGCTGCGCATGCCGGCCACCCCGCGGCCCAGGTTCGCCGTCACGCCCGCCCAGGCGCTCGGCAGCATCCAGCGCCCGGGCGCGTCGATTGATCCATCCTCATTGCCGGGCCTCGGTCTTGAGTTGCTTGACCCGAGGCGACGACAATCCAGCGCTGCGGATGCTCGGATAACGGCCTATGACATCATCGGTCCGGTGCATCTTCCGCCTGCCGCCATGTAATGGCTTCTCGTGCGACCCAAGTGCTTCCGAGGTTATCGCCGACTCAAGAAGACTGAATTGATCCGGACAATTACTTGCGATGCGCCATCGATGCGTCACTTCTGGTGACACCATGCGCCACTTGTGGCGCACGCTGATCTGCGAGTGTCGCGCGCCGGAACTATGGCTGGCGACCGTCGCCGCCAGACTCGCAGATTGATCGCCTCCATCCATGGATCTCATTGATGCATCATCTTGACTCTGCACGCCATTTTTCTTTCTACGTGAGCTAGTTCGTGACGATTTTTGATGTGGCGATAGATGCAGGATTCTGGAGGATGGATGGAGCCATCAAGTCAGAGGCTGTCCTCACGAGTGGACAGAAGTGGCGCCTTCGGCGTTGCAGGCCTAAAGGGGTGATCGCCGAGGTCGGTACGCGGTCACCGTCACCCGCAACCGAGGGATCACGTTCCAGCTGCGTGGCAGCACGGGTGACCGACGTCGACTTCGAGGACCACCATGAGAAGGGCTCGTGGGATGCCGATGAAGAACCCGCCGCATCCTGGCGCGGTGATCCGCGAGGAGGTATTGCGACCGTTCGACCTGTCGATCACCAAGGCGGCCGAGATCCTCGGCGTGCGCCGCGCGACGTTGTCCGACCTCGCCAACGGCAAGAGCGCGCTCACGGCCGAGATGGCGCTCCGCCTGGAGAAGGCGTTCGGGGTGAGCATGGACCTGCTGCTGCGCATGCAGGCCGGCTACGACGCCGCCCAGATCCGCGGCCGTAGCGCCGAAATCGACGTCCGCCGCTACCGCCCCGACCCTGTTCCGGCGACGGACTGACACCGCAAATTTTTGCCTTTAGTTACGCATTTCCCGTTGTAATTCTACCTGAGCGCGAATATGGCTAGCGGAATGTCCGTGAAGCGTATGTATCTTGTCCTGCTTGCGGCCGCCGTGGTGGTCGGCTCGCTGCTGCGCCTGCTGGATGCCGGCGTGGCTGCTTTCAACCTCTCGGCATTGAGCCTCGGTCAGACGATGGGGCGCGTTGTAGGACTGTTCCTATTTGCCGCGCTCGTACCGACCGTGATGGTCCTTTTCTATCGGAAGCCGATAGCCTCAGCTGCTCCGCCGACAGCGGTTGGTATGGTTGTGCTGGCCATCGTCGCTTATTCGCTCTACAGCGACCTCGAATTTCGACGAACGACCGCGTCGTTCGTCTTCCAGACGCCGAGCTGTACTTTCTCAGCCTCGTTTCCGGGGGAACCGGAGCGGAAAGAAACCGTCGGTCCGGGCGGATCGCTGGTGACCCAGGCGGACTTTTACGGGTCCGATACCTTGATGCGGGCAGAGTGCTTTGCCACAGAGGCGGGGTTAGCGCCGACAAGAGAAGCACTAATGGCGGAGCTGCGCAATCACGCCGAGCGCAGTGGCCTGATGGACGTTAAGTTCGACTTTGTCGAGTTCAACCGGCTTTGTGCATGGCCTCGCCCGTGGCTGGAAGGTGGTTTCCGGAAGACCAACCACCTACGAGGTCCACCTTTTTGCCGACGACGTCTCTATCATGAACCTCACTGTTGGAGGAGCTTCGTTGGGCTACCCGCAGCCAGGGCTCAATGAGTTTCTCACGTCCGCTGGTCATCCTTCTGCGTCTCATCCAACCCAAAAGATTAGCAGCTTCTCTAATTCTCCTGCACGTACAAACATCTCTGTGGAAGCTACGCCTCATAGCTCCAGCTTCGTGACGCTTACCTTACCTTTCGATGTTGCAATTGACGTCCCGAGAGACTGGTGGATCCTGGATGATACGATTAACAAGCTGATCCAAACCTCGCGTGACGCCGTGCTCGATCTCCGCGGAATTCCAACGTCTGAGGACAATGAGACGGTTCTCATTGCAGCAAATTCATGGCCCCCGATGACATATGCCGCCTTGCGTGTCACAAGGATCCAGCCCCCGTATGCTGCGCCAGAGGAAATCCGTGCTTTGACCAAGACCGAATTGGCGCAACTTGGGGGAGCCTTCGAAGCCGAACTGCGCCAGTCACTCCCCTTGCAAGGCTCTAGCTTTCTAGAGACCTTGGGGATCGAGGTGATAAACGTCGGAGGCTGGCCGGCCATCGTTTTCTCCTATCGCCGCTCCGCACCTAGCGGCCCAGTCGTTGACGAACTCATTCAGGTGATACGGAGAAAGGACTTCCTCCGGATTGGTCTCAGTTACCGCGAAAGCGAGCGACCGCTCTGGATGCCGGTGGTCACACGCATTCAGAATTCCATTAAGGCTAGCTAATAGTGACTTTGAACAGGTTAACGGCAGCTGAAGGAGAAGGAAAGCCCAATGGGGCGAAGACCGACAGAAAGACAGCACAAGGTGCTGCGGGATATCCAATCGTCCGAGAAAGGCGACTTGACCTTCACGAATCGCAGTGATGCCGAAGAATGCGAAGACCTCGGATGGGTCGAAGCGCAATCGGGAGGCGGGTATCATTTGACCGACGAAGGACGGCGCATACTAAGAGAATATCCTCAAGGGAGGGATTAGAGGTTCACGCGGCTAGGACTTAGCAGGACGGTCGGGCATTCAAGCCGCGTCGGCGGGGCGGACGCGTTGCGCGATCTCGGCGCCGCGGTCGCGCTCGACCAGGGCGATCTCGTACTGGCTCTGCAGGTCGAGCCAGAACTGCGCCCGGTTGCCGAAGTAGCGGCCCAGGCGGACCGCCGTGTCCGCCGTGATCCCGCGGCGCCCGTTCAGGATGTCGGTGATCCGGCCCGAGGGCACGCCGAGGTCGAGCGCGAGCCGATTGGCGCTCAGGCCACGAGCCTCGAGCTCGCGCTTCAGGAGCCGTCCGGGGTGCGCGATAGGAGGCATGTCCCTGGCCTCTTGTGGTAGTCGACGATCTCGACGTCGTAGGCATCGCCCTTGCGGAACTCGAAGCAGATCCGCCCCGGTCCGTTCACGGTCATGGCCCATTGCCCCCCACGGTCGCCTTTCAGTTTGGCAGGGGAGAAACGGGGTCAGGACTCTTTGTACACAGCCCGGTCCTCAACGGGGCAACCTTTTCGGAGGTAATATCTAGTCGAGCTTTCGGACCTCGACGATCCGGCCCATGGGCGTGACCAGGCCGGGCCCTTCGGCAGTCACCGTCCGGCCAGGCGCCAGGCGGGCGATCTCGCGTGCCGCTTCCTTGGGCGGCATGCGCAGCACGGTCCCGTCCTCGAGCATGCGGCCCCGTTAAGCCGCGCTTCGGCGGCCGCGCAGGACGAATTGGGCGATCTCGGCGCCGCGGACCCGCATCGGGCCAGGGCGATCCTTGTACTGGCTTCTTGCAGCTCCGCGCTCGGAACTGCGTGCCGGTTCAGCGAAGTAGCCGGCCCGGGCGCACCGCGGTGTCGGACCTCCGTGGCCTCGCCGGGCCGCCACGCTCAGGGCGGGTCGGCTGAGCACCGTCACGTCGTCGCCGGGCCGCGCGAGGTAGACCAGGGCCGTCGAGAGATGCGGCGGCACATGGACGCTGCGCTGCCGTCGCGTCAGGACGACAGCCGTCGACGTCGCCCTCGGGGGTCAGTGTGGTAGTCGATCACAAGTGTAGCCCTGGACCTGGGCGCTGGCGCGCCTCGGGTCCGCCCGGGTCGGCGGCTCGAGGCTCCGGCAGCCAGGCCAGCCACGATGACCGCCGGCAGCTTGGGCAGCCGGCAAGCGCGGTGGAAAGGGACTGGGATCCTGGGGCATCTTGGCGGCGTTCAAGGCGCATAAGCAGTGTCAAACCCAGACATCGAGGTCCAACCCGCGCAAAGCGGAAATTACTGACGCCACGGCTTCCCAGATCATACGAACTCTGCGGCATTTTGGCGCCAATCCGGGAGACGACCAATCATGCCTATCGCGGCCCGCCCTGCTTCCATCGTGCAGCGGCTGTTGCCCATCCTCGGCTGGCTTCCCTCCTACCGGCGCGATTGGTTGCTGCCCGACGTTCTGGCCGGTCTCGCCGTCTGGGCGGTCATGGTGCCGGAGGGCATGGCCTATGCCGGCATCGTCGGCGTGCCGCCGATCATGGGGCTCTATACCATCGTCCCGCCCTTGGTCGCCTACGCGCTCTTGGGCACCTCGCGCCTGCTCGTCGTCGGCCCGGACACCGCCACCGGCCTGATCTCGGCGCTGACCGTGGGCGCGATCGCGGCGCAGGGGAGTGCGGACTTCAATGCGCTGACCTCCACGCTTGCCATCCTGATCGGCGCCTTCTTCCTGCTCTTCGGCGCGCTGCGCATGGGCTGGGTCGCGGCCTTCATCCCGACGCCGGTGATGCGCGGCTTCATCGAAGGGCTGGTCTGCGTCACCATCATCGGCCAGGTGCCGCATCTGCTGGGCATCGACAGCGGCTCGGGCAATTTCTTCGGCAAACTCCGCTTTGTGCTGCAGCATCTGCCCGATGCGTCGCTCGCCCCGGTGCTGACCGGCCTGCTCAGCCTGATCGCCATGCAGCTGCTCCGCCATCTGGCACCGCGCGTCCCCGCGGCTCTGGTCGTCGCGGTCGTGGCCACGGTCCTCGTTGGCCTGCTCGGCGGCGAAGCGGCCGGGGTAGCCGTGGTCGGCCACCTCCCGTCCGGCCTGCCCCACCTCATCCTGCCCAACCTCGACCCTGCGATCCTGCAGCAGCTCGCGCCCGGCGCGCTCGCCATCGTGCTGGTCGGCTATGCCGAGGCGCTCGGCGGGGCCAAGGCCGCGGCCATGCAGGGTGGCGGCACCATCGATCCGAACCAGGAGCTGGTCGCCCACGGGCCCGCCAACATCCTGAGCGGCCTGTTCGGCGGCTTCCTGGTCGTCGGCAGCCTGTCCAAGACCTCCGTGGCCATGGCCGCCGGCGCCCGCACCCAGATCGCCAACCTCGTCGCCGCGCTCTTCTGCTTCCTCACGCTGGTTCTGCTGACCCCGCTGTTTCGGGGCATGCCGCACCCGGCGCTGGCCGCCATCGTCATCGCGGCCATGCTGCATCTCTCGAAGCCCGGCTATCTGCGTGACCTGCTCGCGCGAAGCCGCTGGGAGTTTGCCATGGCCGTGGTCGTCATCGCGGGCGAGCTGACGCTGGGCGTGCTCCAGGGCATCGGCCTCGGCGTGGTGCTGGCGCTGCTGATGTTGATCTATCGAACCAGCCACCCGCAAGGCGCGGTGCTCGGCCAGCTGCCCGGCGAGGAGGCCTATCGCGACGTCGAGCGCCACCCCGAAGCGGTCACCTTTCCCGGGCTGCTGATCTGGCGCGGCGGCGGCGACCTGTTCTTTGCCAGCATCGATCACCTCGGCGAGGGGGTGAAGGCTGCGCTGGCCGCGAGCCGCCCGCCGGCCAGGCACGTGCTTTTGGACATGGGTTCGGTGAACTTCGTGGACACCAGCGCCTGCGACGCGCTGCTGAACGGTATCAAGGAGTTGCGAAGCCAGGGGATCACCGTCGCCTTCGCCCGTGTGCGCGACGAGGTCCGGGAGCGACTGCGGCTCGGCGGCGTCGAGGCGGCGGCGGGCTCGACGAACTTCTACGAACGCGTGACCGACGGCGTGCGCGCCTGGCAGCGGCACGGGAGTCGGCAAGGCGTGTCCGCGGGCGAGAGCGTCGGGCGTTGATCGGGCGGCGGCCGTTGAGGGTGTCGTCGATCCGGGCCGAACGCACGCCGAGGCTCTGCGCGAGCCGAGCGAGGCTCAGACACCGCGCCACGAGCTCACGCTTCAGCAGCCGCCCGGCCGGCTGGAGGATTGCCGGAGCGGCCCTGAGCCAGGTCACCCGCGGGGCCGATGACCCATCCATTGGCCCCCGTCGCCGCAGCTTCGCGGTGCGGCGACCTCGCAGACCGAGGCTCTCAGGCCTCGATCACCACGAGCGTCCGGACCTCGATGCTCTCGCGCGGGGCGGCGTCCTTGGGCGTGTCGGGCAGGTCGAAGGCGCCGTGCGGGGTGAAGCGGGCGCGGCCGTCGGCAAGGCTGTCCCAGCCCTTGATCAGCAGGACCTCGTCCGGGGTCATCGCGGGCGCGTAGTACCAGCGTTGCGAGGGGTTGTGGGCGAGGTGATAGATCTCGCCGACCCGGTCGGGGAAGATCTGGTCGGTGGCGATCAGGTCCTCGGGTCGCACGCTCGAGGCGTCGGCCAGCGCCAGCGGCGAGCGCTCGACGGGGCCGCGGATCGGCCGCCAGACGTTGATCTGGATGATCCTGGCGCCGGACGCGGCGAGGCGGGCGGCCTCGGCTTCGCCGAGCAGGTCCTTGACCCGCTGCGGGCCGCTCTTTTGGGTGTAGTCGACGTGCACGCGGCTCGCCGGGCCGCGCAGGCCGTCGCGGTTCTTCGCCCCCGCGCCGGCGTCGGCGCGCCGGGTGGCATCGAAGATGACGACCCGGCTGGCCCCGGTCACGGCCCGCAGCAGGGCCTCGATCTCCGGGTAGTAGGCGTTCTCGAGCGCGTCGTCGTCGTAGAGGTCGCGGACCGCGGTCTCGTGCTGGCGCAATTCGAAGCCCTCGTGGTCGAGCGACAGCGCGTCGGCGAGCGGCCGCAGATCGCGGATCACGACCTCGTGGCGCTCGGTGTCGAAGAACACCCGCGGCGCGCCGCCGGTGATGGCGGAGCTGTGGAACACGGGCTTGGTGGCCGACGGCGTGATGAAGGTCAGCTGAGCCCTCACGTCCGCAGGGGCGACGCCCGCAGTCGCGACCTCGGCAGAGGCCCGGTGGGCCGCGGCGGTGGGGGCGGTCGCAAGGACGGCCTGGGTCATGGGGCTTGCCTCCTCGGTTGGCGTGGCCGGCAGAGGGCCACGGCTGCCATCGCCAGGAGACGTAGGTGCGGCGGCCGGGCGGCGCCAGCGAGTTCGGTTCAGGGCGACTTGAACGGCCTTCAAGTGGCAGCGGCGAGCGCGCGCAGCCAATGCTCCAGGCGCCGCGCCACGGCGGTCGGCGGCAGGTCGGCCGGCCGGCACAGGTAGTAGGCCGCCCCGGTCGGATCGCCGGCGCCGAAGGGGGCGACCAGCGTGCCGCGGGCGAGGCGCTCGTCGACCATGGGCCGGCGGCCGATGGCGAGGCCGTGCCCGCTCTCGGCGACCTGGAGCGCCTGCTCGATGCCGTCGAGCTCGATCGCGCCGGTCAGCGTCGGCGGCGCCAGGCCGCGGGCGCGGGCCCATTCCTCCCACTCGTTGGGAAAGCGGGCGTTGACGATCAGGCGCACGCGCTGCAGGCCGGCCAGCGGGTCCTCGTCCGGGCCGGGGGTCAGATAGCCGGGGGCGCAGACCGGCAGCGCGGTCTCGGCCAGAAGGAAGGTGGCGTCGATCCCGGGCCAGGCGCCGCGGCCGTGACGGACCGCGAGATCGACCTGGTCGCGCTTCAGGTCGACCACCCGGGTGGTCGGCACCAGCTGCAGGTCGAGGTCCGGGTGCGCATGCTCGAAGGCGCCAAGATGCGGGATCAGCCAGGTGGCGGCGAGCGAGGGCGGCAGGGTCAGGCGCGCGACCTTGCGGCCGGTCGGGCGCAGGAGGGCTTCGGTTGCCGCCTGGATCTGGCGGAGCGCGGGGTCGATCTGCTCGAGATAGCGCCGGCCGGCCGCGGTCAGGCGGACGCCGGGCCCGGAGCGGTCGAACAGGGCGGTGCGCAGGAAGTCCTCGAGCCGCCGGACCTGGTGGCTGATCGCCAACTCGGTGACGCCGAGGCTGAGCGCGGCGTCGCGGAACCGGCGGTGCCGGGCGGCGGCGTGAAAGGCGCGCAGCGCTGCGAACGGCGGCAGGGGGGTGGTCGGTTCGGCCATGCGCAAAGCCTGCCGGCGACGTGAGCAGGATTCAAGTGGTAAGGCCGGCCGTCGGTCCGGTGCCGGGACGGTCGCAAGGGTAGCCTCGCCACCGCCACCGTCCGGCCGGGAGCGCACGGGCGTCGACGGGCGCGCCGCTACGGGGCCTCGTGCGGCGCGCGGGCATAGCTGGCGGCGAGCCTGCCGTAGCGGGTGCGGGAGTTGATCAGATGGGTGCGCATCGCGTTCCGGGCGCCCACGGCGCTGCCCGCCTGGATCGCCTCGAAGATGCGCCGGTGTTCCAGCTGCACCCGGCGCAGGTAGCCGGCGTCGGCGCCGCCATGGCTGCGGGTCAGCGTCTGGCGCGGGATGATCAGCGGCCCCAGGAACTCGAGGAAGCGCGAGAAATACTGGTTGCCGGTGGCGGCGGCGATCGCGGCGTGAAAGGCGAAGTCCGAACGTACGGCGAGGTCGCCCGCCTCGAGGTCGACGTCGATCGCTTCCAACGCGTCCCTGACCCGCTGCAGCTGGACCGCATCGCGGCGCTCGGCCGCGAGCCCGGCGGTCTCGATCTCGACGCTCATGCGCAGCTCCATCACTTTCAGGATCTCCTGGAGCTGGTCGACCTCCTCGGGGTCGATGCGGAAGGCGCGCGGTCGCGTCGCCTCGACGAACACGCCGACGCCATGGCGCGACGACACCAGCCCTTCGGCCTTGAGCGCCGCGACCGCCTCGCGCACGACCGTGCGGCTGACGCCGAACTGGAGCGTCATCTGCTCCGCGGTCGGCAGCCGCTCGCCCGGTTGCAGCGAGCCGTTCCGGATCGCCTCGGAGAGCCGCGAGACGAGAATGCTCGTCAGGTTCGTGCGCTCCAGCCGGCCGAACCCCCGGTCCCCTGTTTCCATCTTGCGGCCTCTCCCAGCGGCTGATAAGGATAGATGGTCATCATATGACTCACAAGAGCGTGGCGCGGTAGTCCATCGAGGTCGGCAGGCCTGGTGGTTCCGCCCGTGCCACGTCGGGGAGGCCGAGCCAACCATGAAAACCATCAGCCCACTGCTGCCCCTGGTCGCGCTCGCGGCCTTGCCGCTTGCGCCCTCGGACGTCCGGGCGGCGAGCGACGACGTCATCAAGATCGGGGTCGTGGCCGCGGAATCCGGCGCGTTCGTCTCGGCGGGCAACACGATCCCGGCGGCGGCGCGCCTGGCCGCGAAGGAGATCAACGATGCCGGCGGCGTCAAGATCGGCGGCAAGACCTACACGGTCCAGCTCGAGATCCGCGACGACCGGACCAACATCGACACCGCGATCGCGGCCGCGCGCGAGCTCGTCAACGACGTCGGGGTGTCGGCGATCTTCGGCACCGAATCGCACGATTTCTCGATCGCGATGACCAAGATCACCGGCCCGGCCAAGGTCCTGCAGTTCACCGGCAACAGCTCGCTCGGCGGCGGCCTCGACGACCAGAGCGTGGCGCCCGACGGGCCGAACCACTACGTGTTCCAGACCGAGCCGCAGGAATTCCAGCGCAGCGGCAGCACCGCCCGCGGCGTGCTCAAGCTGCTGACGCCGCTGATGAAGAAGAAGCCCGAGCACTCGGTCGTGTTCGTGGCCAACGACCTCGGCGGCCAGTATCTCTCGAAGCACTATGTCCTGGCGCTCGAGGCGCTCGGCCAGAAGGTCGATCTGGTCTACTATCCGCCGGACACGACCGACTTCACGCCGCTCCTGACCCGCATCAAGGGCATGAATCCCGACATCGTGCACATCTGGTACAATCCCGACGAGACTCTCGTGGCCTATCCCCAGGCCGTGCAGCTCGACGTGGCACCCGCCTATTTCGTGATGGGGGTCGATCCGGGCGTCTGGCAGGACCGCAAGATCGAGTTGGGCATCCCGACCACCATGAGCTGCGTGCCGATGTGCTGGGGCGCATCGCCGCTCAAGCAGGTCACGGACTACTTCGAGCGCTACTTTGCCTTAGGCGCCCAGAAGGGGCCGCAGGCCTCGGTGTCGCTGCTCTACTACGACTATGTGCACTGGTACGTGAAGGCGCTTCAGGCGGTCGGCAGGCTCGACGACCCGGACGCGGTCGTCGACCAGCTGCTCAAGTCCAACTATCAAGGCGTGGTCTCGGCCGTGCCGCTGGTCTTCAACGCCCATCATCAGGTGACGTTCGCGACCGAGGTCTGCCGGGTCGAGCCCAACACCTACGACAAGTTCGAGTGTGCGGTCGAGCAGCCGCCGGCAAGCCCGCCGCCGGGCGATCCGGGCGGCTGAGGCCGGTACCGATAGCATCTTGGGGGCGGGAGAGTCCGAGGGCCTCACCCGCCCCTGCCCGCCTCGGATCGGTCTGCTGCTGAGATCGCGCCCGTGGACATCTTCATCCAGCAACTCGTCAACAGCCTGTCCGTGGCGAGCATCAACGTGCTGATCGGGATCGGGATCACCCTGATCTTCGGCCTGACCGGCCTCATCAACTTCGCCCACGGCGAGTTCCTGATGGTGGGCGGCATCGTGACCTGGGCGCTGGTCAGCCACGGCATGAGCTTCACAGCCGCGCTCCTGATCGCCATGGGCGCCGTGGGGCTGCTCGGGTTCGTCGCCGAGCGCACGCTGTTCCGCTTCACGCTCGAGCGCCCGATGAACGGCTTCATCGTCTCGCTCGGCCTGATCGTGATCCTGCAGCACGTCGTCATCCGGATCTGGAACTCCTACCAGAAGAGCATCCCCGCTCCGATCGACGGTGTCTGGCAGGTGGGCGAGGTGCGGATCGTGATCATCCGCGCGGTCGTGGTCGCGGTCACCGCGGCTGCCGTCGCGCTGACCTTCGTCGTGATCTCGCGCAGCCGCTATGGCCTGGCACTGCGGGCGAGCGTCGCCGACCAGGAGACCGCCGCCCTGATGGGCATTCCGGTCCGCCGCTATGTCACCGCCGTGTTCGTCTACGGCAGCCTCTTGGCCGGCCTCGGCGGCGCGCTGCTGATCGCGCTGTTCCCGATCACGCCCTTCGTCGGCAGCGTGGTGGTGGTCAAGGGCTTTGCGGTCGCGCTGATCGGCGGGCTCGGCAACGTCACCGGCGCCGTGGTCGCGGGCATCGTGCTCGGCCTGATGGACGGCCTCAGCGCCGGCTACGGCTTCGCGCAATGGACCGACGCCTATTCCTTCGGCCTGATGATCCTGATTCTCCTGCTGCGGCCGCAGGGGCTCCTGGGTGGCACCGAGGGGCCGAAGAGTGCTTAGCGGGTCGGCCGACGACGGCCGCCCGGCGACCGCCGGAGGTGCCGTGTCGGCATCCGCATCCGGCGACCGGCGGCGCTCCGGCGCATCATCCCGCGCGGCCGGCGAAGGCCTGGTGGTGGCGGCGATCGTCATTGTCGTGCTGGTCGCGGTGCCGTGGCTGGGTCCGAGCTACCGCTTCCTGTCGGTTGCGATCTCGACCGGAATCGCGACCGTGGCCCTCTACGGCCTGAGCGTGCTGTTCGGTCAGGCGGGGATCCTGTCGGTCGGCCACGCCGCGCTGATGGGCGTGGGCGGGTATACGGCGGCGATCCTGGCGGGCGATCTCGGCATGGGCTTCTGGTCGGGGCTGCCGTTCGCGATGGCGGCCTCGGCGCTGGTCGCGGGGCTGCTCGGCCTGCCGTCCCTACGCGTCAGCGGCCATCATTTCATCATCATCACCTTCGCCTTCGGCGCGCTGTTCTCGATCATCCTGACCAACGGCGGCAGCTTCACGGGTGCTGCGACCGGCCTCGACCTCGGGCCGATCGGCTGGCTGTTCGGGGTCAATCTGGACAAGACGCGCAACTTCTATCTTCTGGTCGTCGGCGCGGTGCTGATCAGCATCCTGGCGACCCACCTGATCGCGAACTCGGCCTACGGCCGCACGCTCCGGGCGATCCGCGAGAACGAGCCCCTCGCCCGCTCGATCGGCATCAACACCGGCCTGCACAAGCTCGGCGCCTTCATGGTCAGCGGCCTGTTCGCGGGCGCGGCCGGCGCCCTCGATGCCTACTTCCTCCGCCACATCTCGCCGACGCTCTACGGCCCCTTCCCGAGCGTCTACCTCGCGCTCATGGTGATGCTGGGCGGGCCGCGCATGCTCTATGGCCCCCTGGGCGGGGCGATCATCGTGAACTTTCTGCCGGAGGTCCTGAAGCTCGACCCGGTCGACTCCCGGATCGCCTACGGCATCGGTCTGATCGCGGTCATCATGCTCCTGCCGGGCGGCCTGATCGCCGGCCTGATCGACGCCTACCGATGGCTCGTGAGCCGGCCATGGCGGACCTGACGCCCGGAGCGGCCCGGCGGCCGGGCGACCCTGCGGCGGGGCCCGGGGCGGTAGCGCTCGAGGTCGCCGGCTTGTCCAAGTCGTTCGGCGGGGTCGCCGCTCTCGCCGGCGTCGACCTCGCGGTCGGCCTGGACCAGATCCTCGGCATCGTCGGGCCGAACGGCTCGGGCAAGACGACCCTGTTCAACGTCATCACCGGCGTCTTCCCGCCGACCGCCGGACGGGTCCTCTGGCATGGCCTGGACATCACCGGCCGGCCGGCGCACGAGATCGCGCGCCAGGGCCTGGTGCGCACGTTCCAGCAGGCGATGTCGTTCCCGGGGCTCTCGGCCCATGAGAACGTGCAGATTGCCAGCGAGCACGGCCGGGCCCGAGGGGGGCGGCGGCGCGCCGGTGGCCGTCGCCCGCGGCGATTTTGGGCTTCGTCGGCCTCGAGGGCGATGCCGATCGCCTGGCCGGCTCGCTGCCGTTCGGCAGCCTGCGCCGGCTGGGGCTGGCGATCGCGCTCGCGGCCGAGCCTTCGCTCCTGCTCCTGGACGAGCCCGGCGCCGGCCTCAGCGACAGCGAGACCGAGGAGCTGGCCGGGCTGATCCTCGAGTTGCCGGCGCGCGGCATCGGCATCTGCCTGATCGACCACGACATGAGCCTGATGGCCTCGCTCTGCCAGCGGCTGGTGGTGCTCGATTTCGGCACCAAGATCGCCGAGGGCCGGCCGGACGAGGTGCTGAGCGATCCCAAGGTCATCGAGGTCTATCTCGGGGGCGACCTGTGAGCTTGCTGGCGGTCGAGAGCGTCGATACCGCCTATGGCGCGATCGTGGTCAATCGCGGGGTGTCGCTGACGGTCGCGGACGGCGAGATCGTCGCCGTGCTCGGGCCCAACGGCGCCGGCAAGACGACGCTGCTGCGGGCGATCTCGGGCCTGCTGCGGCCCAAGCGCGGGACCATTTTGCTGGATGGCGCCGCGGTCACCGGCGCGCCCGCCGACCGCATGGCCAAGCTTGGCGTCGTGATGGTGCCCGAAGGCCGCCGCATCTTCGCCGGCATGACCGTCCGCGAGAACCTGCGCCTTGGCGCCTATGTGCGCGCGGATCGTGACGCGGTCGAAGCCGACATCGCGCTCATGGAATCGTTCTTCGCCGTGCTCGCGCAAAAGCGCGCGGCCAAGGGCGGCGAGCTCAGCGGCGGCCAGCAGCAGATGCTGGCGATCGCGCGCGGGCTGATGGCGCGGCCGCGCATCCTCCTGCTGGACGAGCCGTCGCTCGGGCTGTCGCCGCTGATGGTCAAGGAGCTCCGGAACATCATCGGCGAGGTCCGGGAGCGGTTCGGCGCCGCGATCCTGCTGGTCGAGCAGAACGCGGGCCTGGCCATGGCCGTGGCCGAGCGCGCCTATCTGATGCAGACCGGCCGGATCGTGGCCTCGGGCGCGATCGCGGAGCTTCGGGACCTCGAGCTGATGCGCCAGCTCTACCTCGGCGGCGCCGCGGCTTCGCGCGCCCGGCGCACGGGTGCCGCATGACCGCCGCCGAGGGTCCCGCGGTGGCGGTGGCATCATGGGCCGCGTCGGCCTGCGGATCGGGGACGTCATGGCCCGGTGCTGCCGGTGAGCAGGACCCGGAGCTTCGAAGTCAGAGCCGATAGAGGGAGGCAAGAGATGAAACTGCAGAGACTGATCGCGGCCGTCGCATTGCTGGGGGCGGGCATGGTGGCCCTGCTGCCCGGGCTGGCCGCGGCTCAGGACAAGAAGCTCCTGCGCATCCACACCGCGGGCTCGGCCGACATCGGCACCGACCCGATGATGTTCGCCTGGGAATTCGCGATGTACGTCAACAGCTTCTCCGACACGGTCGAGGTCAAGGTGTTTCCCAACAGCCAGCTCGGCCAGTCGCGCGACGTGATCGAGGCGATGCAGCTGGGCTCGGGCGCCTCGGGCACGACCGGCGGTGCCGCCGAATACGCCTCGTTCGTCAAGCGGCTGGGCGTGCTCGGGCTGCCCTTCCTGTGGAAGGACTACGACCAGATCCACACCGCGCTCGACGGGCAGGTCGGCCAGGCGCTCGCCAAGGACATGGAGGCGGCCGGCTTCAAGGTGCTCGCCTGGGGCGACAGCTGGGGCTACCGCAACGTGATCACCGCCAAGAAGGAGGTGACCCGGCCCGAGGACCTGAAGGGCCTCAAGATCCGCACGATCCCGACCAAGGTCTTCGTCGCGGCGGTCAACGCCATGGGCGCCAATGCCACGCCCATGGACTTCGGCGAGATCTACACCTCGCTCGAGAGCGGCGTGCTCGACGGCTTCGAGCATGTCCCGGCGACGATCGTCTCGTTCAAGTTCAATGAGGTCGCCTGCTGCGTGGCGCTGACCCGGCACCTGTTCGACCCGACCATGCTGGTCCTCTCGGTGCAGGAGTGGAACAAGCTCGACCCGGCCGAGCAGGCGTCGGTCATGGCCGGAGCCAAGGTCGCCTCGGAGGTCGTCCGGGCGCTCGCCCCCTTACGCGAGCGGCAGAGCCTCGAGCGCGTCAAGGAGCTGGGCATGAAGGTGCACGAGATCGACACGACCCAGATGCGCCAGGCGGCCGTCAAGGTCCAGGACGACCTCGCCAAGGAGTTCGGCGCCGAGGACCTGCTTGCGCAGATCCGCGCCACCGAATAGGGCCAGCGCACGTCGCGGGCGCATGCCGGAGATCGGTCGGGTGGCGACGCCGCCGCGATCCCCGGCGGCTCGGGAGGTCGCGTGACCAGGCTGCTCAGCTGGATCGACCGTGCCGTCGAGGTCGCGGTCGGGGTCATTTTCGTCGCCATCGTGCTCGCCGGCGCGCTCCAGATCTTCAACCGCTTCGTGCTGAACGCGTCGTTGAGCTGGAGCGAGGAGTTCCAGAAGTTCGGTCATATCTGGATCGTGTTCCTGGCGATCCCGATCGCCCACCGGCGCGGCATGCACATCCATATGGACGTCCTCCGCCGCCGCCTGCCCGGGCGCATCTCGCTGGTCTTCGACGTGGCGATCGAGCTGCTCTGGCTCGCGTTCGGCGCGGCGCTGATGGTGCTGAGCTATGAAGTGTCGGTGGTCGCGGGCCGGCAGACCTCGCCCGGCCTCGGCGTGCCGATGAGCTTTCCTTACTATGGCATGGTGGTGGGCGGCGCCTACCTCCTGCTGGTGGCGGGCCGGCGGGTCGCAGCCGTCGTGGTCCGCGCCGCGGGACGGGCCGAGCCGTGATCCTGTTCCTTCTGGCGGTTCTGCTCGGGACCATCCTGCTCGGGGTCCCGGTCCTGCTCGCGGTCGCCCTGGTCGGCTTCATCGGCATCGCCGCCCTGCCCGATCTGGTGTTGCCGCTGTTCGCCCAGAAGATGTTCGGGCAGATCAACTCCTTCACCCTGCTGGCGCTGCCCTACTTCATCCTCGCGGGCGCGATCATGTCGAGCGGCGGCATCAGCCAGCGCCTGGTCGACTTCGCGCGCACGCTGGTCGGCCACCTGCAGGCCGGGCTCGCGCAGGCCGCCGTGGTCGCCTGCATGGTGTTCGCGGGCGTCTCGGGCTCGTCCACGGCCGATGCCTCGGCGATCGGCTCGATCGTCATCCCGACGATGAAGAAGGCCGGCTACAAGCCCGGCTTCGCCGCGGCCCTGATCGCCGTGTCCGGGACCATCGGCTCGATCATCCCGCCGAGCATGACCATGGTCGTGTACGGCGCGCTCGCGCAGGTCTCGATCGGCGGGCTGTTCCTCGGCGGCATCATTCCGGGGATCATGGTCGGCCTGTTCCTGATGACGGTGGTCAAGCTGCACACCCTGCTGCCGGCCTACCCCGAGCTGCGCGAGGTCACCGACCGGTTCGCGCCGGAGGCGATCCTGCCGGCGGTCCGCCGGGTCTGGTCCGCGCTGCTGGCGCCCGTGATCATCATCGGCGGCATCCTCTCGGGCGTGTTCACGGCGACCGAGGCGGGCGTGATCGCCTGCATCTACGCCTTCGTCGTCAGCTACTTCGTCTATCGCAGCATCACCCTCGCCGACATGGGCGCGATCCTGATCGATGCGGCGATCACGACCGCCATGGTCTCGGGCATCATCGCGGTCGCCGGCGCGCTCGGCTGGCTGCTCGCCTACCTCGAGTTCAACGAGACGGCGCTCCGCCTGATCACGGCCTTCTCGCACGACAAGACGGTCGTGCTCCTGATCCTGACCTTCGTGATGCTGGGGCTCACGATGTTCGTCGAATCGCTCTCGGTGCTGCTCGTGTTCGTGCCGGTCGCGGTCCAGATCGGCCGGGCGTTCGCGGTCGACCCCTTCCAGCTCGGCCTGATCATGGTGATGGCCAACCAGATCGGCGCCACCACGCCGCCCATGGCGCCGCTCCTGTTCGTGACCACGAGCATCGCCGGCACGTCCTTCGACCAGACGGTCCGCCACGTCTGGCCGTTCATCGCGGCCGAGGTGCTGGTCCTGATGCTCGTGATCTTCTTCGCGCCGCTGGCGTCCGCGATCCCGAACTGGGTGCTGAGGTGATGGCGTGGGTCGCGGCGGCGCGCCCGGCTCGCAGCCGCCGCCGGCCGGCGGGCATCGCGCTCCGGTCATCGAAGGCCAGTTCGCCGCCCGCCACCGCCCGGTCGTGGATCGGTTTACCCACTACTCGCCGCCCCCGATAGTGGGTCGGCTTACCTAGTACCCACCGCCCGGTAGTGGGTCGGCTTGTCTGTTACCCACAGCCCCGGTAGTGGGTCGGCTTCCCCACCAGCCGTCGTTATCACGAACGTTGTTCGGGGTGAGCCGGGTTCTGCGGCATTGCCTCTTGCCGGCGCAGTGTGCCGCGCGGGCGCCGCCGGTCAAGGCTGCAACCGGCGTAGCCGGCAGCTACGCTGGCCTTGACCGGCCGCGACCCGACCCGGCGAGAATGCTCCCCCAGAAGGCAACACCGGACCAGGGCTTGCCAGGCATGAACAACGTTACGAGCCATGACAACCAGCCACCGCCTAAGTCACTTGCGCACCGTCTGCTCGCCGATGCCGAAGTCGGTAGCAGCCCTGGTCGCCGGCTGCTTCTGATCGAGCACCCGGCGGACCATCAGGAGTGGGTTGTGCGGCGTCGTGCGCATTCTTTGTGGAGGTTCAGCCGGGACTCCAGCTTCGAGGCCGACGGGGAAACAGCCCTCGGTCCGTCAGGGCCGCTCCGGAGGGACCGCCTTCATGGCCGCCACATCTAGGCCGCCGGGTCGGCCTTGATCAGGGGCAGGCTCTCCCAGGTCTTGCCGGCCGCCACGATGCAGCTCATGCCGGTCGGCGTGGTGCTGACCACGGTCCAGGTGTTCTTCTCCTCCGAAGCGTAGACCTGGAGCAGGTTGCCGTTCGACTGCAGGCCGAAGGCGACCGGCAACTCGTCGTACTTGCTGCTCAACTGCTTGGCGATCTCGCTCGCGTTGTGGCACGGCATCGGCATGCCCGAGGGCGGCATCTGCTGCGCACCGGCAGGAGAAGCGATCGCGCCGCTGGCGCACACCAAGCCGGTCAGGAAGAGGCCCAGACGACGCATCGCACAGTCTCCTCTAAATGGGCGGGGCCAGGCTGGCCGCGTCGCCAATCTGGCTATGTAGCGGTTAGCAATTGGTTAACAGACCAACGATAATGCCACCTGTAGTGGAACAAAAATCGACCCCGCCGACGCAGCCCAGCCTGCGAGACCACCCTCGGCGGGCGTGGCCCGAGGCAAGGGTCAGGTCAGGCCGAGCCGGCCGACGAACGGCAGCTTGAGGGCGAGGCCGAGCGGGTCGATGCCGAAGGTCAGGCCGAGCAGATTGACCTCCAGGCCTTCGGTGCGCCCGATCGACAGCCCGAGCAGGCCGAGCAGGGACAGCTGAAAACCGCTGCCGCTCGGGGTCCGGGCGAGCAGGCTGCCGTTGTCCAGATAGTCCTTGCCGACCGCGGTCGGCGGCATGTCGAGGCCGAGCTCGGGCACCTGCCGGCCGAGCTCGGCGATGAAGGTGTTCGAGTTCGGCCCGGGCCAGGTGCGGTACTCGTCCGGGTACGGATAGCGGGCGATCGCCGCCTCGAGCCGGTCGATCAGCGTCTCGACCCCGGGCCCGCGCCGGTCGACCAGGACCCACGGCCGGCTGCCGGCCCAATAGCCGTCGATCGTGCGCATGTCCTTGCGGATCGCAGGCGCGCCGCGGCCGACCCCCCAGCCGACCACCTCGTAGCGCTCGAAGGCGGGCGCGTTGGCCCGCTTCATGATGATCCAGCTGTGGGTGGCGAAGATGCCCTTCCAGCCCCAGGCGCGCGCGGCGTAGACCTGGACCACCGGCTCCGGCGTGGTCGCCGGGTCGGGGGCCAGCCCGGCGCTGTCCCAGCGCGCCTCGCTCCAATGCGTGGGCGCGCCGCCATGGACCACGCCGGCGCTCCAGACCAGCGGCACGATCACCAGGAGCAGCAGACTGCCAAGCCAGAGCATCCTTCCCGACCTCATGTCACCTCCAGGCGATTGTCGACGGCACGCGCGAGCGCGGCGGCCAGGCTCGGGCATTTCCGGGGGCAAGGCAAGCAGCGCCGCTCACGCGTCGTCGCTGACCAGGCCCAGGCGCTCGTGCCAGTCGCTGATCGCCTCGTCCGGATAGCCCTCGAACTGCTGGTCCCGCGGCCCGATCGCCGGGACCACCCAGGGTGCCTTGGAGCCGAGCATCAGATGGGTGCGCTCGGGCGGGACCGGCAAGGCCGTGTCGATCGCCGAGGCGAAGGGATGGATCAGCTCCGGCCAGCGCGGGTCGAAGACCCACAGGCAGCTCGCGCAGAGGCCGCAGAAGTGGCGCTCGGCCGGGCTCTCGTGAGGCCGCTCGCCCGGCTGGTCGCGGATCCTGGCGCGATAGATCCGGACGTGCTCCCGGCCCTCGACCTCGAGGCTCGCGGACTCGCCGCCGAGATTGATCGCAAAGCCGCCGCCGCCCGCGGTCTTGCGGCAGATCGAGCAATAGCAGAGGTTGAACGGATAGGGATGGCGCGAGCGCAGCCGGAACCGGACCGCGCCACAGTGGCATGAGCCCTCGAGCCGCATGGATGGTCTCCTCCGTCACGCCGGCCGCGGGAAGGATCGGTGGTTCCGGTCGGGAAGGCAAGCGGGAGACCGGCCTGGCGCATGCGCGTGCTTGATCTGGGGCGCGCGCCGGCAGAGATTGGGCGCAGCCGGCGCGGCGCGCGCCAGACCTGCGCTGCGCGGAGCGGGGAACCGAACCATCGATGACCGAGCCAGCCCGACCGCCCCGGACCAACCCGGGCCGGCCCAGAGCCAAGGTGCCGGCCGGGGCCTGCGACACCCACGCGCACGTGTTCGCGCCCGCCGGCGTCTATCCCTACGCCCCGCGCCGGCCCTACACCCCGGCGCCCGACACCGGGCTCGAGGCCTACCGGCGGATGCTGGGCGCGATCGGTTTCGGCCATGGCGTGCTGGTCCACTCCAACATCTACGGGCCGGACAACCGCGCGACCACCGATGCGCTCGCGGCCACGGCCGGCGCGTTGCGGGGGATCGCGCTGGTCCGCCCGGAGATCGACGCGGGCGCGCTGGCGGCGCTGGCGGCGGTCGGCATGCGCGGCATCCGGATCAACCTCGAGTTCCCGGGCGAGACCAGTCTCGACGACGTGGAAGCCATGGCGCCGCGGCTCGCCGGGCTCGGCTGGCATGTGCAGATGCTGACCAGCGCCGCCAGGCTGCCGGCGATCGCGGCGCGCCTGCGCGCGCTGCCGATCGACGTCGTGGTCGATCACATGGGCCTGCCGCGCAACGATGACGATCTCGCGGGCCAGGGCTTCGGGGCGCTGCTCGAGCTGCTCGAGACCGGCAAGGTCTGGGTCAAGCTCTCGGCCCCCTACTACGCCGATCGCGAGGCGCCCGGCTATCCCTTCGCCAGCCGGGCCGCGCGGCGGCTGTGGCAGGCGCGCCCCGAGCGCATGCTGTTCGGCACCAACTGGCCGCACCCGCACGCCGATCCGGTGCCCGACGAGGGCGCCCTGGTCGACTGGATCGCGGCGGTCGTCGGCAGCGAGGCCGGCCTCCGCCAGATCCTGGTCGACAACCCGGACCGCCTGTACGGCTTCGCAGGGGCCTGAACGGAGCTTTCGCGACCATGCGACGCACGCGGATCAAGATCTGCTGCATCCAGTCCACGATCGAGGCGCGCTTTGCGATCGACCATGGCGCCGATGCGCTGGGCCTGGTCGGCACCATGCCGAGCGGGCCGGGACCGATCGCGGATGCGACCATCGCGGCGATCGCGGCGGCCGTGCCGCCGCCGGTCGCGACCTTCCTCCTCACCAGCGAGACGGCGGCCGAGGCGATCGTCGCCCACGCCCGGCGCTGCCGGACCAACACCTTGCAGCTGGTCGACCGCGTGGCGCCCTCTGGCTACGGGAAGCTGCGCGCCGCGCTGCCGGGGATCAAGCTGGTCCAGGTGATCCACGTCGCCGGCGAGGAGACGGTCGCGCAGGCCCGCGCGGTCGCGCCGCTGGTGGATGCGCTCCTGCTCGACTCCGGCCAGCCGAACGAGGTGGTCAGGGTGCTGGGCGGCACCGGCCGAACCCATGACTGGGCGATCAGTCGCCGGATCGTCGAGGCGGTGGATTGCCCAGTGTTCCTCGCGGGCGGCCTGCGCGCCGACAACGTCGGCGACGCGATCCGGGCGGTGCGGCCGTTCGGGGTCGACCTGTGCACGGGCGTGCGCACCGACTACCGGCTCGACCCCGCCAAGCTCGAAGCCTTCGTCGCCGCGGTCGCGGCGAGCGCGAGCCCATGATCCGTTCGGCGACCGCTAAAGCGCCACGATCTTGCCCGGGTTCATCAGGTTCTCCGGGTCGAGGGCCCGTTTGATCGCGCGCATCACGTCGAGCGCGCCGGCGCCGTGCTCGGCCTCCAGATAGCCGATCTTGCCGTGGCCGACCCCGTGCTCGCCGGTGCAGGTGCCGCCCAGGGCCAGCGCATGCTCGACCATCCGCCGGTTGACCGCCTTGGCGCGCGCCACCTCGCCCTCGTCCGCGAGGTCGACCAGGAACACCAGATGGAAATTGCCGTCGCCGACGTGGCCGACCAGGGGCGCCAGCAGGCCCGCTTCGGCGATGTCCCGTTTGACCCGCGTGATGCATTCGGCGAGGCGCGAGATCGGCACGCAGACGTCGGCGACGATGCCCTTGGCGCCGGGCCGGAGCGCCAGGGTCGCGTAGAACGCGTCGTGGCGCGCCTGCCAGAGCCGGTTGCGGTCCTCGGCCGCGGTCGCCCACTGGAAATCGGCACCGCCCAAGTCACGGGCGATCGTCCTCACGGTCTCGGCCTGCTCGGCGACCCCGGCCTGTGAGCCGTGGAACTCGAAGAACAGGGCCGGCGCGATCCGGTAGCCTTCGAGCTTGGAGTAGCGGATGCAGGCGTCCATGGTCAGCTCGTCCAGGAGCTCGATGCGCGCGACCGGCACCCCCGACTGGATGGTCAGGATCACCGTGTTGACCGCGTCCTCGATGGTCTCGAAGCTGCAGACCGCGGCCGAGATCGCCTCGGGGATGCCATGCAGGCGCAGGCGGATCTCGGTGATCACCCCGAGCGTGCCCTCGGAGCCGACGAACAGGCGGGTGAGATCGTAGCCGGCCGACGACTTGCGCGCCCGCCCGCCGGTCCGGATCACCCGGCCGTCGGCGAGCACGACCGTGAGGCCCAGCACGTTCTCGCGCATCGTGCCGTAGCGGACCGCGTTGGTGCCCGAGGCCCGGGTCGCGGCCATGCCGCCGAGGCTGGCGTCGGCGCCCGGGTCGATCGGGAAGAACAGCCCGGTATCGCGCAGATGGGCGTTCAGCTGCTTCCTGGTCACGCCGGGCTGGACCAGGCAGTCGAGATCCTCGGCATTGACCTCGAGGACCTGGTTCATCTCCGACAGATCGATCGTGACCCCGCCCTTGAGGGCCGCGATGTGGCCCTCGAGCGAGGTGCCGGTGCCGAACGGGATGACCGGCAGCCGATGGGCGGCGCAGATCTCGACGATCCGGCTGACCTCGGCGGTCGAGCGGGCGAAGGCGACCGCATCGGGGGGCGCGCCCGGGTGGTAGGTCTCGTCCTGGCCGTGGCGCTCGCGCACCGCCCGGGCCGTGGTCAAGCGCTCGCCGAGCAGCGCGCGGAGCTCGTCGAGGGCGGTCGTGAGCGGGTTCGGGGCAAGATCGTTCATGACTGGTCGTCACGCTCTGCTGCGGCGCTTCGGGCCAACGCCCGCGAAGTCATAGCAGCTGGCGCCGCCGGGCGCATAGCCCGTTGGCGGGCAGGGCGCCGGCTCCGGACAACCAATCCTTAAGCATCGGGGGCTACCGTGGTAGCCGCCGCCCTCTGCCGCGGCCCTAGATGCGCAGCCGGCAGGCAACGACCAGCAGAGGACCCCCGCGATGGCGCCAACCCCGCCGCTCGAGCAGGACTATCACCGGGAGCCGCCCCACGGCCGGTCGGCCATGCTCGCCTCGACCGCCATGCCGCGGGTGGGCTTCGGGCTATCGGAGCGGGCCGGAGGTGACGGGCATCCGGATTCGGGCGGCGCTCTCTCGATCGCGCTCACCAGCGCATCGGTGAGGATCGAGGATGGCCTGCTGATGGCCTTCGGGCCGGAGGGCGATCCGATCCCGCCGCATGTGTTCGTGGCGGCCGCCGCCGAGCAGCCCGACGCGGAGATCACTCTGGCGGACGGCCGGACGGTGCCGGCGGTCCGGGTCGCCCGGGTGCTCGAGGCGCAGGCCGAGGGCCGGCTCGGCGCGGAGCACGGGAACCCGCCCGGCGCCGCCGCCTGGATCGAGGCGATGCTCGGCCTGGGACCGCAGCCGGCACATGCGGCCGAGGCGGAGCTCGGCGCCGAGGAGCGGACGTGCGAGCTCGCCGTCTTCGGTCGCGAGCTGATGCTGACGACCCCTCTGGGGCGCTCCTTCCTGATCACCGATGCCGCGCCCGCGCAGGCGTTGGCGGCGGTCGCTCTGGTGCTCGGCGATGGCCGGTCGCTGTCGGTCGCCGAGCTGGCCGAGCGCTTGCACGCCCATGCCGAGCAGCGGCCGCGCGCGGAGACGGCCCTTGCCGGGGCGATCCAGCCGTTCGCCGAGCTCGTGCTGCCCGGCTGTGCGGTCGAGCGCAGCGATGACGGGCTGCTGCTGGAGCTGCCCGGGGCCGGCGCTCTGCGGCTCACGAGCCTGGCCGGCGACGCGCCGGCCGGCCCCAGGGTCGCCATCGCGCTCGCCGATGGCCAGGCCGCCGGCCTCGGGGAGGTCATGGCCGCCTTCGAGCGGGACGAGGCGGGCGAGCCGGACGAGGCTGGCGAGCCGGACGAGGCTGGCGAGTCGGACGAGGCTGGCGCAGGGGCGGATCGCCTGGCGCTGCCGGGCCAGGACCGTCATGAGGCCTCGCCGAGCCCGGCTGACCCGGCGCAGGCGCTGCCCGTGACCTTCAAGACGCCCCGGGGCGAGGGCGTCGATCCGGATCGGATCGTGGTCCTGATCATCGACGGCGTGCCGCCGGGCGGCGTCCTGTCGGCGGGCAGCGACGATGGCGGCGGCCGCTGGCTGGTGAGCCCGCGGCAGCTGGCCGGGCTGACCCTCACGCCGCCGGTTGGCTGGACCGGAGATCCGACCCTCGAGGTGACCGCGGTCGCGGTCAGGAACCGCGCGGGCGAGTTCGCGACCGCCTCCGAGAGCGTGGTCCTGACGCCGGATTCGGCCGCCGAGGCGCCTTGGTCGCTGGCGCTCGATCCGGGGCTCCTGGAGGCCGCCGGTCCGGCGTTGAACGCCTTGATGATCCGTGGCGTGCCCCCCGGCGCGCGGCTGTCGGCCGGGACCTACGATCCCACGACCGACGGCTGGGTGCTCCGGCCCGACCAGCTCGAGGGCCTGACGATCGCGGCGCCGGCCGGCCTGGGCGACTATGCGCTCACCGTGCTGGGGATCTCGCTGGCGTCCGGCGGCCGAGCCGACGCCCGGGTCCTGACCCGTCTCACCATCCCGCGGCGCTGATCCGGAGTCCGGTCGCGGCTGGCCGGCGCTCGCCGGAAGATGCGGGCGTCAAGCTGATGGACAGGCGCCCCCGCCGAGGCTAATTCTGACCCCTCATCCCAACCGCGAACCAGCGGTGACGACGGCCGGCAGGGCGGCGGCGCGGGAACGACCAGAGGGGCGCACCATGAGACTTTGCCATGCGGCATGGCCTGGCGCGGCACCGGTGGTGCCGAGTCGCGCCCGTCGACCGGGCCGGCCCTGACGTCGACCGGCAAGGGGCGACGGCAGCCTCGACCTCACGAGCAGGCCGCAGGCAACCGCAGACCCGCAGAGACCCGTAGACAACCAACGACGAGCTCCATCAGGGGAGGCCAGGACATGACGACCAGACTTCGGACGCTGAAGGGGGCCGCGGCCAGCGTCGCCGCGCTGTTCGCGATCGGCATCACGCCCGCGATGTCAGCCGACATCCTGATCGGCCTGATCACCAAGACCAACAACAACCCGTTCTTCGTCAAGATGAAGGAAGGCGCCGAGGCCAAGGCCAAAGAGCTCGGCGTCCAGCTGCAGAGCTTCGCCGGCAAGTATGACGGCGACAACGAAACCCAGGTCGCAGCGGTGGAGAGCCTGGTCTCGGCCGGCGCCAAGGGCATCCTGATCACGCCGAGCGACACCAAGGCGATCGTGCCGACGATCGAGAAGGCGCGCAAGGCGGGCGTCCTGGTGATCGCCCTCGACACGCCGCTCGATCCGATCGACGCGGCGGATGCGACCTTTGCGACCGACAACTTCAAGGCCGGCGAGCTGATCGGCGAGTGGGCCGCGAAGACGCTGGGCGCCAAGGCCAAGGACGCGCATGTGGCCTTCCTCGACGCGCTCGAGAATCAGCCGACCGTGGATGTCGCCCGCGACCAGGGCTTCATGAAGGGCTTCGGCATCGACCTCAAGGACCCGAAGCACTACGGCGAGGAGACCGACCCGCGGATCGCCGGCCATCAGTGGGGCAAGGGCGCCGAAGAAGGCGGCCGCACGGGCATGGAGAATCTGCTCCAGAAGGACCCCGACATCAGCGTCGTCTACACGATCAACGAGCCGACCGCGGCCGGCGCCTACGAGGCGCTCAAGGCGGCCGGCAAGGAGAAGGACGTGCTGATGACCTCGGTCGACGGCGGCTGCCCGGGCGTGAAGAACGTCCAGGCAGGCGTGATCGGGGCGACCTCGATGCAGTTCCCGCTGCTGATGGCGTCGCTCGGCGTCGAGGCGGTCACCGCGTTCGCCAAGACCGGCAAGAAGCCGGAGCCGAGCCCCGGCCTCGACTTCTACAACACCGGCGTGACCCTGATCACGGACAAGCCGGTCAAGGGCATCGAACTCGATCACGGCCAAGGAAGGTCTGAAGAAGTGCTGGGGCTGATCTCGCCCGCGGTCTTGCCGGCCTGATCTGCGGTCCCGGGGAGGGCGATCGGCCGGGTCGCCCTCCCAGGCTGGTCGCGGGGATGCCATGAGCAGCTCCAAGGATGCCCTCGCCGCGCGCGCGACCTCGGATGTCGAGCGCGAGCAGCCGATGTTCGAGGCGGGGCAGGCCACCTTCGAGGAGGAGGAAGGCGGCGCGCTCAAGCGGGTCCAGCACTTCCTGCACGGCTTTCCGACCGCGATCCCGTTCATCGTCCTGCTGCTCGGGGTCCTCTTGTTCAGCGCGCTGGTCGGCAAGCGGTTCTTCCACCCGTTCAACCTCTCGCTGGTGCTGCAGCAGGTCACGATCATCGGCACCGTCGGGATCGCGCAGACGCTGATCATCCTGACCGCCGGCATCGACCTCTCGGTCGGCGCGATCATGGTGCTGTCCTCGGTGGTCATGGGCCGCCTCGCGGTGCTCGCGGGCGTGCCGATCGAGTTCGCCTTCGCGCTCGGCCTCTTGACCGGCATGGCCTGCGGCTTCGTCAACGGCGCGTTCATCACCTGGCTGAAGCTGCCGCCCTTCATCGTCACGCTCGGCACCTGGAGCATCTTCGGCGCGCTCAATCTTTGGTATTCGCAAAGCCAGACCATCCGCCAGCAGGAGGTCGAGGCCGCGGCCCCCTTCCTGCAGCTCACCGGCACCGCGATCCAGGTCGGCGGCGCGCAGCTGACGCTGGGCTCGATCCTGATGATCCTGCTCGCCGTGCTGGTCTGGTACGTCCTGAACCGGACCGCCTTCGGCCGCCACGTCTACGCGACCGGCGACGATTCCAACGCCGCGCGGCTTGCCGGCATCAACACCACGCGCACCCTGCTCGCGGTCTACACCATCGCCGGCCTGATCTGCTCGTTCGCGGGCTGGGTGCTGATCGGCCGGATCGGTGCGGTCAGCGCGATCTCGGGCGGCACCGCCAACCTCGATTCGATCACCGCGGTGGTGATCGGCGGCACCAGCCTGTTCGGCGGCCGCGGCTCGATCGTCGGCACCCTGTTCGGCGCGCTGATCGTGGGCGTGTTCCGGAACGGCCTCGCCCTCGCCGGCGCCGACGTGGTCTGGCAGGAGTTCACGGTCGGCCTCCTGATCATCCTCGCGGTCTCGATCGACCAGTGGATCCGAAGGGTCTCGGCATGAGCGCCGCCGGGGCCCCCTCGATCGAGCCCCACCCGATCGAGCCCCAGCCGATCGAGCGCCAGCCGATCCTGAGCGCGCGCGGCCTGGTCAAGCGCTACGGCCGGGTCACCGCGCTGGACCATGCCGACTTCGACCTCATGCCGAACGAGATCCTGGGCGTGATCGGCGACAACGGCGCCGGCAAGTCGACCCTGATCAAAGCGCTCGTCGGCGCCGTGATCCCGGACCACGGCGAGATCCGGCTCGACGGCGTCCCTGTGCACTTCCGCTCGCCGCTCGAGGCCCGCGCCGCCGGCATCGAGACCGTCTACCAGGACCTGGCGCTCGCCCCTGCGCTCTCGATCGCCGACAATCTTTTCCTGGGCCGCGAGCGCCGCAAGGCGGGCCCGGTCGGCACCCTCTTCCGCCTGCTCGATCGCGCCGGCATGCAGAAGGACGCCCGCGAGTTCCTGCACGCGCTCGGTCTGATGACGATCCAGAACATCCGCCAGAAGGTCGAGACCCTATCGGGCGGCCAGCGCCAGGGGGTCGCGGTGGTCCGCGCCACCGCCTTCGGCAGCCGCGTGGTGATCATGGACGAGCCGACCGCGGCGCTGGGCGTCAAGGAATCCCGCAAGGTCCTGGAACTGATCCTGGACGTGAAGAAGCGCGGCCTGCCGATCGTCCTGATCAGCCACAACATGCCCCACGTCTTCGAGCTCGCCGACCGCATCCACATCCACCGCCTCGGCCGCCGCATCGCGGTCATCAACCCCGCCGAATACTCGATGTCCGACGCGGTCGCGATCATGACCGGCGCGATGCAGCCGAA
>CAVTFM010000038.1:0-44221 GCA_963733965.1 uncultured Alphaproteobacteria bacterium
GCCGCCTGCAGGTGGTCGGCGAACGCCCTGGCCTTGCTCGAAGCCCGGTGGCCGGTCGGGAAGACGGCGTACAGCTGGGCCTGCTGGACCGAGGGGGTAGCCAAGGGCAGGAGCCGCACCAGCGTCCCGGCCGCCAGCTCGGCGCGGCACATCCAGAACGAAGCGATCCCGATGCCGAGGCCGGCCTTGAGGCAGGCGATCACGCCCGCAGCCGAGTTGACGCGCACCCCGGCCCGGGACCTCGACCGAGACCGCCGCGCCGGAGGCGTGCTCGAAGACCCAGTCCGTGGCTGAACCGAGCGGCCCGAGGATGCAGTCGTGGTGGGCGAGGTCGTGCGGGGTCACGGGCGGGGCGCGGCTCGCAAGGTAGGCGGGCGCCGCCACCGGCGAGCGGGGCGCGCTCGCGAGGCGCTACGCGATGAAGTTCTCGAATCCGGCAGCGGCCCGAGCTGGAGCGCGAGGTCCACGCCCTCCTCGACCAGGTCCTGGCGCCGTCGGTCGGCGATCAGGAGCTCGACCTTGAGGCGCGGGTGCGCCGCGAGGAACGCCGCCAGCCGCGGCACCACCTCGCGGGCGCCGAAGGCGACCGGCAGCGCCACCCGCAGCACGCCCTGGAGGCCCTGGGAGCCCCGCAGGCGGCGGCCGCCTCGCCGAGCTCGAGCAGCACGCCGCGCGCCCGCTCCAGATAGGCCGCACCCGCCTCGGTCAGCGAGACGCGGCGGGTCGTGCGCAGCAGGAGCCGGACGCCCAGGCGCTCCTCCAACGCGGCCACGAGCCGTGACGCGGAGGGCTGGGACAGACCGAGCTCCCGACCCGCGCGCGAAAGGCTGCCGGTCTCCGCGACCCGGACGAACACTTCGATCTCGAGCAGACGGTCGCTCATTCGTGCCGCGAATAGGTCCTATGGCTGCGCATGGGATACCCTTTGGAAAGGACATGGATCAAGTTCTTGAAGACGTCGAGTTCGCCGAGACCTGAGCGGACCGGACCCAAGCGGAGCTGAGCCATTCGTTGCAAGCGAAACTTGACGCCTTCAAGGCTCATTTCGAAGCGGGCAAGCCGGCCTACCGGGCCGCCCTCGGTGATCGCGACGATGCACCGCGGCACGGCCGAGCTCAAGGCCTCGGGCGAGGCCCAGCGCGCCCGCAAGGTGGGCGACCGGGCGCCCGAATTTACGCTTCCCGACGCCGGCGGCGCGATGATCCGGTCGGCCGACCTCCTGGCCCGGGGCGCGCTCGTGGTCAGCTTCTACCGCGGCGTCTGGTGCCCCTACTGCAATACCGAGCTGCAGGCGCTCGAAGCCTTCCTGCCGCAGATCCGGGAGCTGGGCGCCGCCCTGGTCGCGATCTCGCCGCAGAGCGCCGCCAACAGCCGCAAGTCGGCACGCCAGAACGAGCTGTCCTTCCCGATCCTCAGCGACCAGGGGAACGAGGTCGCCGCCGCGTTCGGGCTGCGCTACCACCTGCCGGACTACCTGGTCGAGCTGTACCAGCAGCTCGGCAACAACCTGCCGCTGGTCAACGGCGATCCGTCCTGGACCCTGCCGATCCCGGCGCGCTACGTGATCGGGCGGGACGGCGTGATCGCCTACGCCAACGTCAGCGCGGACTACACGCTGCGGCCGGAGCCCGAGGACATGCTCCCGGCCCTGCGCCAGGCGGCCGTCGCGCGGGCGGCCTGACGCAACGGGTGAGTGGGCGGCGATTGCGTGCCGCCCAACCCCTCGTGGGCGAGGCCGACGGGTCAGGCGCCGCGGGCGATGAACCCGGGGTTGCGGAAGGCGGGCTTGCGATAGAGGAACGGCGCGCCGTCCCGGGTCGTGACCCGGCCGCCGGCCGCGACCAGCACCGCGTGGCCGGCGGCGGTGTCCCACTCCATGGTCGTCCCGAAGCGCGGATAAAGGTCGGCGCGGCCTTCGGCGATCAGGCAGAACTTGAGCGAGCTGCCGGCCGAGATCCGCTCGGCGATCCCTTCGCGGTCGAGGAAGGCCTCGGTCTCGGCATCGCTGTGCGAGCGCGAGGCGACCGCGACCGCACCACTCGCCGGCCGGGGCCGCGCGGCGATGACACGGGCGGCGCCGCCGTCTGCGGGTCATCGACCCCCGGCCGCGGGCGCCCCCAGACCTGACCGATCGCCGGGGCGAGGACCACGCCCAGCACCGGCTCGCGGCCCTCGATCAGCGCGATGTTGACCGTGAACTCGCCGTTCCGGCTCAGGAACTCCTTGGTGCCGTCCAGCGGATCGACCAGCCAGAACGGCCGCTCGTCGAGCTCGGGCACATGGCCGCCGGCGACCGTCTCCTCGGCGACCACGAGGGTCTCCGGGGTCAGCTCGGCGAGGCCCGCGAGGATCACCGCCTCGGCCGCCTCGTCGGCAACCGTCACCGGCGAGGCGTCGGCCTTGGCGCGGACCTCGACGCCGTCCCGATAGTGCTCGAGGATCACCGCGCCCGCGCGCTCGGCAAGCGCCACAATCTCCGGCAGCAGGCGCGCGGCATCCATGGCTCAGTCGTCCGGGCGAAGGCGCGTTCGACGTAGGCGGCGAGCTCGCTCAGGCACTCCTCCACGTTCAGGAGGTCGGTGCGCACGACCAGCTCGGGGTTCTCGGGCGGCTCGTAGGGCGAGCTGATCCCGGTGAACTCGCGAATCTCGCCGGTGCGGGCGCGCCGATAGAGGCCCTTGGGGTCGCGCTGTTCGCAGAGCTCGAGCGGCGCGTCGATGTAGACTTCGTGGAACGAGCCGCCGGCCGACTGGCGCGCCCGCTCGCGGTCCGCCCGGTAGGGCGAGATGAACGAGCTGATCACCACGAAGCCGGCGTCCGCGAACAAGCCCGGCCACCTCGCTGACCCGGCGGATGTTCTCGGCGCGATCCTCGGGCGAGAAGCCGAGATTGGCGTTCAGGCCGCCGCGCACGTTGTCGCCGTCGAGCACGTAGACGTGGTAGCCCTTGGCGAACAGGCGTGCTTCCAGGGCGAGCGCCAGCGTCGACTTGCCGGCTCCCGACAGGCCCGTGAACCAGAGCACGCCACCCTTGTGGCCGTTGCGCAATACCCGGGCCTCGCGCGATACCGTGTGGCCGACGGCGGTGATGTTGGTCGCCCGCCGGGTGATGAACTCGCGCTGATCGGGGTAGCCCTCCATCGAGATGATGCCACCGCCGACCGGCACGAAGTCCTCAACCAGGACAAACCTCCCGGTTGATGGATTATTCCGATGTTCGTCGAGCGCGAGCAGGCCGCGGGTGCGCAGCACGACCTCGGCGACCGCGTTGCGCTCGACCAGCTCGGCCGGCCCCGACGACAGATCGCCGGTGTCGATCACCCGCTCGATCGACTGCACCGCGACCTCGGTCTCGCTGGTGTTGAGCTTCAAGGTATAGCGGTTGCCCACCGCCAGCGGCTTGCGGCCGAGCCAGAACAGGCGGCCGCGGAACACGTTGCTCTCGACCGGCGGGTGGTCGGCATGGGATGCGACCTCGCCGCGCTCGACGAAGATCTGCTCATCGAGGGTGATCCCGACCGACTGCCCGGCCTCGGCCGCGCCCGGCTGCTCGGGCACGCTCCAGGCCTCGATCGACCTGATCTTGGCGGTCTTGTTGGAGGGCGAGAACAACAGCGTGTCGCCGACCGCGAGCCGGCCGGATTCGATCCGCCCGACCAGGATCCGGCGCTGGTCGAACTTGTAGACGTCCTGGATCGGCAGGCGCAGCGGCCGGTCGGCCTGGCCCGGCTCGGGCAGGAACTGATCGAGCGCCTTGACCACGGTCGGCCCCTGGTACCAGGGCATGACCTTGGAGCGGGCGACGATGTTGTCGCCCTCGCGCGCCGAGATCGGGATGAAGCCCAGAGGCTCGACCCCGAGCCCGGCCAGATAGGCGCGATACTGCTCGGCGACCGCGCCGAAGCGGTCGGCGCTGTAACCGACCAGGTCCATCTTGTTGACCAGGACCGCGACCTGGCGGATGCCCAGAAGGTGGAGCAGGTAGCCGTGGCGGTAGGACTGCTCCCGCACGCCCTCCTCGGCGTCGATCAGCAGGAGCGCGGCCTCGCTGCTGGCCGCGCCGGTGACCATGTTCTTGAGGAACTCCTTGTGGCCGGGCGCATCGATGATGACGTAGTCGCGGGCCTCGGTGCGGAACTGGATCTGGGCGGTGTCGATGGTGATGCCCTGGTCGCGCTCGGCCTGGAGCGCGTCCATCAGGAAGGCCCATTCGAACGGCATGCCGCGCCGCGCGCAGACCGCCTGGACGTCTCGAGCTTGCCCTCCGGCAGCGAGCCGGTGTCGTGGAACAGGCGGCCGACCAGGGTCGACTTGCCGTGATCGACGTGGCCGACGATCACGATCCGAAGCTTGGGGCGGGCGCCGTGCGTGGGCATCGGGCTCGCCCTCACATATAGCCTTCGGCGCGCAGCCGCTCGAACGCGTCCTCGGCCTCGTGGTCCATGGCGCGGCCGCTGCGCTCGGCCACCCGCGTGGTCTCGAGCTCGGCGATGATCTCGTCCAGGGTCGCAGCCTCGCTCGCGACCGGCGAGGTGATGTCCTGGTCGCCGAGCGAGCGGTAGCGCTTGCCGTCCCTGGAAAAATACAGATCGATCAGGGGGATGCTCTCGCGCCGGGTGTAGCGCCAGATGTCGACCTCGCTCCAGTGCAGGAGCGGATGCACCCGGACGTGGGTCCCGGGCGGGAAGCTGGTCTTGTACTGGTTCCAGAACTCGGGCGGCTGGTCCTTGAGGTCCCAGCGGTTGTCCTTGGTGCGCGGGCTGAAGTAGCGCTCCTTGGCGCGGGTGCCCTCCTCGTCGCGCCGGATGCCGGCGATCAGCCCCCGAAAGCCGTGCCTGGCGAGCGCGCCGTTGAGGCCCGCGGTCTTGCGCGCGGCCGAGCGCGCGGCCGGCGGCAGGGTCGGGTCCATCTGCTCGATCGGCGGACAGGGCTCGACCAGGAGCTTGAGCCCCCATTCCTGGCTGTAGCGCTCGCGGAAGGCGTACATTTCGGGAAACTTCTTGCCGGTGTCGACATGCAGCACCGGCAGGGGGACATGGCCCAGGAACGCCTTGCGGGTCAGCCACAGGACGACGTTGCTGTCCTTGCCGAGCGACCACAGGATGGCGAGCTGGTCGAGCTTGGCGAACGCCTCGCGCAGGATGTAGACGCTCTCGGCTTCGAGGCTGTCGAGGTGATCCATGCTTCGATCCGTTGCGGCAACCAGCCAGGCAGGAGCTGAGGTCCGGCCGGGTCCGGTCCCCGCCAGGCGGCGCTACAGGTAGCCACGCCTGTCGGCCCGTACAACCGCCGTGGTTGCTGCAGCGCACGCGACATCCGGTCGCCGGGTCCCGGCTCCGCGGCGAGCCGGCGGCCGCACCTGGAAAATCGTGGACAGGGCTCGACGGTCGCCCATAGATAGCTTCTGGGGCAGGCGTCAAAGGCAAGGCCGCGCGCAGGGCGCCCGCCTCGGTCGGGAGGCGAAGCATGCAAGGAGCGCCGATCACGGTCGATCCGCTGGCGCGGTCGGGCCGTGCCCGGGACGCACCGGTGCTCGAGTTCTGCGGGCTGACCAAGCGTTTCGGCGGCACGCTCGCGGCGGACCAGATCGACCTCGAGCTCAGGCCGGGCGAGATCCTGGCGCTGCTCGGGGAGAACGGCGCCGGCAAGTCGACCCTGATCAAGATGCTGGCCGGCGTCTACGCGCCCGACGCCGGCCACATGCGCCGCGGTGGCGCTGCCTACGATCCGCGCAAGGACGCCGGCTCGATCGCGTTCATCCACCAGGACCTTGGCCTGATCGAGTGGATGACGGTCGCCGAGAACATCGCCATGGCGCAGGGCTTTCCCAGGCGCTTCGGTCTGATCGACTGGGCCGCGGTCGAGGACCGGGCGCGCGCCTCGCTCGCCCTGGTCGCCGACGGCATCCACCCCGAGCAGCGGGTCCAGGACCTGACCCGGACCGAGAAGTCGCTGGTCGCGATCGCCCGCGCGCTCGGCGCCCGCGCGGAGGTGCTGGTGCTCGACGAGCCGACCGCGAGCCTGCCCAAGGGCGAGGTCGAGACCCTGTTCGCGGTGCTGCGCTCGCTCAAGGTCCGCGGCGTCTCGATGATCTACGTCTCGCATCGGCTCGACGAGGTCTATGCGATCGCCGATCGCCTCGCCGTGCTGCGCGACGGCCGGCTGGTCGCGGTCCAGACCTGTGCCGCGACCACGCCCGGCGATCTGGTCAGGCTGATCATCGGCCGGCCGCCCGAGGCGCTGTTCGTCCGTCCGGAGCGGGGTGCGGGCGAGCCGCTGCTGCGCTTCGAGGATCTCGTGGTCGGCGATGTCGGGCCGCTCGATCTCACGGTCCAGGCAGGCGAGATCGTCGGCCTTGCAGGCCTGCGCGGCGCCGGTCAGGAGGCGGTCGGCCGGGTGCTGTTCGGCCTCCTGCCGCTCGAGCGCGGCCGGGTCCGCCTGGACGGCGCGCCGCTGGATCTCGCGACCCCGCACGGCGCGATCGGCCACGGGATCGGCTTCGTCGCGGGCGACCGCAACGCCAATTCGATCGCCACCGGCCTGTCGGTGCGCGAGAACATGTTCCTCAATCCCTGCGCCTGCGGACGCCGGCTGCTGGAGTGGCGGGCACCGGCCGATGAGGCCCTGGAGACCTCCGACCTCGGTGCCCGGGTCGGCCTGCAGCCGAACGATCCGGCGGCGGCGATCGAGACCCTCTCGGGCGGCAACCAGCAGAAGATGGTGCTGGCGCGCTGGCTCCGGATCGGCGGTCGGGTGCTGGTGCTCGAGGACCCGACCGCCGGCGTCGACGTCGGCGCCAAGGCCGAGATCTATCGCCTGCTGGCCGATGCGGTCTCGCGCGGCCTCGCGGTCCTCCTGGTCTCGACCGACTTCGAGGAGGTCGCGGAGATCTGCCATCGCGCCCTGGTCTTTCGCGGCGGCCGGATCGTCGCCGAGCTCAGCGGCGCGCGCCTGTCGCTCGAGCAGCTGGTGCACGTCGCCTCGCTGCCCGCGGCTCCGGCTTCACCGGCGACGACCGGCGAAGCGCCGGCGGCGGCGCGAGCGTAGCCATGCAATCCCTGAAGTCGAACGCGCTCGAGCCGACCGCGCTCGAGCTGCGCGGCCTCTCGCCGCGCCAGCGGATCGCCCGCCTGCTGCCGGTGTTCGGCCTGCCGATCCTGACCGTCGTGCTGATCGTCTTCTTCTCGCTGCTGCTGCCGCGCACCTTCCCGACCATGCTCAACCTGCGCTCGATCCTCGGTGACAAATCGGTGATCGCGCTGCTCTCGCTCGCCGCCACCATCCCGATGATGGCCGGCCGGATCGACCTCACCGCGGGCTATGGCATCGTGCTCTGGCACGTCATGGCGATCGCGTTCCAGACCCAGCTCGGGCTCGCCTGGCCGGTGGCGGTGGTGCTCGTGCTGCTGATGGGCTGCACGCTCGGCCTGATCAATGGCCTTCTGGTCGAGATCGCGCAGATCAATTCCTTCATCGCGACGCTTGGCACCGGTACCGTGATCTACGCGATCGCGCTCTGGTACACCGAAGGCCGCCAGGTGATCGGCGTCCTGCCCAACGGCTTTCTCGACCTCTACATCCTGCGCCTGTTCGGCATCCCGATCGCCGCCTTCTACGTGCTCGCGGCGGCGCTCATCATCTGGATCGTCGCCGAGTTCCTGCCGATCGGCCGCTGCCTGTACGCGATCGGCGCCAACCCGCGCGCGGCCGCGCTCAACGGCATCCCGATCCGGCGCTACGTGATCGGCGCGTTCGTCGCGTCGGGCTTCCTCGTGAGCCTGGCCGGCGTCGTGCTCGCGGCCAAGCTCCGGATCGGCCAGGCGAGCGTCGGGCTCGAGTTCCTGCTGCCGGCGCTGGTCGGCGCCTTCCTCGGCTCGACCACGATCAAGCCCGGCCGGGTCAACGTCTGGGGCACGGTGATCGGGGTCGCGATCCTGGCGGTCGGGATCTCGGGCATCCAGCAGCTGGGCACCTTGTTCTACGTCGAGCCGCTGTTCAACGGGGCGACCCTGCTGCTCGCGATCGGGCTTGCCGGCTACGCCCAGCGCAAGCGCGGCCACGCCCTGCAGCCGGCCCAGCGCGGCGAGACCCGGGCGCCGGCCGCGCGCCGCGGGCTGGGCGCCTGATCGATCCAATTCCGGCCATCCAACCACAAACAGGGAGGTTTCCGTCATGTTGAGGACATCGGTATCGGCGCTGGCGCTCGGCGTGCTCGCCCTGGTCGCGGCCTCCGGTCCGGCGGCCGCGGCCGACGATGCGGTCGCCGCCGCCAAGGCCTACGTCGCCAAGGTGACCAAGCCCAATCCGCCCTGGGATGGCCCGACCACCGGCCCCGCGGCGCAGCCCGGCAAGACGATCGTCTACGCGTCCGCCGATCAGCGCAACGGCGGTGCGCTCGGGGTCGGCAAGGGGGTCGAGGAGGCCGCCAAGCTGCTCGGCTGGAACTTCCAGCTGATCGACGGCCATGCCTCGATCTCGGGCCGCGCCGAGGCGCTCAACCAGGCGATCGCGCTCAAGCCCGACGGCATCGTGCTCGGCACCATCGACGCCAATGAGCAGAAAGCGGTGATCGAGGCCGCCGCCAAGGAGGGCATCGTCGTGGTCGGCTGGCACGCGACCGCGACGCCTGGGCCCAGCACCTCGCCGCCGGTCTTCACCAACATCACGACCGACCCGCTCGAGGTCGCGCGCGCCGCCGCCTCCTATACGATCGCGGAGACCGACGGCAAGGCGGGCGTCGTCATCTTCACCAATTCGATCTACAAGATCGCGATCGCCAAGTCCGACGAGATGGCGAAGGTCATCAAGGGCTGCAGCGGCTGCGAGGTGCTCTCGGTCGAGGATACCCCGCTCAGCGACGTGACCGCGCGCATGCCGACGTTGACCACGGCCCTGCTGGCGCGTTTCGGCGACCGCTGGACCCATGCGCTCGGGATCAACGACCTCTACTTCGACTTCATGGCGCCCTCGCTCGCGTCCGCCGGCATCGAGGGCGACGGCGCGCCGCACAACGTCTCGGCGGGCGACGGCAGCGAGGTCGCGTTCCAGCGCATCCGGACCAACCAGTACCAGGTCGGCACGGTCGCCGAGCCCCTGCGCATGCACGGCTGGCAGGTGGTCGACGAGCTGAACCGGGCGTTCGCCGGCGAGAAGCCGAGCGGCTACGTCGCGCCCGCGCATCTGTTCGTGCCGTCCAACATCAAGTTCGACGGCGGGCCGCGCAACACCTACGACCCGGACAACGGCTACCGCGAGGCCTACATGAAGATCTGGGGCGTCAAGGGCTGAGATGAGGCTGGGGCGGCGGCATCCCCGCTGCCCCAGGATTTTCGGCATCAATGGGAGAAAACTCGGATGGCGGCGAACGACCTGCCGGTTCCGGACCACGCGCGCAACCTGCGCCTGATCGGCTACAGCGACCAGGGCGGCCGGCCCGATGGCGTCCAGCTCATGGTCGAGCGCGGCTACGCCTACGTCGGCCACATGTTCTCGAAGGGCTTCAGCGTCATCGACGTCCGCGACCCGCGGCAGCCGAAGGCGGCAGGCTATGTCCAGGCGCCGCCCAACACCTGGAACATCCACCTGCAGACCGCCGGCGACCTGCTGCTGGTGATCAACGCCAAGGACATGTTCGCGGCCGCCGAGTTCCAGGACGAGCACGCCTACTACAAGGGCTCGCTCGGCAAGACCGTGGGCACCGCCGAGGCCGGCGCAAGGCCGCGCGACTGGACCGCCGGGCTCAGCGTGTATGACATCGGCAAACCGGAAAAACCGCGCCAGATCGGCTTCATGCCGGTCGAAGGCGGCGGCATCCACCGGATCTGGTACACGGGCGGCCGGTGGGCCTACGTCTCCGCCCTGCTGGATGGCTTCTCCGACTACATCTTCATGACCGTCGATGTGAGCGACCCGACCAAGCCGCGCGCGGCCGGCCGCTACTGGCTGCCGGGCATGAACCTCGCGGCCGGCGAGCAGCCGTCCTGGCCGGCCGAGCGCCGCAACGGCCTGCACCACGCGATCGTCAGCGGCGACACCGCCTATGGCGCCTGGCGCGATGCCGGCCTGGTCATGATCGACGTCAAGGACCGGAGCGATCCCAAGCTGATCGTGCACCGCAACTGGAGCCCGCCGTTCGGCGGCGGCACCCACAACTGCCTGCCGCTGCCGGATCGCGACCTTTTGGTCGTGCTCGACGAGGCGGTGCTCGACCATCAGGAGGACGGGCTCAAGCTGATCTGGCTGTTCGACATCCGCGAGCCCGCGAACCCGGTCAGCATCTCGACCTTCCCGACTCCTGCCGAGGCGGACTACGTCGCCAAGGGCGGCCACTTCGGCCCCCACAACGTCCACGAGAACCGGCCCGGCAGCCTGGTCAGCTCCGAGCTGATCTTCGCCACCTACCAGAACGCCGGGGTCCGGGTGTTCGACATCCGCGACCAGTACCGCCCGGTCGAGACCGCGGCCTTCGTGCCGCCGCAGCCCGCGCGCCTGGTCGACCAGCGCCCCAACCGCGCCCGCGTGATCCAGTCCTGCGACGTGTTCGTCACCACCGACGGTCTCGTCTACAGCAACGACTACAACGGCGGCCTGTTCATCCTCGAGTACCAGGGCTAGCAACATCGAAGGGGGCCGCACCATGCCTCGTCACCGGCGCAGCCGGCCCGCCCGCGCGGCCGCGTCGACCTCCGTTTCGACCACGGACCGGCCCCTCGACCCGAGATCGCCGACAGGTTCCGGCAGCGGTGCGCCAGCTGTCATTGCTCTGAACGTTGGTCATGCCCTGGCAGGCCCTGGTCCGGTATTGCCTTCTGGCGGAGCATGCTCGCCGGGTCGGGTCGCGGCCGGTCAAGGCCAGCGCAGCTGCCGGCTCCGCCGGTTGCAGCCTTGACCGGCCGCGCCCGCCCGGCACACTTCGCCAGCAAGAGGCAATGCCGCAGAACGCCGGCTCAGCCTGACCAACCTTCGTGGTGACGACAGCTAACCGGAGGTCGACCCGCCGCCGACCATGGTTCATTTCGCGGGTCCATGCGACCGTGGGACTCTGCCGCACGAGCTTTTTGGCGGGCGGACGGATTCCCAGGATCTCATGGACCATCGAGCCGGGATAAGATGCAAAGGTTAACAACAGCTTGCCAAGTCGGCGCCGCGGGCATGACCGGGCAGAGAAAATCTTCGCACCGCATGGCGGCGAAGCCTGCGGCCAAGGGGGAAAACCGGTGTCGGACAACGTGGTCAAGGACAAGCTCGCGCGGGGCGAGCTGGTGCTCGGCACCTTCGTCATGGAGTTCGCGACCCCCGGTCTTGCAAGGATCGTGGCTGGAGCTGGCTGCGACCTGATCGTGCTCGACATGGAGCACAGCGGCTGGAGCTTCGAGACGGTCAAGCAGCAGATCGCGCACGCGCGCGGCGCCGGCCTGGTGCCGATCGTCAATCCCCGAGGGGGGCGCGACCGGAGCCGCCGACCACCAGCTGCTGCTCGACCTCGGCGCCTTCGGCCTCATGGTGCCGCAGGTCGAGACCCGCGCGCAGGCCGAGGCGATCGTCCGCGCCACCCGCTATCCGCCCGCCGGCGTGCGCGGTGCCGCCTTCGGGGTCGCCCACGACGGCTATCGGATCGGCGACCTGCCGGCGACCATCCGCGATGCCGATGCGCGCTGCCTGGTGGTGGTCAAGATCGAGACCGCAGAGGGCGTGCGCAACGCCCAGGACATCATGAGCGTGCCCGGGGTCGATGTCGGCCTGATCGGCCATACCGATCTTTCGCTCAGCCTCGGCATCCCGTTGCAGCTCGAGCACCCCGACTTCCGGGCTGCGGTCGCGCAGGTCGTCGCCGCCTGCCGCCGGCACGGCAAGGCCGCGGGCTGCCTGATCGGCGATCCCGAAACCGGGCGCGCCTGGATCGCCCAGGGTTTCCGGATGATCCTCTATTCCGGCGACATCTGGCTGTTCGGCGGCGCGCTCCGGGCCGGCATCGAGCGCCTGCGCGCGTGACCGGAGCGCCGCGAGCCCCGCGAGTCCCACCCACGTCCGGCGCATGCCGTCATCGGGTTGGTGGCGGCGGCAAGGGGCTTATCCCTGGGCGGGATCGACCCGCCGGTGTCGGTCACCCGGTCACCGTCAATCGCGTCTCCGGCTCTCATACCGATCCCGCGAAGACTTCACCTTCGCGGGGCGCGCCTGCCGCGCCACCAACCCAGGCGCCCAGCCCAAGCGCGAGAGTCGAGACGTTCGCCTTTAGTATCGGACCCAGCGCAGATCGGTCCGGATTTCGCGCTCGGCCTGGGGGGGGTGGATTGGCGGCGCCGGGCGCGGCCGCGACGGTCAAGATGGCACCGGACCGCTATCAGACGTGATCGTCGACCCATTCCCGCAGCTGGCGCGGCGACAGCTGGCCGAGCCGGGTCGAGGCAACGAAGCCATCCTTGAACAGCATCGTGGTCGGCAGGCCGCGGACGCCGTATTTGGCGGGCACCGTCGGGTGCTCATCGACGTCGACCACCAGGACGGTGAGGCGCGCGCCCCGCTCCGCGGCAATTCCGGCAAGGGCCTCCGCCAGGCTCTGCGACGGGCAGCACCAGTCGGCGGCAAACGCAACCACCACCGGGTCCGTGCCCCGAACCGCATCGTCAAGACTGCCATCGGTAAACAACCGCATGATCTACCTCCCCGCGCCGGTAGCCATCGAGGATTTGTGCTTGTGCAGTCTGGCACGAACATTTAACCAAACTTGAGCGGCTAAGTCGATCGTCATCTTATCCCCAGAGTTATCCACATGAATAGGGATCAGGCAAGGTCAGGAGATTCAGCGTGATCGGCACGCTTGTTCACCAGGAACGCGATTTTCCGGCGCGCCCCGGTCGCGGCTGGTGCGGACCCGGCAAAGCGGCTAGCCTCGGTCCAAGGGGCAACCGGCCGGAAGCAGGAGAGGCGATGGCCAGGGTTGAGCTCGATTTCGACCCGCTGCGGCTCCAGACCTATCTCGCGGGCCGGGTGCCGGGCCTCGGCGGGCCGCTGCGCGCCGAGCGGATCGGCGGCGGCCAGTCGAACCCGACCTATCGGCTCCACTTCCCGGACCGGACCGTGATCCTGCGCAAGCAGCCGGCGGGCGACCTTCTGCCCTCGGCGCATGCGGTCGACCGCGAGCACCGGGTGATGGCGGCGCTGGCCGCGACCGACGTGCCGGTGCCGGAGATGCTCCACGTCTGCGCCGACCGTTCGGTGATCGGCACCCTGTTCTATGTGATGACGGCGCTCGACGGCCGGGTGATCCACGATGGCGCGATCCCCGGCGTCACGGCCATCGAGCGCAGCCGGATGTACGACGCCATGAACGACGTGCTGGCACGCCTGCACCGGGTCGACTGGCGGGCGGTCGGGCTCGAGGGCTTCGGCAAGCCCGGCAACTACTTCGCCCGCCAGATCGCCCGCTGGACGCGCCAGTGGCAGGCCTCCAAGACCCGCGAGATCGCGGCCATGGAGCGGCTGATCGCCTGGCTGCCCGAGCATGTCCCGGCCGACGACGAGACCAGGATCGTGCACGGCGACTTCCGGCTCGGCAATCTGATGTTCCACAGCCGCGAGCCGCGGGTGATCGCGCTGCTCGACTGGGAGCTCTCGACTCTTGGCCACCCGCTCGCCGACCTCGCCTACAACTGCCTGCTCTGGCACGCGACGCAGGCCATGTACGGCGGCATCGAGGGCCTCGATCACGACGCCCTCGGGATCCCCTCGGAACGGGACTACGTCGCCCGCTACTGCGCGCGGACCGGCCGCGCCGACGGCATCACGACGTTCCACCTGGCGTTCGCGATGTTCCGCATGGCGGTGATCTTCGAGGGCATCGCGCAACGCGCCCGGATCGGCACGGCCGCGGCCGCGAACGCCGAGCAGGTCGGCCGGCTCAGCGTCGACTATGCCACGCGCGGCGACGCGCTGATCGGTGACTGAGCGGGCGGCCTGGCCCTGATCCTCGGCTGAGCGCGCCGGGGGCGTCTGGCCGCGGCGACCCCGCGACCGGCCGCGCCCGCTCACGCGGCGATCGGGCGCTTCGCCTCCAGGCGCACATTGTCCGGCAGCTTCAGCCCCTTGGCGAACAGCGTCTCGGCGAGGTCGGTATAGACGATGCCGCCGCCGCAGGCGGCGACGAAGTCGATCGCTTCCTGCAGGCTGTCGAACAGCTCCGCATCCACCGTGCAGGTCTCGGCCATGAAAGGTCAATCCTCCGCTGCCTGAGCACCATCGTGATCATGCCGCTCCGTCGGTTAGCAGGGCGTTAGCGGAGGCCCGGCCAAAATTCAATCATTAGTTGATCCAGGGCGACCGGCGCAGCGCCGGTTGCCGGCCGCCGGCCGATCGATTACATAATCGGCGATCGGGGCGTGGCGCAGCCTGGTAGCGCATCTGCTTTGGGAGCAGAGGGTCGCGTGTTCGAATCACGCCGCCCCGACCAACAAAATCAACGATTTACCGGAGGCGCTGGCGGAAGGATGCGCTCGCTCCTCCTGAGGGTGGCCGCCCGCGACCAGCTGTCCCGCGGCAGCGAGCTACGACCTCCAGGCGCGGGAGCAATCGCGCAAGCGCCCGGCCAAGGAAGCCGGCACCCGTGGCGGCCAGGGTGATGTTCCGGCGGCGCGGAAGCGACCGAGTCGAGGGCGCCGGACGGCATGAATTCCGTGCTCTCGCTGGAATCGGCGAGTTCGTGGAGATCGAAGACCCAGGTCGTCGGGTGTACTATCGTGTCCTGGCATTTGTTCACCCCTGAGGGAGCCACCCCACCGAGACCTAACGTCCGCGTTGACCCAGACGCAGCATCGATCCATTATGAATCACGCGCTTGGGTGAAGGCCCCTATTGGCGGGCCGCTTGAGCAGGGGAGCACAGCCGGTTCTAGCCGGCGCACAGGAGGCCATCAGGTCATGCGCAAGATTCTGGGTGTCGCAACCGTTGCTGCGTTGGCGCTCGCCGCGGGCGTCGCGTTCGCGGACCAGGCTACGGGCAAGATCGAGAACATCAACCTCGAGACGAACCAATTCAAGATCGGCGATCAGGTATTTCAGTGGTCGCAGCACAACTCAGCCGGTGTCAAGCTCAAGGACCTCAAGGAAGGCGACGAGGTCCTAGTCAAGTACAACCCAGGCCAGTCGGGCACCGCTACTGTGCAGAGCATCTCGAAAGTGGAGTAACAGGGCGTCCGCGCTCGAGGCGGCGGGTCGTGTCCGGGCGCATCCGGTCCACGGCAAGCCGGGTGAGCTTGGGCATCGCCGTCTCCGCGACAGCGGCGCAACCGGCCGAGGGAAACAGCGGCTCGCAAGCCGTTGTCCGAGGGGCTGCGGTGGGGTAGCCTCGGGGTAACGAACGCGCCGCGAGGGTAACGCCGGAGCGCGTTCAACGATGTTGAGATACGTCGGCGGCCATGGCCGCCCGAGCGGCTCGGCTCGGCACGCCAGCCGAGCGCGGGCCGGACCTGAAGAATCGCCCGCAAAGCCCCCGGAGCCCCGTCTTCGCTCAGGGAGCGGCCGGATTTGCGCGGGCTAGATCCAGCCGGCGCGGCGGAAGCGAGCGAAAAGATAGGCGCAGACGCCGGCGATCACCGCCATCACGGCGAAATAGCCATAGCGCCAGTGCAGCTCCGGGATGTAGGCGAAGTTCATGCCGTAGATGCCGGCGATCGCCGTCGGCACGGCCAGGATCGCGGCCCAGCCGGCAAGCTGGCGGCCGGTCGTGCCCTGCCGCGACAACTCGAGCAGCAGGGTCGCTTCGAAGGCGAAGCTCAACATTTCGCGCAGCGTGTCGATCTGCTCGAGAACCCGGTTCACGTGATCGACGATGTCCCGGTAATAGGGCCGGAACGAGGGGTCGACGCCCGGCAGCTCGGCATGCTCGAGCCGTCGGCAGACCTCGGCGGTCGGCGCCACGACCTGGCGCAGCTTCTGCAGCTCACGCCGGAGCCCGTAGATCCGGGCGATCTTGGACTCGTCCGCCGACGGCGCCAGGATGGTCTCCTCGAGCGCCTCGACCTCGTCCGCCAGTCTGCCGACGACCGCAAGATAGCTGTCGACGATGAAGTCGACGATCGCGTACAGGACGTAGTCCTCGCCGTTCGCGAGCCGGTGCGGCGCGGCCTCGGCGCATTGGCGCACGCGCGCGTAGGAGGCCGAGGCGCCGTGCCGGATCGAGATGATGTAGCCGCGGCCGACGAAGATCTCGGTCTCGCCGAGCTGGATGTGGCCGTCGACCAGGAAGGCGGTGCGCATGACCACGAAGGTCGTGTCCCCGTACTGCTCGAGCTTCGGCCGCTGATGCGCCTCGAGGGCGTCCTCGATCGCGAGGTCGTGCAGGTGGAACTGCTTCTGGAGCTCGCGCAGCTCCTGTTGGTCGGGCTGGTGGATGCCGATCCAGACGAAGTGGCCCGGCTTCGCGGCCCACATGCCGCTTTCCTGAATGGCGATGTCGGCCACCTTGCGGCCTGCGCTGTAGGCCCCCGCGGCAATCACCTGCCCCATCCGACCGCCTCCCTCAGGCGCCAAGCGGCGGCGCTCAACCCCCTGGTGGTGGTACGGTAGCCGACCTGATCCGGACTCGCCAGCCGGCCAGGTGCGGTGCGGCGCTCGGCCGCCCCGGTCGCGGACCGGGGCCTGGTTGGCGGCGGTGCGGACTGAGGATGCCGTTCGCGCGGGCGCGGCGGTGCGGCGATCAGCAGAGGTGCAGGGGAGCGTCCGGGGCGCTAGATCTCCTTCAGGCGGCGGCGGGCGCCGGCAGGCGCCGGCAGTCGGGGCCGCGCGCTCGGCCGCATCGGCCGGGCCCGCGCGAACCAGGGAGAGAGGGTGATGCCTCAGACGGAACCGGTGATCGGCTGGATTGGCGTCGGCCGCATGGGCTATCCGATGGCCGAGCGGCTGCTGAAGGCCGGCCATCAGGTCCAGGTCTGGAACCGGACCCGGGCGAAGGCAGAGCCGCTCATGGCGCGGGGCGCCACGATCGTGGACCGGCCGAAGGACCTCGCCGCGGTCGACGTGCTGTTCACCATGGTCAGCACCGGCGCCGACCTCGAGCAGGTGCTGTTCGGGGCCGACGGGGTCGCGACCGGCGGCAAGGGTCGAACACCGCGGATCGTGGTCGACTGCTCGAGCATCGGCGTGGCCGAGGGCGAGGCGTTCCGAACGCGGCTCGGCGAGCTCGGCGCCGCCATGATCGCCTCTCCGGTCTCGGGCAACGCCAAATGCGTGCGCGCGGGCAAGCTCAGCGCCGTCGCCTCCGGCCCCGAGGCCGCCTATCGGCAGGCCCTGCCGTTGATCCGGACGTTCGCCGCAGGGGGCGTCGCCTACGTCGGCGAGGGCGAGCTCGCCCGCTTCTGCAAGATCGCCCACAACGTGCTGCTCGGCGTCGTCGCCCAGAACCTCGCCGAGATCACGATCCTGGCCCAGAAGGCGGGCGTGCCGCGCCACGCCTTTCTCGAGTTCATCAACGCGAGCGTGATGGGCTCGCTCTTCACCCGCTACAAGTCGAACGCCCTGGTCAACCTCGACTGGACCACGACCTTCACCCCCGCGCTCCTGCGCAAGGACCTCGACCTCGGCCTCCAGGCCGCCCGCGACCTGGACGTCGCGATGCCGGTCGCGGCCGCGACCCGCGAGGCCCTCCAGGCCCACTTCGGCGCCGCCCACCTGAAGCCCGACCCCGCCGCCTACCTCCGCCAGGACTTTTCCGCACTTCTCGAGACCGTAGCGCTTGCCGCCGGTCTTTCCCTGGAACCGGAAAACGTCCCGGTCCCGACCGGCCTCGAGGTCGAGGGCTGACCGTGCCGCTCAGTCTTTCTCGGCACCTTCCAGCTCGGCGAGGCGGCGGCCGAGGTCGGCAAGCCTGCGCTCATGCCGGTCGAGGATGGCCTTGATGCCGGTCGTCTCGACCTCACGCCCTTCCAGACGCAGGACGATGCCGTTGAGCACCAGCAGCTCGTCCTCGATCCGGCCAAGCCGCTCGCCCGTCTCGGCGTGCTGCCGGTCGAGCTTCTCGTCGATCCGGCGCAGATAGGCGAGCGTGTGGCTTGCAGGCTCGGTCATGGGAGCTTACCCCTCGTGCGCCTCCATCGAGGCGCGGCGGACTTCCGCCTCATCGGCCAGTCCCGTCAAGCCCAAGCGTAGCGGAAAATCCTCCAAACGTCATGTCGCAGGTGCAGCCGCGAGACCCTCGTACGCTTCGCCTTCGCCGCCTGCATCCGACTCTGCATCCGCTCCGAGCGGGCCCGGACGCCATGACCCACCGCATGCCTGATGCTTGAACGCAAGGGGCGAGGCCGCGACCGCGGAGAGGCTCCTGACACCTTTTCCCTCTGACGAAAGCCGGTGCCTTGGTTGATCCACGGCCCTTGCTCACCCTTTCTTGGCACCTTCCAGCTCGGCAAGCCTGCGCTCGTGCCGGTCGAGAATGGCCTTGAGGCCGGTCGTCTCGACCTCACGCCCCTCCAGACGCAGGACGATACCGTTGAGAACGACAAGCTCGTCCTCGATCCGGCCGAGCCGCCCCTCGATTCCGTCGAACCGCCCGCCGACCTCGCTACTGAGCCGATCGAGCTTCTCGTCCAGCCGGCGCAGATAGGCGAGCGTGTGGCCCTCAGGCTCGGTCATGGCACTCATCCCCTCGGGCGCCCCGATCCAGGCGCGGCGGACTGCCACCCTCATCGGCCAGTCCCCCACGGTCCCAAGCCTAGCGGAGAATCCTCCGAACGTCACTGCGCAGGCGCGGCCATGAGCTTCGTGCAGGTGACCGCACGCAGGTCCGCAGGGCGCCGCCCGTCGACGAGCAGGCGGCAGCCTCGCTCCGGGGCTTGACCCCGCCACACGATCGTACGCGAGTGTAGTCCGTCGATTCGCCTTGTATGTCATATCATTCCCGATTCCGTTCTCGAAAAAAATTTTCGACGGGCTGGACGGCCGCATTAATGCTAGTGGAGAATTCGTCATCTTCAGATGTGAAATAGATAATTCTATCGTTGGCCGCAACTCGTTCGGGACTGTTGTCAATGGTCGCTCCTGGGAGCGCGTATGCGCCTTTGAGCCAGAAATGGAGCCAGATTTCGGCCCGGAGTGTACGAATTAAAGTTTCTATGGAGTCGAAGGATTTCCGAGACTCTTGCCTCCAAATGACCTGCGCCTCAAGAGCAACAGTCCTCACCTCGGCCCATATTTTTCGAACTCTTAGCATTCTTTCGGCATATATGCTCTGTTCTTCTTTAAGACTGCCGCCCGCTTCGACCTCATCCTTCCGCAGATAGAGCATTGGGCTACGGGCGTCCTGCATGGCATCGCGCAGTTGGTAGGTTAGGAGCATGGCCTTCTTTGCCACCTCGTACTCCGCGGTTCCCTTAAGCTGTCGACGCCAAGTGCTTAGGCCGATGACGCCAATAATTAAAGCTCCAACAGTCCCGATGGTTGTGACAATATGCCCTATGATTGTGACAACATCTTTTGTCAACGACCAGTCTACGTCGCTAAGCGTCAAGCAATGCGTTATTTTTGTACAGGCCCCCCTGGGAGCCTGCTCCTATGCGTTCCTGGGAACATCGTACTCGGCGGGCCAGGTGGCCTGGAAGGCGGGGAGGGCTTCGCAGCGGGTGGCGAGGGCGTCGAGGGTCGGGAAGCGGCCAGGGGGCAACAGGGAAGAATCGGCCAGCTGGACGTAGCGGAGCATGCAGGCGGTGGTGATCTCGGCCTGGTCCAGGTTTTGCGCACTCGGCCAGGGCTCGGCGGCGAGGGCGGCGATGGCGCCGGTGCCCTGGGTCAGGCAGCGGGAGATCCACTCGGGCCAGCGCAGGGCTGCGGGCCGGATCAGGCGCTCGTAGGTGGCGGCGCCGATCTTGTCGATCGCGCCGGTCGCGAGCGCGATCCGCTTGAGAGCGCGCCGGCGCTCGGCGCCCGTGGGCGGGATCAGGGCGCGCTCGGGGCCGACGGCCTGATCGAGCCAGTCGAGGATCGCCGCGGAGTCGATCAGCACCTCGCCGTCGTCGAGCACGAGGGACGGAATCCGGCCGAGCGGGTTGAGCGCGCGCATGGCATCGAAATCGCCGAACACCGAGCGGGTGTCGTGCGTGTACGAAAAACCGAGCACGCGGAGCGAGACCGCGACCCGGCGCACGTAGGGGGAATCATACTGGCCGACCAGGATCATGGCCCGATCCTAGCGTATTGTGGCGCGCGCGGGTGCGGGTTTTTTGCAGCGCTGGCGCACCTGCCCGAGCCCCGGCGCGGTTGCCGATCGGCCGGGCGGCGCCCATGTCTTGATGCGCCCGAGAGGTCTCGGACGCGCGCGCGAAAGGCTCGGCCGTGGCCGTCTCGAACTCCGCCCCCTATCGCCGACCAAGATGACGGACCCCGCCCCATGAAGCTGTTCGAGTGCCAGCATTGCGGCCAGCTGCTGTATTTCGAGAACACCCGCTGCGAGCGCTGCAAGCATGTCCTGGGCTATCTGCCCGACCGGGCGGCGCTGAGCGCGCTGGCCCCGCTCGACGGCCAGCGCTGGCGTCCGCTGATCGCCCCCGAGCCGCTGCAGCGCTTCTGCGCCAACGCCGCCCACGACGCCTGCAACTGGCTGGTGCCGGCGCACGGCCCGAACCCGTTCTGCCAGGCCTGCCGCCTCAACCGCACGATCCCGGACCTGGGGCCCCCCGACCATCTTTTCCGCTGGCAGCGCCTGGAGGCCGCCAAGCACCGGCTGGTCTACGGCCTGCTCCGGCTCGGCCTGCCGGTGGTCAGCAAGTTCGAGGATTTCCAAGCCGGGCTCGCCTTCGACTTCCTGGCCGAGCCCGACCCGACCTGGCAGGACGCCCCGAAGGTCGTCACCGGCCACGCCGACGGCCTGATCACGATCAACCTCGCCGAGGCCGACGACGCCCTGCGCGAGCGCGCCCGCCAGGCGATGGGCGAGCCCTACCGCACCCTGCTCGGCCACTTCCGCCACGAGGTCGGCCACTACTACTGGGACCGGCTGGTCCGCGACGGCGTCTGGCTGAACGCCTTTCGCGAGATGTTCGGCGACGATCGCCAGGACTACGGCAGCCGCCTCGAAGCCCATCACGCCGGGGGCCCGCCCGCGGACTGGCAGGAGCGCTTCGTCAGCGGCTACGCGAGCGCCCATCCCTGGGAGGACTTCGCCGAGACCTTCGCGCACTACCTGCACATCGTCGACACGCTCGAGACCGCCGCCGCCTTCGGCCTGCGCACCGCCCCCAAGGCCGGCGACGATCCGGCGCTCGCGATGACGATCGATTTCGACCCCTACCGCGAGCCGGCTTTCGACCCCCTGCTCAAAGCCTGGCTGCCGCTCACCTACGCGGTCAACAGCCTGAACCAGAGCATGGGCCAGCCCGACCTCTACCCGTTCGTCCTGGCGCCCAGGGTCATGGGCAAGCTCCGCTTCGTCCACGGCCTGATCCACTGAAGCGGCGTCCCTCGGGTGAGGCCGAGGCTTGCTCTGTCATGTCAGTACGCGTTGGCGATCGGCAGCTCCTCGGCCGGGAAGTGGGTGATGACTTTGCAGCCGATATCGGTGACCACGACCTCCTCCTCGATCCGCGCCGCCGAAAAACCGTCGGATCGCGGGGCAGTAGGTCTCGAGCGCGAACACCATGCCGGTCCTGATCTCGAGCGGATGCTCGAGCGAGCACAGGCGGCTGATGATCGGCCGCTCGTGCAGGCAAAGCCCGAGGCCGTGGCCGAACTGCAGGCCGAACGCCGCGCGCTCGTCGGGGAAGCCGAAGTCCGGGGCGGCCGGCCACACGCGGGCAACCGTGTCGGTGCCGACCCCGGGCTTGATCAGCTCGATCGCCCGGTCGAGCCAGTCGCGGCATTGGCGGTAAGCGTCGTGCTGGGCGGGCGTCGCGCGGCCGACGTTGAAGGTCCGGTAGTAGCAGGTGCGGTAGCCGTTGAATGCCTGCAGGATGTCGAAGAACGCCTGATCGCCCGGCCGGATCAGCCGGTCGGTGAAGTTGTGCGGATGCGGGTTGCAGCGCTCGCCCGAGATCGCGTTGATCGCCTCGACGTCGTCGGAGCCCATCTCGTAGAGCATGGCGTTCGCCCTGGCGACGATCTGGTTTTCTCGAACTCCAGGTTTCAGCTCCTCCCAGATCATGTGATAGACGCCATCGACCATGGCGGCCGCCTGGTTCAAGAGCGTGATCTCGTCGATGCTCTTGATCTCGCGGGCATCGAGCATGATCTGCTGGCCGTCGACCACCCGCATGCCGGCCTCCTGGAGCGCGAACAGCATCGCGGTCTCGACCATGTCGACGCCGACCGGCGCGTTGGCGCAGCCGGCCTCGCGCAGGAGCGCCATGATCTCCTCCGAGTGCGCCTGCATCAGGCCGAAATGCGGCGGGATCGTGCCGCGCATGCCGAGCACGCCCGCCCGGCAGTTGGCGGGATCCAGCCAGTCGCAATAGAGCCGGTGGTGGACCGCGGCCGAGCCGAAGTCCCAGACGATCGGTTCGCCGCCCTCGGCGAGCAGCGCAAACCGGCAGAACTTGTCGCGCTCCCACTCGCCGATCTTGGTGCCCGAGACGTAGCGGATGTTGTTGACGTCGAACAGCAGCAGCGCCCCGCACTCGGAGTTGCGCAGCGCCTCCTTCGCCCGCGCCAGCCGGTAGCGCTGCAGCCGGCGAAAGTCGACCCGGGTCTCGAAGTCGACCGCCATCCGGCCCGGCGCCGGCAGCGCGCGCTTCCAGTTCCAGTGCGGCTCGAGATCCTCTGCGCTGGTCGGCTCGAGCGGTGAACGTGCCATGGCTTTGCCTCCCTCGGCTGGTCGTGGATCGCTGGCCGCAGGATGACGCGGGCGCCGGGCGCGGTGCAAGCCATGCCGCCCGGCTGGCGCCTTGCCGACGCGGCCCCACCATGGTCTGATCGGCCGGCTTGACGACCCAACGAGGAGGTGGCGATGGCCACGCGGGCGGACGCCCCGAGGGTCCGGCCGGGGGCCGGGGCGCAGCCGGCCCGGAATGTCCCCGCGACCGCGGCGATCGGCACCGCGGGCATGGCTCGGGGCGAGCGGGTCCACCGCAACTGGGTGACCGCGACCCTGGTGCTCGCCAGCATGATCTACTCGATCGACTGGACGATTGCGGCGGTCGCTCTGCCGCACATGCAGGGCACCTTCTCGGTGACCCAGGACCAGATCTCCTGGGTGCTGACCTCCTACATCGTGGCGAGTGCGGTGATGCTGCCGGCGACCGGCTGGCTCGGCGCCCGCTTCGGGCGAAGGCGGCTGTTCCTGGTCGCGGTCGGCGGCTTCACGCTGTTCTCGCTGTTCTGCGGCACCGCCGGGTCGCTTGCCGCCGAGGTCCTGCTGCGGGTCGCCCAGGGCGCCTGCGGCGCCTTCCTGATCCCCCTCTCGCAGGCGATCATGCTCGATGCCTATCCGCCCGAGGAGCACGGCCGGGCGATGGCGTTCTGGGGCATGGGGGTGGTGCTGGGGCCGGTGATCGGGCCGACGCTGGGCGGCTATCTGACCGACGCCCTGACCTGGCGCTGGGTGTTCTTCATCAACATCCCGGTCGGCTTCCTGGCCCTGCTCGGCGGCCTTGCCTTCCTGCCCAAGATGCCGCCGGCCCGGGGGGTGCGGCGGTTCGATGGCTTCGGCTTCCTGGCGCTCGCGGCCGGGGTCGGGGCGATGCAGATGATGCTCGACCGGGGCGAGCGCCTGGACTGGTTCGATTCGCCCGAGATCGTGATCGAGGCGATCGTGATGGCGGCCGGCTTCTATGTCTTCGTCGCCCACAGCCTGACCGCGCGGGCGCCGATGGTCGACCTGCGGCTGATGCGCGATCGCAACTACGCGCTCGGCATGCTGATCGTGTTCCTGTACGGCCTTTTGACGCTCGCGCCCATGGTCCTGATGCCGCCCTTTCTCCAGGACCTCCAGGACTATCCGATGGCGACCATCGGCCTCTTGCTGAGCCCGCGCGGGCTCGGCCTGTTCACGGCGATGATGATCCTCGCCCGGATCGGCCAGGCGATCGATCTCCGGCTGCAGATCACCGCGGGCTTTTTGATGCTGGCGGCGTCGAGCTGGTGGATGTCGAAGTGGAACCTCGAGGTCGCGGCCTCGGCGGTGTTCTGGACCGGGCTGATGCAGGGCATCGGGGCCGGCTCGATCATCGGCCCGCTCGGCGTGCTGACCTTCGCGACCCTGCCGGCCGCGCACCGGACCGAGGGCGCCTCGATCTGGAACCTGATCCGCTCGATCGGCAGCAGCATCGGGATCGCGACCGCGCTTGCGATCCTGGTGCGGACCGCCGGGATCAACCGCGGCGTCATGGTCGAGCACGTCACGGCCTACAACGAGCTCCTGCGTCACAGCCCCCTGCCGGGCGGCGGCAGCATCGCCGACCCGTCCTCGCTCGCGGGGCTCGACCTCGAGATCACGCGCCAGGCGATGATGATCGGCTACGTCGACGTGTTCTATCTCTGCACGCTGACCTCGATCCTGGCCATGCCGCTGATCCTCCTTCTCGGCAAGCCCGCCCGCAAGAAGTGACGAGGCGATCGGGCAAGCCCACACCGAAGCGGCGACGGCGGGGGCATCGACCAGACCCGCCCGGAAAACGGGTCGCATCGCGAGTGAACCCGGAGACGATCCTTGAGGCGCGGGAGACCCGTCGCGCCGGGCAGCGCACCCGCGATCCGCGTCCTGATCCGGGTCCCGCGCCAGGATGATGCAGACCCCGCGCCAGGGTGATGCAGGTCCCGCGCCAGGGTGATGCGGGTTCCGCGCTAGCTGCCATTGCTCTGAACCTTGGTCATGCCCTGGCAGGCCCTGGTCCGATATTGCCTTCTGGCGGAGCATGCTCGTCCGGGTCGGGTCGCGGCCGGTTTCACAGGCCAGCGCAGACCTGCCGGCTCCGCCGGTTGCAGCCTATGACCGGCCGCCCACCCCGGCACACTTCGCCAGCAAGAGGAATGCCGCAGAAACCGGCTGCCCATGACCAACGTTCGTGGTAACGACAGCTAGGTGATGCGGGTCCCGCGCCAGGGTATGCGGGTTTCCGCGCCAGGGTGATCCGGGTCTCGCGTCGGTGATGTAGTTCGCGCCACAACCTGGCTTCTGGTGGATCTGCAAGGCGTTGCCCTTGCGAAGTGAACGGAGCGGCCTTGTCCATCTCTCTTATCCGGTCACAATACCGAACTTCATTTCTGGTCATGTCTTGTCCCTGACCATGTCTCCTCCCGGCCGTGGGGCGCGCCGTTGTGGTTGCGCGGCGGCATGGCTATCGTCCGGCGCACAAGCGCAAGCAGCGGCGACGGGAGGGCAGGAGCATGGTCTCGCTCGAGGGCCGGAAGGTCGTGATCATCGGTGGGTCCTATGGCATGGGCTTTGCCACCGCCTCGCTCGCGATCGACGCCGGCGCCGAGGTCAGGATCGCGGCGCGCAACCCTGAGAAGCTGGCTGCAGCCGCGCGTCAGCTGACCGAGCGCGGCGGGCGGGCGGTGCCGTGGTGCGCGCTCCGGGTCGAGGACCGGCCAGCGGTCGCCGCGTTCCTCGCCGCCTCTGCGCCCTTCGACCACCTGGTCCTGCCCGGCTCGACGGTGCAGCCGATCCTCTACGACGATCTCACCGATCAGAGCGCGCGCGAGGCCTTCGAGAGCAAGTTCTGGGGGCCGTTCTGGGCGGCCTGGGATGCGAGACCGCACCTCCGGCCCGGCGGCAGCGTCGTGTTCTTCACCGGGGTCGCGGCCAGGCGTCCGGTCAAGGGCTACATCATGGGCGGCGCGATCAATGGCGCGCTGAATGCCGCGACCCGCTCGCTGGCGCTGGAGTTCGCCAAGCTCGGCTGCCGGGTCAACGCGATCGCGCCGGGCTTGTGCGACACCCCGCTCAACGACCTGCTGCACGCCCACGACAAGGAGGAGCGCTACGCCCAGATGGCAGCCCGCCTGCCGGTCGGCCGGATCGGCCACGCCGAGGACTGCGCGCTGGGCGCCCTCTATCTCATGACCAACGGCTATGTCACCGCCCAGGTGCTGGGCATCGACGGCGGCCAGGAGGTCATGGACTGAGCCCCTTATAGTTGACAGAGTCAAGTAAATGGTTGATTGTGCCATGGATACGCCCGCACGGGCTCCAGGGGTGCCGACCATGGCCGACAGACTTGCGCAACCCGGCGCCAATCTCGCGCCGCGCACCGGCGATCTTGCGCCGCGCATCGAAGCTGTGCGGCGGTTCAACCGGTTCTACACCAGGCAGATCGGCGTGCTGCATGACGGACTGCTGCGGAGCCCGTTTTCCCTGACCGAGGCGCGGGTGCTCTACGAGCTCGCCGCCCGCGACCGGCCGACGGCCAGCGAACTCGCCCGGGAACTCGGTCTGGACGCCGGTTATCTCAGCCGCATCCTGCGCGGCTTCGAGGCCAGGCGCCTGATCCGGCGGACGGCGTCGGCAGTCGACGGCCGCCAGAGCCACCTCTGGCTGACCGACGCCGGCCGGGCGGCGTTCGCGCCCCTCGAGCAGGCATCGCGCGCCGAGGCCGGCGCCATGCTGGCCCTGCTCACGGAGCCGCAGCAAAGGTGCCTGCTCGACGCCATGGGCACGCTGCAGCGGCTGCTCGACTCCAGGCCCGACGGTGCACCCGAGCCCGGGGTTCCCCTTCTCCTTCGCTATCATCAGCCGGGCGATCTCGGCTGGATCGTGCATCGGCACGGCGTGCTCTATGCAACGGACTATGGCTGGGACGAGCGGTTCGAGGCCCTGGTCGCCGAGATCGCGGCCAAGTTCATCCGGGAGCACGACCCGAAGCGCGAACGCTGCTGGATCGCCGAGCGGGACGGCGAGATCGTCGGCTCGGTGCTGCTGGTGCGAGAGACCGACGAGGTCGCGAAGCTGCGCCTGCTGCTGGTCGAGCCCAAAGCCCGGGGGCAAGGCATCGGCGCGCGCCTGGTGCAGGAATGCGAGCGCTTCGCCAGGACCGCCGGCTACCGCACGATCAGGCTCTGGACCAACTCCGTGCTGGCGGCGGCGCGCCGGATCTACGAGCGGGCGGGCTACCGGCTGGTCGAGAGCACGCCGCACCGGAGCTTCGGCCACGACCTGGTGGGCGAGACCTGGGAGCTGACGCTCTGACCGGCTGCACGGTCGCGACGGTGCCACTCGGACATCTGAGCCTGAACCCCGACCGGACTGATTGGAGGCAGTGCGAACTCGGGAACGGTCTCAGCTTGGGATCACACGACCGCCGCCGGACACATTCGGAGGCGGTGCAACTCGGGAACCGTCTCGGCTCGGAATCACGAGACCGCCGCCGGACGCACTCGGAGGCGGTGCGACTCGGGAACCTTCCCAGCTCGGGATCACGAGATCGAAGCTGGACGCGTTCCGGAGGCGGTGCCACTCGGGAACGGTCTCAGCTCGGGATCACGATACCGCCGCCGGACGCATTTGGAGGCGATGCAGCTCGGGACGGCCTCAGCCGATATCACGAGGCCGCTGCCGGACGCGTTCGCAGGCACGCCGCGGGAGGATCCGCAGGTCCGGACCAGCGCCGGGCCTGGGCTGAGCCTTGCGGGGATGGCGAACGTCGCGACCCTCGATCGATCGAAAATCGGGACGTTCCCATCGCACGTTTTAACCAAAAGGTAACCGGCGCAGGGTCTGCTCGCGGATGGTCCATGCGACCCTGGGAATCCGTACCTGCGGGTTTCGGGGCCGGACGGAGTCCCAGGATCTCATGGACCGTCGGTCAGGATGGCGGCCAGGGGTTGACGAAAGGTTAAAGCCGGACCGGACCCGTCCGGGCAGGGCGCCGCCAAGATCCGAGCGCCGCCAAGATCCGAGCGCCGCCCAGACCCGAGCACCGCGAAGACCCGACCGCCGCGAAGCCCGGGGCACCGGCTGAAGCCGGTCGGGGCACGGCGAGCAGGCCAGGGCTCCGATCCGCCACCGAGCGGCCGGGCCTCGACAGGGCGCCCGCGACCGGCCATCCTGGGCGCAGATGGAGGAGAGCTTGGCGATCTGGTGATGCAGCTGATCGATGCGGCCGCCGCGGCTGGCCTCGTGCGCGACGGCGACGCGGTGCTGTTCGGCGGCTCGGGCGGCGGCCACGCGGTGCCGGAGGCGATCATCGAGGCGCTCGCCCGGCGTTTTTTGGCCGAGGGCGCGCCCTCTGACCTGACCCTGATCAGCGTGGTCTCGCTCGGCGACTGGCAGACGACCGGCTTCAACCTTCTGGCCGAGCCCGGGCTCGCCCGGCGGGTGATCAGCGGCGGCTTCAACAACTGCCCGCGCTTTGCCGAGCTGGCGCTGGCCGACCGGATCGAGGCCTGGACCCTGCCCCAGGGGACGCTGTCGGAGCTGATGCGCGACATGGCGGCCGGGCGCCCGGGCCTGGTCACGACCACCGGCCTGCACAGCTTCGTCGACCCGCGCCACGGCGGCGGCCGGCAGAGCGCCAGCGCCAGGGACGATCTGGTCGAGCTCCTGACCCTCGGCGGCGAGGACTACCTGCTCTACAAGGCCTTCCCGGTCGACGTCGCGGTGATCCGCGCGACCACCGCCGACGAGCGCGGCAACCTCACCATGGAGCGCGAGGCGTTCTACGGCGAGAATTTCTCGATCGCGACCGCGGCCCATCGCCGGGGCGGGATCGTGATCGCCCAGGTCGAGCGGCTTGCGGCCGCCGGCACGCTGCCCGGCAAGCTGGTCAAGGTGCCGGGCATCGTGGTCGACTATGTGGTCGTGGCACCCGGCCAGCCGCAGACCTACCAGACGCCCTACAGCCCGGCCTATGCCGGCGAGCTGCGGGCACCCGAGGCGGCGACCCCGCGCCTGCCGCTCGACATCCGCAAGGTGATCGCGCGCCGCGCCGCCCTCGAGCTGTTTCCGGGCGCGGTCGTCAACCTCGGCTTCGGGGTCTCGAACGGGATCGCCAACGTCGCGGCCGAAGAGGGCCTCTGGCGGGAGCTGACGCTGACCGTCGAGCAGGGCATCATCGGCGGCGTGCCGGCCGGCGGCAAGGATGCGGGCGCGGGCGTCAACTACGACATGATGGCCGACCAGCCCTACCAGTTCGACTTCTACGACGGCGGCGGCCTCGATCTCGCCTTCCTCTCGTTCGCCGAGGTCGACCGCGCGGGCAACGTCAACGTCAGCCGCTACGCTCAGAGCATCAACGGCCCGGGCGGCTTCATCAACATCAGCCAGGGCGCGCGCAAGGTCGTCTTTTCCGGGACGCTCACCACGGACGGCCTGGACGCGGCCCCCGACGGCGAGGGCGGGCTCGCGCTGCGGCGGGACGGCGCGGTCCGAAAGTGGGTGCCTGCGGTGCAGCAGGTCACCTTCAATGGTCGTTATGCCGGCGAGCGGGGCCAGGACGTGATGTACGTGACCGAGCGCGCGGTCTTCCAGCTCGAGCCGGACGGCCTCGCGCTGACCGAGGTCGCGGCCGGCATCGACCTCCGCCGCGATGTCCTCGAGCGGATCGGCTTCGAGGTCCGGGTCGCCGAGCCGCTCGCGCGCATGGATGCACGCCTGTTCCGCCCCGAGCCCATGAACCTTCTGCCGGAGTTCCGCGCCAGGGCCGGCGCGCTGCGGCGGCGGACGGAGGACCGATGAGCACCGATCCGATCCTTTGCGCGGTCGCGGACGGCGTGGCCGTGGTCACGCTCAACAACCCGCCCCTCAACCTCGTCACGCTCGCGCTGACGCGGCGCCTCGACGTGACGCTGGATCGCCTCGGGGCCGACCCCGCGGTCCGGGTGCTGGTGCTGACCGGGGCGGGCGAGCGGGCTTTCTGCGCCGGCTCCGACATCCGCGAGTTCCCGGGCGTCGCCGACGACGTGATCGGCAAGAAGCTCGCGGCCGAGAACCGGGCGTACTCGAAGCTCGACGATCTTCCGAAGCCCACGATCGCGGCGGTCGCCGGGCTCGCCTATGGCGGCGGCCTCGAGCTCGCGGTCTGCTGCGATCTGCTGGTGGTCGAGGCGAACGCCAGGCTCGCGCTGCCCGAGATCAAGCTCGGCGTGATCCCGGGCTCGGGCGGCACGGTCCGGGTGACCAGGCGGATCGGCGAGGGCCGCGCCAAGGAGATGATGTATCTTCGGCGAGCCGATCGACCCCGAGACCGCGCTCGCCTGGGGCCTGATCAACCGCGTCGTGCCGCCGGGCGAGGCGCTGATTGATCGCCTGCCGCATGGCCGCCGAGCTGGCCGAGCGCCCGGGCCGGCCCTGCAGCTCTGCAAGCGCGCGATCGATCTCGTCGTTCGATGTCAGCGAGGACGAGGCGATCGAGCGCTCGCTGGCGCTGTCTGCTGAAGCGTTCGCGACGGCCGATTGCCAGGAGGGCGTGCGCGCCTTCTTCGAGAAGCGCCCACCGCACTTCACACATTCCTGACGGGCGGCCCGCCCGGGCTGTCGCGCCCGCCGTCGCCGCCAATCCGTTGACCGTTGGCGCTCGTCCAGGCTTAATGTAGCGGAACCGATGCGGGAGTTGTCGATGACCAGTCATGCCGCCTTCGAGCGGATGAAGTCGCAGCCTTCCTGGACTGGGCGAGCCGCCGCCCCGAGGGCGAGCGCTGGGAGCTGATCGAGGGCGAGCCCGTTCCTGTACGCGGGCCGGCGCCGGCGCATGCCATGGCGGCGGAGACGGTCGTGCCCGCCCGCATCAAGCGCCGGATCGACCATGCGCTCGGCGCCGCGCTGGCCCAAGGCGGCCACGACTGCGAGGTGTTCGTCTCGGATCCGAAGGTCCAGATCGACGCCGGCAGCGCCTTCGAGCCGGACGTGGTGGTGAGCTGCGCCGCGGTCCCCGACGGCCTGCTCGTGCCCGAGCCGCTGATCGTCGTCGAGGTCCTGTCCCCGAGCACGCGCGACAAGGACTTCACCGTGGAGCTCGCCGGCTACGCCGCCCTGCCGAGCGTCGCCCACTAGCTGCTGGTCGACACCCGACGCCGCCTCGTCGTGCACCACCATCGCCCGCCCGGCGAGCAGGAGTTCCGCACCAGGATCGCCCGCACCGGCACCCTGCGCCTCGACCCGCCGGGGCTGGACCTCGACCTCGACGCGATCTACGCGGGAAGCGGCGCGTGATCTCGCCCGCACCTCAGGACGGAAATTAGGTACGTGTCCCCGAAACTCCCGTAGGTACGTGTCCCCGAAACTCCCGGAGAATAGGTACGTGTCCCCGAAACTCCCGCAATCGGCTGTCAATTTGCTGTGATGCACAACAGACGTCGTCCCCAAATGTGATAGCCTCAGCTCGCCCGGAAGTCTCGGCAGGATGGGAAGCTCCATGAGGCGGCGGGAATTTGTCACGCTCCTCGGCGGCGCGGCAGCGATACGGCCGTGGGTAAGGCAGTCAGCAGGAGACAAGCATGAGCTTGGACAGCACCTCACACCCCGGTAGACCGGGGCCCGACGAGTTGGTTCCGTCGCGCTACGCGCTGCGGGTCGGCGAGATTGACGTGCTGGTGGTCAGCGATGGGGTGCTATCGCTGCCAGGCGCGATGTTGGGCCACAACGCCGACCCGGCCGTCCGGGCGGCCTGGCTGAACGACATGTTCCTGCCGCCGGACGTGCTCGAGTGGGCGCTGAACGTGGTCGTGGTGCGCAGCGGTGGCCGGACCATACTTGTCGACGCTGGGCTCGGCGCGGACCCGGACTTGAACTTGCCGCGGGCCGGGCGGTTGGTCCAGCGACTGGAGGCCGCCGGCATCGATCTCGCATCCGTGACCGACGTGGTGCTTACCCACCTGCACATGGACCACATTGGCGGGCTGCTCGTCGACGGGGTGAGGGACCGGCTGCGTCCGGACCTGCGGGTCCACCTGGCGGCCGCCGAGGCCGAGTTCTGGGCGTCGCCCGATTTCTCCCGCGTCTCCATGCCGCCGGGGTTCCCGGACGCGCTTCGGCGGGCGGCCAAGCGGTTCTTGAACGAGTACCGCAGCCAGATGCGGCCTTTCGAGACGGAGTACGAGGTGGCGCCGGGGGTGCTCGTCCATCGCACCGGCGGCCACACCCCCGGGCACAGCGTGGTCCGCCTGGCGTCCGGCGGCGACCGGCTGACGTTCGCCGGCGACGCCGTGTTCCAGGTCGGGTTCGAGCACCCCGACTGGTACAACGGCTTCGAACACGACCCCGAGGAGGCGGCCCGCGTCCGGGTCCGTCTTCTGCGGGAGCTGGCGGCGAACCGCGAGTCGTTGGTGGCCACTCACCTGTCGTTCCCGTCGGTCTGCCATGTGGCGGTCGACGGCGACGTCTTTCGTTGGGTACCGGGCCCCTGGGAGTATTGACCGCTTGTTGGGTTAGGGCCGAACTAGACGACCGCATGCGTTTGAACAACTGGTCGATCGCTGCCTCGTACGACACCGCCCGTATCTTCGCCGGCTTAGGCTTCGGCTCCTCCACCGCGAGCAGGTCGATCATCTCGCGCCCGCGCCGCACCGGCTTGTGCTCCCGGGAATTCCAGGGACACGTACCTAATTCCTGGACTGGGATTGCGCCAGCAGCCACGGCTTCGCGCCGCGCTCGGCAACGGCTTCGCGCGCTCGATGCGCGCCAGTTCGCGGGGGGAATGCAGCGCCTCCCAGAGGTCGGTGCGGCGCTGCACGTTGAGCCAGAAATCCGGGCTGTTGCCGAATACGCGCGCGAGGATGAGCGCGGTCGGAGCGGTTACGGCGCGTCGATCATTGCAGAGTTGACTGACGTGCTTGCGCGGCACGCCCATGGCCTCGGCCAGCGTGCCTTGCGTGAGGCCCAAGGTCCGCATGAACTCCTCCACCAGGATCTCGCCGACCGTGGCCGGCTTGCGCTTGGTCGTCAGCATGGGATCGCTCCCGTCTTCAGTCGCGCGGCGCCTCGCGGCGACGTTTCTGAGCGTCGACGTAGGCGCGCAGGACGGCTTGCATGCGGGTGATGTGGCCCTTGCCGCCGGCTTTGAAGAAATCGACCACCTCGGGGTCGACCCGCAGGTGCACCGATTGCCTGGGGCGGGGCGTCACCAGTTCGGCGCGCGTCCAGTCGGGTTCGAGGTCGCGCTCGTCCTCGTCCTCGGCGATCGCCCGCTCGAGGTCCGCCTCGGTCATCGCGTCGACCTTGGCCCAGTCGGTCCGGTCCTCGCCACGGCGTCGCATCGCCTTGAGTTCTTCAGCCGTGTAGCTTCTCGTGGAGTCGTCTTTCCGCATCGCGTGCGCTCCTCATCGAGATGATGCGGCGATCGCCGGCGCGGAGCGTGTAGACCACCGTCGCCCACCGGCCGGCCACCTTGCTGATCGCCAGAAAGCGCTCCTCGGGTTGCGTATGCTTCGATGGGACGATGACATGGGGCCCCTCGAACAGCTCATCGGCCTGCACGAAGTCGAAGCCGTGCTTCGCGATATTGCGCAACCGCTTGCCCTCGTCCCATTGGAACGCCATGGCCTGCAATATGATCACAGAATGTGTACACTCGCTCAATGGCTGCTGGTCGAGGCAAGGAGAGCGACGGGGAGCAGGAGCGCGCCAGGAATGATACGTCTGGGTATGATGGGCGCCGAAGGCAGCGTTCTGTAGGGCCGGGAGCGCATGCCAATGGCAAAGTCGGAGAGAGGCGGATGAGCGAGCAGGTGACGACGCCGGTGCACGTCGTGCAGCCGGACCAAGGGGAAAGCTTCTGGCAACCGGTGCCGGCCAACGGCTACACCGAGGTCCGGGTCTCGCATCGCAAGGATCCGAGTATCCGGAGCTTCGCGACCGGCATCCAGGTGATCGCGGCCGAATCCTACATCCGCGAGCACGTCCACCCGGCCCAGGAGGAGCTGCTGTTCTTCTTCGAGGGCGAGGGCGAGGCGGTGATCGACGGCCGCTCCTATCCGCTCCGGGCAGGCACCACGGTCTACGTCGGCGCCGGGCACCGCCACAAGTTCGTCAACCCGAGCCCCGACCGGGAGCTCAAGATGTGCTGGGTGATGCTGCCGGGCGGCGCCGGCGGCCTCGACGATTTCTTCGCCCGGATCGGCCGGCCGCGCACGCCCGGCGAGCCGGCGCCCGAGCCGTTCCCGCGGCCTGCGGACGTCGAGCGGATCGAGGCCGAGACGGTGTTCACCAAGCTCGACTGAAAGTGTTCACTAAGCGCTCGACTGACAGTGTTCACCAGGCTCGACTGACCGTCAGAGGCGCGACGGTAGCCCTGCGCGATCGGCATAACCGCTCCCGCGTGGACGCCGATGGCTTGCCGCGCGTCGCTACGGAGCCGCGCCCATCAACCCCGATCCCAATGTCGGGCGCCGGGATCGAACGGCCGTCCCCGGCCCACGAGCCCGCGGGTCGGCGCGCCGCCTCTGGGCGCCACGCGGACTGCACCATGCCCGACCGCGCCAGGTCTGCGTCCAAGCGGGATGAGGCCGCTTCGCTGACGGATGTGCGGAACTATAAAGTCAGACCAGAACGAGCTCCGGACAATCGATGGATCAGTCACCTCTGCGTTAAGCATCCGTTAACGATTGCCGTTCATGCTTACTTTGGGTGGTCCATGCGACCGTGGGAATCCGTCCACGTGAACAAGCTCGCGCAGGGCAGGGAGTCCCAGGGTCGCATGGACCACTGACGATGAGCAGGCTACTGACGGCCCGGTTGACGAAAGGTTAACCGCCGGCGCTGGCCATCGAATCGGCGGCCGCCGCCAACCGGGCGCAGCTATCGCCGCGCACCTCCGGGCTGCCCGCGTTCGATATGGACGGGCGGCTGGATCACGCGTCGGTGCGCGCGTCGGACCGGGCGCGGTCGGGGTCGCGATCGCGCAGCACGGCGTTGATCTCGGCCCCGAAGATCAGGGTGACCGCGCTCGCATAGAGGAAGACCAGGGTCGCCACCAGACCCGTGAAGCTGCCGTAGACGGCGGCGAGCTTGCCGGCGCTGCGCAGGGTATAGGAGAGTACCGCCGCGGCGCAAAGCCACATCAGCGCGCCGAACACCGCCCCCGGCAGCACGGTCGACAGGCGTTGCCGGATGTCCGGCAGCCAGCCGTAGAGCAGCGCGTACAGGATCACGAGGACGACCAGCGCCAGACCGTAGCGGACGCCGGTGCGCAGCCAGAGGGCGTCGGCACCGAAGCCGGCGGTCTCCTCCAGGAGAGCCAGCGCGTAAGGCAGGATCACGACCGAGCTGAACACCAGCACGGCACCGATCGTGCCGATCACGGTGAACAGGGTGACCTTGATCCGCGCCTTCCAGAACGTCAGGCCCTGCTCGACGCCGTAAGCTTTGTTGAGCGCGGTGCGGATCGCCTGGGCGCCCGAGGATGCGGTCCAGATCGTCGCCAGCATGCCGATCGTGAGCAGGGCCGGGCTGCGCTGGCGCAACAGCTGATCGATCACCGGCTTGAGCGCGTCCGCGACCGCGGGCGGCGCGAACTCCACGACCCGGCTCGCGAGCTCGGCCGCCGCCCCGGGCTGGCCGACGAAGCCGGCCGCGGCCGACAGGAACAGGAGCAGCGGGAACATCGCCAGCACCGAGGAGAAGGCGACGCTGCCCGCCTGATTGGCGCTCTGATGGCGGATGTAATTGCCGACCGCCCGCAACAGCAGGCTCAGGCCCGGCACGCGCGCACGCAGCCGGTGCCACCAGGTCCGGACCGAGCACCTCCAGCCCATCCTATCCGTTCCCCGAAAGGCCAGCCTTCTCGCGACGCCGAGGGTAGCACCAAGGTCCGGCCGCGGGCCATGGTCAGCGCCTTGGGGCGGGCGGATCCGGTCCGCGCGCCGGGCGGCGCCGATGTCCCCCGGCCTGGCCGACCTCGCGCCTCCGCCGAGCGGCGGGCCTCCGCGCCGTCACGATTGGGTGATTCGCCCGCGAGCAGGGCGGCCGTGGGCCGCGCGCCGGCCGCCCGGCCGGGACAAGCCCGGGGGTGCGTGCTATCTCACCCGGTGACATGTTGCGCATTGCGGGGAGCAGGACCGATGCTGATCCGGGTTCGACGCGGTTGGGAGCTGCCAGAAGCGGCGGCCACCCCCGAGGCGGTCTTCACCGAGCGGCGCCGCCTGCTCAAGGGCCTGGCCGCCGGCAGCCTGCTCGCGATCGCCCCGCCGCTTCTGGCGGGAGAGGCGCTTGCGGCCGCGGCTGCCGAGGATCCGTCGGCCAGGCTCTATCCGGTGCCGCGCAACCAGCGCTACCAGGTCGACGGCGCGATCACGCCCGCCGAGCTCACCGGCAAGTTCAACAACTTCTTCGAGTTCGGCTCGAGCAAAGAGATTTCCGACGCTGCGCAGGCGCTGAAGATCCGGCCCTGGACGGTGACCCTCGACGGCATGGTCGAGAAGGCGATGACGCTCGAGATCGACGATCTGCTGGCGCGCATGCCGCTCGAGGAGCGGGTGGTCCGCCATCGCTGCGTCGAGGCCTGGTCGATGATCGTGCCCTGGAGCGGCTTCCCCCTGGCCAAGCTGGTCGAGCTCGCGCGCCCGCTGGGCTCGGCCAGGTTCGTCGTGATGCACACCTTCCTCGAGCCCGACGTCGCGCCCAGCCAGGGCCAGTTCTGGTATCCCTGGCCGTACACCGAGGGCCTGACGGTCGCCGAGGCGACCAACGAGCTCGCCTTCCTGGTGACCGGCGCCTACGGCAAGCCGCTGCCCAAGGCGAACGGCGCCCCGCTCCGGCTCGCGGTGCCCTGGAAGTACGGCTTCAAGCACATCAAGTCGATCCAGAAGATCACCTTCACCGACCAGCAGCCGGTGAGCTTCTGGGAGACGATCGGCAAGGGCGAGTACGGCTTCTGGGCGAACGTCAATCCCGAGGTGCCGCATCCCCGCTGGAGCCAGGCGACCGAGAAGCGGCTCGGCACCGGCGAGCAGATCCCGACCCGGCTGTTCAACGGCTACACCGAGTTCGTCGCCGGCCTCTACCCCGACCTCAGCGACAAGAAGCTGTTCGTCTGAGCCGCCCGCGGCTACCGCTCGAACGAGCGGCTGGCGCGTGCCTGGCGGTCCGGGCCTTCACTGCCTACCTACATTGCCCGCAGCAGACGAGCGGAGCCGGACATGGCGCAGCTTACCGTCCGCAAGGTCGATCCGGAAATCGTGCGCCGCCTGAAGCTGCGGGCGGCGCAGCATGGCCGCTCGGCGGAAGCCGAGCATCGGGCGATCCTCGAGCGTCTGTTCGGGAGCGGCGCCGATGACTTCTGGGCGACCGCCGCAGCGTTGCGCGCGCGTACCCGCGGCCGGCAGCATACCGACGGCGCCGAATTGATCCGTGCGGACCGGGACCGGCGCGCCGATCCCGGCGAATGATCGAAGCTGCGGTCGTCGAGGCGACCGTCGCCGACGGCTGGTGATCAAAGAGGCGCTGCGATCTGTCGTGCCTGCGACGAACCTCACTCTGCGGTCAGCGGGGGGGCTTGCCGGTCGGCGGCAATCTGAACCCGATCAGCGGGCGTTCGGGGTCGACCTTGCGCCGGCTGGCCCGGGACTTGCCGGCAGGGTGGTGGCGCACACACCCATGCTGGCCAAGGATGGCGAAGTGTGGCTGAGTGAACCGGCACTGGCGCGGTCGCCGGCCCGGCATTCGCACGCCCCGCGGGCATCGGCCTGACCAAGCGAGGGAGGATCGAGATGACGCTCAAAAGGACGCTCCTTTGCGCGCTCGCGGGGCTGGCGGCGGCGCTCGCCGTTCAGGCGACGCAGCCGGCGGCGGCGGAGTCGACCCTGCGCGCGGTCATGCACTCGGATCTCAAGATCGTCGACCCGATCTGGACCACCGCCTACATCTCGCGCAACTACGGCTATATGGTCTACGACACCCTGTTCGCGCTGAACGAAAAGCTTGAGATCCAGCCGCAAATGGTTAAATCGTATCAGATCAGCGACGATCAGCTGATCTACACCTTCACGTTGCGCGACGGCCTGACGTGGCACGACGGCCAGCCGGTGACCGGCGCGGACGCCATCGCCTCGATCGAGCGCTGGGGCCAGAAGGACAGCATGGGCCAGCTCATGATGTCGTTCGTCGCCGGCATGAAGGCGCTCGATGCCAAGACCTTCCAGATGACGCTCAAGGAGCCCTACGGCCTGGTCCTCCTGTCGCTCGCCAAGCCGAGCTCGAACGTGCCGTTCATCATGCCCGAGCGGATCGCGAAGACGCCGGCCTCCGAGCAGATCTCGGAGTACGTCGGCTCCGGCCCGTTCGTGTTCGAGCGCGACCAGTGGCAGCCGGGCGTCAAAGCCGTGTTCACGAAGTTCCAGGGCTACAAGCCGCGCAGCGAGCCGCCGTCCTGGGCCGCGGGCGGCAAGGTCGCCAAGGTCGACCGGGTCGAGTGGGACTGGATCCCCGACGCCCAGACCGCGGTCAACGCGCTGATCAACGGCGAGATCGACCTGATCGAGGCGCCGCCGCATGACCTGTTGCCGGTGCTCGAGGGCAATGACGACATCGTCACCTTCGACTACAACCCGCTCGGCAACCAGTACATGTTCCGGATGAACTGGCTGCACCCGCCGTTCGACAATCAAAAGGTCCGCGAGGCGGCGCTGGCCGCGCTCAATCAGGAGGATTTCCTGAAGGCGGCGATCGGCGATCCCCGCTACTACAAGACCTGCGCCGCGATGTTCATCTGCGGCACGCCGTTCGCGACCGACCAGGGCGGCGAGGTCCTGATGAAGTCGGATTTCGAGCGCTCCAGGCAGCTCCTGAAGGAGGCGGGCTACGACGGCACGCCGGTCGTGCTGATGCACTCGACCGACCTCGCGGTGCTGACCAACCTCGCCCCGGTCGCCAAGCAGCTGCTAGAGAAGGGCGGCTTCAAGGTCGACATGCAGTCGATGGACTGGCAGACCCTGGTCTCGCGCCGGGCCAAGAAGGAGCCGCCGTCCGAAGGTGGCTGGAACGCGTTCCTCACCTCCTGGGTCGCGGCCGACGTGCTCAACCCGATCAGCACCGCCGCCCTCAACGCGTCCGGGCAGTCAGCGTGGTTCGGCTGGCCCAGCGACCCGGAGCTCGACAAGCTGCGCGACGCCTTCGCGCGCGCGACCGATGCTGGCAAGCAGGTCGATCTCGCCCACCGGATCCAGGCGCGCGCGCTCGAGATCGGGACCCACGCCTACCTCGGCCAGTGGTACCAGCCGATGGTCTATCGCAACACCGTCTCGGGCGTGCTGCACGGGCCTGTGCCGTTCTTCTGGAACGTCGCCAAGAGCGAGTGAGCGCAACGGGTTGACCGCCGGCGGGGGGGCGTCCGATGCCGGAACTGACCTGATGCTCGCGTTCGTCGCCCGCCGTCTGCTCGCCACCGTGCCCGTGCTCGCCATGGTCGCGGTGTTCGTGTTCCTGATGCTGCGGCTGACCCCGGGCGATCCGGCGGCGATCATCGCCGGCGACAACGCGACCGGGGCAGAGATCGCGGCGATCCGCGACCAGCTCGGCCTCAGCCAGCCGATCGCCGTGCAGTTCCTGATCTGGCTCGGCAAGCTCCTGCGGGGCGACCTCGGCCAGTCGTTCTTCTTCAAGGCCGAGGTCGTCGAGCTGATCGGCCAGCGAATCGGCCCGACCCTGGCGCTCGCGACCGTGACCATGATCATCACGGTCGCGGTCGCCGTGCCGCTCGGCGTGCTCGCCGCGTACAAGCACGGCAGCTGGGTCGACCGCCTGGTGATGGGCTTCTCGGTGCTCGGCTTCTCGGTGCCGGTGTTCGTGCTCGGCTACCTTCTGATCTACGTGTTCGCGATCCAGATCAAGCTGTTCCCGGTCCAGGGCTACCGCAGCATCACGGCCGGCCTCTGGCCGTTCCTCTACCGTCTGATCCTGCCCGGGATCACCCTGTCCGTGATCTACATCGCGCTGATCGCCCGGATCACGCGCGCGAGCGTGCTCGAGGTCCTGGGCGAGGACTACATCCGGACCGCCTACGCCAAGGGCCTGTCCAACCGGACCGTGCTGATGCGCCACGCGCTGCGCAACGCGGCCGTGCCGATCGTGACCGTGATCGGGATCGGCATCGGGCTTCTGATCGGCGGCGTCGTGGTCACCGAGAGCGTCTACAACATCCCGGGCCTCGGGCGGCTGACCGTCGATGCCGTGCTCGCCCGCGACTACCCGACCATCCAGGCGGTGATCCTCCTGTTCTCGCTGGTCTACGTGCTGATCAACCTGCTGATCGATCTGAGCTACACCCTGCTCGACCCGAGGATCCGCTATTGAGCGCGGCGCGCACCGAAGCCCTGATCGATCAGGCGGCCACGGCGCCGGCGCCCAACCTATGGCGCCAGCTGCTCCGCCACTCCGGCGTTCGGTTCGGCGGCAGCATCCTGGTCGCGATGACCCTGATCGCGCTGCTCGCGCCGGTGCTCGGCACCCTCGACCCGGCCGCGATCGCTCCGGCTGATCGCAATCTCACCCCGGGCACCGCGAGCACGGTCGATCTGGCGGACGGGCGGCAGGTGCTCTGGGTGCACTGGATGGGCACCGACAGCCTCGGCCGCGACGTCTACAGCCGGGTGATCTACGGCGCCCGGGTGTCGCTGATCGTGGGCGTCGCGGTCGCGGCGCTGAGCGTCGCCGTCGGCCTCGCGATCGGCCTGGTCGCGGGCTACCTCCGCTGGCTCGACGCGATCGTCATGCGGGTCATGGACGGCCTGATGGCGATCCCCTCGATCCTGCTCGCGATCGGCCTGGTCTCGCTGTGGGGCGGCGGGCTCAGAACCGTGCTGATCGCGATCGCGATCCCGGAGATCCCGCGCGTCGTCCGCCTGGTGCGCTCGATCGTGCTCTCCGTCCGCGAGGAGCCTTACGTCGAGGCGGCGGTGGCGCTCGGCACGGCCACGCCCCTGATCCTGATCCGCCACGTGCTCCCGAACACGGTGGCGCCCCTGATCGTCCAGGGCACCTACGTCTGCGCGTCGGCGATCCTGGTCGAGGCGATCCTCAGCTTCCTCGGCGCCGGCATCCCGCCCGAGACCCCGACCTGGGGCAACATCATGGCCGAGGGCCGGGTGCTGTTCCAGGTCTTCCCCCACAACATCCTGTTCCCCGGGATCTTCCTGGCCTTGACCGTGCTCGCCGTGAACGTGCTGGGCGACGGCCTGCGCGACAGCCTCGATCCGCGCCTGGCGAAGCGGATCTAGCGGCGTGGCGGAGCGGGGCGTGAGCGAGCCGGCCGGGGCGCCGGTCCTCGAGCTCCAACAGCTGACGATCGAGCTGCCCAAGGGCGCCGACCGCGCGAACGCGGTCGAGGACCTGAGCCTCGCGGTCGGCGCGCGGGAAATCCTCTGCCTGGTCGGCGAGTCCGGCTCGGGCAAGTCGGTGACCGCGCACGGCGTCATGGGCCTCCTGCCGAAGGGCCAGCTCCGGCCGGTCGCGGGCCGCATCCTGCTCCAGGGCGAGGACCTCCTGCGGCTGAGCGAGACGCGCCTGCGCGCGCTGCGCGGCGCCCGCATGGCGATGATCTTCCAGGAGCCGATGACCGCGCTCAACCCGGTCATGAGCTGCGGCGCCCAGATCGACGAGGTGCTGGCCACCCACACAGGGCTCGATGCCGTCGCGCGCCAGGAGCGCATCCTCGAGGTCATGGCCGAGGTCCAGCTGCCCGACCCGGGCGCCCTGATCCACGCCTATCCGCATCAGCTCTCGGGCGGCCAGCGCCAGCGCATCATGATCGCCATGGCCCTGGTCCTGGAGCCGGCGCTGCTGATCGCCGACGAGCCGACCACCGCCCTCGACGTCACCACCCAGGCGCAGATCCTCCGCCTGATCCGAGCGCTGCAGCGGGAGCACGCGACCGGGGTCCTGTTCATCACCCACGACTTCGGGGTGGTCGCCGAGATCGCCGACCGGGTCGCGGTGATGCAGTCGGGCCGCGTGGTCGAGCTCGGCGCCGCCGCGCAGGTGCTGGCGCACCCCCGCCACGACTACACCCGCATGCTGATCGGCGCCGTGCCGAGCCTCGTCCCCCGCCAGCGGCCGCGCGCGGCCGGCGCCCGGACCGTGCTGCGCACCGCGGACCTGACCAAGGTCTACCGCGGCGGCTGGTTTCAGAAACGGGAAGTTCGGGCTGCGGAGAGGGTCAGCATCGAGGTCCGGCGCGGCGAGACCCTGGGCCTGGTCGGCGAATCCGGGTCGGGCAAGTCGACCGTCGCCCGCTGCATCGCCCGGCTGATCGATCCGAGCGCCGGCGAGATTTTTCTCGATGAGCAGCCGATCGGCCGGCTCGGGCGGCGCCGGCTGCGTCCCTACCGACGGCGCGTGCAGATCGTCTTCCAGGACCCCTACCGCTCGCTCAACCCGCGCCGCACGGTCGGCGCCTCGATCGTCGAGGGACCGGTCAACTACGGCGTCGCGCGCGCCGAGGCGGCCGCCCGGGCGCGCTCGCTGATGGCGCTGGTCAACCTCGATCCCGAGGCGCTCGGCCGCTTCCCGCATCAGTTCTCGGGCGGCCAGCGGCAGCGGATCTGCATCGCCCGCGCGCTCGCCATGGAGCCGGAGCTGCTGATCGCCGACGAGGCGGTCTCGGCGCTCGACGTCTCGGTCCAGGCCCAGGTGCTGGAGCTGCTCGACGACATCCGCAGGCGCCTCGAGCTCGCGATGCTGTTCATCACCCACGATCTGCGGGTCGCGGCCCAGGTCTGCGACACCGTCGCGGTAATGCACCAGGGCCGGGTGGTCGAGCAGGGTCCGGTCGCAGAGCTGTTCGCCGAGCCCAGGCATGCCTATACCCGGGCGCTGTTCGCCGCCGCCCCCGGCAAGGACTGGGACTTCGCGCGCTTCCGCGCGCTCTGAGGAACGCGGCGGACCCCGGTTTGCCGGTCCGCCGGGCGCCGCAGCGCCCGCGCCGCCGCAAAGGTTGTTGCCAGGAGCCGCCATCCCCTCTAAACCTAGGATGAAGGAAAAGTAAACCTGGGATGAAAGAAGAATAAGGGAGCCTGCAGGGGGCAACGCTCACTTAGGCAGCCGGCTCGGGCATAGGGAGCCCGGGCGCTTGACGAGCCCACACGACGCGTTCGCCGGGTTGCGGCAGTCGGGTCGAGGATGTGGGCCATCACGACCAATCAAGCCTGATCGTCAGTCACGATAAGCAACAGAGCCGGCGGTGGACAGCCGCGGCCGTTCGGAGGCGAACATGAATGCACTAGGGTGGCGGGCCGTGACCTGTGGGGTCAGCGGCGTGATGTTGGCGGGAGCGGTGGCGACCGCGGCCTGGGCCGCGGGCCCGGACCCGGCGGCCGATCCCGGGAATGACTGGGTGACCTACCACGGCACCTATAAGTCGTGGCACTACAGTCCACTCGACCAGATCAACGCCGAGCAACATCAAGAAGCTCCAGATCGCCTGGATGCACCAACCCGGGCGCTCGACCCGCGGCCTGCAGTCGATGCCGCTGGTGTACGACGGCGTGCTCTACTACTCGGGCTCGTACAGCCGGCTGTTCGCGCTCGATGCCGCGACCGGCAAGGTGATCTGGTCCTACATCCCGAAGCTCAACGAGGACCTGATCGCGACCCAGACCCACACGCCCTACAACCGCGGCATCGGCCTCGGCCAGGGCCACGTCTACGTCGGCACGGTCGACGGCCGCCTGATCGCGGTCGACATGAAGACCGGCGCCCTGGCCTGGGACACCAAGCTGATCGATTCCGAGAAGCTCACGGTCGGCTTCACCGGCGCCCCGCTGGTGGTCAAGGACAAGGTGGTCATCGGCGCCCAGGGCGGTGAGTGGCCGTATCGCGGGCCGATCTTCGGCGTCGACGGCGCTACCGGCAAGAAGGTCTGGGAGTTCTTCACCTCCGGCGGGACGCCCGAGGCCCAGAAGACCTGGGGCAACGACACCTGGAAGATCGGCGGCGGTGGCGGCTGGATGCCCGGCGCCTACGATCCCGAGACCAACACGGTCATCTGGGGCACGGCCAATCCCGACCCGCTCTACGACTGGGCCGGCCCCGACTGGAAGACCAAGGGTCCCCGCCCGGGCGACAATCTCTACACCTCCTCGGTGATCGGGCTCGATCCGGACACCGGCAAGCTCAAGAACTACTTCCAGACCCTGCCCCACGACCAGTGGGACTTCGACGATGCGGCCGGCGAGTTCGTGTTCCTCGAGAAGGACGGCCAGAAGTACATCGTGCACCCGAACAAGGGCGGTTACATCTACGTCTTCGACCGCAACCTCGGCTTCAAGAGTGCCTGGAACCTGGTCGAGGCCAGCAACTTCATCAAGGGCGTCGACGACAAGGGCGGCCTGATCGGCCGGCAGGACCTGGCCGCGGGCAAGCATAAGAACCTGTGCCCGGCGATC
>CAVTFM010000039.1:0-35163 GCA_963733965.1 uncultured Alphaproteobacteria bacterium
ACCCTCATCCCGGGCGATAGCGGCCAGCTCACCTACGGGCGCACCCAGACCACGCTCGCGAGCGGCGGCCTGCACGAGCTGATCCGCGCCTACACGAGCGCGGCGGGCGCCGTGTTCCGGAGCGACCTCGAGCCCTTCCTCGCGGCGCTCGAGGCTCGCGATCCGGTCCTCAACGACGATATCTACTTCCGCAACCTCCTGTCGGCGGCGGCCGACGATCCCGTGATGCGCCGCACCCAGGACGACTTCTTCGACGGGACCAAATGGCGGCCAGCGAACCAGGCCGCGGCCCGGGACGGCATCGTCAGCGCGCTCGGCACCGCCGTGGTCTACGACAGCGTCGTGCACGGCTCGTGGCAGACCCTCCGGGCGCGCGCCAACGCTGCGGCCGGGTCGGCGGCCGCGATCGGCGAGCGCGCCTGGATCAGGGCCTATGTCCGCGAGCGCCGGGCGTGGCTCGCCGGCAATCGGCGCGCCGACCTGCGCCGAACCGTCTACCGCATGGACGCGTTCCTCGGAATGCTCGACGGCGGCGATTGGGATCTGCCTCTGCCTCTGGTCGTGCGCGGTCTGGAGATCGACGACGCGGCGCTCCAGGCGGCGCCGGACGGGGTCTACGACGGGCCGCCGCCGCGCTCGCGCCCGCTCCGCCTGATCCAGCCGATCGTCCGCGGCCTCGACGTGCGCCTGGTCCAGGTCGCGCTCTCCCGGCCCGGCCAACGGGTTGAACGGTCGACGCCGACGGCCTGTACGGCCGGCGCAGCGAGGATGCGGTGCGCAGCTTTCAGGCGCGGACCGGTCTGGCGGCGACCGGCGCCGTCGACAATTCGACTTTCGACGCGCTGCAGCTCTAGCCAAACAGCCTCGCTCGAGCTCAGGCCAGCGAGCCTCTCCGAGATTGCGGGCTGGCCTCGAGCCTGGCGGCGCTCCGGCGGCGGCCGGCTCGGGGCGGCGGCGCTCGCTTGACAGCCGCCGGCGGTGCGCGAAGCTTGCATGGGCGCACGGGAGGCGGCGATGCAGTTCCAGGATCGGCTGATCGTGATCACCGGCGGGGCGGGCGGGATCGCGCGCGCGACCGCGCCCCTGTTGCTGGCGGAAGGCGCGAGCCTGCTGCTGATCGATCCCGACGGCGCCGCCCTGGAGCGGACCCTGGACCAGCTCGGGGGCGGCGAGCGCGTGCGCACCGCGCTCTCCGCGCTCGATACGCCGGCGGCCTGCTCGGCTGCGCTCGAGGGTCTGGAGCGGCCGATCTATGGCCTGGTCCACCTCGCCGGGATCTTCCGCGCCGACGCTCTGGACGCCGCCCACCGACCGCTCTGGGACGAGGTCATGGCGGCCAATCTCACCAACGCCTTCGACATGGCGGCCGCCTGCCGGCCGCGGCTCGATCCGGCCGCGAGTCGCCGGATGGTGTTCGTGAGCTCGCTCGCCTTCCGGCGCGGCTCGTTCGACCACATCGCCTACACCGCGGCCAAGGGCGGCATCGTCGGCCTGGTGCGGGCGCTCGCCCGTGGCCTCGCCCCCAAGGTGCTGGTCAACGGCCTGGCGCCTGGCATCATCCTGACCGGCATGCCCGATCACATCATCGAGGTGCCGGAGCGACGCGAGCGCCTGCTCGCCGAGACCGCGCTCAAGCGCTTCGGCGAGCCGCGCGAGGTCGCGACCGTGATCCGTTTTCTCCTGAGCGACGATTCGAGCTTCATCACCGGCCAGGTGATCAACGTCGACGGCGGCGTGGTCAACTCGTGAGCGGCGGCGTGGCGGTCAGGGGTGGACCTGGTTGAGGAGCGGCTGGCCGGCGACGAGGCGCTCGAGGTTGCCGATGATCACGGCGAAGCGGCGGGTCATGAGGCCCTCGGTCCAGCCGGAGCAGTGCGGCGTCATGACCACGTTCGCAAGCTCGTGGAAGGGGTGGCGCGAGGGCCGCACCGAGGGCTCGCCGCCGCTCGGGTAGCGGTACCAGGTATCGAGCACCGCGCCGCCGACCCTGCGCTCGCGAAGGGCCGCGAACAGCGCGTCTTCGTCGACGATCGGGCCGCGGGCGACGTTGATCAGCACCGCGTCCGGTCGCATGCGCGCAAGCTCGGCCGCCCCGATCAGGCCCTGGGTCGCCGCGGTCAGGGGGCACGCGACGACGACGAAATCCGAAGCCTCGAGCAGGTGGCCGAGATCGCGCGGCCCGCCCGACCAGTCGGGCGCCGGTTCGAGCGGGCGCGGCCGGCCGGTGATCGCCATGACCCGCATGCCGAACGCCCGGGCGCGCACCGCCACCGCCTGGCCGATGTGGCCGTAGCCGACGCAGCCGACCGTCTTGCCGGCGACCTCCGGGCGGAACGGCGCCGAGAGGCGCGGGCTCTCGGCCCAGCTGCCGGCCTTGAAGCGCGCGTTGCGGCCGGCGAGGTCGACCGTCCAGTGCAGCATCGCCGCGAGCACGTACTCGCCGATCCCGATCTCGTGCTCGAAGGTGTTGCAGACCCGGCAGCCCGTGGGCACGGCGTCGAGGTCGACCGCGTCCAGGCCGGCGACCGGCAGGTGGATCAGCCTGAGGCTCGGCATCGGCGGCAGGCCGCTGCCGAGCTCGACGGTCACGAGCACGTCGGCGGCGGCGAAAGCGGCGGCGCTCGCGGCCAGGTCGCTGACCTCGACGATCCGCACGTCGTCTTGGAACCGGTGCCGGAGCAGCGCAGCTCCCTGGCGGGCGATCGGACCATTGAGCAGGATGGTCATGGGCCGCGGCGGCCGGCCGGCCATGGTCATCGGATCGTGGCCGCACTGGTCTTGACGCCGGCCGAGGGAGCGACCGCCGCCCCGGAGCGCGGCGTCTCGGCCGGCAGACCGGCGATCACCAGCCCCACGCGCATGTGCTCGCGATCGCTCGCTTGCTGGAAGGGCAGGGTGGCGAGGAAGCGCTCGACGGTCATGTCGGGGCGCTCCTCGAGGACCTTTTGGACCTCGGCCGCGGCTTCTGCCGTCCGCCCGAGCTGACCATAGCTCGCGGCGAGGTACAGGCGGTGATCGAAGCGGGGCTCGGTCATCCGCCGGACCATGACGATCGCATCATCGTAGCGCCCGACCAGGTAGAGGTTGAGGGCGAGATTGCCAAAATAGCGCTCGGGGTGGCGGGGGTTCAGGCGCATCGCCTTCTCGACCGACGCGATGCCTTCCTCGGCCCGGCCCGCGGTCGGCAGCAGCCAGGCGCCATAGTCCTGGAGCAGCTCGGGATCGTTGGGGTTGAGGGCGAGCGCCTGCTGGTAGGCCTCGAGCGCCTGCTGCGACTCACCCTTCGCCTGATAGGCGTCGCCCAACACCCAGTGCGCGTTGTATTCCTGCGGATCGGCGGCGACCGCCTTGCGCGCCCAGTCGAGGGCGAGCGTGACCGACTGACCTGGATCGTCGCTCCACGACCACCAGAACTCCGCCATGTAGGTCCAGGCGACGTAGGCATGGGCAAGCGCGAAATGCCGGTCGATCGCGACCGCCTTGAGCGCCGCGGCGCGCGCCAGAAGGTTCGCGTCTTTGGTGAACTGATCGTAGTAATCTCCTGCCCGCAGGACATAACCATAGGCATCGAGGCTCGCGGTTGGATGGCGCCGGAGGCGTTCCTGATCGGCGGTCGCGATCGCCGAATCGGAGCCGCCGAGGCTGCCGACGATCTTCTCGGTCAATTCGTCCTGGACGGCGAAGAAGTCGGTCCACTGGCGGTCGTAGCGCTCCGCCCAGACGTGGTAGCCGGTGGTCGCGTCGATCAGCTGCGCGTGCAGGCGCAAACGGTCGCCCTCCTTGCCGAGGCTGCCCTCCAGGACGTAGCGCACGCCGAGCTCGCGGCCGACCGCGCGCACGTCCGGATGCTGCCCCTTGTAGGCCTGGCTGGAATTCGAGGCGACCACGAACAGCGCGGGGAAGCGCGACAGGCCGTTGACGACGTTGTCGAGCAGGCCGTCGGCGAAGCGGTCGAGCTCCGGATCGTCGCTCAGGCGGGTGAACGGCAGCACCGCGATCGACGGCCGCTCCGGCAGCGGCTGGTCGGTCCGGATCGGGAAGCGCCCGAGCGGCGGTCCGTGCAGATCGGGCGCCACCCACCAGACGCCGGCGCCGATCGCGAGCAGCATCAGGCTGCCGGCGAGCGCCGCGGGCCAGCCGGACCGCCGCGGCAGGCGCAGCGCCCAGGCCGGCCGCCCGGCCGTCCGGCCGGGCCGGCGCCAGCGATAGACGCGGATCGGCCGGTCGAGGTTCCGGAGCGTCTTGCGGCCGACGAAATCGAACCGGTGGTCGAGCTTGCCCTCGATCTGGTCGAAGGCGCTGCCCGAGATCAGCACGCCGCCCGGCTCGGCCAGGGCTTCCAGGCGGGCCGCAATGTTGACGCCGTCGCCCAGCAGGTTGTCGCGGTCGACCATGACGTCGCCGAGGTTGACGCCGATCCGATAGTGCGCCCGCTGCGGGCGTGCGCGCCCGGCGTTGATCGCCGCGATCTCCGTTTGGATCTCGAGCGCCGCGCGCACCGCTTCGACCGCGCTCGCGAATTCTGCGACCACGCTGTCGCCGGCGCTGCCGAACACCCGGCCGCGGTGCCGGGCGACCCGCTCCTCGATCAGCGCCCGGCAGGCGTTCAGGGTCGCAAGCGCCGCCTCCTCGGCATGCTCCATCAGCCGGCTGAAGCCGACCATGTCGGCAGCCAGGATCGCCGCGATCCGGCGCTCGACATAGGGCTCAGTCATGATCAGCCGGTCCGGGGAGTGGCACGCGATCCGGGGCGCCGCACGGCTCCTCCTGCCAACATCACCCCAGCATATTGGCAATCGGCACGCGGCGCACCATGGCCCGCCCGGGGGTAGGGGGTCAATTTGATAGTCGACAGAGGCTGTTCGGCTAACCGCCACAGTTGCGCAGTCGGTAATGCTGAACACCCATCGCGGGCGATGATCGTTGCCGCACCCGTCTGGCCAGAGCATACTGACACGGCAATTTTGATCAGGGAGGCGGTTCATGCGCACAGATTGCGTCGCTCTGGCTGCGATGCTCCTTCTGACACCGCTTGCCGCCCGGGCCGCCGACCTCGTGGTGTGGTGGGACAAGGGGTATTACGCGCAGGAGGACGAAGCGGTCCGGGAGATCGTCGCGGCCTTCGAGCACGCGAGCGGCAAGCAGGTCGACTTCGTCCTCCATCCCTCGGCGCAGCTTCCGTTCGACATCGCGGCCGCGCTCGATGCGGGCCGGCCGCCCGACTTCGCCTTCGGCTTCGACCTGCCCGAGCATGTCGCGAGATGGGCGTTCGAGGATCGGCTGGTGGACCTCTCGGACGCGATCGGTCCCTTCTCGAACCTGTTCGATCCCGACTCGTTCGGCTCGGCGTTGCTGCTCGACGGCAGGACCGGGCAGAAGTCCGTGTATGGCGTGCCGATGGGCCGCGCGAGCAATCACCTCCACGTCTGGAAGAGCCTGCTCGAGAGCGCCGGCTTCACGCTCGCCGACATCCCGCACGACTGGGAGGCGTTCTGGTCATTCTGGTGCGACCAGGTCCAGCCGGCCGTGCGCCGGGCTTTGGGCCGCGACGACGTCTGGGGCACCGGCCTGCCCATGTCGCCCCAGGCCTTCGACACGACCTTCGAGTTCCACCAGTTCCTGCAGGCCTACCAGGCGGACTACGTGACCCCCGACGGGCGCCTCGTGATCGACGATCCGGAGGTGCGGCGGAAGCTCGTCAGCGCGATCGACAGCTACACGGCGATCTACCGCAAAGGCTGCACCCCGCCTGGCTCGATCAGCTGGGGCACGATCGACAACAACAAGCAGTTCCTGGCCGAGGCGGTGGTCATGACGCCGAACGAGACGCTCTCGATCCCGAACGCTCTCAAACGCGAACGTCCCGACGACTACTATCACAACACCGCCACGATCGAATGGCCGGCCGGCCCATCCGGCGAGTTGTTTCCGATCATGGGGCAGGTCCTTCTCGCGGTCGCCTTCAAGGACGGCGGCCATGTCGGCGCCGCCGAGGAGTTCGTCCGCTTCCTCGTGGGCGAGGGCTGGCTGATGCACTACCTCGATTTCTCCGGCGAGCGCCTGCTGCCATCGATATCGAAGCTGCTCGACCAGCCGTTCTGGCTCGACCCGAGCGACCCGCACCGCATGGCCGCCGTGATGCAGGTCAGCTCGCGACCGCTGGCGCACGATTACGCTACGGTCTCAGGAAACTGGCGGCACGTCCGAGTCGATTCGGAGAACGTCTGGGGCAACGCGATCCACCGCATCGTCACCGAAGGCATCACCCCCGAGCAGGCGGTCGACGAGGCGATCGCACGGATCAAGCAGATCCTGGCGGAATAGGCGCAACGCTGGTGGCCCGACGTGGCGGGGAGTCAGTGAAACTGAACCACTACGCGCCCGGGCGCCGGCGCCGAGGCAGGCCGCGAACGTCCAGCCTGCCCCTACCGCGCTGGATCGTTTCGCGCGCAACCGGCGGCCAGTCCGGGGCTTCAGACCGTCTGGATGCCGGCCTAGATCTCGGCATCGGGCACGCCGACCGAGCGCGCGGCGGAGCGCAGCTGGTCCAAGCGTGTTGGCATCGAGCGGCAGGCCTTCCGCAAGACGCTTGGCCTTGAGCCGACGCTCGGGCTCGCCCGGGAACAGGATCTCGCCGCCGGGTTTCGCCGGCGGCGACGCCTTGACCCAGCCTTCGAGGCGGGCGAGGTCGGTCGCGATCGCCGCCAGGCCGGCCATGCGGGCGGGGTCGATCAGGATCGAGAGCATGTTGTTGACGACGCGGTCGGCGTCGGGGTTGTCGGGATGGCTGCTGCCGCCGCCGGTGAGCGCGCCGGCCAGGACCTCGCAGAAGATCGAGAGGCCGTAGCCCTTGTGGCCGCCGACCGTGAGCAGGGCGCCCGGCGGGTCCGCGAACAGGGCTGGCCGGATCGCGGGTCGGCTGTCCCTGGCCGTCGATCAGGCAGCCCTCGGGCACGAGCTCGCCCTTGTTCTGGGCGACCCGGACCTTGCCGGCAGCGATGATCCCGGTCGACATGTCGTGGATGATCGGGTCCGCGTCCGGGCGGGGCACGCCCATCGCGATCGGGTTGACCGAGAGCCGCCGGTCGCTGCCGCCGAAGGGCGCCACCAGGATGCCAGCGCCCGAAGTGTTGACGAAATGCAGCGAGATCAGCCCGGCGGCCGCCGCCTGCTCGGCCCAGGCGCCGATCCGGCCGATGTGCGAGGCGTTGCGCAGACCGACCACGGCGATGCCATGGGCTCGTGCCCGCTCGATCCCGAGGGCGATCGCCTGCTTGGCGACCACCTGGCCATAGCCCTGGCGGCCATCGACCGTGATCAGCGCACCGCCATCCTGCATGATGCTGGCCTGCCGGTTGGCGAGCACGCCGCCCTGCTGCAGGAGCTTCAGGTAGGGTAAAATCCGGATCACGCCGTGGGAATCGTGGCCGACCAGGTTGGCGTCGATCAGGTGCTCGGCGATCGCGTCCGCCTCGTCGACGTTCGAGCCGGCGTGCCGGAAGATGCTGACGACCAGGCCCCGCAGCGGCTTCGCGGCGATCCCCATGACGGTGCTCCCTTCGGTGATGGCTTATTTGCGGTCCGGGCGCGCGGCTGCCAGGCGGATGGCCAGCTCGATCGCCTCGAGCATGCTCTGCGGGTTGGCGATGCCGCGGCCGGCGATGTCGAAGGCGGTGCCGTGATCGACCGAGGTCCGGACGATCGGCAGGCCGAGGGTGATGTTGACGCCCGAGAGCGCGGTCATCCGGCCGGTCGCCGGGTCCATGGCGAAGCCCAGCGTCTTGACCGCGACGTGGCCCTGGTCGTGGAACATCGCGACCACGGCGTCGAACTGGCCGCCGAGCGCCTTGACGAACACGGTATCGCCCGGGACCGGGCCCTCGAAGCCCAGGCCGCTCGCGCGGAACTCCTCGATCACCGGCGCGATCACGTCGATGTCCTCGCGGCCGAACAGGCCGTTCTCGCCGGCGTGCGGGTTGAGGGCGGCGACGCCGATCCGCGGCTTTGGGATGCCGAGATCGACCATCGCCTGGTGGGTCAGCGCGAACACCCGGCGCAGGCGCTCGGGCGTGATGCGCTTGGGCACCTCGGCGAGCGCCACATGGGTCGTGACGTGGCTGACCTTGAGGCGGTCGTGGGCGAGCAGCATGCAGCTGCCCTTGGAGCCCGTGAGCTCGGCCAGGATCTCGGTATGGCCGGCGTAGGCGTAGCCGGCGGCATTGAGCGCCTCCTTGTTGATCGGCGCGGTGACGATGCCATCGATCTCGCCGGCCATGGCGAGCCGCACCGCCCGCTCGATCGCGGCGAACGCGAGCCGGCCGCCCTCGGCGCTGAGCTGGCCCGGCGCGACCTGCGTGCGCGCGGCGGCCGCTTCGATCACCCGCACCTTCGGCCAGACCGCAGGCGCGCCGTCGGTCACGATCTCGATCCCGACGCCGAGCCCGCGCGCCGCGGCCTCGATGCAGCTGGCCGTGCCGATCACCACCAGCTCGAGCTCGCCGGCGGCCACCCGCTCGCGCAACGCCTCGAGCGCCTTCAGGATGAGCTCGGGCCCGATCCCGGCGGGATCGCCCATGGTCAGGCCGAGGATCGGTCGATGTTCAGGCATTGTGGTCATCTCTGGCGCGATCACCTTTGGGGCGGTCACCCTTGGCGCAATCGGCGAGCCGGATCAAGAGGCCACGATCGCCGAACGCCCCGGATTTGGAGATCACCTCGCAGCCGTGCCAGCGGCCGCCCCGGATGCTGGAGCGCGGGATCCCGGGCATCGGCTCGCCGGTCACGAGCAAGGCGTCGGCTTCCAGCATCTGAACCAGGCGGTGCAGGGTCGCGCCGCCGGTCACGACCAGGGAGCGCGGACGCGGCAGCTCCCGGCGGGCGCGGCCGAGGATGCGGTCGAAGACCGGCCCGGCGACCTCCGGTCCGGTGCCATCGGCCAGCGCGATCACCAGCGCCGCCCGGCCGTGGCGCGCGAACGCCTCGGCCGCGGCCGCGATCGCCGGCTCGACCGCCGCGGCCGGCGGGATGCGGATCAGGGCCTCGGGCGCGTGGCCGGCGAGCGCCTCGACCTGGGCCAGAGTGACCGGGTGGTGGCTGCCGATCACCAGCAGCAGAGGCGGCTCGAGCCGGGGCAGGGTCCCCGCCTGGGGCGCGCCGGCGAGCGCTCGGGCAAGACCCGCGCTGCCGCACCACAGGACCGGCGGCTCGAGGCGTCGTCCGGCGTCGACCAGAGCGGCGAGATCGTGCTCATCGGCGGCGTCGCAGAGGAAGCAGCCGCTGCCCGCAACCGCCCCGGCGGCCGGGGCGAGGCGAAGCGTCGCACAACCGCGCCGCAGTTCGGTAGCGAGATCGCAGGCTACGGCCTGCCAAGGGAGGGTGGCATCGGCGCGCCAGTACTGCCGGCCGCCCGTCGTGATCCGCTGCTGGGCCGGAAAGGCGGGCGCGATCACGGCACTTCGGAATCGGCCGCCCGCGAGGCAGGCGGCGACCTCGCGGGCGGTATTGCCGCGCAGCAGCGAATCGATTTTCTTGTAGGCGAGATCCGCGCCCGAGAGGGCGTCGAGCCAGTCGGCGCCGGGGGCGTCGAGGTCCCGGGACTCGGTGTCGAGGGCGAAGCTGCCGGCGCCGGCTCGGGCGCGGTGCCAATAGACGGGCAGCGGGCCCGCAAGCGTCACCAGGGGGGCCGCCGTATCCAGGGCGCCGGTCAGGTCGTCGGCGACGATTCGAACCCGCATCGATGGCACGCCCGGCTGTTCAGCGTTCGCTTACGGTTCGGCGGCGAGATTGATCGGTCTTGTATAGGATGACGAGTCGAAAGGCAGCCGAGATGTCGAACGGGGCCGGAACGCGAGCTGTGGGCCGCGACGATCTCGAGCGGGCGGTCGCCGCCGGCGTGCTCGGCGCGATCGAGGCCGAGGCGCTCTGGCAGTTCCTCGGCAGCGAAGCCCAGGGCCTGCGGCCGCGGTTCGATCTGGTGCACGTGCTCTGGTATGCGGGCGCCCTGATCGTGATCGGCGCCATGGGGCTGTTCACGACGCTCGCCTTCGCCAGGCTCGGCGGCGGCGTGCTGGCGCTGATCGCGGTCGTCTACGCGGTCCTGCTGACGACGGCCGGCCGGCACCTCTGGCAGCGCGGGATGCGCATCCCGGGCGGCCTCCTGATCGCGGCCGCGGTCACCATGGCGCCCTTGTTCACCTATGGCGTCCAGGACGCGCTCGGCTGGTGGACCCATGCCGAGCCCGGCAACTACCGGGATTTCTACGTCTGGATCAAGGCGAGCTGGCTGCCGATGGAGCTCGCGACCATCGCGGCCGGCGTGGTGGCGCTGCGCATCTGGCGCTTCCCGTTCCTGATCGCGCCGATCGCCGTCGCGCTCTGGTTCATGTCGATGGACCTGGTGCCCTGGGTGTTCGGCGAGGACTGGAGCAGCTGGGACCAGCGCCGCATCGTCTCGCTCTGGTTCGGCCTCGCCATGCTGATCGTCGCCTGGGCAGTCGATGTGCGCGCGCGGGGCGACTTCGCCTTCTGGCTGCATCTGTTCGGCCTCATGGCGTTCTGGGGCGGCCTCACGCTCCTCGACAGCCAGAGCGAGCTCGGCAAGGCGTTCTACTGCCTGATCAACGTCGTGCTGCTCTTGTTCGCGCTGTTCCTCGAGCGGCGCGTCTATGCGGTGTTCGGCGCGCTCGGCATCGCCGCCTATCTCGCGCACCTGGCGGGCCAGGTGTTTCAGGATTCGCTGCTCTATCCCTTCGCGCTGTCGCTGATCGGCGTCCTGATCATCGGCGCCGGCCTCTGGCTCCATCGGCGCCAGGCGGCGATCGCGCAGATGCTGGCCCTGCACCTGCCGCCCGTCCTCGAGGCGCTCCGCCCGGCGCACGCCCGCTGAGGCTTGGCTGCGCCATCCGGTCCGGTCCAGGACCCGGCATCGGAGGTTGGCCGGAAGATGGCGGCCGTCCCCCTGCTCGTCGTCGATCGACCGGGCTTGCGGCCGGGCGGGGGCGCGCTACGCTGGCGCTTTGCGGTCCAGGGCAGCCATGACCGACGTCGCGGCGCTGATCGAGAGGCAAAGGGACGGCTTCACCCTCGAGGCCGGGCTCTACCGCGCGCAAGCGGTGCTCGCGGCCGAGCTGGCGCAGATCTTCCGGCGCCACTGGCTGTTCGCCGGCCACAGCTGCGAGATCCAAAAGCCCGGCGACTTCTTCACCTATAGGATCGGCGACGATCCGCTGATCGTGGTCCGTGCCGGGGATGGCCGGGTCAGGGCGCTCCATAACGTCTGCCGGCACCGGGGCTCGCTGGTCTGCGAGCGGGCGCAGGGGCATGCCATGCGTCTGGTCTGCCCCTACCACGGCTGGACCTACGGCCTCGACGGCAGGCTGCTCCAGGCACCCGGTGCGGGCGGGCTCGACCGCTCCCGCTTCGGCCTGAAGACCGTTCACGCCGAGGAAGTCTCCGGCCTGATCTTCATCAACCTCGCCGACCGGCCGGAGGCGATCGACGCGCTCCGCGCGCATTTCGAGCCGATCCTCGGGCCCCAGCGCCTCGAGCGGGCGAAGCTCGCCAAGGTCGTCGACTACGACCTGGACGTGAACTGGAAGACCGTGGTCGAGAACAACCGCGAATGCCTGCACTGCCCGGCCAACCACCGCCTCTACGTCTCGGTCACCTACGACGTCGACAACCACGACCCGGGCAAGCAGGCCGAGATCGAGGCGCGGGTTGCCGACTGCCGCGAGCGTTGGGCGGCCCTCGGGCTGGACACCGCGCGGGTCAACACCTCGTCCGATGCGACCGCGCCCTGGTTTCGCGCCAACCGCACGCCGGTCCGCCGGGGTTTCGTCACCGAGAGCCGGGACGGCCGGCCGGTCGCGCCCCTGATGACCGACTTCGCCGATCCCGACACGGGCACGGCGCGCGCCAACACCAACGTCAACTTCTGGTGCCACGCCAACAGCGACTACGCCAACACCGTGCGCATCACGCCGCTCGCTCCCGACCGCACGCTCGTGCGCGCCTGCTGGCTGGTCCGGGCGGACGCGCTCGAAGGCCGGGACTACGATCCCGAGCGAGTGATCGACGTGCACGCGACGACCATGGCCGAGGACTGGGCGATCTGCCGGCGGGTGGCCGCGGGCCTGCGCTCCTCCGCCTATGAGCCGGGGCCGCTCTCGCCCGACCGGGAGCAGAACGTCCGGGGCTTTCTGCGCTGGTATCTCGAGGCCATGCGGGCGATGGGTGAGCCCTGGTAACGAGGCGGTGCTGGGCTCGGAGGTCGTAAGCGCCGGCGCCGGGATCGAGCGCTCGGCAGCGCCGGTCAGGGCAGCCAGATCCAGGCCCGGAAGTCGGCCGCCGGCGGTCGCCGCGCTGGCGAATTGTGAATTGCCCGGCGGCGATTGTTCGTCATCCTTGGCCGGCGTAAGGTCTGGGCGCAGTACGAGCCCTTAAGTGGAAGCATCCGCGGTGCCAACGCGGCGCCTCACGACGATCGCCTGTTTCGATGTCGCGAGCTATTCGCGCCTCGTCGGAGCCGACGAAGAGGGGACCCTCCGGCGCCTCCGGATGATTTGGCGCGAGGTAACCGATCCGCTGATTGAGCGCCATGGCGGGCGGGTCGTGAAGACCACCGGTGACGGCCTGCTGCTGGAGTTCGCCAGCGCTGTTGAGGCTGTCCGTTGTGCGCTTGCGGTGCAACGGGACATGGCCGCGCGCAATACGACCGTCGCCGACGACGACCGCATCGCATTCCGCATCGGGATCAACGTCGGCGATGTCGTGGCCGAGGCCGAGGACCTGCTTGGCGACGCCGTGAACATCGCCGCGCGGCTGGAGAAGCTCGCCGCGCCGGGCGGCATTTGCATCTCCCAAGCCGCCCGCGACCATATTGGCGACAGGGTGCCGATAGCGTTCGAGGATTGGGGCGAGCAATCGCTGCACAACATCGCGCGCCCGGTCCGTTGCTTCCACGTCGCGCCGGATGGCGAGAAGGTGGGTCGCCCTCCCGAGCTGATCCCGGAATTCGGCAACCGACCCGCGGTCGCGGTCCTGCCGTTCGAGAACCTGAGCGGTGACGCCGCTCAGGAGTACTTCGTCGATGGGCTGACGGAAGACGTCATCACGGCCCTCGCGTACTATCGGTGGTTCCCCGTGATCGCGCGCAACTCGGCCTTCGCCTACAAGCGCCAGAACAAGAACGCGATCGAAATCGGCCGCGAGCTGGGGGCGGCCTACCTGGTCCAGGGCACCGCCCGCCAAGCGGGGCAGAGGGTTCGGGTCACCGTCCAATTGATCGATGCGGTGAGCGGCCATCATCTGTGGGCCGAGCGCTACGATCGCGAGCTCGTCGACATCTTCGATTTGCAGGACGAAATCACCGAGCAGGTCGTCGCAAGCGTCGAGCCCGAGCTACATCGCTCCGAGGAGCGACGGGTGGCGAGGAAGCGTACCGACAGCCTCGATGCCTGGGATTGCGCGTTGCGGGCGCTGTCTTTGCAGCACCGCATGAGCCGCATTGGCCACGCCGAGGCGCGCGCGCTGCTCGAACGAGCTTTGACCATCGATCCAGCGTCCTCGTTCGCCTGGTCCCTGCTGGCGCTCTGCCACTACCACGAGGGTATCCTCGGCTGGGCAGGGGATCGTTCGGCCGCGCTGCAGGCATCGTTCGAAGCGGCTCGGCGTGCGGTCGAAGCCGACGATCGCGATTGGCTCGCGCACGGTCTGCTGGGCATGGGCTGGCTGTGGCTGCACCGTCGGTTCGAGGCTGCGCTGGAAGAGGAGACGCGCGCGGTGTCGCTCAATCCAAGTGCGCCGCTCGCACGCCACTTCCTGGCCTGCATTCTCGAATTCACCGGTGAACCAGCACGGGCGATTCCCCACCTCCAGACGATCCATCGCCTCGATCCCGGCTACCAATTCGCATCGTTGGCCGTGGCCGATGAGGCGCTCTGCCGTCTCCTGCTTGGCGAACCCGAGGTGGCCGCGACCCTGGCAGCGAAGGCGGTGCAGCGGCAGCCCGCCAACGTGCGGGCGCGTCAGCGGTTGGTCGCCGCCCTCGCCCTGCTCGGCCGCGACGACGAGGCGCGCGCTGCAATGGCGGAGTTGCTGAGGCTGCAGCCCGACCTCAGCATAGCCTACATCGACGCGACCTATCCGTTCGCCATCGCGCGGGAGCGCGAGCTCTTTCTTGCGGCTCTGCACCGCGCCGGGCTGCCCCAATGAGCGGGTAGGAAGAGCACCGGGTGTGTCATGACTGAGCTTCGCGACGCGGAGATCGTGATCGTCGGTGGTGGTGCCATCGGCTGCGCCATCGCCTGGCGCCTGACCGAGGCCGGCCGGCGCGATGTGCTGCTGATCGAGAAGGAGCCGGCGCTCGCCTCGGTCACCACCGCGCAGGCGGCGGGCCTGGTCGGCCAGGTGCGCAGCTCGATCGACCGGGTCCGGCTCGCGATGGACTCGGTCCGGACCTTCGAGGCGCTCGAGCGCGGGCCCGAGCCGCGGCCTTCCTGGCGCCAGGTCGGCAGCCTCCGGATCGCGCTGACCGACGAGCGCGTCGAAGAGTTTGCGAGGCTGATCGCGACCTGCCATGGCGCCGGCCTCGAGGTCGAGCTCCTGGATCAGGCCGCCGCCGAAGCGCGCTGGCCGGGCCTGGTGACGGCGCCCGCCAAGGCGATCCTCTGGTGTCCGAGCGATGGCTACCTGCAGCCCTACGACCTCGCGATGGCCTATCAGGCGCGAGCGCGGGCGGGGGGCGCCCGCTTCGCGACCGGCGCCCGGGTCACCGGAATCACCCTCCGGGGCGACGCCGTCGCCGGGGTCGAGACCAACCTCGGAAAAATCCGCTGCGAGACGGTGATCAACGCCGCCGGAGCGCATGCGTATCACGTCGCGCGCATGGCCGGGCTCGAGCTGCCGATCGTGCCGGTCCGCCACGAATATTTCATCACCGTGCCGACCGGCGGCATCGGGCCCGGCTGGCCCTGTCTGCGGGTGCCCGATGCCACCCTCTATGGCCGCCCGGACGTGAATGCGCTGCTGCTCGGCGGCTGGGAGCCCGCGGCGCTGTCGCTCGATCCGCGCAGCTACCCCGCGCAGGGCGAGCCGCCCGCGATCGAGCCCGACTGGCCGGTGCTCGCGAGCTTCGCCGACCGGTTTTCGCCACTTTACCCGCCGGTCCGCGAGGCGGGCATCCGGCACGTGTTCCGCGGCTGGCCGACCTTCACGCCGGATGGCCGCTTCATCGTCGGCGCCAGCCGGCAGGTCCAGGGCCTGGTCATGGCCGGCGGCTGCAACGCCCACGGCGTCTCCGGCTCGGCCGGGATCGGCCGGCACCTGGTCGAGGCGCTGCTCGAGCCCAAGCCTTCGGCCTACGTGCGAAGCCTCGGTCCGGACCGCTTCGTCGCCAACGGCTGGGACTGGGCCGAAGCACGCCAGAAGGCGCAGGCGGTCTACGAGACCTACTACCAGATCGGACATTGAGGGGCGGCCGAGCGGCCGCCGGGAGGTGCCCCATGGCCTGGGTCGTGCTGGCGATCGCCGGCCTGCTCGAGATTGGCTGGGCGATCGGCCTGAAATACACCGAGGGCTTCACCCGCCTGTGGCCGACGGTCGGGACGGTCGCCTCGATGGCCCTGAGCATGAGCATGCTCGGCATTGCGGTCAACAGCCTGCCGGTCGGCACGGCCTATGCGGTCTGGACCGGGATCGGCACCATCGGCACGGCGCTGCTCGGCCTCGTGCTGTTCGACGAGCCGGCAACCGCGGCCCGCCTCGCCTGCATCGGCATGGTCGCGGCCGGCATCGTCGGGCTAAAACTGGTGACCCCGGACTGACGCTGGCAGGAGGCATCCGATGGCCGCGACCGACCTCGAACCGGCCGAGAGGACCGCGATCGCCGGCGCGCTCGCCCGCGTCCCGCAACTTGCCGGCAGTTCCCGGCAGCCGCCTGAGATCGAGCGGATCGGCGGCCTGACCAACCGCAACTACAAGATCACGCTTGGCGCCGAGCGCTACGTGCTCCGCCTCGCGGGCGCCGGCACGAGCGCCTACATCGACCGCCGGGCCGAGGCGCAGAACGCGAGGGTCGCCGCGGCCGCTGGCGTCAACGCCGAGGTCCTGTTCTTCGACGCCCTCGACGGCAGCATGCTCTGCCGCTACGTCGAGGGGCTCACGATGTCGGCGGACCACTTTCGCGACCTCGCCAGGGTCGGGCGCGCGGCGCTCGCATTCCGGCGGATGCACGACTTCGCCGAGCCGTTCGCGAGCCGCTTCGACGTGTTCGCCAAGATCGACGAGTATCTGGCGCTGCTCCGGCGCAACCGGGCGCGCATCCCGGACGGCTATGACCAGCTGCAGCAGGTGGCGGAGGGGGCGCGCCAGGCGCTGGCCGAACGGCCGGCCCGCCTGGCCCCCTGCCACAACGACCCGCTCGCCGAGAACTTCCTCGACACCGGGGAGCGCATGGTGATCGTAGACTGGGAATACGCCGGCATGAACGATCCGATGTGGGATCTGGGCGACCTTTCGATCGAGGCCGGGCTCGGACCGGCGCAGGACGCAGCTCTGCTTTGCGCCTACTTCGGCGGCGAACCGCCGGCGGCGGCCGCCGGACGCGTGGTGGTGTACAAGGGCCTGTGCGATCTGGTCTGGACGCTGTGGGGCCTGATCCAGGTGATGAACGCCAATCCGGTCGAGGATTTCTGGGCCTATGCGCTGAACCGCTTCGAGCGCTGCCGGCGGCTGATGGCGAGCCCCGAGTTCGCGCGCGCGACCCTGGCCGTGCGCGCCGGCTGAGGGCGGCTCAGAACTGGATCCTGAGCGAGAGCCGCGCCTTCGCCTCCTGCTCGTACAGGTCGACCAGACCCAGGTTGAACTTGAGCTGAGCGTTCGGGCGAACGTTCCGCTCGAGGTTCATGTCCTTGTAGCGGTTGGCCAGCAGCAGCAGCTGGTCGAGGATGTTCAGATGCTCGCCGTAGCGGTCGGGGCGGGCGTTGAGCTGATCGGGGCAGCCGCGTCGATAGGGCGCGTAGGGATTGACCCGGCAGTCGTCGGTGACCTCCGCGCCGGTGCCTGCGGGTGCCACCGTCAAATCCCAGCCAAACGCCAGGCTGGGCTCGGCCAGTGCCGGCCGCGCCAACAGCAGCAGGCTCAGCGTCAGTATGAACCATCCCAAATTCATGGCGCCCTCGTCCCATTCCAGGCGTCGTCAGGTAATCTAGCTGAATTTGCAAGTAATTGTCAAGTAATCGCCATATCTTAGATTGTTAACCATAAAGAAAATACACCGGCGATTTAGCTGGCCGGGCCCTGAGATGATCGAGAGCGAGGCCGAACGGCCGGGCGGTGGCGGCGGCGGGGGCGACGTGCTAGGGTCGCGCGGGCGATCAGGCGCGCGGGCCTTGGCGGGCGCGAGCGCCATCCCGAGGAGCCCCGAACGTGACCAGGCAACGCATCGTCTTCCTCGACCGGGCCACCATCGGGCCGACGGTCACGATCAAGCGGCCGGCTTTCGAGCACGACTGGATCGAGCATCAGGCGACGGCCAGAGACCAGGTCGCCGAGCGGCTCCGGGGTGCCACAATCGCGATCACCAACAAGGTCCCGATCGACGCCGGCACCCTCGCGGGACTACCGGATCTCAGGCTGGTCGCGGTCGCGGCGACCGGCTACGACCTGGTCGACGTCGCCGCCTGCCGGGCCCGCGGCGTGGTCGTCGCCAACGTCCGCGGCTACGCGCTGCACACCGTGCCCGAGCACACCTTCGCGCTGATCCTGGCGCTGCGGCGCGCCCTGATCGGCTATCGCCAGGACGTGATCGCCGGCGACTGGCAGCGCGCCGGCCAGTTCTGCTTCTTCAATCACCCGATCCGCGACCTCCACGGGTCGACGCTCGGGATCATCGGCGAGGGCACGATCGGCCAGGAGGTCGCGCGCCTCGGCCAGGCGTTCGGCATGCGCACCCTGTTCGCCGCGCACAAGGGAGTGAGCGGGCTCGGGCCGCTGTACACGCCGTTCGACGAGGTGCTCGAGCGGAGCGACGTGATCAGCCTCCATGCCCCGCTGATGCCGAGCACGCGCAACCTGCTCGCCATGCCGGAGTTCCAAAGGATGCGGCGCCGGCCGCTCCTGATCAACGCCTCGCGCGGCGGCCTGGTCGACGAGGCGGATCTGGTCCGGGCGCTGGACGAGGGCCTGATCGCCGGCGTCGGCTTCGATTGTCTCTCCGCCGAGCCGCCGCCCAGTGATCACCCCTTCTGGCGGATCGTCGAACGGCCGAACGTGATCGTCACCCCGCACGTCGCCTGGGCGAGCGAGGAGGCCATGCAGACGCTCTGGGACCAGCTGATCGCCACCATCGAGAGCTTCGAGCGCGGCCGGCCGGTGAACGCCGTCGCCTGAGGTCGCAGGCCGGCCCGGCGCTCCGGGCTCGCCCTAACCGCGCCCGGCAGCGGGAGCCGCGGGCTCGACCGCGGCGATCCGGTGATCGAGGCGCTCGTCGGCCAGGCCCGCGGGCTCCTGGTGGACCAGGATGTCGGCGTCCGGAAAATCCGCTCGGATCCGGCCTTCGACCTCGTCCGTGATCGCGTGGGCGTCATCCAGGCTGAGCTCGCCGGCGAGCTCGAGATGGAGCTCGATGAACACGTCCGTGCCGGCCCGCCGGGTGCGCAGGTCATGCACGCCCTGCGCGGCCGGATGGCCGAGCGCCAGCTCGCGGATGTGCGCCCGCTGCTCCCTCGGCAGCTCGCGGTCCATCAGGATGTCGAGCGCCTGGCGCGCGAGCCCGGTGGCGGCGTGCAGGAGCACGGCGACGATGCCGAGCGCGAACAGCGGGTCGATCAGTGGCCAGCCGGTGCTCTCGGTCAGGAGCAGCGCGACGATCACGGCAAGGTTCATCAGGAGATCGCCGCCATAGTGCAGGCTGTCGGCGCGAATCGCGACCGAGCCGGTGCGCCGCACCACCGCGCGCTGAAGCAGGACCAGGCCCGCGGTCAGCAGGATCGCGAGCAGCATGACCGCGATCCCGAGGCCGCTCTGGTGGATCGGCTGCGGCGTGATCAGCCGGCGGACCGCCTCGGAGGCCAGGATCAGCGCCGAGCCGCCGACGAAGCCCGCCTGGGTGAAGGCGCCGAGCGCCTCGGCCTTGCCGTGGCCGTAGCGATGCGCCCGGTCGGCCGGCTGGGCCGCCTGGTGGACGCTCACGAAGGTCACCAGCGAGGCCAGCAGGTCGATCCCGCTGTCGACCAGGGAGGTCAGGATGACGATCGAATCGGTCAGCAGCCAGGCCGCGAGCTTGGCGACGATCAAGATCGCCGCGACCGCGATGCTGGCCTGCGCCGCACGCCGGTTCAGCCTGCCGCTATCGGTCATGGCCCCTGCTGCAACCCGGCTCGCGCTCCATCGCGCCCCGATCTGGCTCTCGCTTTCGAGAGCCCCTACCTACCTAGAGCCCGAGGTCGTGGCTCGGCAAGCCGGGCTACGTCGGCTCGAGGCCGAGCGCCTCGAGCTCGGCCGCGCGCAGCGGGGCGTCCTGGGCGAGGAAGAACTCGTCGAGCTGCGGCGGCGCCACCTCGGTCCCGGAGAGCATGGCGTGCACCTGGCCGCGATGGTGGATGGCGTGCTGGAACAGATGCGCGAGCACGTCCCGGACCCGCTCGGGATTGTGAACCTCGCCCGGCCGGTTGAGGACCACGAGCTCGTCGATTGCCGCCGCGCCTAGCCCTTCGCAATAGGCGATCAGCCGGCGATCGGCGACCGTCTGCGCCTGCCGGAGCGCGGCGAAGGTCGCGCAGGGCTCGTCGCCCAGCGCATAGAGCTCGCGCCACCGCCGGCCGCCGTTGTCGAGCGCATCCAGATAGTACCAGTCGACCAGCAGGATGTGGTTGAGGGTCAGGTGGATCGAAGGGAAGAAGCTGGTCCGCCGCGCCTTGTAGTCATCCTCGCCGAGCTTGGCGCAGGCCTCGAGCAGACGATGGTTGGCCCAGGCATTGTTGCGCGCCATGGCCTGGAAATGCGCAACCAGCGTCATCGCGAATCTCTCCCATCGCGAGTCCCCGTAAGCCACTGCTCCACCCGGTAGCGGCGGTGGCCTCGAGTCGGGCTCCGGTGGCTCGCGTCCAGGCCTCACGTCACCCGGGCGGACCGCCGGCCATCGACCGGACCGCCGACGCCGTCGTGGCGCCCGGCAGCGAGGCGAAGAAGTCCATGATCGCGCGCCCGGCGCCGTCTGGCCAGTGATGCGGATAGTAGCTGCCGCGGCGACCCCGATCCCCGGTATAGGGGCACCAGAGCACCGGGTTCGAGGCCGACGCGGTGCCGTAGCGCTGGCAGTCGAAGCCGTCGAGCGATACCTCGTGGGCCCGGCTGCCGACGCCATTCCAGTCGCGCAACCAGTCGCGGGCCATCAGGCCGTAGCGGTAGCGCACCTGACGGTCGTGGGGGTTGTGGAACAGCACCGCAGCCGCGCCGCCCCGGCAGTCGGAGCGGGTGATCGAGCCGGCGATCGTGCCGATCGCGCGCAACACGTCGCCGCGCGCGCAGCCGAGGTTGTTGGCGAACCAGGCGCCGAGCGAATGGCCGACCGCGAACACCTGGGTCCGGTCGATGCAATAGAGGCTGGAGATCCGAGCGACCACGGCATCGAACAAGGCAAAGTCGCGCAACGACGCCACCGGCTCGCCCGGCGCCGACCAGCTGTAGGTGCCATCCGGGCGGCGCAGACCGCTCGGGTAGACGAAGATGGTCGGGACACGCGCGGCCTCTTCGAGCCCGAAATAGGTGCGCGCCTTGGCGTTCGAGTTGGTGCGCCCGTGGAAGGCGATCACCAGCGCGTGCGGCTGGTCCGCGCGGTAGCGGTCGGGCACCACGGTGATCAGGCCGCGCTGCCGCCCGTCCACCTCGATCGACGACGGCGCGGAGGCGGGCGCCGGCTGGCCGCAGCCGCCGGAGAGCGGCGTGGCGATCTCCTCGGGGGCCGATCGCGCCGCAGGCCTTACCACCTCGGCGGCCGCGACCCGGCCCGGCAGGCCGAGCGCGAGGCTGATCAGGGCAAGCGCGGCAAGACCGCTCGCCATTGCACGCTGGACCGCGCGATCGGGTCGCTCGCCTGGTTCCGACACGGCGTTCCCTTCCCACCCTCGCGGCGTTGCCCAGGCGCCGGCCGGCGCGTGGTCGCCCGCTCAGCGGAGCAATGCGGCGCGCCTTGCGGATGGTTCCGCAACCTGCCGCCGCCGGTGCCGAGCGGGCCGGTCCGCGTTTGGTCTCGTTGTCCGACATGCTCGGCGCAGTCGCGCCCCGGGTCAAGCCAGCCCGCGGGCGCCCGGCGCGGGTCGGGTGGGCATCCGGCGCGCTGGCCGGACGGTCAGTCCAACAGCTGGAGATTGTGGATCAGGCTCGAGGTGTCCCAGCGGCTGCCGCCGGCCTTGATCACCTGGTGATAGTACTGATCGATCAGGGCCGTGATCGGCAGCAGGGCGCCGTTGCGGTTGCCCTCCTCCATGCAGATCTTGAGGTCCTTGCGCATCCAGACGACCGGAAAGCCGAAGTCGAACTTGCCCTGGACCATGGTCTTGGCGCGGTTATCCATCTGCCAGGACTGGGCCGCCCCCTTGGAGATCACCGCGATCACCTTCTCCATGTCGAGGCCGGCGCGGATGCCGAAGTTCATCGCTTCGCTGAGCCCCTGGACCAGGCCGGCGATGCAGATCTGGTTGACCATCTTGGTCAGCTGGCCGGCGCCGGCCGGGCCCATCAGGGTGACCGCCTTGCCATAGCCGTCCATCACCGGCTTGGCCCGCTCGAACGCCGCCGGCTCGCCGCCGCACATGATGGTCAGCGCGCCGTTCTCGGCGCCCGCCTGGCCGCCCGAGACCGGCGCGTCGAGGAACTGTTTTTTCTGACTCTTGGCCGCGGTCTCGAGCTCGCGCGCGATGTCGGCCGACGCGGTCGTGTGGTCGACCAGGACGCAGCCCTCGCCGAGGCCCGCGAGCGCGCCGTCATCGCCAAGCGCGACGCTGCGGATGTCGTCGTCGTTGCCGACGCACATGAACACGAACTCGGCACCCGCCGCCGCTGCCCGCGGGGTCGGAGCATGCCGGCCGCCGTGCTGCTTGGCCCACCGCTCGGCCTTGGCCGCGCTCCGATTGTACACGCAGACCTCGTGGCCCTTGGCCTGCAGATGGCCGGCCATCGGATAGCCCATGATGCCGAGCCCGATGAAGGCGCATTTCGCCATGTCGCTCCCCCCGCGTTGACCGGCGGCAAGCTAGTCGGAATTGCCGGAGGCGACAAGCTTGCCCCGGGGGCACGCGCCGGCCCGCTCCGGCCAGACCGGCGGCGATGCCGACGCCATCGACGCGCTTGGCACGAATGTTGCCCCGAAGTGTTGCTGCGAAAACGAGGAGCGAAGACATGAAATGGTCGCAATCGCGCTCACGGTGATCGTGTGCGCCGTCACGGTCGAAGCTGCGGCCGGCGGCCCGGAGACCGTCCGCTCCTGCGAGGTCTACGATGAGACGCGGCCGATGGCCGATCTGGAGCCGTGCCAGCACCGCTCCACGCGCGACCTGCTCGGCCGGGAAGCTCTCAAGCGCGCCGGACGCCAGCTCGAGCCCCTGGAGTCGGTCGACACGACCTGCCGCATGATGCTCGGCGGCGGCCTGCCGACCGGCTGAACCCCGGTCGCGACGCCCGCCCTCAGCGCCGCAGCAGCGAGCCGAGCAGGCCGCGCACGATCTGTCGGCCGAGCTGGCTGCCGATGCTGCGTGCGGCGCTCTTGGCCAGGGCCTCGATCACGGTCTGGCGGCCGGTGCCGCCGCTGGCTGCGCGGGTCGCCCGGCGGGGGTCGCCGCCAACCTGATCCGACGGCGTGCGCCGCCGGCGCGCTCGCCTGGGCTGCCTGTTGCGCCGCCTTGCCCTTCAGGACCTCGTAGGCCGACTCGCGATCGATCGTCTGGTCGTAGCGGCCGGCGACCGGGCTCGAGCCGATCACCTGCCGGCGCTCCTCCGGCGTCGCCGGTCCGATCCGCGAGCCGGGCGGACGGATCATGGTCCGGTCGACCATGCCGGGAACGCCTTTGTCCTGAAGCAACGAGACCAGGGCCTCGCCGACCGCGAGCTCGGTGATCGCGGTCGCGGTGTCCAGGGCGGGGTTCGCCCGAAAGGTCTCGGCCGCGGCCCGGATCGCCTTCTGATCGCGCGGCGTGAAGGCCCGCAGCGCATGCTGGATGCGGTTGCCGAGCTGGCCCAGGACATCGTCCGGGATGTCGAGCGGGTTCTGCGAGATGAAATAGACGCCTACGCCCTTGGAGCGGATCAGGCGGACCACCTGCTCGACCTTGTCGTGCAGCGCCTTGGGCAATTCCTCGAACAGAAGATGCGCCTCGTCGAAGAAGAACACGAGCTTGGGTTTGGGTGGATCGCCGACCTCGGGCAGCACCTCGTAGAGCTCCGACAGCAGCCAGAGCAGGAAGGTCGCGTAGAGCTTGGGCGCCAGCATCAGCTGGTCGGCGGCCAGCACGTTGACGATGCCCTGGCCCGAGCGGTCGGTCCGCATCAGGTCCTTGATGTCGAGCGCCGGCTCGCCGAAGAAATGCTCCGCACCCTGCTGCTCCAGGGTCAGCAGCCGGCGCTGGATCGCGGTCACCGAGGCGGTGCCGAGCCGGCCATACTCGAGCGACAGGTCCTGGGCGCGCTCGCCGACGAAATGCAGGAGCGCGCGCAGGTCCTTGAGATCGAGCAGCAAGAGGCCCTGGTCGTCGGCGACCCGGAACGCCACCTGCAGCACGTCGGCTTGGGTCTCGTTGAGGCCGAGCAGGCGGGCGAGCAGCAGCGGCCCCATCTCCGAGATCGTGGTCCGGATCGGATGGCCCTGCTCGCCGAACAGGTCCCAGAACACGGTCGGGCAGGCCTGCGGCCGATAGTCGGCGAGGCCGACCAGCGCGGCCCGCTCCTGGAGCTTCGGACCGAGCGTCGCCGCCTGACTGATGCCCGAGAGGTCGCCCTTGACGTCGGCCATGAACACCGACACGCCGGCGGAGGAGAAACCTTCGGCCAGAACCTGCAGCGAGACCGTCTTGCCGGTGCCGGTCGCGCCGGCGATCAGGCCATGCCGGTTCGCGAGATCAAGGCGCAGGCCTTCGGCGGTTTGCCCCTTGCCGACCAGAATGACGTCTTCCTGCGCCATCGATGGTGCCCTCCTCCCATAATGGTTTTGACGGCTCTGGTTGTTGTGCCCGGTTTTTCCGCCGCGGTCGAGCTTGCGATCGAGGCGCCTTTGACCCATCTTTTCCAATCAGGAAGGGGACCCCGATCAGGAACGGGCCCCGATCAGGAACGGGCACGCGGGTCGAAGGGCAATGCTCTGGTCCTCGGACCGGAGCTCCGACGATCGCTGCGAGGACGCTTGCGGGCTTGCGCTGGTCGCGCCGGCGCCGCCGCGCCAACCGAAACGGGTCCAGCCATGAAATTCTTCGTCGACACTGCGGACGTTGCCGAGATTGCCGAGCTGGCGGCCACCGGCCTGCTCGATGGCGTGACCACCAACCCGTCGCTGGTCGCCAAGTCCGGCCGCAACTTCTTCGAGGTGATCAAGGAGATCTGCGCCTTGGTCGACGGCCCGGTCAGCGCCGAGGTGGCCGCGACCGCCTACGAGCGCATGCTCGCCGAGGGCCGCCGGCTGGCCGAGCTGGCGCCCAACGTCTGCGTCAAGGTGCCGCTCACCTGGGACGGGCTCAAGGCCTGCCGGACCCTCTCGAACGACGGCATCCAGGTCAACGTCACCTTGTGCTTCACGCCGGCGCAGGCGTTGCTCGCCGCCAAGGCGGGCGCGACCTTCGTCTCGCCGTTCGTCGGCCGGCTCGACGACATCGGCCACGACGGCATGGCGCTGATCGGCGACATCGTCGAGATCTTCCGCAACTACCGCGATCGATACGCGACCGAGGTCCTGGTCGCCTCGGTGCGTCATCCGGGCCACGTGATCGAGGCTGCCAGGCTCGGCGCCGACGTCGCGACCCTGCCGCCCAAGATCCTGCAGCAGCTGGTCCAGCATCCGCTGACCGACAAAGGCCTCGCCGCCTTCCTCAAGGACTGGGAGGCGACCGGCCAGAAGATCCTCGACTGAGCCCGGATCGCGGGCGTTGCCGGCGCGTCACGTTTCGGCGAGCGGCCGGCACGGACCCTGATGTCCCGGGCCGAGGGCGGCTATGGTGGCCATGGGTGGTCCGGTCGGCGGCGATCGGTGGCGGTGAACCGGCAGGGAGTGACGCGATGCGCGGTCTGCTGTGGGCGGCGATCGGTCTGACCCTGCTGGCTTGCGGGCCCGCTACGGCCGCCGAGCCGGCCGCCCCCGGGACCTCGACGCCGCTTGATCAGCTGATCGAGCAGTTCAACGCCGGCGCGCCCGAGCAGGCCGGCGTGCGGATCGACGGCTGGGTCGAGAGCGGACCGGATGGCAGGGAGGTCGTGGTCGCGGTCGCGCCCCGGGCCGGGGTCAAGCTGGTCGCTGATCCCGGGATCACCGTGACCCCGACCGAGCGCCCCGGAATCGCCTGGCGCACGCCTCTGCCCGGGCGCAAGGTCGAGCCCGGGGTCGAATACTTCACGCCGCCGGCGACGGTCCGACTGCCGTTCACGGCGACCGACGACCGGCCGGTCGAGCTCCGGGTCGAATACGCCTACTGCGTGGTCAATTTCCAGTGCTTCCTCGGCGAGAAGACCCTGTCGGTCGCGACCCGCACGCCGTGATCCCGCCACGCGCGATCCTCTCCTGATGCTCCCAGGTTTCGTCAGCCGTTTCAATTGCTTGTTTCGTCAACCTCGCCTCAACTCTTCGCCGCCAGCCTGCCAACCTTCGATGGTCCGCGTGATCCTCGGAGTCGTGCCGCTCCCCGCCCTTGGCCCGGGGCGGAGTCCCAGGGTCCCATGGACCCACCGAACCAAGCATTAACGCGCAATCGTTAACGCCCGGTTAATGGGACATCAGGCCTTCAGGCTGCTCGCCGACCTCGAACGGTCGCGAGGGAGCTTGTGAGGTAACGTAGCGACGGTTCTGCAAAGCTGCCGAGGGAGGCAGTCATGGTAGGTCCGGCGGCGGTTCAGATCACCGCTCGCAAGGAGACGCCCTACCATGACCACGAAGCAGGCTATGCTTGCGCCGATCGACATCAGCCAGGTACCGGCCGACGACCCCGAGTATCTGCGACCGCTGGTGCAGGCCTTGGTTGAGGAGGCGCTGGAAGCCGAGATGACGGCGGCTCTCGGCGCGGCGAAAGGTGGAGCGGACCCAGGCCCGGCAGGCTACTGGTCGGGGTCGCTCGGATCGTCCTCCGGCGGTGCCAGCGGCGCGCCGCAATGCGGGCACCGCCCGAGGCTTCGCCGATGCGCGATCAGGCGCACGATCTCGGCCGCCTGATGGTCGGTCAGGCCGAGCCGGCCGCGGATCTCCTTCAGCTCGTCGCCCTCCTCCGGCGTGAGCGCCCCCCGGGCAAGGGTCCGGCTGACCGCGGCCTCGAACTCGCGCCGGCGTTCGTGCAACTGCTCGGAGAAGCCGGACGCGAGCAGGCCCGCGGGCAGGGCGACCATGCCCAGGCCGATGATCGCGATCACGCCGCCGACGACCTTACCGAGGGGCGTGATCGGCACCATGTCGCCATAGCCGACCGTGGTCATGGTCACGATCGCCCACCACATGGCGTCCGGGATGCTTGCGAACACCTGCGGTTGCGCCTCGTGCTCCGCGAGATAGGCGAAGCTTGCCGCCACCACCAGCAGCATCGCGAGCACGAAGATCGCGGCCCCGATCGGGCCGGCCTCGTTGCGCAGGACGTTGGCGAGCAGGGTCATCGACGCCTGATAGCGGGTCAGCTTGAAGATCAGGAACAGCCGGAAGATGCGCATGAAGCGCAGGTCCACGGGCGTCAGGATGCCGAGATAGAACGGCAGGATCGCGATCAGATCGACCAGTGCCAGCGGGGTCAGCATGTAGCGGATGCGGCCGACGACAGGCGGGTGGTAGCGGGGCTCCTGGCGCTCGACCGCAGCCCAGACGCGGACCGCGTATTCGATCGTGAACAGGGCGACCGAGATCACCTCGAAGCGGTCGAACCAGCCGTGCCAGACGGCCTCGATCCCGGATTCGGACGCGAGCACGATCGCGCCGACATTGGCCGTGATCAGCACGATCAGCGCGCCGGACAGCAGGGCCGCCGGACGGTCGGACGCCTTGGTCTGGTCGAGGATCTCGTGAGCTCGTCGCCGCCAATCCGCCATCGCCACCCCCCAAGCATCCCCCGAAGCATCCATGGCCTCACGCCCGCCCGGCACGCCGCAACATAGTCGCGATCGCCCTCGAGTGGGACCCGACGGCGCCGGTCTCGTCACGGCAACGGCGCCGGCGCCCGCGTTCCCAGGCTCGCCGGTTGCGTCGCGCGCTGGCTTGCGCGACATTCGGCGCCCAGGCGCGCGCCGCCGCCGGAGGATCCGCATGTCGCTGCCGCTCGAACCCGTGCTCGCGAAGCTCGACGCCAACCGTGCTGCCGCGATCGAGCGCTGGCAGGAGCTGCTGCGCATCCCGAGCGTCGGCACCGATCCCCGGCACCACGCCGACACCCGGCGCGCCGCCGAATGGGTCGCGGGCCAGCTGCGCGCGATCGGCTTCGAGGCGTCGCTGCGCGAGACCCCGGGCCAGCCCATGGTGGTCGGGCATCACCCTGGCCCGGGCGACAAGGGCCGGCCGCACGTCCTCTACTACGGGCACTACGACGTCCAGCCGGCCGAGCCGCTCGAGCTCTGGCAGAGCCCGCCGTTCGAGCCGACGCTGGTGACCGACGGGCTCGGGCAGCGCATGGTCGCGCGCGGCGCGGTCGACGACAAGGGCCAGGTGATGACCTGGCTCGAGGCGCTGCGCGCCTGGCACGAGGTCCACGGCGGGCCGCCGGTCCGGGTCAGCGTGTTCCTCGAGGGCGAGGAGGAGTCGGGCAGCCCCAGCCTCGAGGGGTTCCTGCAGGCCCACGCCGAGGAGCTGCGCGCCGACATCTGCGTGGTCTCCGACACCGGCATGTGGGACATCGACACGCCGGCGATCTCGACCATGCTGCGCGGCCTGCTCTACGTCGAGCTGAAGCTCCGGGGGCCGGCGCGCGATCTGCACTCGGGCATCTATGGCGGCGCGGTGCCGAACCCCTTGAACCTGCTCTGCCGGGTGCTGGGCCAGCTCCACGACGCCGCCGGGCGGGTGCAGCTGCCGGGCTTCTACGACCAGGTCCTGGAGCTGGAGGAGACCGTGCAGTGGGCGGCGCTGCCGTTCGACGAGGCGGATTTTCTGGCCGGCGCCGGGATCAGGACGCCGGTCGGCGAGGCCGGGCGCACGACGCTCGAGCGGGTCTGGTCGCGGCCGACCTGTGACATCAACGGCATCTGGGGCGGCTACACCGGACCGGGCGCCAAGACCGTGATCCCCGCCGAGGCGTCGGCGAAGGTCAGCTTCCGGCTGGTGCCGGACCAGGACCCAAAGCAGGTTTTGGCGGGCTTGAGGCAGTTCCTGGACGCGCGCACCCCCGCCGACTGCCGCTTCGAGATCAGGGCGCACGGGCTCTCGCCCGCGATCCGCCTGCCGGCGGATTCGCCCTACGTCCGGGCCGGCGCGCAGGCGCTCGCGGCGGTGTTCGGCCGCCAGCCGTTCCTGATCGGGATGGGCGGCTCGATCCCCGCGGTCGAGGCGATCCGGCGGCTGCTCGGCATGGAGTCGCTGCTGGTCGGCTTCGGCCTCAAGGACGATCTGGTGCATTCGCCGAACGAGAAGTTCGAGCTCCGCTGCTTCGAGGGCGGCATGCAGACCCACACCCGGCTCTTGGCGGAGCTCGCCAAGCTCGCTTGAGGAGACCCCGGATGTTGAGCGAGGCACAGACCAAAGCGTTCTGGCGGGACGGCTATCTGGTCGTCCCGGACGCGGTGACGATGGCGGAGCTCGCGGCGATGCGCGCCGAGATCGCCTCCTGGGTCGAGGCGAGCCGGGCGCAGACCGCGCCCTTCGGTCCGCCGACCCTGGACGAGCGGCCGCGCTTCGACATGGGCGCCGAGCACTCGGCCACGCGGCCGGCGCTCCGGCGGGTCAACAATCCCTCCGACATCTCGGCTGCCTTCCGCACCGTCATGGAGCGCTCGGCGATGGTCGACATGGTCGCCGACCTGATCGGGCCCGACGTCAAGTTCCACCACTGCAAGATCAATCTGAAGCTGCCCGGCTCGCACACCGAGGTGGGCTACCACCAGGACTTCGCCTACACGCCGCACACCAACGACGACGTGGTCACGGCCCTGTTGATGCTCGACGCCATGACCCTCGAGAACGGCTGCCTGCAGGTCGTGCCCGGGTCGCATCGCGGCCCGGTTTTTTCCCTGTTCGAGGGCGAGCGCTTCACGGGCATCATCGCGCCCGAGGTCGTGGCCGGGCTGAAGGCGAAGGAGGTGCCGATCACCGGTGCCGCCGGCAGCGTCTGCCTGATGCACACGCGGCTTGCCCACGGCTCGGATGCCAACCGCTCCGACCGTTCGCGCGGCCTCTACATCTGCGTCTACACCGCCGCGGATGCCTTCCCGCTCGCCCGCAACCCGATGGCCAACCCGAACGAGGGCCTGATCGTGCGCGGCCGGAAGACCCGCAAGGCAAGGCTCACGGAGGGCCTGATCGAGCTGCCCGAGCAGCCGAAGCTCGCCTCCTTCTTCGCGGTTCAGGGCCAGAGGTCGGCCGCCGCCGACTAACGATCACGTGATCGATCGGTATTTTTTTGATACTCTTCGGTCACGCCCGTCCCTTGGTGGAGAGACCGTAGCCGGGTTAGCGCATGCGCCAGCGTCGTGGCCCGCGAAGGACCCCTGTGCTCCTCGTCGACGCCGTCTGGGCACGGCGGGTGGTGGCTGAGCTTGACCGTGCGGGACTTGCCGCCTCCGAGCTCCTGAGCGCTGTGGGACTGCGCCGTGAGCAATTGACCGAGACGGAGGCGCTGATTCCGTTCGGCGCCCATGTCAGCCTGTTCGAGAACGCCGCGCGCGCTCTGCGCGAGCCATGCTTCGGCTATCGGGTGGGGTCGACGGTTGAGCTGACCGAGGCCGGCCTGCTTGCTTACGTCACCCTGAATTCGCAGGATCTGGGCGGGGCGCTGCGCAACCTGTGCCGCTATCTTCCGATCCTGACCGAGGGGTATGTGGGTGAGCTGCGACGCGAGGGCGACGAGGTGCGGCTGCTCTTCTCCTCGGTGGATCCCGCCGGGATGGGCAGCCGGCAGCTGCCCGAGTTCGGCGTCACGCTCATGGTTCGGATCTGCGACGCAATCACCGGTCATCGGGTGCGGCCGGTGCAAGTCGAGCTGCGTCACGATCCCGCCTGCCCCATGCTGGCCCGGCATCTGGGCGTCGCGGTGATGGTCGACCAGCCGCACTCTGCGCTGGTCCTGGACGCGGCGTCCCTGGCGGTGCCGGTCGTCAACGCCGACGCCCGCCTGCTCGATCTGCTCCGGCGCTATGCCGACGACGTGCTGGCGCGACGCGCGGGCAAGGACGACCTCGTGGTCCGGGCCGAGCGCTGGATCCTCGAAAACCTGCATACCGGCCACGTCGGCGTGACGCGCCTCGCGCGCAGCCTCGGCATGAGCGACCGGACCCTGGCGCGGCGCCTGGCCGAAGACGGCCTGACGCCGGCCGGGCTGGTCGACGACCTGCGCCGGCGGCTCGCCGACCGATACCTGGCGGAGCGTGCCTTTGCGCTCGGCCGCATCACCTACCTCCTCGGCTACAGCGATCTCAGCGCGTTCACGCGAGCGTTTCGGCGATGGACCGGTCGAACGCCGTCGGAGTGGCGGGCGGAGCTGCTGCGCCCCCCGCAGTCCCCGGCATCACCGGCCCCGCAGGCGTAAAGATGCCCCGTGCCTCAGCGGCATCCGTGCCGATCGCCAGACGGGCGGTCATGTCGCGCCTGGTTCCTCTTTCGAGCAGCGCCTCCCGCCGATATGATGGCCGGAAATGTCAAATGGTTGGCGGTGGCCGCTAACGACGCGGCTGCGAAGCGTGGGCATTTTGCGTGCGAGTCCGAAGATCTCACGGACGCGACCCTGCGCAATCTCCTGGACGGAGATCGCCTGGCCGCAGCTCGTCCCGGTTAGGGCCGGGGCCGCAGGTCGTTCGGCGTGGCAGGATGCTTCTCCGGCTCCTGACCGCAAGCAGTAAGACCGGTCAAGGACTCGTGGTCGTCTTGCGCTTCACTGCCCGAGCACCGGGAGGTCGAAGCGTCGGACGATCAATCTTGCGTCGAGATCTTGGAATGTCGTCGGTCTGTCTTTGAGAGGAAGGAGTCGCCATGGAAGTCCGGATTGCCATCGCGTTGGAGTCCGATCAACAGCGGTGGGTGGCCTACGGCGCAAGCGATACGCCAGATTGTGAAACGATGGCCACGGTCCGCGAGATTGTGGCCGGCCACCCGGTCACGATGTGGCTTGAAGTGGAGTTGCCCGAGCCGCCGGCAACGGTTCCGGCTCGACTTGTGCTGCACAGCCCAAAATACCCCTGTAGTGAAGGCGCGCAGGTCGCTGAGCACCGCGTCGATGGCGGCGGATCAGGCGGGCCGTGGATCGCGCGCTCAGGCGAGGGCCAGGTCGAACAGCCGGCCGAGCTCGGGCCGGCGGTCGGCGATGCCGGCCAGGCGCAGGCAGTGCCAGGCAAGCGCATGGTTGCTCGAGGTCACGGGCTTCCCGAGTTCGGCCTCGATCGCGGCGACCGCATCGACCAGGCGCAGGCTGGTGCAGGACACGAACACGCCATCGACCTCGGCCGCCCGGCCGAGCCGGAGCGCCGCATCCCGGATCGAGGCGGCGTCGATGCGCGCCGCCCGCCGGTCGTCCTCCTCGTTGAACGAGCCCATCACCGGCACCTGAAAGCCGCGCGCCTCGATGTAGCCCCGCATGAAGCGGTTGATGTCGTCCCGATAGGGGGTGAGCAGCGCGATCCGCCGTACTCCTAGCGCCTCGAACGCCGCGAAGGCGGCGGTGATCGGGGTCGTGCAGGCGATCTTTGGGCGCACGCTCCGGATCAGCTCGAACACCCGCTCCTCGCCGATCACCATCGAGGCCGAGGTGCAGCCGAAGCCCAGGGCGTCGAGCGGCAGGCCGGGCAGGATCAGGCCGGCCGCCTCGGCGAGCCGCGTCTCCATGGCCTTGAGCGTCGCGGGCGTGATCTCGGGATCGTTCAGGATCCGGCTCTCGTAGAAGGCGACGCCCGGCAGGTCCAGGAGCCGGCGGCACTCGTGCTCCAGCGTCTGATCGGTCGCGAGCACGATCAGGCCGATCGCCGCGCGCCCGGCGATGCCGCGATCGAGCCGGTGCGGCAGATGCTGGTCGTTGATCCGGGGTTCGTCGAGCCTGGTGGTCATGGCCAGCGCTGCCTCAGCCGGCAATCATCAGCCAGAGACCGGCCGCGATCATCAGACCGCCGCTCACGCGCCCGACCAGGTCGCCGCGCGGCAGGATCTTCTCCAAGAGGACGAAGATCGCGAGCGCGGCGATCCAGAGCAGGTTCATGACCCCGAACACGAACAGGAGCGCCATCAGCACCCAGCAGCAGCCGACGCAGAACAGGCCGTGGTGCAGGCCCATCCGGAAGGCGCCAAGACCGCCCTTGCGCCAGTGGTGGGCAAGGAAGGTGATCGGCGCCCGGCAATGGACCAGGCAGGCGTTCTTGAGCGGCGTCCACTGATAGAGCCCGGCCAGGATCAGGAGCCCGCCGCCGAGCCAGGGGCTGGCGCTGACCATCATCGGCGACAACAGCGCCGCCTGCTCGAGCGCCCATTGAGCGCATACGGCGACCAGGCTGAACAGCGCCCAGGCCGCGACATAGCCGAGCGCGAACACGCCGGTGCCCGCGAGGCTCGCCCCCTTGGCCTCCTGGCGCTCGCGCACCCGGTCGTAGAGCAGGATCATCGGCGAGGCGCTCGGCAGCATCATGCCGACCATCATCACCGCCCACATCAGGAACATCAGCACGAATTGGCCAACGGTCCAGGCGCGCAGTTGCGGCATCGCCATCCCGGCCATCCCGGCCATGTCGCTCATGCCCGGCATGTCGCTCATGCCCGCCATGCCGCTCATGCCGCTCGACGTATCGCTGCTCACGCCGGTGCTCATGCCGCTCATGCCGGCCGCGAGCCAGATCAGGTAGAGCCAGGCGAGCACCGTCACCCCGACCAGGCCGGCGAGCGCCGGCAGCCGGTCCCGGCGCAGGATCAGCGGCAGGATGGCCTCGCGCTGAGCCACGCTCTGGGTCATGGCCGGGCTACCCTTCGACGATCCCGTGGGGACCGTACGCGACATAGGTCAGGCAGGCGTAGCAGTCCCGGTTGGCGAACCCGAGCTCGCCGCCCTCGCCCGTGAAGCTGCCGCTCGCCATCTCCGCCTCGCGGAACTCGAAACCCTCGGGCAGGCGGATCAGCGCCCGGTGCGGCCGGCCGGTGACCGGGTTGCGGATCGGCTCGATGGCGAGCGCCATCACGCCCGGGACCTGCAGCTCGCCGGTGCGCGCCTCGAGGTCGCAGGCGAACGTGATCGGCGCGAACAGCGGCTCGAGCTCGCGGGCGATGGTCGAGCCATAGATGTTGTAGACGGTGGTCGGCGCCTGCTCCTTGCCGCCAAGGATCGTGAGCAGGGCGTCGCGCTGCGCGGCGCTGGCGCGCGCGTCGATGATCCCCTGGGCGAGGCCGCCGCCCTCGTGCACCGGGCCCGGCCAGCGATAGCGGGCGGCAATCACCAGGCCATCGAGGCGGACGGAGCCGAAATGGCCCTGGTCGATCCGATGCGCCTCGAGCCCCTCGCACGGGCCCTTGGTCGGACGGCCGTTGAACTCGCAGGGACAACCGTAGTCGCAGTTGCAGGACGCGATCTTGGGTCCTTTGATCAGCCAGTCGACATACGCCACGGCGGCCCCCCGCTCTGCTTCCGGCCCCCGACTCTACCCCCAGCCGGCGCGCTCGTCGACCGGGAGCGACGAAGCGGCTTTCCACACGCCACCGGGACGGCTATGTAGCGAGGCGACAATCGCAACCGACGAACGGCCGATGGCACAGGCAGAATTCTCGGCAGGCGGTTTCGTGATCCGCTGGCTGGTCGCGTTGGCCCTGGTGCTGGTGACCTTCAACCCGACCAGATGGTCCTACGTCAACTGGCTGCTCGCCGACTGGCCGGGCGACAACATGCCGCTCAAAGCGCTGGCCGGCGTGGTGCTGCTGATCCTCTTCGTGATCTTTTTGCTCTCGACCTGGCGGCGATCGGTGCGCTCGGGCTGCTGCTGGCCGTATTGTTCTTCGCCTCGGTGCTCTGGGTGCTGATCTTCTACGGCTGGCTCGACCCGCACCGGGCGACCTTGATGACCTGGGTGCTCCTGGTGGTGATCGCGACCATCCTCGCGATCGGCATGTCCTGGGCGCATATCCAGCGACGCATGTCGGGCCAGTTCGACGTCGACCGGGTCGACGACAACTGAGCGCAGCCGGCCGCCTTGCCTCAGCGGACCGGGCCGCTCCCGGTCAGATGCAGCATCGCGAAATGGCCGTGGCCGCGCGTCCAGTCCAGCGGCACCTTGCCGGTGGCCTTGGTCGTGGTGCTGCCGAACTCGGCCTCGCTATATTCGAAGCCGTGCGGCAGCACGACCCGCGCCCGGTGCGGCTGGCCGGTGACCGGGTTGCGGATCGGCTCGCCGACGGTCTCGATCAGGCCCGGGATGGCGAACCGGCCGGTGCGCGCCTCGATGTCGACCTCGAACTCGATCGGTTTCAGCAAGGGTTCGTAGAAGGTGTCGATCACGGCCGCGAAGACGTTGAAGATCGTGGCGCCGGGCTCGGTCTCCTCGCCGGCCAGGATCTTCAGGATCGCCTCGCGCTGGCGGGCGTCGGCGCGCTCGTCGAGCACCGGCTGGGCCTCGCCCTTGCCCTCGTGGATCGGGCCCGGCCAGGCGAACATGCCGCCCCAGACCAGGCCGTCGAGGGGGACGTCGCCGAAATGCCCGCGCTCGATCCGCATCGCGACCGCCGCCCGGCAATGGCCATGCGTCGGCAGCGCATTGAACTGGCAGGGACAGCCCCAGTCGCAATTGCAGCTCGCCAGCTCCGGTCCCCGGATCTCCCAGTCGACGTACGCC
>CAVTFM010000040.1:0-20433 GCA_963733965.1 uncultured Alphaproteobacteria bacterium
GCACCGTCAACAACCGGGCAAAACCAGTCCCCGGCGCGGACATCGTGACTGTGTTAACGGCGTCGGCGTGAATCTCGTAAATTTGAAGCGATTCCGTAGATCAGGAAGGCAGCTTCGACCAGGATCACCGGCGCAGCTCAATCCTGGCAGTGATCTCTTGGTCCTCGAGGGCATCGGCGAGCGCCAGCGCTTTGTCGAGATTGATGCCTGGCACCACGCCACCCAAAGAGGTTGGCTGCACGCGATAGGGCTTGGTCTCCAGCGCCCGCCCCGCGCTCAACCGGGCATAGGGTATCATTGGCGACGTCCTTGAACGGCTTGTTGGATCAGTGCGCCAGATCCTTCAGGACCTTGACGGTGGCATCGTCGATCGTCAATGCCGATCCGCAAGAGGCTCGGCAACCTCGGCCCCATCCTGGGAGAACCCCGCCATGCAACTGACCTGGCTCGGCCATTCGGCCTGTCACCTGGAGACCGCCGGCAAGAGCATCCTGATCGACCCGTTCTGGACCGGTAACCCGAAGTTTCCGCAGGGCTTCGAGGACCGGCTGGCGCGGGTCGACTTCATCGTCCTGACCCATGGCCACGAGGACCATCTGGGCGACACCGCCCGCCTGGCGAAGAAATACGACGCGAGCGTGGTCGCGATGTTCGAGATCTGCATGCATCTGGGCGGCCAGGGGCTGACCAAATTCGAGCCCATGAACATCGGCGGCACGGTCAAGCGCGACGGCCTCGCCTTCACCATGGTCAACGCCCAGCACAGCTCGGCGATCATCAAGGATGGCGTGCCGATCACCATGGGCGATCCGGCCGGCTTCGTGATCAGAAGTGCCGAGCGCAGCGTCTACCACGCGGGCGATACCGAGATCTTCTCGGACATGGCGCTGATCCAGCGGCTCCATAAGCCCTCCGTCGGCCTGATCCCGATCGGCGACCGCTTCACCATGGGGCCGGAGACCGCGGCGATCGCCTGCAACGAGTTCCTCGAGCTCGAGGTGATCGTGCCGATCCACTGGGGCACGTTCGATCTCCTGACCGGTGATCCCCGGACCTTCAAGGCGCTGGTCCGGCGCGGCGAGGTCAGGCTGCCGCAGCCGGGCGAGGCGATCGCCCTGGCATGACCGCCGCGCAGGGCTGGATTCGGCCCGGCAGTCGTGGGATGCTGCCGCTCGCGAACTGAGCTGAGGCACTGGGGTGGACGGCCTTCGGATTCGCCAGGCGGGACCCGCCGATGCCGGATCGGTCGCCGAGGTCCAGGGCCGGACCTGGCGGACGGCCTACCTCGGCATGTTGCCGCATGAGGTCCTGACCGGCTTCGGGGCGGCTCAGGGCAGCACCTTCTGGCAGCGCGTGCTCGAGCGCGCCGGCGGCGGCGATGCGGTGCTGCTGGCCGAGCTCGACGGCGAGGCGGTGGGCTTCGTGTCGTCGGGCCCGATCCGCGAGCGGATCCCGGGCTACAGCGGCGAGTTCTACGCCCTTTACGTCCTGCCCGAGGCGCAGGGCTGCGGCATCGGCACCGCCCTGATCGCCCAGGCCGGCCGCGCGCTGGTGCGTCGCCGGTGGATCGGCGCGACCGTCTGGGTGCTCGAGGACAACGATCTCGGGCGCCGGTTCTACGAGGGCCTCGGCGGCCTGCCGCTCGGGGTCGCCAAGACGCTCGCCTATCGCGGCACCAGCTATCCGGCGGTCCGCGAGGTCGCCTATGGCTGGCCGGATCTGCGCCGGGCGCCATGGCTGGTCGACGAGCGGGACCGGCGTTGAGCTGGTCCGGACGCCGGCGCGTCGGCGCGCTGTTCGGGTTGGCGACGGCATTGGCCGCCTGCCAGGCGTCGCCGCCACCGCCGGCGCCGAGCCCGGCCGCGGCGGTGACGACGCCCGGTCTCGGGCCGCCCGCGGCGCCGCCGGCGCCGGTCCCGGTCGCGCGCGAGCTCTGCGACGTGCTGCCCGTGGTCCTGGCCGCCGAGGCCGATGGCTTCGCCCCGCTGCGCGCCAACCGGCTCGCCGGCGACAGCTGGCTCGGCAACCAGACCCTGCCCGGCACCGAGCGCTGCACGATCGAGGGCAACGCCTGGCCGCGCGCCAGCTACAGCTGCGCCAGCCGGCGGTTCGGGCACGACAATCGCGACGGCGCCGAGGCCGGGTTCGACGCGCTCGCGCGCAACCTCGACGCCTGCCTCGGCAAGCCGATCTGGTTCCCGCGTGACTGGCAGAAGGGCGAGCCGTTCCAGTTCGCCATGGGCGAGCGTCTGCAGACCTGGACCGACCAGACCACCTCGCCACCGTCCCAGGTCGTGCTCAAGATGCAGCAGGACCTCGACCGCCCGGGCTATCTGCTCAAGCTCAATCTGGAGGCGATCCGCTGAGGTCGCTGCCGGCTCGGCCGGCCTCCTGGCGGCGGGCGGCGTGGTGCAGCGGGCGAAGCGCGCCATAGGCCGGCCGGTAGACCGCGCGATAGATGCGATCGTAGCGGGCGGCCCAGGCCGGTTCGGGCTCGACCGTGGCCTCGTCGCTTGCCAGCCCGCCGAGCGCGCTCGCCAGGTTCGGAAAAAGGCCGGCCGCGAGGCCGCCCAGCAGGGCCGCGCCGAGCGCGGTCGCCTCCGCCATCAGGGCGGCGACGATCGGCCGGCCGTAGACCGCGGCCTTGATCCGCAGCAGCAGACGGTTGCGGGTATTGCCGCCGATCGCCCGGATCTGCCCGATCGGATGCAGGCCCGGCAGCAGCGCCAGATCGTCGAAGGTCTGCCGCGCCTCGAAGGCGAGCCCCTCGAGCACCGCCCGGTAGAGGCTCGCGCGCGTGCTGTCGGCGCTGAGGCCGAACCAGGCGCCGCGCGCCTCGGGGTCGGGCACGGGCGAGATCCGGCCGCGCAGATCCGGCACGAAAGTGACGCCCTCGCAGCCCGCCGGCACCACTTCCGCGTCGGCGATCAGACGCTCATGCGCCACTTCCGTACCGAACAGGCCTCGAAACCATTCGATGCAGGCGCCGGACGTGGGAAAGCCACCGAAGATGTAGTGGACCGGCGGCTCGCCCCTGACCTCGACCACGCCCTGGCTGTAGCCGCGCGCCAGCAGCTCCGGGGCAGCGCTCGGCCGCTCGAGGGCGAGCGTCAGCGCTTCGGCCGAGCCCAGCGAGTTGAGCAGCACGCCAGGCGCCAGCGCCCGGGCGGCGAGCGCGCCCGCGATGTGGTCGTGGCCGGCGACCCCGACCGCGCACCCGGTCGTGAGCCCGGTCGCCGCCGCGGCCTCGGCGGTGACGCTGCCGAGCCGGCTGCCCCAGGGTCGGATCGGGGCAAAGATCGCAGGCGCGAGGCCGACCTCGCGGATCAGCTCCTCCGCCCAGACCCGCCGCTCGAGGTCGAGGGCGAGCGTGCGCGACGCGAGCGACAGGTCTGCGGTCGGCACGCCCGTCAGTCGCCAGGCGAAGTAGTGCGCGACGTTCAGCCAGAGCGCGGTGCGGGCGAGTGCCTCTCCCTGGTTCGCCTGCAGCCAGAGCAGCTTGCAAAGCGTGAAGGTCGGATCGGCCGCGAGCCCGGTCAGCGCATGCAGACGGACCTTGCCAATGGTTGCCTCCAGCCGCGCGAGCTCGGGCTTGGGCCGCTCGTCGTACCAGGCGATGGTCTTGCAGGCCGGCCTGCCCTGCCGGTCGAGCGCGACGAACGCCTCGCCGACGCTTGCGACCGCGAGGCCCAGGACGCGCGCAGGCTCCCGGATCTGCGCCGCGGCGTCGCGGAGCGCGCCGCAGGCCGCCTGCCAGAGCGCCTCGGGGTCGTGCTCGGCCCAGCCGGGCCGCGGCCGCTCGACCGGGGTCGGCCGGCTGCCCTCGGCGACCGGCCGGCCATCGGGCGTGAACACGATCGCCCGGATGCGGCTGGTGCCGGCATCGACGCCACAGAGCAGCGGCTCCGCCGCCACGGCGTTACCTGATCAGCGCAGCAGCTCGGCCGCTTCGGGCACCGTGCCGTCCTTGTGGATGAGATGGCGGAGCGCCTTGATCATCTTGGCCGGCTCCGGGCTCTGCCAGATGTTGCGCCCGAACACCACGCCCATGACCGCCGGCATCGAGCGTATCCCGCACCACCTGGAGCACGGCGCGCTCGCTGTCCATCTTGGGCCCGCCCGCGATCAGCACCGGCGCCGGACAGCCGGCGGTGACCTTGCGGAAGCTCTCGGCGCTGCCGGTCGCGTAGGTCTTGAGCACGTCGGCGCCGTGCTCGAAGCCGAGCCTGCAGGCATCCGCCATGGCCCCGGCATCGTTCGGGTCGGGGATGCGCTCGGCGGGGCAGGGCAGGGCCTCGACCATCAGGGTCAGGCCGTCCTCCAGGCATTCGCTCGCGAGCTCGGCCGTGATCTCGAGGCTCGCGAGCTCGACCTCGCCGCCCATGAACACCATGCTGCAGATGCCATCGACCCCGAGCGCGCGCGCGTCCTCGACCGTGTGCAAGAGGCTCCACTCGGTGTATTTCAGCCAGTCCTCGCGGTAGCGGCTCGGGCCGCCGTCGACCCTAAGCAGGGTCGGAACGCGGCCGATCAGGCGGTCGCGGTAATGCTTGATGACCCCGTAGCTGGTCATGATCGCATCGGCGCCGGCCTCGACCACCAGGTCGATCACCCGGCCCGGGTCCTCGAGCCCGGCGACCGCGCCGAGCGCCCGGCCGTGATCCATGGCGACCACAAGCTGCTTTTTCGTTCGATCGAACCCGGGCATGGCAAGGCTCCTCCGCTGCCGATTCAACCGACTTGTCGCCCTGAACGGCGGGCCGATCAAGTCGCCGGGTCGTCCCGCGCCGGACCTGACCGACATCAGGGGCGCCAGACCACGTGCTGGACGGTCCAGTCGCGCAACACGCCCGGAGGCGGCAGCTCGCCGTCGGGCCCCGCCCAGATACCCGCGAACACGAGGCTCACGTGGCTCGACGACGGCGCCGGACAGATCACCCGGCCGGATTGCTCCTCGACGCCGGGCACGCAGTGCGGGTTCGAATCCACGCCGAACACTTCGGCATACGTGGCGCCGTGCCGCACGTCGAGATTGCCGACCGGCGCGCCCGCCATGATCTCGACGCTGTGAATCCCGACCCCGTCCGCGGACCTGAGTTCCAGGAGGAGCGCGTGGTCTTCCGCGACCCGCAACAGCGGGTATGGCTCGCCTTCCGTGAAGCCGGTGGCTTCCGTGATCGTAGCGGCGGGGAACAAGGACCGCAGCTCGGCCGCGCTGAACGGCGTTCCGGCGGTGATCGGACCGAGGCGGTCGCCGGAGGGTGAAAGGGTGATCTCGGTTCCCGCGGCATGCGCGAACGGGCGGTCGCCGGTGCCTGCCTGATCGCTCGCGCACGCCACCGTCGCGAGCACGGCGACCAGGCCCGGCAGCGTCGACCGGCCGAGGCGGGCCAGGAGGGGGCGCCGAGCGCGGACCGCGACCCGCCGCCGGCATGACGCCCTCGCCAGCGGCGCGGTCACGTTCGATTCAGGGAGTCAAGCTTGCTCTGCCACCTTGCGGGATCGGTGCGGTTGAGGCCATCGTCGATGTGGACGGGATCTTCCGGATTGAAGTCGCCACCCCACCGGAGATCGGGATCGTCGCGCACCTTCTGGATGAAGCTCCGCACCTCGGTGGGCAGGGCCGCAAGGTTGGCCCGTTTCAGCTTCTGAGAATTGAAGAAGCCGCTTTGCGACTTGACGTTCATGTCGACGGCGTGACCGACGAAGTGATTGGAGCGCGTGGCGGGCGGCACGATGGCGCCGCTCGGCGCCCGGTCCGGGTCGCGAAACGACGAGGTCACGTGGATCTCGACCCCGGAGGCGCTGGCAAGGTCGTTCAATCGGTCCAGCAAGGGGAAGAAGTCGGCGTCGGCCAGGACCTCGGCGCCCACGAACCGGACGTTGTGGTAGGGGCCGATGACGCAGATGTCGGACGGTGCGGTGTCGAGGAGCCCGGCCGCGGCGGCGGGGGCCGCCCCCTCAGGCATCAGCGCCGCCGCCGGCTCGCGCTCGACCAGGTCGCCCTGCACCCAGCCGGTGCTGCCGTCGCTCGCGCGCACCCGCAGCCAGGTGTCCCGGCCCAGGATCTCCAGGTCGCTGCCGCGACGCAGCCTCTTGACGATCGCTCCGGTCTTGGGCGTGCGGCGGAGGTCGAGGCCGCCCCTGGCGATGACGGTGCCTTTTCTCATGTCCCCTCCGCGAGAAGCCGTCTATGCCTTCTGCGGTGATCGGCGATCATCGACAGGCGCCAACCATAGGAGCCGCCCGCATCGCCCGCAAGCGGCGGCGGCCCCGGGGCCGCCCGAAGCCCGATCGACGCCCTGCTCCGGCGCGCTACGCCGCGGGGTTGACGCGCTCGATCTCGACCCCGACCGAGGCGACATCGGCGATCGCGTCGAGCTTCTCGACCCGGACCCGGGCCGAGCGCACGCGGGGATCCTCGAGACAGAGCCGCGCGATCTGCTCCGCCAAGGTCTCGACCAGGTTGACGTGGCGGTCGGCGACCGCGGCGCGCACCCGGACGACCAGGGCCTCGTAGTCGACCACGTCCGCGAGCTGGTCGGTGAGCATCGGGCCGGTCTCGACCACCCCCAGATCGAGGTTGAGGCGCACCCGCTGCGCCTTGGCCTGCTCATGCGGGTGGACGCCGATCCGGCCGGCGAGCATCAGATCATGCACGAACAGATGGCGGATGCCCTTGGCGGCGTCGGCGATCGGCATCAAGGGACCTCGAGCGCGGGCCTGGTCAGGCAGGGCTCGCCGGCCCGAGCGCTGCGACGAATTGCTCCGGGTCGACGTTGCCGCCCGAAAGCAGCACCGCGACCGTCCGGCCATGAGCATCGAAGCCGCCCGCGAGCAGGGCTGCGAGCCCGACCGCGCCACCGGGCTCGACCACCAGCTTGAGCTCGCGGAAGGCGAACGCCATGGCAAGGCGTACGTCGTGGTCGGCGACCGCGAGGCCGCCCGCGAGTTGGCGCCGGTTGAGCGCGAAGGTCAGCTCGCCGGGGGTGGGCGCCAGCAACGCATCGCAGATCGACGCCCCGTCCGGCAGGTTCGTGATCCGCTCGCCGGCGGCGAGCGAACGCCGCGTGTCGTCGAAGGCGACGGGCTCGACCGCGAACATCTCGATGCCCGGGCAGAGGGCTTCGAGCGCCAGGCCGCAGCCGGCGATCAGGCCGCCGCCGCCGCAGGGGATCAGGGCCGCATCGAGCGCGGCGCCGAGCTCGGCCGCCTGCTCGGCGAGCTCGAGCCCGGCGGTGCCCTGCCCCGCGATGACCCGCGGGTCGTCGTAGGGCTTGACCAGGGCCGCGCCGGTGCGGCGCGCGAGCTCGGCGCCGATCGCCTCGCGCGACTCCCGCTGCCGGTCGTAGAGCCGGACCTTTGCGCCCAGTGCCTGCGTGCTCTCGAGCTTGATCGCCGGGGCGTCGGCCGGCATGACGATGGTCGCGGCCTTGCCGAGCGCCCGCGCCGCGGCGGCAACCCCTTGGGCATGGTTGCCCGAGGAGTAGGCGACGACCGCGCTCGCCTCGATCTGGCTGATGGCATGGTAGGCGCCGCGAAACTTGAACGAGCCGGTCCGCTGCAACGACTCGGCCTTGAGCAGGACCCGGCCGCCGGTCAGCGCGTTGAGCGCCTCGGATTCCAGAAGCGGCGTGCGGCGCGTGATTCCCTGCAGGCGCCGGGCGGCGGCCTGCACGTCGGCGAACGTCGGCAGCGGTTCGACCGTGGTCATGACGGCGGTCTTAGCAGGCTCCGGCCGCCTGGTGAACTCCGGCCGAGGGAACTCCGGCCGAGGGAACTCCGGCCGGGGCAACCGTGGCCGCCCTCCATGGGGGCCGGGGGCGGCTCAGAGCCCGAGCAGGGCCGGCAGACCGGCGAGATCCCGGAGCTCGTGCTCGGCGGCGCCGGGCAGGCGCTCGGGCGGGGCGCCGAACCGGTTGATCCAGACCGGCCGCAGCCCGAAGCAGGCGGCGCCGTGGACGTCCCAGGCGTTCGACGACTGGAAGGCGATCTGGCCCGCGGGCAGGTCGAGCCGGTCGACCGCCAGCTGGTAGACCCTCGGCTCGGGCTTGAACACGCCGACCTCCTCGACCGAGAGGATGGCGTCGAGCAGACCGTCGATTCCGGCGCTCCGGGCGCCGGCGGCGAGCATCTTGGGCTCGCCGTTCGACAGGATCGCGGTCGTCAGCCCGCCCGCGCGCAGACGGCGGAGCACATCCGGCACCTCGGGGTAGGCGTCGAGCGTCAGATAGGCCTTGAGGAGCTGCGCGCGCAGGCCCGGGTCGACGCCGTTGCGCGCCAGCGCGTAGTCGAGGGCATCGCCGGTGACCAGCCAGAAATCCGCGTGGCGCCCCATCAGCGCGCGCAGCCAGCTGTATTCCAGCTGCTTGGCCCGCCAGAGCTGGGAGAGCGCGTCGGCCTGGGCGCCGATTTGGGCGCGCAGGCGGCCGACCGCGGAGTGCACGTCGAACAGCGTGCCGTAGGCGTCGAACACGCAGGCGCTGATCCCGCTCATGCGCGCGGCGGTCATGACTCGGGGATCGGCTTGGCGGCCGGCAAAGGCTGAGAGCCGCCGGCGCGGGCAGCGAGTTCCATGCCGTGGTGCGGCTTGAGCTTCGGCTTCGGCGGCGACTGGAACCCGGCCCGCACCACGACCGGGCCGCCCCCGGCCGGCTTGAGCGCGGGCCTGGGCGCCCGGCTGAGCAGGGTCGCGAGCTGCACCTCGCGCGCCTGGTCGCGCGGCTTCAAGGCCGGCGCCGGCAGGGGATCGAGCGGGCCATTGACCGGCCGGAACCAGATGGTCGCGACCTCCGGGTCGGCCAGCCGCCGGCGGTACATGTTGCGCCCCTCCAGCACCCTCTGGACGTAGTTGCGGGTCTCGTCGAACGGGATCAGCTCGATCCAGTCGATCAGATCGTAGCGGTCGCCGGTGCGCGGATCGCCATGCAGGCGGAGCCACTCGTCGACCCGCCCTGGCCCGGCATTGTAGGCGGCCACGGCGAGCGCGGTCTCGCCATAACGATCGAGCAGGGTCTTCAGATAGTGGCTGCCGAGGCGGATGTTGTAGTCGGGGTTGCCGGTCAGCAGGCCGAGATTGTAGTGCAGACCGAGCGTGCGGGCCATCAGATAGGCGGTGTGCGGCATCAGCTGGAGTACGCCCTGGGCGCCTTCGCTGCTGGACCCCCAGGGGTTGAACACACTTTCCTGGCGGGCGATGCCGAGCAGCAGTGCTGCGTCCGGCTCGCCCTTCGGCGGCCGGATCAGGCGGTCGATGTCCGGGATCGGGAAGGCTGCGACCTCGTTGATCTGGCCGTCATAGGTGGCGAACCGACCGACCTGGGCGACCAGGTCCGGACGCCCGCTCGCAGCCGCCAGCTCGCCAACGAGGCCGACCTCGGCCGGGCTCGAGGCCAGCTCGACCAGCCGGAGCAGGAACGGCGTCAGCTGGTCAGGGGCACCGACCTCGATCAGCATGCGCGCGACGCGGACCAGCTCCTTATTCTCGAAGGTCGCGCGCTGGCCGGCATCGGCGAGCGGCGGCAGCGGCGGCGGCCGATAGGCGGAGCCGAGCTCCTCGGCGGCGAGCTGGCCGTAGTACGCGACGTGATAGCGGGCGGCGCGCTGGTACCATTGCCCGGCCAGCGCGGGCTCGTCGAGCGCGGCCGCGCTGCGGCCGGCCCAATAGGCGGCCCGGGCCTGGTCCAAGGGCGACCCGGTGCCGGCATAGAGGCGCTCGAAATGGCGCAAGGCAACATTCGGCTGGCGCTCGAAGCGGAGCGCGAGCCAGCCGGCCAGCCATTCGGCGGTGACGAACTCCTCGCCCGCGGTCTGGCCGTGCCGGGTGGCCAGCTGATAGGCAAGGTCGAAGTTGCGGGCGCGGAGCGCGGCCCGGATCTGCAGCTCGCGCTCGAACCACCAGGGCGCCGGATGGACCAGCTGGTCCGGCGGATTGAGCAGCATCTCGATCACGCCGTCCTGGAGGCGATGCTGACGGCGCCAGCGCAGGCGATCGAACAGCAGCCCGGGATCGTTCTGCAGCGCCGCCGGCACCGCCTCGACCGCGCCGTCGACCCGGGCCTGGCGCCGCTGCAGACCCAGACGCGCGGCCGCGAGTTTGCGATAGCCGTCGGGCACGCGCTCGAGCATCCGGCTCGCCGACCGGCGCCGGTCGTCCCAGAGCAGGTTGTTCAGGCGGTCGATCTGATCCTGCGTGGTCAGCAGGCTCCGGTATTTGTCATAAAACTTCTGCTCCTCGGCGGGCGAGAAGTCGCCCTCGACCCAGGCGCGGCGGATCAGGGCCTTGGCCGCTTCGTCCTGATTGATCCGGAACAGCGCCTCGGCGTAGCGGATCGAGCCCCGCGTGGTCAGCGGCGCCCGGTCCTGGAAGAAGTCCCGGATCAGCTCGTGGTCGGCCGGGTCGGTGATCGTGCCCTCGGCGACGATCTGCAGCTCCTCGGGCGCCGGCCAGTCGGGATGGCTGAGCAGGAAATGGGCGATCGTGGTGAAGTCGCCCGGCTCGCGGCCCTCGATCATGCGCAGCCAACGGAGCGTCAGCGCCGGCAGCGGGTCCGCCACATCCTCGATCAGGCGAAAGGCGCGCGGCCAGTCACCGCCGTCGGCGGCCACGAACGCCTCGCCGACCACCTCCCGATCCTTCGGGTTCAGCGCAAGGCCCGGCCGGCTGACCAGGAGCAGCGCGAAGCCGAGGGTCAGGCCCAGCCCGAGCGTCCGCAGCCGACGCCACACCGCCCCGAACGAGGCGGGCGCAGGCTGCCGATGGTCATCCGGTCGGATCGGCCTTCCTCCCCAGCCGGCCGTCCCTGGCCGCCCTGATCCACCTCTGCCCGGGGCTCCGGCACGAGCCTCCGTTCAACGGCAGCACTCGTCTTGCCGCACCCCGCCCCTCCTTTTATGGTGCCGGAGCGTTAAACGCGCGCTAAAGGTCGGGGGCGCTGTCGGAGGCGCAGGCTTCCGCGGCGCAACCCGCAGGCGCAACGTCCAAGGAGTGAGCCGACCATGTTCCATGGTTCCATTGTGGCGCTCATCACGCCCTTTCGCAACGGCTCGATTGACGAGGCGGCTCTGCAATCGCTGGTGGAGTGGCACGTCGCGCAGGGGACCCATGGCCTGGTCCCCGTCGGCACCACCGGCGAGTCGCCGACCCTCAGCCACGCCGAGCATCGGCGGGTGGTCGAGCTGGTGATCGAGGCCGCCGCCGGCCGCCGGCCGGTGATCGCCGGCGCCGGCTCCAACTCGACCGCCGAGGCGATCAGCCTGGCGCAGCACGCCAAGGCGGCCGGCGCCGACGGCATCCTCGTGGTCACCCCCTACTACAACAAGCCGACCCAGGACGGGCTCTACGCCCACTTCAAGGCGATCCACGACGCCGCCGACCTGCCGCTCGTGATCTACAACATCCCCGGCCGCTCGGTGGTCGACATGAGCGTCGACACCATGGCGGCGCTGGCCAGGCTTCCGAACGTGGTCGGCGTCAAGGACGCGACCGCCGACCTCGCGAGGCCGCTGCTCACGCGGCTCGCCTGCGGCGCCGAGTTCTGCCAGCTGTCCGGCGAGGACATCACAGCGCTCGCCTTCCTCGCCAGCGGCGGCGACGGCTGCATCTCGGTGACCGCCAACGTGGCACCCCGCCAGTGCGCCGAGATGCAGGAGGCCTGGGGACGGGGCGACGCGAAGGAAGCGCTCGCGATCCACCTGCGCCTGACGCCTCTGCACAAGGCGCTGTTCCTCGAGACCAGCCCGGCGCCGGTCAAATACGCGGTCGCGCGGCTCGGCAAATGCGCCCTGGACGTGCGCCTGCCGCTGGTCCCGCCCAAGGCTCCGACCCGCGAGGCGGTCGATGCCGCCATGGTCGCGGCCGGGCTGATGAACTGAGCGGACCTTGGCCAAGCCGCAGGACAGCGGGCGCAAGGTCGTCGCGCGCAACCGGCGGGCCACCCACGACTATTTCATCGAGGAGCGGCTGGAGGCCGGGATCGTGCTCCAGGGCACCGAGGTCAAGGCCTTGCGCGACGGCCGCGGCAACCTGAATGAGGCCTACGCCGGCGAGCAGGGCGGCGAATTGTTCCTGATCAACGCCTACATCCCGGAATACCACGCCGCCAGCCACTTCAGCCACGACACCCGGCGCTCGCGCAAGCTGCTGCTGCGCCGGCGCGAGCTCAACAAGCTGATCGGCGCCGTCCGCAAGCAGGGCCAGACCCTGATCCCGCTCTCCCTCTACTTCAACCCGCGCGGGCTGGCCAAGATCGAGCTCGGCCTCGCCCGCGGCAAGAAGACCTACGACAAGCGCGCCGCCGTCAAGACCCGCGACTGGCAGCGCGAGAAGGCCCGCCTGCTGCGGGAGAAGGGGTAGGCCCGGCGCAGGTCAAAGGCGGCGCTCGCGTCTCAGGGAGACCCACGTGGGCTGGCGGTTCAAGCGACGCAACGGTAACCTCGCAACATGCTTCCGCCTGACCCAGCTCGAATTGAACCTCCTGACCGACATCCCGCTCGCCCGGTCGTGCTGTGACCATGGCCCCGCATCCGCTCTCTGAAGAGGCCCTGAACGCCGGTATCGACCGGCTGGCGCGGGTCGATCCCGATGTTGCGCGCGCTCTCGCAAGAATCGGCTATCCGGCGCCGCGGCAGCGCGACCCGGGGTTCGCGACCCTGTTGCGGATCATGGTCGCGCAGCAGCTCTCGACCCGGTCGGCGGCCGCGATCTGGGCGCGGGTCGAGCAGGCCTGCCTGCCGCCGGTCACGGCGGCGAGCTTTCTTAAGCTCGAGGAGGCCGCGTTCAAGACCATCGGCTTCAGCCGGCAGAAGATGGCCTATGGCCGGAGCCTCGCCGAGGCGGTCGCGGGCGGGGTGCTGGATCTGGATGCGCTCGCGACGCTTCCCGAAGAAGAAGCGATCGCGGCGATCGCAGCCCAGCGCGGCTTCGGCCGCTGGAGCGCCGAGATCTATCTCCTGTTCGCGCTCGGCCGGGCGGACATCTTCCCGGCCGACGATCTGGGGCTGCAGGTCGGCATGCAGCGCCTGAAGCGCCTGGAGGCGCGGCCGAATCGGAAGGTCATGGATCAACTCGCCGAGCCCTGGCGGCCGGTCCGCGGCTGTGGCGCGATCTTCCTTTGGCACTACTACGGTGCCGCGACCCTCGACCAGCGAGGCGAAAAGCGGACGCCAGCCCCTTTCGCTACTGCCGCCACCAAGGCCCGGTCCCGGTAGCGCGGGGCCCCAAATCCCGGGCCGACCTCGGTGGTCGGCCCGGAGCGGGAAGCCTCGCGCAACGCCGTCAGATCCTCGGAGCGCTCGCGCCGGCCGCCACAGCGCTTCGACCAGCGCCGCCGGCGCCAGGCCCCGCCTGCGCTGCTTGATCACCACGTCCCGCGTCCAGCACCGCCGCCGCACCGCTGGTCCGGACCGCCTCGATCAGGAGCGGCACCCCGCCGCGGTCAACGCCCCGGTCTCGGCCCGCTGATCCAGCTCAAAGGGCGACCGCGTCTGGCTCATCACCCGGTCCATCCGTCGCACCCGACCGGTGAAACCCCACCGCAGCGGCAACCCCACGTGCCGCCTGCCGCAATCCTCAAACCGGCCAACCTACTCGGGGATCAGGGGCCCCCCAGGGGCCCCGTTGTCCACTTGACAAGCCGAGGGCTCGGGCTTAACCGAAACCCAACCCCGAAGGAGGCACCGGGCTAACGTGTTCGAACAATCGAAGCGTCGTGATGCGCTGAAGGTCGCGCTCGGTTTGGCGGCGACCCTGCCAGCGTTGAAAATCGCAGGGGCGGCAGACAACCCGGCGAGTGTTCCGCCGCAGCCGGGCGATCTGTTCGTCTTCTTATCCGGGGACAGGAAAGGTCAGGTGGTGACGCCTGACGACCTGGCCATCGGGGGGCCGCAGGTCATGACCTACCCGATGGATCCGACGACCAAGACGGTACGCAACGGCACGCGCCTGAACCAGGTGGTGTTGATCCGGCTCGATCCCGCGTCGCTCGATCAGCAGACCCGCGCCCACGCCGCCGATGACGGCGTGGTCGCCTATACCGCGATCTGCACCCATCAGGCCTGCCCCGTGTCGATGTGGGACAAGGCGAACGGAACCTTGTTCTGTTCGTGCCACAGCAGCCAGTACAATCCCGAGGCCTTCGGCGAGGTCGTCGCCGGCCCGGCGCCACGCCGCCTGCCGATGCTGCCGGTGAAGTTGGAAGGCGGACAGATCGTGGTCGCCGGCGCTTTTACCAGTCGCGTCGGGGGGCAGACGAGCTGACCTGCCGGGTTGCAGTCGCTCAGGCAGCTGTAAGAAACCTAACCACGCTAGGGGAGACAAAATCATGAAGCTTCTGAAGTACGCGGCGGCCTTTGGGGTGGCCTTGCTGCCCATGGCGGCGGCCGCCTACAGTCCCGTGACCGACGCGCGACTGACCAATCCGGAGCCTGAGAACTGGCTGCAGATCCGCGGCAACTATCAGGGCTGGATGTACAGCCCGCTCGATCAGATCAACACCACCAACGTCAAGCATCTGACGCCGGTGTGGGCGTATGCGACCGGCGTGACCTCCGGCCACGAGGCGCCGCCGATCGTCAACAACGGCATGATGTTCGTGGTCACGCCCTACAATCAGATCCTCGCCCTGAACGCCGCGACCGGCAACCTGATCTGGAAGTACAAGCGCGAGCTGCCGGAAGGTTTCAGCGCGCTCCACAACACCACGCGCGGCATCGCGCTCTATGGTGACAAGCTCTACCTGGCGGGCCAGGACGCGGTGCTGGTGGCGCTCGACGCCCAAACCGGCAAGGTCGCCTGGGAAAGCCCGGTCGAGGACTGGCACACCGGCTACTACATGACCATGGCGCCATTGATCGTGAACGGCAAGGTCATGGTCGGCTGCTCCGGCGGCGAGTACGGCGTCCGCGGCTTCGTCCAGGCGTTCGACGCCAACAGCGGCAAGTCGGTGTGGAAGACCTACACCGTGCCCGGCCCGGGCGAGGCGGGTCACGACACCTGGCAGGGCGACACCTGGAAGCGCGGTGGCGCCTCGATCTGGATGACCGGCACCTACGACCCCAAGGCCAAGGTCACCTACTGGGGCACCGGCAACGGCTCGCCCTGGTTCGGCGACCAGCGCCCCGGCGACAACCTCTACACCTCGTCGACGGTTGCGATCGACCCCGAGACCGGCGCGATCAAGGGCCACTTCCAGTACCATTGGAACAACTCCTGGGACTGGGACGAGATGGAAGCGCCGATGCTGATCGACTTCCAGAAGGACGGCAAGGACGTCAGCGGTCTCGTCCACCCGGCTCGTAACGGCTATCTGTACTGGCTGGAGCGGAGCGACAGCGGCGCCATCAAGTTCCTGGACGCCAAGGCTTACGTGAAGCAGACGGTGTTCAAGAGCATCGATCCGACCACCGGCCGGCCGACCTACAACGAGGACCACAAGCCCGGCACCGGCAAGTACGCCGACTTCTGCCCGTCGCTGTGGGGCGGCAAGGACTGGCCGTACGAGGCCTACAACCCGGAGACCGGAATGATCTACATTCCGGCCAACGACAACCACTGCGGCCATCTGGAAGGCAAGAAGGAAGAGTACGTGGCCGGCCAGTGGTGGACCGGCGTGTCGATCCCCGACATCGGCTTCACGGTCGACAAGAACGCGCGCTCGTTCGGTGAGATCCAGGCCTGGGACGTCAGCACCGGCCAGCGCGCCTGGACCCATCTGTTCAACGACACGATGAACTGGGGCCCGATCCTGACCACCGGTGGCGGGCTGGTGTTCGACGGCGGCACCAACGACCGCATGTTCCGGGCGTTCGACGCCAAGACCGGCGAGGAGCTCTGGCACTTCAAGACCAACTCCGGGGTCGAGGCGCCACCGTCCTCCTTCTCGGTCGACGGCATCCAGTACATCGCGGTGCAGTCCGGCTGGGGCATCGACGCCGCCGGCCAGCAGAACCTGATCAACAAGGTCCTCGGCGAGCACGTCGACGTGCCGCAGGGCGGCGTCATCTGGGTGTTCGCGCTCAGTCAGTAAACGAGCGGAATCGTTCACGCGGGCCGGCTCCGCCTTCTGGCGGGGCTGGCCCATCGGTTTCCTCCTTGAGATCGTCGGCTGATAACAGACCCAGCTCAGCTGCACTTGATGGCTCAATCGGGTCGGAATGGGAGGCTGCCATGCTAGGACGATGCGCAATCTCAGCGGCCACGGTCGCTATCGCGCTGTGGGCGCCAGCCGCAAGCGCCGACGAAGACGAGGGCATCATCAAGGCGATCAACGAGTCTACAAGCAAACTCATGATTGAGGATAAGGTCTATCAATGGTCCTCGATGAACAGCCTCGGCCCACGATTGGACCAGTTGAACGAGGGTGACAAGGTCATAATCAGGTACGCGCCTACACACCAGGGGACCAACGTCGTGCGCCGGATCATCTTGGTTAGCACGGCGTCGGCACCGGCGGCAGCAGCAGCAGCAGCGGCGACGGGGTGGGCCACTGTGACTGCCGCGCGGCTGGAGGATCCGGAGCCTGAGAACTGGCTGCAGATCCGCGGCAACTATGAGGGCTGGATGTACAGCCCGCTCAACCAGATCAACAGCAGCAACGTCAAACGTCTGGTCCCGGTCTGGAGCTATGCGACCGGCGTCGACTCCGGCCACGAGGCGCCGCCGATCGTCAACAACGGCGTGATGTTCGTGGTCACCCCCTACAACCAGGTCCTGGCCCTGAACGCCGCGACCGGCACCCTGATCTGGAAGTACAAGCGCGAGCTGCCGGAAGGTTTCAGCGCCCTGCACAACACCACCCGTGGTGTCGCCCTCTATGGCGACAAGGTCTACCTGGCGGCGCAGGACGCTAAGCTGGTCGCGCTTGACGCCAGGACCGGCACGGTCGCCTGGGAAAGCCCGGTCGAGGACTGGCACACCGGCTACTACATGACCATGGCGCCATTGATCGTGAACGGCAAGGTCATGGTCGGCTGCTCCGGCGGCGAGTACGGCATCCGCGGCTTCGTCCAGGCGTTCGATGCCAACAGCGGCAAGTCGCTGTGGAAGACTTACACCGTCCCCGGCCCGGGCGAGCCCGGTCACGACACCTGGCAGGGCGACACCTGGAAGCGGGGCGGCGCCTCGATCTGGATGACCGGCACCTACGACCCCGATGCCAAGGTCACCTACTGGGGCACCGGCAACGGCTCGCCGTGGTTCGGCGACCAGCGCCCGGGTGACAACCTCTACACCTCGTCGACGGTTGCCATCGACCCCGAGACCGGCGCGATCAAGGGTCACTTCCAGTACCACTGGAACGACTCCTGGGACTGGGACGAGATGGAAGCGCCGATGATCATCGACTTCCTGAAGGACGGCAAGGACGTCAGCGGTCTGGTCCATCCGGCGCGCAACGGCTATCTGTACTGGCTGGAGCGCAGCGACAGCGGCGCCATCAAGTTCATGGACGCCAAGCCGTACGTGAAGCAGACGGTGTTCAAGAGCATCGATCCGACCACCGGCCGGCCGACCTACAACGAGGACCACAAGCCCGGCACCGGCAAGTACGCCGACTTCTGCCCGTCGCTGTGGGGCGGCAAGGACTGGCCGTACGAGGCCTTCAACCCGTTGACCGGCATGATCTACATTCCGGCCAACGACAACCACTGCGGCCATCTGGAAGGCAAGAAGGAAGAGTACGTGGCCGGCCAGTGGTGGACCGGTGTCTCGATCCCCGACATCGGCTTCACGGTCGACAAGAACGCGCGCTCCTACGGTGAGATCCAGGCCTGGGACGTCAGCACGGGCAAGCGCGCCTGGACCCATCTGTTCAATGACACGATGAACTGGGGCCCGATCCTGACCACGGCCGGCAATCTGGTGTTCGACGGCGGCACCAACGACCGGATGTTCCGGGCGTTCGACGCCACGACTGGCGAGGAGCTCTGGCACTTCCGGACCAACTCCGGGGTCGAGGCGCCGCCCTCCACCTTCTCGGTCAACGGTGTCCAGTACATCGCCGTGCAGTCCGGCTGGGGCATCGACGCCGCCGGCCAGCAGAACCTGATCAACAAGGTCCTCGGCGAGCACGTCGACGTGCCGAAGGGTGGCGTGATCTGGGTGTTCGCGCTCAGTCAGTAACTGGTCAGGACTTCGCTGCCAGGCCAGCCGCACATCGAGCGTCTGGCCGAGCGGCGCGGCAGATGGTACGAGAGCTTGAGCGGGTCAGTCATCCACAAGGTGGCTGGCCCGATCACTTACCAAGCAAGATCAGATCCTGAAGGATGAACCGATGCGTGCTGGCTTCTGTCTCGCTCTGGGTGGTGCGGCGCTGATCGCTGTCGGGTCGACCGGCAGCTGGGCCGAGGATTCGGGCTTCGCCCGGCCCTACGTGGTCAATCTCGAGAACGTCTCCGGCAAGGTCGGACAGAAGACCGCGCTGGTGGCGAGGCTGACGCTCCCTGAAGGGTACGGGATCCTGGACACGTATCGGAACCGGGTGGGTCAGCTGTCGTCCTACGATGATGGCGTCGCGTTCGAGCAGCAGGTCGTGATCGGCACGGTCAAGAACAACGCCTTGGAGTTCGTGGTCGGCCTGACCCCGACCAAGCCTGGCCCCCATCCGATCAACGGCGTGTTCCGGGTTGGCTACTTCAACAATGACGGGCGGATGGACATGGTGTCCCTGCCGCTGATCGCGACCGTCACCGGCACCGAGTAGCCGCCGCCGGTCGCCTCAGGGAGGCCGCGATGCGGACCAGGACCTGGGTGTCGGTCGTCATCCCCCTTCTGATCGCAACGCTGGTGGCGGCCGGCGCATCCGACGCGCGGGCGCAGGACCTCTACCGGGTGCGCGGCACGCTCAAGAGCGTGACCAGCGACCAGCTGGTGATCACCAGCCGCGAGGGCGAGGTGATGGGCTTCCAGCTCAGCCCCGATCTTGGTGTTTTCGCCGTGACTCCGGCGACCATCGACGACGTCAAGCAGGGCCAGTTCGTCGGCCTGACCACGGTCATGGCGGGCGATCGGCAGGTCGCCCTGGAGGCGCATCTGTTCGCCGACGACCTGCGCGGCCTGGGCGAGGGTCACTATGCCTGGGACCTGGTCAAGGAGCCCAACATGATGACCAACGCGAGCGTGGCCGAGATCAAGGACGTGGGCGCCGACCGGGAGCTCAAGGTGAGCTACCAGGAGGGTAAGCCGAAGGTCGCCGGCGAACAGACGATCTACCTGCCGCCCGATGTACCGATCGTGCACATGGCCAAGGCCGATCGCTCGCTGCTCGCGCCGGGCAAGGCTGCGGTCATGCTGGTCAAGCCGGATCGCGACCAGACCCCGGTCGTGGTGGCGGTCGTGGTCGGCGACCAGGGCGCCAAGCCGCCCATGTGACCGCCGCCGCGGCCGCCTCTTTGGGAAGAGGACGGCGCCGGGCGGTGAGGATCCTCCTGGCCTTGGTCTGCTGCGGCGCTCGCCTCGCGGTCGCCGATCCGCGGCCGGGGGAGGATCATGGGCCATCCGGCACCCCGGCGGCGCATTGCGCCGCGCTGATCAGCCAGTTCGATGAGATCATCATCAGCCAGTTCGACTACCGGATCCTGATGCTCGAGGACTACGAGCTGGCCGAGGCCCGGGAGTGGCGTGACCGGGCCGAGGCCGATTGCGCCGTCGGCCGGTACGACTTCGGGATTGGCCTGATCGCGAGCGCGCTGCGGCAGATCGGCGTCGTCCTCGGACCGGACGAGGACGAGCCGCTGGCCCCGTACTAAGCCGCCCGGGCGCGCCACCAGGCGAGGCAGCTTCGGGCGAGCGCTTCGGTCGCATCGATGCAGGCGGGCAGCGGCCGGACGGCGAGCGCGAGCGGCAGCTCGGTGCAGGCGAGCAGCACGCGCCCGGCGCCCGCGGCGGTCAGATGCTCGACCGCGCGGGCCAGCATCTGTCCTGCCTCGGCGGCCCGGTCCTGCTTGACCAGTGCGATCGCCGGCAGCACCTCGTCGGCCATGACCGCGGCCGAGGGCGCCAAGGGCGGATGGCCGGCGGCGGCGAGCCGCTCCTGATAGAGGCCGGCCTGCAGCGTCGCCTGGGTCGCGAGCAGGCCGAGCGGCCCGTGCGCCAGCTCGAGGCGCCTGAGCTCGGCGAGCACGGCGTCGACGATGGAAAGGACCGGCAACGCGGTCGCGGCCGCGAGCTCGCGATACCAATGATGCGCGGTGTGGCAGGGAATCGCGATCGCCGAGGCACCCGCCCGCTCGAGCGCCCGCAGGCCGGCCAGCATGGCCGGCAGCGGCGATGGTCCCCGGCCGTGCAGGATCGGTCCGACCCGGTCCGGCACGCGCGGGTCCGAGATCACCACCAGCGGCAGATGGTCCTGATCGCGCCCGGCCGGGTTCAGCCGGATCAGCTTGGCCATGAGATCGACCGTGGCGGCCGGTCCCATGCCGCCCAGCACGCCCAGCATG
>CAVTFM010000041.1:0-21462 GCA_963733965.1 uncultured Alphaproteobacteria bacterium
CCCGGTCCGATGCCGAGGCCGGCGCTCGCCTGGCTGGCGTCGGGCACGGCCGTCGGCCTGCTGATCCTCGGCTATCTCGCGACCCATCTCGCGGTCCGGCTGCTGACCAGCCCGACCCTCGGCGTCGACGACGCCGAGCAGGCGCTGCTCGCCCAGCGCTTCGCCTGGGGCTACCAGGTCCGCCAGCCGCCGCTCTACACCTGGCTGCTGCTGCCGGTGATGGGCGCGGTCGGGCCCAACCTTCTGGCGCTGAGCCTGGTCCGCTACCTGCTGCTCGGCGTGACCTTCTTTTGCATGTACGGGGTCGCGCGGCGCTGGATCGCCGACCCGCGCCTGGCCGCGCTCGCGGTCCTGAGCTTCGCCGCGATCTACATGTTCGGCTATTACGCCCACCACGACCTGACCCACAGCACGGCACTCGCGGCCGCGATCGCGGCCAGCTTCTACGCCTTCGCCCGCCTGGTCGAGCGCCCGAGCACGGGGCGCTATCTGGCGCTCGGCGTCTGCTTCGGGCTCGGCCTGCTGGCCAAGTGGAACTTCGTCATGCTGGCGCTCGGCCTGCCGCTCGCCTGTCTGCTGCACCGCCGGTTGCGGGCGCTGGTCCTCGACCCGAGGCTGCTGCTCGCGGCCGTGGCGATGGCGCTGGTCGCGGCCCCGGGCGTCCTCTGGGCGCTGGGTCAGGAGCAGAGCGCCCTCGCGGCCCGCGACCGCGGTCCTGGGCGAGCAGCCGGGGCAGCGGCTTCTGGGGCACCCTGGTGGTCGGCACCGCCGAGCCCTTGCCAAGGCGGCGCTTGTCTACCCCCTGCCGTTCGTGGCACTGTTCCTCTTGACCTTCGGCCGGCGCGCTCTGGCGCGGCAGCCCGGCGGGCGATCCGGCAGGCGGCGAGCCCGCGGCGCCCTGCGTCACACCCGGCTTTCTCGGCGGCCTGATCGTCGTCGTCCTGGCCCTGCACTGGCTGTTGATCCCGACGGTTGGTGCCGTCGCCTTCACCGAGCACTGGCTGCACCCGGCCCTGATGGTCCTGCCGATCTTCCTGTTCGCGCTCGCGGAGCGGGGTGCGCCGACGCCCGGGTCGTGCCGCGCCTATCTGGCTCTGCTCGGGGTCGTGGTGATGCGACCGCGCTCGGCGCCCGGATCCTGCACTACATCCCGCGGCGCCGATCACTGCGGGCGCTGCCGCGATCTGGTGCCGTTCGCAGCGCTTGCGGCTCAGCTGCGAGCGGCCGGCTTCGAGCGCGGCACAATCGTCACCGACGATCCGCACATCGGTGGCAATCTGCGGGTCCTGTTTCCGGCCAGCCGGGTGCTCGATCCCGCCTATCCGTCCTCGATCTGGCCGGCGCCGACCGGCCACAGCCAGTGCCTGGCGGTCTGGCGGGGCGACGCGGGCGCAGGGCCGACCGGGATGTCGCGCCAGCTCGAGGCGGCGCTCGGCGTGCCCGCGGACGCCGGCTGGCGCGCCGGACGGATCGAGGCGGCGATGTCGGGGTCGGCCACCCGGCGCTACGCGCTCGGCTACGAGCTTCTCGATCCGGGGCCTGGCGAGTGCCGCTGATGCAGGGCCAGGCGATGGCGGCGGAGCCGGGCGGCGGCGACATCAGCATCGTGATCCCGGTGTACGACGAGGAGCAGTCGCTACCGATCCTGGTCGAGCGGATCCTAACGGTCGCGCGCGACCACGCGCTCGATCTCCGGCAGGTGATCCTGGTCGACGACGGCAGCCGGGACCGCTCGTGGCCGGTGATCCGGGAGCTCGCGGCGGCGCAGCGGCCGGTGATCGGGGTGCGGCTGCGGCGCAACTTCGGCAAGTCGACCGCGCTGAACGTCGGGATCGGCCTCGCGACCGGCCGGATCATCGTGACCATGGACGCCGATCTGCAGGACGACCCCAGGGACCTGCCACGCTTCCTGGAGGCCTTGGCCGCCGGGTCCGATCTGGTCTCGGGCTGGAAAAAGCCGCGCCACGATCCCTTGAGCAAGACCCTGCCGTCGCGGCTGTTCAACCTCGCCACCGGCCTGCTCAGCGGCGTCCCCCTGCACGACTTCAATTCGGGCTTCAAGGCGTACCGGCGCGAGATCTTCGATTCGGTCGAGCTGTACGGTGAGCTGCACCGCTTCGTGCCGGTGCTCGCGAGCTCGCTCGGCTTTCGCATCGGCGAGGTGGTCGTGCAGCATCACCCGCGCCGCTTCGGCCGCAGCAAGTTCGGGCTCGGCCGCTTCCTGCACGGCTTCATCGATCTGCTCACGGTCCTCGCCGTCACCCGCTACGCGCGCAGCCCGGGGCACCTGTTCGGCGGCGCCGGCACGCTCCTCGTGATCCTGGGGCTGGGCGTGCTCGGCTATCTCACCGGCCTCAAGGTGGTCACCGGCGCCGACATCGGGACCCGGCCGTTGCTCCTGTTCGGGGTCATGGCGATGATCCTGGGCTTGCAGGTGCTGTTCTTTGGCATCCTCGCCGAGCTGATCAACAGCCGGACGCCGGCTGCCGAACTGAAGGCCCTGATCCGGGAGAAGACCACGGGTGACTGAGCCCGTCGTCGGTCGCCGGCTGGTTTCGATGGCGCTCGCCGCGGCGGTCAGCGGGGCGGTGCTGTGGTGGCTGCTGGCCGGCGTCGACCGGACGGCGCTGGTCGCAGCGCTGGGCGCCGCGTCACCCTGGCGGCTCGGTCTCGCCCTGCTCCTGGTGCCGCTGATCCAATGGCTTCGGGCCTGGCGCTTCGGGCTCGTGCTCACCGGCCGGCCGGGGCTGCCTTCGATGGACCTGATCCGGGTCGCGGTTCGCCTCGTCGCTCTACAACTTCCTGCTGCCGTTCAAGCTCGGCGAGCTGAGCTTCCCGTTGATGATGAGGCGCGCTTTCGGCACCGAGTACACGCGCTCGGCGGGGGTCCTGCTGGTCGCCCGCGGCCTCGACGCCGGCACCGCCGGCGCGCTGCTGTGCCTGGCCGCCGGCGCGCTCCTGCCCGAGGGCGCGCACGGCTGGTCGGACCGGGCGCTGGTCGCGGCCGGCGGGGTCCTGCTGGTCGCACCCCTGGTGCTGATTTCGGCGCTGGCACCGCTCGGCCGCGCGGCTGCCCGCGCGCCCCGCCTCGAGCCGATCGCCCGGCGGCTGCTGTGGGGGGCGACGATGGTGCGCGCCCCGGCCCCGCGCGCCCTCGCCTTCGTCCTGACGCTCGCGATCTGGCTCGCCCATGCGGCCCTCGGCTGGCTCGCGGCCTCGGCGGTGATCGGCGGCATCAGCCCGATCGCGACCACGCTGGCCACGGCTGCCAGCAACCTCGCCTTCGCCCTGCCGGTCCCGGCGATCGCCGGTCTCGGACCGCCGCAGGCGGCCTGGGCGGCGGCGCTCGGCCTCGCCGGGCTGCCCTGGCAGGCGACGGTTGCGACCGCGCTCGTCAACCATGCCGTGATCCTCTGCGGGCTTCTGGCCCTCGGCCTTGCGAGCCTGCTGGCGGGCGTCCGGCGACCGGCGGCCCGGCCCCAGGCCGCGCGCCCGGGGCCGCCCTGAGCCGCGCCGGACGCCAGCCGGACGCTGCCTGCGCCCTTCCGTCCGCAGGCTGAAGGAAAGCTGGGGCAGGTGCTGAAATGCGGCGGGCATGGTGACGATCCGGGCCGCCGGGTGCCGCTTCGTGCTATGATGTCGGCCGTCTGGATCTGACCGGTCGCATGCCAACATAAGGAACCATGACCAAGAAGGATCTGCCGACGCCGCGGGCAGGCGCCGACCCGGTCGAGGCCTTCCTCAAGGAGGTCGCAGGCACGGCGCCGCCCGAGCCGGGGCGGGGTCGGGGCCGCCTGATCTTCGCGATGGACGCGACCGCGTCGCGCGAGCCGACCTGGGACCAGGCCTGCCAGGTCCAGGGCCAGATGTTCCTCGAGACCGCAGCGCTCGGCGGCCTCGACGTCCAGCTCGTGTACTACCGCGGCTTCGAAGAGTGCCGGGCGAGCCGCTGGGTCGACAATCCGCGCGATCTGGTGCGGCTGATGAGCGGGGTGTTCTGCCTCGCCGGCCAGACCCAGCTCGGCCGGGTGCTGCGCCATGCGGTCCGCGAGACCGGGAAGAAGCGGGTCGCGGCCCTGGTGTTCGTCGGCGACTGCTTCGAGGAGAACCTCGACCAGGTCGGCCAGGTCGCCGGCCAGCTCGGCCTGCAGGGCGTGCGCGCCTTCGTCTTCCAGGAAGGCCGCGATCCGAACGCCGAGCGGGCCTTCCGCCATGTCGCGCAGCTCACCAACGGGGCGCATTGCCGGTTCGATGCCAGCAGCCCGCAACAGCTCCGTGACCTGCTCGGCGCGGTCGCCGCCTACGCCGCCGGCGGGCGCCGGGCGCTGGCCGATCTGTCCGCGCGCTCCAGCCCCGAGGTCCGATTGCTGGCCACCCAGGTCCGCTAGCTGTGGTTGCTATGAAGGTTGTTCATCCGGGCAGGCCCGGTCAGGCTGTCGGTTGCGACACTGTCAGCGTTGATCGGGAGATCGCCCGGATGAACATGCACAAGAATGCCCGTTTGACGCCGCAAGGTCGACTCCTGCTGGTGCAGCGGGTCACGGACCAGGGCTGGACAGTCGGGTCGGCCGCCGGCGCTGCGGGGCTGTCGGAACGGCAGGCTTATCGCTGGCTCGCGCGCTATCGCGCCGGCGGCACGGCGGCGCTGAGCGACCGCAGCTCGGCACCCAAGCACTGTCGGCACGAGGTACCGGCCGCGCGCGTGGCCGAGATCGAGCACCAGCGGCGCCAGCGCCTGAGCGGACCGGCGATCGCGCGCCAGCTTGTCATGCCCGTCTCGACGGTCGGCAGCGTGCTGCGCCGTCTCGGGCTCGGCAAGCTGGCAGCGCTTGAGCCGCGGCCGCCGGTCGTGCGCTACCAGCGCGAGCGGCCGGGCGAGCTGATCCACGTCGACACCAAGAAGCTCGGGCGGATCGAGGCGGTCGGCCATCGGATCACCGGCGACCGTCGCGACACCAGGCGTGGTGCCGGCTGGGAGGCCGTCCACGTCTGCATCGACGATGCCTCGCGCCTGGCCTACAGCGAGGTGTTGGCGGACGAGCGCAAGACCAGCGCGGTGCCGTTCCTCGAGCGCGCGGTCGCCTGGTTCGCGCGCCACGGCGCGCGCCGCTCCGGGCCGACCTCGGTGGTCGGCCCTGGGAGCCAGGCGCGGGTCGAGCGGGTCATGACCGACAACGGCTCGGCCTACCGCAGCGATCACTGGCGCCACGCCTGCGGCGCGCTGGAGCTGCGCCACGTGCGCACCCGCGGCGCTCCGGGCCGCCCACCGCGGGCGGCCCTGGGAGCCAGCCGCGCGTACACGCCGCGGACCAACGGCAAGGCCGAGCGCTTCATCCAGACCAGCCTGCGCGAATGGGCCTATGCCCGCCCTCATGCGACCTCGCACGAGCGCACCGCCGCGCTCATCCCCTGGCTCGACCACTACAACACCGCCCGGCCGCACACTGCCCTGGCCCATCAGCCGCCGGCCAGCCGCCTCTGCCAACCGCCGTTCCTTGGTTCGATCGACGGCGCCGTTCCTCCGTCCCGACCTGCCATCACCCACGACCGGCCCGCCGGGACGGCGCCAGGAGCGCCACAGGCGACCGGCGCCAGCCGGCGCGCAGCGTCCTTGCACCGACCCGCCGGACCGGTCACGCTCCAACAGGAGGAAGCCCAATGCTCGGTCACATGAACAACGTTCCTGGAAACGACAGCTAGCGGTCGGCGCGATGGGCCTGTACCTCCTGTTCGGGGTGTTCCTCCTGGTCCTGGTCCTGTTCGCTGCCCGCGGCTTCGTCCAGGCGAGCCCGGCCCATCTCGCCCAAGGCATGCGCGCCTTCGTCGCGGCGTTCAGCGCGCTCGCCAGCACGGGCCTGCTGTTCGCCGGCCGGCTGGGTTTCGCGCTGATCACCATCGGCGCCACCTTCATGGCGCTGCGCGCCATGTCGCGGGCCACGAGCCCGGCCGGCAGCTTCGGCGGCCGGAGCCCCGGCCAGGCGAGCTCCGAGGTCGAGACCGACACGCTGCGCATGCAGCTCGACCATCGCACCGGCGAGCTCGAGGGCGAGGTGCTGCGCGGCCGCTTCGCCGGCCGGCCGCTCGCCTCGCTCGGGGTGTCCGATCTGCTCGGGCTGCTGGCCGACTGCCGGCGCGAGGACCCGCGCTCGGTCGCCCTGCTCGAGACCTATCTCGACCGCCGCGCGCCGGACTGGCGCCGCCAGGCTGCCGGTGCCGACGCCGCGGGCGGCGAGCAGGCGCGGGGCGCGGGCGCGCCGCCGGGCATGGACGAGGCCACCGCCTGGAGGGTCCTCGACCTTGCCCCGGGCGCGAGCGTCGCCGAGATCAAGGCCGCGCACCGCCGGCTGATGACCAAGCTGCATCCGGACCACGGCGGCTCGAGCTATCTCGCGGCGCAGCTCAACCAGGCCAAGGACTTTCTCTTGAGCCGACGCCGATGAGGACTCCTGAGCCGGCGCCGCTCGGGCGCAGGGAATTCCGGTCCGAAGGCTCGGCGCCAGCGCTGCGGCATGCGGCCATCTGCCATCGGTGCGGCCGGCGTGCTAGTCTCGCGCGTCGATCGGCGCTGTTGAACTGTTAATCGTCGCGCCGCTATGAGAGGGGCGTGGTGCCAGCGGCTGGTCCGGCGATTTCCGCGGGCGATCCGGAACGCCGGGCGGTGGTCGAGCGTTGGGCGGCCGTCCACAGCCAATCGGGGGTACAGCTTGTGATCCGCAAGGCCGTCTTTCCCGTCGCCGGACTGGGCACCCGCATGCTCCCGGCCACCAAGGCGATCCCGAAGGAGATGCTGCCGGTGGTCGACAAGCCGATCATCCAATACGCCTTCGAGGAGGCCCGCGCGGCCGGCATCGAGCATTTCATCTTCGTGACCGGACGCGGCAAGAGCGTGATCGAGGATCACTTCGACCGCGCCTACGAGCTCGAGGACGCCCTGGCCAAGAAGGGCAAGCTCGCCGAGCTGGAGTCGGTCTCCGCGTGGGTGCCGCGCCCGGGCGAGCTCAGCTACACCCGCCAGCAGGAGCCGCTCGGCCTCGGCCACGCCGTGTGGTGCGCGCGCGAATTGGTCGACAACGAGCCGTTCGCCGTGATCCTGGTCGACGACCTGATCCTCGGCCGCGTGCCCTGCCTGACCCAGATGGTCGAGGCCCACGCCGAGACCCGGGGCAGCATCGTCGCGGTCGAGGAGGTCGCGGCCGAGGACACCAACCGCTACGGCGTGCTCGATCCGGCGTCCGACGACGGCCGGCTGGTCGCGATCAAGGGTCTGGTCGAGAAGCCGCGCCCGGCCGAGGCGCCCTCGCGGCTCGCGATCATCGGCCGCTACATCCTGATGCCCGAGGTGTTCAAGCACCTCGCCCGGCAGCAGCGGGGCGCCGGCGGCGAGATCCAGCTCACCGACGCCATGGCCCAGATGATCGGCCAAAGCCCGTTCCACGGTCTGCGGTTCGAGGGCCGGCGCTTCGATTGCGGCGACAGGCTCGGCTATCTCAAGGCGATCGTCGCCTGCGCGCTCGAGCGCGACGACCTGCGCCCCGGCATCCGCGCGATCCTCGAGCGCCATCGCTGACCGGGGTCAAAAGGTGGCGCGGGCTGAACTCCGGCGGCCGGCCGGGCCGATGGAAGTTGGCGGACCCAGGGAGGTTGCATGCACATCGCGATGATCGGCACCGGCTATGTCGGCCTGGTGTCCGCCGCCTGCTTCGCCGAGTTCGGAGTCGAGGTGACCGCGGTCGACAACGACCGGGACAAGGTCGCGCGCCTGCAGGCCGGCGAGATCCCGATCTACGAGCCCGGGTTGGACGAGGTGGTCGAGCGCAACACCAGCGCCGGGCGGCTGACCTTCACCACCGACCTCAAGGAGGCGTTGAGCGACGTCGACGCGGTGTTCATCGCGGTCGGCACGCCGTCGCGCCGCGGCGACGGCCATGCCGATCTCACCTATCTGTTCGCGGCCGCGGAGGAGATCGCCAAGGATCTGACCCGGGGCACGCTCGTGGTGACCAAGTCGACCGTGCCGGTCGGCACCGGCCGCCGCCTGCAGCAGCTGTTCGCCAAGCTGCGCCCCGACCTTAAGATCGAGGTCGCCTCGAACCCCGAGTTTCTGCGCGAGGGCTCGGCGATCGAGGATTTCATGCGCCCCGACCGGGTCGTGGTCGGGGTCGAGAGCGAGGACGGCCGCGACCTGCTCGAGCGGCTGTACCGGCCGCTCAACCTGATCCAGACGCCGATCCTGTTCACCTCGCTCGAGACCGCCGAACTGATCAAATACGCGACCAACAGTTTCCTTGCGACCAAGGTCACCTTCATCAACGAGATGGCCGATCTCTGCGAGCGGGTCGGCGCCGACGTCCAGGGGGTGGCGCGCGGGCTCGGGCTCGACCGGCGGATCGGCAGCAAGTTCCTGCATCCCGGCCCGGGCTTCGGCGGCTCCTGCTTTCCCAAGGACACCCTGGCGCTGCTGCGGATCGCCGAGGAGGCGAGCGTGCCGCAGCGCATCATCGAGAGCGTGGTCGCGGTCAACGAGGGCCGCAAGCGCAACATGGTGCGCCGGATCGTCCAGGCCTGCGGCGGCTCGGTGCGCGGCCAGACGGTCGCGATTCTGGGCGTCACCTTCAAGCCCAACACCGACGACATCCGCGACAGCCCGAGCCTGGTGATCGTGCCGGCGCTCCAGGCCGAGGGGGCGGTGGTCCGCGCCTACGATCCCGAGGGCATGCCGAGCGCGGCGGCAGCCCTGCCCGACGTGATCTGGTGCGACGACGCCTATGCCGCGACCGAGGGCGCCGACGCCATGGTCGTGCTGACCGAGTGGAACCAGTTCCGGGGCCTCGATCTGGAGCGGGTACGAAGCCTGCTCAGGCGGCCGATCGTGGTCGATCTGCGCAACATCTACGAGCCTGGCGACATGATCGCCCAGGGCTTCAGCTACAGCAGCATCGGCCGGCCGGTCCTGGACGCCGCCGCCAACTCCAAGGCGAGGAAGAGCGCATGAGTGCGGTTGGCGCGGCGGTTGGTGGCGCGGTCGGGCACCGGTTCCATCCGACCGTGCTCCGGGAGTACGACATCCGGGGCATTGTCGGCCAGACCCTGTTCGCGGCCGACGCGCGGGCGCTGGGGCAGGCCTATGCGACGCTCTTGCGCGCGCAGGGCGGCAGGCGCGCCTGCCTCGGCTTCGATGGCCGCCTGAGCTCGCCGGAGCTGGCCGAAGCGCTGGGCGAGGGTCTGCGCGCCGGCGGGGTCGACGTGCTCTGGATCGGCCGCGGCCCGACGCCGATGCTCTATTTCGGGGTCCATCATCTCGGCGCCGACGGCGGCCTCCAGGTCACGGGCTCGCACAACCCGCCGGACCACAACGGCTTCAAGATGATGCTCGGCAAGAGCTCGCTGTACGGCGCGCGCATCCAGGAGCTGGGCCGGATCGCCGCGACCGGCGCCTTCGCGAGCGGCGCCGGCCGGCGGATCGACAGCCCGGTGTTCGACGCCTACGTCGAACGGCTGCTGCGCGACTTCCGCGGCGGACGCGAGCTCGCGGTGGTCTGGGACGCCGGCAATGGCGCCACCGGCGAAGTGCTGACTGCCCTCACCGACCGCCTGCCCGGCCAGCATAAGCTGCTGTTCGCCGAGATCGACGGCCGCTTCCCCAATCACCACCCCGACCCGACCATTCCGGAAAACCTCGAGGACCTGATCCGCACCGTGCGCGCCGAGGGCGCCGAGCTCGGCATTGCCTTCGATGGCGATGGCGACCGGATCGGCGTCGTCGACGGCAACGGCAGAATCCTGTTCGGCGACCAGCTGCTGCAGATCCTGGCCGCCGAGGTGCTGGCGCGCCGGCCGGGCAGCCCGATCCTGGCCGACGTCAAGGCGAGCCAGGCGCTGTTCGACGAGATCGCGCGCCTCGGCGGCAAGCCGGTCATGTCCAAGACCGGCCACTCGCTGATGAAGGCCGCGATGGCGGAGCTGCACGCGCCGCTCGCGGGCGAGATGTCGGGCCACATCTTCTACGCCGACGGCTTCTACGGCCACGACGACGCCCTCTACGTCGCGATCCGCCTGCTTAGCATCCTGACCCAAGGTCGGAAAACCCTGACCGAATGGCGGGACGCGATGGCGCCCATGGTCAACACGCCCGAACTCCGCTTCGACTGCCCTGACGAGGCGAAATTCCAGGTCATCCAGAAGGTCAAGGCGAGGCTCGAGGCCGAGGGTGCCAAGGTCAACGCGATCGACGGCGTCCGGGTCATGACGCCTGACGGCTGGTGGCTCTTGCGCGCCTCCAACACCCAGGCCGTCCTGGTCGCCCGCGCCGAAGCCGCAAACGAGGCCGCGCTTGCCCGCCTCAAGCACCAGATCGCGACCAACCTCCAAGCCGCCGGCGTCACCCCGCCCGCGTTCTAGCCAGACCACAGCCCCGCCATTCGAGGGCGACGCCACCGCCGCCGGCAGCCTTGCCGTTGACGGCGGTTTGCGCATCGCGCTACAGCTTATTGCTACCAACTCTGGGATGTATCAGGCGGATTGGGAACATCCATTTTCTCTTCGGGGCCATGATCGATGTCGACAATTCGCGTGACGCCGGCCGATGCCAATGCTCGACTCGCGCAGGTTGCCGCCGGCGACGAGGTCGTCCTCACCGCGGGAGACTACCGCGAACCCCTGCGGCTCAGCGATAAGGCCGGCGCGCCTGGGCGCCCGATCGTGCTGCGCGGCGAGCCCGGCGCACTGCTGACCATGTCGGTCACTGCCGAGGACTTCCGTATCGAAGCCAACTGGCGCGCCAAAGCGGTTCAGGACGACGGAAAATATCCTGGCCTGTGGCCATGGATCATGGACGGCCGTCTCATCTTGGAGCATTGTCAACACATCAAGCTTGACGGCCTTCATTTCGAGAAGTCCTGGCCAACCCATATCGCCATTGCGAACAGCCAGGATATCGAGATCACGCAGTGCGATTTCACCGACGCGACATTCGCGATCGGCGCCATCGCCACGCAGCACATCACCATCAGCCATTGCTGCTGGCTTCAGGACCGGGTCGCCCATCGCATCTGGACGACGATCCCGTGGTCGCGGATCCACGGCGCGCCGCCGGACGATCCGCGGGTCGAGGTCGAGCATGACTGGCGGCTGTTCGATGGCGATTTTTTCCGCGGCGACGGCATCAAAGGCGGTGTGACCGTCGACCACTGTCGGATCGGGCAGGCCTTCAACGCGGTTCACCTGTTCAACGACCGCGGCGATCTCGACCTTTCTCGCGACGTTGAAGTGCGCAACTGCACGTTCTTCGAAATTCGCGACAACGTGCTCGAAGCGGAGACCGTCGCGCGCAATTGGTGGTTCCATCACAACCGGATCTTCAACGCGCACAAATGGTTCTCGTTCGAGTGCACTCGCTCCAGTCATTTTTATCTGTTCGGCAATCTCGCCTGGTTCGATTCCGTTCAGGGTCCCGCGCAAGGTGACGACTATCGTGGCGGCGGGGTCCTGAAGCTTGCGAAAAGCGTCAAGGAGCCGCTAGGAGCCTGTCCGAGAATTGAGATTTCGCTCGACAGCAAGGTATTGTGGTGATTCTGTGGGCAAGGCGTAACTCCTGGGGTTCGGGCGATGAGCAAGACCTTCCGGGCGTGGGACGTGGATCAGGTCTGGCTGTTGCCGCCGTCGGTCCACGACTTCGTGCCGGCGGGCCATCCGGCGCATCTGGTGCGCGAGCTGGTGCGTCGCGAGCTGGACCTGTCGGCGATCATGGAGCCCTACCAGCGGGAGGAGCGGGGCCAGCCGCCCTACCACCCGGCGATGATGGTGGCGCTGCTGCTGTATGCCTACACCCAGGGCGTCTACGCCTCGCGACGGATCGCCAGGGGCTGCGAGGAGCGGCTCGACATCATGGCGGTGACCGGCCTGCAGCAACCGGATTTCCGCACCATCTCCGACTTCCGCAAGCGCCATCTTGAGGCGTTGGCGGCGCTGTTCGTGCAGGTCCTGCAGCTGTGCCGGGCGGCCGGCCTGGTCAAGCTTGGCCACGTCGCGCTCGACGGCACCAGGCTCAAGGCCAACGCCAGCAAGCACAAGGCGATGAGCTACGGCCGGATGAGGTCGGCCGAGGCGGCGCTCGCGGCCGAGGTCAAGGATTGGCTGGCCAAGGCCGAGGCCGAGGATGCCGCCGAGGATGCCGAGCATGGTCCCGACCGGCGTGGCGATGAATTGCCCGACTGGGTCGCCGACCCGCAGGCGCGGCTCGAGCGCCTCCGCGCGGCCAAGGCGGCGCTCGAGGCCGAGGCGAGAGCCGGCCCGCCGCCGCCCGACGCCGAGCCGGGCCCGTCCTCGGGCATGATTGATCACGGCCGGCCGGGGCGTGCCCCGGCCGCGCGCCTGGCTTCCAGCGCCGACCTTGGTGGTCGGCGCGAAGCGGCGCGTCCGCCGGCGCGGGCGCAGCGCAACTTCACCGACCCCGACAGCCGGGTCATGAAGACCAGGGATGGCTTCATCCAGGGCTACAACGGCCAGCTCGCGGTCGACGCCGCGCATCAGATCATCACCGCCCAGCGCCTGACCACCAACGGCAACGACCAGGCGGGCCTCGTGCCGCTGCTCGAGGCCACCACGGCCGCGCTCGGCCGCCAGCCGCGCGAACTCTCGGCCGATGCCGGCTTCTGCCGCGAGGACAACCTCGAAGCCCTGGCGGCGCGCGGCATCCGGGGCTACCTGGCGCCCGGCCGGGGCCGCCACGGCAACCCCGACCCGAGTGGTCAGCGCCAGGTCCGGCCGGGCTCGCGGATGGCCGCGATGGCCGCCCGGCTCAGACGCGCCGGCCGCCGCTCGCGCTATCGCCTGCGCAAGCAGACGGTCGAGCCGGTGTTCGGTCAGATCAAGCACGCCCGCGGCTTTCGCCAGTTCCTGCTGCGGGGCTTCACCAAGGTCCAGGCCGAGTGGGCCCTGGTCTGCACCGCGCACAATCTGACCAAACTGGTCAGCGCCCACGCCGCCTGAGCCCCCCTCACCCGACCCTCGGCCACCCCAGCATGCCCGTCACCACCGCCCAGCTCTCGCCATCACCACCCTCACCCCGCCGCCCGATTACTCGGACAGGCTCCTAGGCCCCCATTTCATTTTCCACAACAGCTTTGTCACCCGCGGCGATTACGCCCGTCAGGGAATCCTGGCCGGGCTCAAGCAGTGCAACAATGCGATCAAATGCGTCGATCAAGCGGGACCGGACTTAAATCAGTTCCCGAACTTGTTCGGCGATCTGAGCGTGGCCGGCCCCGATCATGCCGGCTGGCGGTTCACGACCGAGTGGGACCGGTACGGCATCGAGATGCACCATGACGTGGTCGGCCATCCCGACTGGCCGGATCGTCTGATGCACGCGGGCTACGCCATCGGCGGTCCGCCTCTGGGCCTCGATCCGGGCTTCGGCGATCCCTTTGCGGCCGATCATTCCGGCACCGGATTGCAGCTCGGGCGCCACAGCCCCTGTCGCGGAGCGAGCGCCGCCGGCACCATCCCGCTGCCCGATGGCGAGACTTGGCCGCTGCCGGGCGGCGGCGACATCGGCGCCTGGCAGGGTCAGGACCTCTTTGCCGGTCCGCCCTTCCGTCGGATCGCGGAGCTGACCAGCTGAACCTCCTGCGCGGATCAGCGCATCAGAGTGCCAAGCCGGTATCGACCCAGACACCGCCGCGGGCGCTGGATTCGATCGCCGCGGTGATGAACCGGACGCCGCGCGCGCCGTCCTCGACCGAAGGCACGAGGCTGGCGCCAGGGTCGGGCGCCCGGTTCTCGAGCTTGGCCGTGATCAGCTCGGCGCAGTCGCTGTAGATGGTGGCAAAGCCCTCGAAATAGCCCTCGACGTGGCCGGCCGGGATGCGCGTCACGCGGCCGGCGCTTTTGCCCGTGCTTGGATGGGCGCGGATGATCCGTTGCGGCGGCTTGCCGAGCGGCAGGAGGTCGAGAAAATCCGGGGATTCCTGGTGCCAGGCGAGGCCGCCCTTGTGGCCATAGACCCGGATCCGGAGCGCGTTGTCGTTGCCGGGCGCCACCTGCGAGGCCCAGAGCATGCCGCGCGCGCCGCCCTGGTAGCGGAGCAGGATGTTGCAGTTGTCGTCGACCCGCCGCCCGGCGACGAAGGTGGAAAGATCCGCGAGCAGCGCTTCGGCCTCGAGGCCGGTGATGAAGGCCGCGAGGTTGAAGGCGTGGCTGCCGATGTCGCCGATCGCCCCGCCCCCGGATTGCGCCGGATCGGTCCGCCATGCGGCCTGCTTCTGGCCGGTAGTCTCCAGCGGTGTGGTGAGCCAGTCCTGCGGATATTCGGCCTGGATCACCCGGATCGTGCCGAGCTCGCCCGCCTGGACCCGCTCGCGCGCCTCGCGGACCATGGGAAAGCCCGTGTAGTTGTGGGTCAGGCAGAACACCAGGCCGGTGCGCTTCACGGTTCGGACCAGGTCGAGCGCGTCCTCGAGGTTGGTGGTCATCGGCTTGTCGCAGATGACGTGGATGCCGGCCTCGAGGAAGGCCTTGGCCGCGGGATGGTGGACGTGGTTCGGGGTCACGATCGCGACCACGTCGATGCCATCCGCGCGCGCGGCCTCCTGGGTCGCCATCTCGGCAAAGCTGCCGTAGGCGCGACCCTCCGCGATCCTGAGCTCCACGGCCGACGCTTTGGCCTTGGCGGGATCGGCGCTGAGCGCGCCCGCGACCAGCTCGTAGCGGTCATCGAGGCGGGCCGCGATCCGATGCACGCCGCCGATGAACGCGCCCTGGCCGCCACCGACCATCCCAAGCCGCAGCCGCCGCCCGAGTTTTTCCCCACTCTTGCCCTCGATTGCCAAGTCCGTCTCCCATCCAGAAGGTCCCGTTTACCTACCATCTGTTGCACCAGGCCGGACTATCAAATCAACGCCTGATCGGCCCGGCGCGCGCCGCCCCTGGAGGAGTCTTCCCACCCTCGGGCTCGGCCGGAGCGCGACACGATCAGCGAGCGCCAAACTGCTGCCGCTTGAAAAGCCATGCGATCTGCCCTTACACTCCTAAACAGTTTAACTCAGACACTGGCAGCCAGGGAGCATGTCCGATACCCCTAAGGAACACTGGCTCGGCAAGCCCCAAGCCGAGCTCATTGCCGAGCTGGAAGCCTCACATCGCCTCCGCATTGCGGCCGAATCGGCGTCGGCAGCCGCCCAGGCAGCCGAGAAGCGCTTTCGAGATATCACCGAATCCGCGTGCGACTGGTTTTGGGAGACCGGTCCGGACCTACGCTTGACCCGGATCGGCGGGCCGGATGGCCGGCTCGATGGCGCGAGCCGAGACCGTCTGCTCGGCCAGAACCTCCCGGCGCTTGCCGGTCAGGGCGGTGGCGGCAGCCCACCGAGTTCGGCACCGTCCCGCTTTGATGACCTGGAGCAGCGGCGGGCGTTTCGCAATCTCGAATGTCTCATCACAGGTAACGATGGCCGCCGGCGATGCATGAATTTAAGCGGCACGCCCATCTTTGATGGCTGCGGTCGATTTGCTGGCTACCGCGGTTCGGCAGTGGACATCACCGATCGCAAAGATTCTGAACTGTTCATTAACAACATAATTGAGACCATACCCGATCCGATCTTTGTCAAAGATCAATAATATCGTTGGATTGCGATGAATAAACCTCATGCTGACTTTGTCGGCTATCCGAAAGATTATCTGATCGGCAAAGGTGATTACGATATCTTTCCAAAAGAAGAAGCTGACATTTTCAGACAAAAAGACGCCGAAGTGTTCCAGACCGGCGAGCCCAACTTCAATCAGGAGTTTTTCACCAGCGCGGATGGCGTCACGCACGTCATTGCCACCAAGAAGTGGGCGTTCGACGACGGCGCGGGCAACAAAATTCTGGTCGGCGTGATTCGCGACATCACAGAGATGAAGCAGGCAGAGGCTGCCTTGCTCGAGGCCAGACAGCGGCTGGTTGACGCGCTGGAAACGATCTCGGAGGGATTTTTTTGTTCGACGCCGACGATCGCCTGGCGCTTTGCAACAGACGATACCAGGAGTTATACCCAGGTATTGCTGACATCATCGAACCCGGGATCTCATTCGAGCGCATCATCCGGATTGTCGCCGAGCGGGGGATCGTCGCCGACGCTGCCGGCCGGACCGAAGACTCGGATTCAAGACCGACTGGAGAAGCATCGGCATCCAAGCGCGCCGCACCTACAACCGCAAAGCGACGGGCGCTGGGTTCAGATCAGTGAGCGCAGGACCCAGGCGGGCGGCACGGTTGGCGTGTTCACGGAGATTACCGAGCTCAAGCTGGCCCAGCAGGCCGCAGAAGCGGCGCGTGAGCAGGCTGAACAGTCTCTGGTGGCACTCCGCGAAGCCCAGGAGAGCCTGGTCCATGCCGAGAAGATGGCGTCCCTCGGTCAGCTGACCGCGGGCATCGCGCATGAGATCGAAGAATCCGCTCAACTTCATCAATAACTTCGCGGAAACCTCGGTCGAACTTCTTGAGGAGCTGCGTGATTTGCTCGCGCGGGTGCGGGATCGACTCGATGATGAAACTCGCGCCGACACCGACGACCTGCTCGGGACTCTGACCTCCGACCTTGGGACCATCGCCCAGCACGGGCGCCGCGCCGACGGCATCGTCAAGACCATGTTGCTGCATGCGCGTGGCCAAACCGGCGAGCGCCAGCCGACCGCTCTCAACGCCCTGGTCGAGGAAAGCCTCAATCTCGCCTACCACGGTGAGCGCGCCGGGATCCGCAGTTCGACGTCGCGATGACATCGGACCTCGACCCATCGGTCGGCGTGCTCGAGCTGAACCCGCAGGAAATCACACGCGTCCTGGTCAACCTGTTCGGCAACGCCTTTTACGCGACCAAGCAACGCCAGAGCGGATCTGCCAGCGGTTCGTACCGACCTGAGGTTAAGGTGACGACGCGCAGACTTGATGCTTCGGTCGAGATCCGGGTCCGCGACAATGGCACCGGCATCCCTTCGGCTGCCAAGGACAAGCTGTTCACGCCGTTCTTCACCACCAAGCCGACTGGCGAGGGCACCGGCCTCGGTCTTTCATTGAGCTACGATATCGTCGTGCACAATCATCACGGCAGCTTCGAGGTCGACACCCGCGAGGGCGAGTTCACCGAATTCGTGGTCGGGCTGCCTCTGCCGGCGGCCGGCGTTGCCGCCCCAGCGATCGGAGGAGGCTAACATGACGGTCAGCATTCTGGTGGTCGACGACGAGCCCGACATCGCTGAACTGTTTCGACGGCGCTTTCGGCGTGAGCTGCGCAGCCAGGCCTATGTCTTCCATTTCGCGGCTTCAGGCGAGGCGGCATTGGCTTTGCTCGAGCAAGGGATCGAGCCGGAACTCATGCTCATCCTGTCCGACATCAACATGCCGGGGATGAACGGCATGGAGCTGCTGCGTAGAGTGAAGGAGCTCAAACCGGAACTGCCAGTCGTGATGATCACCGCCTACGGCGACCCGGACAGCCGGCAGCGAGCGATCGACGACGGCGCCGTCGATTTTCTGGCCAAGCCGATCGATTTCGACCTCCTCAAGACCCGGATGCCCCGGCTGATCCACTCCGCAGGGCATGCGTGATGGCGGCCAAGATCCTCGTGGTCGACGACGAGACCGACGTCCAGGCGCTCATCCTGCGCAAATTTCGGCGCGAGATCCGCCAGGGCGACTTTGCCTTCCTGTTCGCCGAGGATGGCGAGCGGGCGCTTGGCACGGTTGAACGCGAAGGCGATATCGACATCGTTCTCAGCGACATCAATATGCCCGGCATGGATGGCCTCGCCCTCCTCGACCGGCTGAGCGAATTCGAGCCGCAGCTGAAGACGATCATGGTGTCGGCTTATGGCGACATGGACAACATTCGCACTGCGATGAACCACGGAGCCTTCGATTTCATCACTAAGCCGATTGACTTCTCTGATCTGTTAGTGACCATCAAAAAGACTTTAGATGAGCTCGATCTGCTGCGCGAAGCCTTCCGGATGCGGGCCGAGGCCGAGCGCGCGCGCGCCAATCTGGCCCGTTATTTCGCGCCCAGCCTGGTCGAGACCCTGGCGGGCACCGATGAGCCCTTTGGTCCGCCCCGGGAGCAGGCGGTCGCGGTGCTCTTTGCCGACATCATCGGCTTCACGCGGCTGTGTGCGTCCGAGCCGCCGGAGAGGATCTTCGCGCTGTTGCGCCAGTTCCACGGCCGGATGGCACAGGAGGTGTTCGCCGCCGGGGGAACCCTCGACAAATTCATTGGCGATGGACTGATGGCAACCTTCGGGACGCCGGCGCGCAGCGCCCTCGATGCCACCAATGCTCTACGTTGCGCCCGCGCCATGGTGGCTGCCACGCGCCACCTCAACGCAGAACGATGGCGCGCGGGCGCGACGGAGATCGGCATAGCGATCGGCGTCCACTACGGGCCGGCACTGCTGGGCAACATCGGCGATGAGCGGCGGCTCGAGTTTGCGACCATCGGCGACACCGTCAACCTGGCCAACCGGCTGGAGGGGCTAGCCCGCAGTCTCGATGCCAGCGTCGTGGTCAGTGACGTTCTGGTCGCCGCCATCAAGGCCGAGAACCCCGACGCCGCGGCCGAGATCGCCGACCTCCGCCCGCATCCGGCGCAGTCGGTGCGCGGCCTCGATCAACCGATGCCGATTTGGACCGTCGCGGCGCAGCCGGCGGGTTGCCTTGGCCCCGCGGCTGTACCGAGCGACCTGGCGCACGCGTAGGCGCGGCGCGGCTGGGCCTGCTTGCCTCTCAGCCGATGCCGAGCATGCGCCGGTTGGCGGCCAGATCGACGCTGCCGGCGGCGAAGTCGTCGAACGCGGTCTCGGTCACCCGGATGATGTGCTGGGCGATGAACTCGGCGCCCTCGCGGGCCCCGTCCTCGGGGTGCTTCAGGCAGCACTCCCACTCCAGCACCGCCCAGCTCGCGTAGTCGTAGGCGGCGAGCTTCGAGAAGATGCCGACGAAGTCGACCTGGCCGTCGCCGAGCGAGCGGAACCGTCCGGCCCGGTTGAGCCAGGGCTGGAAGCCGGAATAGACGCCCTGCCGCGGGCTCGGGTTGAACTCCGCGTCCTTGACGTGGAACGCCTTGATCCGCTCGTGATAGACGTCGATGAAACCCAGGTAGTCGAGCTGCTGCAAGAGAAAGTGGCTGGGATCGTAGTTGATGGCGCAGCGCGGATGGTTGCCGACCCGCTCCAGGAACATCTCGAAGGTGGCACCGTCGAACAGGTCCTCCCCCGGATGCAGCTCGAAGCCGATGTCGACGCCCGCCTCGTCGTAGGCATCGAGGATCGGCCGCCAGCGGCGTGCCAATTCGTCGAACGCGGTCTCGATCAGCCCGGCCGGGCGCGGCGGCCAGGGGTAGAGATAGGGCCAGGCGAGGGCGCCCGGGAAGCTGACGTGGGAGGTCAGGCCCAGGCGCCTGGACGCCTTGGCGCCGAGCAGCATCTGGTGCACCGCCCATTCCTGGCGCGCCTTGGGGTTGCCGCGCACCGCGGGCGCCGCGAAGGCATCGAAGCCGGCATCGAAGGCCGGATGGACCGCGACCAGCTGGCCCTGGAGGTGGGTCGAGAGCTCGGTCAGCTCGACGCCCGCCGCCTTGAGCGTGCCCTTGACCTCGTCGCAATAGGCGTCGCTCGAAGCCGCCTTCTCGAGATCGAACAGGCGCGCATCCCAGCTCGGGATCTGCACCCCCAGATAGCCGAGATCGGCGGCCCAGCCGGCGATGCCGGCGAGCGAGTTGAACGGCGCCCGATCGCCCGCGAACTGCGCGAGAAAGATCGCCGGGCCTTTGATCGTCTGCATGCGCGCCTCCCCTGAAAGAGCAGCGACGGTTGGCGGCAATCTAGGTGGTTTGGCGGCCGGACGGAACGCCTGTTTGAGGCACCCGGCGGGCGCGGGCTTGACAAGCCGGGCAGGGCGTCGGCGTTATCCCGGCGCTGGTTGGATGGACGCCGGCATGGTCCCGGCACTGGTTGGATGGAGCGTCGGCGTGATCCCGGCGCCGGGCGAGCAGGAGGACCTCCGCCGTGAGTGAAGGCGCAAGACGCTACTTTCCGGTGTCCTGGGACGAGCTGCACCGCGATGCCCGGGCGCTGTCCTGGCGGCTCGCCGAGCGCGGCCCGTTCGCCGGCATCGTCGCGGTCACCCGCGGCGGCCTGGTGCCCGCCCACATCGTCGCCCGCGAGCTCGACATCCGTCTGATCGACACGGTCTGCGTGTCGTCCTACGACACCGAGGTCCAGCGCCAGCCCGAGGTCCTCAAAGGGGTCCAGGGCGGCGGCACGGGCGCCGGCTGGCTGATCGTCGACGACCTCGTGGATACCGGCCAGACCGGGCGGATCGTGCGCGAGCTGCTGCCCGAGGCGCATTTCGCCACGGTGTACGCCAAGCCCGCCGGCCGGCCGGTGGTCGACACCTTCGTCACCGAGGTCAGCCAGGACACGTGGATCCTGTTCCCCTGGGACACCGAGCCCAAGTTCGCCCAGCCGATCGTCAGCCTCAAGAGCCAGTAGCGCGTTGCCCATCCGCAGGGACCCTCGGTCCGGCGGCTCCGCGACCCGGCCTCTTGCTCGTTCCGCCGCCCCCTTCGGCCGGCTCTCCTTTCCCGCCCCCCTGACGCGGGCACGGACTCCCACGGTCCCATGGACCACCCCAAAGAGAATGCTAACGCCGAACCGTTAAGTTCTGGTTAGCCCCCGGCCCCGGCGCGCTCGGCGACCGTGGCCTGTGCGCCGCGCTCGATCAGGGATCGCAGGGCGCCGGTCAGCTCGCCGACGAAGCGCGGGTCACGGGGCAGATCGTCGCCGAACACCTCGCGGATCGCGAGGAAGCCCGCCACCAGGTGATCCGGATCGCCGCCCGCGCGCCCGCCGATCGCCAGCAACCGCGCGGCCAGCGGATCGGCGACCGCGATCTGTTGGCCGTGCTCGTCCTGCCCGGCGGCGTAGCGCAGCCAGCCGGCGACCGCGAGGGTCAGCTGCCGGATCGGCCCGCCCGCGCGCAGCTGGTCCCGGATCGGCGCGAGCAGCCGCTGCGGCAGCTTCTGCGAGCCGTCCATGGCGATCTGGGCCGTGCGGTGGCGGATCGCAGGGTTGGCGAAGCGCTTGAGCAGAAGCGCCTGATAGCCGGCGAGATCGACCGGCACCGCCAGCGTCGGTGCCACCTCGACCGCCATCATCCGGCTGACGAACGTCACGAACTCCGGCGCCTGCATGACCTCGGACACATATTCGAAGCCGGCCAGCCAGCCGAGATAGGCGAGCGCCGAATGGCTGCCGTTCAACAGCCGGAGCTTCATCTCCTCATAAGGAGCGACATCGGCGACCAGCTCCGCCCCCACCTCCTCCCAGGCCGGGCGTGGCCCGGTGAAGCGGTCCTCGATCACCCATTGCCGGAATGGCTCGGCCACGACCGGCGCCGCGTCGTGCAGACCGAGCCCCGCCGCCACGGCC
>CAVTFM010000042.1:0-144433 GCA_963733965.1 uncultured Alphaproteobacteria bacterium
GCCCCGCTGAACGCGAGCGCGGCGAGGATCATCAGGCCGGCGGACAATGATCTGGACCCGCTCATGGTCACGCCTCCTTTTGAATAATCCAGCGGAGGGTAGACCCGATCGCCTGGAAGGGAAAGCGCGCTCGCCCGTCCGGCGGAGAGCTCAGTCCTGGTCCAGCCTGCCCACAGGGCGCGCGACCGGCGATGGCGCCGCGCCGCTTGCCCTCCGCCCTCGCCATCCGTTCCGGCCGGCGCATGCCGACCGCGGCGCTCTTTTGCCGCTCGTCCGGAACTCAGTCCGAGACGAGGCGTTGACTGCGCAGATCGCGGGACCGCCAGCCGCTCCGCGCGGTGCGGTTCCGGCTTCAGACACCGGCAGGGAGCTGCGGCCCGTGTACAGCGTGTTCTACATCATCGGCGTGGTCGTCGTCGTTCTGATGGTCCTGTCGTTTCTCGGGATCCATTGAGTTTCGAGTCTTTCCTTCGCCCCAATGTCATCGGAGGTTGCCATGTCAGCGTCGAACGGCGATCCCTTGGATCGCGCATCATCCGGACCCGGCGAGCCGCCAGACGGCCCCGGCCCCACCCCTGAGGGCGTGAGCGGCCAGGCCCAGGCGGCGGCCGAAGACCTGAAGCGGCACGCACGCGATCTGGCTGACGATGCCAAGGCGCGGGCACGCGCCGCCGCCAACCAGCAGAAGGATGCGGCCGCCGAGCAAGTGCACGGCTTTGCCAGCGCGCTCCGGACCGCGGCTGAGGATCTGAGCGGGCGCGACCAGCGCCTGAGCGCCAGCTGCGTCGAGCAGGCCGCCGACAGCCTCGAGCGCGTCTCTGGCGCGCTCCAGGGCCAGGACCTGGACGAGCTCATGGGCAGCGTCGAGGACTTTGCCCGCCGGCAACCGGTCGCGTTTCTCGGTGGCGCCGTGCTCACGGGTCTCGTCCTCGCGCGCTTCATGAAGAGCTCGGCGGCCCGGCGCCAGCCGCACGCGGCCGGCTACCCGGCCACAGGCGGCGGCTACGCGCCCGCAGGAGGAGAAAGGGCATGATGCAAACCGACGATCGGTCGCTCAAAGGCCTGGTTGCCGACCTCGGCAGCAACATCGCGACCCTCTTCCGCAAGGAGATTCAGCTCGCGCGCGCCGAGACGGCGGAGAAGATCGGCCAGGCGGGTACCGCGGTCGCCGCGATCGCCGCCGGCGCCATCCTGGCGCTCGCGGCGCTCCTCGTGCTCCTGCAGGCGCTGGTGGTCGCGATCGCCGAGGCCGGCGTGCCCCCGGCGGTGGCGGCCCTGGTCGTGGGGGTGGTCGTCGCGATCATCGCCTACGCCCTGGTCTACAAGGGTCTGCGCGATCTCAAGGCCAACAGTCTCGCACCCAACCGGACCGTCGATTCCCTGAAGCGGGATGCGGACGTCGTCAAGGAGCAGATGCCATGACCAGCCAGCACAGCGACTTTGCACGTGGCACCGATCCCGGCTCGAGGTCGCCGGCCGAGCTCGAGCGCGAGGTTCGGGAAAGCCGCGCCGATGTCGAGCGGACTTTGGACGCGATCCAGGAGCGCCTGTCGCCCGGGCAGCTGGTCGACCAGGTCGCCCATTACCTGCGCGACAACGGTGGCGAGTTTGCACGCAACTTTGGCGATACGGTGCGGCAAAACCCGGTGCCGGTCGTGCTGGTCGGCGTCGGGCTCGCCTGGATGATGTTCTCGGGCTCCAGACGCGAGATTGCCCTGCCACGCGCGGCCGACTTCGTGCCCGACTATCCCCCCGATCCGGACGACCCCTCGGACCCCGAGTCCCGGGCGGCGTATGAGACCGGCTCGGCGACCGCCTGGGATGACGACAAGGATGAGATTGAGCGCGCTTCCGCGTATGGCTTCGCTGAAGCCGGCGCCTATGGCGACACCGAGGTCGGCGCCGGCCTCGGTGAGCGTGCCTGGGACGCGGCCGCGGGCGCGGGCGAGGGTCTGAGCGAGGCCGCCCGGCGGGCGAAGGCAGGGCTGAGCGACGCCGCCGAGCGAACCCGGGAAGGGCTCCGCGAGGCGGGTGAAGGCGTGCGGCAAACGGCCGGCGGCGCGAAAGAGAGGATGGGCAGGTTTGCGCGCGGCGCCCGCGAGCAGGCCTCCGGGATCGGTGCCGGCGTCGCAAGCCGGGCCCGGCGGACCGGCGCCCACGCCCGCCACTATGGTGAGCGGGCACGGGAAGGCTTCCTCGAGACGCTGCATCGGCAACCCCTGGTGCTGGGCGCGGTCGGCCTCGCGATCGGCGCCGCGATCGGCGCCGCGCTGCCGCCCAGTCGGCGCGAGGACGAGTTCATGGGCGATACCAGCGACCAGTTCAAGCAGCGCGCCCGGAGTGCTGGCCGGGAGGAGTACGCGAAGGCCAAGGCGACCGCGAGCGCGGCCTATGCCGCGGCGGAAGAAGAGGCGCAGGAGCAGGGGCTCAGCCGCGAAGGCCTCAACACCGCCGCCGAAGCCGCCCGGAACAAAGTCGCGAGCGTGGCGGACGCCGCCACCGAGGCGGCCAAACGCGAGGCGGACCGGCAGGGGCTGGGCGCCACCGACCCCGCCTGATTGCCCCAACGCCAGGCGTCTCGGCGACCCATGCGGCGCTCCGTCCAGCGGCGTGCCCCCGATCCGGGGGTGGAGGAAGGCCGTGGCCGGAGCGCCGAACGGCCGAGCGAGATCCCGCGCTCCGGCTGGCGCGACGTCCTGTGGCGGGTCTGGGAGCAGGTCGGCAAGGACAACGTCTCGATGATCGCCGCCGGGGTCGCCTTCTACAGCCTGCTGGCGATCTTTCCGGCGATCACGGCGTTCGTCTCGCTCTATGGGATCGTCGCCGATCCGAGCCAGGTGCAGCAGCAGATCCAGGTGCTCGAGCGGGTGGTGCCGGGCGACGCGCTCGCCCTGATCGGCGATCAGCTCCGCTCGGTCGCCTCCGCCCGCACCAGCAGCCTCGGGCTGGGCGCTCTGGTCGCCACCCTGATCGCGCTCTGGAGCGCCGGGGCAGGCGTGCGTGCCCTGATGACCGCGCTCAACATCGCCTATCAGGAGGATGAGAAGCGCGGCTTCATCAGGTTTTATCTGGTGGCATTTGCCTTCACCGTCGGCCTGATGGCCGCCGCCATCCTGTCGCTGCTCGTGGTCGTGGCGCTGCCGGTGGCGCTCCAGTTCCTGCCGCTCGGCGGCTTGGCGCAGGTGCTGATCACCGGCCTCACCTGGTTGATTCTGGCGCTGGTGATGGTCATCGGCCTCGGCGCGATCTACCGCTTCGGGCCGAGCCGCGCGCCGGCCAAGACGCGGTGGGTCAGCTGGGGCGCGGTCGCGGCGGTCGGTCTCTGGCTGCTGGCGTCGCTCGGGTTCGCGGTGTACGCCGCCAACTTCGCCAATTACAGCGCGACCTATGGGACCCTCAGCGCGGTCGTCGCTTTGCTGATGTGGTTCTGGCTCTCGGCCTTCGTCGTCCTGCTCGGGGCGGAGCTGAACGCCGAGATGGAGCATCAGACCGCCAAAGATACCACGACCGGAAGGCCCAGGCCGATGGGTGAACGCGGCGCTTTCGTCGCCGACGATCTCGGCAGGGTGCCCTGACCCGCGCCGCTCGTCTCCGCGCGTGGACGGGGGAACTACAGTCGAGCCCGCGGGTTGGTAAAGCATCCGAAATCCGCGAGCCGGACCCGCCGCGGGTGGAGCGGTCGGTGCCGGTAGCGCCGAGCACGAGGGTATCGATCAGAAGATCGAAAAGCAAACTCAGTAAATCAGAGCTTCTGCCCACTCGATCTTTCGATTCTCAGCCTGCGCAACTAGCGATCGATCGCGGGGAACCAAGACGCTGTCTCGGCGTTATTTTTGGTATGACGGCACATCAACTGAGCAAGGAGGACAACCAATGAATTGGGATCGCGTCCAAGGCAACTGGAAGCAGTTCCAGGGCAAAGTGCAGCAGCAGTGGGGCAAGTTGACCAACGATGACCTCGACGTGGTCGAGGGCAACCGCAAGGAGCTGGTTGGTCGCATCCAGGAACGCTACGGCATCGCCCAGGACGAGGCCGAGCGCCAGGTCAAGGACTGGGAGTCCAGGCTCTAGCCGGGACCCGGGAAGGCATACGGTCGGCGCCGGGCGCGCCGACCGACTTTCTTTCACCAGCGCAGCTGCGCGCGAGCGGAGGTCATGGTGATGTTGGGTACCGTTCTTCTGATCATCCTGATTCTGATCTTGATCGGCTCTTTGCCCACCTGGCCCTACAGCTCGGGCTGGGGCTACTACCCGAGCGGCGGCATCGGCCTGGTCCTCGTCATCATCCTGATCCTGTTGCTTCTTGGCCGAATATGAACGATCGCGCTCGCCCGAGGGCGATCGGGCCCCACCGTGGAACGCGCCCCGAGCGCGAGCTCCCGGGCATCTAAGCGACAGCAGGCGGTCGGCCCGACGACGCGGAGGAGCTCCTGAGCGCTCGGCGGCACGTCCGCGAGCAGGCTCTCGAGCCGGCCGCAGCAGGCATGGGCTAGCCGCCGGCCGCACCCGGGAGGGTGTCCGGAGTTCCCCTGCATTCGACGATCAACGCGACCGGGCCGCCGCCGTCCGGCCCCTGGTGCTCGGCGCCGCCCGAGACGTAAATCTCGCCGTGGCCGACCAGGCTTGCAAGCGCGCCGCCGACCAGCGCGCGGGCGTGGCGGGTGGCGGCGATGTCGCTGTCATCCAGCATGGTGTGGCGAAAGCCGCGGATGCGGCCGGAGCGCGGCGGCTCCGCCTTGGCGAGCAGCGCCCGGATCTTAGCGCCACCATTCGCGCCCGGCTCGCCCACTCCGAGGCGCGCGAAGAGCTGGCCGACCGGGGCGACATCGATCGGGTCGGCCATCAGGGCGTGATCGATGCGGAGCAGCCCCACCCACTCCCGGCTCATGCCCAGCACGACCACCTCGTTGTACATCAGCTCGACGCCGGCCGAGCAGCTGGCGCGGCTGGAGAACAGGTCGAGCTGAACCCCGATCGCGGCATCAATCACGCGCTCCGCCGAGATCTCGCCGAGCGCCAGGGCGACGCCGAGCGCACTTGCCCCACGCGAGAGCGCCATGCTTTTCAGCGTATCGCCGGTGACCACGGCGGCCCCGCGCCGGGCCGCCGCCTCGACCCGCGCGGCGGTCAGCAACGGGCATTTGACCTGGACGTAATGGACCGCCTCGGGACCGTCGATCGCAGCGTCCGCCATCGCCGCCCGGACCGCGTCCGCGACCGCCAGCGCCTGCGCCCGCCGGCCGATCGCCTCGGGCGCCAGCTCGTCGGATCGCGCCACGCCGATCGCGAGCGCACCCGCCGGATCGGCTGTTGCGCCCGCCGGCGCCGGCCGCACCTCCAGCACCAACCAGTGCGGCGCGAGCGCACCTTCGGTGCCGCCCGACATCACCATGCAGATCCGCTCGCTGGCGGCAGGGTCGCCGGTCGCCCGCGTGAGCGCCCCCCTTAACGACTGCGCCGCAAAGCCGCGCGTGAAATCGTTGACGCAGCCATTGCCCTCGGTCTTGCCGAGGATCGCCCGGATGCCCGCAACGGTGATCCGGCCCTCCTCAATTCCCTCTTCGAGCCCGTCGACGTCATCCGGTCCGGCCGCGCTCAGCCGGTGCACATGTGCCTGCCGCACCTCATGCCCCCCAGCGGTCAATCGAGGACGTCGGTGCCGGGACGGTGGCCGATCTCGTGGGCGGATAGGGTCTCGAGGGCGCGCACCATGGCCGAGTGATCGGCGGCCTGGCCACCCATGGCGACGCAGGCGTTGAAGAGATGCTGGGCGGCCGCGGTGCCGGGCAGATAGAGCCCGAGCATCCGCGCCGCGACCAGGGCGAGGCCCAGGTCCTTCTGGTGCAGCTCGACCCGGAAGCCCGGCTCGAAGTTGCGCTCGATCATCCGCTGGCCGTGGTACTCCAGGACCTTGGAGCTCGCGAAGCCGCCCATCAGCGCCGAGCGCACCCTCGCCGGATCGGCGCCGGCCTTGGAGGCGAACACCAGCGCCTCGCCAACGGCCTGGATGGTCATCGCGACCACGATCTGGTTCGCGACCTTGGCGATCTGGCCATCGCCGTTGCCGCCGACGAGCGTGATGTTCCGGCCGAGCCGCTCGAGCAGGGGCTTCACCCGCGCGAACGCCGCCTCCGGTCCGCCGACCATGATCGAGAGGGTCGCGGCCTTGGCGCCCGCCTCGCCGCCCGAGACCGGAGCATCGAGGTAGTCGCAGCCCAGCTGGTTGATCCGGCGGGCGAACTCCCTGGTCGCGAGCGGCGAGATCGAGCTCATGTCGACCACGACCTTGCCGGAACTCAGGCCGTCTGCGACCCCATCCGAGCCGAACAGGGCCGCCTCGACGTGCGGCGTGTCCGGCACCATGGTGATGATCACCTCGGCAGCCTTGGCCGCCTCCTTGGCGCTCCGGCAGGCTTTGGCGCCCTTCTCGAGCAGCGCCTGCGGCACCGGCGCCAGGTCGTGGACCCAAAGCTCGTGGCCGCCCTCGATCAGATGGCCGGCCATCGGCCGCCCCATGGTGCCGACCCCGATGAACCCTACCTTCATTTGACTGCTCCCTGTTGTCGAATGTCTTCGCGCAGCGCTCACTCGGTCGCGGACCAGGCGGGCTCGGGCTCGAGGCTCATCTCGCTCGGCAGATCCAGGATCTCCTCGAACTCGGTGATCTTGTCGATCTCCGGGCCCATGGCGATGTTGGTGATCCGCTCGAGGATGACCTCGACGACCACCGGCAGGCGGCGCGCCACGCTCTCCTTGCGCGCCCAGGCGAACGTCGGCGCCAGGTCCTTGGGCTCGAACACGCGCGCGGCGAGGCAGCCGAAGGCCTCGGCCGCCTTGACGTGGTCGACGCCGTAGCCATTGACCTCGGGGGCGTTGACGTTGTCGAAGCCGAGCTGGACCTCGAAATCCATGTTGTAGCCGCGCTCCGCCTGGCGGATCAGGCCGAGGTAGGAATTGTTGAGCAGGACGACCACGATCGGAATGTTGTACTGGGCGCCGACCGCGAGCTCCTCGATCAGGAACTGGAACGAGTAGTCGCCGCAGACCGCCACGACCTCGGTCTCGGGCTCGGCGAGCTTGGCGCCCAGCGCCGCCGGGATGTCCCAGCCGAGCGGGCCGGCCTGGCCGCAGATGATGTAGTGCCTGGGCTTCTGGATACGCTGGAGCTGGCCCGACGCGATCTGGCCGAGGCCGATCGCCGTGATGAAGCGGGTGTTCTCGTCGAACGCCGCATTGATCTCCTGGAACACGCGCTGCGGCTTGATCGGGACGCTCTCGAAGTCGGTCCGCCGCAGCATCGTCCGCTTGCGCTCGGCGACCGTCGCGACCCAGGCGTTGCGCCGGCGGATGCGGCCGGCACGGTCCCATTCGCGCGCGACCTCGAGGAAGGCTTGGAGCGCTTCCTTGGCGTCGGCGACAATGCCGAGGTCGGGGCCGAACACGCGCCCGATCTGGGTCGGCTCGATGTCGACGTGCACGAATTTGCGGCCGCGGGTGTAGACCTCGGTCGAGCCGGTGTGGCGGTTGGCGAAGCGGTTGCCGATGCCGAGCACGAAGTCGCTCTCAAGGAAGGTCGCGTTGCCGTAGCGGTGCTGGGTCTGGAGGCCGACCATGCCGGCATGCAGCGGGTGGTCGTCGGGGATCGAGCCCCAGCCCATGAGCGTCGGCACGACCGGCGTGTTGGTGAGCTCGGCGAACTTGACCAGCAGGTCCGAGGCTTCGGCATTGATCACGCCGCCGCCCGAGACGATCAGCGGCCGCTCGGCGTCGAGCAGCATGGCCAGTGCCTTCTCGATCGCTTTCCGGTTGGGCTTGGGCCTGACCACCTCGAGCCGCGCATCGGCGTCGGGGTCGTATTCGATCAGCTCGCGCTGGACGTCGATCGGCAGGTCGATGTGGACCGGGCCGGGGCGACCTTCGCGCATGATCTGGAACGCGCGCCGGAACACGAAGGGCACCTGCGCCCCCTCCATCACGCAGACCGACCATTTGGTCACGGGCCTGGCGATCGCGGCGATGTCGATCGCCTGGAAGTCCTCCTTGTGCAGCTTCGCCCGCGGCGCCTGCCCGGTGATGCAAAGGATCGGGATGCTGTCGGCCATGGCCGAATAGAGGCCGGTGATCATGTCGGTGCCGGCAGGGCCGGAGGTGCCGATGTTGATCCCGATCCGGCCAGCCTTGGCGCGGGTGTAGCCCTCGGCGGCATGCGCCCCGCCCTCCTCGTGGCGGACCACGTAGTGCTTGATGCGGCTGCCCTTGAGCGCCTCGTAGAAGGGCAGGATCGCGGCGCCGGGAATGCCGAAGACGGCCTCGACGCCCTCGCTCTCGAGGACGTGGATCGCCGCCTGCATCGCTGTCATCTTGGCCATCTTCGGCTGCTCCTCAGTTACTTGTTCGGTCGTCGTCGGCGCCGCTCGCCAGTTGGCGCTGGCCCATGACGTAGGTGGCACGAACCGCGCGCTCGTCGCCCATGATCATCAGCAGGAAGAGCGTCGCGGGAAGATCGCCCGCGATCCGCTCCATGCGGTGCGCCATGGCGGGCGTCGCGCGCGGGTCGAGGACTACGAGGTCGGCGGCGCTGCCAGGCTCGAGGGTGCCGATCTCATGCTCCAGACCGAGTGCTCGCGCGTTGCCGAGGGTCAGCGTGTAAAACGCATCGAGCGCCGGCCAGGTCTGGCCCTTGAGCTGGAGCACCTTGTAGCCCTCGGCCGCAGTCCTGAGCATCGAATAGCTGGTGCCGCCGCCGACGTCGGTCGCGAGGCTGACCCGGACCGGCTGCGCGGGGTCGCGGAGCGCTGCGAGATCGAACAGGCCGGACCCGAGAAAAAGGTTCGAGGTCGGGCAGAAGGCCGCGATCGAGCCGCTCGCCGAGAGCCGCTCCCGCTCGGCCGCGTCCAGATGGATGCAGTGGCCGAAGATCGAGCGGGGCCCAAGCAGGCCGAAGTGGTCGTAGACGTCGGTATAGCTCTTCGCCGATGGGAACAGGCGCCGGACGGTCGCGATCTCGTCCAGGTTCTCGGACAGATGGGTCTGGACGTAGCAGTCGGGATGCGCCTTCGCGAGCGCGCCCGCGGCCTCGAGCTGCGCGTCGCTCGAGGTCAGCGCAAAGCGCGGCGAGATCGCATAGAGCTGGCGGCCCTTGCCGTGCCAGCTTGCGATCAGCGCCAGGCTCTCGGCATGCCCGCGCTCGGCGCGTGTCGAGCAGAGCCGCGGGGGCACCCCGGTCCATCATCACTTTGCCCGCGATCATGCGGGTGCCGCGCCGCTCGGATTCGGCGAAGAAGGCCTCGACCGACTGCGGGTGCACCGAGCCGTAGACGACCGCGGTGGTGGTGCCGTTGCGGGCGAGCTCGTCCAGGAAGAAGCTCGCGATCCGCTCGCTGTGGGCGGGGTCCGCGAAGCGCTGCTCCTCGACGAAGGTGTAATTCTGCAGCCAGTCGAGCAGCTGGGCGCCAAAGCTAGCGATCACCTGGGTCTGGGGCAGATGGATGTGGCTGTCGATCAGGCCGGGGAGGATCAGGCAGTTTTTCCACTCGTCGACCGGTGTGCCGTGCGGGAGGGTGGGCAGCAGCTCATGCGCCTCGCCGATCGACGCGATCATCCCGTCCTCGATGACCAGCAGGCCATCCGGGAAGAAACGGTGGCTCGCGGCCGCGCCGACCTCGGCCGGGTCGGCCTTGAAGCTCAGAAGCTGGCCGCGCAGCGCCCGGCGTGAGGCCTGGGCCGCTGGCCCGCCCTCACTCGGCCGGGGCGCCGGCATCGTACCAGGCTCCGAGCAGCGCACGCTCGGCGGGCTCGATCTCGGTGATGTTGCCGGGCGGCATGGCGTGGGTCAGGACCGCCTGCATGTGGATCGGACCGGCGTGCTGGTGGATCCGCTCCGGGGTGTCGAGCATGACGCCCTTGGGCGGCGCCGCCATGCCCTCCCAGAGCGGCTCCTGAGCGTGGCACATGCTGCAGCGCGACAGCACGACATTGGCGACCTCGGCGACGTCCACCTTGGCCGGAGTCGGGGCGGCGCCCTGGTCGCCGGCCTCGGCGGGCGGGCTCGCGCTGCTGAGCCAGACGATCAGCAGCATGCCGATGAACGCCACTACCCAGGCCCACCAGGGATTGGGCCTCCCGGCGTGGCGCTCGTTGTAGAAGTGCCGGATGACCGCGCCGACCACCAGCACGAGCGCCAGGATCAGCCAGTTCCAGCGGCTGGCGAAGGCGAGCGGGTAGTGGTTGCTGATCATCACGAACAGCACCGGCAAGGTCAGGTAGTTGTTGTGCATCGAGCGCTGCTTGGCGACGTAGCCGAGCTTCGGGTCGGGGGTGCGGCCGGCGATCAGGTCGGCGACCACGACCTTCTGGTTGGGGATGATGACCAGCAGCACGTTGGCGGCCATGATGGTGCCGATCACGGCACCCATCTGCATGTAGGCGCCGCGGCCGCTGAACAGCCATGTGAACACATAGGCGAGCGCCACCAGAAAGACGAAGCCGACCGCGGCCAGTGCCGTATCGTTGTCGCCAAGCGGCGACTTGCAGAGGAGGTCGTAGACGATCCAGCCGCCGATCAGGCCGGCCACGCTGATCAGGACCGCGCCCCAGACCGGCAGTGCCAGAACGTGGTTGTCGATCAGATAGAGCTCGGCGCCGAAGTAATAGATGATGATCAGCATCGCGAGACCCGACAGCCAGGTGGTGTAGGCTTCCCACTTGAACCAGGTCAGATCGTCCGGCATGCGCTCGGGGGCGACCAGATACTTGATCATGTGATAGAAGCCGCCGCCGTGGACCTGCCAGGCCTCGCCGCCGGCGCCCTTGGGCAGGCCGTCCCGCTGCTTGATGCTGGCATCGAGATGGACGAAGTAGAACGAGCTGCCGATCCAGGCGATGCCGGCGATCACGTGCAGCCAGCGCAGGCTGAAGTCGATCCAGGCCCAGAAGATCGCACCCATAGCGTCCCCCTCCCGCTACCCGCCGCCCAGGCGAACGGCAGACCCGTGCCATCCGCCGACATTCCTGGTACGCTCGTTCGCGGCGGCAGAGAACCACGCGCGGGCGACAGGACTTTCAAACCGAGCCGAACAATCGCGGCCGCCGGAGGAGGCGTGAGCCATGGCGCTGCTCGAGAACATCCGGGTGTTCGTCCGGGTGGTCGAGCTTGGCAGCCTGTCGGCGGCCGGCCGCCATCTCCGCCTGTCGCCGGCGGTCGTGAGCCACCGCCTGCAGCAACTCGAGAGCCATCTCGGCGCCCGCCTGCTCAATCGGACCACGCGCCAGGTCCAGGCGACCGAGCAGGGCCTGGTCTACTATCAGGCCTGCCAGGACGTCCTGAGCGCACTCGAGCGGGCGGAGAGCGCGATCGCCGATGCCGGCGGCACGCCGAGGGGCAGCCTCCGGGTCACCGCCCCGCTCGGCTTCGGCCGCCGGGTGCTGGCGGCGCTCCTGCCCCCGTTCCAGACACTTCATCCCGAGGTCGACGTCCGCCTCCGGCTCTCCGACCACCTGATCGACCTCCTCCAGGAAGGGGTCGACTGCGCGATCCGGATGGCGGCGCTCGCCGAATTCGAGCCTGACCCAGCGGAAGATCGCCGACTGCCCGCGGGTGCTCTGCGCCGCTCCCGCCTATCTCGAGGCGCACGGGCACCCGGGGGTGCCCGAGGACCTGCTCGCACACCGCTGCCTGCTGCTCCGCTTTGCCGGCTCGCAGCAGTTCCGCTGGACGCTTGCCACGCCGGACGGGCCGGTCACCCTGCCGGTTGCCGGTCCGCTCGACGCCGACGACGGCGACGTGCTGACCGAATGGGCGCTGATGGGCCAGGGAATCGCGCTGAAGCCGCTCTGGGAGGTCGCGGCGCATCTGCGCGCCGGCCGCCTCGAGCCGGTGCTGCCCGACTTTCCGCCCGAGCCCGCGGTGCTCGCCGTTCTCTACCCGCACCGCCGCCTCCTGCCGGCGAAGGTCAAGGCGTTCGCGGACTTCATGGTCGAACAAGGGCCCCGCGCGCTCGCCGCAACAGTCGAGCTTTAGCGCTACCGCGCTCCCGGACGTATTGACATTTGTAGAGGCATTTGCATATCCTGTCGGAGTGCGACCGACGGCATTCGAAGGCTTCGACTGGGACAGCGGCAACCTCGCCAAGTGCCAGCGGCACGGTGTCTCCATCGAGGAGATCGAGACCGCCTTGGTGCGTGGCGCGATGCTGATTCTCCCCGACGCGAAGCACTCGGATGAGGAGGATCGGCTGATCGCCATGGGCCTCGCCGCGGATGGCCGCCACATCTTTGTGGCGTTCACCCTGCGTGAACGAGAGGGTCGGACGCTGCTGCGTCCGATCAGTGCCCGATACATGCACAAGAGGGAGATCCGGACCTATGGTCAAGCGCGTCCCGAGATTGCGAACTGATGAGGAGGCCGAGGCCTTCCTCGACCAGGATCTGAGCGACTACATCCGGCCCGAGCATATGGTTCCGCTCCGCTACGAGGTCCGGCCCAAAGGCCGGTCGGTCAACCTGCGCCTGTCCGAGGAGCTGCTGGACGCCCTCAAGGCCCGCGCCAGAGAGGAAGGCATTCCGTATCAGCGCTTCATCCGCATGACCCTGGAACAGGCTCTCCTCCGCCGGCGAGAGCGCGCCCGGGCGTCCTGACCGGTCGCGGCGCATCGGCGTCCGGTCATGGCACCCCAGCTCAGGCCTGCACGCCCTTGACGTACCAGTCCATCTTCTGCAGCTGCTCGTCGGAAGCGTGCTGGCCCTGGGCGATCACGACCTCGCCCTTCTGGTTGCTGACCGGACCGTCGAACGGATGCAGCGTGCCGGCGATGATCCCCGCCTTGACCGCATCCGCCGCCTGGGCGACGTCGGGCGGCACGTCGGGGCCGTAGGGCGCGATCACGACCATGCCCTCCTTCAGCCCGAGCCAGACGTTGTGGGTCTTCCAGGTGCCGTCGATGACCGCCTTGACCTCGTCGATGTAGTAGGGCCCCCAGTCATCGACGATCGCGCTGAGCTGCGCCTTGGGCGCAAACTTGGCCATGTCGGAGGACTGGCCGAAGGCGTGCACGCCCCGGTCCTGGGCGACCTGGAGCGCCGCCGGGCTGTCGGTATGCTGGGCGAGAATGTCCGCGCCCTGGTCGATCAGCGCCTTGGCGGCGTCGGCCTCCTTGCCCGGATCGTACCAGCTGTTGACCCAGACCACCTTGATCTGGATGTCGGGCCGGTGCTTCTGGGCCGCGAGCGTGAAGGAATTGATGCCCATCACGACCTCGGGGATCGGGAACGAGGCGATGTAGCCGACGATCCCGGACTTGGTCATCATGCCGCCAATCGTGCCGATCACCGCCCGGCCCTCGTAAAAGCGGGCGTTGTAGACCGCGAGATTGGGCGCGGTCTGGTAACCGGTCGCGTGCTCGAACTTGACCTTCGGGAACTGCTTGGCGGTCCGTACGGCCGAGTTCATGAAGCCGAACGAGGTCGCGAAGATCAGGCTGTTGCCCGTGGTCGCGAGCTGGCGCATTACCCGGTCGGCATCCGGCCCTTCGGCGACCTTCTCGACGAAGCTGGTCGCGACCTTGTCGCCATAGTGCTCGGCGACCGCCTTGCGGCCGAGGTCATGCTGGTAGCTGTAGCCGAAATCGCCGACCGGTCCGACGTACACCCAGGCGCACTTGAGCGGCCCGGCGGCGAGCCCGGGGCGGGCCAGCAGCAGGGCGCTCGAGGCGGCGGTCCCGGCAAGGAAGCGGCGGCGCGAAAGATGGAAATGCATGACCTTGGTCTCCCTGGGCTGAGTTGGATCAGGTGGCCGGCCGGAATGGCTTGCCGAGGCAGGCAGGCGCGTCAAGGCGGCCCTTCCAGGGGCCGCCGGCGATCGCCGCGAGCACGAGGATGGTCGCGAGATAAGGCAGCATCGACATCACCTGGGCGGGCACCCCGAACGTGCCCGAGCCCTGGGCGTAGAGCTGCAGGATGGTGACGCCGCCGAACAGATAGGCACCCGCCAGCAGGCGCCAGGGTCGCCAGGAGGCGAACACCACCAGCGCCAGCGCGATCCAGCCCCGCCCGGCGGTCATCTGCTCGACCCACATGGGGGTATAGGAGAGCGACAGGAAGGCGCCGCCGAGCCCGGCCATGGCGCCGCCGAACAGGACCGCGAGGTAGCGCACCTTGATCACGTCGTAGCCGATCGAATGCGCCGAGACGTCGGATTCGCCGACCGCGCGCAGGATCATGCCGGCGCGGGTGCGCTTGAGGAACCAGGCGACGCCGACCGTGGCCAGCACCGAGAGGTAGACCAGCACGTCGTGATGGAACAGCAGCGGGCCGACCACCGGCAGTGCGGAGAGGCCCGGGATCGCGAGCCGCGGCAGGCGGTCGACCGGGATGCCGACGAAGCCCGAGCCGAGCAGCGCCGAGAGGCCGATGCCGAAGATCGTGAGTGCCAAGCCCGTCGCGACCTGATTGGCGAGCAGCGAAAGCGTCAGCGCGCCGAACGCCAGCGCCATGAGGGTCCCGGCGAGCGCTGCGGTGACGATGCCGAGGGTGGCGCTACCGGTGGTCACGGTGACCGCGAAGGCGGTGACCGCGCCCGCCAGCATCATGCCCTCGATGCCGAGGTTGAGGACGCCCGACTTCTCGACCACGAGCTCGCCGAGCGCGGCGTACAGCAACGGCGTGGCGGCGCTGATGATGGTGACCAGGACCAGGACGGCGGCATCGAAGCTCATGCGGGGGCGACCTCCCGGCGCGGGGCGACCGAGCGGATGCGGTAGCGGGTCAGAAAATCGGTCGCCAGCAGAAAGAATAGCAAGAGGCCCTGGAATACGCCGGTCACCGCCTGCGGCAGGCCGACCTCGACCTGGGCGTTCTCGCCGCCGATGTAGGAGAGCGCCATCAAGAGGCCGGAGAGGATGATGCCGAGCGGATGCAACCGGCCAAGGAAGGCGACGATGATCGCGGTGAAGCCGTATCCCGGGGTCAGGCTCGGGATCAGCTGGCCTATGGGACCCGCGACCTCGAACAGGCCGGCGAGGCCGGCGAGGCCGCCGCTGGCGAGCAGGCAGAGCCAGACCATGCGGTTGCGGTCGAAGCCGGCATAGGCCGCGGCCGCCGGCGCCTGGCCGACCACCTTGAGCTCGAAGCCGATCACCGTCCGGGTCATCACGACCCAGGCGCCGACCGCGACCAGGAGCGCCACGAGCACGCCGACGTGCAGCCGGGTGCCCTCGAGAACCACCGGCAGGATCGCAGCCTCGCTCAGCATCCGGGTCTGGGGAAAGCCGAAGCCCTCGGGGTCCTTCCAGGGCCCGTAGACCAGCATGCTGAGGAACAGGGTCGCGACGTAGGTCAGCATCAGGCTGGTCAGGATCTCGTTGACATCCAGGCGGGTCTTGAGGAAGGCCGGAATCGCCGCGTAGGCCATGCCGCCGAGCAGGCCCGCGAGACACATCAGCGGCAGGATCCAGGCACCCTCCTCACCCCAGAGCCAGAGCCCGATGCCGCCGCCGGCGATCGCGCCCATGGTCAGCTGGCCCTCGGCGCCGATGTTCCAGACGTTGGCGCGAAAGCCCATCGCGAGGCCGACCGCGATCAGGACCAGCGGCGAGGCCTTGAGGGCGAGCTCGGACAGGCCGTAGAGGCTGGTCACCGGCGAGATGAAGAAGTGGTAGAGCGAGAGCAGCGGGTCGTAGCCCATGAACAGGAAAATGAAGAAGCCCGCGATCACGGTGAGCGCCACCGCGAGCAACGGCGTGACGTAGAGCAGCCGGCGGCTGACCTCGGGCCGCGCCTCGATCTTAAGCGACATGGGACGCTCCTTGGGAAACTCCCGTGGCGGCGACTCCCCCGGCGATGACGCCTGGATCGTGCGGCGGCACGTGCTCGTCCATGCCGTGCAGGCCGCCCATGAGCAGGCCGATCTCGGCGAGCGAGGCATTCGCGGTCGTGAGCGTCGTGGAGAGCACGCCGACGTTGATCACCGCGAGCCGGTCGGTGAGCGTCAGCAGCTCGTCCAGGTCCTGCGAGATCACGAGCACCGCAGCACCCGCGCCGGCGAGGTTGAACAGCGCCTGATGGATCTGGGCGGCGGCGCCGGCATCGACCCCCCAGGTCGGCTGCGACACCACCAGCACGCCCGGGTCCTGCAGGACCTCGCGGCCGACGATGAACTTCTGCAGGTTGCCGCCGGACAGCGAGCGGGCGGAGGCCGCCGCACTCGGCGTCTTGACGTTGAACTCCTGGATGATCCTCTCGGCGAAGCTGCCGGCCGCGCGGCTCTGGATGAAGCCGCCCGCGGAGAGCTTCATGCGATGGCGGCCGCTCAGCACGGCGTTCTCGATGAGCGACATGTCGGGCACGGCGCCATGGCCGTTGCGCTCCTCGGGCACGCAGCACAAACCCAGCTTGCGCCTGCCGCCCGCGCCGACCCGGCCGACCGGGTGGTCGTCGATCCTGACCATCTCGGGCCCGGCCAGCAGGCGCTCGCCCGAGATCGCCTGGAACAGCTCGTTCTGGCCGTTGCCGGCGACGCCCGCGATGCCGAAAATCTCGCCCTGGCGGACCTCGAACGAGATGTCCCTGAGCGTGGTACCGAACGGCCCGTCGGCCGGCAGCTCGAGGTTCTGGACGTTCAGCCGCGGCGCGCCGCCGCCGTTGCCGGCCCGCCTCGAGAGCGTCCGGACCTCGGCGCCGATCATCAGCTGCGCCATGCTCTTGGCGGTCTCGGCCTTGGGGTTGCAGGTCGCGACCAGCTTGCCGGCGCGCAGGATGGTCGCGTAATCGCAGAGCGCTTTGATCTCGTCGAGCTTGTGGCTGATGTAGAGGATCGAGACCCCTTCGGCCGCGAGCTGGCGGAGCGTCTCGAACAGCCGGTCGACCTCCTGCGGGGTCAGGACCGAGGTCGGCTCGTCCATGATCAAAAGCTTCGGGCTCTGCAGCAGGCAGCGGACGATCTCGATCCGCTGGCGCTCGCCGACCGAGAGCGTGTGGACCTCGCGCGCCGGGTCGAGGGGCAGGCCGTAGGCGTGCGACACCTCCTCGATCTTCTTGGCGAGCGCTCGCATGTCGGTGACGCCATCGACGCCGAGCGCTATGTTCTCGAGCACGGTCATCGCCTCGAACAGCGAGAAGTGCTGGAACACCATGCCGATGCCGAGCGCGCGCGCGGCATGCGGATCGGCGACCCGGACCGGCTGGCCCTGCCAGAGCATGCTGCCCTCGTCGGCGTGCAGCACGCCATAGATGATCTTGACGATGGTCGACTTGCCGGCGCCGTTCTCGCCGAGCAGGGCGTGGACCTCGCCGGGCGCGACCTGGAAGCTCACCCGGTCGTTGGCGACCACACCCGGGAAGCGCTTGGTGATCTCGCGGAGCTCCAGCCGCGGCGGCGAGTTGGAAGGCGCGGGCTCGGTCATGCTGCCTCTCCGGGCGTCTGCGGTTCGCTGACTTGGGCCGGCGTCGCGAGCGCCAGCAGGAGCTCGGCGGCGGCGAGCGCCGCGATCACCTCCGGCCGCTTGTCGCGCAGCCGGCCACCGATCGGGCAAACCAGCCGCCCGATCTCTGCATCGGTGAGGCCGAGCTCGCGCCAGCCGCGCTCGAAGCGGGTGCGCTTGGTGCGCGAGCCGATCAGCCCGAGATAGGCGAAGTCGGCGCGCCGGAGGATCGCCTCGCAGACCTCGAAGTCCAGGCCGTGGCTGTGGGTCATCACGAAGTAGGCGCTGCCGGCGGGCGCCGCCCGGATCTCGGTGAGCGGCTTGTCCGTGACCAGGACGTCGGGTCCCTCGAGCGGCGGGCTCGGGAACGCGTCCGGCCGGCCGTCGATCCAGCGCAGCCGGAGCGGCAAGGGAGCGAGCGCGCGGGCGAGCGCCTTGCCGACGTGGCCGGCGCCGAACAGCAGGACCAGGGGCCAGTCCGCCCGCTCGGCCGCAGCCGCCGCCTCGAGCTCGGCGAGCTCGGCGGCGCCGGCGCGCGCCAGGCTGAGCGTCACGTGGCCGCCGCAGCACTGGCCGACCGCCGGACCGAGCGGCACCTCGAGGGTCGCCCTGGTCTCATCGCCGGTCAGCAGCTCCCGGGCGCGAAGGATCGCCTCCCACTCAAGCCGACCGCCGCCGATCGTGCCGTGCACGGCGCCGGCCGCGACCAGCATGCTGACGCCCGCCTCGCGCGGCGTCGAGCCCTTGGCCAGGGCCACGCGCACCAGCACCACGGGCTCCCGCTCAGCGAGCAGCCGGCGGAGGATTGCGACCAGCGCGGTCATCCGCCACCTCGCTCTGTGCTGGCCCGCTCCTTCAAGCGCTCGATCGTGGTCAGGACCGCTTCGGGCGTGGCCGGCGGGTCGAGCCGCGGGCAGAGCCGGTAGTCCTGGGTGCTGGCGATCGCATCCGAGAGCGCGTGCAGGACCGAGATCGCGAGCATCAAGGGCGGCTCGCCGACCGCCTTCGACTTGAAGATCGTATCCTCGCGGTTCTCGGTATTCTCGAGCAGACGGACGTTGAAGACCCGCGGCCGGTCGGAGCAGGCCGGGATCTTGTAGGTACTCGGCGCGTGGGTGCGCAGGCGGCCCTCGCGGTCCCACCAGAGCTCCTCGGTGGTGAGCCAGCCCATGCCCTGGACGAAGCCGCCCTCGACCTGGCCGATGTCGAGCGCCGGGTTCAGCGAGCGCCCGACCTCGTGCAGGATGTCCACCCGCTCGACCTTGTATTCGCCGGTCAGCGTGTCGACCGCGACCTCGCTCACCGCCGCGCCATAGGCAAAATAATAGAACGGCCGGCCGCGGCCGCTCGCCCGGTCCCAGTGGATCTTGGGCGTCTTGTAGAAGCCGGTCGAGGACAAGGAGACGCGGGCGAGGTAGGCCTGCCAGATCAGCTCCCGGAACAGGATCTCCTGGTTGCCGACCCGGACCCGCCCGGGCAGGAACGCGATCTGCTCCTTGGGCACGCCCCAGTGCTCGGCGGCAAACCCGACCAGACGCGCCTTGATTGTATGCGCGGCCGCCTGCGCCGCCATGCCGTTCAGATCGGAGCCTGAGGAGGCGGCGGTCGCCGAGGTGTTCGGCACCTTCGCGGTGGTGGTCGCGGTGATCCGCACCTGATCGACGTCGACCTGGAACTCCTCGGCCACCACCTGCGCGACCTTGGTATAGAGGCCCTGGCCCATCTCGGTGCCGCCGTGGTTTAAATGGATGCTGCCGTCGGTGTAGACGTGGACGAGCGCGCCGGCCTGATTGTACTGGGTCGCGGTGAAGGAGATCCCGAACTTAACCGGGGTCAGCGCCAGCCCACGCTTGATCACCCGGCTCTTCGCATTGTGCTCGCGAATCGCCCGGCGGCGGCCCCAGTAGTCGGCACTCTGCTCGAGCTCGGCCACGATCTCGACGATGACGTTGTCCTCGACCGTCTGGTGGTAGGGAGTGACGTCGCGCTCGCCTCGGCCATAGAAGTTGAGCTTCCTGACCTCGAGCGGGTCCTTGCCCAGTGCGTAGGCGATCTCCTCGATCAGCCGCTCGCCCGCGACCATGCCCTGGGGGCCGCCGAAGCCGCGGAACGCGGTGTTCGAGACGGTATTCGTCTTGAGCGGCAGCGAGCGCAGATGCACATTCTCGAAGTAATAGCAGTTATCGGCGTGAAACAGCGCCCGGTCGGTCACCGGCCCGGACAGATCGGCCGAATAGCCGCAGCGCGCGGCATAGGTGATGTCGACCCCATGGATCCGGCCCGCGTCGTCGAACCCCACGGCATAATCGGCAATGAAGTCGTGGCGCTTGCCGGTGATCACCATGTCGTCGTCGCGATCGGGCCGGATCTTGGCCGCGCGGCCGGTCTTCTTGGCGACGATCGCGGCGATGCAGGCGAATAGGTTGCCCTGGGTCTCCTTGCCGCCGAAGGCGCCGCCCATGCGCCGGCATTCGACGGTCACGGCATTGTTGGGCACCCCCAGCACGATCGCGACCATGTGCTGGATCTCGCTCGGGTGCTGGGTCGAGGACAGGACCGTGACCTCGTCGTCCTCGCCCGGGATCGCCATCGCGATCTGGCCCTCGAGGTAGAAGTGGTCCTGGCCGCCGATCGCCATTTTGCCCGAGATCCGGTGCGGGGCTCGGGCAAGCGCGGCCGCAGCGTCGCCGCGCTGCAAGGTCAAGGGATCGGTCACCAGTTTGCCGTCAGGCCCCGCCGCCTCGACGTCGAGGACCGCCGGCAGATCCTCGTACTCGACGACCGCGAGCCGGGCGGCGCGGCGCGCTTGGTCCCGGGTCACCGCCGCGACCGCGAACAGCGCCTGGCCGGCGTATTCGACCACGGTGGTCGCCAGCAGCGGCTCGTCGTGACGATGGGTCGGGCTGACGTCGTTGACGCCTGGCACGTCGGCTGCGGTCAGCACCAGCACGACCCCCGGAGCTTGGCGCACGGGCTCCAGGTCGAGCTTGGTGAGCCGCGCGTGCGCCCGGTTGCTGATGCCGAGGTAGACGTGGAGCAGGCCCGCGGGTGGGGTCACATCGTCGATGTAGGTGGCACTGCCGCTGACGTGCTTCCAGGCGCTGTCGTGCCGGCGCGGCTGGCGAACGCCACCACCGATCTGTTCGGAAAGAATCGGCTCAGACATGAGCGAGGCTCCGATCGCCGACCAGACGGGTGTCGGCCGCGTCATCCGTGGTCTCGATGAACAGGCGGCGCAGGAGATTGGCTCCGACTTTGGCGCGGTAGCCGGCACTCGCGCGCCAGTCGGTGATCGGGGAAAAGTCCTCGGCCAGCGCCGTCATGGCCGCCGCGAGCGAGGCCTCGGTCCAGGGCTGGCCGGTCAGGGCCTGCTCGGCTTTGGCTGCGCGCCTGGGCGTTGCCGCCATGCCGCCATAGGCGATCCGCGCAGTCACGACCTTGCCGTCCTCGATGGTGAGCGCGAAGGCGCCGAGCACCGCCGAGATGTCCTGATCGAAGCGCTTGGCGATCTTGTAGGCGCGAAAGCGCAGGCCGGGGGCCGGCTTCGGCAGGAGGACGGTCTCGACGAACTCCGAAGGCCGACGGTCCTGCTTGCCGTAGTCGATGAAGAAGTCTTCCAGCGCCAGCTCGCGGCGCTCCCGGCCGCGGCGCAGCACCAGCCGGGCGCCGAGCGCGATCAGCATCGGCGGGCTGTCGCCGATCGGCGAGCCGTTGGCGATGTTGCCGCCGATGGTGCCGACGTTCCGGACCTGCTCGCCGCCGAGCCGGCGGAAGACCTCGCCGATGTCGGGATAGAGCCTGGCGAGGACCGGCATGGCGTCGGCGTAGGTCACGCCCGCACCGATCGCGAGCGCATCGCCCTTGTCCTCGATCGCTTGCAGCTCGCGCACACGGCCGATGTCGATCACACGATCGAGGACGCGAAGGTCCTTGGTGACCCACAAGCCGACGTCGGTCGCGCCCGCGACGATCCGCGCCTCCGGATGCTCGAGCAGGAGGTCGGCCAGCGCCTCGACCGTGGCAGGGGCGTGGAACTGGCGCTCCGCATCGCCGACGGTGACGGTCGCGTCGTCGTGCAGAGCGTCGAGGCGCTCCATCGTGTCCGGCCGCTGGGCCGCCCACCGGTCGGGCTCGCCCCGGCTCAGCTGCAGCATCCGGTGCGTGGCGGCGACGATCGGGGCATAGCCCGTGCAGCGGCAGAGGTTGCCGGCGAGCGCGTCGTCGACCCGCTCAGGGCTCAGCGACGTGGTGCTGTGGTCGGCCTTGGGGTCGTTTTCGTAGAGCACGAACAGCGACATGACGAAGCCCGGCGTGCAGAAGCCGCACTGTGCCCCGTGGCATTCGACCATCGCCCGCTGCACGGGGTGGGGCGTGCCGTCCGGGCCCGCGAGGTCCTCGACCGTGAGCAGCTGGCAGCCATCTAGCTGGCCCATGAAGCGGATGCAGGCGTTGACCGCCTGGTAGCGGATGCGCCCTTCAGAGAGCCGGCCGACCGCGACCGTGCAGGCGCCGCAGTCGCCCTCGTTGCAGCCCTCCTTGGTGCCGGTCCGGCGCTCGACCAGACGCAGCCAGTCGAGCACGGTCATGGTCGGGTCGACCCGATCGAGCTCCCGCAGCTCCTGGCCGAGCAGAAATCGGACCTGTTGGCGCATGGACCTGCCTCTTCGTCAGCTGCCACGATAGGTCGAATAGCCGAACGGCGAAATGAGAAGTGGCACATGATAGTGCCGCGCCGGGTCGGCGATCCCGAATCGGATCGGCACGAGGTCGAGAAAGGCGGGCTCGGGCAGTGCCACCGCGCGGCACCGGAAATAGTCGCCGACATGGAACCGCAACTCGTACACGCCCGGCCGCAGCCCCGGCCCCTCGAGCAGCGGCGCCGGCGAGCGACCGTCGGCGTTGGTCGAGACCCGCGCGAGCCACTCCTGCCGCTCGCCCTCGAGGCGGAACAGCTCGACCGCGATCCCCGCCCCCGGCTCGCCGCTCATGGTGTCGAGCACGTGGGTCGTGAGCCGGCCCGAAGCTCCTCCCGCAGCGTTGGTCATGGCATCGAGGCCTCCCGGCGAAGCGTCGGCGGGCGGTGTCTGCGACCTTGCAGCTCCGGCGTCTGCGCTTGCCCCGCACGTTCTTCCTGCCCATCTCTAAGCCCCGCCGCGGAACGCGCAAATAGCCGCGATGCGCAAGCACTTTCAAAAAAATCCGAACGGCGTTGGCGACCAAGGTCGGCTAAGCTCTGCGCACGATCGCCCGTCCTGGGCGCGAGCAGCAAGAATCGAACCGATGAGCGAGACTACCAGATCCCAGGCTTCGCACCCCAGCGCCATGGAGCGCGATGCCTTCGTCGCGATGTTCGGCCAGGTGTTCGAGCACTCGCCCTGGATCGCCGAAGCCGCGTTCGAGCGCGGCCTGCCGGCCGACGCCGACCAGGCGGAGGGGCTGCATCGGGCGCTCTGCGCGGTCCTGCGCGAAGCCCCGGCCGAGGCTCAACGCGCGCTGATCGAAGCCCATCCCGATCTCGCCGGTCGGCTCGCGCGCGCCGGCCGGCTGACCGCAGACTCCAGCAGGGAGCAGGCGGGCGCCGGCCTCGACCGGCTGACCGATCACGAGCGGGCCCGCTTCACCGCCCTCAACGACGCCTACCAGGCGCGCTTCGGCTTCCCCTTCGTCATGGCGGTCAAGGGCCGGAGCAAGGCCGAGATCCTGGCGGCGTTCGAGCGCCGCCTCGCGCACGACCAGGCGACGGAGCAGGCGACGGCACTCGCCGAGATCGAGCGGATCGCGCTGCTTCGCCTCAGGGATATGTTGCCGTCAGGGGAGCTGATGCCATGACCGGACTCGCATTCGGTACCGCGCTGATGGCCCGCCTCGACGAGCTCGCGACCTTCAGCGACGAGCAGGACCGGCTGACCCGCCTCTATCTATCGCCGGCGCACCGCCTGGCCATGGACCAGGTCGTGGCGTGGATGCAGGCGGCCGGCATGGCCGCCCGGATCGACGCGGTCGGCAACGTGGTCGGCCGCTACGAGGCGAGCCGCGCCGGCGCGCCCGCCGTGATGATCGGCTCGCACATCGACACGGTCGCCGACGCCGGTAAGTACGATGGCAGTCTCGGCGTGCTCGCCGGCATCGCCGCGGTCGAGGCGCTGCATCGGGAGGGCCTGCGCCTGCCGGTCGCGATTGAGGTGATTGCCTTCGGCGACGAGGAGGGCGTGCGCTTTCCGACCGCGCTGACCGGCTCGCGCGCGGTTGCCGGCACCCTCGACCCGAACCTGCTCGATGCCCGCGACCGCGACGGCGTGGCTGTGCGCGAGGCGCTCGCCGAGGCGGGCTGCGATGCGCGAGACTACGCGGGCTGCGCCCGCCGGCCGGGGGGCGTGCTCGGCTATCTGGAGGTGCACATCGAGCAGGGTCCCGTGCTCGAGGCCGAGGGCCTGGCGCTTGGCGTCGTCACCGCGATCAATGGCGCGACCCGCGCAAGGGTTCAGGTCAAGGGCGAGGCCGGCCACGCCGGCACCGTGCCCATGGCGCTGCGCCGCGATGCGCTCGCCGCGGCCGCCGAGATGGTGCTGGTGGTCGAGCGCGAGGGCCAAGCGACGCCTGACCTGGTCGCGACCGTCGGCCAGATCGAGGCGCGGCCCGGCTCGGCCAACGTCGTGCCCGGGGCGGCGCGCTTCACGACCGACGTCCGCGCGCCCGCGGATGCGACTCGGCTGGCGGCGCTCGCGGTGCTCGAGGCGAGCTTCGCCGCGATCGCCGAACGGCGGCGGGTCGAGGTCACGATCGAGCCTTTCCACGATGCGCCCGCGGTCACCTGCGATCCCGGGTTGATCCAGGCGCTCAGCGCCGCGGTCGCGCGCGCCGGCGTGACGCCGCGGCTCCTGCCGAGCGGCGCCGGGCATGATGCGATCGCGATCGCGGCGCTGTGCCCGGTCGCCATGCTGTTCGTGCGCTGCCGGGGCGGCATCAGCCACAATCCGGCGGAAGCGATCAGCGTCGAGGATGCCGACCTCGCCGTGCGCGTGCTGCTCGACGTGCTCCGCCACATCGAGTCCCCGCAATGACGGCAGCTGATCCGGCAGCGCCGCTCTGGCTCGCCGATCCGCTCGCGATCCTGGCCGAGGGTGATGCCGCGGGCGGCCTCGTGGTCGAGCAGGGCCGGATCGTCGAAGTGGTGCCGGCGGGCGGCCAACCCCGGACGCTAGGCACGACGCGCTTCGACGCCTCGGCCCACGTGGTTCTGCCGGGCCTGATCAACAGCCACCATCACTTCTATCAGACGCTGACGCGCGCCTGCCCGCCGGCGATCGACAAGCCGCTGTTTCCCTGGCTGGAAGCGCTCTATCCGATCTGGGCGAGGCTGCGGCCCGAACACCTGCGCCTGGCGGTGCGCACAGCGCTCATCGAGCTGCTCCTGTCCGGCACGACCACCACGAGCGACCACCACTACGTCTTTCCGCCCGGCCTCGAGGACGCGATCGATCTTGAGGTCGAGGAGGCGCGCAAGCTCGGTCTGCGCGTCGTCCTGACCCGCGGCTCGATGAGCCTCTCACGCGACCAGGGTGGCCTGCCGCCCCACCAGGTGGTGCAGTCGGAAGAGACGATTCTGGCCGACTGCGAGCGCCTGATCGGCCGCTACCACGAGCCGGGCGCGGGGGCGATGGTCCAGATCGCGCTTGCCCCCTGCTCGCCGTTCTCGGTCACCGAGAGCCTGATGCGCGAGAGCGCCGCGCTCGCCGCCCGCCACCAGGTCCGCCTGCACACCCATCTCGCCGAGACCGAGGACGAGGATGCCTGGTGCCGCGCGCGCTTCGGCCGCCGCCCGCTCGATTACCTGGAGCGCCTCGGCTGGCTCGATCAGAGGGTCTGGCTGGCGCATGGCATCTGGTTCGATCAGCCCGAGATCGAGCGTCTGGGCCGTGCCCGGGTCGCGGTCAGCCATTGCCCGACCTCGAACATGATCCTCGCCTCGGGCTGCTGCCCGGTGCCGGCGCTCGAGCGCGCCGGCGCCCCGGTCGGGCTCGGTGTCGACGGCTCGGCCAGCAACGATGCCTCGAACCTGATCGAGGAGGTGCGCCGCGCCTTCCTGCTCCAGCGCCTGCGCCATGGCGCGGACCAGATCTCGCACCGTGACGCGCTGCGCTGGGCGACCGAAGGCTCGGCCGCCTGCCTCGGCCGGCCGGACCTCGGCCGGATCGCGCCGGGCAGGCAGGCCGACCTCGCGCTGTTCCGCCTCGATGAGCTTCGCTTCTCCGGCGCCGGCGACCCGCTCGCGGCGCTCGTCCTGTGCGGCGCCAGCCGTGCCGACCGGGTCATGGTCCAGGGCCGCTGGCTGGTCGAGGACGGCCAGATCCCGGGCCTCGACATCGCGAGCCTGCGCGCTGCCCACAACGCCGCCGCCCACGCTCTTCAAGCCGGCTGACCCCCCTTACGGACGAACCGCCATGGCCGATGCTCCTGCCACGATCAGCGAATTCCTCAGCCATCAGCGCGGGGCCGAGCAGCGCTTCCTTGCCGAGCTGGTCCGGGTGCCATCCGACAATCCGCCGGGCGACTGCGCGCGCCATGCCGAACGGGCGGCGGAGCTGCTGGAAGGGCTCGGTCTCACGGTCGAGCGGCTTCCGGTGCCGGACGCCCTGGTCCGCGACCACGGGATGGTCAGTGCTACCAACCTCGTGGTGCGTCGCCGCTTCGGTGCCGGTCCGGTGATCGCGCTCAACGCTCACGGCGATGTCGTGCCCCCGGGCGAGGGCTGGAGCCGCGATCCCTATGGCGCCGAGGTCGTGGACGGCTGGATGTACGGGCGCGGCGTCGCGGTCTCGAAGTCCGATTTCGCGACCTACGCCTTCGCCCTCCTGGCGCTCGAGGCGGCCGGCGCCAGGCTCGGCGGCACGGTCGAGCTGCACCTCACCTACGATGAGGAGGCGGGCGGCGAGATCGGCCCCAAGTGGCTCCTGGCCGAGGGCATCAGCAAGCCCGATTACGCGCTCGGCGCGGGCTTTGCGTACGCCGTGGTCAACGCCCACAACGGCTGCCTGCACCTCGAGGTCGAGGTCCACGGCCGCTCGGCCCACGCCGCCATGCCGTTCACCGGCGTCGATGCGCTCGAGGCCGCGAACCATGTGCTGGGCGCGCTGTACGCCTGGCGCAAGGGCCTCACGCGCCGGCTGTCGACGGTCCCGGGCATCGGCTCGCCGCAGCTCACGGTCGGGCTGATCCGGGGCGGGATCAACACCAACGTCGTCCCCGATCGGATCACCTTCCGCCTCGACCGGCGGATGATCCCGGAGGAGAACCCGGCCAAGGTCGAGGCCGAGCTCAGGGGCGTCATCGAAGGCGCGGCGCGGGCCTTCCCGCAAGCGCGGGTCGAGGTCCGGCGCATCCTCCTCGCCGAGCCGCTCAAGCCTCTTCCCGGCAGCGAGCGCCTGACCGAGGTCCTCTGCCGTCACGCCAGCCGGATCATGGGCGAGCCGGTCGCGGCCAAGGGCGTGCCGCTTTATACCGATGCTCGGCACTATGCCGCGGCCGGCGTGCCGATCGTCCTCTACGGCGCCGGCCCGCACACGATCGAGGACGCCAACGCCCACCGCGCCGACGAGCGCCTGCCGCTTGCCGACCTCTTCAAGGCGACCGAGGTGGTCGCGCAGAGCCTGCTCTCGCTGCTCGGCGGCGATTGACGCGCTGCGTGCGCGACCCGGGGGAAATTGAGCCGGTTTGTGCACCGCGCATGTCGGAAACGCCCAGCCTGCGATCGCGTGCCGGCGGCAATTGCGCCCGGTCTGCGCGCCCGCCGCTCGGGCATGGCGGCTCGGCACCTGGCCCTGGCGGCGGCATCGGCCGGACCACACCCGGCGCCTGCGGGTGGTGACCTGCGCGCTGCGGCCGATTAACTTTTCATCAACCATTTGCTGGCAATGTCCCCGTTCGATGTTCCATGCGACCCTGGGACTCCGATCGCCCGCCAAACCAAGCGCCGCGGAATCCCACGGTCGCATGGACCGCCCGAAGGAAGAATGAACAGCCAGGAGGTTAAGGCTCGGTTAGGAGCGCGCCGGCCATGCGGCCGCGGTGGTGGTATCGAGCTGCGCCAGCGTCGGCCTCGAACACCGACCCGCGCCAGCGTCCAGACAGCGGGCAGCCAGGCGGGACCACGGCGCGTTTCCGCCCACCGATCAAGACCGGCTCTATGCTTTCAGGCAATGCGCGCGGCTTGGCGGGCTGCGGCTTTTCTGGCAGACAGAGCCGGCTTGCGCGCGGCCGCCCGGTGGCGGGGTCCGGTCGAAGATGGCTCGGAGCATACATGAGCGGTGCTGATGCCGTCGTTCTGGACGGCAAGCGTGACGGCCCTTCGGACTTCATCCGCGACATCGTGCGCGCGGATCTCGCGGCCGGCCGCGCTGACACCGTCGTCACCCGGTTTCCGCCGGAGCCCAACGGCTATCTCCATATCGGCCACGCCAAGGCGATCTGCCTGAACTTCGGCATCGCGAAGGACTTCGGCGGCCGCTGCAACCTCCGCTTCGACGATACCAACCCGGTCAAGGAGGAGCACGAGTACATCCTGGCGATCGAACGCGACGTGCGCTGGCTCGGCTTCGACTGGGGCGAGCGGGCGCATTTCGCCTCGGATTACTTCGGCCAGCTGTACGACTGGGCGGAGCATCTGATCCGCGAGGGCGATGCCTATGTCGATGATCTTTCTGCCGAGGAGATTCGGGACCATCGCGGCACCCTGACCGAGCCCGGGCGCAACAGCCCGTACCGCGACCGGCCGGTCGCCGAGAGCCTCGATCTGCTCCGGAGGATGCGCGCCGGCGAGTTTCCCGAGGGCGCCCGGGTGCTGCGCGCCAAGATCGACATGAGCTCCGGCAACATCAACCTTCGCGACCCGGTGCTCTACCGCATCCGCTACGCCCACCACCCGCGCACCGGCGACGACTGGTGCATTTACCCGACCTACGATTTCGCGCATGGCCAGTCGGACGCGATCGAGCACGTCACCCATTCGCTCTGCACGCTCGAGTTCGAGGACCACCGGCCGCTCTACGACTGGCTGATCGAGCACCTGCCGGTGCCGTCGCGGCCGCGCCAGTACGAGTTCGCGCGCCTCAACCTGTCGCACACCGTGCTCTCCAAGCGCCGCCTCGTGCAGCTGGTGCGCGAGGGCCATGTGCGCGGCTGGGACGACCCGCGCATGCCGACGCTCGCGGGCCTGCGCCGGCGCGGCATCCCCCCGGCCGCGATCCGCGACTTCATCGGCCGGGTGGGCGTGGCCAAGAGCGACAACCTGGTCGAGGTCGCCCTGCTCGAGCATTCCGTGCGCGAGCTGCTGAACCAGACCGCCCCGCGCCGGATGGCCGTGCTGCGCCCGCTCAAGGTCGTGATCACCAATTATCCGGAAGGCGCGACCGAGACCTTCGCCGCGGTCAACAATCCGGAGGACCCGGCCGCCGGCAGCCGGCCCGTCAGCTTCGCGCGCGAGCTCTACCTCGAGCGCGACGACTTCATGATGGACCCGCCGAAGAAGTTTTTCCGGCTGGCGCCCGGTCGGGAGGTGCGCCTGCGCTATGCCTATCTGATCACCTGCGAAGAGGTGATCAGGGATGCCGCCGGCGAGGTCGTCGAGCTGCGCTGCACCTACGACCCGGCGACCCGGGGCGGCGATGCCCCGGACGGGCGCAAGGTCAAGGCGACCCTCCATTGGGTCGCGGCCGCCCACGCCCTGCCGGCCGAGATCCGGCTCTACGAGCACCTGTTCGCACGGCCGGACCCTGGCGCCGAAGGCGATTTTCTCGAGGATCTCAACCCCGCCTCGCTCGAGCTGTTAGCGTGACTGCCGGGTCGAGCCGGCGCTCGCTGAGGCGGTGCCGGGGGAGGCGCTGCAGTTCGAGCGCCAGGGCTACTTCTGCCTCGATCCGGACGCGACGCCGGGCCGGCTGGTCTTCAACCGCACGGTCGGCCTGCGCGACAGCTGGGCCCGGCTCGCAGCAGCAGGGCCGGCAGAAGGGCGCCGCACCCTGACCTCTGTGGCGCGGCCTGGGCGGCTGCCGGCGGTCCTGGTGTTGGGCGGGCTGGTGGCGCTGGGGCCGCTCTCGGTCGACATGTACCTGCCGGCGCTGCCGGCGATCGCCCTCGACCTCGCAGCCTCCTATGCCCAGGTGCAGCAGTCGCTGAGCACCTTCGTCCTCGGTCTCGCCGCCGGTCAGCTCGTGTCCGGGCCGCTCTCGGACCGGGTCGGCAGGCGGCCGGTCCTGGCGCTTGGCCTGATCCTCTACGCGGCCGCCAGCGGCGCCCTGGCGCTCGTTTCCGACGTGCCACAACTGGTCGGGTTGCGTCTGCTGCAGGCCCTGGGCGGGGCCGCCGGCGTGGTGCTGGCGCGCGCCATCGTGCGCGATCTGTATGAGGGCATCGAGGCCGCCCGGGCGCTCGCCTTCGTCATGCTGGTGACCGGCATGGCACCCCTGGTCGCCCCCCTGATCGGCGGCTACCTGCTCCTGCTCGCGGGCTGGCGCGCGATCTTCTGGCTGCTGGCGGCGTTTGGTGTGCTGATCCTGCTGGCGGCGCGCCTGGTCCTGCCGGAGACCCGGCGTCGCGGCGCGACCACGCCCGCGCTCGTCAGCAGCTTCCTCGCCTCCCTCGCCGATCGTGCGACCCTCGGCTTCATGCTGGCCGGCGGCTTCGCGTTCGCCGGCATGTTCGCCTACATCGCCGCCACGCCCTTCGTCTACATCGAGCTGTTCGGCGTCTCACCGCAGCGCTACGGCCTGTTGTTCGGCCTCAACGTGATCGGCATCATGACCGGCTCGTTCGCGAGCGCGCGCCTGGTCTCCCACCTCGGCGTCCGGCGCGTGCTCGGCCTCGGCACGATGGTGATGGCGATCGCCGGCCTCGCGCTGATGATCATCACGGGCCTTGATGTCGGCGGGCTCGCGGCGATCGTGGTGGCGCTGTTCTTCTACGTCGGCATGATGGGCCTGGTAGGCGCCAATGCGGTCGCCGGCGCGCTCGATCGCTTCCCGGCGATCGCCGGCAGCGTGTCGGCGCTCCTGGGCGCCACCCAGTTCGGCTTCGGCGCGCTCGCCGGTGCCGTGGTCGGCCTGCTCCACGACGGCACGGCGGCACCGATGGGCCTGGTGATCGGCACCTGCGGCATAGCCGCGCTGGCGGCGCGCCTGCTGCTGGTCCGCTGAACCCGCAGCGGCGGCTCGGCCCGCCCTCCTGTGGCGTCGGAGCGTTGCCGGCGCTATCGTGTTGGCCAGCAGCGCAACTGTCGCCGGAGCGGAGCATGACGGGCCTGCACGACCAGAGGATCGAGCCCGGCGCGGTCGGGCTCAGCGTCCGTGACCTCGACCGCTCGCTCGACTTCTATCGCCGCGCGATCGGGCTGGAGGTCCTCGACGAGGGCGACGGCCGGGCCGACCTCGGCGTCGGCGAGCGGCGGCTCCTGGCCCTCGAGGAGCGGCGAGGCGCGATCCGCGACTTCGGGGCCGCCGATCTCTTTCACTACGCGCTGCTCCTGCCGACCCGCCGAGCCCTCGGGCATCAGCTCCGGCATCTGCTCGAGGCCGACGTGCCGTTGACCGGCGCCTCCGACCACCACGTCAGCGAGGCGCTCTATCTGGATGACCCCGACGGCCACGGCATCGAGCTCTACCGCGACCGGCCGCGCGCCGGCTGGATCGTCGACGGCCGCATCCATCTGACGACGGAGCGCCTGGACCACGAGGGCGTCCTGGCTGCCGGCGCCGCCGCGGGTCAGGCCTGGACCGGGCTCGACGCCGGCACCGTCATGGGCCATGTCCATCTGCAGACCCACGATTTGCCGGGCGCGCGGCGTTACTACGTCGAGCGCCTCGGGTTCGACGTCACCTCCAGCCTGCCGCAGGCGACCTTCATGTCGATCGGCGGCTACCACCACCACGTCGCGCTCAACGTCTGGGGCAAGAAGCGCAAGCCGGCTGCGCCCGACGCGGGCGGCATCGGCCTGCTCTGGTACGAGCTCCGCGTGCCCGAAGCGGCGCTGTCCGATCTCGCCCAGGCGCTGCCAGACGCGCGCCGCGCCGAGGGCATGCTCACCGCCACCGATCCGGACGGCATTCCAATTCGCTTCTCCGGCGCTCTGGTCTAGACTGGAGGCCGGTGGCTTTGGATTGCCGACCAGGGGGGATCGATGAAGTACGTCATCACGTGGTGGGAGCGCCCGCAGGGTTCGCCGGCTGGGTATGAAGCCGCGCAAAAGCGCGTGCTTGAGCTCTTTCTGCCCTGGCAGAAGCCCGCCAGCCTGGCGATCCACCAGTTTGTCATCAGGGTCGGGGAGTGGGGCGGCTACATGGTGCTTGAAACCGATGACCTTGCTGCCATTCACCAGCTGACTACGATCTTGGCGGTGTTCAAGTTTCGAGTCGAGCCGGTCATCGACGTGATGGATGCGGTCGCCGCCGAGCTCGAGGCGATCAAATGGCGGGAGTCGGTGCAGCCGCCGAACCCTCCGCCTGGCTCTGACTGACCGGCGCTATCGGCCGGCCGGCTCGATCCGCTCGAGCGGGTCGGACCGGCCGCGACTGACGGCAGGGCTTTCGACCGGGGCGGCCCAGCCGACCGCGTTCAGGATCACTTGGTGCACCAGCGTCCGGTGGTAGGTCGGGTAGGTCTCATGGCCCGGCCGAAAATAGAAAATGCGGCCGGCGCCGCGGCGGAAGCAGCAGCCGCTCCGGAACACCTCGCCGCCCTGGAACCAGCTGACGAAGACGAGCTCCTCGGGTGCTGGGATATCGAAGTGCTCGCCGTACATTTCCTCCGGCTCGAGCTCGATCCGCTCCGGCAGGCCAGCCGCGATCGGGTGCCCGGGTGCTACGACCCAGAGCCGCTCGCGCTCGTCGGCGACCCGCCACTTGAGATCGCAGCTGGTACCCATCAGGCGTTTGAAGATCTTGGAGAAATGCGCCGAATGCAGGGCGATCAGGCCCATGCCAGCAAGGACGCGCGCCTGGACCCGGTCGACCACCTGATCCCGCACCTCGGCGTGCGCCTGATGACCCCACCAGAGCAGCACATCGGTCTCGTCCAGCACGGCGCCGCCGAGGCCGTGCTCCGGCTCGTCCAGGGTCGCCGTGCGCACGGCATGCCCGGCCTCGCGCAGCGGCCCGGCCAGCGCTTCATGGATGCCGTCCGGATAGACCCTGCCGACGGCGGAGTTCGAGCGCTCGTGGCGGAACTCGTTCCAGACCGTGATCCGAAGCCCGGTCATGACGGCAACTCCTGGAGCATGTCCGCAATCGCGACCGGTCGGCCGTCCTCCTTGGCCGAGCGGATCGCGGCGAACATCAGGGCCAGGCTCTTCAGGTTGTCCTCGGCACTGCTCAGCGCCGCGGGCGCCTGGCCATCCTCGACCCAACGGGCGAAGGCTGCCAGCGCGCCCGCCCGGTCCTTCTGAGGCATCGCCGGCAGGCTCGCGATCTCGGGCCGGCCGCCGGGCCGGTAAAGCGTCAGGCGGTCGAGCTTCTCCCGTTGCTCGAAGGCGCCGCGAAACGTGAACTCGATCGTGCCGCCGGTGCCATCGAGGCGCCAGCGGCCGCCATAGGGCGTGCTCGGGCCGCGCGAGATCCAGCTTCCGCGGTAGCTCACCAGCGTGCCCTTGGCGAAGCGGATCGAGGCGAGCGCGGCCGGGCGGCCCTTGAACGGTGCCTCAGGCTCGCTCCAGCTCAGGCAGCTGACCAGCACCGGCTCGTCGTCGAGCACGAAACGGAGCGTGTCGAAGTGGTGGATCGCCATGTCGCTCAGCAGCGGCTCCTCGAGGAAGAAGTAGCGATAGTCGGCGCCATAGTCGAAATGGAAGTCGAGGTAGCAGGCGATCAGCTGGCCGATCGCGCGCTCGTCGAGCAGGACGCGGGCGTGCCGGGGTGCCGGGAACCAGCGGTAGTTCTGGTTGACCATGAGCACGCGGCGGCGCGCGTCGGCGAGCTCGACCAGCGAGCGCGCTTCCGCAAGCGTCTCGGTGAACGGCTTCTCGACCAGGGCGTGAAGGCCGGCTTCGAGGGCCTGTCGCGTCACCGCCGCATGGGCTGCGAACGGCACCACCACCAGCGCGGCATCGGCCCGGACGGCGGTCTGCGCCTGCGCGAGCGTCGCGAACACCTGCGCCTCGGGCAGCCCGAGCTCGGCGATCGCCTGCGCCCGCGCCGCCGGGTCGGTATCGACCCAGGCGACCGGCTCGACCCCCGGCGTCGCCCGGGTCACCTCCTGCACCCAGTTGCGGCCCCAGCCTCCCAGGCCGAGTTGGATCAAGCGCAAGGTCATGTCGCCTCGTCGTTCGCTGTCGGTGTTCAGGCCTTCACCCGCGCCATCAAGGGGTCGTAAAGCGGCTGCAGATGCAGCGTTGCCGGCACCCGCTCGGTCGCGACCTCGAGCTGGTAGCGGCCGGCGCGCAGCCAGTCGCCATCGACGCCCGCGGGATTGCGGACGTAGCCATAGCCGATCGCCTTGCCGACCGTATAGCCGAAGCCACCCGAGGTCAGCCAGCCGATCCGCTCGCCATCGCGATAGATGGTCTCGCGGCCGAGCAGGACCACGCCCGGATCGTCGACCGTGAAGCCGGCGAGCCGCTTCTTGAGGCCGTCCTGGCGCTGGCGCACCAGCGCGTCCCGGCCGAGGAACGACTGGTCGGTCGCGAGCTTGACCGCGAAGCCGAGCCCTGCCTCGAGCGGCGTATGGTCCGGTCCGATGTCGGCGCCCCAGGCGCGGTAGCCCTTTTCCAGACGCAGCGATTCGATCGCCCGGTAGCCCGCGAGCGCCAGGCCGAAGGGCTGGCCCGCCAGGGTCAGGGCGTCGAAGACCGTCTGCGCGTATTCGCTCGGCACGTGCAGCTCCCATCCGAGCTCGCCGACGTAGGTCACGCGCAGCGCCCGCACCGGCGCGCCGGCGATCCGGATTTCCCGCGCGCAGCCAAACGGGAAGCCGTCGTTGGCGAGGTCGTCGCCCGTCACCAGCTGCAGCAGGTCGCGGGCGCGCGGGCCCATCAAGGGCAGCACGGCGAAGGCCGAGGTCACATCCAGCAGACGCGCATCCGCCCCGTCCGGGATGTGGCGGAGCGTCCAGCTGAAGTCGTGGGTCGCAAAGCCCGTGCCGGTCACGATGTAGTAAGCGTCATCGGCAAGGCGCGTGACCGTGAGATCGCACTCGATGCCGCCCCGTGCGTTCAGCATCTGGGTATAGACGACCTTGCCCGGTGGCAGCGCGACGTCGTTCGCGCAGATCCAGGACAGCGCCCGCTCGGCGTCGCGCCCGAGCAGCAGGAACTTCGCGAACGAGCTGGCATCGAACAAAGCGACCCGCTCGCGGCACGCCTGATGCTCCAGGCCGACCGCCTCGAACCAGTTGGGCCGGCCGAAGCTGTAGCGGTCCCGAGGCTCATCGACCCCGGGGCGGGCGAACCAGTTGGCGCGCTCGAAGCCGAGTTTTTCCCCGAACACGGCGCCTGCGGCACGTAGCCGGTCGTACAGGGGCGAACGGCGCAAGGGCCGGCCGCTGCTGTGCTCCTCGCCCGGCCAGGCGATCGTGTAGTGCTTGCCGTAGAGCTCGAGGGTGCGCGCGCGCACGAAGCCGTCGTCGCCGTGCGGGCTGCCGAAACGGCGGATGTCGACCGGCCAGAGGTCCATCGGCGGCTCGCCGGCCGCGATCCACTCGGCGAGCGCTTTGCCGGCGCCGCCGCCGGCCGCGATGCCGAAGGCGTTGAAGCCGCAGCCGACGTAGAAGCCCTTCAGCTCCGGCGCCTCGCCGAGGATGAAGCTGCCATCCGGGGTGAAGCTTTCCGGACCGTTGATCAGCTGCTTGATGCCCGCCTGCTCGAGCGCCGGGACGCGGTCCATCGCCGGCCCCATGAGCTGCTCGAAGTGATCCCAGTCCGGGTCGAGGAGCGTGAAATGGAAGCCCTCGGGAATACCGTCTGTCGCCCAGGCGATCGGATCCGGCTCATAGCCGCCCATCACCAGGCCGCCGACTTCTTCCTTGAAATAGATCAGCCGGTCGGGGTCGCGCAGCGTCGGCAGGCCGGGGGTGATGCCCTCGATCCGCTCGGTGATCAGATACTGATGCCGGACCGAGCAGAGCGGCACGCGCACGCCGGCCAGCCGGCCGAGCGCGTTCGACCATTGCCCGGCGCAGAGCGCGACAACCTCACAGGCGATGCCTCCATGTTCGGTGACCACCTCCGTGACTCGGCCGCCCTCGGTCCGAAACCCGGTCACCGGGCAGTCCTCGATGATTCGGACGCCGCCCTGGCGCGCACCCTTGGCCAGCGCCTGGGCGATGTCGGAGGGATTGGCCTGGCCGTCGGTCGGCAGGAAGGCGGCGCCGACCAGGTCGGCTGCGTCCATGAGCGGCCAGAGATCCTTCGCCTCGGCCGGCGACAGGAGGTGCATCTCGAGGCCGAAGCTGCGCGCGGTCGTGGCCTGGCGCTTCAGCTCGATCATCCGGTCGGCGGTGCAGGCAAGGCGTAGGCCGCCGGTCATCTTCCAGCCGCTGGTCTGGCCGGTCTCGGCCTCGAGGCGATCGTAGAGCTCGACCGACTGGGTGAGCAGCCGGGTGATGTTGGCGTTGGTCCGCAGCTGGCCGACCAGGCCCGCGGCGTGCCAGGTCGAGCCGCTGGTCAGACGCTGGCGCTCGAGCAGCACGACGTCCCGCCAGCCGAGCCTCGCCAGGTGATACGCGACCGAGCAGCCCATGATCCCGCCGCCGACGATCACCGCGCGCGCCTGCGTGGGGAGGCCGGTCACCACAGGCGAACAACCTCATAGCGGTCGAACACGACGGCATGCGGCTCGAAACCTTGGCGCCGGACCGCACCCTCGATATCGGGTGCGATCGCCGCCGCCCCGGCCAGCTTGCCGAGCCGATGCTTGGTCGCGATCTCCCACGCGGATGCGGCGCTGACGAAGATCATGCTCGCCTCGTCCGTGATCAGGTCGCGTGCCGCGCTCGACAGCGAGGTATCACCTGCAAGCCACCACAGGAAGGCGTGCGTGTCGAGGAGCCCTCATTCATCTCCGCCTTCCCAAAGGCGCAGTTCCTCTTCAGGCAGCGGTTCGAAGAACCCCGGACCCACCCAGACCTTGCCTTTCATCGCGCCGAACTGACGCTTGGGCTCGGGCGCCCCGATCGGCACCAGACGGATGACCGGCGTCTTGCCGCGCGCGATGATCACCTCCTCGCCGGCCTCGGCGCGCTCGATCAGCTTGGAGAGCTGCGTCTTGGCGGCATGGAGCGTCACGGTCGTCATTCCAACGCCCTCCTTAGCTAGATTTACTTAGCTAAGGCCGATCCGGGAGGCCAGGACATGGGGCTCAGTCCCTGGCGAGGGCCGCGTAGGCCCGATCGAACCGGCGCAGGTTCTCCGCTGTATAGGCCTGGTAGTCGAAGTCGACCGTGAGGTGAAGCTCGGAAACCATGCTCCACATCGCTTCGCGGAGCAGCGATGCGCATTTCATGGCGGCGTAGCGGCGGCGCAGATCGGCGGTGACCGGCGCGCCGGAGTAGGTCTCCAGCAGCCATTCCTCCTGTTCGGGCAAGAGCTCGTTATTGGAGGCTAGGCCGCCGAGATCGAACAGCGGGCTGTTGAAGCCGCCGTATTCCCAATCGACCAGCCACAGCCGGATGCCGTCATCGATCAGATTGGCGGCGAGCAGGTCGTTGTGGCCGAACACCGGCTCGATCGCCCCCACGGTCTTTTCCAGTCTCTCCGCCGCCGCGAGCAGGCGGGGCAGTTCCCTGACTATGCGTGAGCGGTCCTCGCGCAGGCGCGCGGCATAGTCGCGGATCACCTGAAACACCCAGAAGATCGGCGCCGGGCCGCGAAAGTGCTTCGGGATCTCCAGATGGCACCGCCGGATCAACGGCAGGATGCGCTCGAGCATCGCCGGGTCGCGCACGTCCGCGGGCGTCAGCGTGCGGCCTTCGATGAAGCGGAACACGATCGCGCCGGGCCCGGCGTGCACCACCCCGGGCGCGATGCCGGCGGCCTCGGCGGCGCGCGAGGCCGCGAGCTCGAAGCGCCGAAGCACGTTGTGGACCTCGATGTCCTCGCCGATCCGGACCATGAACCTGGCGCCGCCGTCCTCGACCAGGAAGTTGTGATTGCTGATCCCGCCGCCCAGCGGCACGGGCTCGACCCTGCCGGTCCAGCAGGCGAGCGATGCGGCCTTGCGCAGCGCCTCGCTGGTCATGTCATGCCAGTCCGAGCCGGCGCTTGCGGGCGGTGGCCCAGGGCGCGATCAGGCGATCGGCGGTCATCGCCAGGCAGGCGACGCAGACGCCGGCGACCAGGCCGCGGCCGACGTCCGCCTTGGCGAGCGCGATATAGACCTCCTGGCCGAGATCGCGGGTGCCGACCAGGGCTGTGATCACCAGCATCGAGAGCGCCAGCATGATGGTCTGGTTGAGCCCGAGCATGATCTCCGGCAGGGCGAGAGGCAGCTGGACCTTGCGCAGGATCTGGCCGCGGGTGCAGCCGGCCGCGGTCGCGGCCTCGATCAGCGAGGGGTCGATCTGGCGGATGCCGTGGTCGGTGTAACGGATCGCCGGCACGACCGCATAGGCGATCACCGCCAGCATCGCGGCGAAGTCGCCGACCCGGAACAGCATCACCGCCGGGATCAGATAGGCGAACGCGGGCAGCGTCTGGAGCGTGTCGACGACCGCCTGGACGATCCGATGCGCCCGCTCGCGGCGCGCCGCGAACACGCCGATCGGCATGCCGATCGCACAGGCGATCAGCACCGACAGGCCGCAGAGGTAGACGGTCTCCATCGCGTTCGCCCAGTTGCCGGTGAGCGCGATGAAGAGAGCAAAGCCGGCGGTCAGCGGCGCCAGGCGCGGACCGCCCTGCTGCCAGCCGGCGAGCCCTGCGGCGGCGACCACCGCGATCCAGGGCAGGCTCAGGAGCAGCCGCTTGACCGGCACCATGAGGTGGATCAGCAGCCAGGACTTGACCGCCTCGATGGTGTCGAAGAAGTGGAGGTTGATCCACTCCATGCCGCGGTTGACGGCACCGCCGGTGGTGATCTGCCAGGCCTTGGGCCAGGTCTGGATCGCCGGCACGACCATGCCGATCAACCAGCTGGCCGCGAGCAGGGCGAGAGCCGTCATCAGGTAGGGGTGCCGCCTGAGGAAGCCGGGCTCGGCCTCGGCATGGACGGGCGGCGGCCGGCTCGCGAAGGCTTGCGAGAGGCGATCGAGGGCGATCGCCAGCAGCGTGATCGCGATCGCGGCCTCGAGGCCGGCGCCGAAATCGAGCCGGCGGAGTGCCGCCAGCACATCGAAACCGAGCCCGCCCGCCCCGATCATCGAGGCGATGATCACCATGTTGAGCGACAGCATGATCACCTGGTTGACGCCGATCATCAGCCAGGGTCGGGCCGATGGGATCAGCACCCGCCACATCATCTGGCGCCGGCTACAGCCGGCCATTCGGCCGAAATCCTTGACCTCGGCCGGCACCCGCTGGAGCGCCAGCACCGCGTTCCGGACCATGGGCGGGGTCGCATAGATGATGGTCGCGATGATCGCCGCGACCGGGCTGAAGCCGAAGAACCAGAGGATCGGCACCAGATAGGCGAAGATCGGCACGGTCTGCATCAGGTCGAGCAAGGGCGTGACCCCGCGCTCGAAGCCGGGGTGGCGGTAGGCGGCGATGCCGACGAACAGGCCGGCGAGCACGCCGAGCGGCACCGCGATCACGATCGAGGCGAGCGTCACCATGGCGCTCTCCCACTGGCCGAACACGGCCAGATAGAGAAAGCAGAGCGCCACCAGCACGGCGAGGCCGCGGTCCCTGGCGTAGCGCGCCATCAGCGCCAGGATGCCGATCAGGGCGACCCAGGGCAGCCGCGGCCAGATCAGGATCGCATCCTGACCGATGCCCTTCTGGAAGCCGGTCGAGAACAGGCTGAGCGCCAGGTCGAAGGGTTTCTGCAGCAGCCAGGCGATGGCGCGGGTCAGCTCCTGGAAGGTGAACAGGCCGAAGCTCGCCTCGTCGCGCAGCCAGTGCATCAGGCCGTTGATCCAGACCTTGAGCGGGACGACCCAGGCGCGCGGATACTGGAACGCCCAGGGCACGAGGTCGGCAACCAGATAGAGACCGACCGTTACCGCCAGCAGCACGGCCCAGGGCAGCCACTGCGCGCGCAGCGGAAATACCTGCGGTGCCGCCACCGCCCGGGCGGTGAGCAGTCTAGCCACGGGGTCTAGCCACAGGCCTGACCATGGGATCTAGCCATGGCTGGGCGCCGATTGGTCACCGACCAGCACGGCGAGCACGGCGGCAGGGTCGATCTGGCCGATCAGCCGGCCGCTGCGATCGGTAACCCCGAACGCTCGGCCGGCGTCGATCACCTGCCGCGCGATCGTCTGGATCTTGGCATCGGCCGCGACCTCGCCCGCGAAGCCGTCGGCGCCGCCGGGCGGACCCATGACCGCGCGCACAGAAAGCACCTTGGCGCGCGGCACCTCCTTGGTGAACTCGGCCACGTAGGCGGTCGCCGGCCGGGTCACCAGCGCCTCGGGCGTGCCGGTCTGGATGACCCGGCCATCCTGCATGATCGCGATCCGGTCGGCGAGCCGGATCGCCTCGTCGAAGTCGTGGGTGATGAAGGCGATGGTCTTCTTGAGCACGCTCTGCAGGCGCAGGAACTCGTCCTGCATCTCGCGCCGGATCAGCGGGTCGAGGGCCGAGAACGGCTCGTCCAGGAACCAGATCTCGGGCTCGACCGCGAGCGAGCGGGCGATCCCGACCCGCTGCTGCTGGCCGCCCGAGAGCTCGCGCGGATAGTAGAGCTCGCGGCCCTTGAGGCCGACCAGCTCGATCATCTCTCTCGCGCGCGCCTCGCGCGCGGCCCGGCCCTGACCCTGGACCTCGAGCGGAAAGGCGACGTTGCCGAGCACGGTCAGATGCGGCAAGAGCGCGAAGTGCTGGAACACCATGCCCATCTTGTGCCGGCGCAGCTCGATCAGCTGGCGCTCCGAGGCCTCGAGCAGGTTCCGGCCCTCGAACAGGATGCGGCCGGCGGACGGCTCGACCAGGCGCGACATGCAGCGGACCAGCGTCGACTTGCCGGAGCCCGAGAGCCCCATGATGACGAAGATCTCGCCGGCCTCGATCGCGAGCGAGACGTCCTGGACCGCGCCGATCAGGCCGGCTGCAGCCAGTTCGGCGTGGGTCGGCGGCTGATCGCGCGCCGCAAGGAAGCGCCCGGCCTCCGGCCCGAACAGCTTCCAGACGCCCTCGCAGGCGAGCTTGGCCTCGGCGCTCACGCCGGCTTGACCTCCGCGCTGATAGCGGACCAGGGTGGGCTTGGCCTCTACGCTCATGGCGGCCCGACCTCCGCCCTTACAGCGGATCTGACCCGGGCGTAGAGGGCGGGCTTGACCTCGACGCGCATGGCGGCCTGACTTCGGCGCTCACGGCCGCGTGACCACGCCGCTCCTGACGGCTTCGCTCCGGCGTTCATGGCGGTTGCCGGCCCAAGGTTCGAGGCTCCGGCGCCCCGGACCGGAGTTCGAGGCTCCGGCGCCCCCTACCGGGGATCCCAGGGTGGCTTTCCCGATCGTCCCCGGCCCCGCCGCCGCGCCGTCCGATTAATCTTTCGTCAACCATTGGTCTTCAATGTCAATGCTGGTCCATGCGACCGTGGGAATCCGCGCCGCTGGTTTGGGGGCGGCGACCGGAGTCCCAGGGTCGCATGGACCTCCAAAGAAAGCGTATCCGCCGCCAAGGTTAAACTTCCGTTAACGCCGCGGCGCTGCGATCCGCCGGCAGGAGCACCCGGCGTCAGCCCGAGTGGACTCCGCCGTCGACCCGCTGCGGGCCTGGCGCGGCTGGCCATGGCGACGTTGGGGCTCCACCTCCGCCCTGAGATGATGACGCCCGCCCATGACAATAGCAGCGCTGCCCGGCCTCAGGCCGGCACCGCGGTCTCAGCCGGCGCAGGCGGTCCAGGCCTTCCAGGCGTCCTTGTTGGCGTCGAGCCACTCCTGGACGACCTCGTCGACCTTACGGCCCTCGAGGTCGACCTGGGCGATCATCTTGCCTTCGGTCTCATTGTCGATCTTGAAGTGGCGGATCGCGTCGTAGGCGCAGGGCCACTTGGCGTCGCCGCCCTTCCAGCCGACCTTCTTGATCCAGCCGTGCGGCTTGCCGCAGTCGTAGGCCAGGTCCGGATTCGTGCCCCAGCTCGGGTCCTGGTAGCAGGCGTCCTCGTACTCCGGGAACTTGACCCACTCGCCCTTGTACTTGATCGGCGCCCAATGCGGTGTGTAGATCCAGCCGAGGAACGGCGCCTTGCGCTGATAGGCCGATTCGAGCTCGGCGAACAGCGCCGCATCGGTGCCGGCATGGACCACCTCGTAGTTGAGCCCGAGCGCCTCGACCCGCTCCTCATCGAAGCCGCCCCAGGTCACCGGCCCGGCCAGATAGCGCCCCTTCGGCGCGGTCTCCGGGGTCGAGAACGCCTGGGCGCAAGCGTTCAGCGCCTTCCAGTCGGGCAGGCCCGGGCATTTCTCCTTCATGTATTCCGGAAACCACCACTCCTCCTTGGCCAGCATCCCGGTCTCGCCGAGATCGACCGTCTTACCGGTCGCGAGCGAGGCGTTCATGGCGTCCTTGCCGGTGGTCTCCCACATCTCCATGGCGACATCCAGATCGCCCGCCTCGAGGCCGGCGAACTGGGCGATGTAGTCGGCCTGGACGTACTCGACGTTGTAGCCCATCGACTTCAGGACATCGCCCATGATCGTGGTCGTGATGTACTGGCCGGTCCAGTCGTGCAGGGTGAGCTTGATCGGGTCCTTGGACTCCGGCACCTCAGCGCGTGCCGGCGCGCCGAGGCCGAAGGCCGCCACAAGGGCCGCGGCTCCCGCAAGCGCGCTCGCTGTTCTGGTCACTGTCTTCGCCTCCCTGATCGATGCGGTCCGCATCGGGAGGCATTGTCGTCTGCCGGGCGGCGGCGATCAAGGTGGCGGCTGCGCGTCCGGCGGCTGCGGCCGGATGCCGTGCAGGTTGGCACCCTGCCGGATCAGCTCGTCCTGGATTTCGGTGACCGAGACCGCGCGGGTGGTCAGTCCGTGGCGGGCGGCGAGCGCGGCGCAGACGCCGGCCGCCTGGCCGGTCGCCATGACGATCGGCATGACCCGGTAGGAGGAGTGCGCCTCATGGCTGCCGGAGATGCAGCGGCCGGCGACCAGCAGGTGGTCGAGGCCGCGCGGCCGCAGGCAGCGGAGCGGGATGTCGTAGGCCTCGCCCTCGGGCAGACGCTTCAACACCGTGCCGCTGCCCTTGGGATTATGGATGTCGACCGGATAGGCGCCGCGCGCGATCACGTCGTCGAACGTCCTCGCCTCGAGCACGTCGTCGGCGGTCAGCCGGTAGTCGCCGGTGATCCGGCGGGTCTCGCGCACGCCGGTATGGACGCCGCTCTGGGCGATGTAGGCGTGCTCGAAGCCGGGCACGCGCCGGCGGAGAAACGCCGCGATCTGGCGCAGCTGACGGCGGCTCTGCCACTCGGCAAAGCTCCAGTCGAACACGTCGGTGCCGAGCACCCGCGTCACCCGGGTGCTGTTGACGCTGACCTCATGCGCGTGCGGCGTGCCGAAGAACAGGACATCCTCGCGCGGCAGGTCGAGTTCGCCCGCCGCGGTCGCCTCGCGGATCAGGTCCCAGAGGCCGTGCACGCCGCGCCACTGGTCCGGGTGCTCGCGGACATAGGCCTCGAATGCCGCTCGCTCGAACTGGACCATGCGAAACATCAAGGTCATCGGCTGGACCAGGCCGTCCTCGCGGCCGATCTCGAAGGCGGCGCCCGCCTGGGCGGCGACGTCGCCGTCGCCGGTGCAGTCGACCACGATCCGCGCCCGCAGCACGACCGGTCCGGACTTGGTCTCGAAGATCACGCCGCGGCCGCGGCCAGTTCCGATCACGCCGCTCGCGAAGGCGTGGAACAGCAGCTGCACGCCGGCTACGTCGAGGAGCTCGAGCACCTCGAGCTTGAACAGCTCGGGGTCGAACGGCACGACGTAGCCGGTCGCGAGCGAGGGCGGGGTCGCGCCGCCGGTCGCGACCAGCCGGCCAAGCAGCCGCGCCAGCACCCCCGCCACGACCGGCTCGCCGGGCCCGTGATCGGTCGGGAACAGCTTGGCGGCGCCCGGCCGCTCGAAGGCCGCGCGGTGGGTGTGGAACGACATCAGCGGCATGACCAGCGCCGCCGTCGCGTTGCCGCCAAGAAAGCCGTAGCGCTCCGCAAGGATCACCCGGGCGCCGGCGTCGGCCGCCCCGAGCGCCGCGCCGATCCCGGCGGGACCGCCGCCGACCACCAGCACGTCCGTCTCGGCGCCGAGCATTGCCTTGCGCGGCGGCAGGGTCACGGTGTCGGGGCGGGACGGTCGGGTGAGCGCGGGCACCTTCGCCTACACCGAGATCGTGCGCGGCCTAGACCGCCCCGCCGCCCGACTGCTCGAGCAGCCGCACGGCGATCTCGTTGCTCCTGCGGGCGCGCTCGCGGAGCGCCGGCAGGGCGCGGTCGATGCGCCTCTGCAGCGGGCCTCGCCGGTCCCAGGCCTGGTCGATGTAGGCGATCAGCTGGCCGGCGCTGACCTGCGCGAAAGGCGGCATCTCGACCCCGAGATCCTCGAGGAAGCCCGCGACCTTGGGCGCGTAGGGAAGGGCCGCGAACGGCAGGTTCTGCAGGCTCGCGAAGATCAGGAAGTGCAGGCGCATGCCGACCGCGAAGTCGAAATGCTTCATCAGCGCCAGCAGCTGCCCGGAGCTGTAGTCGCCCTTCAGAACCGTTGCCCGCTGGGCGCGCAGCATCTGGGCGACGACCGCGTGGCAGTGCTGCACGTCGAGCATCTTGGGCTCCATGGGCACGAACACCACGTCGGCGTCGTAGCGATCGACCATGAAGTCCGCGGTATCGGCGAGCAGCTTGTGGTAGGCGTGCTCGCTGATCTCGGGCGCCGCGGCGCCCGGCTCGCGCACCGACATCCCGACCAGATGCCGGCCATGGTCCAGGCCTTCGCGCTTGAGCGCATCCTTGGCCAGCGGCTCGGGCTCGAGGAGCAGCGCCGGATCGGCGGTCACCAGGATTTCCCGGTGCAGGCCCACGTCCTCGAGCACCTGGCGCGCGCCGCGCTCGCGGACGGTGACCACGGCCGCCCGGTCCAGGCCTTCCCGGACGACCCGCTGGACCTCGGGGTCGCGCAGCGGCCCGGCGCTGACCGCGTAGACCATCACGGGCACCCGGTGCTCGTGCGCCAACGTCACCTCGCGCAGGAAGATCTGGGCCTCGCCGTCGAACAGAATACCGCCGCCGCCGAGGATCAGGAGGTCGAGGCGCTGGACCTCGGGCAGCACCTCGTCGCGCGAGAGCTTGCGCACCGGCACGACGCGCTCGACCTCGTGGCGCGCCCGCGTGTCCTCGGCGTTGCGGGAGAATACCGTGATCTCGACTGGCAGCGAATCCCGCAGCTGCTTGACGATGCCCTCGAGGATCGCCTCGTCGCCGAGATTCAAGCCGCCATAGGAGCCCGAGATGCCGACCCGGTAGGGTCGTTTGCTTTTGGCCATGAACCGCCGCCACCCACTGCCCTGCGGACGCGCCCGAACCGATGGGCCGCCGCACGCTCGGGCGACAACGAAGCAGGATCACGAAGGTTCCGGCACCTCGGGTGTGCGCTCCGGGCATTTCCGAGCCGGCAGGGCTGTGCAGCTCCGAGCGGGCAGAGCTTTGCAGCCGGAGCGGATGCAGCGCATCCGCCGGAGTCCGGGCGGCTGGCTCCGGCCCGGACGTGATGGACGCGCCTCGAGCTACAACGGCGGGCGCCGCTGGTGCCAGTCGGTCGCCTGCTCGTAGGCCTCTGCCACCCTGAGCACGCCCGCCTCGTCGAAGGCCCGGCCGACGACCTGCAGGCCGATTGGCAGGCCTGCGCTCGTGAAGCCGCAGGGAATCGAGATCGCCGGCAGGCCCAGCACGTTGAACGGCATGGTGTTGCGCGGCCGGAGCATGGCGTGCTCGGGCGGGCTGGCCGCGATCGGCGTCGCCACGACCGGCGAGGTCGGCATGACCAGTGCTGCGAACCCGGCCATGGCGCGCCCGGTCTCTGCCATCAGCTGGCGGCGCAGGCGCTGTGCCTGGACGTAGTCGACCCCGCTGTAGAAGCTGCCGAGCTCGAACGAGGCCCGGAGCTCGTCGCTGAATGCCTCCGGACGGTCACGCAGGCTGGCGGCATGATAGGCGGCACCCTCGACCGCGATCGTGATCGTGCCGATCGTGTAGGCGGAAGCCATGTCCGGAAGCTCGATTTCCTCGATTACGGCGCCCTGATCCTCGAGCACCCCGAGCGCGGCCTCGACTCCCGCGACCACCTCGGGATCGCAGTCTTCGAAGAAGAATGTCCGCGCGATGCCGAGCCGCAAGCCCCGGACGCCCGCCTCCAGGCCGGCCGTGAAGTCCGGCACCGGCCGTTGCACCGTGGTCGGATCGCGCGGGTCGTGACCGGCCAGCACCTGCAGGATCAGCGCCGCATCGCGCACCGTGCGGGTGAGCGGTCCGGCGTGGTCCTGCGACCAGGACAGCGGCAGGGCGCCATATTTCGAGACGCGCCCGAAGGTCGGCTTGATGCCGACGATGCCGGTGCACGCCGCCGGCTGGCGGATCGAGGCGCCCGTGTCGCTGCCCATGGCGCCATAGACCATGCCCGCGGCGACCGCCGCCGAGGAGCCGCCGCTCGAGCCGCCCGGATGATGGTCGAGCCGCCAGGGGTTGTGGACCGGGCCGTAATGGGCGTTGGCGCTGGTCGAGCCGTAGGCGAGCTCGTGCAGGTTGGTCTTGCCGACCAGCACGGCGCCGGCGCGCTTCAGGCGCTCGACCGCGGCGGCATCGAAGTCCGGGACCCAGTCCGCGTAGAGCGGCGAGCCGTAGGTCGTGGCCACGCCCCGGGTCGCATACAGGTCCTTGATCCCGATCGGGATGCCATGCAGCGGGCCCAGAGGGTTGCCGGCCATGATCGCCGCCTCGGCAGCGCGCGCGGCGTGCCGGGCGCTCTCGGCCGTGACCTTGATGAAAGCGTTCAGCTTCGGCTCCAGTCGCTCGATCCGGTCGAGCGCCGCCTCGGTCACCTCGACCGGGGAGAGCTCCTTTGCGGCCAGACGCGGCGCGAGCTCGGCGATGCTGGCGTAGACCAGGTCGGGGTTACTCACCATCGCCTCCTACCAGCATCTGCTGAACCTGGGCCGGTGCGGTGTCGCCCAGACGCCTGGCCCCCTGCTGCAGCCGCGCGACGTTCTGGACCATGGTCGGCAGCCGGCCGCGGTAGGCCAGCGCCTGCGCCTCGCTCAGCTCGCGCCCGAAGGTCTCCCGCGCCATCTTCTGCAGCTCGGCAATCGACGGTCCCGACATCCCGTTCCAGCCCTCCTGGCATTTTGCACCGTCAACCACGAAGATCCTTGGCCGGATTATGACGCGGCGCCTAAGCTCGCGCCAGCAGAGACCATGGCCATGCAGCAGAAGCTCGCCGCAATCCTGGTCGTCGATGTGGTCGGCCCGCCCGGGTCGAAGCCCGCCCCAGCCGACGAGCTCCTGACCGTCCAGTACGAGCTGGTCGATCCGACCATCAGCCGGTACGGCGGGCGGATCTTTGCGCTGCTGCCGACGACCACCCTGGTCGAGTTCGCCGAGCCGGGCCACGCGGTCGGCTGCGGCCTCGAGATTGTGCGCGGCATGGCCGAGCGCAACGCCGATCGCGCGCCGGCCGAGCAGACCGGGCTTCGGATCGGGATCGACCTCGGGGCCGTGATCACCGCGAGCGGCGATCTCGAAGGCCAGCCGGTCGCCGTCGCCCGAGGCCTGGCCCAGCTCGCGCCGGGCGGCGCGGTCTGGGTCTCGGGCCGGGTCGCACGCGCGATCGAGCGCCGGAAGCTCGCCGCCGAATCGGCCTATCGGGGCGTGCACACGGTCGCCGGCGAGGCCAAGGTTGAGGTCGTCGAGCTGCGCCCGCGCGCCGATCCCAAGACGCAGTCGCCCTGGACGCTTCGCCGTCGCTGGACCTGGATCGCGGCGCTCGCCGCCGTCCTGCTGCTGGCCGGCGTCTCGCTCGTGCTCTGGCGCCCGGTCCGGGAATGGCTGTTGCCGATGCCGACCGAGGCCGCCAGCGACGCGCTTCCGGTCGAGGCTGGCGACGGTCGACGCTGAGTCCGGCCCGCGCGCGTCCCGCTGATCCTTACATCGCTTCCTTGATGCCGCTCCGGATCAACACGAGCCAGTCGCCGATGAAGTCACCGACGGCGCAGCCGGCGCCGCAGTGGCTGGCGCCATTGAACACCTGCTGCGGAAAACTGCGCTGGTCGGCGTTAAGCCGCGCGATCGCCCAGTATGCCCAAAGGCCGAACGGGCCGAAGTAAAGCGCGGTGATCGGCCAGACGACGTTCATGATCGCGATCTTCTGGCGATGACCGCGCAGGAGGTCCGCGATGACCGCGAGCGCGCTCAGCATCGAAAGGCCGATGAAGATCGACGCCAGGGTGGTGAGCCACGGTGGCGGCATGCCGACGCTCCGTCCGTCGTTTGCCCGACCAACGAGAGCCCCCGGCGGTTCCGCGCAGGGCAGTCGAGATGAGTGTCCGGAAGCGGCGTTAGCCGGTCGGCGCCAGCGCGCCGGCGCGGATCTGGCTCAGGGAATGGCGCGGCGTGATCGCCTCGGGGTCGACCCGCAGATCGAGCAGCGCGAAGCTGCCGGCGGCCTCGGCGCGCTGGAACGCATCCGGGAAGTCGGCGGTCCGTTCGACCACCTCGCCATGGCCGCCGTAGGCGCGGGCGAGCGCTGCGAAGTCCGGGTTCCTCAGCCGGGTCCCGACCTCACGTCCCGGATAGTCGCGCTCCTGGTGCATCCGGATCGTGCCGTACATGCCATTGTTGACGACGCACCAGATGACCTTGAGGTCGTATTGGGCGGCGGTCGCCAGCTCCTGGCCGGTCATCAGGAAGCAGCCGTCGCCCGCGAACGCGACCACGGTCCGCTCCGGATGCACGAGCTTGGCGGCGATCGCCGCGGGTGTGCCGTAGCCCATCGAGCCGCTGGTCGGGCCAAGCTGACTTCGCCAGCCCCGGTATTGGTAGTACCCATTGACCCAGATGCAGTAGTTGCCGGCGCCGTTGGTCAGGATCGCGTCCGCCGGCAGGTGCTCGCGCAGCCAGACCAGGACCTCGCCGAGCTGCAGGTCGCCGGGGATCGGCCGCGGAGTTTGAGAAGCGAGGTACTGCTCGTGCGCGACCCTGGTCTGCGCGCGCCAGGCGCTGGTGTCGACCGGCTCCAGCGCACGCGCGGCGGCCGCGAAGGCGCGCATGCCGGCGTGGATCGCGAGATCGGGCGTGTAGACCAGACCCAGCTCCTCGACGCCCGGATGGACGTGCACCAGCGTCTGCTTCGGCTCCGGGACATCGATCAGGCTGTAGCTCCGGCTCGAGGCTTCGCCCAGCCGGGTCCCGATCAACAGCAACAAGTCGGCGTCCCGGACCCGGTCGCTGAGCGGCGGGGCGACCGCGATGCCGACGTGGCCGGCGTAGCAGGGATGGCTGTTGTCGAAATAGTCCTGGCGCCGGAACGAGACCCCGACCGGCAGCTCGAAGGTCTCGGCGAACGCGTGAATGTCGGCGCGCGCGCCTGCATCCCAGCCGCCGCCGCCGAGGATCGCGAACGGCCGCCTGGCGGCCGCCAGCAGAGCCCGCAGCCGCGCCAAGTCCGCTTGTGCCGGGTGCGCCTGGACCGGTTGGTAGCGGACCGCATCGGCGCAGGCCGCGGGCTCGACCAGCATGTCCTCAGGCAACGCCAGCACGACCGGGCCCGGCCGGCCCGAGGTCGCGGTCTGGAAGGCCCGCGCGACCAGCTCCGGGATCCGGGTCGGATCGTCGATCTCGGCGACCCACTTGGCGATGCCGCCGAACATCTGCCGGTAGTCGATCTCCTGGAACGCCTCGCGGCCGCGCATCGCGCGCGCGACCTGGCCGATCAGCAGGATCAAGGGCGTCGAGTCCTGGCGCGCGATGTGCACGCCGGGCGAGCCGTTGGTGGCACCCGGCCCGCGGGTCACCATGGCGATGCCGGGCCGGCCGGTGAGCTTGCCGTAGGCCTCGGCCATCATCGTGGCGCCGCTCTCCTGGCGGCAGGTGATGAAGCGGATCTCGCTGTCGTAGAGCGCATCGAGCAGCCCGAGATAGCTCTCGCCGGGCACGCCAAACGCCATATCGACGCCGTGGATCTGCAGCTGGTCGACCAGGATCTGGCCGCCGGTGCGGAGGTTGGAGGCTTGCGTCATGACGGGTCGATCGGGCCGGGAAAGAACGCCTCGTCGAGCAACTCGTCCACCGTGTAGGGGCAGCTCGGAGGGGACTGCGTCCGAGGCAGGCCAGTCTCGTTGGCCGCCGTGGCCGCAGTTCGTGCATAGCCCTCTTCGGCTTCACTCGCGACGTGTTGGCGCAGGCTTGGGCTTTGTCTGAGAAGTCGCAGAATGCGGCCCCACTGGGTGCGGATCGAACCGCGCCAGCTGCCGGCGCGAACATCAGACTGGAACTGCCACTTCAGCAGGTGTGTGACCGGCGCATCGAGGCGATTACCGAGTTGCCGCAGGTCGCCGCTACCCAAGCTCTCGATCTCCTCGGCCACGCTCGTCCAGTCGACGAGCTCGAAGCGGCCGGCACGAATCAAGGCTGCCTGGTGCTCGGTCCAGAGCACGAAGTCTTCATGGTAGCCGGGGCCCGGCTCAACCTGGGCCCGGCGCGGCGGTGCCGCAGTCTCCGCCATCCTATTGGCTCCATCTTCTGGCGCGCGCCATCATGCCGGGCCGTGATCGTGATGGCAATCCGCGCCAGTGCTTATTGGGAGGTCGGGCTACCGGCTGCCGCCGGCCGCTCGAACATACCGGCGGTGCGCGGGTCGCCGTAGAGGGTCGGCGCGCCGAGGCGGGTCCACTGCATTTCGGCGGCGGTCGCCGGCTGCGCCGGCGAAACTTCGTTGTAGCCCCTGGCCATCCCGTCCCTGAGCTGAGCCTCGGTCAGGAAGCCGTTGAGCTCGGGATGGGCGGCGTCGTAGAAGCCGTAGCCGTAGAACAGCGCCGCTCCCTGCCCGTCCTCGCCCAGGTAGAAGGCGTTCTCGCCCGCCCAGGGACCTGGCGCCGGCCGATCCTCGTAGTCGGGCAGGTTGTTGAGATAGGCATAGTCGCCCGGGACCATGTCGGCAGTCGTGATCGGCCCCGCCATCGGATCGTCATCCCGGTCGAGCCGGGTTTCCCCGCGGTCCCCGCCGGCGACGTGGTAGCGCACGATCACCAGGTGCTTGCTCAGCGAGGTCTTGTCCCGATTGTCGGTCACCTTGTAGGGGCTGGTGCGGGTGTCGATCGTGATCGGCGGCACGCCGAGCCCGATCAGTACATAGCTCTTGCCCGCGTCGGCGCGATCGAGCTGGCTCAGCTCCGCGAAGTGCGGCCAGACCACGGGTCGGTGGAACCGGTCGAAATTGATTTCCCCGAGCACGCTGTCCGCGGCCTCGAGGATCGTGATCTCCATGCCCGCCATGCAGTCGAGCGATGAGCGCTCGGTACGGAACGCCTGCACGGCAGCGTGAGCCGAGCGGACCTCCGCCCGCGCACGTGCGGCAAAGGCCACTTGGCCGAGCGACGGGTAGTCCCGGAGGTCGCCGCGCAGGCTGCCGCTGGGCTCCGGGTAGCCCTGCCACTTGCTCGTGAAGGCGACGCCGCCGCCGGCCATGAACTGGCATTGGCTGCCACCCGAGCTGAGCGCGCGCATCAGCGCCATGATCTTGACCCGCAGCTCGATCGTCCATTGCAGCTCGTTGTTGTTGGCGAAGTCGAACACCCGGTGCGGGCTGCAGATCATGGCCTGGAGGATCTCCTGGCGGATCGCGCTCGCCGATGCCAGGCCGACCTGACCCGCGTTGGTGATCTTCTGCCCTCCGACCCACAGGCCGTGGGTCCGCTGCGCGGCGCTGGCGGCCGCGAGCAGGAAGCCGGGACGGGCGGCGTCCGCCTGGAGCGGCCCTTCGAGCGCCGCTTGACGGGCCGGGCAGGCGGTCGCGTCGGACTGGGGCGGCGGGGGCGGCGGTTGCGACGGCTTCTCGAAGTTGGGACCGCAGGGCGTCTGCGGCCCGGTGCCGGGATAGGGCGGCCGGGACGAGTGCCCCGGCCAGTTCTGGCAATAGACGCTGTCGTCGCGGGTGGCGCCCTTGCCGGTCCGTTTGGTGGTGTTGCCGGCCTGTGCCGTCAGCGCCAGTCCGCCGGCCAGGGCGACTGCGAGCAAGAGGAGGATGCAACGCTGCCAGATCATCTGGCGAGCCGCCCTAATTGCCACGGTGCTCGTGTACATACCACGAACCGACCGCGTCCGGCAAGTCGCAGCAGCCAACCCTGTTTACGCGGGCGAATTCGATCCTTGGCGCCTGTCGGACCGGCGGCGATCGGTCTATGGTCTGTCGGCGGCGCATCATGGAGAGGTGGGATGGATCGGATTGCATTGATCGGGGCCGGCCTGATCGGTCAGGCCTGGGCGATCGTGTTCAGCCGCGCCGGGCATGAGGTGGTGCTGTTCGACGCGGAGCCGGCGATGCTTGAGCAGGCCAGGCGCAACCTCGCCGCCCGGCTCGAGGATCTGGCCAGCCTCGGCCTGGTCGAGGACGCCGAGGCCGCGCTCGGCCGGGTCGGCTATGCGGCGACCCTCGGCGAGGCGCTGGCCAGCGCCGACTATGTACAGGAGAGCACGCCCGAGCGGGTCGAGGCCAAGCGCGCGATCTTCGCCGAGCTCGATCGCCTGGCGGCGCCCGATGCCATCCTCGCGAGCTCGACCTCGGGCATCCCCGCCTCGAGCTTCACCGAGGACCTGGCCGGGCGGGCGCGTTGCCTGGTCGCGCATCCGATCAACCCGCCCTTCGTCACGCCCCTCGTCGAGCTCTGCCCCGCCCCCTGGACCGACCCGGCCGTGGTCGACCGGACCCACGCGCTGATGCAGGCAGTCGGCCAGGCGCCGATCCGGCTTAAGCGCGAGGTCCAGGGCTTCGTCGCCAACCGGATGCAGGCGGCGCTGATCGGCGCGGCCCTGCGCATGGTTCAGGACGGCGTCGCCTCGGCCGAGGACGTCGACATCGCGATCCGCGACGGCATCGGGCTCCGCTGGTCGTTCATGGGGCCGTTCGAGACCATCGACCTCAATGCTCCTGGTGGGATCGCGGACTACCTGCGCCGCTACGGCCCGCTCTATCAGGCGATCGAGCGCGAGCACGCCCCGCTCGACTGGGGTGATCCGGGGCTGATCGGCAAGGTCGAGACCGAGCGCCGCGGGCGCCTGCCCGCGGGACAGCTCGACGCCCGCAGCGGCTGGCGCGACCGCCGGCTGATGGCCCTGGCCGCGCACCGCCATGCCGCCGCCAAGGAGATCGGGGAATGATCTGCGCCTTATCCCGTTGCTAACGTTAGCCACTCCGGATCGAGGAGCGCGTCGGACACCCTGATGGAACCGTCCGCGAGGCACGACAAAGACCGGAACTGTCTATACGTATCCGCCCGTTACGTCGTTCATTTAAGGTTGACAGTAAATTTTTCCCTGTTTAGTTGTGAAGCTGCCGCTCAGGCGCACCCACTTGGATCGGGGAGCGTCTCGCTGTAGTTTTAAGCGACCGGACCCGCGCCTGAGATCACGGAAGGATCAGCGCATGACGACGACCGAGGCCTGGCGGGACGACGAGGGAGCTTGCGCTGAGCGCTCCAACTCGGTCGACGCTGGCGACCGTTCGTCGGCCGCGCCGGTCGAGATCGGGGCTCGGGCCCGGGCCAAGGGCAAGGCCTTTCCGCCGGACGGGGGCATCACCCCGGCCGAGGCGGAGCTGCTCGGCGCGTACAAACTGCACAACGGCTGAAGTGCCGCAGACGCGGTCGATGCCGGTCGGGGCCGGGGACGCGGCCGCAAGCTTGGGTATGCGCCCGGAGTTCTCGCCCGGCGCGTTGACCGGAGGCTTCTCGCCGCGATGAAGATTCTGCTGTCGATGGCCGCATGCCAGCCCGGTCAGGGGCCGGGCGCCGCCGTCGGCTGGAACATGGTTCAGCAGGTCGCCCGGCATCATCACGTCTGGGTTCTGACCCACGCCGGCAATCGGGCCGCGATCGAGGCGGCAACGCTCCGCAACCCTCTGCCGCGGGCCCGGTTCTGCTATATCGATGGCTTGGCCTGGCGGCCTCGGGAGCGCGCCGGCCGGTCGCCGGGCTCCGATCTCTGGCAGCTGCGCGCCTATCTCCGAGCGCGCCGCCTGCACGCCGAGATCGGGTTCGATCTCGCCCATCAGCTCGGTCCTGGCGTTGGGACGGCCCCGAGCCTGCTCGCCCTGCTGCCGGTGCCGTTCGTGTGGGGCCCGGTCGACGGCGGCGAATCGACGCGGCCGGCGTTCCGCACGGGTTGCGACCGGCCCGGCTGGATCACCGCGTGGCGGGGCGCGCTCGGGCGCCAGATCGCCGCGCACGACCCGTTGGCGCGTCTGACCGCGCGCCGCAGCGCGATCGTCTTCGCGAGCACCAGGGATACCGCCGCGCAGGTGCGGGCGCTCGGCGCCGCGCGGGTCGAGCTGCGCGGCGCGATCGGGCTCGCGGCCGAAGCGATCGACGCGCTTGCAGGTTTGCCGCCGCCGTCCGCCGCGCCGATCCGGTTCGTCAGCATCGGCGAGCTGCGGCCCGGCAGCGGTGTCGCGCTCGGCCTCAGCGCCTTCGCGGAGGCCGCGCTCCCCGACGCCGAATATTGGGTGGTCGGCGACGGCCCGCAGCGCCGGCGACTGCAAAGGCTCGCGCGGCGGGCAGGAATTGCCGATCGGGTTCGTTTTCGCGGGGGTATTTCCCGCGTCGGCGTGGTCGACGCGCTCCGGAAGTGCCATGTCCTGGTTCATCCGGCGCTGCAGGATGCCGGCGGCGGGGCCTGCCTGGACGCGATGGCGGCCGGCCGACCGGTGATCTGCCTCGATCTCGGCGCGCCAGCCCTGCAGGTCACGGATCAGACCGGCATCAAGCTGCCGGCGGACACGCCCGGGCAGGCGGCACATGATCTGGCCGACGCGCTTCGTCGTCTGGCCGTCGATCCGGACCTCCGGCTCCGTCTGGGCGCTGCCGGGCGCGCGCGCATGCGCCGCATCTATGATTGGAACGTTAAGGGCCGTTCTCTTGTTCGCCTGTACGAGCAGACCCTGGCTTCCGCCCCAAACACCCTGGCGACGGACCCGAATCATGCGCATCCTGGTGGTTCACAATCGCTATCTGACCCGCGGCGGCGAGGACAAGTCCGCGGCGGCGGAGCAGGAGCTCCTGCGCCAGAATGGCCATAAGGTCGACCTCTACGAGGAGCACAACGAACGGGTTGACGAGCTCGGCAGGCTTCGGACCGCGCTGCGCACCGTCTGGTCGACCGAGAGCCATCGACAGCTGGGGGCGCGGCTGCGCGAGCGCCGGTACGATCTGGTCCATGTCCACAATTTCTTCCCGCTGATCTCGCCTTCGATCTACTACGCGGCCAGGGCAGAGGGCGTCCCGGTCGTGCAGAGCATTCGCAACTACCGGCTGGTGTGCCCGAACGGCGCGTTGTTCCGAGCCGGCCAGCCGTGCGGGGACTGCTTGGGCCGTGCCGTGCCCTGGCCCGGCATCGTGCATGCCTGCTATCGCGACAGCCGTCCGGCGACCGCCGCGGTCGCGGCCATGATTGCGGTCCACAAATACCTGCGGACCTGGCAGCGAACGGTCGCTCTCTACGTCGCGGTGACCGCCTTTGCCCGCGACAAGCTGATCGAGGGCGGCCTGCCGGCGGACAAGATCGTGGTCAAGCCGAACTTCGTCGAGAGCGCGCTCGAGCCCGGCACCGGCGCCGGCGGCTACGCCCTGTTCGTCGGCCGCTTGTCGTCGGAGAAGGGGCTCGCGACCATTCTCGCCGCCTGGCAGCGGCTGGGCTCTGCGATCCCGCTGAAGATCGTGGGCGATGGGCCGCTTGCCGACCACGTCGAGGCGACCGCGGCGAGCGAGCCCGCGGTCGAGTTCCTGGGCCGCCGCCCGTTGCCGGAGGTCTACGAGCTCATGCGCGATGCCCGGTTCCTGGTGTTCCCGTCGGAGTGGTACGAGCCGTTCGGCCGGGTCGCGATCGAGGCGTTCGCCTGTGGCACGCCGGTCATCGCTTCCGCGATGGGCGGCATGGCCGAGCTGGTCGATGATGGCCGCACCGGTTGCCTGTTCCGTCCGGGCGACGCCGAGGACCTGGCCAGGGTGGTCGAACGGGCCCTCGACCAGCCGGACGAGCTCACGCGCATGCGCCGGGAAGCACGGGCGGAGTTCGAGGCCAAATACACTCCCGAGCGCAACTATCGGCAGCTGATGAAGATCTATCGGCAGGCGCTCGCGGAGGCGGCGCCGAGCGGGGCGTGCGAGGGCCACCGCGCCGGGGCGACGTGGCCGAGCCGACCCTGAGCGATGCGCGACCTCGGCGGCGCCTCACCCGCGATCGAGTTCGGGTCTTTGGATTGACTTTTTTAACCCGACGGCGGCACCCTGGGTCACTGACGAACGAAGCCCACTCAGGTCGATGGACCGCGATGCGGATTTTGATGGCCCACTGCCGCTACCAGATCCGGGGCGGCGAAGACGAATGCTACGAGGCCGAGCAGCGTCTGCTACGAGCGGCCGGGGTCGAAGTCGACACCTACGAAGACGACAACCGGCGGATCGAGCAGCTGGGCCCCCTGCGCGCCGCCTGCGATACGGTCTGGTCGACGAGCGCCTATCGTGCGATCCGGGCGCGTCTGCACGAAAAGCATTACGACATCGTGCATGTTCATAACTTCTTTCCGCTGATCTCGCCCGCGGTCTACTACGCGGCCCAGGCGGAAGGCTGCAGCGTGGTCCAGACGCTGCACAACTATCGCTTGTCGTGCCCGGCCGCGATCTTCTATCGCGACGGCCGGGTCTGCGAGGACTGCCTGGGCAAGGCGATCCCCTGGCCGGGCGTGCTGCACGGCTGCTACCGGGGCAGCCGGGCCGGCACGGCGACGATCGCGGCGATGCTGGGCGTCCACCGCCTGCTCGGCACCTGGCAGCGCAAGGTCGACCTGTACATAGCACTCAACGAGTTCATGCGCCGCAAGGCGATCGCGGGCGGCCTGCCGGCCGAGCGGATCGTGGTCAAGCCGAACTTCGTCGGCAGCGATCCCGGCGCCGGCGAAGGTCAGGGCGGGTTTGCCCTGTTCACCGCCAGGCTCAATCCCGAGAAGGGCGTGGCCGAGCTGCTCGCGGCCTGGCGCCGCCTGGGCCGCCGCATCCCGCTCAAGATCATGGGTGACGGCCCGCTGACCGAGATGGTCAAGGAAGCGGCGGCAACCACGCCCGGGATCGAGTACCTCGGCCGGCGGCCGCTCGCCGAGTTCTACGAGATGCTGGGCCAAGCGAGCTTCTTCGTCTTCACCTCGACCTGGTACGAGGGTTTTCCGCGCGTGATCAACGAGTGCTACGCGCGCGGCACGCCGATCGTCGCCTCGGCGATCGGGCCGATCGCGGAAGTCGTCGCCGACGGCCGCACGGGCGTGCATTTCCGCCCCGGCGACGTCGATGATCTGGTCGCCAAGGTCGAGTGGCTGCTCGACCATCCGGCCGAGCACGCCCGGCTGCGGGTCGGCGCGCGCCAGGAGTTCGAGGCCAAATTCACCGCCGAGGGCGGCCTGAAGCAACTGCTCGCCGTCTACCGGCAGGCGATCGCCGCCCATCGCCACGCGCCGGCCGGCGCCGAAGCCTGGCCGGCGACGCCCTCCTGAGGCGGCGGCCTCCTCCGCCGGCCCGCGTCCCGCGCACGGCCACCCGTCCGGCCGCATCGCGTCGCCCGCGGCGGCAAGCTTCAGCTCCGCCGTCGGGCGGACGCCACCGCCGCTGTCTTTTCCCTGATCATCTCCAGCGACAGCGCGCGGTCATTGACGATGCGCCGGTCGGTGCCAATCTCGATCCGGTTCGCTTTCGCTCCCTCACCTAAGAACGGCCGCTCCCTCACCTAAGAACGGCCGAAATATTTCAGCTCGACGCCCTTGCGAACCAGCTGCTCCGCAACATTTTGGGCCTCCGCGATCGGCACATCCGCCCCAAACCAGAGCGCGTTGGACGGGTAGCGGTCCAGTGTGCTCGTTTCGACTTGCGGATCGCGGCCCTGCTTTCGCAATGCTGCTTCGATAATCGACTGGTACCGTGGTCTCGCGTGACCCTGCTGCGCTTCAGCTCAGCTGATCGTAAACCGCCTTCTCGAAGGCGAAGAACAGCGGCAACGCCTTCTGGTCGCCGAACGGCAGCACCTGGGTGGCATAGACGCCGCCGATGCCGGCCGTCGGATCGATCCAGAAGTAGGTGTTGGCGAGGCCGGCCCAGGCGAGGCTGCCGGGGTTGCGCCCGGTCGGCGCCCGCTCGGTGTTGATCATGAAGCTCAAGCCCCAGGTCTTGGGCATGCCCGGGAAGAACTCGGCGTCGTTGGAGAGCGGCGGCATCGCGGTCTTCAGCATGCAGACCCGGCAGTCGCCCATCTGATTGGCCGTCATCATCTGGACGGTCTCGGGCTTCAGGACCTGCTGACCGCCGGCTTTGCCCTTGCTCAGGATCATACGGACGAACTTCGCATAGTCGCCGACGGTGCCGTAGAGCCCGCCGCCGCCCATCTCGAACTCGGGCGCCTGCGGGATCTCGAGCTCGAGCTGGGGCTCGAAGCTGCCGTCGTCGCCGCGCTGATGGATCTTGGCCAGGCGGCGGCGCATGGCGTCCGTGATCTTGAACGCGGTGTCGCGCATCCCGAGCGGCTCGAGGACGTTCGCTTTCAGATAGGCGCCGAGCTTCTGGCCGCTCACCGCCTCGACCATCTTGCCGGCCCAGTCGATGTTGATGCCGTACTCCCAGCGCTCGCCGGGATCGAACAGGAGCGGCGTCTTCAGCGCCCGCTCCTCGCAGCTGATGATGCCCGGGAGCCCTTTGGCCTCCTGATAGCGGATGATCGGCTGCTGCCAGATCTCGTAGGAGAAGCCCGCGGTATGGGTCAAAAGGTGGCGAAGCGTGATCGGTCGCGCGGGCGCCCGGGTGACCGGCCGGCCGTCCGCGTCGAAGCCTTCGAGCACCTGCACCTCGCCCAGCGCCGGCACGACCTCGCGCGCCGGGCGGTCGAGCTGCAGCTTGCCCCGCTCGACCTGCTGCATCGCCGCGGTCCCGGTGATCGCCTTGGTCATCGATGCGATCCAGACGACCGTATCCGGCGACATCGCAGCACCACCGCCAAGCACGCGCTCGCCGAAGCCGCCTTCGTAGAGGGTGCCGTCCCGATCGGTCGCGAGCGCCACCACGCCCGGCACGTCGCCGTCCGCGACCGCCTGCCGCAACAGCGCATCCGCCCTGGTCTGCAAGGACATGTGCCTGCCTCCCCGCCAACGTTTGCTGTGGCCTGAGTTGCCGGCCATCATCCGCCGGCCGGCCCCGGTTGGCAACCGCTCGTCGAGCCCGGCCGCGGCCCCCGAACGCCCGGGGGCGGCGCTAGCCGATGGTGCCGGGGGCGACCCGCTTGCCCATGCGGCCGAGGAAGGCGTCGGCGGCGCCGCGCAGCGCAAGGCGGCAGGCGCCGAAATTGCCGCGCCGGGATTCCATCGAGAGGCGCTTGCACAGGCCCATCAGGATCCGGATCTGGCAGGCCAGCCGCTTGAGCGGCCCGAGCCGGGCGCCGTACATGCGCACCAGCGTCAGCTGGTTGCGGTACATGTAGTAGTAGCGCCAGTTGGCCGAGACCGGCAGCAGCACCGGCGCCATGAAGCCGCCGCCCGCGTGCTCGACCACGCAGCGCGGCACGACGTAGCTCTTGAAGCCCTGGTCGGCCAGGCGGAAGGCGTAGTCGGTGTCCTCGCCGTAGTAGAAGAAGTCCTGGTTGGGAAAGCCGCAGGCGGCCATCACCTCGCGGGTGAACAGCGTGCTGATGAAGGGGTAGAGGTCGATCTCCTTGGGCTCGCCCTTGCCGCGCTCGATCCCGACCTCGGGGCTGAGATAGCGGTAGCGGAAGGCGCGCGCGAGCGTGGTCGGCAGGCGCCAGGGCAGCCAGGTCGTGGTCCCTTGATCCCACTGCGCCTGATAGGCGGTGAGCCCGCCCACCTTGATCCCCCGCTGCCGCAGCTCGGCTGCGGTCTCGAGCAGGATGCGCAGCGATCCCGGCTCCGGGAAGACGTCGTCATCCATCGCCCAGGCGAAGTCGTGGCCGCGCTCGTAGGCCGCTTTGAGCACGGTGTGGAAGCTCGAGGCGCAGCCGAAATTGCCGGGCTGGTGGATCGCGACGAGATCAGGCTGGTCGTCCAGCCACTCCTTTGTGCCGTCGGTGCTCAGATCGTTGACCACGATGATCTCGTCGACCGGGCGGTCCTGCGCGCGGATCGCCTCGATGCAGCGCTTGAGCAACTCCAGCCGGTTGAAGGTGGTGACGGCGGCGGCGACGGTCATGCTTGCGATCCCCAACTGCCGGCGACGGATGCGCGTGGCGCCCAGATCTAGCACCGCGATGCCGCCGGGCGGAAGACGAGCGACTTAGTTGCTTCCGGTTAACAACCCGGAAATTCCGGCTCCTCTCGCGCCTCGCGGGGGCCGCCTCAGACGGTAAACTCGGTCAGGTCCATGGTCGACTCCCGGCCGAGCTGGTGGCGGTGCTGCTCGAGCCAGCGGTCGGCCGCCGCCCGGCCGGCATCGCGCAGATAGGTCAGGAACGGCCAGGCGGTGTTGTTCTTGCTGCGCATGCCGAGCCCCGCCATGACCGCGGGATCGGCGATCAGATGCAGATGGATCAGCTCGTAGCGCGGATGCTCGAGCTGGCCCGCGGCCAGCAGCTTGTTGATCGTGGCGATCCCCTCCAGCTCGCGCATCAGGGCGGCGTTCATGGTCACCTCGTTCAGCCGGTCCAGGATGTCGCGCGCGCTGATCGGCAATTCGGCCCGGTCGGTCGGGTTGAGCTGGACCAGCACGATGTCCTTCGCCTCGCCCAAGCGCAGCAGGGGCTTCAGCACCGGATTGCCGATGAAGCCGCCGTCCCAGTAGAACTGCCCGGCGACCTCGACCGCCCGATTCAGCTGCGGCAGGCAGGCCGACGCGAGCAGCGCCTCGACCGACAGCTCGGCATTGCCGAACAGCTTCATCTGGTTGGTCTTGAGGTTGGTCGCGCAGATGAACAGCTTGACCGCGCCCGGGCCGCGCAGGCGCTCGAAATCGAGCTCGGCGCGCAACAGCTCGCGCAGCGGGTTGTGGTCGAGCGGGTTGAGCTGATAGGGCGAGACGAACAGGGCGAGCGTGTCGAGCCAGAGCCCGACCGGCGACCAGTCGAGGTTCCAGGCCCGGGTCAGGCTCTGATAGGGCGTCGTCTGGTAGGGATTGAAGCCGATCGCCCCGAGCTCGCTGACCCGTCGCCAGAAGGCCGCGAGCTCCGCTCTGGCGCCGGCCGCGCCGTCCTCGAGCAGGCCCTGCGCCAGCACGCAGGCATTGATCGCGCCGGCACTGGTGCCGCTGATGCCCTCGATCGTCAGATCCGGCTCATCGAGCAGCCGGTCGAGAACGCCCCAGGTGAAGGCGCCATGGGCGCCGCCGCCCTGCAGCGCGAGCGAGATCGCCGTCGCGGCCACGGCTGTGCCCTCAGACCGCCAGATGTCCGGTCTTGACGTAGAGCGTACAGCCATCCTCCGAGGCCATGCGGTGCTCGCTGCCGGGCGGATTGCGCAGCCAAGCGCCCTTGGAGTAACGGCCCTCCTCGTCCTCGAAAGCGCCGTCGATGACGAAAATCTCCTCGCCGCCCGGATGGCCGTGATGCTCGATCCGGGCGCCGGGCGCCAGGCGCAGGAGCTGGACGTGCTCGGGGCCGTGCTGATAGAGCGGCATGACCTGAATGCCCCGGGCCTTGCCCGGCTGCCAGGGTGCCCGGGTCGTATCGATGCGCACGAACTCCCGGTCGTCCGGCGCCATCTGCCGCAGCTTGACCAGGATCGTGCAGCCGGGGCCGCTGCTCGGCGTGTGCCTCGAGCCCGGCGGATTGCGCACGTACATGCCCGGTCCGAAGTCGCCATGCTCGTCGGAGAACACCCCCTCCAGCACCAGAAACTCCTCGCCGGCGCCATGGCTGTGCGCCGAGAAGGCGCTGCCCGGCGCATAGCGGACGATGCTGGTCGCGCGCGCAACCTCGTCGCCATCGCGCTCCAGCATCCGCCGCTGGACGCCCTTGAGCGGCGAATTCGACCCAGGGCAGGCCCTCGCTGTCGACGACCGCCCGCCGGCTGAGATCGGCGTTGATGTTCATGGTTCGCACTCGCGCTCGATCGGATACAGGTGGTCCGAGAACAAGCAAAAACCAAGCCCGCCGGCAAGCCCGGCTGACCGGGCGGCATCGTCGCGGTCAAGGGCGGCCGGCGCAGCCGGCGGCCGGCAACTCGAGCCGGACCCGCAGCCCGCCCTCAGGCGAGTCCTCGAGCCCGACGCGGCCGCCATAGATCTCGGCCAGATCGCGCACGATCGCGAGCCCGAGACCGGTGCCCGGCACCGACTGATCCAGACGCCGACCGCGCTCGAATACCTCTTCCCGCCGCTCGGCCGGCAGGCCGGGCCCGTCGTCGTCGACCAGGATTGCGACCCGCCCGCCGCCGCTCTGGCTCGTGACGGTGACCCGCCGCCTGGCCCATTTGCAGGCGTTGTCGAGCAGATTGCCGACCATCTCCTCGAGGTCCTGCGCCTCGCCCGCGAACACGTGCTCTTCTGCAATCGCGGTCACCAGTTCGATGTCCGCGCTTTCACCGATCCGCCGGAGCACCCGGACCAGACGCTCGACCACGGGCGCGACCGGCGCGGCGACGCCCGGCACCCGGCTCGAGCTCGCCGCCCGCGCCCGGGCCAGCTGCCAGTCGATCTGGCGTCGCATCGCCTCGATCTGCTGGCCGAGCACCGCGGCGGCCGCCGATTCGCCCTGCTCGGCGAGCTTCCGGCGCTCGGCGGCCAGCACCGTGAGCGGCGTCTTGAGCCCATGGGCGAGATTGCCGGCCTGGGTGCGGGCGCGCTCGACCGCCGCCATCTGCTGCTCGAGCAGACTGTTCAGGTCGTCGACCAGGGGCTGGACCTCACTCGGGAAGCTCGCCTCGAGGCGGCGCGAGCTGCCCGCATGCACCTTGGCAAGCTCGGCGCGCAACCCTTGCAGCGGCCTCAGCCCGACCGATACCTGGGCCGCCGCGGCGCCGAGCAGGATCACCGCCAGGATCGCGAGGGCAAGCGTCGTGTCCCAGCCAAAGTCGCGCACGTTGTCGTCGATCTCGCGCCGGTCGATGCCGACCGCGAGCCGGAACGCCCGCTCGCCCAGGCGCACGCCGCGCTCGATCACCAGCAGCTCGCTGCCTGCGGGCCCGGCCAGGAGGTGGCGGTGCAGCTCGCCCGAGGACAGCGGGTCGGGCGGCAGATCGAGCGAGAAATCCCAGAGTGAGCGCGAGCGGACCGCATGACCGGCGGCATCCTCGATCTGCCAGTAGAGGCCACCGTAGGGCTTGACGAAGCGCGGATCGCTGAGCGGCCGGGCGACCGCCGGCGCCCCCGTCCCGGTCAGCTCGAAAGCGGCGGTCAGCTGGTTCAGGTGGTTGACCAGCTCGCGCTCGAAGCTGCGCTCGACGTGGTGCTTGAACATGACGGTCAGGCCGATGCCGGCCAGCACCAGCGCCGCCACCACCGAGCAGGTGGCCGCCACCAGCAGGCGCAGGCGCAGGGATCTGGGCCGCCCCGTCACGTCGCTTCGAGAGTGTAGCCGAGGCCGCGCCTGGTCTTGATGACATCGACCCCGAGCTTGCGCCGCAGCCGGCCGATCAGAACCTCGATGGTGTTGCTCTCGCGCTCGAAATCCTGCTCGTAGATGTGCTCGATCAGCTCGAGCCGCGGCACCACGCGGCCCCGGTTCAGCATCAGATAGGCGAGCAGGCGGTACTCGAGCGCGGTCAGCTGCAGCGGCGCGCCATTGACGCTCGCCCGCGCCGCGCGCGTGTCCAAAGTCACCGGGCCCGCGGTCAGGAACGCGGAGGCGTGGCCGCGATCCCGGCGGATCAAGGCGCGCAGCCGGGCCAAGAGCTCCTCCATCTGAAACGGCTTGGCCAGGTAGTCATCGGCGCCGGCATCGATGCCTTCGACCTTGTCGTGCCAGCTGCCGCGCGCGGTCAGGATCAGGACCGGCATGTTGCGGCCCTCGGCGCGCCAGCGCTTGAGCACCGTGACCCCGTCCATGACCGGCAGGCCGAGGTCGAGAACCACGGCATCGTACGGCTCGGTGTCGCCCAGGAAATACGCCTCCTCGCCCTCGGCCGCGAGGTCGACCACATAGTTGGCGGCCCGCAGCACCCGCGCCAGGTCGTCCGCGATCCGCGGGTCGTCCTCGGCGACCAGGACCCGCATCAGTCGTCATCCTCCTGCAACAGCTGCTTGCTCTTGGCGTCGATCCGGAGCTTGAGCAGACGGCCGTCTGCCGCCAGCAGCTCGACCTCATACACCCAGCGGCCGTTTTCGGGTGTCAGCTCGAGCTCGACCACGGTGCCAGGATAGCGCTGGTGCACCTCCGCCAGAATCGCGTCCAGCGGCAGGATCTCGCCGGCCTCGAGCGCGCGCCGCGCCCGCTCCTGATCATGATCGCGATCGGCAGCCCAGATGCCGGCGGCGGGATGAAGCAGAATCCCGGCCAGGATGGCTAGACACATCAGTCTTCGCATCGACCGATCGTAACGGGAGCCAGCTGAACCCAAGCTGACAGGCGCTATCAGCCACGCTTCAGCTGGCCTCCTCTACAAACCGCGACGACCGGCGCAAGAGGCGTCGGCAGCAGGATTGGAGATACCTGATGATCAAGCAAGCGACGTTGGCCGGCGCCGTTCTCGCCGGGCTCGTGCTCGGCGGACCGGTGCTCGCCGAAGAGTTGGCGACGATGTGCCCGAGATCCCCGAGCGACCAGTTGATGACCAAGGACCAGCTCACCGCCAAGGCCAAGGAGATGGGCTACGACGTCCGCGGCATCAAGGCCCAGGAAGGCTGCTGGGAGGTCAAGGGCTTCGACAAGAATGGCAAGCGGGTCGAGTTCCACATGGATCCGGTCACGGCCGAGATCAAGACGGACCAGGATTGACCATGGCCGGGGCGATGTCGCCCTCGGCGGCAACGGCGGCCGGCCGCTCCGAGCGGCCGGCCACGGTCCGCGTCTGGGACCCGCTGGTCCGGCTGTTCCACTGGAGCCTGGTGATCAGCTTCACCATAGCCTGGCTGGGCGAGGGGGGCAGGGGTCTGCACCAAGCCGCGGGCTACGTCGTGCTGGCGCTGGTCGCCGTGCGCCTGATCTGGGGCTTCGTCGGCAGCCGCCATGCCCGTTTCCGGGACTTCGTGCCGCGCCCGCAGGGGTTGCTCGCCTATCTGAAGAGCCTCCGGAGCGGGCATCCCCGGCGCTACCTCGGGCACAATCCCGCCGGCGGCGCGATGATCCTCTTGCTGCTCGCCATGCTGATCCTGACCGGCGGCAGCGGCTGGTTGATGACCACGGATGCGTTCTGGGGCATCGAGTGGGTCGAAAACCTGCATGCGGTCGCCGCCAATCTCACCGTGGTGCTGGTCTTTGCGCACGTCGCCGGCGTCCTGTTCAGCAGCCTCGCGCATCGGGAGAACCTGGTGCTCGCGATGATCAACGGGCGCAAGCGGGCGGAAGCCGCGTGAGGATCGGATCATCGAGTCCCGCCGGCGGGTGATCACCTTGCCGTGGACATGCGCTGCCAGCGCCTCGGTCGGACCGCCGGAGCGGACCGGCCGGGGCGCGAACCGGCCGAGACAGAGCAGCCGGTCGTACATCAGGATCGCGCCGGCGGCGGCGAGATTGATGCAGAACCGGGTCGGGATGCGCACCACGTGTTGGCAACGCGCGACCATCGCTGCCGACAGCGAGCTGCGCTCGGGCCCGAACACGTAGGCCGCATTGAGCGGATGGCGGAAGCTCGGCAGGAGGGTCGCCTCGTCCAGCAGCTCCACCCCGATCAGCTGGCAGCGGCCGGGCAGGACCAGCTCGCCGACGTTCGCGAAGCGGTAGAGCGGCAGCTGGGTCTCCGCGTGCGAGGTGTCCGAGAGCGCGCTGGTCACGGCGTAGTCCGCATCCACGAGGAACACGAAGCTCGCGCCGAAGGCGTGCGCCGAGCGGATCAGATTGCCGAGGTTCATCGGCTTGCTGATGCCCTCGGCCCCGATCCCGAAATAGCCGCGCATGGCCTTTTCCTACCGCCTCGGGCGGGCCCCGGCCAGCGCCTTTGCGAGGCTTCCAGGCCAAGGCGGGACCGGCTAGACTTGCGGCCTGGAGGACAAGCGATGCGCGCGGTCGTCTGCAAGGCGCTGACCGGGCTGGATGGCTTGGTGGTCGAGGACATCCCGGTGCCCGAGCCCGGGCCGGGCGAGGTCCGGATCCGGGTGCGCGCGGCCGGGCTTAACTTCGCCGATACCCTGATCATCAAAGGCCAATATCAGGACAAACCGGCGCTGCCGTTCGTCCCGGGCATGGAGATCGCCGGCCAGATCGAGCAGTGCGGCGCGGGGGTGGCGGGCTTCATGCCGGGCGAGCGGGTCATGGCGACCCCCGATCACGGCGGCTTCGCCGAGGCGGCGGTGACGGCTGCGAGCAACGTCGTCCGGCTACCCGAACTCGATCGACTATCCGACCGCGGCCGGCTTCGCGATCGCCTACGGCACCGCCTTTGGCGCGCTGGTCTGGGCGGGGCGGCTGCAGGCGGGCGAAACCCTGCTGGTCCATGGCGCGGCCGGCGGCGTCGGCCTGGCTGCCGTCGAATGCGGCCGAGCGCTCGGCGCGCGGGTGATCGGGACGGCGCGTGGTGTGGCGCATCTGAAGGTCGCGAAGGCGCATGGTGCGGAGGCGCTGATCGACACCGCCGGCGAGGACGTCCGCACCCGGGTCAAGGAGCTGACCCTTGGCCAAGGCGCCGACGTGGTCTTCGATCCGGTCGGCGGCGATCTGTTCACGGCTTCCCTGCGCAGCATCGCCTGGGAGGGCCGGCTGCTCGTGATCGGCTTTGCCAGCGGCCAGATCCCGCAGATCCCGGCCAATCTGCTCCTGGTCAAGAACGCCGCCGCGATCGGCTTCTACTGGGGCAGCTACCGCCGGCAGGACCCGGGGCGGGTGCACGCCGCTTTCGAAGAGCTGCTCCGCTGGCACGCCGACCGGCGAATCCAGCCGCATGTCTCGGAGATCCACCCGCTGAGCCAGGCAAAGAGCGCGCTCGAGCGGCTGCTCACGCGCCAGAGCACCGGCAAGGTCGTGCTGACCATGGACGAGCGGACGTGAGAACCCCGCGATGACCGCGCGCATGGTCGTGGTCCAGGGCGACATCACCAGACAGGTGGTCGATGCGATCGTCAACGCGGCCAACGAGCGCCTGCTGGGCGGCGGCGGGGTCGATGGCGCGATCCACCGCGCTGCCGGGCCGGAGCTCCTGGCGGAGTGTCGAAAGATCGGCGGCTGCCCGACCGGCGAGGCCCGCATCACCAGGGGCTACCGACTGCCGGCGCGATACGTGATCCACACCGTCGGCCCGGTCTGGCACGGCGGCGGCAAAGGCGAGCCCGAGCTGCTCGCCGCCTGCTATCGCAAGGCGCTCGAGCTCGCGGTCGCCAACGGCCTCAGGACAATCGCCTTCCCCGGCATCAGCACCGGCATCTACGGCTACCCGCTCGAGCCCGCGACCCGCCTCGCCATGACGACGGTCAAAGATGGCCTGGCGACCATGCCGTCGATCGAGGAGGTCCGCTTCGTGACCTTCGGCAATCAGGCGACTGAGGTCGCGGAACAGGTCCTCGCCGCGCTCGACGCCGGTTGATCAGCGGGCGAGCGTCCGGCGGGCTGGCGGCGCTTGGGCGGCGTCGACCGCCGCCATGGCTGGTTCGGATGGCTCGGGCGGCGCATCCGGAGCGGGCGGCGCGTCCGTAACGGGGGGCGCCGCCGCGGGCGGCGCCGAGAGCGGTGGTCGCGGGGCGGTCGGATTCTTCTTCCTGCATGGCGCGCCGCTCGACCCGCTTGAGGCGCGAGCGATAGAGCTGGCCGGCCTCGTCGAGCAAGGGATAGGCGATTGCGCAGATGTGCGAATGGATGCGCTTCAGGTCGCGCAGAATGTCGAGGTGGAGGGCGCTGGAATCGATGCTCTCGGTCCGCCCGGCACGCAGGCGCGCCAAGTGGTTCTCGGCCGCCTGGCGCTCGGCGTCGCGGACTGCGACCTTCTCGTCGATCAGCTTGCGCGCGATCGCGACGTCGCCCGAGACGAACACGCCGAGCGCCATCCGCAGGTTGCCCAGCACATGCGCGTGCAGGGCCTCGATCTCGGTCCAGCCTTCGCGCGAGAAGCGCAGCTGCAGGCGGATCTTCTTGTCGGCGAGCTCGAGCAGGCTCTTGTCGATGATGTCCCCGATATGCTCGAGGTTGGTGGTGAACACCAGGATCTCGGCCGAGCGCCGGCTCTCTGCCGGATTGAGGGGCTCGCGGCTGACGTCGGTGACGAACAGCTTGATCGCCTCGTGCAGCTTGTCGACCGAGGTTTCGAGCCGCTGGGTGACGGCCAGCTGCTGGCGGTCGTCGCGGCGGAAGACGTCGAACACATCGCGCAGCATGGTCTCGATCAGATCGCCCATGCGCAACCCCTCGCGCGCCGCACAGGCAAGCGCCAGGCCCGGGCTGTCCAGAGTCGAGCGATCGAGATGGCGCGGCTGCTCGGGGTCGGCCTCGACCGGCCGGTCGGGCAGGAGCCGCGCGCAGATCCGGGCCACCACGTCGGTGAGCAGGATGAAGGCGAGCCCGAGCACGAGGTTGAAGCCAGTGTGGAAGTTGACCACCCCCCGGCTCGGGTCCGGGTCCAGGAGCCCGAGCCAGGGCACGATCAGCCCGACCAGCGGCAGGCAGACGACGACGCCCGCGAGCCGGAACAGGAGGTTGCCGAGCGCCACCCGACGGGCCGCCGGCCGGTCCGCGTAGGTGGCAGTGATCGCCGGCAGGGTGGCGCCTAAGTTGGCGCCGAGCACCAGCGCGCAGGCGCTGGTCAGCGGCAGCACCCCGACGCCCGCCAGCGACATGATCAGCAGCACGACCGCCAGGCTGGAATGGGCGAGCCACGTGAGCAGCGCACCGACCAGGGCCAGGATCAGCACGTCGTGGGCGAGCGCACCGAACACCTCCTCGAGGATGACCGCACCCCGCATCGGTGCCGAGGCCGCGAGGATCAGGCGCAGCGCCAGCAGCATCAGGCCGAGACCGATCGCGACCCGGCCGAGCCCGTGATGGCTCCACGCCTGGGCGCTGAGGTGGGTGACCACGCCGAACAGGATCAGGACCGGGGCGAGCCAGTGGAGATCGAGCGAGAGCACCTGCGCGACCAGACTGCTGCCGAGATCGGCGCCGAGCATGACCGCAAGCGCCGGCGCGGTGTCGACCACGCCCCGGCCGGCGAAGGCCGCGACCACGAGCGCGGTCGCGGTGCTGCTCTGGAGGACGCCGGTGACGCCGAGCCCGGCCAGGAAGGCGGCGAAGCGGTTGCGCAGCGAGACCCGCAGGACGTGCCGCAGATCGGCCCCGAACGTGCGCATGATGCCGGTCCGAACCATGCGCGTGCCCCATAGGAGCAAAGCGACCGCGCCGAGCAGCTCGATCAGGATGCTGGTCGCGGAGGCCGGGGCCATGGCTTCAGCCCCGGTCACGTCCGCAACCGGGTCCAACGGCCGAAAAGAGCCTCCTGCGGCTCGATCGAGGCCGGTCGCGCGAGGAGTTCCAACGAGGAAACGGTTCCAGCTCACGAGGTCCAAAGCGGTCGCGACAACGTGCCGCCACCCGACCCAGGCATCGAACAGTCGGCGCCGGGCGCAACACCCGCCGCGTCGTCAGGTCGACCCTTGCCCCGCCTCCCTGAAACCGATCGCCGCCCCGACCCGGTCGGGCGGCGAGAGCGCCCGGACCGATCTGCCGCTGCCGGTACCGGACCAGCCGGCGCCGGGTCGGTCGCCGGTCAGTCTTCGGAATCGGTGCGCGCGTCAGCCGGCTCGCCGAACAGCGCCGAGCGGCCGTGACCATAGCCGTGGTCGCTCGCCCGCGCCGCGCCGACGCTGCCGCCGCCGTCGCTGAGCACGCTGATGTTGCCGGCGATCTGGCCGCCCCGCTCGAGCTCGAGCTCGCCGTAGCGGACCGTGCCGGTCAGCTTGCCGCTGCCGCGCACGAACAGCCGCTTGCGGACCGTCAGATCGCCTTCGTAGACGCCGCTGATGTCGGCCTCCTCGACCTCGCAGCCGCCCGTGAACCGGCCCGAGCTCGCGATCTCGAGGGCGAGGGTGTCGTTCAGGGTCACTTCGACCTCACCCTCGACCACCAGGCGATCGCAGGAGCTGATCTCGCCCGACAACCGGATGCCTTCGCCCACGATCAGGCGCTTGCCGCCGTAGCGGTCCGGCTCCGCCATCGGGGGCGGATGGCCGAGCGCGTCGGCGCCGGTTGCGCCGGCGGTCGGCGCGGGCGCGCTCGAGCCACCCGGCGCCGTCGGCAGGTCGACCTTGCGGCGCGGTAGCTCGGGTTGCGCGGCAGTCTTGGCGGCGGCATCGGCAGCGGGACGGCGAAAGGCCCCTTCCCCGGTCGCCGGCAGTTCGGTCTCGGTGTCTTTCTTGCGGAACATGGCGACGCAACCCCTAGCTTGCAGGATTCTTCAGTGATCTGTTAACGAGGAACCCTAAGTAGCCTCTAACAGACACGAAAATCCGCCTCGGCAAGGATTAAACACAGGCTCGGGCGGAGTCAAACACTTCTATCGCCCAGCGGCCGCGTAACGGTCACTCTCGGTGCCCGCGACCGGCAACCGCGCCGGCAGGACATCCGGGCCGCGCCGCAAGCCCTCAAACAGATGGACCATGAAGGCGACCGCGACCACTGGCGCCACCAGATTGAACACCGGCACGGTCAGCAGGGCGGCGATCAGCACGCCGGCGACCCAGACGCGTCCCCGCGCCCGCTGGCGCAGCCCCCTGACCGTCGGGGCCGGCAGGCGGCGCCCGGCCACCAGCTCGAAGTACTCGCGTCCCAGTAGATAGCCGTTCAGGGCCAGATAGAGGACAAGGTTTGGCCCGGGCAGCAGGTACAAGGGCAAGGCGAGCAGGTTCAGCACCAGCGCGATCGCAGTGAAGCGCAGCGTGGCCAGGACGCTTTCGCCGACGCCCATTCCGACCGGCGGCGGCAGATCCGGATAGTAGCGTCGCTCGACCGCGCGCGCCACGTCCTCAGCGAACCAGCCGAGCGCCGCCGCCACGACCACGGGGAACAGCAGCCAGGCGAGCACCAGCGCCGCGGCCGAGCCGGCGATGGTGAGGATCGCGTCGAGCCAGCCCAGACCAGTCGCGTCGACCCTGTCGAGGACGACGGTCACGGCCACGACCAGCAGCGTGAAGGTGCCGATCGCGACCAGCACGCTCCGCAGCACCAGCCGTCTGGTGGCCGGATCTGCGAGCTGCCGGAGGCCGAGACTCAACGCACCGAACACGAGATCACCTTGACCAGAGGTTCAGGCAGATATGGGGGATCGCGGCGATGATGTTAAGGCGCCAGCCGGCGGCGCATTTCACGATTCGCGACTGCCCATAGGCAAACGGGTGGTTTGCGCGGATATTCCATGCCCCTATAGTCGGCGGCCCAATTCGAGGAGCTGATGCCCGATGAGTGCAGACGAGCGGCCGGCGCGGCTGGATGTGATCGGTCTTGGCAACGCGATCGTCGATGTGATCGCGCCGGCGGACGACGGGCTGCTCGAGCGCCTCGAGCTCGCCAAGGGCACCATGACCCTGATCGAGCAGGAGCGGATGGCCGCACTGTACGCGCAGATGGGCCCGGCGGTCGAGATGTCCGGCGGCTCCTGCGCCAACAGCATGGCGGCGCTGGCCGCGCTCGGCGGCAAGGCGGCCTACGTCGGCAAGGTGCAGAGCGATCAATTGGGCGAGGTGTTCGGCCACGACATCCGCGCGACCGGGGTCGAGTTCCGGACGCCGCCGCTCGCAGCCGGTCCGCCGACCGCTCGCTGCCTGGTGCTGGTGACGCCGGATGCGCAGCGGACCATGGCGACCTATCTCGGCGCCTGCGTCGAGCTCGGGCCGGACGATGTCGACGAGGCGGCGGTCGCCGCCGCCCAGGTCACCTACCTCGAAGGCTATCTCTGGGATCGCCCGAACGCCAAGGCGGCCTGCCTGAAGGCGGCGGCGATCGCCCACCGGCACGGCCGGCAGGTCGCGCTCAGCCTCTCGGACCCGTTCTGCGTCGCCCGCTGGCGCGCCGAGTTCGCCGACCTGATCGCGCATCATGTCGACATCCTGATCGGCAACGAGGTCGAGATCTGCAGCCTGTACGGCGCCGATCGGCTCGAGCAGGCGGTCGAGCTGGTGCGCGGCCAGACCCGGCTCGCGGCCCTGACCCGGAGCGCCGACGGCTCGGTGCTGGTCGCCGGCGCCTGGACCGAACGGATCCCGGCGGCGCCGGTCGCGCGGGTGATCGACAGCACCGGCGCCGGCGACCTCTATGCCGCCGGCCTGCTGTACGGCCTCACCCACGGCCTGTCGCTCGCGGCCTGCGGGCGCCTCGGCAGCCTCGCCGCGGCCGCGGTGCTGGGCCAGCTCGGCGCCCGCCCCGAGCACCCTCTGGCGCCGCTGGTCGAAAAGGCGTCGGCGGCCGCCACCGACCCGACGGGCGCCTGACCCGCGCGGCTGCCTACGCGGGCGCGAAAGCCAGGTCCAAAAGGAATCAGGGCCCTCGTCTCCGATCGGGCTGCGGCGTTAGCCAAGCATCAAGCTTCGCCGACTAAGCTGTATCCGGCGGTCCGCGCGGCCGGCGCCGACCGATGGCGACAGAAGAGGGCTCGACGGTGTTTGTTTCGGCAATTCCCGGGGTCACGCGTGCGGGCCGACGGACGATGGTTCTCCTGGCCTGGCTCCTGCTGCTGATCGCGCTCGCGCTCGCGACCTGGGCGAGCATCGCCCCGACCAGGGCGGACGACCGCCAGTATAGCGCGGCGCTGGGCCGGCGGCTCGAGCCAAGCCCGGAGCGCGAGCAGGCTCAGCCCGCCTTGCCGAACCAGAATGTGTCCGGTCGATAGATTCCGAACTGCGCCCCGGGCTCCCAGTTGTAGACGCCCTCAGCAGGCAGGTTGTGCAGCGTCTTGCGGGCCGCGACCGGCTGCAGGATGCCGCTGATCAGCCCGATCGAGTACACCTGACCACTGTAGATCTCGAGGATGCTGTCCCAGGCCTTGCGACGCTCGTCGGTGGAGGGCGCGTTCTCCCACTGCCCGAACAGATCGAGCAGCTTGGCCGCGTCCGGCTGGTCAGGAGGCTCGCCCGCCGCGCCCTTGGTCTCATGATACTGGCCCCACATCGGCCATTGCAGCTGCTGCTGGCTGGTCGGCGCGAACTCGGCCGGGCTCATGTCGGCGCTCGGGATGCCGTTCTCGAGCCCGAACCAGATCGACATCAGCGCCTCGCCGGAGAAGATCCGATTGCGCAAGACCTCGCGCTGCGACGGCTTGCTGTGGATCTTGACGCCGATCTTCCCCCAGGTCTCCTCGACCAGCTCGAGCACGTCGGTCTGCTCGGTCTCCTCGCCCGCGGTTTCGACCACCAGCTCCATCGGCCGGCCGTCCGGCAACAGGCGCAGCCCGTCCGCTGAGCGCTGGGTGAGCCCGATCTGGTCGAGCAGGGCGTTGGCCTTGGCCAGATCGTAGTCGGCCCATTCCTCCCGGTATTCCGGCTTGTAGAGCGGGCTTTGCGGCAGCACCGTGTTGTTGCCGCCCTGGCCGAGGCCGAAGTACAGGATCTGATTGATCTCGTCGCGATCGACCGCCAGCGACAGCGCCCGGCGGAAGCGGACGTCGCGGAACAGCTTGCGCCAGACCACGTCGGTGGCGTTGAGGTTGGGGTAGAGGGCGAGATGCGCGCCCTGCGCGGTCTTCCAGAGATAGGTGACCAGGCCGCTGCGCTCCTCGCTCTCCTTCAGGAAGGTGTAGTGCTTGAAGAACAGGCCGCGCGATTGCAGGTCGGTCTCGCCGGCGCCGGTCTTGATCGGGATCAGCTTCTCGTCGACGACGTCGAGCACGACCCGGTCGATGTAGGGCAGCTGCTGACCCTGGCTGTCGACCCGGTGGAAGTAGGGGTTGCGCTCGAAGACGAAGCGCTCGGCCGGCGCCGGCGTGGTCGGACGCCAGGGCTGCAGGGTCGGCAGGTCCGGGTTATCGAACTTGTACATGTCGTCCTTGCGGCCGTGCAGCTGGGCCCAGTCGCGCGCCTGGGTCTCATCGACCATCGCCGCCACCTTCTTGGGGTCGGCGTAGCGCTCGTGGAACTGCTTGAGATAGTGGGCCGGCATGTAGATGAACATCGGTGTCGCCTGCGCCAGGGCCGGCAGAAAGAACGGGTTCGGCTTCTCCCAGGCGTAGCGCACGGTCAGCGGATCGGGGAACTCGACCTTCGGCGGCTGGCCATCGACGAACAGCTCGGGCGGCGGTCCGGTCGGGCTCAGCGCCCGGTTGTTGGCCACGTCCTCCCACCAGTAGCGAAAGTCCTCGCTGGTGAACGGCTCGCCGTCGGACCAGCGGTGGCCCCTGCGCAGATGCAGGGTGAAGATGCGGCCGTCCTCGACGTCGACGTCCTTGAGGATGTCAGGCACCAGCTCGAGCTTCTGGTTGTAGGCGACCAGCCGGGCATAACCGTAGACGACCATCAGGCGGGTATCCTTGGCGCGACCGACCAGCATGTGCAGCTCGCCGCCCGGCTTGCCGACGGTCTTGCCGGAGCCGGCAGCGTAGGCGACCACGGAGGGCTCGTCCGGGGGGCCGGCGACGGCCCCGCTCACCCCCAGCCCCAGGCCGAGGGTAAGCACGAGAGCGGCCAGAAGCGCGTCAGGCAGCGCTGTGAACGGCGTGGACATCGGCTTCGGGGCTCATCCTGACGAAGTGGTGGTTGTGCAGATCGATCAGGCGGGTCGGGCCGTTGCCCAGGGTGAACGGCGCCGGCCAGGCGGTCGGCTCCGAGGTCTTGCCGGCCATGAGCGCCGAGAAATCGAGCGGCTGGGAGAGATCGGGCTCGGGCACCGCGGCGAGCAGGGCCTTGGTGTAGGGGTGCACCGGCCGGGCGAACAGCTGCTCGGTCGGCGCGACCTCGACGATCCGGCCGGCGCACATCACGGCGATCCGCTGGCAGATGTATTTGACCACCGCGAGGTTGTGCGAGATGAACAGGTAGGTGAGGCCGAGCTCGGCCTGCAAATCCTTGAGCAGGTTGAGGATCTGCGCCTGCACCGAGACGTCCAGGGCCGATACCGGCTCGTCGCAGATCAGCATCTCCGGACCCAGGGCGAGCGCGCGCGCAATGCCGATCCGCTGGCGCTGGCCACCCGAGAAGCTGTGCGGATAGCGGCGCAGGTGGCGGACATCGAGCCCGACCACCGCGAGCAGGGCCTTGACCCGCTCGGTCCGCTCGCGCTCGTTGCCGATGCCGTGGATCACCAAGGGCTCGGCCACGATGTCGAACACCGTCATGCGCGGGTTCAGCGAGTGGAACGGATCCTGGAAGATGTACTGCAGGCGCCGGCGAAAGCGCGCGAGGTCGTGGCCGCTCAGCGCCAGGACGTCGATCGGACCGTCGGCGGCGTTGAACACGATCCGCCCGGCATCCGGCCGCACCGCGCGCATCAGCGCCTTGGAAACGGTGGTCTTGCCGCAGCCGCTCTCGCCGACCAGCCCGAAGGATTCGCCGCGCGCGACCGAGAAGCTCACGTCGTCGACCGCCAGCACCGCCTTGGCGTGACCGCCGAACCAGCCGCCCTTGCGGATGCGGTAGGTCTTGCTGAGGCCGTCGACCTCGAGCAGCGGGCCGGTCCGGTCCGCGCGACCGTCCGCGGCCCCGTTGGCGCCGCCCCGCAGGTTGCCCTTGAGGAGCAGGGCGCGGCCGGCCGCCGAGACCTCGCGCAGCGGCGTCAGGCGCTCGCCGGAGGGCATGTGCAGCCGCGGCACGGCATGCAGCAGCGCCTTCAGATAGGGGTGCTGGGGCCGGGTCAGCAAGGCGGTGCAGCTGCCGCTCTCCATGATCCGGCCGCGATACAGCACGACCACGTCGTCGGCCATGTTGGCGACCACGCCGAGGTCGTGGGTGATGAACAGGATCGCCATGTGGAGCTCGTTCTGGAGCTTGCGCATCAGCTGCAGGATCTGGGCCTGGATCGTGACGTCGAGGGCGGTGGTCGGCTCGTCGGCGATCAACAGCGCCGGATCGCAGACCAGGGCCATGGCGATCATGGCGCGCTGGCGCAGCCCACCCGAAAGCTCGAAGGGATAGGTCCGGAACGCCTGCTCGGGATCGGGGAAGCCGACCCGCGTCAGCATCTCGATGGTGCGCCGCTTACCCTCGGCGTTGGTCGCCTGGCTGTGCAGCAGCAGGGCCTCGCAGATCTGGTCGCCGATCGTGTGCAGGGGCGAGAGCGAGCTCATCGGCTCCTGGAAGATGATCGAGATCCGGCCGCCCCGGATCGAGCGCCGGACCGGGTCGTCGTCGGCGTAGCTCGCGAGGTCGATGGGCTCGTGGTGACGCCGTGGGTCCCGGAAAATGATCTTGCCGCGGGTGATCCTCGCGGCCTGCGGCAGGATGCCGAGGACCGCCTGCGAGATCACGGTCTTGCCGGAGCCGCTCTCGCCGACCAGGGCGACCGTCTGGCCGGCGTTGACGGTGAAGCTGACGCCCCTGACCGCCTCGATCACGCCCTCGTCGGCGAGGAAGTCGACCGCCAGGTCCTCGACCTCCAGGAGCGCCGCGGTCATGGCGCGCACCCGAACAGCTCGCTCGCCGGGCAGAGCCGGGTCGCCGGATGGCTGCCGAGCACCTCGAGCAGCCGCTCGAGGAAGCCCCAGCCGGGCTCGTCCATGGCCAGGTGATGGCTGAGGATGCCGATCGGCTCGTCCGGCCCCAACAGCGCGCACAGGCGCTCGAGCGCCACCGCTTCGCCCACGAACAGCCGCGAGCCGCGCCAGTCGATCGGATCGAGGTGGGCGTTGACCAGGGCCAGTCCTGGCGCCGCCTCGTCCGCGGGCCGCCGGCCGAAGGTCGAGAGGCCACAGAAGCCGCAGGCGGTCAGCTGCTCGGTCAGCCGCGGGTCGAGCCGGTTCCAGGGCGGCACCAGGACCGCGAGGCAGGTCGCGCCGAAGGCGTCGATCAGCGCCGCCCGACCCTCCCCAAGCTCGGCGAGGATCGCCCCGGCCTCGCGACCGCCGAGCTCGATCGACCGGGCGCCGGCCGGCGCGTGGTTGGCATGCGCGAAGCCGTGCTGCAGCACCGTGGCCTTGGCGCTGGCCGCGATCAGCGCCTGAACGGGCGCCTCCAGCCAGAGCGGCACGACCGCGAGCGCCAGCGGCAGGTCGCGGCGCTCGGCGAGCTCGAGCAGGCGCTCGAGCGCCCGATGGTCGCGGCCGGCGTCGTCGTCCCGCCACCACAGGCGGATTGCCTCGCCGCGGGCGGCGCAGGCATCGAGGGTCGCCTCGAGCTCGCGCCAGCTGGTCATCCGGCCGGCTCCGCGGGCGCGCTGCGCGCGGCCAGGGCGGCGATCGACCGGGCGGTCGCGGGCGCGCCGTCGAGGTCGAGCGCCAGCCGCCGCTCAGGCGGCTGCCCGGCGGCTCGGTCGATCGCCCGGGCCAGGCTGCTTGGCCCCAAATCCGCCTCCCAAACGGTCTCGGCGAGCCCAAGGCTGGTCAGCCGCTCCGCCCGGATCCGTTGTTCGGTCTCGGTAGCCGTCTCGAACGGGACCAGAACCATCGGCTTGCCGAGCCGTAGCACCTCCACCACCGTGTTGTAGCCTGCCTGCGAGACCGAGAGAAGGCACTTCGCCAACAGCGCCTGGAAATCGTCGCGCTGGCGCTCCATGACCATACCGGGCGGTCAGCTCCGCGCGGAGCCGATCCAGGCCCGCGGGCTCGACCTCGCCGCCGGCGATCAGCCGCCAGGGGTGCCCGCGCTGTCGGGATAGCGGGTGCGCCGCCATGGCCGCCTCGAGCAGCCTCTGCCCGACCCGCCCGCCGCCGGCCGACACCAGCACTTCATCGCCGCGACTCGCTTCGGGTCCAGGCTCGACCACGTAGCCAGTGCTGACCAGCCGCGACCCGAGCGCATCGGCGTGGGGGAAGGTGAGGCCGAACGGGATCAACGCCGGATCGGTGTGCACGAGCACGCGGTCGTAGCGGGCGAGCGCCAGATCGCGCATCCAGGCGTAGCCCTCGGCGGCGGCCTTCCGGACCAGGATGTCGCGGACCGAGCAGACCAGCCAGGGCCGCGGGCGGGTGACGGCGAGCGCGTCCAGCAGGGGCAGGAGCTCGAAGCGAAAGGCCCGGCGGCCGAACGGGAACATCTCGGTGATCACGATCTGGGGCGCCCGGGCCGCGAACAGAGCCAGGAGCTGCGCGCGCCGCGCGGCCCGGAGCGTGTCGTCGAGGGGCCGGTCGCCGGCATCGACCAGCGCCGAGAAGGCGAGATCGCGGGCGCGCACCGCGGGCAGCTGGACCAGCTCGACGCCCGCCGGGACCAGCCAGGGGGCGGCCGGCCCGCCGCTCACCAGCGTCACCTCCAGGCCGCGCTCGACCAGGGCGCGCGCCACGGTCGCGGCGCGCTTCAGATGCCCGGTGCCGAGCAGGTGCTGGACCCAGAACAGGACCCGCATGATCACGCCGCCAGCGCCGAGGGCGCGGCGCCGAGCTCGAGCCGGCCGTCCCGGTGACCGATCAGCGTCAGCGCCTGATCGCGCGCCAGGCGGAACGGCGGCTTGGCGCGCATGTCCCAGCCGGTCGCGAGCGCCAGCGCCGCCCGGATCACGCCCTTGTGGCAGACCGCGACGACCGGCGTGGACTCAGCGGCCAGCTCGACGATCAAGGCCTGGACGCGCGCGCCGACCTCGCGCGGGCTCTCGCCGCCGGGCGGCCGGAAATCCAGGCCCAGCGCCTCGTTGGCGGCGAGCTCGGCCGGCGCTTTGGCGCGCAGCTCGGCGCCCCGCCAGCCTTCCCAGGCGCCCCAGTTCATCTCGATCAGGCGGGGCTCGACGACGACCGGACCCTCGGTCAGCAACGCTGCGGTCTCGCTTGCCCGGCGAAGCGGGCTCGTGAGCCAGCGCGCCCCGGCGAAGGCCGCCGGCAGGCGCCAGCCTCTGACCTCGGCCCGGCCCGCGGCCGAGAGGGCGATGTCGGCGCGGCCCTGGATGCGGCCGCTTTCGTTCCAGGCGGTCGGTCCATGGCGGATCAGGAGCAGAGGCGTCACCGGCGCGCCGCCCGGATTGCCGGCGCCGCCGCGAGCGCCGCCTCGAGGGTTGCGGTTGCCTGCGCAAGGCTCCGCTCCTCGGCGACGAACCGTGCGGCCGCCGCCGCCATCGCCAGGCGCCGCTCGGGCTCGGCGAGCAGGCGCTCGATCGCCTGGGCGAAGGCGCCGGGGTCGCGGGGCCGGGTCAACACGCCGGTAATCCCATCCAGGACCACCTCCGCAACGCCGCCTTCCCGCCCCGCGATCACCGGCAGGCCGGCGGCCGCCGCCTCCAGCATCGCGAGCCCGTAGGCCTCGCGCACCGCGGGCCAGACGTAGAGATCCGCAGCCGCATAATACCCCGGCAGGGCGGCGTCCGGCACCGCTCCCACAACGGCGCAGCGGGCCGGGCCAAGCCGGCTGAGGGCGGCCTCGATCTCCGGGCGCGCCGGGCCCTCACCCACGACCAGCAGCTGCCAGGCGCTGCGCCTGCAGCCCGCCGAGCGCCGCGGCCAGCAGCAGATAGGAGCAGCGTTTGACATCGGCGCGCATCATGGCGACCACGAGCAGCCAGGGCTTGGCAAGATCGAGGTCGAAGCGCGCCGCAAGCTCGGCCCGATGCCGGTCGCGGGCGCCGCGCGCCGCCTGGTAGGGGGCGGGGTCGAGGAAGGGGGGCAGCCGGCGCAGCTCGGCAGGCGGCGAGATCAGGGGTGCCAGGCATTCGGCGTCCTGGGCGGTCAGGACCAGGACGACATCGGCCTCGCGGAGCGCGCGCTCGGTCGCCGCATGGCCGCGCGCGAAGGGTCCATCCGCCTGCTTGGGCGCAAACGAGGTCTCGACGAGCAGATAGGGGATGCCGAGCGCGCCCGTGACCGCGGGCCCGAGCCAGTCCGGCGACTTGTGGTAGCCGTGATAGGTGAGCCAGGCTGCCGGCCGCTCGTCCGGCAGGCGCCCGCGATAGTGCCGCAGCAGGCGGGCTGCCAGGCGGCCGCCCAGCGCCTCGATTTGCCGTTGGCGGACCGGGTCACCGGTGCGATCATAGCTGCGCAGCCGGCTTGCGAGCTCGACCGGCCGGCCCGTGCCCGCCAGCGCCTGCAAGAGCGCGCGCGCCATGCGCCGGTCGCCGGACGGGGTCGGATGGTCGGGCGGCTTCAGAGGGGCGTAGAGGGCGACCGGCCGGGTCATGCCGCGACCCGCCGGCCCGGACCCTGGGTGGCGCCGAGGCGCGCCGCCAGACGATCGAGACCGGCGGCCATGCCGAAGCGCTCCAGCACGCGCACGCGCGCCGCGCGCCCGAGCCGGAGGCGAAGGGCCGGATCGGTGATCAGCCCGGCGAGCGCGGCGGCCAGCGCCTGCGGATCATCGGGCGGTACCAGCCGGCCGTGGGCGCCGTCCTCGATCAGCTCCGGGATCGCCGCGATCCGAAGTCGCGGCCGACGCCAGCTCCATGGCGCCCGCCTCGAGCAGCACGTTCGGCAGGCCGTCACGGTCGCCATCCGGGGCGATCCGGCTCGCGAGGACGAACAGATCGGCGCGCCGATAGGCGTCCAGCACGCGATCCTGGGCGAGCGCCCCTTGCCAGGTAACGCGCTCGGCGAGGCCGAGCCTTGCCGCCTGCGCCTCGAGATCCTTGCGAAGCGGCCCGCCACCGACATGGGTGTAGCGCCAGTGCAGCGCGGGCGGCAGGGCGGCCAACGCCGCCAGCAGCACCTCGAGGCCCTTCTTGGGCACCAGGCGGGCGACCCCGAGCAGCTGCACCGGCCGGCCCGGATCGCTGCCGTCCGGGCCGGGCTCCCGGGCCGGCGTGGGAAAACGTTCGGCGTCCAGGCCATGATACGTCAGCATGACGTCCGCATCCGGCGCGAGGGCCTGCAGGTGCACGGCGTTGCTGGCACTGCAGACGGTCAGCCAGCGGCAGTCCGCGAGCTTCTCGCGCTTCTCCCACGCGGGAGTGGTCCATACGTCCTTGGCGTGGGCCGAGGCGCACCAGTCGAGGCCCCTGAGCTTCGCGGCGTAGCGCGTGACCGAGGCGGGCGTGTGCAGATAGTGCGCATAGAGCAGGCCGACATCCGCCGGCAGCTCGGCCGCCAGCACCAGCGCCTGGCCGAAGCGGCGGACCCGGTTCGGGCTGCGGTCGCGGCGGAGATCGCGCAGCCAGAGGCGGAGCGTCGATCGATACGTCGGCCAGCGCCGCACCCGGCGCCAGGCGGCGCGCACGCGCGCGGGCTCCTGGTAGAGATATTCCGGCAGGTACAGCACCGGCGCCGCGATCTGCCGGTGCAGCTCGTGCACGGCCGGATCGGTCGGGTGGCGGAGCGAGACGATCAAAAGCGCGAGGCCGCGCCGCTCGAGGCCCAGGATCTCCTGGGCGATGAACGTCTCCGACAGGCGCGGATAACCCTTGACGGTCACGGCGATCCGGGAGCGCGCGCCGATCATCCCCGGGTCCAGGGGCCATCAGGCGAAGCGCGAGAGCGGCGTAACGGTCTCCGGCCTCGCGAGCCAGCGCGCCGCCCGCTCGGCGATCCGATCGAGCCCGGTCAGCAGCTGCGGAAAGTCGGCGACCGCCGGCGCCGGCCAGCCCGGCAGCGCCCGAAGGCGCGCGGCCATCGCCGCCGCCGGGCGCAGGCCGTCGTCGGCGAGCACGTGCACGAGCCCGAGCTGGGCTGCCCGCTCCGCCCGTAACGCCTGCTCCTGGCGCGGCTCGGTCCGCGGCACCAGCAGCGCGGGCTTGCCGAACGAGAGGATCTCGCAGAAGGTGTTGTAGCCGCCCATGGCGACCACCCCCAGCGCGCGCTCCAGCAGCCGCTCGAAATGGCTCTCGAACGTGATCGCGTAAACCTTGCCGAGGCGCGCGGCGCGCTCCTGGAACTCGAGCCGGCGGTCGAGATGCATGAACGGCCCGAACACCACCAGCGCCGGATGCGGGATGCCGGGATCGGTCTCGTAGGCCCGAAGCACCCAGTCGATCAGCGCCTCGCCGTCGCCGCCGCCGCCGGTGGTGACCAGAATGTAGGGCTCACCCGGTAGCTCGTGTTCGCCGGCGTTCGACGCTACGCTCGGCAGCGAGCGGCGGAGATAGCCGGTGAACGTCACCTTGTGAGCGAGCGGCAGCATGCCGGGCAGCTCGGTCAGCGGGTTGAAGATCTGCGGCAGACCGTACACCCAGATCTCGTCGTACAGCTCGTAGAGCGCCGGGAAGACGTTCTTGCGCCGCCATTCGTCGAGCAGGCTGACCGGCTCGTCCATCACGTCGCGCAGGCCGAGCACCAGGCGTGTGCCGCGCTCCTTGAGCATGACCAAGGTGTCGCGCGCCTCGCCGCGCAGCCCCAAGGGCTCCTTGTCGACCAGGAACAGGTGCGGATCGAAGATGTCGGCGGTGTGCTGGATGATCGACGAGCGCATCGCCAGCGTCTGCTCGATGTCGATGTGCAGCTTGAGCGAGGTGTATTCGGCGTTGCGCAGCTTGATTACGCCCGGCACGCGCACGAAGTCGACCCTGGACTTGAAGTCGAAGCTGCCGATGATCGGCGAGCCCGACAGGATCAGGACCGACAGGTGGCGGAAGGTCTCGACCAGATGATGCGCGATCGCCCGGCAACGGCGCAGGTGTCCGAGACCGAAGCTGTCGTGGCTGTAGATCAAAAGCCGGGTTGCCGGCTCCATGGCCTCGAGCATCTTCCGCGATTCCCCTGGACTTAATATGACAGGCCCCGGCGCCCCGGACAACTGGCGATCTTGCGCGGCTGGACTCCGGCTTTTGCAGCCGCTGAGGGTCTGGATCGGCGCCCGGTCGCTCCTGACCTTGCGCCCGCCGGCGCCGCGCCGGCGCCGCGCTGCCCTTTGCCATCGATCCGCTCACTGCCAGCGATGACCCTCAGCCTCACGATCCCGATCGGCGCCCGCGCGAGGCTGGCCCGCGCCTGGCTGGGCCGGCGCTGGCCGACCGCGTTCCTGGCGATCGCGGTGGCGAGCTTCGCGATCGGGCCGCAGTGGGTGCTCGCCGGCTACCTGCCGGATCGCCTGCTGATGCTCGCCATCCCGGCGCAGCAGCTGCTGCTGATCGCGGCCGCGGCCGCGAATGCCGCCCGCTATGGGATTCGGCCGGGGATCGCCGGCTGGCCGCTGCTCGCGGTCCTGCTGCTGCTGGCCGAGAGCCTGCTGGTCGCCGACCGCGACCCGCAGCTGACCGGCGTGCGGATGGCGATCGCGGCGCTCGATCTGGCGCTGCCCTGGAGCCTCGCCGCGGTCGTGGTCGAGCCCGGCACGCGGGCGCGCTACGCGCTGCTGATCGCGCTCCTGCCGGGCCTGTGCGTTGCCATCGGCTTCGGCCTGCAGGCGGCCGGCCTGAACGTCGCCTACGCCGCCACCGCGACCCGGGTGCTGCGCCTGCAAGGTGCGAGCAACGCCGGGTGGCTCGCCTGTCTCGCGTTTGCCGGCTTCGCGATCGCACTGCACGAGGCAATCCGGGGGCGGCGCCTGGGCTTCGCCGCTCTGGCCGCGGTCAACGCGGCGCTGGCCGCGCTGACCGGCGGCCGGATGGGGATCGGCGCCGGTGTCGTCTTCGCGCTCGCCTACGGCGTGCTCGACGGCGGCATCCGGACCAGGCTCGCCCGGGTGCCGCGCCCCCTCGCCGGGTTCGGGCTGGCGGCAGCCCTCGTGCTGTTCGGCTGGTTGCTCGTGCAAAGCTACCACGAGCCCGCGGACATGCTCACCATGTCGGGGCGGGACCGCCTCTGGGCCCGCTGCCTCGAGCAGTTCCGAGCCAGCCCGACGTTCGGACACGGGGTCGGCGCGACCGCGTTGGTCAGCAGCTATTTCGACCTGCCGCACAACGTCTATCTGCGTCTGCTGGTCGAGGGCGGCGTGGCCGGTTGCCTGCTCTATGGCGGCGCGCTCCTGCTCTGGGGCCGGCAGGTCGTCGTCCGGGCCGAGCCGAGCGAGCGAGCGTTCGTCTATGCCCTGCTGCTGGCGCTCGCGGTCTATGCCCTGACGGACAACCTCCTCACGATGCCGCCCGCCCTGATGCCGTTCCTCTACCTTGCGCTGATGCTAGGCGAGCCCTACGCCGGCCGCCCCCCGGATCGGCCAGCACCACGATCGAAAGCTGAAGCACGAGGCCTGTCGACGACCCTGCCAGCATGATTTGTCACCCAGCCAATCCCGTTCAGGGGGCATGGATCGCAAATGCTGGGTGCAGGATCATTGGCCGAGCGCAAATCGGCAACCGGCGGTCGACCATGCCGGCCGACGGTAAGGGCTATGCATGACCGATGAAATTTGGCACGCTCGGAACCGCTGTCGACGGGGACGTGACGCGCACACGACCGGCCATGGACCGCAACATCCTTCGCTACAGCCTGCGCCCCCGAGAGGGCGACCGCGGCGGCCGCGCCCGGCAACAGCTGGTGGCCGCGAATGGCCGTGAGCGAGGAGGGTTCGTCGTATGAGCCTTAGCCAAGACGTCGAGGTCCTGCGCACGATTCCGCTGTTCGCCAAGATCGAACCGACCAAGCTCAAGCTGCTCGCCTTCACCAGCGAACGGCTCGAGTTCGGGGCCGGTGACGAGCTGTTCCACCAGGGCGACGTCGGCGATGCCGCCTACATCATCCTGGACGGCGGCGCCGACATCATGGTCGACACGGCGCGCGGCGCGGTCAAGGTCGCCACGCTCGGCAAGAACGACATCATCGGCGAGATCGCGATCCTGTGCGACGTGCCGCGGACCGCGACCGTGGTCGCGGCGACCGACCTCGCCACCCTGCGCGTCTCCAAGGACGGCTTCTTCCACCTGGTCCACCAGTTCCCGCAGATCGGGGTCGAGGTGATGCACGAGCTGGCCTCCCGCCTGCATCACACCACCCAGGCGCTGACCTCGGCACGCGCCCGGCTGAACGAGCTGGATCGGGCGGCGGGTGGCAGCGCCGCCTGAACGGGCCGACCTGCCGGCGGCGCTGGCGGCCGCGACCGCCTGGCCGCGCCGGCCGGGGCCGGTCCTCGACTGGCTGATCGGCGAGGAAGGGCGCCGGCTGCCCGACGGGCCGAGCCTGCTCGCCGGGCTGGCCAGGCGCCTGGTCGCCGCCGGTCTGCCGCTCGCGCGCGCCTCGTTCCACGTCCGCACCCTGCACCCGCAGCTGTTCGGGGTCGGCATCTACTGGGAGCGCGGCGCCGACCAGATCCGGGTGGTCCGCGCCGAGCTCGGGATCGAGCACACCGACCGGTTCCTCAGGAGCCCGATGCGGGTCCTGTTCGAGGGCGCGGGCGCGGTCCGCCAGCGCCTCGATCTGCCCGACACGGAGTTCGCCTTCCCCTTGTTCGAGGAGCTGCGCGCCCAGGGCCTGACCGACTACGTGGCCCTGCCGATCACCTTCACCAACGGCAAGATCCACGGCACGGCCTGGGCCTCGGACCGGCCGGGCGGCTTCGCCAGCGAGGATCTGGTCCTGATCGAGGACCTGCTGCCGCTGTTCGGCGCCCTGCTCGAGATCCACTTCAACCGGTACGTCGCGCTGACGCTGCTCGACACCTACGTCGGCCACCGCGCCGGCGAGCGCATCCTCCAGGGCCAGATCACCCGTGGCAGCGGCGCCACCGTGTCGGCCGCGATCTGGTACTGCGACCTGCGCGGCTTCACCGACCTGTCCGAGCGACTCGGGCGCGATGCCCTGCTCGCCTGCCTGAACGACTACTTCGACGCCATGGCCGGCGCGGTCGAGGCCAACGACGGCGAGATCCTGAAGTTCATCGGCGATGCCATGCTGGCGATCTTCCCGCTCGAGGGCGGGGAGGCGTGCCGGCGCGCGCTGCGGGCCGCGCTCGGGGCGCGCGCGACCATGGCCGAGCAGAACGCCAGGCGGCGCGAGCGCGGCGAGGAGACCCTGGGCTTCGGCATCGCCCTGCACACGGGCGAGGTCATGTACGGCAACATCGGCAGCGCCACGCGGCTCGACTTCACGATCATCGGACCGGCGGTCAATCTCGTGAGCCGGCTCGAGCGCCTGTGCCGGACGCTCGGCCGCGACCTTTTGATTTCCGATCGCTTCACCGACGACTGCACCGGCTGGAGCCTGGCCTCGCTCGGCTACCACCAGCTGCCCGGGATCGTGCGGCCGGTCGAGGTCTTCACCGTGCCCGAAGCCGTATGACGGGCCTGCAGCGCCTGGCGCGCCGTCTGGGCTACGACCTCACGCCGCGCCGGAAGGCCAGGCCCCTCGAGGCGCAGCTGGTGGCCGTGCTCGAGCATTTCGCCATCACCTGCGTGCTCGACGTCGGCGCCAATGCCGGCCAGTACGGTGCGACGCTGCGGGCCTGGGGCTATCGCGGCCGGATCGTCTCGTTTGAGCCGCTGTGGGCAGCCCACGCCCGCCTCGAGCAGCGCGCCGCCGCCGATCCCGACTGGCGCGTGGCGGCGCGGATGGCGATCGGGGCGCAGGATGGCGAGGCGATCATCGAGGTCTCGGCCGAGTCCGACATGAGCTCGATCCTGCCCCAGACCGACCTGCTCCGGCGCGTGTCGCCGAGCTCGCGGGTGATCGGGCGCGAGACCGTGCCGATCCGCCGCCTTGACGGGCTCGTGGAGGACTATCTCAAGCCCGGCGAAGGCGTCTTCCTCAAGATCGACACCCAGGGCTACGAGGCGCAGGTCCTGGCTGGCGCCCGCCGCCTGCTGCCGCGGCTTGGCGGCATCCAGCTGGAGATGTCGCTGGTGCGCTGCTACCAGGGCGAGCGCGACTTTCGGGAGCTGTTCGATGAGCTCGGGAATTCCGGCTTCAGCCCCTGGCTGTTCTTCCCGGGCTATTTCGAGCACAAGCTTGCCCGGCAGCTGCAGATCGACGGCGTGTTCATGCGCGCGCCGGACTGAGGGCTAGTGATCGCTGCGGTAGGCCGAGCCGTTGTCGGTCATGACCCGCTCGACCCGCGCCTGGCTCCCAGGGCCGACCACCGAGGTCGGCCCGGAGCGGCGCGCGCCGTGGCGCGCGAACCAGGCGACCGCGCGCTCGAGGAACGGCACCGCGCTGGTCTTGCGCTCGTCCGCCAACACCTCGCTGTAGGCCAGGCGCGAGGCATCGTCGATGCAGACGTGGACGGCCTCCCAGCCGGCACCACGCCTGGTGTCGCGACGGTCGCCGGTGATCCGATGGCCGACCGCCTCGATCCGCCCGAGCTTCTTGGTGTCGACGTGGATCAGCTCGCCCGGCCGCTCGCGCTGGTAGCGCACGACCGGCGGCCGCGGCTCAAGCGCTGCCAGCTTGCCGAGCCCGAGACGGCGCAGCACGCTGCCGACCGTCGAGACGGGCATGACAAGCTGGCGCGCGATCGCCGGTCCGCTCAGGCGCTGGCGCCGCTGGTGCTCGATCTCGGCCACGCGCGCGGCCGGTACCTCGTGCCGACAGTGCTTGGGTGCCGAGCTGCGGTCGCTCAGCGCCGCCGTGCCGCCGGCGCGATAGCGCGCGAGCCAGCGATAAGCCTGCCGTTCCGACAGCCCCGCAGCGCCGGCGGCCGACCCGACTGTCCAGCCCTGGTCCGTGACCCGCTGCACCAGCAGAAGTCGACCTTGCGGCGTCAAACGGGCATTCTTGTGCATGTTCATCCGGGCGATCTCCCGATCAACGCTGACAGTGTCGCAACCGACAGCCTGACCGGGCCTGCCCGGATGAACAACCTTCATAGCAACACAGCTAGCCATGGCCAGGATTGCGATCATCGGGCTCGGCTACGTCGGCCTGCCGCTCGGGGTGGCGCTGGCCAGGCACGGCCCGACCACCGGCTATGACCGCGACGCGGGACGCATCCGGGAGCTCTGCGCCGGCCGCGACCGGACCGGAGAGGTCGCCTCCGAGGCCCTGGCCGCGAGCCCGCTCGTCCTGACCGACGACCCGGCCGACCTCGCCGGCCACGAGATCTTCATCATCACCGTGCCGACCCCGGTCGACCGGCAGAACCTGCCCGACCTCACAGCCGTGCGCGCCGCCTGCCGGGCCATCGGTCCGGCGCTCGAAAAGGGGGCGATCGTGGTCCTCGAGAGCACGGTCTACCCCGGAGCGACCGAGGAGGTGGTCGGCCCGACGCTCGCCGAGAGCTCGGGCCTCGCCGCCGGCACCGACTTCTTCCTCGGCTACTCGCCGGAGCGGGTCAACCCCGGCGACCGTCAGCACACCCTCGAGCGGATCACCAAGGTGGTGGCCGGCCAGACCCCCGAGGTCGCGGCGCGTCTCGCCGAGATCTACGGCCGGGTGACCGGCGGCCAGGTCTTCCTCGCGCGCGACATCCGAACCGCCGAGGCGGCCAAGGCGATCGAGAATGCCCAGCGCGACATCAACATTGCGTTCGTCAACGAGATCGCGATGATCTGTCAGCGCCTGGGCCTGTCGGTGCACGACGTGCTCGATGCCGCGCGGACCAAATGGAATTTTCTCGATTTCCAGCCCGGCCTGGTCGGCGGCCACTGCATCGGGGTCGACCCGTTCTACCTGGCGTACAAGGCGGCCGCGGTCGGTCACCATCCCCAGATCATCCTGGCCGGGCGCGCGGTCAACGACGGCATGCCGGCCTTCCTGGCCGGTTGCCTGGCCAAGCGCCTGCCGCCCGGGGCGAAGATCCTGGCGCTCGGCCTGACCTTCAAGGAGAACGTGCCCGACCTGCGCAATTCCAAGGCGGCCGAGCTGATCCTGGCGCTGTTCGATCGCGGCTTCGCGCTCAGCGTCCACGATCCCCTGGCCGATCCGGCCGAGGCGCTGGCGCTCTATGGGCTGCGGCTGCTCGACCGCCTGCCGGCCGCCGGCGCCTTCGACGCGGTGCTGGCGGGCGTGGCGCACCGCGCCTATGCCGCCCTCGACGGCCGGGCGCTCGGCCGCCTGCTCCGCCCGGACGGCCTGGTCGCCGACCTCAAGGGATTTTGGCGTCATCAGGAGCTGCCCGCCGGCCTGCAGCGCTGGACCCTGTAGCGGGCTGCGGCAAACGCTCTCTCTCGCCAAGGCTGAGCGAGCGTGACTCGATGGGTAAGGTCGAATGACGCCAGGGCCGAAATGCGCGGCGGAGATGATCCAACGGAGGGCCTGTTCTCCTATGTGAGCTGCGAGCGGCGGGTGCCTGCCGACCACCCGCTGTGGCGATCTTGCCGATCGTGGGCGCGGCGCTCCGGCATTGCGGGGAAATTCCAGGGGCTCTCTGCTCCGGTTGACAGCTGGCCCTTCGGCCAGCACTGTCGAGCCGGGATAGATGGGGTATCTGGGCAAAGCCGGCCAGGTTGTTGCCCAAATCAGTTAGGTTGTTGCCTTAGTTCAGCTGGGAGGGGTGCCGTGCACTGGACGAAGATCGGCTTGGCAGCCGCGATCACGCTCACACTCACACTCACCTCCCCCTCGGCCTTCGCAGACGATGCCGCCCCGCTTGGCGAGCGGCTCGTCGACGTCATGAACCAGTTGTTCGGCCAGCACCCCGGCCTGCGTGCCATGCACGCCAAGGGCGTGGTGGTCGAGGGCAGCTTCACCCCCAGCGGTGCCGGCGCCGCTCTCAGCAAGGCCGCGTTGTTCCAGGGCGCCCCCACCCCGGTCACCGCGCGCTTCTCCGACGCCACCGGCCTGCCCGCGATCCCGGACGGCGACCCCAAGGCCAACCCGCACGGCCTCGGCATCCGCTTCCAACTGGCCGACGGCGGCGAGATGGACATCGTCACCAACTCGCTGAAGTTCTTCCCGGTAGCGACCGGAGAGGAGTTCCTGGGCCTGCTCCAGGCGGTCGCCGCCAGCGGCCCCGATGCGGCCAAGCCCACCCCGCTCGAAACGCTTCGTGGCGGCCCACCCCAGCGTCCCGCGCGCCTTCGCCAGCACGTCGACGCCGGCGAGCTACGCCCGCGAGACCTACAACGGCATCAACGCGTTCGTTCTGGTCGACGCCGCCGGCAAGCGTCATCCCTTCCGGTTCCGGCTCGCGCCGGTCGCGGGCGAGGCGCACCTGAGCGCCGAGGACGCCGCCAAGCAGGCTCCCGACTTCCTCGCCGACGAGCTGCGGTCCGAGCTCGCTCAAGGCCCGGTGCGCTTCCGTCTCCTCGCGCAGCTCGCCCGGCCCGGCGATCCCACGGCCGACCCGTCCCAGGCCTGGCCGGACGACCGCGAGCTGGTCGACCTCGGCGAGATCGCGCTGACGGGTCCCGCCGCCGACAACGTCGCCGCCGAGAAGGAGCTGATGCTCCTGCCCGGCAACCTGGCCGATGGCATCGAGCCCTCCGACGACCCGATGATCGACGTGCGCGACGAGGCCTACGCCGTGTCGTTCGGCCGCCGCTCCGAGTGACGAGGCTACGGCGGCTGATCGTCGGTACAGCGGCCTTCCGGCATCGTCACGGCGCGCACGTGGAGCAGTTCGTGCGCGGCACGGGTGTCGGTACCTGTCCTCGTGGTCGCGCCCGAGTCCACGGAGTGCTGACCGGCCGCGTTGACCCTTCGCGCGATCGCCAGAGAACAACGCGATCTTCGATCCGACCATCGTGCTGACGAATCGTGCTTGTCGATCCCCGGCGGAGGAGGTTGCCGGGTCGACGCCACGGGCGTCCGCCAAGCATCTCCCGGACAGGGCCACCACTCGATTTGCTAGAGACCAGACCGCGCCGCGTCGCGGGCGTCGGAAAATCGCTGGACGCCGGCCGGCGGCGCTTTCAGCATCGGTCGTCCTGACCGGCCGCACCGGCCGGCGCTGCGGGCGATCCGGCCTTGGAGCTGCTGTTTGGTCTCGGCTGGCGGGCGAGTGCCACCGCACTCGCGATCGTGCTGATCGCCAAGCTCGGCGAGCGCGGCGGCGCGCTGCTCGCGAGCGTGGTCATGACGTTCCCGATGAACTCCGCACCCGGGTTCTTCTTCGTCGCCCTGGAGCAGCCCGCGGGCTTCATCCGCGAGAGCGCGCTGGTCAGCTTCGCGGGCACCGGCGCGGTGCTTGCCTTCGTTGCCGTGTTCGTCGGCGTCGCCCGGACGCGGAGCTTCGCCTGCGCGGTCGTCGCGGCGGTGCTCGCCTGGCTCGCGCTTGCGGTCCTGACGGTGGCGCTGCCGCCCTCGCTGCCCGGCGCCGCCGCTGCGATCGGGCTCGGCGCGGCGCTGGTCGTGGTGCTGCGCACGGGGCGGGTGGCGGCGCTGCCGACTACGGCGACCCGGGTCGGCTGGCATCTGCTGCTGACCCGCGGCCTGCTCGCCGGCCTCATGGTCGCGAGCGTCGCCGAGGGTGCCGGGGTCCTGGGCCCGACGCTCGCCGGCCTCGCCTACGCCTTTCCGATCACGATCCTGGCGTCGCTCTGGATGCTGCGGCGCCATTACGGGCAGGCCTTCACGCTGGCAATCATGGCCCGGGTGCCGGCCGGCTTCGCGACCTACGCCGGCTTCTGCCTGACCCTGCATCTCGCCGCCGGGCCGCTCCCGCCGCTCGCCGCCTGGGCGCTCGCCGCGCTGACCGCGGTCGTGATCGCGCTTCTCCGGGCCCTGACCGGACGGCCCGTGCGCCGTTCGTCCCAGGCGATGCCCGGACCTGCGGGGCCGCCGCCACGGCCGCCCTGGTTCCGGGGCCAGGCTTCGGATCGGTGACCGGCGCGCGGCCGAGCCGGGGCGGCGGCCTTTGACGCGGCGCGCCCCAAGCCCTAAATCATCTCTCACGAACCAGACCGAGGCGGTCGTTTTGCCCGACTATCTGCAGCGCGTGATCGTGCCGATTCACCGGGATGGCTGGCCGTTCATCGCGGGCGGGCTGGCGCTGACCATCCTGCTCGCCTGGCTGGCCGGGCCGCTGCTCTGGCTCGGCCTGCTGCCGACCGCCTGGATGACCTACTTCTTCCGCGATCCGCCGCGGGTCACGCCCCAGGGCGAGGATCTGGTGGTCAGCCCGGCCGACGGCGTGGTGCAGGCGATCGTCCCGCGCCGGCCGCCACCCGAGCTGGAGCTGGGCGCCGCGCCGCTGAGCTGCATCAGCGTGTTCCTCAACATCTTCGACGTCCACATCAACCGGGCGCCGGTCGGCGGCCGGATCACCAGGCTCGCCTATCACCCCGGCAGGTTCCTGAACGCCGCCGACGACAAGGCGTCCGACCTCAACGAGCGGCAGTCGTTCCGGATCGAGACCGCCCAGGGCGAGGTGTTCGGGCTGGTCCAGATCGCCGGGCTGGTGGCGCGCCGGATCGTCCGCTTCGTCGAGCCGGGTGCCATGGTCCAGGCCGGCGAGCGGGTCGGCCTGATCCGCTTCGGCAGCCGCTGCGACGTCTACCTGCCCGACGGTGTGGCGCCTTTGGTCGCGGTCGGCCAGCGCGCGGTCGCGGGCGAGACCGTGCTCGCCGACGGCCGGCGCAATCGCCCGCCTTCCGCCTGGAGACGCAGCTGATGCTTCCGCACCGCCGCCGGCGCCGCCGCCTTCGGGCCCAGCCCCTGATCCATCTGGTGCCCAACATCTTCACCGTGCTCAGCCTGTGCGCCGGCCTGACCTCGATCCGCTACGCCCTCGACCACCACTTCGAGCTGGCGGTCATCCTGATCGTGGTCGCGGGCGTGTTCGACGGCCTCGACGGCCGCTCGGCGAGGCTCCTGAAGATCACCTCCAAGCTCGGCGCCGAGCTCAATTCCCTGGCCGATTTCCTGAGCTTCGGCGTCGCCCCGGCGATCCTGGTCTATCTCTGGTCGCTCAACCAGGTGAAGGCGATCGGCTGGGCGCTGGCGCTGCTGTTCGCGACCTGCTGCGCGCTTCGCCTCGCGCGCTTCAACACCGAGCTCGAAGCTGCCGACCGGCCGCCCTGGATGTCGCGCTTCTTCACCGGCATGCCGGCGCCGGCCGCCGCCGGCTGCGCGATCATCCCCCTGATCATGGCCTTCGCGCTCGACGCCGACTGGCCGCAGGCCTGGATTCTGAACGCGGTCGTCCTGGTGTTCGTCGCGCTCATGATGGTGAGCCGCATCCCGACCTTCTCGATCAAGACCGTGGTCGTCCGGGTCAAGCCCGACTGGGTGCTGCCGACCCTGATCTTCGTCGGCATGTTCGTCGCCGCCCTCTCCAGCGAGCCGTGGTACACCCTGCTCGCGGTCGGCGTCGTCTACCTCGTGAGCCTGCCGGTCGGCTGGTGGTCGGCCTACCGGCTGCGCCGCCGGCACGATCAGGCCCTCGCGGCGACCGCCGACCCGCCGGACGAGGCCGCGCCCGCGCGGGTGGTGAGTCTCGGCTGGTCGCGGGGCGACAACCGGCCCGCCAGGCCCGACCAGGCCTGAGCCGGCGCGCGCGCTCCGGCCGGCCGGCGATGCTGGATGCACGCCTGCGCCGCCTGATCGACCCGCCGCTGGAGCAGCTGAGCCGGCCGCTTACCCATCTCGGCCTCTCGGCCAACGCCACGACCTGGATCGGCTTCGCCCTCGGCCTCGGCGCCATGGCCGCGATCGCCCGCGAGGCCTACGCCTTGGGCCTCGCGCTTCTCCTGCTCAACCGCCTGTTCGACGGCCTGGACGGCGCCATCGCCCGCGCGCGCGGCCTGTCCGACCTCGGCGGCTTCCTCGACATCGTCCTCGACTTCATCATCTACTCGGGCGTCCCCTTCGCCTTCGCCCTCGCCGACCCCGCCGCCAACAGCCTGCCCGCCGCCTTCCTCATCTTCAGCTTCGTCGGCACCGGCACATCCTTCCTCGCCTTCGCGATCATGGCCGCCAAACGCGGCCTCTCGACCGAACTCCGCGGCCGCAAGTCGCTCTACTACCTTGGCGGCCTCACCGAAGGCACCGAGACCATCCTCGCCTTCGTCCTCGCCTGCCTTTTTCCCCGTTTTTTCCCCCCGATCGCCTGGCTGTTCGGCAGTCTCTGCTGGCTCACCACCGCCACCCGCATCACGGCTGCCTGGCAGACCCTGCGTTGATCGCCCGCCCAGCGAGCACCGCCCGAAGCCAACCGAGGATGGCGCACGGCGATCATCCGCGGCTCGATCTTCAACGACGAAGGGCCGCCCTCGCCGTTGCCGATCGGGTTACTGCTTGCTGAGCGGCGGCTTGAGGGCCGGCACCGGCACGGATCGGGCCGGCAGGTCGTCGGTAGGAGGGACGGTGACCTCGCCCGCCGGCGCTGCCGGGCCCGCCTCGACCGCCGCTCCAAAGCCCGCGCGCGTCACCATGGCCATCGACCCGGACTGCGGGTCATCGCGATCGGCGGCCAACTCCGGAGGGGTCGGCAGCGCCCGGTCGATCTTCGGTGCGGAGACGTCCCTGTCGTGCTGCCACCCGAGCCAGGAACCGGTCAGCCATTCGATCTCGGCCCCGATCGGCGGCAGGGGGACCGTCACAAGCAAAAGCACACAACTGCCGATCCCGAACCACCGCGCGACCGGATGCCTTGGCGCGCGCTCCGCCTGCCGTTGCGCGGCCACCGGCCGACGCGGATCGCTGCCAACCGCCGGTGGGATGTCATGGGCTGGCACGTCGGGAGCGAGCGCGAGGTGCGGTGCATTGGCGGCGCGCGCCGCCGCCATGGCGGCGGCAAATCTCGAAAACCGTGGCCGTTCCATCGGGGCACCAGCCATCGGCTCGGTCGACCGGACGGGGCGGAGTCGGGTCACCCAGTGGGTAGTCCGTTGGTCGACACCTGCGGTGATCGGGGCACCCGCCGTCGGCTCGCCCTGCCGGACGGGGCCGGGTCGGGTCACCCAGTGCGTAGTCCGTTGGTCGACACTCACGGTCACGATGTTGATCCACTGTCATCCCTGAAGACGACCGGCGAAAACCTCATCACAGCCCGCTGTCGTTTTTTTCGGCGCCGACCCCCCTTTGATCAGATAACAGCGCAGCGAGGAATCTGTTCCATCAGATGTCGATCGGCCAGGATCAGCGGATCTGCCTACCATATACTTACGGTTTATCCAGACTGCGGCATGACCAACTGTAAGAGAAGTATCAGGAGCCGGCCTCGCGCCGGTGGTCTTCCCCGCCTTCGCCATCATGGCCACCAGACGCGTCCTCTCGACCGACCTCCCTGGCAGCAACTCCCTCTGCGACCCCAGCGGCGCCACCGAAGGCACCCAGACCATCCTCGCCTCCTTTTTCCCACTTTCCCCCACTCATCGCCTGGATCTCCCACGGCCTCTCCTCGCTCGCCACCGCAACCCGGATCACCGCCGCCTGGCAGACCCGGCGTTGACCGGATACCGGCCTCGCGGTCCCGGACGAACTCCGAGACCTCGCGAGGAAGGGCTTTTTTGCGAGTGCCGTCCCGGGGTGGTACGATGGCCATCAAGATCGCGGCGCTCAAATGGAGGACGGCAGGTGGCCGAGCCAGCACGGCGACTGTGGACGCTCGCCGAGTTCCTGGCGTTCGACGGCACGGACACGCGCTACGAGCTGTTCGATCGCCAGATCGTCGCCCTGGCCCAGGCCTCGGACGTCCATGGCGCCCTGGTCATGCGTCTCGGCCGCCGGATCGGTCACTGCCCTTCGACCGGGATGCGAGGTCATCGGCGAGGCAGACATCGTCCCGCCCGAGCGCGCCGACAGCTACTATCAGGCCGACCTCGCGGTCACCTGCGCCGGACTGACCGGGCAGCCGTTCATTGCCGAGCCGATCCTGATTGTCGAGGTGCTCTCGCCGTCGACCGCGGCCACCGATCGCGATCGCAAGCTCCCCGACTACCGCACGATCCCATCGCTCCAGGACATCCTGGTGGTCTCGAGCAGCGAGCCCCGGATCGAGCACTTCCGCCGCGAGCAGGACGGCTGGAAGATCCACGACCTGCGCGGCGCCGGCACGCTCCGTCTGCAGTCGTTCGACCTCACCCTCGACCTGGCCGAGCTCTACAAGGGCCTCCGCTCCGAGGCACCCTAGCCGAGGGATCGTGCAAGTCTTGAGCCAATCGACCCGGCTTCGTGCAACGGCCGAGCATGGCACCGATGCACGACTGCTAGGCTTGACTCAGGAGCCTAGACTTAACCCCGAGAATCTGTATTGAGGGCGGCCTTGGACAGAGAACAGGCGGATGTGGTATAAATGGTCGAAAAATACCAAACATTGCTGGTAGGAATTGTGGGTTTTGGTGGAGTTATCCTTACCTTAATCTGGAATTTTTATCTACAGAAAAGACTACAAGAAAGAACGCGAGAATCATGAAAGACAGACGTTAGTCAAATCACTATTGGCTGAACTGCGTGCCGCACAGGGCGTCCTTGAGGACGAAATCGCATCGTTGGAGCGTGACGAGAACCCCGATATGATTGTCCGTACGTATAGAGACTACTCTATAGTTTATGCGGCATCCCTATCTAAATTGGGTCTTTTGCATGAAGATGTGGCAGAGCCGGTAATCATTGCACACTTCATGTTAAGGGAGATGCCAGATGAACTTCTGCGCACTCTTGGCGCGGATTGCCGTCTTCCCTACGGCTATCTAGTCGAATACGGACAACGGCCAGGTATTAAACGAATAATGCGACAAGTCCTCAAGGGCGTCGTGGAGGCTATAAATGTCTTACAGCAGGAAACCAGATAGAAAAGGTGTGGAGGTGTCAGGACAGTGTCAGGATATTCGGGGCAAAGGTGTCGGGAACCAGCGGGTGCCGCTTCTGTCATGGACGCGGGGTCAAGCCGAGGATCGAACCGCCGCGCCCACGTCCTGATCCCGCACGCCGTGTCAGCTCAGTTGCCCTTGACGAGCATCGGGGGACCGGGAACAGCTCCGGGCTCCGGCGTCGGGGCTCCGACTTTGGCTCGGGTGGGGCTCCGGGGTCGGGTCTTGCATTCAAGCATTCAAAAGTTTCGGTCGGGCGGCCAGCGCTTCAGCGTGGTCCCACCGAGCGCCACATCTGTCGCCTGGCGTGCATCGCTTCGAGATTGATTTCTCCAGCAGGTTGATCCTGGCCTGATCCACGGCCTGCATCGCGAAAGCCAGGAAATCTGCCGGTCTCGGCGCGGAGGCACGCTTCTCCAGTCAATGGATTTCCATTGACTCCATTGATCGTCGCAGGGCCGCCTCCCGGTAGGTTGGTCGGAGCGCACGAATCTGTCGCATGCATAGAACTCAATGCATCACTTCTGTCGCACCCAGGCCTCACTTCCGTAACCTAAGCACGCCATCGGAAGATATGGTGAGCTATCAATATTGCGGGGCCGCGTTCGATTATCTGGTACCATCAAGCGATCCACCATCGCACTACGGGGATCGCCGACATTCGTGACCTGGCCATGTCGAGCATCTACATGACCAGGACGGTCTCGTCTCCCACAGAATACTGTCGCCGTCCAGCCAGGCGTCGATCAATCGCGACCGCTTTTCGGGCCAAGCCGGATCAACCGTTGATCCAGATTGATCGTCTACGCGGTGCGGCGGCCGAGGCCAAGCGCTGCGGCGGCGCAGGCGGCGAGCGCGAGAGAAGCGAGAAAATTCCAGCCGGCGAGCGACAGGCCGACGAGCGTGAAGCGGACCTGATCGCAGGCGGGCGGCGCTGTGGCCAGCATCTGCTTCAGCTCCTCGATGCTCTGGGCGGCGCCGCCGGCGGCGCAGCTCTCGGGCAGCGCCACCCAGCCCTGCTCGACGCCGATGTGATAGCCCGCGAGCCCGGCGCCGACGAGCAGCGCGAGCGCAGACAGCGCCAGGAAGGGGCGCGGCTGCCAGCGCCAGCCGATCAGCCCGAGCCCGACCACCGCGACGTAGGGCCAGCGCTGCAGGACGCAGAGGTGGCAGGGTGCCAGGCCGCCAAGATACTGGAACGCCAGGGCCGCAAGCAGGATCAGGGCGCTCGCCAAGGCCAGCAGCAGGCAGGCGGTCCGCGGGGCGGGGATGTGCTCGAGCATGGGGGCCAGTCTATCCTTTGGCGCTCCCTCCGTCCTGCTCTGCGACGTTTCGGCCCAGGGCGCTGAGGCTCCTGCATTGGTCCGCGCCGGGTTTCGGGTTCGGCCCGCCGCCTCTGGCGGCTCAGAGCAGCTTCAGGACCAGGAAACCGCCGAACAGCAGGACGAAGAACAGCGCCGTCAGCCAGCCGAGGTTGGCCTCGATGAAGCGCTTGATCGGCGCGCCGAACCACCAGAGCAACGCCGCCACGGCAAAGAACCGGCCGCCCCGCGCGAGCACCGAAGCGATCGTGAAGGTGGTCAGATCGAGCCCGGTGACGCCGCTCGCGATCGTGATCACCTTGTAGGGAAAGGGCGTCAGCCCGGCGCCGAACACGATCCAGGCGCCCCAGTCGTTGTAGGCCGCCCGGAACTCGGTGAACCGCTCGAGATAGCCGTGGAACGCGAGGACCGGCCGGCCGATGGTGTCGAACAACAGGGCGCCGATGGCGTAGCCGAGCATGCCGCCGGCGACCGACGCCACCGTGCACACCGCCGCGATCAGCCAGGCGCGGTTGGGGGCCGCCAGGACCATGGGGATCAGCAGCACGTCCGGCGGAATCGGGAACACGGAGCTTTCGGCGAAGGCGATCAGCGCCAGCATCCAGGGGGCATGAGGCCTCTCCGCCTGCGCCATCGCCCAGCCGTACAAAGCTCGCAGCCAGCGGATCGGCGCGGGCCGGCCGGCGGGCCAGCCGTGCGCCGGCTCGGCCCTGCTCTCGCCCGGCTCGTTCAGGGTTTTCTCCCGCCAACCATCCCGCGCCCGATCCCGCTCGCCTCAGCCCCGATCCGGCTCGCCGCCCCTTAACCGACCGGCGGCCCGCACGCAAGGCCCGCCCGCTCGCCCTGAGGCCGCCTCTGTCTCGATCCCAGATGAATCGTTCATGGTTGACAAGCGATGAACGCCCCGCCGCCTTCGCCAGAATTGGCCATTCCGGAGACCTGCCCGGCCAGCGCGGCGCCCGCCGTCGGGCTCGCTCGGGTGAGCGTTGGCGCCAAGGTTCGCGGCCGGCGTTAACCAATTGCCAACCATCCTCGGCGACAAAGGGCGGCGGGTTGTGGCTGGATGGAGGCGCGGGCGATGGAGATCGGCGGGTTCGGGCTGGTGGCGCTGGTCGGGCTCGGGCTCGCGCTGGTGACCGTGTTCATGGGCGTCAAGGCGGTGCCCCAGGGGCGGGAGTACACGGTCGAGCGGTTCGGCCGCTACATGCGCACGCTCGGGCCGGGGCTGCAGTTCATCACGCCGTTGGTCGAGAGCATCGGCGCCAGGCTGAACATGATGGAGCAGGTCCTGGACGTGCCCTCGCAGGAGGTGATCACCCGGGACAACGCCATGGTCCGGGTCGACGGCGTGGTCTTCTATCAGATCCTGGACGCCGCCAAGGCCGCCTACGAGGTCAGCGGGCTGGAGCTCGCGATCCTCAACCTGACCATGACCAACCTGCGCACCGTGATGGGCTCGATGGACCTCGACGAGCTGCTCTCCCAGCGCGACCGGATCAACGCCCAGCTGCTGCACACGGTCGACGAGGCGACCACGCCCTGGGGCGTCAAGGTGACCCGGATCGAGATCAAGGACATCGCCCCGCCCACCGATCTGGTCGATTCGATGGCGCGGCAGATGAAGGCCGAGCGCGACAAGCGAGCCTCGATCCTGGAGGCCGAGGGCCTGCGCCAGGCGGCGATCCTCGAGGCCGAAGGCGAAAAGCAGGCGGCGATCCTGCAGGCCGAGGGCCGCAAGGAGGCGGCGTTCCGCGACGCCGAGGCGCGCGAGCGCGCGGCCGAGGCCGAGGCCAAGGCGACCGCGATGCTGTCCCAGGCTCTGGCCCGCGGCGACCGCCAGGCGATCAACTATTTCGTCGCCCAGAAGTACGTCGAGGCGTTCGGCAAGTTCGCGACCTCGCCCAATCAGAAGGTGGTGTTCCTGCCGATGGAGGCGACCTCCCTGCTCAGCTCCCTGGGCGGCATCGGCGAGATCGCGCGCGAGGCCTTCGGCACCCCGAACGGCGCCGCCAACGGGGCGGGACACCCCTGATGCCTGCGCTCGAGCCGCAGTTCTGGCACTGGTGGGCGCTGGGCGGCGTGCTCGCCATCGTCGAGGTCTTCGCCCCCGGCTTCCTGTTCCTCTGGCAGGGCGTCGCCGCCGGGCTGGTCGGCTGCCTGCTGCTGGTCTGGCCGGGGCTGGGCCTGCCTGGCCAGATCCTCGCCTTTGCCATCCTGTCGGTCGCGAGCGTGATCGCCTGGCGGCGGGTCCAGAAGGCCCATCCGACCCCGACCGACGAGCCCAACCTCAACCGGCGGGGCGCGCAATACGTCGGCCAGCGCGGCCGGCTGGTCGCGCCGATCGTCAACGGCCGCGGCCGGATCGAGCTCGCCGACGGCAGCTGGCCGGTCGCCGGGCCGGACCTGGCCGCGGGCACCAGCGTCGAGGTGACCGGGGCCGACGGCACGCGGTTGCAGGTGCGGCCGGCGGCCGAGGCCCGCCCCGCTCCAGAGCCGCCGGCAGCAGGTGCCGCAGCCAGGCCGGAGGGCAACGCCGCCTGAGCCGCAAGGTCCCGCCGAGCGCGCTCAAGGTCGCGCTTGACCGCCCGGGCGGCGTGCCTAAGATCCCGCCCGCCAGCCCCCGTGGCGGAATTGGTAGACGCGGCAGACTCAAAATCTGTTGGCCGCAAGGCCGTGCTGGTTCGAGTCCGGCCGGGGGCACCAGGCAGCTACGGGAGGCAGACACTTCGTCCGGCACCACCCGGCCACGCCTGCGCGCGCCGCCCGGGGTTGTGCCTCCATCCCGACGGGCGGGCGATCCATCGGATCAAGGTTGATCCTCCTTGATCCGAAATGCGGTCGCGATGGATCGGGGCCCGGACGGATCTCGACAGTTCTCGTCTGGAAAAGCGCCTGGTCATGCCTGGCAAAGAGTCGACAGCGCCACCTCGCCGACCTGGATGAGCTGCCATCATGCGACAGTAACCTCCAGATCATGGCAACTTTCATAAGATTTGCAGGCACTATTGATGACCGGCCTCTTCTTCCCGTAACACACTTCTGAGCACGAAGTGAGGCATGAGTGGTGCATCGAGATCATCGCATGAGACAAATTCGTGCACTGCGGCAGGCTCTTCGACCGAGGGGCGGGCGGCGATCCATCGGTTCGGCTGAGGTGGATTGAGCGGAGACCCCGGCCGCACGCCGAACCGGGCAGGAATCCTGGATTTCCAAACTCCAGCCAGCCCCCCGGAAAAATCAACTCAATGGATGGATCAATCCCGAAGCGATGCACGGCATGCGACAGATGTGACCCCCCCGGCAGGCCCGCCTCAGGCTCACCCAAATGTGATCGGAGGCTTTGGAAGTTCGCCATGCGCAGCGCGTCGAGTAGGCAGGCGTCTTCCAACCCCGCCTTCAACCCATGAAGCTCCGTCGGGGCGGCGCGAGGAGGTACAGGGATGGTCACCAAGACGACGAAGGCCGAAAAACGCCAGCGGGTGGCGCCGGGTCCGGCCGCCCTGGTGCTCTGCCTCGCTCTCCTGACGAGCGGTTGCGCGAGCGGCACCTCGAACCTCTTCGACTCCCTCGATAGCAATAACGATAACACGCTCAGTCGGGACGAGTGGAACCGAGGCTTCGACAAAATCGACACGAGCGGCGACGGCGCCATCACGAGCCAGGAGTTCAGCGCCGCCGCCGGCGGCGGTTCCCCCGCCGGGGGCGGCGGCGGGGCGGCATGGGCGGCGGAGGCATGGGGGGCGGCGGCCACGGAGGCGGAGGCTACTAGCACACGATCGCAAATCAGTGATCCGTGGGGCGAGGCCCTCGGGGGATCGTGGTCCACCGCCATTGAAACGAATGGCGGACAACACCGGTTCGCCTCGCGCGCCATAACCCCGTGAACTGCGTCAAATGCGTATTGTGTCCCCATAACCCAAATGCGTATTGTGTCCCCATAACCCCTGTCCCCATAAGCCCCGCATAACCCCCGACACCTTTCCTCCGGTTGCTGAATGCAAGACAATCGCTGACCCCGGAGTGCGCGTCTGACATGCGCAGCAGCGACTTAATGGCCGAGCGTTTCAAAGGATACGTCAAGATTTCCCTCCGGCGAGAGGCACAAGTTGCGCGAATGCAGCCACCAACATCTTAAGCACGTCGATGATGAACACTAGAGTGCACAACAATCGTTGATACCTTTGCCTCGATTTGCGTAGACACTCCGCAAAATCAGCCGCTTTGTTAAAGGAGTCCGTCCTGAATGTGGTCTCAGAGATCCAAGGATCGTCACCAGATATGCCCGATGACGCGGATTTTCCGGTTTCTATGGTCCGGATGACGTTTCCTTCAACTACAGTCGTTATTTGTTCGACGGTGTTCGGCGCGGCGTTTGCCGGTTCGTCTAGCTTATCTTGTAGAAAAAATTGCATTGTAATTGCATATTGACCCAAAAAGTCGAGTTGCATTTCGAGCATATCCACCCTAGCAGCCAAGGTCACCAATGATACGATCGTCAACTGCGCCTTCAGTCTCTTCATTAGCGCGATTTTTTCTGCCGAAAATACATTCTCTGGAAACCTACGTTGTAAGAAATCGGAATCTGTAAGATTCCCATTGCTATGCCTATGGCTTTGGATATTTCCGTCCACTCGCGCCGGGTGACCAGATCCGATCCATCGATAGATGCGGGACTACGCCAGCATCTGAATCTCTAAGCACGTATCCGCGTCCACGTATGGTTTCGATGTAATGAATGCCACCCGTTGACGCGCTAATCTCTTGCGTAGCGTGTGGATGAATTTATCGATGGCCGCAAGATCAGGCTCGTCGATGCCACCGTACAGGTGATGGAGAATCTCCAACCTGGAAAGGGTCGTACCCTTGCGCAGAGGCAACTCGAGAATAGCGTATTCTCTCCCGGTGAGCGGGAGCGGTCGGTCGCCTACCACAACCGAGCGGGTGTCGAGATTGAGTATCAGCCTGCCGGTCCTGATCACCGATTCCGAATGGCCTTTGGCGCGCCGGATGATCGCATGGGTGCGCGCGATTAGCTCGCTCTTGTGAAAGGGTTTGGTCAAGTAGTCGTCGGCGCCGGTGACCAGCGCTTTCACTTTAACATCGACGTCAGTTGATGCGGAAAGTATCAGGATCGGGGTCGTAACTTTGGTGGCGCGCAGCTGGCTTATTACCTCGAGACCGTCAGATCGGCGATTGTGTCTCCAGGATCAGGGCGTCAAAATCGTAATGCTTCGCCAAATCGATGGCGTCTTCACCTCTCTCCGCCGGTTCAGCGATGATGCCCTCACTCTTCAGAGCAGCGTCGATCAACTTCGCAGAGACCGGGTCAGGTTCCACCACTAGGACGCGCATTGAAGTAGTGTATAGGCGACAGCCACGGTAATGCAAGAGGCTTTGGCAGCCGTATCCAACTTCCATCTGCCCGCCGCGGGAAGAGGATTCGGCGTCTCTTTGTTGTCTGGAGAAAGGTGTCAGTCTGGAGGAAGGTGTCAGGGAGAAAGGTGTCAGGGAGAAAGGTGTCAGGGGAAGGTTCAGGAGAGGTGTCAGGAACCAATTGCCTGTTTCGGGCGGCCGCGGGGACGCAGGGTGGAGTTGAGCGCGAACCGGCGCACGATGTCGTCGAGCCAGGAGGCGGCGCCGAACGGTCGGCCGCGCTGGGTCGAGGCGCGCAGCTGTTCGAGGTCGGCTGCGGTCTCGGTGCGATTGACGAACCGGCGCCAGTCGTCCGGGCGCGCGATCGGCCAGTCCGAGAGGAGCTCAAGCCCGCGCCCGCGCTCACGTCGCCACCGGCTGCCCCAGCGCCAGAGACTGGCCCGGCGGACCAAGCCTGCGCGCAGCGGATTGCGTTCGACGTAATGGGCGGCACGTTAGCTCAGGGATCCTCGCTTGAAAACGTTCCTGACACCTTCCTGATCTGCGACCAATCCGGAGCCGCCCTTCAGCAGCCTGCTAAAGGCGCTCAGGTTCTACAGGGGTAACCTGACAATAACCTGACAACCTGACAGACGACCTCAGAGCGCCCCATAGATCGGCTTGTGCTTGGTATAGCCGCCATCGATGGTCAGGACTTCGCCCACGCACCAGCATTCGTTCGACCAGAAGTACATGGTTGCCGCGGCAATATGCGATGGGTCGGTCAGGCCGCCGATGGGCATGCTGTCCGCCACCGCTTGAAGGCGTCCCGCGCCGATCTCGTTCTGCGCCGCCATGGGGCCGCGCAGCGGTGAGGGTGCGAGGCCGTTGAGGACGAGGCCGTGCGCTTCGAGGAAGTAGCGGGCTTGAAGGATCAGGAGGGTGAGGAGACCGCCTTTGGACGCCTCGTAGGCGGCGCTCGCGCGGCCCTCCGAGCCGACGGTGGCCGATGTCGAGAGGATGATGACACCGTGGGCGCGTGGCGCGAAGGCGCGGGCGTGGATGCCTTGCTTCAGCACATTGTGAGCGCCCCAGAGGTTCACCTCGCAGGCGCCGAGGATGTCTTCCTTGCTGAGGTCCTCGGGTGGGGTCAGCGGCCTGGGTGAGATGCCGGCGGTGTGTTGGAGATAGCGGATGTCGTCGTGGCGCGAGAAGAGCGCGGCGACGGCGTCTTCACTGGTGATATCGACGGTTTCCGCAACCACCTCGAGGGATGGATTGGCGGTGGCGATCGACCGGGCGAAATCGGAAAGGGCCGTACGTTCGCCGGCGACATTGATCGCATCCGCGCCGTCGACGAGAACGAGCTTGGCAGCGCCCAGCCACGCGCCGACGTGGTTTGCGAGGTATTGGCCCATGAGCCCGACGCCCACGATCATGACGTTGGGGTTCTCGTCGTACGAAAGTGCAGCCACGCGTATTGCGCTCCCTTTTGGCACCGGGATGTGAACGAGCCCTGTAAGCTAGCGGCTTTGGCGGCAGAGAGCCAGCCGGTACGCGAGTGCCAGCTGGCCCACGATGGGACCTCGAGCGCGGCAGCTGAGCCTACGTCCGACGCCTGATGCCGCCGCCGCTCAGGCGATGTCGAGGTCCGGCGGCAGGCCCAGCAGGAAGGCGCCGACGCTTTGCAGGTGCGCCTTGCGGCCCTGCATCTGCTGGGTGACGGTGTGGATATCGCGAAAGCGGCGCTCGAAGTCGTTGCTGATGAAGATCGCCGTGGCGCCGGCAAGGTCGTAGGCGATGTCGGCCGCGGCCTTGGCCTCGTGAATGGCGAAGGTGGTGGCCAGACGGATGCGCATGCGATTGGCGATGCTGAGCGCCTGCGTGGCCACGACCTCCTGCCAGATGTCGCTCAATTCGCTCAAGACGAAGGCCCGCGCCGCCCTGATCCGGGCCTCGGCCTGGGCGACCTCGTATTGGACCATGCCGGTGTCGCGAAGCGTCTGCCGTGCCAGCCGCGGCCGCTTGTCCACAGCGAGCTCGGTGAAGGCATCGAGCATCGCGCGGGCAATCCCGAGCGCGGTGCCGGAGAAGCCGCTGGCATAGAGGCTGATCTGCGGAAACAGGTAGAGCGGCGCCTGATAACGGCGCTCGGCAGGATCGTCGCGGATAAACGAGTGGTCGTGGCGAACGAGCAGGTCCTTGACCTCGTAGCTGTCGCTGCCGGTGGCGCGCAGGCCGATCACGTCCCAGGCGTCGATCCAGGTGGCCTCGCCGGCGGGCAGCAACAACGTGCGGACGACGATCTCGCCGTCGGCGTCGCGCCGGGGCGAGCCGTCGGCCTCGATGACGCTGGCATGCCCGCCCAGCCAGTTGGCGTGCCGGCCGCCGCTGACGAACGCCCAGCGTCCGGTCAGCCGATAGCCGTCGCCCTCAACGATGGCCTGAGACTTCGCACCCGGACCCCAGGCCAGCACGGCCTCCGGATCGCGGCCCCAGATTTCCTCCGCGATCTCGGGGTCGAGGTAAGCGGCCGACATGGCGCAGCCGTTGCCCTGGCACAGGCACCAGGCGGTGCTGGCGTCGTGCTTCGCCACCTCCTCGATCACCCGGAAGAAGGTCGGCGGGTCGGTCTCGAAGCCGCCGAAGGGGCGCGGCAACAGCAGACGGAACAGGCCTTCCCGGTGCAGCGCGGCCTGAAGCGTCGGGGTCAGGCGCAGCCTGCGCTCCGAGGCCCCGGCCTCGGCCTCGATGGTCGCGGCGATGCGCCGGACCCGGGCGAGATGGTCCTCGCAGGGCTCCGCCCGCGCGGGTTGACTGCCTTGCTGCGCCTCCTCCGACCTGACCCGGTCGATGTCCTCGGGCGTCAGTTCGCTTGGCCGCTTTCCGAACATGAGCCGATATAGCGCGGACCACAGGCAAAGTTGAAGTGCCTCGCGCCAGTCTTGCCGCGCGGCCTTCCCTGTTGCTACGCTGATGTGTCCCACGCTGAGGGGTGACAACGGGCCGAAAGCCCGAGAAATCACGCATAGTCGAGCGGCAGGGCGGTCGTGTATTTGATCTGCTCCATGGCGAAGCTGGAGCTGACGTCGGACAGCTCGATCCGGGCGATCAGCTTCTTGTAGAAGCGGTCGTAGGCCTCGATGTCGGGGACCACGACCCGCAGCAGATAGTCGACCTGGCCGCTCATGCGGTAGAACTCGACCACCTCGGGCAGATCGCTGACCGCGGCCGCGAACCGTTCCAGCCACTCGACGCTGTGCTGGTTGGTGCGCACGAACACGAAGGCGGTCGTGCCGACGTTGAGCTTCCTGCCGTCGAGCAGGGCGACGCGCGCGCGGATGACCTTCGCCTCCTCGAGCTTCTGGATGCGCCGCCAGCAGGGGGTCGAGGACAGGCCGACCCGGCGCGCGATCTCGGCGACCGGCATGGTCGCGTCCTCCTGCAGGCAGGCCAGGATCCGGCGGTCGGTCTGATCGAGCGGTTCGTTCGACATTGGAACTTCATTCTCCAAAACCGGCCTTCAAGCAGCCGTACGTTCTAGTGATGTCGCCGGAGAAAGCAATCAGAGAAATATTTTTCCATTTTGACCAATTCAACGCGATTGCCCGCGGGACCGCGCCCGCTTAGCTCTTGGGGGATTCGCGACCCGAGGAGGGCGCTCCGCCATGATCCCGATCGTCCTCGACCCCAAGGTGACGCCGCTCGCGCTGATCGGCCGTGGCGAGCTCGCCTGCCGGCGCCTCGACTGGTTGCGCGCCGGCGGCGCGGACGGCGTCGCCGTGTTTTCCGACCAGCCTTCGGCCGAGCTCGCGGAGCTGGCGGGGGAGGGGCTACGGCACCGCTTGCCGAGCATCGCGGAGCTCGCCGGGTTTCGGGTGCTCTGGATCGCGGACCTGCCGCTCGGCCAGGCGATCCCGCTCGCAAGGCTGGCGCGGAGCCTGGGCCTGCTGGTCAACGTCGAGGACGTCAAGGCCTGGTGCGACTTCCACAACCCGTCGGTCGTGCGCCGCGGCGATCTGCTGCTGACGGTCTCGACCGGCGGCACGAGCCCGGGCCTGGCGGCGCGCATCCGGCGCCAGCTGGCGCAAAGCTTCGGGCCGGAATGGGCGCTGCGCGTCGACCAGCTGGGCACCAGGCGCGCGGCCTGGCGGCGGCAGCGGCGGCCGCTCGCCGAGCTCGCCCGCCTGACCGATGCCCTGATCGACCGCCGGGGCTGGCTGCCGCGCCCGGCGTCGCGAGGTGCAAGCCGATGAGCATGATCGAGCATCTGGGCGATCTGCGCGGTGCCTACGGCCAGCTCGACGGCCTCGCCCTGCTGCGCGCCGTGCTGCGCGAGGGGCCGCTCAAGGGGCGGACGGCGCTGGTGTCGTCGTTCGGGGCCGAGAGTGCCGTGCTGCTCGACATGGTCGCGACCGTCGATCCGAGGACGCCGGTGATCTTCCTCGACACCGGCAAGCTGTTCGAGGAGACCCAGGACTACCGTGTGGAGCTGGCCGCGCTGCTCGGGCTCGAGGATGTGCGCGTGGTCCGGCCACAGCCCGCTGACCTCGCCCGCCATGATCCCAAGGGCACGCTTTGGAGCCGGGACCCGGATCTCTGCTGCCATATCCGCAAGACCGAGGTCCTGGACCGGGCGCTCGACGGTTTCGCCGCCTGGATCACCGGCCGCAAGCGCTTCCAGGGCGGCCTGCGCAGCACGCTTCCGACCATCGAGGGCGAGCCCTCGAGCGGCCGGATCAAGCTCAACCCGCTCACCCCCTGGTCGGCCGAGGACGTCGAGCGCTACCGGCTCCTGCGCAACCTGCCGGCGCATCCCCTGGTCGCGGACGGCTTCGCCTCGATCGGCTGCATCCCGTGCACGCGGCGGGTGGCGCCGGGCGAGCCGCCGCGCGCCGGCCGCTGGTGGGGGCTGGACAAGGCCGAATGCGGCATCCATGGGCCGGGGCTCTGACCATGCCGGCTCAGGTCGTCGCACCTGACTTCACGCGCGGCTCGGTCTGGCTGGTCGGCGCCGGGCCCGGCGATCCCGGGCTCCTGACCCTGCACGCCCTGCACGCGCTGGAGCAGGCGGACGTGATCCTGCATGACGCGCTGATCGCGCCCGAAATCCTGGCGCTGAAGCGCGCCACGGCGCGCCTCGAGGCGGTCGGGAAGCGGGCCGGCCGGCCGGGCGCGAAGCAGCTCCGGATCAATCAGCGGCTGATCGAGCTCGCCAGCAGCGGGCTGCGGGTGGTGCGCCTCAAGGGCGGCGATCCGTTCGTGTTCGGGCGCGGCGGCGAGGAGGCGCTGGCGCTCGCGGCCGCCGGCGTGCCGTTCCGGATCGTGCCGGGGGTCACCTCCGGGATCGCCGCGCCGGCCTATGCCGGCATCCCGACCACCCACCGCCTGCGCGCCCAGTCGGTCGCCTTCGTCACCGGTCACAACGCCGGTGGCGGCTCGCCGCGCGGGGTCGACTGGGCGGCGCTCGCCAGGGGGGCGGACACCGTCGTCCTCTACATGGCCCTTCAGCACCTGCCCGAGATCGCCGCGGCACTCCTGGCCGCGGGGCGCGCGCCCGACGAGCCGGTCGCGATCCTGAGCGATGCGACCACGCCGCGCGCCCGGCGCCAGATCACGACCCTGGCCGGGGTGGCGGCGGCGGCCGACCGGGGCCGGGGCGCGACCCTGATCGTGATCGGTCCGGTGGTGAGCCTCAGCGAGATCCTGTCGCCCTGGCAGCAGACCCGGCCGGCCAGCATCGCCGGCACGCCCGACGACCTCTCCGCAGCCGAGCTCTGAACCCGATTTTGTGAAGAGAGCGATCATGTCCGGCTCCAGTCTGCCCGTCCTGCCCGAGAGCGCGCCGTTTCCGGTCGAGCACATCCGGGCGCTCAACGCCGTGATGGCCGAGACCAACGTCGAGCAGCGCCACTGGCTCGCGGGCTTCCTTGCGGGCTACCATGCCGCGACCGCGCTGCCGCTGGCCGCACCGCTGCCCGGGCCGCGGGCCAAGATCCCGCTCACGATCCTGTTCGGGACCGAATCCGGCAATTCGGAAGGGGTCGCGGCCGAGGCCAAGAAGGCCGCCGCCAGGCAGGGGTTTGCCGCAAGGCTGGTCGACATGGCCGAGAGCAGCCCGGCCGAGATCGCCAAGGTGCCGCACCTGCTGGTGATCGCCAGCACCTGGGGCGAGGGCGACCCGCCGGAGCGCGCGGTCGAGTTCTACAAAGGCCTGATGGCCGAGGACGCGCCGCGGCTCGAGGGCGTCCGGTTCAGCGTGCTGGCGCTCGGCGATTCCAGCTACGTCAACTTCTGCGAGGTCGGCCGGCGGCTCGATGCCCGCCTTGCCGAGCTCGGCGCCCTGCGCATCGCGCCGCGGATCGAGTGCGATCTCGATTACGAGGCCGGCGCCGCCGACTGGACCCGGGGCGCGCTCGAGGAGCTCGCGCGGCTGGCCGAACCCGAGCCGGAGACGGCGGAGTCCCGGCGCGGCGCCGTCATCCTCGACTTTGCGACGCCGGCGGCGGCGCCCGCCTACAGCAAGGCGCACCCGTTCCCGGCCGAGATCACGGAGCTCGTCAATCTGAACGGCAGTCGCTCGGGCAAGCAGACGATCCATCTCGAGCTCTCGCTCGCAGGCTCCGGCCTGACCTTCGAGCCCGGCGATTCGCTGGGCATCGTGGCGAAGAACGACCCGGCGATGGTCGAGGCAGTGCTGCGCGCGGCCGGCCTCGATGGCGGCGACGGCCTGGTCGAACGGCTCACGGGCGAGCTCGACATCACGGCGCTCTCGCGGCCGGTGATGGAGGCGCTGGCCAAGGTCAACCCGGCGCCGGCCCTCCAGGAGCTGCTCGCTGGCGATGGCTGGCGCGGCTATCTCGAGGGCCGGCAGATCGTCGATCTGCTCGAGGATTTTCCCGCCGCGCTGACGCCCGACCAGCTTCAGGGCCTGCTGCGCAAGTTGCCGCCCCGGCTCTATTCGGTCGCCTCGTCGCTCAAGGCGGCGCCCGAGGAGGCTCACCTGCTGCTCGGGCTCGTCCGCTATCAGAGCCATGGCCGGGAGCGGCGGGGTGTCGCGTCGGGCTTCGTCGCCGAGCGGCTGCGTGCCGGCGACCGCCTCGGGGTCTACGTCAAGCCGAACAAGAATTTTCGCCTGCCCGAGGACTCCGACCGGCCGGTGATCATGGTCGGGCCCGGGACCGGCGTCGCCCCTTATCGGGCTTTCCTTCAGGAGCGCCAGGCGGCAGGCGCTCGGGGACGCAACTGGCTGGTGTTCGGCGATCGCAATTATACCCACGACTTCCTCTACCAGCTCGACTGGCAGGACTTTCTGAAAGAGGGCGTGCTGAGCCGGATCGATGTCGCCTTCTCGCGCGACCAGCCGGAGAAGGTCTACGTCCAGGACCGGCTGTGGCAGCGCCGCGCCGAGCTCTGGGGCTGGCTCGAGGAGGGGGCACACCTCTACGTCTGCGGCGACGAGAAGGCGATGGCGAAGGACGTGCACGCGATGCTCGCCCGGATCGTCGCCGACCAGAGCGGCCGCTCGGTCGAGGCAGCCGAGGCCTGGCTGAGCGAGCTCAAGAAGGAGCGGCGCTACCAGCGCGACGTGTATTGAGCCGCTGCCAAGGAGCAAGACCCATGACCACCCGCAGCAAGAACGAGGACATCAAGGAGGCGAGCCGCTTTCTGCGCGGCACGATCGAGGATGGCCTCGGCCAGGCGGTGACCGGGGCGATCGATGAGGACGACGCTCAGCTGACCAAGTTCCATGGCACCTACCTGCAGGATGATCGCGACCTGCGGCCCGAGCGCCGGCGGAAAAAACTCGAGCAGGCCTACGCCTTCATGGTCCGCGTGCGGGTGCCGGGCGGCGTCTGCACGCCCGCGCAGTGGCTGGCGATGGACCGGATCGCCGACGACTTCGGCAACGGCACGCTCCGGCTCACGACCCGCCAGGCCTTCCAGCTGCACGGCGTGATCAAGAGCAATCTCAAGCGGACCATGCAGGGGATCAACGCGGCGCTCATGGATACGGTCGCGGCCTGCGGCGACGTCAATCGCAACGTCATGTGCAACCCCAACCCGTATCAGTCGAGGGCGCATGCCGCGGCCCTCGGGCTCGCGCGCGCGATCAGCGATCACCTGACGCCGCGGACCGGCGCCTATCACGAGATCTGGCTGGATGGCGAGAAGGTGATCGACACCGAGGTCGAGGAGGAGCCGATCTACGGCCGCCACTACCTGCCGCGGAAGTTCAAGACCGTGGTCGCGGTGCCGCCCAGCAACGATGTGGATGTGTTCGCGCACGACCTGGGCTTCATCGCGATCACCGACGAGGCCGGCGCCGTGGTCGGCTACAACGTCACGGTCGGCGGCGGCATGGGCATGACCCACGGCGAGCCGGAGACCTATCCGCGCACCGCCGATGTCATGGGCTTCTGCCGGTCCGAGCAGGCGGTCGCGGTCGCCGAGCAGGTGGTCACCGTGCAGCGCGACTTCGGCGATCGCGCCAACCGCAAGCACGCAAGGCTCAAGTACACGATCGAGGATCGCGGGCTCGACTGGTTCCGCACCGAGGTCGAGCGCCGCCTCGGCTTTGCCCTCGAACCCGCCCGTCCCTTCCGGTTCGAGAACACCGGCGATCGCTACGGCTGGGTCGAGGACCACGAGGGCAACTGGCACTACACGCTGTTCATCGAGAACGGCCGGGTGAAGGACGGGCCGCGGCGCAGCTGATGAAGACCGGCCTGCGCACGGTCGCCGGCGTCCACCAGGGCGACTTTCGTCTGACCGCCAATCAGAACCTGATCATCGCCGGCGTGCCGAAGCGCCAGAAGGCGCGGATCGACCGGCTGATCCGGCAGTTCGGCCTGACCAACGAGCTGAGCGGCCTGCGGCTGAACTCGATGGCCTGCGTCGCGCTGCCGACCTGCGGCCTCGCGCTCGCCGAAAGCGAGCGCTATCTGCCCGATCTGGTAGGTGCGCTCGAGAGCGTGATCGAGCAGGCCGGGTTGCGCGACGACGAGATCGTGATCCGCATGACCGGCTGCCCGAACGGCTGCGCCCGGCCCTATCTTGCCGAGATCGGCCTCGTCGGGCGCACGCCCGGCACCTACAATCTCTATCTCGGCGCCGCCTTCGATGGCTCGCGGCTGAACAAGCTGTACCGGAAGGACGTGGGCCACGACGAGATCGTCGCCGCACTGACGCCGCTGATCCTGAGCTATGCCAAGGAGCGCTTCGCGGGCGAACGCTTCGGGGACTTCGCGATCCGGCAGGGTCACGTCGCCGCGACCAGGGCCGGTGCCGACTTCCACGCCAATCTGGCGCCGGAGCTGCGGGCGGCCTGAGCGGCGCTTCAGATCATGCGCTGAGGCTCTGCCTCACCCGCGCCGCCGGACCGCCGGGCCGCCGGGCCGCCGGGCGCGGCCGGCGCGCGATGCCGAGGAGCGCCTCGACCGCATCGGCGAGCGCGAAGATGTCCTGCGCCGCCGTCGAACTGGGGGCATAGGCGCCGGTCCAGCTGCCGACCGCGAAGGCGTTGACGTGATCGGTGTCCTGGTGGATCGGCGGCGCCCAGCGCTCGCGCAGGGCATCCACCGCCGCTTCGGTCGCCTCGTGGTAGTAGGCGCGCACATCGACCTTGTTGGGCACCAGCAGCGCCTTCGGCTTGTGGTCGGGCCGGCTCTCGCGGCTGTTCCGGATCATCCCCAGGACCCGCTCGGTCGGGGCCACGTCGACCGCCGAGGGCGTGATCGGCACCAGGACCAGATCCGCGATCATGATCGCCGAGGCGATCGCCGGCACCATCACCGGCGGCAGATCCATCACCAGGATGTCGGCGGCGTTCGCCAGCTCGGCGGCCCGGGCCAGCCAGCGGCCGCCACCACTGCCGTCGGCGAGCGGGGCCGCCTCGACCCGGATCGGCAACCGGCCGGAGCGCGACCAGTCGCTGGCGCTGGCCTGCGGATCGACGTCCAGCAGGATGACCGCCAGGCCCTCGTCCGCAAGCGCGCAGGCCAGGTTGACCGCGATCGTGGTCTTGCCCGTGCCCCCCTTGAGATTGCCGACGACGATGATCTGGCCCATCCTGGGAGCCTAGCGCGGGGGGATCAGGATTTGGTTAAGCGAGGGTCGCGCATGACGAGAGAGATAGCGTCACCTTGGGTTGTGCACAAGCCCGCCCTGCGCGCCTCGGGCGGAATGGTGGCCGCCCAGCATCGCGCGGCCGCCGAAGTCGGCGCCGAGGTCCTCGAGGCCGGCGGCAATGCGGTCGATGCGGCGCTCGCGACCTCGCTGGCGCTGGCCGTGCTCGAGCCCTGGATGAGCGGCCTCGGCGGCGGCGGCCTGATGGTGGTGGCACCCGCGGACGGCCGCCCGGCCGAGGTGATCGAGTTCGGCATGATCGCGCCCGCCGGCCTCGACCCCGCGCGCTATCCGCTGGCGGCCGGCGTCCGCGATCAGGACCTGTTCGGCTGGCCCGCGGTTGAGGACGATCGCAACGTCTCGGGGCCGCTCGCGATCGCCGTTCCGGGCCAGGCGGCCGGGCTCGGGCTCGCGTTCGAACGCCATGCGAGCCTGCCCTGGGCCGAGCTCGCGGCACCCGCGATCGCGCTCGCCAGGGCGGGCCTGCCGGTCGACTGGCACTGCGGCCTCCGGATCGCGTTCGCGGCGCGGGATCTCCAGAGGTTCGATGCGGCGCGCGCGGTCTACCTGCAAGATGGCGTGCCGCCCGCGCCGAGCCCGGACGGGAGCGTCAGCCACCTGGCGCTCGGCCGGCTCGAGGCGACCCTGCAGCGGATCGCCGAGGTCGGACCGGAGGACCTTTTGAGGGGCGAGCTGGCAGCGCTTCTGGTCGATGACGTGCAGCAGGCGGGCGGCGTGCTGAGCGCGGACGACCTTCGCCGCTACCGGGCCCGCGTGGTCGACCCGCTGGCGATCGCCCACGGCGGCGCCGTCCTGCAGGCGCCGCCCGGTCTCAGCGCCGGGCCGACCCTTGCCCATGCTCTGGCATTGATCGCGGGCAAGGTGCCGGTGGGCCGGCCGGACGCCGAGGCCTATGCGGCCTTCGCCTCGGCCCTGCTCGCCGCCTACGAGCGCCGGCTGGCGACGATGGGGGATGTGCAGGCTGCCGGCGATCCCGCCTGCACCACCCATCTCGCGGTGGTCGACCGGGCCGGCACCATGGTCAGCCTGACCCAGACCCTGCTTTCGGTGTTCGGCAGCAAGATCGTATCGCCAGAGACCGGCATCCTGCTCAACAACGGCATCATGTGGTTCGACCCGCGCCCGGGCCGGCCGAACTCGCTGGCGCCGGGCAAGCGGCCGCTCGCCAACATGTGTCCGGTGATCGCGACCCGGGGCGGCGCGCCCTGGTTCGCGCTCGGCGCCTCGGGCGGACGCAAGATCATGCCGGCTGTGCTGCAGCTCGCCTCGATGCTGATCGATGGCGGCCTCGACCTCGAGACCGCGTTCCACCTGCCCCGGATCGACGCCTCCGGCGAGCCGCAGGTCACCGTTGATGCCCGCCTCGAGCCCAGGGTCCTGGCGGCGCTCGCCGCCCGCTTCAACGTCCGCGAGCTCATGCCCACGGTCCACCCGAACCTGTTCGCCTGCCCGTCGGCGGTGCTGCGCGATCCCGCGACCGGCGAGGCCTGCGGCATGACCGATCCCTGGCAACCGGTCGCCGGCTGTGCGGCTGCGGGCTGAGGCTTAACGGCCCGGACCGGCCGCGAGCGCGGTCTGGACCACCGGGTTGGATGGCGCCAGACGCGCGGCGCTGGCGAAGTCGGCGCGGGCGGCCTCCGGCATGCCGGCGGCGCGGTAGGCGCGGCCGCGGTAGAAGTAAGCCTCGACCCGGCTGGGCGCCCGCTCGAGCACCTTGGACAGATCCTCGAGCGCGGCGTCGGCGGCGCCGAGCGCCAGCAGCGCGATGCCGCGACCGAGCAGGGCGTCGTCGTAGCCCGGGCGGAGATCGAGGGCGCGGCGGTAGTCCCGGAGCGCCCGGCAGTACCGATGCCGGTAGCGATAAGCCTCGGCGCGGTTGTAGTAGGCCTTGGCGCCATCGGGCTCGCGCAGGCGCGCGGTGCGGTGGTCGGAGCGGATCTCCTCGTACAGGAAGCGGTGCCGGTAGGCGATGCCGTAGAGCCAGTACAGGTCCGGATCGAGCGCGATCGCCTGGGTCCAGTCGGCCTGCTCGGCGTCGAACCGGCCGAGCCGGTGCCGGGCGACCGCGCGCTCGAACCAGGTCCCGGCATCGTCCGGCGCAAGTCGGAGCGCTGTGTCGTAGTCGGCAAGCGCTTGTTCGGCCTGACCGCTGTCGCGCAGCGCGTTGGCGCGGCCCAGCCAGGCGGCCGCGGACTTGGGATCGAGCTGGACCGCCCTGGTGAAGTCCAGGATCGCGTCCAGATAGGCGCCGAGCTCATAGTCGACGCCGCCGCGACCAAGGTAAGCCTCAGGCCAGTCCGGCCGCAGGCCGATCGCGCGATCGAGGTCCGCAAGCGCCGGCTGGAAGCGGGCCTGGTCGGCCAACAGGGCGGCGCGGTCCAGGTAGGCCTCGGCAAGGTCGGGAGCCAGCGCGAGCGCGGCGTCGTAGTCGTCCTTTGCGGCCGGGTCGTCGCCCTGCGCATGGAGCATCTGGCCCCGCCGCTGCAGCAGCGCCGCCCGTTCGGCCGCCGGCCGGCCGCCGGCCGCCAGCGCCGCGCCGAGGTCGATGATCGCCGGCACATCCGACCGGCAGGGCTCAAAGGGCGGGGCGGCGTGCGACGGCGCCGCCGCGAGCACGATCGCCGCGAGGAGCGATCTAGCCAGGCGCGCCTTGGCGGGTATGATGGCGCCGATCGCCGCCTTCGAGGGAGCCGTCATGGCCAGCGAATTCCTGCCTTCCGTCTGCCCCCATGATTGCCCGAGCGTGTGCGCGCTCGAGGTCGAGCGGCTGGATGGCGGGCGGCTCGGCAAGGTGCGGGGCTCGGAGCGCAACCCCTACACCGCGGGCGTGATCTGCGCCAAGGTCGCGCGCTACCACGAGCGCTTCCATCATCCGGACCGCCTCAGCCGGCCGCTGCGCCGGGTCGGGCCCAAGGGTTCGGGCCGGTTCGCCCCGATCGCCTGGGACGATGCCCTCGACGAGGTCGCCGAGGCCCTCGCGCGCGCCGTCCAGCGGCACGGGCCCGAGACCGTCTGGCCCTATTTCTATGCCGGCACCATGGGGCTGGTGCAGCGGGACGGCATCAACCGCCTGCGCCACGCCATGCGCTATTCCGGCTGGCACACCACGATCTGCGTGACGCTTTCGGACGCCGGCTGGCGCGCGGGCTACGGGCGGCGCTGGGGCGTGCGTTGCGAGGAGATGGTGCACTCCGACCTGATCGTGATCTGGGGCACCAACCCGGTGAACACCCAGGTCAACGTCATGACCCACGTCGCCCGGGCGCGTAAGGCGCGGGGCGCGAAGCTGGTGGTGGTCGACCCCTACCGGACCGGCACCGCCGAGCAGGCGGATGTGCACATCGCCTTGCGGCCTGGCACCGACGGCGCGCTCGCCTGCGCGGTGATGCACGTCCTGTTCCGCGACGGCTACGCCGATCGCGCCTACCTCGAGCACTACGCCGACGACTGGCGGGAGACGGAGGCGCATCTTAAGAGCCGGACGCCCGAGTGGGCCGCTAAGATCACCGGCCTCCCGGTCGCCGAGATCGAGGATTTCGCAAAGCTCTACGGCGCTGCGAAGCGCTCCTATCTGCGGCTCGGCTTCGGCTTCACCCGCTCGCGCAACGGTGCTGCCAACATGCACGCGGCGTCCTGCCTGCCGATCGTGACCGGCGCGTTCCAACACGAGGGCGGCGGTGCCCTCTACAATCAGGGCGATCTCTACCACTGGGACAAGACGCTGATCGAGGGCTGGGACCTGATCGATCCGGCGGTTCGCCTGCTCGATCAGTCGCGGATCGGCCCGATCCTGGTCGGCGATCGGCAGGATCTCGGCGACGGCCCGCCGGTCACGGCCCTTTTGATCCAGAACACCAACCCGATGTGCGTGGCGCCGGAGCTCGAGAAGGTGCACGACGGCTTCGCCCGCGATGATCTCTTCGTCTGCGTGCACGAGCAGTTCCTGACCGAGACCGCGCAGGTTGCCGACGTCGTGCTGCCGGCGACCATGTTCCTGGAGCACGACGACATCTACCAGGCATCCGGTCACACCCGGCTCCAGATCGCGCGCAAGATCTTCGAGCCTTATGCGGACTGCCGGACCAACCATGACGTGATCTGCGAGCTGGCAAGGCGGCTGGGTGCGCCTGCGCACCCCGGCTTCGAGATGACCGAGTGGCAGCTGATCGACGATCTGCTGCAGCGCTCGGGCTGGCCGGATGCCGCGACCGTCGATGGCGCGGGCGGCTATGATGCGATGCCCGATTACCGGACCGCGCACCACCTGGACGGCTTCCCGACGCCGTCGGGAAAATTCCAGTTCAAGCCCGACTGGTCGCGCCAGGGCCGGGACCACGCGCGCATGCCGAAGCTGCCGGACCACTTCGCGATCATCGACGAGACCGATGAGGCGCGGCCGTTCCGGCTGGTGGCGGCGCCGGCCCGCAACTACCTGAACACGAGCTTCACCGAGATGCCGACCTCGAAGCGGCGGGAGGGCCGGCCGACCGTGCTGATCCATCCCGAGGATGCGCTCCGGCTCGGGGTTGGTGCTGGCGACCGGGTCCGGCTCGGCAACGAGCGCGGCTCGGTGGTCGTGCACGCGGAGCTCAAGGACGGCCAGCAGCCGGGCGTGCTCGTGGTCGAGAGCATCTGGCCGAATGCCGCCTTCGAGGAGGGCATGGGCATCAACGCGCTGATCAGCGCCGAGGCGGCGCCCCCCGGCGGCGGGGCCGTGTTCCATGACACCGCGGTCTGGCTGCGTCCGGAGCCGGTCGCCGCCGCCGCTTCGGCGCGCCAGGAAGAGCTGGTGCCGGCATGATCGACCTGTACAGCGACACCCGCACCCGGCCGACGCCTGGTATGCGCCGGGCGATCGCCGATGCCGAGGTCGGCGACGAGCAGGCGATGCTCGACCCGACGGTCAACGCGCTCTGCGAGCGGGTCGCGGACCTGCTGGGCAAGGAGGCCGCGGTCTATCTGCCGTCAGGCACGATGTGCAACCAGATCGCGGCGCGGGTCCATTGCCGCCAGGGCGACGAGGTCATCCTGTCCGCGACCGCGCATCCGATCTTCGCCGAGTCCGGCGGGCCGGCGGCGCTTGCAGGCGTCATGATGCGCGGCCTCGAGGGCGCGCGCGGCATGTTCACCGCCGGTCAGGTGCGCGCCGCGATCAACTCGCCGGCCTTCCGCCATGCGCCGCGCTCGCGCCTGCTGGAGGTCGAGAACACGACCAACGTCGGCGGCGGCGCGGTCTGGCCGCTGGCCGAGATCGAGGCGGTGACCGGCATCGCGAAGGAGCACGGCCTCGCCTGCCACATGGACGGCGCGCGCCTCATGAACGCGGTGGTCGCGAGCGGCACTCCGGCCGCCGCCTATGCGGCGCCGTTCGATTCCTTGTGGATCGACTTCTCCAAGGGCCTGGGGGCCCCGGTCGGCGCCGTGCTCGCGGGTTCCAAGGACTTCATCCACGAGGCCTGGCGGGTCAAGCAGCAGATCGGCGGCGCCATGCGCCAGGCCGGGATCATCGCGGCCGCCTGCCTCTACGCCCTCGACCACCACGTCCTGCGCCTGGCCGAGGATCACGAGAACGCCAGGCATCTGGCCGAGGGCCTCGCCGGGATCCGGGGCGTCGGGATCGACCCCGCGAGCGTCGAGACCAACATCGTCTGGTTCGACATCGAAGGTCCGATGAGCGCCGCCGACGTCTCGACCGCGCTCCGCGAGCAGGGCGTGCTGATCGGCGGCTACGGCCAGCACCGCATGCGCGCGGTCACCCACCTCGACGTCACCCGCGCCGACATCGACACGGCGCTGCGCACGCTCCGCCACGTCGTAGCGTGACGCCCTGGCCGCTCGAGATCGCCGAAGTTGAGTGCAGCGATCAGGATCTGGTCGTGACGCTCAAGGACGGGCGTAGGATCGCGACCCCGCTGTGGTGGTACCCGCGACTGGACAATGCCACGCCAGAGCAGCGCCGCCACTGGGAGGTGGCCGGCCGCGGACGCGGCATACACTGGCCGGACGTGGACGAGGATCTGAGCCTCGAAGGCATGCTGCGCGGCGCCAAAGCGCCAGGGGCAAAGCCTCCGGTACCGGCCTGACGCCGGAGCAACCCTCGACGCCGGCGCACCTACGCGTAGCGTTGCAGGAAGAAATCGTACCTGTCGAGGTCGATGGGTTCGGCGACCAGCGGCGCGAGAACGCCGGCTTTGGCCGCGTCCACGGGGTAAGCGTCGCACATCTCGGGGTCGTCACCGACGTCGAACAACGAGCGAAGCCTGTCGATCGGCACCGGCTCCAGATGGAACTGGACTTTCAGCTCCTCCGTCGTCCGATCGAAGGCTTGCAGAACCAAGCCATTCACAAGTTCAGGTGTCGCGATCAGCGGACCGCGCTTTCCTGCTCGTGCCGGTAGGGCAAGAGCTCGCGCAGCTGGTCCAGCTCGCAGGTCATCTCGAGGCGTTCCTGGGCCAGGAAGTGCTCGACGGCGTCGCGGAAGCCGGGGTCGCGGATCCAGTGCGCGCTGTAGGTGGGGACCGGCTCGTAGCCGCGCTGGAGCTTGTGCGGGCCTTGGGCGCCCGCCTCGACCCGGGCGAGGCCGTGCGCGATCGCGAACTCGATCGCCTGGTAGTAGCAGGCCTCGAAATGGAGAAACTCGAACTGCTGCCGGCAGCCCCAGATCCGGCCGTAGAGGGTGTCGGCGCCGAGCAGGTTGAGGGCGCCGCCGACGTAGCGGCCGCCGTGGCGGGCCATGACCAGGACCACCCGGTCGGCCATGGTGTCGCCGAGCCGGCGGAAAAACGACTTGCGCAGATAGGCGCCGCCCCAGCGCTTGTCCACGGTCGAGCGGTAGAACGGGTAGAACGTGTCCCAGATCGCGGGCGTCAGCGCCTCGCCGGTCAGGATCTCGAGCGAGAGCCCCTGCTCGGCGATCCGGGCGCGCTCCTTGCGGATCGTCTTGCGCTTGCTGCTCTTGAGGGTGGCGAGGAAGTCATCGAAGCTCGAATAGCCGCGGTTGTGCCAGTGGTACTGGACGCCCTGGCGCCTGAGCAGGCCTTCGGCGGCGAGTGCGTCGCGCTCCGGCAGCTGGCAGAAGGTGACGTGCAGCGAGGACACGCCGAGCTGCTCGGCGGCGCCGACCAGGCCCTTGGCCAGCGCCGCCCGGACCTCGGGCCCGGCGCCCGGCGCCAGCAGCAGGCGCGGCCCCGGCACCGGCGTGAACGGCACCGCCACCTGCAGCTTCGGATAGTAGCGCCCGCCCGCGCGCTCATACGCGTTCGCCCAGCCCCAGTCGAACACGTACTCGCCGTAGGAGTGGCTCTTCATGTACATCGGCGCGCAGCCGAGCAGCCGGCCGCCGGCCTCGACCACGACGTGCAGCGGCAGCCAGCCGGTCTCCCGGCAGGCCGAGCCGCTCGCCTCGAGGGTCAAGAGGAAAGCGTGGCTGAGGAACGGCTGATCGGCGCCGGCGCAGGCGTCCCAGTCGGCGGCGTCGAGCTGCCCGATGCCCTGGACGAGCTTGACCTCGAGGGTGCCGGCGGCGGCCCTGCCGAGCGGCTCAGGCGAGCTCAAAGATCGCCTCGACCTCGACCGCAGCATGGCGCGGCAGGCTCGCGCAACCGACTGCAAAGCGTGCATGACGCCCGGCCTCGCCCATCGCCTGAACGATCAGATCGGAAGCACCGTTGACGACCTCGGGATGATCGCCGAAAGCGGCCGTACAGGCAACGAAGCCGCCGAGCTTCAGGCAGCGGCCGAGCCGGTCGAGGTCGCCGCCGCAGGCGGCTTTGGCCTGGGCCAGAAGGTTGAGCGCGCAGAGCTTTGCCGCCTCCTGACCCTGGGCCACGCTCACCTCGGCGCCGACCAGGCCCGTGATCGCCACCTGGCCGCGGCGGAACGGCAGCTGACCGGACACGAACAGCAGCTTGCCGCCGATCGTGTAGGGCACGTAGTTGGCCGCGGGCGCCGGCGCGTCGGGCAGCTCGAGCCCTTGCTCCGCCAGCCGTTGCTCGACCCTGCTGGTCACCTCGCTCTCCTCGATTGCCGCCCGTTGGTGGTGGCGCCGACGATAGCCCCTGCCACCGCCATCGAGAAGGGGCCGGGCGGAATTTTCCGCGGGCTGCAACCGCCAGAGCGGCGACCGGCTGCCGCAGCCCACCGTCGCCGGCCGGGCGGCCGCACGCGAGGTTGCGCAGGACCGGCGGGCACCGGTACTGTGCTCCCGGGGTCAACGGAGATCGAGGGTACGCGTGAGCACACCCCGCGAACAGGGCTTCGCGATGCCGCCCGAAGCCGCGCGGCATGAGCGCTGCTGGATGGCCTGGCCGTGCCGGGCGGAGCTTTGGGGCGAGCGCATGGCCGCGGCGCGCCAGGCTTATGCCGAGGTCGCCCAGGCGATCGCGCAGTTCGAGCCGGTGAGCATGATCGCCCGGCCCGATCTCACCGCCGAGGCCTCGCTGCACTGCGGTCCGGGCATCTCGGTCCTGCCGCTCGACTACGATGACTCCTGGACCCGCGACACGCTCCCGACCCTCGTCGCCGATCCGCAGGGCCGGCTCGCCGGCATCGACTGGCAGTTCAACGGCTACGGCCTGTCGGCGCCGAACTACGCCAAGGACGCGCGCCTGGCAGAGGCGATCTGCGAGCGTCTGAAGGTGCCGCGCTTCGTTGCCCCGATCGTGCTCGAGGGCGGTGCCGTGCACGTCGACGGCGAGGGCACCTGCCTGGTCTGCGCGGGCTCGGTGCTCGACCCGAAGCGCAACCCCGGCCTCGGCCGCGCCGAGATCGAGGCCGTGCTCGGGGGCCATCTGGGGATCGCCAAGGTGATCTGGCTCGAGCAGGGCCTGGCCGGCGATCGCAACGGCGGCCATGTCGACAACCTCGCCTGTTTCGTGCGCCCGGGCGTGGTCCTGGCGCTCACCTGTCGCAATCCGGAGGACGCCAATCACGCGCTGCTGCAGGACAACCTCGCCCGCCTGCGGGCCGAGCCCGATGCCCAGGGCCGCGCCCTCGAGGTGATCGAGATCGAGCAGCCGGCCGCCCAGTTCCGGGCCGACGGCAGCCGGATTCCCGCCTCCTACGTCAGCCTCTATCTGGCCAACGACGCGGTGATCCTGCCGATGTTCGACGACGCGATGGACAATCCGGCTTACAAGGCGATCGCCGCGGCCTTTCCGGACCGCCGGGCGGTCCAGGTCGATGCCGGCGATCTGATCCACGGCGGCGGCGGCATCCACGCCATCACCCAGCAGCAGCCTGCGGTGCCGGCGCCGGCCTAATACGGGAGGAGTAGGGACGACGGGCCGCCGACGGCGCTACTGTTCCTGACCGAGCGGACCGACGCAAGGCTGGAAAGACGAACGGAAGGAGACCCACCGTGGACACGATCCGACTGACGCGGCTCGACCGCCGCGGCGCAGCGGCGTTGGCGTTCGCGCTCGCAGCGCTGGCGGCCGGCGAGGTGCAGGCCGCCGAGATGATCGGCAATTGCGAGCTCTTCGGCAAAAAGGGCGAGTTCCCGTTCACGCCCGCGCAGGCCGGGCAACTCACCGTCGAAGTCAACCTGCCGGCGCCCGGCTGGTGGAACGGCGACACGCCTGACACGATCAAGGATGGCTACGAGTATTGCATGGCGGCCAACATCGCGCATCGCGGCGGCCTCGATAAGGTCAAGGTCGTCAACGTCGCCTGGGACGCGCTGGTCGCCGGCCAGACCAAGGACTTCGACCTGGCACTCTCGCAGATCTCGATCACCGCGGAGCGCAAGAAGGTGGTCGACTTCTCGGTGCCCTACTTCTCCTCGGACATCGGCGTGATGGTGAAAACCGGAACCACGGTCGATTCCGCCGCGATGAAGGACCAGCGGATCGGCGTGCAGCAGGCGACGACCGGCGCCGATTTCGTCGCCAACGTCCTGCAGCCCAAGACCCCGGCCAAGGTGTTCCCGGACACGCCCTCGATGTTCACGGCCCTCCAGGCCGGCCAGATCGACGCCGCGATGACCGACACCGCGATCGTGCTCGGCCAGGCCGCGGTCTCGAACGGCGGGTTCTCGGTGGTCGGCCAGTATTCGACGGGTGAGACCTATGGCGCGATCTATCCCAAGGGCTCGCCCAACGAGAAGGTCATCGACAAGATCATCGAGGCCATGAAGGCCGACGGCACGCTCGACAAGCTCTCGGCCCAGTACCTGGCGGCCACCTGGGGGGCCGATCCCACGAAGGTGCCCTACTTCACGCCGTGACCAGGCGGCGCCGCTCGCCCTAGGCCGCGAGGGTGGAACGCGCCAGCCAGGTCGAGGGGGCGCGCGGCGAACGCTGGCGTGCCCCGTCTGCGCCCACGGATGCGACCGGCTTCTCGACCAGCGCGGTGGTGGTCACGGTGCTGGCCATCGTCTCGACCTGGTGGGTGGTCCATGCCGTCCGGTCGGTGATGGCCGAGAACCAGTTCGAGAGCACCACCGTCGATCTCGTGCTCTATGGGTTCGGCGCGCTCAGCATAGCGCTCGTGGTGCCGGCGATGCTGAGCGTCAACGCCTCGATGCGCGCGCGGGAGGCGATCGCCGCCGGCGACATCGTTGCGGCCCGCGTCAAGGGCGCCTCGGCGCGCACCTGGTGCTGGTACACCTGCGGCTATGGCGCGGCGATCGGCATCGTCCTCTGCGCGGCGCTGTTCATCATCGCCAACAACGTCTCGGTCGGCCGGACCTTCTTCCTGCTGCCGCTGATCGGCAAGACCTTCGGCCTCGTGCTCAAGGCCTTCGGCACCAACGTGTTCATCTTCTGCGCGGCCGAGATCCTGGTGCTGGTCTGGGGGCTCGTGGTCGCGATCGCGCGCCTGGTCCCCGGCGCTCCGGGCCAGCCGGTGCGTCTGATCGCGACCGTCTACACCGACGTCTTCCGCGGCCTGCCCGCGATCGTGACCATCTATCTCGTGGGCTTCGGCCTGCCGCTCGCGGGCCTGCCGGTGGTCAAGGACTTTCCGCCCGAGTGGTACGCCATCCTGGCGCTGACGCTGACCTACGGCGCTTATGTCGCGGAGGTCTACCGGGCGGGTATCGACAGCATCCACTGGAGCCAGACGGCGGCGGCCCGCTCGCTCGGCCTCTCGTTCGTCCAGACCCTGCGCTTCGTGATCGTGCCGCAGGCGGTCCGGCGCATCATCCCGCCGCTCCTCAACGACTTCATCGGCCTGCAGAAGGACACCGCGCTGGTCGCGGTGATCGGGGTGATCGACGCCTTCAATCAGGCCAAGATCGTCGCCAGCAACTATTTCAGCCTGTCGCCGGTGACGACGGTTGCGTTCCTGTTCGTGGTGATCACGATCCCGCAGGCGCGCTTCGTCGACTACCTGCTCGAGCGCGACCGGCGGCGCATGCGCGCGAGCGGCTGAAGGCAGCGGGAACCCGGGCATGGCGCTGGTCGAGATCCGCCAGGTGGTCAAGCGCTTCGCCAGCATCGAGGTGTTGAAGGGCCTCGACCTCAGCGTCGACGAGCATCAGGCCGTGTGCCTGATCGGCCCCTCGGGCTGCGGCAAATCGACCTTGCTGCGCTGCATCAACGGGCTCGAGGAGATCCAGGGCGGCGAGATCCGCCTGCACGGCGACCGGGTGACCGGGCCGGGGGTCGACCTCAACGCGCTCCGGCGCGACGTCGGCATCGTGTTCCAGAGCTACAACCTGTTCCCGCACATGACGGTCATGGCGAACGTGACGCTGGCGCCGGTCCGGGTGCTGCGGCTGACCCGCGCCGAGGCCGAGGCGCGGGCGATGGCTTTGCTCACGCGCATCGGGCTCGAGCACAAGGCGAACGACTATCCGGACCGGCTCTCGGGCGGCCAGCAGCAGCGGGTCGCGATCGTGCGCGCGCTCGCCATGGAGCCGCTGCTGCTGCTGCTCGACGAGATCACCTCGGCGCTCGATCCCGAGCTCGTGGCCGAGGTGCTCAGCATCGTCCGCGAGCTCGCCCGCGAAGGCATGACCATGCTGCTCGCCACGCACGAGATGGGCTTCGCGCGCGAGGTCGCGAGCAAGGTGTGCTTCCTCTTCGGCGGCGTCGTTCACGAGGAAGGCCCGCCCGAGCAGATCTTCGACGACCCTAAGGAGGACCGCACGCGCGCCTTCCTGAAGAGCATCATCGAGGCGGGGAGGTTGTAGAGAGAAGGTTGAGACAGGCTCAGTTGAGCGCGTCGGGCGCCGGGCGGCCGGCGACCAGGGCGTCGAGATTGTCGAGGCAGCGAAAGCCCATGGCGTTGCGGGTGCCGACCGTGGCGCTGCCGAGATGGGGTAAAAGGAAGCAGTTGCGCCGGGTCCGGTAGCCGGGGTGGAGGTTCGGCTCGCCGGCGTAGACGTCGAAGCCGGCGGCGAACAGCTGGCCGCTGGCGAGCGCCTCGAGCACCGCGTCGTCGTCGAGCAGGCTGCCGCGTGCGGCGTTGACCAGCACCGCACCCCACGGCAGCAGGCCCAGCGTCTCGCGATTGATCAGGTGATGGGTCTCGTGGCCCGCCGGGCAGTGCAGGCTGAGGCAGCGGGCCTGCGGCAGCAGCGATGCCAGCGTGTGATGATACCAGGCGCCCTGCTCGAGATCGGGCGGCAGCCGGTGCCGGTTGTGGTAGTGGATCTGCATCCCGAAGCCGCGCGCCCGCCTCGCGACCGCCTGGCCGATCCGGCCCATGCCGACGATCCCCAGGACCGTGCCGGAGAGCTCCAGGCCGAGCAGCTGGGTAGGCGTCCAGCCGGCCCAGCGGCCGGTCCGGATCAGGGCTTCGGCCTCGAAGGCCCGGCGCGCCGCCCCCAGGAGACAGAGCATGGCGATGTCGGCGGTCGCTTCGGTCACCACGTCCGGGGTATTGGTCACGGTGATGCCGCGCGCGCTCGCGGCCGCGAGATCGATATGCTCGACGCCGACCGAGAAGGTGGCGATCGCGCGCACGCCGTCGGGCAGGCGCAGGATCTGCGGCGCGGGCCAGGGATCGGTCGCGCAGGTCAGGATCAGGGTCGCGCCGGCCGCACCTTCGATCAGCTCGTCCGGGCCGTAGACGGAATCATCCGGGTTGAGCCGGGGCTCGTAGTCGCGGCGCAGGCGCTCCTCGACCGCCTCCGGCAGCTTGCGGGTGACGAACACGACGGGCTTGCTGGCGGTCATCCAGAGTCCTCCGACCAGCTTTGGGCTCGGTTTTTCCTATCCGATCCGGGCGCATCGTGCCACCATGCACGGCAGCAAGGAGACTTCGCTTTGACAGCAATCGCCAAGGCGTGGCTTTGGGCCGCGATCGCGGTTCCGCTCGGGGTGGCGCCGGCGTGGGCCGCGACCGGGCTCGAGCCGCATCTCGCCGCCTATCGGCTGGCGGTGCACGGCATCCCGGGCTCGGGCGACCTTTCCGACGTGCAGGGCGGCCTGGTGATCGAATGGCGCCTCGCCTGCGACGGCTGGCTGTCGCGCCAGCGGCTGAGCTTCGTCGCGACCACCGACGAAGGCCAGGACGTCAGGCACGACGTGCGCTTCAGCAGCTGGGAGGCGATGGACGGCTCGCGCCTGCAGTACACGATCCGCAGCTTCGGCGCCGACGGGGTGGACCAGGAGTATCGTGGCGAAGCCAAGCTCGGGTCGGGTGGCGGGGCCGGCCTGGCGAGCTTCTCCGCGCCTGAGACCAAGGAGGTGAAGCTGCCGCCCGGCACGGTGTTCCCGACCGAACATCTGCAGCGGGTGCTGGCGGGCGCGGGGGCGGGCGTGCAGCTCCTGAGCCACGACGTGTTCGACGGTTGGGGGTTCGATGCGCTGACCCAGATCACCTCGGTGATCGGAGCGCCGCGCAAGATCGAGGCGCGGGCGGGCGATGCGACCGACGCCGTCGGCAAGCGCGCCTGGCCGATCAGCATGGCCTACTACAACGTCGAGCGCGGGGCCGACACGCCGGAGTTCGAGGCGAACTTCCTCTTGAGCGAGAACGGCGTCCTGCGCGATCTGGTGCTCGACTACGGCGACTTCAGCCTCGACGCCAAGCTCGAGAAGCTGGAGCTGCTCGACCGGCCCCACTGCTAGCCCGAGCGCGCCGCCGGCGCGATCTGCCGGCGACAGCTTGGCTCGCTACCTGGGCGCGGCCGTGATCCGGATGAACCGGTCCCAGATCGGCCCGTGCATGTCATGCCGGGGCCAGATGCAACCCATCCTCAATGGGCCATCAGGACCGGCAGGCTCGGGTGGTTGAGCACGTGGCGGGTGACCCCGCCGAGCACCAGCTCGCTGAACCGCGTGCGGCCGTAGCCGCCCATCACCACCAGATCGGCGCCGGCCTCGGCGGCCGCCTTGAGCAGCGCCTGGCCGACCGGCTCGTCGGCGACCGCGACCGGCTCGATCTTGGCGGCGATGCCCCGCCAGCGCAGATAGCCGACCAGGTCCTCGGCAATCCCGGGATCGGTGCGCCGGGTCGCCGCGCTCAGCACGTGGACCGCCTGCGCCGCGTCCAGGAAGGGTAGCGCGCCGGCGACCGCGCGGGCGGCCTCGGGGCTGTCGTTCCAGGCGATCGCGACCCGCTCGCCGATGGTCGCGGGCGCGACCGGCGGCACCAGGAGCAGCGGCCGCCCGGCGCCGAACAGGGTCGCCTCGAGCGTGGCGGTGGCATCGGGCGCGGTCTCGCCATCGCTCCGGCCGAAGACCACGAGGTCGCTCGCCCGTGCCCGGCGCGGCAGCAGCTCGTCGCGCCGGCCGGTCTCCTCGAGCCAACCCGCGGAGGCGGCCGGCGCGTCGGCCGGGGCGTCGGCGAGCGCGATGCCGGCAGCGCTGCACGCGGTGTCGAACGTCGCTCTGGCGGCCGCCCGCCGGCGCTCCATCTCGGCCGCCGCCGCCTCGGTCAGCTGGTCGATGATCGCGGGCGACACCCCTTCACCGACGATCGGGACCGCGTCGAACGGGTCGATGCGCACGAACAACGCCCGAAGGTGGGCCTGGAAGCGCTGTGCGGCGCTCAGGCCCGCGTGCAACGCGCCGGCATCGGCGGCCTCGCCGAACACGGGCGTCAGGATGATCCGAATGCTCATGACACTCCCTTCCCGGTGCGGGCCGTCAGCCGGCCTCGCGCGGGGTTACCTGGACCACGCGGAAGGTGCGCTGCACCCCGTCGTGCTCGGTGATCGTGACATACTCGCCGACCAGGAACCGGTGCCGGTCGAATCGGAAGATCGGCTCCTGGCCGGCCTCGGCGCTATCGTCGTAAGGAAGGGCGTCGTCGTACCGGAACGCCCAGTGGTCGCCGCGGTGATGCACGAGGTGACCGTGCTCGTCGTCCGCCTGCGGCCAGAAGCGGCGTACCCGGCAGGCGGCCCGGTGATGATGCCAGCCGTCGCGATCGAGATGACCGTCGGCGGTCAGCGGGGCTACGAACTCGTAGCCGTGCCGGGCGCTGCCCTCGGGGAACTCGGGCGTCCGCGCCAGCTCGAGCCGGATCTTGCAGAGCGCCATCGCTATTTGACCGTGACGCAGGTGCAGCCGGCGAGGTGCGCGACCTTGTGCGAGACGCTGCCCAGCAGCAGGCCCTTGGCGTCCCCGAGGCCGCGGCTGCCCATGACGATCATGCCGACACCGAGGTCTTCGGCGACCCGCAGGATCGTCTTTGCCGGATCGCCAGCTTCGAGCAGGTTCGAGACCGTGCGCGCGCCCTTGGTCTCGGCATGCGCGCGGGCCTGGTCGAGCAGGCGGTTGCCGATCGCCTGCCGCAGCCGGCGGGCGATCTCGCCATACTGGGCGAGCACCCGCTGCGCGACCACGTGCGGATCGCCCCGGGCGCGCAGCACGCCGCTGACGTCGACGCCGCTCAGCACCTCGTCCAGATACTCGACCTCGGCCATGTGGCGCTCACCGTCGCTCAGCGGCTGGTCCGAGACGACGTGCAGCAGCACCAGCTCGGCATCGCGCACGCGGGCAAGGTCGCCCGCCAGACCAAGCGCCTTGTCGCTCGGCTCCGACCCATCGAGGGCCACCAGAATGCGTTCCATCTCGTCCCGTTTCCCATCCTAACCAGGCCAGCGAGCGTCGGCCCGGCCACGACGAGTTAGACGCCCGGGCGCGGGTCGGCCTCATTGACCTGGATCAAGCGCGCCCGGCGGCAACGCGACGCGCGCGATTCTCACCGACCTGGCGACCGGGACGCGGCCTTGGCGCGGTGGCCCTCGATGAACTGGCGCAAGGTCTGCTTGAGCTGCACTGCGTGCACGAGATCGCCCCGTCGCTGCGCCGCCCGGATGTCGTCGATGATCATGTGCTGGACCAGCAACTGGCCGTCCTGGCCCTGCATCAGGCAGCGAGCGAGCTCGACCGCGGGCAGCTGCGGCAGATGCTCGTGCTCGGCGATCGCGGCCACCTCCGCCTCGGTCAGCTCGCACAGCGCCAGACAGTCCTCGAAGGTGAGCATCGCACCGGTCTCCCAAGCCGACGCCGCGCAGCGGGCCGGCGCTGATGTCGGAACCAGGCTCCCGACCCTGCGCTCGACGGGCCGGCCTGGCTTTGACCCGGATCAATCGCCGCCCGAAGCAGGTCGTGCAATCTGGCCGCGGCTCGTGCATCATGGCCGGCACATCGTGGCCGGCAAGGGCGGCGCCCGCCCCGAGCCGGAGGGGCGGTTGTGCGCGCGCGGCCGGGGTATCGCGATCAATCTCGGGGAGCATGTCGGAGCGATGCGCGTGATCCTGGTGCCGCTCGGCGGCAACGACGGCCACGAGGCCGCGCTGGCGGCCGCTTACACCCTCGCGCGGCCGTTTCGGGCGCATATCGACGCGCTGTTTGTCCGCCCCGACCTGATCGATGCGATCGCCGACCTCGAGGGCGGCTCGCCCGAGGTTCTGGCCGCCGTGACCCGGGCGACGACCGCCAAATGGGACGAGTACGCAAGGCGCGCCAAGCAGGCATTCGATGCCGCCCGGGCCGCGGCCGATGCGGCGCTCGCCGGCCAGCCGACCGGCACCGATACCCTCACCAGCCGCTGGCGGGAGGTGGTCGGCCCCGACGACGTGGTCATCCCCGAGCACGGCCGTCTGGCCGATCTGCTGGTGTTTGCCGGCATCGGCGCGGGCGGCGGCGAATCCCAGCGGCGGGCGTTCGAGGCCGCGCTGATGCGCTCGGCGCGACCGATCCTGCTGGTTCCGGAGGCCGGCGCCGACCCGATCGGCGAGACCATCGCGCTCGCCTGGAACGGCAGCGCCGAAGCCGCGCGTGCGGTCGCCGGCGCCCTGCCGCTGCTGCAGAACGCCGAGCAGGTGCACATTTTGACCGCGGCCGGCAGCCATACCGAGGTCGAGCTCGGCCAGGCGCTCGCCGACTACCTCGGCTGGCAGGGCATCGTCTGCGAGCGCCATGCGCTCTACCCCGAGGCCAGCATCGGCGCCGCCCTGCTCGCCAGGAGCAAGGAGCTGGGCGCCGATCTCCTGGTCATGGGCGGCTATGGCCACAGCCGGATGCGCGAGCTGATCTTCGGCGGCGTCACCTTGCATGTGCTGGGCCACTACGATCTGCCGGTGCTGATCGCCCACTGAGCCGCCCGGTCGGGATCGAGCGCTGTCTGACCGCACCACGCCGGATGCTCAAGCCGCCCTGGTCGACGCGCTCAGCCAGGGCGCGACCTACGGCCTGCCGGATGCCGAGGTCGAGCGCATCACCACCCACGCGGCGCTGATCTTCCTGGTCGCAGAGCGCGCCTACAAGATGAAGCGCGCGGTCCGCTACAGCTTCCTCGATTTCTCCACCGCGGCCAGGCGGCGCCGCGCCCTCGAGGCCGAGCTCGAGCTCAATCGCCGGACCGCGCCCATGCTCTATCGCCGGCTGGTCGCCGTACGCCGGGCACCGGCCGGCGGCTTTGCGCTCGAAGGCCGCGGCCGGCCGGTCGAATGGCTGCTCGAGATGTGCCGCTTCGACCAGGCGGCGCTTTTGGACCGGCTGGCGGCGCGCGGCGAGCTGACGGTCGCGACCATCGATGCGCTGGCCGCGGAGATCGCCCTGTTTCACGAGCGGGCCGAGCGCCACCCGGATCTGGGCGGCCAGGCCGGCATGCGCCAGGTGATCGACGGCAATGCCCTGGACCTCGGCTCGCTTGCCGGCCGGATCTTCGCCCGCGACCAGGTCGATGAGCTGAACCGGCGCACCCGCGCCGAACTGGAGCGGCGGAGCGACCGGCTCGAGGCGCGCCGGCGCGCCGGCCTCGTGCGCCATTGCCACGGCGACCTGCATCTCGGCAACATCGTGCTGCTGGAGCGCCGGCCGGTGCTGTTCGACTGCCTGGAGTTCGACCCGGCGCTGGCGACGATCGACACCTTCTACGACCTCGCTTTCCTGTTGATGGACCTCTGCCATCGGGATCTTGGGGCGCACGCCCAGCGCCTGCTCAGCGGCTATCTCGATGCCAGCTGGGACGATGGCGGGGTCGCTCTCCTGCCGCTGTTTCTATCGGTTCGCGCGGCGATTCGGGCCAAGGTTGTTGGCTTTGCCGCCGACCTCGAGGAGGACGCTACGAAACATGCCGGCGAGGTCGGGGCGGCGCGGGCCTATCTCGAGCTGGCGCTTGCCTGCCTGGCACCCGAGCCGGCGCGGCTGGTCGCGATCGGCGGCGTCTCCGGGACCGGCAAGTCGACGCTCGCCCGCGCGCTCGCCCCGGCGCTCGGCCGGGCACCCGGCGCGGTGCTCCTGCGCAGCGACGTCGTCCGCAAGAAGCTCTGCGGGGTCGCCCCGACCGAGCGGCTCGGACCAGAGGCCTACGAGGAGGACGTCTCGAGGCGGGTCTACGAGACCTTGATGGCGCGGGCGGCCACGCTCCTGGTCGCGGGTCAGGCGGTGATCGTCGACGCCGTGCTCCTCGATCCCAAGGACCGCGCCCGGGTCGAGCAGGTCGCGCGCGCGCACCACGTGGCGTTCGACGGCCTCTGGCTGAGCGCTCCCGCCGCGGTTCTGACGGGGCGGGTCGCGACGCGCCGGGGCGATGCCTCGGATGCCACGGCGACCGTGGTCGCGCGCCAGCTCGAGGTCGATCCCGGGCCGGTCACCTGGCGCCGGCTGGACAGCTCCGACCAGCCGGACCAGGTGGCGGCGGCCGCCCGGACCGCGCTCGGGTTGACCGGTCGTCGGCCCGGCCCAACTGACGAAGCAAGAACGAGGTAGGAGGCACGATGTTCAAGGCTCTGGTGCTGAGCAAGGAGGGCAACCGGGTCACCGCGGCGGTCGGACAGCTGGACGAGGCGCTGCTGCCCGAGGGCGACGTCACGGTCGCGGTCGAGCACTCGACGCTGAACTACAAGGACGGCCTGATCATCCTGAACCAGGCGCCGCTGGTGAAGAGCTTCCCCCATGTGCCGGGGGTCGACCTCGCCGGGCGGGTGCTCGAGAGCCGGCACCCCGACTGGCGGCCGGGCGACGCCGTGGTCCTGACCGGCTGGGGGGTCGGCGAGCGCCGGTGGGGCGGCTATGCCGAGCGCGCGCGCCTCAAAGGCGACTGGCTCGTGCGGCTGCCCGCCGGCTGGACGACCCGGCACGCCATGGCGGTCGGCACCGCCGGCTTCACCGCGATGCTCGCGGTCATGGCGCTCGAGAGCCACGGCCTCCGGCCCGGGGCGGGCGAGGTCCTGGTGACCGGCGGCTCGGGCGGGGTCGGCTCGGTCGCGATCGCGCTGCTGGCCAGGCTCGGTCACCAGGTCAGCGCCTCGACCGGGCGCGCGGCGAGCCACGACTACCTGCGCTCGCTCGGCGCGAGCCAGATCCTCGACCGCGCCGAGTTCGCCCTGCCATCGGCGCGGCCGCTGGAGTCCGAGCGCTTCGCGGGCTGCATCGACGCGGTCGGCGGTACCACGCTTGCCCGGGTGCTCGGCCAGATGAGGTACCGCTGCTCGGTCGCCGCCGTCGGCCTGGCCGGCGGCAGCGAGCTCAGGACCACCGTGATCCCGTTCCTGTTGCGGGGCGTCAACCTGCTCGGAATCGATTCGGTCTACCAGCCGGCGGCGCCGCGCCGGGCCGCCTGGCAGCGCCTGGCGCAAGATCTCGATCTGCGCCTGCTCGACGGCATGATCCAGCCGGCCGGGCTCGAGGATCTGCCCCGCCTCGCCGGCGAGATCATCAAGGGCCAGGTCCGCGGCCGGGTCGTGGTCGATCTCTAGCCGCGCAGCGCTCTGACCCGGGATTCACGAAGCAAAGGAGGAAATGCATGCGCATCGGCATGTTCACGGCAGGGCAGTGGTCGGCGGAGGAGAACCCGGCGGCGGTCCTGAAGGCGCTGCGCGAGCAGGTGCGCGCGGCCCGCGACAACGGCTTCTCCTCCCTGTTCGTGGGCCAGCACCTGCTGACCGGGCCGATGGGCATGTTCCAGACCATGCCGCTGCTCGGCGGTCTGGTGGAGGACGCGGCCGGCATGCAGATCGGCCCCGGCGTCCTCTTGCTGTCGATGATGAACCCGGTGCTGGCGGCCGAGGAAGCCGCCACCCTCGACTGGCTTTCGGACGGCAACTACGTGCTCGGCGCCGGCCTCGGCTACCGGCCCGAGGAGTTCCAGGCCATGGGCGTCGACAAGCGCGAGCGCGTCGGGCGCCTGACGGAGGGTCTGGAGGTGATCAAACGGCTGTGGACCGAGGACAGCGTGACTCACCACGGCCGCTATTTCCAGCTCGACGGTGCCCGGGCGAGCGTCAGGCCGAAGCAGAGCCCGCGGCCGCCCATCTGGCTTGGCGGCGACGTCGAGGCGGCCGTGCGTCGGGCCGCGCGGATCGCCGATGCCTGGTGCATCGCGCCGACCTTGTCCACCAAGTCCGTGCTGGCGGGCCTGGAGAGGTTTCGCGACGAACGGCGCAAGACCGGCCAGGCGGACGACGTCAGCTGCCCGCTGATCCGCGAATGCTTCGTCGGCCGCGATGCCGCGCACGCGGCGGCGATCAGCCGCGGGCCGCTCCTGTCGAAATATCGCTCCTACGCCGCCTGGGGCCAGGGCGAGACCGCGGCGCGCGACCTCAGCGCCACCTTTGACGACTTCGCCAAGGGCCGGTTCCTGATCGGCGACGCCCTGCAGGTGAAGGACGAGATCCGGCACTACGCCGAGATCACCCGGACCGACCATATCCTTTTGCGCATGCAATGGCCAGGCCTGGACCACCGGGAGACCCTCGGCAACATCGAGCGGATCGGCGGGATCATCGCAGCGCTGAGCTGAGATGGCCACCGGCGCATCAGTAGAGACCGGTCGGGCGGCGCTACCTGCGAAAGGCGCCGACCCGGGCCGCGAGCTCGGCGCTGAGCATGCGCACATCGTTGCCCAAGGTCACGAAATCGAAGCCCTTCTTGGCCATGTCGCGGGCGTAGTCCGGCATCATGCAGTGCATGCCGGCCTTGATCCCGGCTGCCTTGGCGGCCGCCAGGATGCGCTCGATCGCCGCCATCACGTCGGCGCCGGTCGGGTCCATCTGGATCGGATGGCCGAGCGACTGGGCGAGGTCGGAGGGGCCGATGTAGAGGCCGGTCAGGCCGGAGGTGCGCGCGATCGCCTCGACATTGTCGAGGGCTTCGCGGGTCTCGATCATCGCGAGCGTGATCACGACGTCGTTGGCGCCTTGGATATAGCCAGCGCCGTGGATCATCATCGCCCGGGTCGGGCCGACACTGCGCTGGCCGCGGGGCGCATAGTGGCAGGCGCGGATCAGCGCCTCGGCGTCGGCGGCGGTGTTGACCATCGGGCAGAGGATGCCCCAGGCGCCGGCGTCCAGAAGCTTCATGATGATGCCGGGCTCGAGCCAGGGCGGGCGCGCGATCACGGTCGCGTCGCCGGCCGCGTTGACCGCCTGCATCATGGTCAGCGCGCACTGATAGTCGATCAGCCCGTGCTGCAAATCAACAGTGATCGAATCGTAGTCCTGGCGGGCGACCAGCTCCGCGGTCACCGTGCTCGGGATCGACAGCCAGCCGTTGACCGCGGCCTCACCCCGCCGCCAGACCGCGCGCAGTCGAGTGTCCACCTGCCGTCCTCCTTGGTCCGGTTACCGTCGCAGCCGCTGGCGGTGGTCTATCCCACCGCCGGGCGAACCTCAAGCCGCGGCTGGCTTCGGCCGCGAAATGCAGCCTGCAGATCGGGCACCCGCCGGGTCTTGACGGCGCGGGCCAGACATGACACGAGGGTCCTCGGATCAGACTGAGTCGAACCCTAACCGAAAGCAGCGCCGCCGTTTTGGGTTTGTCGTGGTAAGCGACAAACCGGCGAGGGGGAACGTTTGGGTTGAAGGAGCGTTTCGGCAACATTGTCCGCCCTGCTTGGGGACGTTACATCCGCCGAGGTGAGAGCGAATTGTCGGTTTTGCGGCAGGGCTTTGGCTGGTTGCGGACGGACGCTCGCGCGGGCGCGCGACGCCGGAAAGGGCCGGTTTCAGCCATGGGGATTGCCGCTGGGACGACTGGTTGAGGACAATGACGACTGCACTATACTGATGAACTATGCTTTGGGGCTTGACGGCGGTGCGGAAGCATGGCTAATTTTAGGTAATCTTTAATAAGTTCGTCTTGGTGCGGTCGGTGAATGATCGAGAAGCAATGCTCGAACGTCGACGGTCGGGGTCGCCGGCCATCGGCCGGCAAGGCCGCAGAGGCGGACGCTGGGGCCGTGCCCGAATCGGGTGCGGGCTCAGGCTTGGGAGCGGGACGAGGGCGCCATCGACCTGGCACGGCCTTCTCATGAGACTCATGGAGCTGACTGTCAGAGATGATGTTCTCAGCAGTATGGTTCGGCCTTTCGGTCGTGGCGTGTTGCAGTTTTGCGGGGCCCGTCGGTCGCCTGTTGGGGGTCATCGATTACCCTGACGGCGGCCGCAAGAGCCACGCACGACCGACGCCAATGGTCGGCGGCATCGCACTGATGGTGCCGCTGTTGCTGGTTGCGCTGGCGAGAACGGCGCTTGGTGACGCCCCCGTGGGGGTTTTCACAACCCTGGTCGTGATCGGCCTCGGTTTCCTGGTGCTCGGCTGGTACGACGACCGCCAGCATGCGCCGCCGGGCGCACGCCTGGTCGTGGCGGCCGGGCTGTTCGGGGCCGTGATCCTGCTGCAGCCGGATCTGCTGCTGACCGAGATCGCCCTCGGCCCGCGGCTCGCGACCATTCCGCTCTGGGTGGTGGCGTTCCCGTTCACCGTTCTCTGCCTGGTCGGCCTGCAGAACTCGATCAATATGGTCGACGGCATGAACGGCCTGCTGATCGGTCTCGCCCTGTTCTGGACCGGCTGTCTGATGCTGTACGCGCCCGGGCATCTCTCTATCTACTTGCAGTTGTTGATGCTCGGCCTGGTGATTCTGCTGCCGTACAACCTCCTGGGCATGCTGTTCCTTGGCGATGCCGGCAGCTACTCGATCGGTGGGACGATCGGCGTCCTGATGATCTATGTCTACAATCAGGCCGATGGCGCGCTGCCGATGTTGACCGTGGTGCTGTGGCTGGTGGTCCCGGTGGTCGATTGCCTGCGGGTCATGGTGGCGAGGCTGTGGGACGAGCGCTCGCCGCTGAGCCCCGACGAGAACCACCTGCATCACCGTCTCGCCCGGCACTGGCGCTGGCCGATCTGCCTGGCGATGTACCTGCTGCTGGTGGCGACCCCGGGTCTGGTCGGGGCGATCTGGCCGGAGCTGACGCTGCCGATGCTGGTGCTCGTCGGCAGCGCCTATCTGGCGCTGCTCTGGGCGACGCGGCTGCCGCGTGCAGCCCGCAACCGGGAGCCCGCCCGCCAGGTCTGAGGTCGCCGGTCGGCCGCGATCGCCCGGGTCTGGGGGGCGCGCCGGCTGATCCGCCGGTTCGCGGTGACGGGTCTGGCGGATCGCGCCCAGAGCTTGGGCGCCCGCCGGCCGCGATGCGACCCCCATCTGCGAATGCCACTGACCTGCGAGCGCAGCGACTCCGCGGGCGCGGTGGCTTTCGGTCGCCCCGGAAGTGGATCGGTCGCCGGGTGAAGCCCGGCGGTCCAGAGTGCGGCGCCGAAGGGAGCCAATCGCCGCCGCGTGCTCGATGGTACGCATCGACGGGCCTTGCGGCGATTCCCATAGGTCGTGCATAGTTGATCTACTGCTAGTTAAGAGCGCCAAAGCATCTGCAGCATGTCGGTCCGGGTCGACGTCGCCGAAGAGACAGGGCAACCACGCGGGCCGGGCTGGTTGGCCTGGCTGGTCTGGGTACTCCTCGCGCTGCTCCTCGGCATCGCGTTCTGGCTGTTGCTTGGCGCCTGCGGCATCCGCATGGTGCACGGCGTGCCGATTCTCGCCTTCTGTCCGGGACCGCCAATAGCGCCAGGAACTCGACCCCGCGCTCGGTGCCGAGATCGCGCGCCAGCGCGCCCTCGAGGCCGAGATCGGGCGTCTCCAGCTGGCGCTGGCAGGCGCCCCGGCCTGCCGGCCGCCGGTCCAGGCCGAGGTGACGCCGGCGCCTGCCCCTGCTCCGGTCCCCGCTCCTGCTCCTGCCCCCGCCCCGCCGCCCAAGCCCGAAGCGATCCCCGAGGATGCCTGGAAGAAGCGCGACCTCAGCTTCCTCAAAGGGTGCTGGAACCTCGACAGCCAGTACCAGACGCGGGATGCCCGGACCGGCCAGATCCGAGAGGTCAAGACCTGGGAGGTCTGCTTCGATGCCGCGGGCCAGGGTCGGCAGACGCTGACCTTCGACGACGGCAAGACCTGCGCCGGCCCGATGCTGGGCAAGTTCGACGACCAGGACCAGCTGCTGCTGCAGGACACGGGCAATCTGCCCTGTGAAGGCGACTTCTACATCTACGAGCGCCGCATCACCTGCGAGCGGGTCGACCCTGAGCATGCGCAGTGCAACTCCTTCCAGCCCGAGACAGGCGGTCGCGCCGACGTCACCTTCCGGCATCGGGCGGAGGCCGATCAATGATGCCCCAGGGCGCATTCTACGTCACCAAGACCACCCTCGAGGGCTTCGAGGAGGTGCGCATCGACGGCCGCTCGGTGCTCGAGGCCTGGCCGACCTTGCAGGCGACCCTCGGCAGCCGCGGCGGGCGCGAGCTCGCCGAGCTGTTCGCCGAGCCGGTGCCGACCCGGGGCAACGATGCCGCCCCGACCAGCATCTCCTGGTACGCGGCGTTCGATGCCGAGCCGATCCGGCTCACGAGCCTCGACCCCGGCGCCCGGGCCGCGCCCGAGGCGCGCCTGCGCGAGCAGCTGGCCGAGCTGACCCGCCTGCTCGACGATCCCGAGATCGGCGCGCTGCTCGGCGGCGGCCTCTACATCGGCGCCCTCGACGACATCTGGGTGCTCGACGGCCGGCCGCTGCTGACCAACTGGGGCGTGTTGCCGAGCGCGGCCGCCCGGAGCAGCCGGGCACGCGAGGAGCACTTCCGCCAGACCCTCGGCCGCTACCTGGCGCTCGCCCAGGCGCCGCCGCTCACCAGTGACGAGTGGCGCGGCCGCCGCGGCCAGGCGGGGCCGCCGCGGTCAACCGCGGCTCCCGCAGCAACCGCGGCGGCGGCCGCCGGAGCAGCGGCCGCCGGCGCCGCCATGGCCGCGAGCCGCAGCGCCGGCGCCGCGACACCCGGACCCGCGGAAGTCCACACCCGCGGCCGGCACCGCCGCGAGTGCGGCGCCGCCGCCACCCCCCGGCGGCGGTGGCACGATCCACGTCGTGACTTCCCGCCGCGGCGGGCGGACCTGGGTTGGACCGCTGATCGCGGTCGTGGTGCTCGCCCTGATCCTCGCCTATCTCCTGATTCCGGGCGTGCTGCTCTACCCGCCCGAGCCGCCGGCAGCGGCCGCGCCCGGCCCCGGCGACGACCTGGCCCTGCGCCGGGACATCAACAAAGCGCTCGAGGACCGCGCCAAGGCGCTGCGCGACGCGGTCGGCCAGAACGTCTGCCGGGCGGACGGCCAGCTGGTTTTGCCCGATGGCACCCCGCTCAATGGAGCTGGCGCCGAGGGCGGGGCCAACGGCGCACCCGGCGCAGAGCCCGGCCCCTCGTCCAAGGCCCTGGTGCCGCCGGACCCGGGAGCGCTGACCGTGCCGCCGGGCGCCGAGGCGGCGACCACGCCCGCGTTCCAGGGCTCCCTGGTCGATCTGCTCGACCAGGCGACCGTGCTGGTGGTGGTCGCCGGCGAGCACGGCGCCATCGGCAGCGGCTTTTTCGTCGCACCCGAGACCGTGGTCACCAACCGGCACGTGGTCGAGGGCGCCGCCCCGGACCAGATCTTCGTCACCAACCAGAAGCTCGGTGGCCTGCAGCCCGCGCGCATCAAGGACATCACGGCCTCGAGCACGATCGGCGGCCCCGACTTCGCCGTGCTCGAGGTCCCGAGCGCGGCGCATCTGCCCCAGCTGGCGCTCGCCAGCCGCGTCGAGCGCCTCGAGAACGTGGTCGCCGGCGGCTTTCCGGGCGTGATCCTGGAGACCGATGTCAACTTTCAGGCGCTGCGCAACGGCGACCCCACGGCGATCCCGCAGATGGCCGTGACCCAGGGCGTGGTCACCGTGATCCAGAAAGCCGGGCCGGATCTGCCGATCATCGTCCATACCGCCAACATCTCACCCGGCAACAGCGGCGGCCCGCTGGTCGACAGCTGCGGCCGGGTGGTCGGGATCAACACCTTCATCCGGGTCGACCAGGAGAGCTCGAGCCGGCTCAACTATGCGCTCCAGGCGAGCGCGCTGGCCGCCTTCCTGAGCGAGCACGGCGTCCCGCACACGCTGCTCGACGACCCCTGCCAGCCGCAGGTCGCGTCCGCAACACCGCCGGCCCAACCGCAGCCGAGCCCGCAGCCGAGCCCGCAGCCGAGCCCGCAACCATCCCCCTCGGCGCCCACGCCCGACACCGGCGCCGCGCCAGCGCCGGCGACCAGCGCCAAACCGCCCGCGCCGCCGGCGAGCGCCAAACCTCCGCAGGCGCCGGCGCCCGAGCCTGGCGCGCCGACCCAGCCGCCGCCACCGCCGCCCGGCGCGGCGCCTAAGCGGTGAGCGACGCCCGCCGGCGCGCCCGGTTGACGACGTCGGTCTGAGGCGCCAAGCGCATGGACAGCCGTTGGATCGCCAGCACGCCCAATCAGGGCCTGCGTCCGGTCGGTGCGCCCGGGCAGCGCGACTACGGCCTGCTGGTCCAGGTCCTGACCCAGCATCTCAGCGAAGATCACGCCGCCCTGTTCGCCGAGCCGGTGCCCAACCCGGATGGCCGCACGACCGACTGGTACGCGCCGCGGGACGGCGTGGCGGCGCCCCTGGACACGCTGGCACCGGCCGCCCGGGCCGAGGCCGAGCAGCGCCTCCGGCAGCGCTACGACGACATCCGGGCGCTCGCCGATCGCCTCGCCCAGTCGCAGGGTCCGGACGCCGCCCAGAAGGCGGCGCTGCTCCGGGCGGCGCTCGAGATCCCGGACCCGGGCTTCGTCCGGGTGGTCGCGGGCCAGCCGGTGCTGCTCGCCTGGGCCCATCTCAAGGACTATCCGGACGCGCCCAAGGGCGTGCTCGGCAGCTGGATCCGGACCCGCCGGCCCGCGCCGGCCGCGCCCACGCCCGACGCCGGAGCCGGAGCCGCCGTGCCGCCGCCGGCCGCAGCGGCCACTGCGCCGGCCGCCGCCACGATTCTGCCGGTGATCGTCGAGCGTCGCGTCCTGGTCTCGCCGGCAGGCTGGCTCTGGCTGCTGTTCGCCTTGCTCGCCGCCACGATCGGCTATCTGATGCTGATCGCCTGCGGCGTCGGCTGGCCCGGCGGTGGCGTCTGGCCGGGTTGGCTCGCCCGCTGCCCGCTGCCCGCCGCGGTCGCCGCGAACGACGACCTCGCCCGCGAGATGGAGCGCGAACGCCAGCTCGAGCAGGAGATCGCCCAGCTGCAGCGCCAGCTCGCGGGCGCCGCGGCAAGCTGCCGCCCCGAGTCACCGCCCGCGACCCACGCCGAGGTTCCGCCCGAACCGCCGTCTCCGCCGCCGCCACCGCCCGAGCCTCAGCCTCCGCCGCCTCCGCCGCCGCCGCCGCCGCCCAAGGCCGAGGCGCCGCCGCCGCCGCCCGATTGCCAGGTCTCCGAGCTCGACCGCCGCCGCCAGCAGGCGGGCGGCCAGACCGGCAAGGTGACCGTGTCGCTCGGCTGGGAGGGCCTGGCCGATCTCGATCTCGCGGTCGTCTGTCCGGATGGCGCGACGATCTGGTTCAACCAGAGGAGCGCCTGCGGCGGGCGCCTCGACGTCGACATGAACGCCAGCGGGCGGTTCTCGCGCACGCCGATCGAGAACGTCTTCTGGCCGAGCAAGCCCGGCAACGGCACCTATCAGGTATACGTGACCCTGTTCAGCCGGAAGAGCGAGCGCCGGCGGGCGATCCCGTTCCGGGTCGAGCTCGATGTGCTGGGCGATCGGCAACAGGTCGACGCTATGGTCGAGCAACCCAGGCAGCCCGTGCTGGTCAAGGAGTTCGAGATCACCGACACGCCGCCGCCGCCCGAGCCACCCGCCTGCCCGCCCGCGGGCCCAGCGCCGGATCGACAGTGATGCTGACGGACCCAAGGCGATGCTGAAGCCGCTGACCGAGTGGAAGAAGACGGTCACCCTGGTGCCCTACAGCGGCGTCCAGTTCCTGGATTTCGGCTTCAATCTCGAGGAGACCAAGCGGCTTGCCCGGAGCTTCATCGAGCGCCCCGACCGGTCGGTGACGCTCGACGATGGCTCGGTCCGGCTGCGCTTCATCCCGCTCACCGGCGACGACGAGCGCGATGCGCCGATCCTCGGCGCCAGTGATCCCGAGGAGCAGCACTACGACGTCAACAAGGTCAAGGCGCTCGAGCCGTTCCTGAACAAGTGGGTGCCGGTGCCCTATCTGCGCGTCCGGCCCGGGCGCGGCGCCTATGGCGAGGAGCTGCTCGACGCCGGGCCGACCAACTGGGCGCGGGCACTCGTGACCCCGCTCGATGCGCCCGAAGGGCCGCGGGCATTGAGCCACCGCGTGGTCCTGGCCTTCGATACCGACGTCGCGCAGCGGGTCGCGAACCGCGCCTATCTGGTTCCCTCGTTCGAGGACGCCAAGGACGAGCAGGAGTTCCGCTTCGCCTGGCGGCCGGAGGAGATGAGCTGGTTCCTCGCCTGGCCGGAGCCCGAGGCGTTCGGCGGCCAGGACCCGCAGAAATGGGTCGACGACTGGCTCTTGGAGCTGTTCCGCGAGTTCAAGCAGGCCCAACGCCCCGGGCGGCCGCTGCGCGAGGAGGATTTCCCCTACCGCCACGAGCATTGGGCGCGCTATCTGACCCTGCTCGAGCTGCTCGACGACGCGCTCCGCCCGCCGCGCCTCAAGCTGCTCGACACGATCTCGCCCGAGCGCCGCTACGCGCCGGTCGACGTCGACCTGGTCCTGGACGTCGGCAACAGCCGGACCTGCGGCATCCTGATCGAGACCTACCCGGATCAGGCCCAGTTCGACCTCAACAACAGCTATGTGCTCGAGCTGCGCGACCTCGGCCGGCCGCAGCTGGTCTACGCCGAGCCGTTCGAGACCCGGGTCGAGTTCGCCCAGGCCGGCTTCGGCAAGGAGCACATCGCGAGGCGGGCGGGGCGCAGCCGGAGCTTCTTCTGGCCGAGCCTGGTCAGGGTCGGGCCGGAGGCGGTCCGGGTCGCGGGCGCTGCCGTCGGCACCGAGGCCACGACCGGCATGTCGAGCCCCAAGCGCTACCTCTGGTCGGTCGATCCGGTCAATCAGGAGTGGCGCTTCCAGGCCGGCGATTACACCAGCGCGGGCGAAGACCCGGGCATCGCCCGGGCGGCGCGCCGGTTCATCAACGAGACCGGCGACGTGATCCGCCAGATCGAGGCCGAAGAGAAGGCCGGACTCCGTCGCCGGCGCAGCGACAGCAAGCAGGGCGCGATCCGCTCCAAGTTCTCGCGCTCGGCGCTCTATGGCTTCATGATCAGCGAGATCGTGGTCCAGGCGCTCTGCCTGATCAATCAGCCGGGGCTGCGCGAGGGCCGCAAGCAGTCGGACGTGCCAAGGCGCCTCAAGCGGATCATCATCACCCTGCCGCCGGCGACGCCCTTGCAGGAGCAGCGTCTGATGCGCTCGCGCGCCGAGGGCGCGGTCCGCCTGGTCTGGGACCTGCTCGGCTGGAGCCAGCAACCGCCGCCGGGCTTGACCGAGCCGCGGGTGGTGATCCGCTGGGACGAGGCGAGCTGCACCCATCTGGTCTATCTGTACACCGAGATCACGCAGAAGTTCTCGGGCCAGCTGACCGAGTTCTTCCGGCTGTTGGGCAAGGAGCGGCCGTTCGTCGACGATCCGGCCCAGCCGGCGCAGGCGGCTGCGCCGGTGCAGCCGAGCCTGCGGATCGCGAGCGTCGACATCGGCGGCGGCACCACGGACCTGATCATCACCACCTACTGTTCGGAGGACAACCGGTCGATCCTGCCGACCCAGAACTTCCGCGAGGGCTTCAAGATCGCCGGCGACGACATCCTGCAGGCGGTGATCGAGCGGGTCGTCCTGCCGGCGCTGGCCGCGCAGCTGCGCGAGGCCGGCCTGCCCAACGCCCGCGAGCTGCTGCAGGAGCTGTTCGGCGGCGACCGGATCGGCATGGAGGAGCAGCAAAAGCAGCTCCGGCGGCTGTTCGTGACCCGGGTCCTGATCCCGATCGGGCTCGCCATGCTGCACGCGGTCGAGGAAGGCGAGGCGCTGGTCGATGCGCCGGCGCGCACGCTGTCCTTCGGCGAGTTCTTCGGCGTGCCGCCCGAGGCGCTCGGAGAGCGCCAGGCGGGCGACCTGGTCGGCCCGCGGGTCGCGGCCTATCTCGAGGAGGCCGTGCGCCGGGCCGGCGCCCGCGACTTCCGGCTGATCGGCACCAGCTTCGCGCTCGATGCCCGCCAGATCGAGCAGGTCGTGCGCAGCGTCATGCGCCAGGTGATCGGCCTGCTCGCCGAGGCGATCCATGCGCTCGACTGCGACATCGTGCTGGTGACCGGCCGGCCCTCGCGCCTGCCGACCATCGGCGACATGCTGGTGGAGCTGATGCCGGTGACGCCCGATCGCCTGATCCCCATGCACCGCTACCGGGTCGGCACCTGGTATCCGTTCCGCGGCAAGGACAATCTCGGGATCGACGACCCCAAGAGCACGGTCGTGGTCGGCGCCATGCTCTGCATCCTGGCGGAGGGCCAGATCGAGAACTTCAGCCTCGACACCAAGCGGCTGCTGCTGAAGTCGACCGCGCGCTATGTCGGCCAGATGGAGCTCTCCGGCCAGATCCTGGACGAGAAGCTGATCTTCAAGGAGCTCGATCTGGACAAGAAGGCGGCGCAGGCGCCGGCCAGCGCCGAGGTCCGCCTCGCGGCGCCGATGCGGATCGGCTTTCGCCAGCTG
>CAVTFM010000043.1:0-33924 GCA_963733965.1 uncultured Alphaproteobacteria bacterium
CGAGGCCGGAGATGGACTTGGCCAGAGGATCGGGTAGAGGTGGAGTTGGATTGGCCGTGATGAGGGCGGCGCATGATCAGGCTCGCAAGGCATGAGCTACGGCTGCTCGGCCGGCGCCCGGCCGGAGCTTGACGGCCATGCCAGCACGCCGCCGCGAGCCGGCGTCGATGGTCGCCCTGACCCGCCGCGAAGCCACGGCAGGCCTGGCGCTGGCCGCCGCGCTCAGGATCACCGGCCTGGCCGCGCCGGCGCGCGCGGAAGCCGCAGCGCCGCTGACCCGGATCGCGTTCGGCTCCTGCGCCCACCAGGACAAGCCGCAGCCGATCTGGGACGCGATCCTGCGCTGCCGCCCGGATCTGTTCGTGTTCGCCGGCGACAACGTCTATGGCGACCTCAGCCCCGGCGCCGGCACGCCGCTGGCCGAGGCCTACGCCAAGGCCGCGACCATTCCGGGCTACCGGGCGCTCCGCAGCCGGGTGCCGGTGCTCTCGACCTGGGACGACCACGACTACGGCCAGAACGACGCCGGCGGCGATTTTCCCTACAAGGATGAGGCGAAGGCGCTGTTCCTCGAGTTCTGGCAGCTGCCCGCGGACGACCCGCGCCACGCGCGCGAGGGCGTCTATCACGCCCGCATCTTCGGGCCCGAGGGCCGGCGCCTGCAGGTCATCCTGCTCGATACCCGGAGCTTCCGCTCGCCGCTCAAGCCCACCGATCAGCCGGGCGCGCCGGGCAAGGAGGAGTATCTCCCGGACCCGGACCCGGCCAAGACCATGCTCGGCGCGGCGCAATGGGCCTGGCTCGCCGAGCAGTTGCAGGCGCCGGCCGAGCTGCGCCTGATCGTCTCTTCGGTCCAGGTGCTGGCGCTCGGCCACGGCCACGAGCGCTGGGGCAACCTGCCGCGCGAGCGGGCGCGGCTGCTCGGGCTGATCGGAGAGAGCCGGGCGGAGGGTGTGATCCTCCTGTCCGGCGACCGGCACCGGGGCGCCCTCTACCGGCTGGACGAGGCGGTGCCCTACCCCCTCTACGAGATCACCTCCTCCGGCCTCAACATGTTCAAAGCCGGCACCCACGAGCCGGGCCCGCTCCGCCTGGGCCCGATGTACGGGGCGGTGAACTTCGGCGGGATCGACGTCGACTGGCCGGCGGGCGAGGTCCGGCTTTCGGTCCGGGCGCTCACCGGCGAGCCGGTCCGCGAGGTCGGGATCGCGCTCGCCGAGCTTGCCGCGCGCTAGTCTTGGGCACCGGCCCGGGGGTCATTGCCCTGGCGCTGGCCGGCCCGGCGGCCGGCGCCCATATCATCAAGGATCGGGAAGTCCGCATGCGAGGACATGCCATGACCGAGCTCGCCGCGAAGACCTGCACGCCCTGCCGGGGCGGGGTGCCGCCCTTGCCCCGCGACCAGGCCGAAGCCTACCTCGAGCAGGCCGAGGGCTGGCAGCTTTTGGACGACGGCAAGCGGATCGAGCGCCGCTTCAGGTTCAAGAACTTCCGCGAGGCGCTCGCCTTCGTCGACCGGGTCGGCGCGCTCGCCGAGGCCGAGGGCCACCATCCCGACATCAGCTTCGGCTGGGGCTACGCCACGATCGCGCTCCACACCCACAAGATCAAGGGCCTGCACGAGAACGACTTCATCATGGCGGCCAAGATCAACCGGGTGCTGGACCAGAACCAGGCGGCCTGACCCGGACCGCGCCCGCCCGAAGCCAGAGCTTGACCCCGCCGGCGCCAGGGGCGAAACAGCTCGCCCATGGCGCCCTTTCAGACCATCGGGATCGTCGGCGCCGGCGCCTGGGGCACGGGCCTAGCCCAGGCCGCGGCCAGGGCCGGGCGGCAGGTGCTGCTGTTCGCCCGCGATCCGGCGGTCGCCCGCTCGATCCGCACCGATCGGATCAACTCGCGCCATCTTACGGACGTGCCGCTCGAGCCGGCGATCGCCGCGACCGCCGACCCCGCCGATCTGGCGGGGGCCGATCTGCTCCTGCTGACGGTGCCGGCGCAGACGCTGCGCAGCGTGACCCGCGGGCTGCCGCCTTGCCCTGCGCCGCTGGTGATCTGCGCCAAGGGGCTCGAGACGACGACCGGCCTCAGGCTTTCTCAGGTGGTCGGCGAGGCCGCGCCCGAGCGTCCGGTCGCGGCCCTGTCGGGGCCGAATTTCGCGCGCGAGGTGGCGCTCGGGCTGCCAGCCGCGACCACGCTCGGCTGCGCCGATGGCGCGCTCGGCCAGGCGATCGCCCAGGCGCTGAGCGGCCCGAGCTTTCGGGTCTACTGGACCGATGATGTGACCGGGGTCGAGATCGGCGGTGCGGTCAAGAACGTGCTCGCGATCGCCGCCGGCATCGTCCAGGGCCGGGGCCTCGGCGAGAACGCGCGCGCCGCGCTGATCACCCGGGGCCTGGCCGAGCTCGCCCGCCTCGGCGAGGCGCTGGGCGGGCGGCGCGAGACTTTGATGGGCCTCGCCGGCCTCGGCGATCTGATCCTCAGCGCCTCGAGCCTCACCTCGCGCAACATGGCGTTTGGCCACGCGATCGGCCAGGGCGCCGACCCGCAGGCGCTGCGCGCGCATCCGGGTGCCCTGGTCGAGGGCGTGTTCACGGCCGCCGCCGCCATCCGTCTCGCGCGGGAGGCGGGCGTCGAGCTGCCGATCTGCGCTGCGGTCGATGCCATCCTCGCCGGCCGCCTCGACATCGCCGACGCGCTCGAAGCCCTGATGCGCCGGCCGCTCAAGATGGAGGCGAGCTGAGGCCCGCTCGGCCGCGCGGCTTTCTCTGAAGACTGAAGGCTTCGGAAGCGATTGCGCCTCCGGGCGGCGCGACGTAACCTCCCGTTGCAACGAGCGCGCCGAAAAAACGCCGCTGCCAGGGAGGCAGGCCATGACCGTCCGACGTCCGGAGGAGTTCTCGCACCACTACGCGCAGCTGGATGGCATCAAGATCCACTATGTCCGCGAGGGCAGCGGCCCGCCCCTGCTGTTGATGCACGGCTGGCCCGGCTTCTGGTGGGAGTGGTACAAGTGCATCGGCGCGCTCGCCAAGGACTTCGACGTGATCGCCCCCGACATGCGCGGCTACGGCGACTCCGAGAAGCCGGACCTCAAAGATCTCTCCAAATACCACCTGAACGTGGTCACCGACGACCACGCCAGGCTTCTGAAGCATCTGGGGATCGAGCGGGCCTACGTGGTCGGCCACGACTATTCGGCGCTGATCATGCACAAATTCGTGCGCGTCTACCGCGCCATGACGATCAAGGGCCTGACCATCGACCCGATCGTGCCCGGGTTCGAGGAGCGTTACCTGTCGGTCGGCCACTTTCCCCAGTCCTGGTATTCGCAGTTCCACCAGCTCGACATGGCGGTCGCGGTGGTGAGCTCGAGCCGGGCGGCGACCCGCGCTTACTTCAAGCATTTCCTGTCGCACTGGTCTTACAACAAGAACCTGATCACCGACGAGGAGATGGAGATCTACACCGACAACTTCGTCAAGCCGGGCAACATCCACGGCGGCTTCAACTTCTACCGGGCCAACCTGTCGCTCACCAGCGTGCCCTGGACGCCGCTCGACCGCACGGTCTCGGACGCGCCGATGACCTTCCTCTGCGGCATGGGCGACACCGTGGTGCCCTCGGTCTGGAGCGACCAGGTGACCAACTGGTACAACAACTACACGATCGAGTACGTGCCCGACGGCGGCCATTTCCTGATGATGGAGAAGCCCGACCTGGTGATCGACCGCATCCGCCGCATGCAGAGCTGACTGCCGCGCAGCCGGCCCGCGCCACTTCACCCGACCGTGGGCGGGCCAGCGGCGCCGCGATAGCGCTCACGCCGGCTGATAGCGCTCGACCTTGATCCGATCGGCGTTCTGCTGGGCGTGCCAGAGGTCGTGGTTCATCTGCATGCGCAGCCAGACGTCCGGCGCGCCGCCGAAGGCCTTGGCGAGACGGATCGCCATCTCCGGAGAAATGCCCGACCTGCCGTTGACCAGTTCGGACAGCGCCTTGCGTGACACCCCGAGCACCTCCGCACCCTTGGTCACGGTCAACCCGAGCGGCTCGAGACAATCGTGCCGGACGTGCTCACCGGGGTGCGGCGGATCGTACATGGGCATCGGCGTCACCCCTTCAATGGTAGTCGACCAGGTCGACATCAAGAGCGTCGCCGTCCTCGAAGCGGAAGACGATCCGCCAGTTGCCGGAGACGCTGACCGCCCAAAAGCCCCGCAGATCACCCTTGAGCCGATGCAGCTTGAAGCCCGGCGCGTCGACGTCACGAACCGTCGATGCGGCGTCCAGACGGCCCAGGATGCGCCGCACCTTGGCGATCTGATCAGGACGGATGCGCGACCGATCGCCTTGCTCGAAGAGACGCTGTAACCCCCGGCTCCGGAAGCTGCCTATCGCCATGCATGAATGTAACCCGTCACGGCCCAGGTAGCAATGCCAGGTCCCGCCGAGGCTCGGCGGCGATCGCCGGCATCGACCCCTCGTCCCACAAGCGTCACATCGACAGTTCAGCAAAGCCCAGAGCTTGAAGGGGGCACGGCCGAGGCGGGGGCACCCCGCCTCGGCGCGTCGGAAAAAGTCAGCGGTAGCCCTGGGCGCTGAGCTCGATCACCTGCTTGGCGGTCTTCTGGGTCACGAACAGGGGGCCGGTCATGACGTTGCTGACCGGGACCATGCCGAGGTCGTGGTAGACGCTCAGGTAGACCACCGGCAGATAGCCGGTCAGGTATTGCTGGGCGTCGATCGCGTAGTCGGCGCGGCCCTGGTCGATCGCCTGGAGCAGCGTCGGCGACAGGTCGAACGAGCCGATCTTGATCTTGCCGCCGAGGCCGGCGCCCTCGATCGCGGCGAGCGTCGGGTCGAAGGCGACCGCGCCGACCGTGATCGCGGCGTCGACCTCGGGATGCTGCTGCAGATAGGCGGACACGCCGTTCCGGATCTCGGTCGGGTCCATCGCGACCGCGATCACCTGGGAATCGCCGAGGCCGTCCTTGAACCCCTGGCAGCGCAGGTCGAGGGCGACGTTGCCGACCTCGGGGTTGATGCAGGCGCCGTGCGCCCTGCCGGCCTCCTTCATCCGCTGGCCGGCGGCCAGGCCCGACTGGTACTCGTCGATCCCGAGGTGCAACAGCGCCCCCAGCTTGTGGCTGACCTCGAGCCCGCTATCCATCGAGATCACCGGGATGCCGGCGGCGACCGCGTCCTTGATCGCGGGCCCCAGCGCCTCGGCGTCCGGGATCGACACCACCAGGCCGTCCGGCTTGGCGGCGACCGCCGATTCGATCAGCTGCTTCATCGCCACCATGTCGAAGGTCTGCGGCGCCTGGTACTGGACCTCGACGCCCATCTTCGCGGCCGCATCGTCGACCCCCCTCTTGACCACCGACCAGAACGGGTCCGAGGCTTGGCCGTGGGTCACGAAGATGATCTTGGTCGTCGCATGAGCCGGCGCGCCCGCCGCGACCAGGCCCAAGGCGAGCACGGAACCTGCGAGAACCTTGCTCAAGCCACGCATCGTCTTTCCCTTCCCTCTTTTTTTGGTTGGTGCTGAGGGCGGCCGCGGCCGCCCGCCGTCGGGTCAGGCCGACGCGATGTCGGTGACCTTCAGATCGAACTTCTGGGCGTCGACCGGCTGGACGTTGCGCAGATCGGCCTCGGCCGGCGCCATGCCGCCGAGCGCGACGCGCGCCGCGACCCCGATGTTGTGGATCGTGTCGGCGATCTGCTGCGCATCGTGCAGCGGGTGGGTCGGCACCATGACCGTCCGGTTCAGGATCTCGAGCGAGCGCTGGCACATGTCCCTGGAGTAGCTTCGCCGGCAGTTGCGGTTCTCGGGCATGGTGTACGGGTTCATGGCCGGATGGGCGGCACCCTCGCCGATCAGGATCTGGTCCCACTCGGTGTAGTTGTGGCGGCCGGTCCGGCCCGCGATCACGCTGGGAAAGACCTCGACGAACCGGTCCGCCGCCGCGCTCGAGGGCAGGCTGTACATGACCTGGGCGGCGCAGTCGTGGTCCGGGCTGTTGCTTGGCGCGGGCTTGAGCCCGAGGTTGCCGAGCTGCGCCGTGCCGTCCAGGATCTGCCGCTTCTCCGCCCGCATCGCTTCGATCATGCCGGGCAGGCGGTCGAGCTGGACGTTCAGCATCGCGCCCATCAGCTCGGAGGCGCGGGCGCCATTGCCGGCGAACGGCTTTTGCTGGTCGCTCCGGCCCTGCCAGTAGAAGTGGCAGGGGTCGATCGCGCACTTGACCCGCTCGGCGATCCGGTCGTCCGCGGTGCAGACGGCGCCACCCTCGCCCGCGGTCATGTTCTTGTAATAGTTGAAGCTGAACGCGCCGGCCTGGCCGATCGTGCCGAGCTTCCTGCCCTCATAGGCGCCGCCGATCGCCTGGCAGGTGTCCTCGAGCACCAGCAGATCGTGCTTGGCCGCGACCGCCATGATCCGGTCCATGTTGCAGGCCGCCCCCCACATGTGGACCGGGATCACCGCGCGCGTGCGCGGGCCGATGGCGCCCTCGATCGCATCCGGGTCGATCGTGATGCTCTCGTCGACGTCGACGATCACGGGAATCGCCCCCGCGGCGAGCACCGCCATGGCGGTCGCCATGTAGGTGTGCGCCGGCACCAGGACCTCGTCGCCCGGGCCGATCCCGAGTGCGCTCACCGCCGCGGTCAGCGCGAAGGTGCCGCTCGCGGTCAGCGCCACGTGCCGGGTGCCGAGATAGTCGGCGTAGCGGCGCTCGAAGCGCTCGCATTCGCCGCCGACGCCGTAACGAAACAGCGCGCCGCTCCGGATGACCGCAGCGATCGCGTCGATCTCCTCCTGTCCGACGATGTACATGGCCGTTTCTCTGCCATCAGCGGCCCGGAATTCTCGAGGCGGCGCGGGACGGGCTTCCGGGCGACGGCCTTTCCAAAGGACCAGGGCCCCACGCCCGGCCACGATGCCACAAGCCGGTGCCGGCGGCAACGCGCGGCCGCGGCGTGTCAGGTGAGCGCGCGGCGGCCGATCTCGGCCTCGACCAGCGGCAGAACCTCGCTCGCGACCAGGCTCAGGCTGCCCTGGACGAGGTCTTGCGGCATGAGCCCGAAGTCCGGCAGGAGAGCGACATGGCGGATGCCGAAGGCATGCAGCTGGAGGAGCTTCTCGGCGACCGTCTCGACCGAGCCGAACAGCGCAAGGCCGCTCGAGAGGATGTCGTCGTAGATCTGGCTCTTGGCGTAGAGCCGGGTCGCGACGTAGAGGTCGAAGGCCTCTGCCGCCTCGGCGCGCGCCTTTGCGTCGGTGCGGGCGACATGGGTGTGGAAGGCGAAGATCGCATCGTCATCGCCCTGCTCCAGGCCGGCTTCGGCGCGGCCCCTGCGGAACTCCTGGACGACGCCTTCGACCTCGGCCAGGCGATCGAGGGTGGCGTAGGGGATCGACATGATCCGCTGGCCCTTGCGGCCGACGTGGTAGGCGGCCTCCCGGCGCAGGATCGCGACATAGACCGGCGGCGGCTGCAGCGGCAGCACGTTGAGCGCGACGCCGTTCAGCTTGTGGAAGCGGCCGGTGTGCGTCACCCGTTCGCCCGCGAGCAGGCGCAGGACCAGCATCAGGCTCTCATCGAAGCGCTCCCGCTTCTCCGCCGGATCGATGCCGAAGCCCTCGAACTCGTGCTGCAGGTAGCCGGAGCCCACACCCAGCACCAGCCGGCCGCCCGCCAGCAGGTCGACCATGGCGTAGCTCTCGGCGATCGTGACCGGATCCCGGAACGGCAGCACCGCGACCGCCGGCCCGAGCCGGATCCGCCGGGTCCGCATCGCCAGGACCGGCAGCAGGACTGCGGGGTCGGGCACGGCGCCGTATTCGTGGAAGTGGTGCTCGGCGATGAAGAAGCAGGCAAAGCCCAGCCGGTCGGCGAGCTCGCACTGCCGGGTCACCTGCTCGTAGAGCCGGGCAAGCGACCGCTCGCGGGTCGGGTAGTGGTCGACGACCGAGAAGATCGAAAGGCGCATCGCGATCTCCGCTCCGCCCGGCCTGGACCGAGTCCGGTCCCAAACATAGCTGCCCGAGTCCGGTCCCAAACATAGCTGCCCGGGCTTCGGTTGACAGCGGGATCTGCGGCGTCCGCGGCGGCATGCTGTACATCGGCCCGGTTGTCGCCTATTTTCTCGCGCGGCCGGCCATGGCGCTGGTGCCGGCGGCCGCGCCTCTGACCGGAGAGCCATGCTCAGACGCCCGACCAACTCCTCCTCGGAGCGGCTCAGTGAGGACCAGGTCTACGAGCTGGCCGAGACATTCCGGCTGATGAGCGACCCGAGCCGGCTCAGGATCATCCTCAGCTGCCTGGCCGAGGCGGTCTCGGTCGGCGAGATCGCCCAGCGGCTGCGGCTGTCGCCGTCGCTGGTCAGCCACCATCTGCGGCTGCTGCGCGCGGCGCGCCTGCTCCAGGCCGAGCGCCAGGGCCGCCAGGTGTTCTACGAGATCACCGACGAGCACGTGGTCCGCATGCTCAGCGACATGGTCGACCACGTCGCCGAGGAGCACGACCTGGAAGCCCCGTAGCGACTGGATTCGCGAGGCCACCGGACCAGGGGGAAAGCATGGCGGAGGACCAGGACGACCTGCCGCGGCGCGCCGGCGCCAAGCCGCCCGACCTCGCCACCTGGTCGGAGGAGGAGGTCGAGGCCTACATCGTCCGCCTGGAGGCGGAGATCGAGCGCGCGCGGGCCGCGATCAAGGCCAAGCAGTCGATCCGCGGCGCCGCCGAATTGCTGTTCAAGCAGCGCCCCTGAGAGCCTCGTGAGAGAATGTCCGAAGCGCTGCGATCGCGCCGGAGAGCGCCAATGATGTCGACGGGCCTGCGTTCGCGGGCTCGCTCGATTCGCAGAATTCTGAGCGCGACCGGCGGCCGATGCGCTTCTGTCCGACCTGCGGCGCTCCCGTCGAGCTCAAGCGGCCGGCGGGCGACACCCTGGAGCGCCACGTCTGCTCGGCCTGCGGCGAGATCCACTACCGCAATCCCAAGGTCGTGGTCGGCGCGGTCTGCAGCTGGCAGGACCGGGTCCTGCTCTGCCGCCGGGCGATCGAGCCGCGCGCCGGGTTCTGGGCGGTGCCCGCGGGCTATCTCGAGATCGGCGAGAGCACCGAGGAGGGTGCGGTGCGCGAGACCCTCGAGGAAGCCTGCGCCCGGATCGAGATCTCAGGCCTGCTCGCGGTCTACAACGTGGTCCGGATCGGCCAGGTGCAGCTGTTCTACCGCGCCCGGCTGCTGTCCCCGGAGGTCGCGGCCGGCATCGAGACGCTCGAGCTCGACCTGTTCGACTGGGCGGCGATCCCCTGGGGCGAGCTCGCCTTTCCGAGCGTCGACTACGCGCTCAGGCGGGCGCGTGAGCTGCGCGATCACCCGGGGCCCTTTGCGCCCGCCCTCGGGCCCTGAGCGAGCGCGCTGCGGCCAGGGGCGTGCCCGCGCCTACGACATCGAATCAAAGGCAGAAGGCGCCGCACCGGCAAACATCCGGCGAAGGCGGATTCTGACCCGGATGCGGCTGCCCGATCGTCGACCCCAAAGCGACCAGCGCGCCATTCGTATCTATCCCGAATAGTCACCCGCTAACCCTCCCCCAGCGGCTCTCCGGGCCGGGGATGCCGCTTTTCATCGAGGAGTTGATTGCCATGACGACCAAGGTCGTGATTAAGCCCAACCACTTCACCTACAACGGCATCGCCTACTTCCGCGCGAATGCCGAAAGCGTTCCGCCCGGCGCCTACGGCGAGAAGCGGGCGCCGATCACCAAGGCCAACTATCTCGAGGTCAAGGGCATGGTGCCGCCGGCGGCGCTCAAGGTGGTCGAGGCGACCGTCGTCGACATCGACTTCAACCAGTCGAACAGTGCCGACATCACCGTCGATGCCAGCCCGGCGCAGCTCGAGTTCGCCGGCGGATCGGTCAGCGCCGCCCGGAGCGCCGCGAGCCAGGGCAAGCTCAAGCTGATGAAGCTTCAGGTGCTCAACATGAAGGAAGCGATCAACAACTCGCCCAAGGTGGTCAAGGATCTCGCTGACTACGGCAACGACGCCCGGGTCGCGGGTCAGACCTGGGTGCTCATGAAGGCCGAGCTCGCCGACCGCGTGCAGACCAGCGTCTCGGGCGCCATCAAGGCGACCGTCGAGGGCATCACGGTCGGCCTGAACGGCAGCACGCAGGGCAGCAGCGAGACCAAGCTCGTCATCAAGCCCGGCGCGACCTTCGGCTATCTGCTCGGCAAGCTCGACTGGAATGCCCACAGCAAGAAGAACCGCACCGAGGTCGTCGACATCGACGATGACCAGTGGAGCTTCAGCTAAGCTTGGGGCGGGGCCTCTGCTCCGGCAGGGGCCCCAACCTCGCGTGCCGGCAGCCTGGGTCGGGGTGCCGACTGCCGCCGACACCGGAGATCAAGGCTTACGCGGTCGCCGTGGTCGTCCTTGGCTCGTCCGCCCGCGCCTCGAGCCAGGCGAGCAGGGGCGCCCGGATCGGGGCGATCCCTTTGTAGGCCGCCATGGCCTCCGGCAGCTCGCGCAGCCGCTCGGCCAGCGCGCGCGCCGTCGCCGGCCTATCGATCACCTGCGCGAGCGGCTCGACGTAGGTGCGGATCGTGAACAGCACATCGCGGGTGCGCGGCAGGCGGCGCAGCGTCTGGCGCTCGACCCGGAGCCAGACCTGCTCGCCGACCCGCTCGACGGCGACCGGCTTCGACTGCCGGCGAGGCTCGGGCGGCCGGAACAGCTCCGGGGTGTCGGAGAGGCTCCAGTTGGCCCGCCAGACCGGCCGCTCGACTTTCAGGTTGAGAAAGAAGCGGTCGACGGTCGCGGCGAGCTGCGCGCCGAAGCCCGGCACGGGCCCGTGGATCAGGTCCAGCGGCCGGCCCAGCTTGTCGGCCAGGCGCCAGTGGGAGGGGAAGCAGAGAACCGCGGCGATCAGCCGATAGCCCTGCTCGCTCCGCCGCATCAGGCAGAGGTCCTCCTGGACCAGCCGGCCGGCGAGCTCGAGCGGCGCATCGCGCCAGGCCGCGAGGTCGAGGGCGAAGCGCTCGCCCGTGACCAGGTTCTCGATCGCTTCGGTGCCGCGCCGGTAGACCTCCGGAAAGCGGGCCGGCAGGTGGTCGAGCAGCAGCGCCAGCACCTCCGCCTGCCCGATCAGGCTCTCGGGCAGGGCCTGGAAGACCTCGGTGCGCTGGCGGTCGAGCCGCCGCCGCCGCTCGGCCAGCTGGACCGCGAAGGTCTGGTCGATCTCGATCCAGTCGCCCGGATCCAGCGCCTTCAGCCCCATCGCGAGCCGCCCGGAGCCGTCGAGGAACGGCCGGTAGCGCGGCATGATCGCGCTCGGATCGGGCTCAAGATTACGTCGATTTAATCCTGCGGCCAGCGTCACGTCACGTTACCCGTCTACCTTCTATTGATGGATGATCGATGCTCGATCGGTCATCTTTCCTTCCCGTGGAAGAGCATTAGATCCCCTCTTAAGACACCCAACTCCTTGGCGCGGTCGTGAAGACCGCGCCTTTTTTTTGTCGACCGCGGGCCGCCGGCGGCGGGATGGCCTCGTCACGGGCTCCCAAAACCCTGGGGTGATTATCATGACCAAAAATTCATCCGCAGGTATTGCCGACTCCAGGTTACTCGCCTACACATTGAGAATTGGTGATCGAGCGTCGATCGCCGCTCTAGTTGGAGAGGAGTCCTTTCGATGGTCATGCGTTGGGTCGTCCCGGCGGTCGCGGTCTTCGCGCTCGCCGGCGGGCCGGCCTGGGCCGCGATGACGTCGGCCGACAAGTGCAGCCGGCTCGAGAAGCAGTTCGACCACGCGATCGTCAAGCACCAGACGGCGGCCAAGGCGGCGGATGCCAAGACGCTGCGCACCGAGGCCGGGACCTTGTGCAGCGGCGGCAAGCCGGACGATGGCATCGCCAAGCTGCACGAGGCTTTGAACGATCTGGGCGTGAAGCCGCGCTACTGAGCGCTGCCCATCCGAGGCGTCGGGGCACGGCCGCGCGGGCCGTGCCCCCTCTCCAGGGGCGGTCTGGTCCGGCGGGCGGTCTGTCCTCACTCCGGCCGCTTGGCCTTGCCCTCCAGCACCTCGAGCGGCACGCCGAGGGCCTGCGCCAGGTTGACCTGGCCGCTGCCGCGCCGGAGCGCCTGGGGCTGATCGGGATCCGGCTTCCAGCCGGACAGCATCAGGATCTGAAAGGTCGCCGGTACCCGTCCCGCGGCGTCCCCGAACAGCTCCCGATAGATCGCGCAGGCCCTCCGCAAGGTCGCCCGCCGCAACGGCCGGCGCGGGCGGTCGACCAGCGCGTTGGCCTCGCCCATCGCCCGCAGCTCCTGCATGATCTTCAGCGGATGGTCGTAGGTCACGGCGATCGTCTCGACATCGGCGATCGGCAGCGCGAAGCCCGCCCGCTGCAGGAGCGCGCCGGCATCCCGCAGGTCGACGAACGGCGAGACGCGCAGGCCGGCGCCGCCGTCCAGCTCGAGCTCCGCCCGCAGCAGCGCCTCGCGCAGCTCGGGCAGGGTCGTGCCGCCCGGGAGCGCCGCCAGGAACAGCCCGTCCGGCTTCAGCGCGTGGCCGATCTGGGCGAGCGTGCCCGGCAAATCGTTGACCCAGTGCAGGCTGAGGCAGGACAGCACCAGATCGAAGCGCCCGGCGCCGAACGGCAGCAGCTCCTCGTCGGCGACCACGCCGAGGCCCGGGGCGCGCCGCACCATGGCCGGCGCGAGGTCGGTCTGGACCAGGCGCCCGATCGGCGCATCCGCGCCCAGCGCCGCCGCCAGCTGCCCGGTATGGCAGCCGAGCTCGAGCGCCAGGGGGAAGCGTCGCCGGACGTCGGCCAGACGTTCCGCCAGGCGCGTTGCCGCCTCGCGGATCAGGAAGTCGACCGCCGCCAGCCCCGGCGCCGCCCGCTCGCGCCGCCGGCGCAGCAGGGCCCGATCGAAGATCGCCGGGCCGGTCCGCCGTTCCCGCTCATGCCCCTGTTTCCGTTGGTCCATGGCTGCTATATGGTGGCCGCACCCTCAGGCTGAACCCGTCCAGCGACGCGCCCGCCGCAGAGCTCATGCCCGCCGCCCTGATCTCCGTCGGCGCCCTCCTGCTCGGTGCCGCCATCCTGTTGCTCGGCAACGGCCTGCTCGGCATCCTTTTGCCGGTGCGGGCGAGCTTCGAGCATTTCCCGACCACCGTGATCGGCCTGATCGCATCGGGCTATTCGGCCGGCTTCGTGATCGGCTGCCTCGGCATGCCGCACGTGGTCCAGCGGGTCGGCCACATCCGGACCTTCGCGGTCATGGCGGCGATCGCCGCGGCGGTGGTCCTGACCATGGTGCTGATGGTCCAGCCGCTCGCCTGGATCCTCCTGCGCATGATCACCGGGTTCGCGTTCGCCGGTCTCTACATGGTGATCGAGAGCTGGCTGAACGAGCGCGCCAGCAACACCAACCGCGGCCAGCTGTTCGCGACCTACATGATGATCCAGCTGGCGGCGATCACCATCGGCCAGATGCTGCTGCCGCTCGGCGAGCCCGGCGGCTTCAAGCTGTTCGTGCTGACCGCGATCGCGATCACGCTCGCCCTCGTGCCGGTCGGGCTCACCACCTCGACCGCCCCCCAGCCGCTCGGCAAGGTGCATCTGCGGCTCGGCCGGCTCTATCGGATGTCGCCGGTCGGCGTGCTCGGCTGCTTCTTCGTCGGCCTCGCCAATGGGGCGTTCGGCGGCCTGGGCGCGATCTTCGCCCAGGACGTCGGCCTCTCGACCACCGGGGTCGCCCTGTTCATGAGCACGGCCCTGCTCGGCGGGGCGCTGTTCCAGATCCCGCTCGGCCGCCTGTCCGACCGGATCGACCGGCGCAAGGTGCTGATCCTCGCCGCCGGCCTCGCGGTGCTGGCGGGCGCGGTCCTGGCGATCGCCGGCGATGCCCGCAGCGATGGCGGGCTGGTGCCGCCGGCGCTGGAACGGGCGGCCTTGGCGCCCGTCGTCCTGATCGGCGCGGTCCTGATGTTCGGCGGCTGCATCTATTCGATGTATGCGCTGTGCGTGGCGCACACCAACGACTTCGTCGATCGTGAGGACTTCCTCGAGGCGAGCAGCGGGCTGCTGCTGACCTGGGGGGTCGGCGCGACGATCGGGCCGATGGGCGCCGCGTTTGCCATGGAACGGGTCGGCCTTGCCGGCCTGTTCCTGTTCGCGGCGCTGGTGCACCTCTCGTTCATCGCCTTCACCTGGTACCGGACCTGGCAGCGCGCGCCGCTGCCGCCCGCGGCGCGGCCCGATTTCGTCCATGCCGGGACGAACCGGACCTCGCCCGTGGTCGCGGGGCTCGATCCGCGCGCCCCCGATCAGCCGGAGCCACCGGCCGCCGCGACCGAGCCTCAGGAAGCAGCCGCGGCGTAGGGTGGGGCGACCGACCCGGACCGCCGGACGATCCGGACCTCAGCGGTGCAGGTGGTGATGCGCGTGCGTCGGGCCGCCCGGATGGACGTGCCAGTGGCTGTGGGTCAGATGGGTCCGCCGCAGCAGGTCGACATCGCTCAGGATCGCGGCCGGCGGGCCCTCGCCGGCGACCCGGCCGGCCGCGAGCACGACCACGTGATCGGCGATCTCGGCGACGATGTCGAGGTCGTGGGTCGCGGTGACCACGGTGCGGCCGCTGGCGCGACAGTCGATCAGGAAGCGGATGACCTCGCTCTGGCTCTCGGGATCGAGCGCCGCGGTCGGCTCGTCGAGCAGCAGGACGTCCGGCTCGAGGATCATGACCGAGGCGAGCGCCACCCGCTTCTTCTCGCCGCCCGAGAGGCGGTGCGGCGCCCGGTCCTTGAGGTGGCCGATCGCAAACCGGGCGAGCATCACCTCGATCCGCGCCCGGATCTCCGCCTGCGGCCAGCCGAGCTGGAGCGGGCCGAACGCCAGCTCGTCCTGGACCGTGGGGTTGAACAGCTGCACGTCCGGGTTCTGGAACACGAGCCCGACCCGGCGCCGGAACTCGAAATTCGCGGCCTCGTCCTGCAGCCCGACTTCCGAGAGCGGCTGCCCGAACGCCTTGAGCACCCCCCGGTCGGGGAAATAGAGCCCGTCCAGGAGGCGCAGCAGGGTCGACTTGCCCGAGCCGTTGGCGCCCAGCAGCACGACCCGCTGGCCGCGCCCGATGGTCAGGCTCAGGCCGTCGAGGGCGACCACCTTCTGATAGGCGTAGCCGACCTCCTGCAGCTCGAAGGCGGGCGCGCTCATCGTTGCAGCCAGAGGATCAGGGCCGGGACCGCGAGCGCCAGGAGCAACGCCGCCCAGTCCCGCGGCCGGGTCCGGAAGTCGTCGAGCAGGCGGACCTCGCCCCGGTAGCCGCGCGCGATCATCGCGAGATGGACCTCGGTGCTGAGCTGCAAGGTCTTGCCGAGCAGCACGCCCGCGCCCGCAGCGACCAGGCGCCGGCGCTCGGCGGCGGTCATCGGCCCGACGATCCGGCTGCGGCGCGCCTCGAACATCTGCATCGCGGTCTGCAGCAGGACGAAGATGTAGCGATGGGTCATGCCGAGCACGGCGACCAGGGTCACCGGCACCCCGAGCGCGCGCATCGCCTTCAGCACATGCGGCCAGGGGGTCGTGAGGATCAAGAGGAGGGCGAAGGTCGCCGCGGTCTCGGCGCGCCCGACCAGGAAGGCCGCGCTGCGCAGGCCCTGGAGGGTCACCGTCCAGCCCACCACCGGGATCTGCAGCAGGGGATCGCCGGGCACGATCACCAGCGCCGGCAGGGCGATCACGCCGGTGAACAGCAGGACGCTCAGCCACACCTGCTTGCCGAGCCGGGCGAGCGTGATCCCCGAGCCCGCCGCGAGCACGACCGCGACCAGGAACAGGGCGGCGAGGCCGGTGAGCGTCGCGACCAGCGTCGTGGCGGCGATCAAAGCCCCGAGCGCCGCCAGCTTCGCCCGCGGATCGAGCCCCTGCAGGATGCCCTTGCGGGCCGCCATGGCCTCGGCGTCGAGGGCATGCTCCATGGCCTGGGCGAGGCCCTGCGCCAGGCTCTCGAGAAAGCCCTGGCCGCGGTGACGATGCGCCCCCTGGACGAAGGACTGCTCGCTCATCGGGCGCGCCGGCGGCGCTTCAGGTGCGGCTGGATGCCGAGGCGCCGGTGCCCGCCACGATGCGACCGATCAAGAGGAACACGAGCAGGATCAGGCCGGTGCCGACCATCGCCGAGAGGATGTAGCCGAAGCTCGCGCTGCGCATGAAGGTCGGCGCGTAGTCCGGGATCGGCGCGGTCCAGATGCTGGACAGGCGCTCGAGGCCCGAGGGTACGGTCGCCGGCGGCGGCACGTTGCCGGACGCCTCGACGATCTGCTGGCGGACCTCGGGGTCCTGGAAATCCGAGGGCCCCCATTCGCCCCAGGCGATGCCCGCGGCGAGCAGGCCGAGCGGGCTCAGGAGCACCAGCACCGCGAGCCCGAGCCACAAGGATCGGGTGGCCCGCCAGCCGCCGGCCACGGGCGCGAGGCGGCCGGCCGCGCCCGCCGGCCCGACCTCCGGCGCCGAGCGCTCGAGCAGCTCCGGATGGGCGCGCTGCAGATAGGCCACGAGCCCGCCCGAGATGATCAGCTCGGCAAGGCCGGCGAAGGTCATGTGGCCGAGCAGCATCGCGGGGACCGCGACCGAGAGCGGGTAGGGCGCGTAGAGGGGGGCTCCGGTCGCGTCCTGGAACAGGGCCGGCTGGATGCCGAACTCGATCGCCGCGCACAGGGCTGCGACGTTGATCGCAATGTAGCCGGCGGCGGCCGCGGCGACCACCCGGCGCGGGGAGTCCAGCGGCGCCCGACCGGCGAGCCCGCGATAGGTCCAATAGGCGACCAGCGAGCCGACGATCGCCATGTTCAGGCTGTTGGCGCCGAAGGTCGTGATGCCGCCGTCGCCGAAGAACACCGCCTGGATCAGCAGCGCGATCGAGATCGCGATGATCGACGCCCAGGGTCCGAGCACGATCGAGATGATGCCCATGCCGACCGCGTGGCCGGTCGTGCCCCCGGGCAGCGGCAGGTTGAACATCATGATCACGAAGGAGAACGCGGAGCAGACCGCGAGCAGCGGCACCATCCGGGTGTGCAGCAGGCGCTTCACGCGCTGCAGGGCGACATACCAAAACGGAGCGGCGGCCGCGTAGGCGGCGACGCAGGTGCTCGGGCTGAGGTAGCCGTCAGGGATGTGCATGGGTTCCGTCCCTCCGCCGTTGTCGCTTCGCGGTCGCCGAGCGGCTATCGTCGTCGCCCGGCAGCCTTTGGGCTTTTCCGCAGGCGCCCACGCGATCCACCCCCAGGGAGCGCGTAGGATCTTTATCGAATTTGTATGAAGCGGGACCTTAGGTCCACTCGCCGCGGGCGTCAACGGCGAGCGGACGGGTCGGACGGAGACCGCAATGGAACGGATCACGATCTCGATCGACGACCAGCTGGCCCTGCGGTTCGATGCGCTGATCGCCCGCCGGGGCTATGGCAGCCGGTCGGAGGCGGTGCGCGATCTGGTGCGCGAGGCGCTCGAGCAGGAGCGGCAGCAGCACGATGACGACACCAATTCCTTTGGCGTGCTGACCTACGTCTACAACCACCACGAGCGCGAGCTGGCCAGCCGGATCACGCGCGCCCAGCACGAGCATCACCACCTCGCGCTGTCGACCCTGCACGTCCACGTCGATCACGACAACTGCCTGGAATCGGTGGTCCTGCACGGCCCGACCCAGGCCCTGCGCAGCTTCTCCGATGCGCTCTGCGCCAGCACCGGGGTGCGTCATGGCCATCTGCACCTGCTGCCGGGCGAACTGACCGGTGCCGGCCACAGCCACGACGACGACCCCGATCACGATCACGACCCCGATCACGGTCGCGACCCCGGTCACGGCCGGTGAGTGGCGCCGCGACGGCAAGCCGACCCGCGCCGGCCGTGGCGGTCTTCGGCGATCGCTACCCGCCCGGCTCCTCGTCCTCTTCCGCCAGGCGCGGGCTCGATTTCGCCAGCTGGGTGAACCTCGCCTTGATGTGCTCCATCTCCTCCTCGCTCAGCTCTTCGAGCCGCAGCAGGCGGTTACGCGCGGTCTCGCTGGCCCAGATCAGCTCGTCGAGCTTGAGCTGCAGCGCTTCGGTGTCCCGGTTCTGGGTGTTCTGGATCAGGAACACCATCAGGAAGGTGACGATCGTGGTGCCGGTATTGATCACCAGCTGCCAGGTGTCCGACCAGCCGAAGAGCGGACCGCTCAGTCCCCAAACCAGAATGAGCCCGAGCGCGAACGCGAAGGTCGAGGCGCGGCCCGCTTGGCGGGCCGTCCGTTGAGCGAGCTTGTCGAAACTCTTACTGAGCTTCTGCATCGGTCGTGTCGCTCGCGGATCGCGAGCCCTTTTGTGGTTGATGGCCCGCCAGTCTGCCGACCGGTGGCGTGGCAACGCAAGGGCCCGTGCCGACGTGCGGCGGCTTCGCCAGCGATGCAGGGGCGCCAGCGATGCAGGGGCGAAGGCGGGTCCTTCCGGCGGGCCTTGGCCGGCGAACGACCGCATAGCCCTACCCGCGCGGGTACCGATGTGACAGACTGTGTCGATGACTCTCCCGAACTTCATCATCATCGGCGCCGCACGAAGCGGTACGACCTCGCTCCATCACTATCTGGCGCAGCACCCCGATGTGTTCATGAGCCCGGTCAAGGAGACCAGATTTTTCGCCTGGCAGGTCGAATGGGCCGGAAAAGCCGAGGTCGATGAGCGGGCCCTTCAACACCGCTATCCAGTGCGCGACCTCGCGGCCTACGAAGCTTTGTTCGCCGGTGCGGGCGGCCGGCGCGCGCTCGGCGAGGCGACGCCGCGCTACCTCTACCTGCCCGGCGTGCCCGAGGCCATGGCGTCCGTGGTGCCCCGGGCAAGGCTGATCGCGATCCTGCGCGACCCGGCGGAGCGCGCCTTCTCGAGCTGGACGGGGCAGGTCCTCGATGGCCGCGAACGCCGCAGCTTCGAGGAGGTGGTCGAGGACGAGTTGCCCCGGATCGACCAGCCGGTCACGTCCGATCGGAGCGCCTATCTGCGGCCGGGTCTCTACCATCGCCATCTCATGCGCTTCCTCGTGCGGTATCCCCGCGACCGCCTGCTCGTCCTCCTGTACGACGACTTCGCCCGCTCGGCCCAGGCGACGCTGCGCACGGTCGTGCAGTTTTTAGGGGTCGACGAGGGCGCCCCGATCGACACTTCGGTGCGCTACAATCCGACCGGCGTGCCCCGGTCCGCGGCGATCGACCGGCTGACCGGCAAGACGCCGCTCACGCTGGCGCTGAAGCGTCATCTGCCATCGGCAATTCGCGATCCCCTGTATAAATTCGCGATGCACCTGCGCGGCCGCAACCGCGAGCGCCGCTCAATGACTCCGGCACTGCGCCGGCGTCTGCTGGACGCCTTCCGAGAGGACACTCTGGCGCTCGCGGATTTCCTCGACCGCGACCTGTCGGCCTGGCGCGATCCCGAAGCACCCCGCCCGGCGCCCGATCCGGGAGCCCGTCCCCCTGACGGCGGCGGCGATCAGATCAGCTCCGAGGCGAGGCGCGCGCCGCGCGAGGCCATGAAGTAGAGGCCCATGTGGTGGGTTTCCGCCTTGGGATGGGCGGCGGTCGGCGGCAGGCCGAGTTGCTCCGTGGCGGCGAGCGGCAGATCGTAGGTCGCGGTCGCCGGCTCGAACACCACGATGTCCGCAAGCGTCGGCATCAGGCCGTGATTGCGCGCCGAGAGCAGGGTCAAGACGAAGTCCATGACGCAGATGTCGGTGCAGATGCCGACCGCGATCACCGCCTCCAGGCGGTGGTTGTTGACCCAGTCGACCACCTTGTTGTGGTGCTGGCCGTGGCCGCCGCCGATGAAGCTTCTCTCGATGCCGCCGACGAAGCCGTTGATGCAGTCCTTGCGCAGCAAGGTTGCGCAGCCGCAGTCCTCGAGCCAGCCGAGTTCGGGCACCAGGTTCTCCTCGCCGGTGCCGCGCTCGCAATGCGGCGGGTAGGGCGGTTCGGGCTTGCCCGGCTCGTGGGTATCCAGGAACGCGAGAATCGCGCGCTTGTCCTCGGCGAAGCGGCGGGCGAGGCGCTCGGTCTCCTCGATCATGCGCGCGACCTGGGCATCCGGCGCCGGCGGCGCCAGCTTGCCCGCCCCGACCGTGCAAAAGCCGTTGACCTCGTCGACGATCACCAGGCCCACGGTCCGGCCGGCGAGCGGATAAGGCTCGAGCCTGATCGGCAGCTGCGCCCGGAGTTCCTGAACGACGATCGTCATGGCCCGGCCCTTCGCGAGTGACGGTTGCGGTTCGGCTCGGCCGGAACTGTCCCCCGGATGACGACATGGTGCAAGCCGGTCGATGGTCCAGGCGGACCTCATAGACAGCCGAGCGGCCGGTGCTATGGTCCGCAACCGCCTCCGATCGAAAGGAACGGCGATCGAAAGGAACGGGCGATCGAAAGGAACGGGCGATGCTGTTCATGGTGATCGAGCGGTTCCGCGATCGGGACGCCAAGGCGGTCTACCGGCGCTTTCGCGATCACGGCCGCGGCGCTCCCGAAGGCCTGAGCTACGTCGGCAGCTGGATCGAGACCAATTTCGACCGCTGCTTCCAGGTCATGGAATGCGACGATGGCCGCCTGCTGCAGCAGTGGGTCGCGTTCTGGGGCGACCTGATCGAGTTCGAGATCGTGCCGGTCGTGCCCTCGGCCGACACGCGCACGGCGATCGAAGCGCTGCTCTGAGGCGGGCACCGGCCGGCGCAAGCAGCGCCGGCGCCGCTTCACTCGAGGTAGGTGATCTGGTCCTTGAGGGCCGGGTAGCGGTCGAGCAGCGAGGGGATCCGGCCGGCCGCGACCCTGGCGTGCAGCTCGACCTCCTTGGCCGCGACCTGCGCAAGGCGCGCGGTCACGGCGGCGAGCTCGGCCCGCGGCACCACGACCACGCCGTCGCCATCGCCCAGGATCAGGTCGCCCGCGTCGATCACGACCTCGCCCAGCGCCAGCGCCAGGCCGACCTCGCCCGGCCCGCTCGGGAAGGCGGAATTGGGGGTCACCCCGTGGCAGAAGCAGGGGATGCCGAGCTCGATGATCTCCGCGGCGTCGCGCACCATGCCGTCGGTGACCAGGGCGACGGCGCCCTGCATCTTGGCCATCCGGGCCATGTTGTCGCCAAGGGTCGCGGTGCCGGTGAAGCCCTGGGTCGCGATCACCAGCACGTCGCCCGGCCTGATCAGGTCGAGTGCTGCGAGCGCCGCGAGATTGTCGCGCGCGCCCGCCCTGGCGGTGAGCGCGCTGCCGACGAAGCGGCTCTTGGGGTCGAGGGGCTTGATCTTGTGGTCGAGCGCGCCGCGGCCGTTCATGGCATCGACCACGAACGAGGTCGAGCGGTCGCGGAACGGTGCCAGCTCGGCCGCGGTCAGGCGGGTGAACCTCGCCTTGATGACGAGCCTGGTCGGGTCGCCGATCATGGACTTGCCTCCCTTGAGCTTGCCTGGCGGCGCTCGGCCCTTCAGTGTAGGCCTGTCGGCGGCGGGCCACGAGACAAGATGCGGGGGCGGGCGATCGAAGGTGATGCGGGCATTGGCTTTCAGGGCTCTCCTGCTCGGCGCGGTGATGCTGCCCGCGAGCCCGGTCCCGGCCGCGGGCCCGGCGGAGGTCCTGGCGGAGGTCAAAGGCAAGCCGCGGGTCGTCGACGGCGATACCCTGGAGATCGCCGGCAAGAGCTTCCGCCTCTATGGTATCGAGGCGCCGGATCTCGATCAGGTCTGCCATCGGGCCGGTGAGGACTATGCCTGCGGCAAGGTGGCGCGGGCGGCGCTCTGGGATCTGGCCGCCGGTCGCGAGGTGAGCTGCGCGCCGGTCGTCGCCGCCGGCAGTCCGGACGCCGCCACCCGGGATGCCGGGGTCATCGCGGCGACCTGCACCGCCGGCGACATCAATCTCAACGAGGGCATGGTCGCGGCCGGCTGGGCGCTCGCCGAGCCCCCCGGCACGGTTCCCTATGATCAGTTCGAGGAGGGCGCCAAGGTGGCGCGCCGCGGCCTCTGGACCGGCGAGTTCGACCCGCCCCGGACATGGCACGAGCAGCCCGGGCACGAGCAGCCCGGGCACGAGCAGCCGGGCGCGGGCAGGCCGGGCGTGGGAAGGCCGAGTGAGCGCGGCGCGCTTGCGTCGACCCTGATCCGGTGCCAGGCTTTCGCTCGCAGTAAGACCGCGAGGACCTGCGCGCATGGACGAGACCCGCGCCACCGCCCGCCTGCCGCATCTGGACATCGAGATCATCCATCGGCGGCTGCCCGGGGAGCGGGCCGAGCAGCTGGCGATCAGCCTGCGGGCGAGCCCCTCGTTCGACGCCTTTGCACGCGCTCTGGACCTGCAGGCCGCGCTCTGGCCCTGGCTCGCCCTCAATCCGCTGCTCGCCTGGCAGCGCCTCGTGCTTTCGACCTGGCAGCCGTGGCTGCGCCAGCCACGGGTCGCCCTGGGACCGGAACCGCCGGCCCGGGACGACTGAGCCCGAGCCTGGCGGGCCGCCGCGCAGGGTTTCGGCGCCCGCAATGCCACCCGCCGATCGCCGCCGCCGATCGGCCGCCCGCGCCCGCGAACGGCCGCCGGCGAGGCTGGTTGGCCGGGCGGGGAAGGCTTGTCTCGCGGTAGACATGGTCAACAGATCTTACTACTCTAGATAGAACTTGAGCCGGCCACGACCGAGCGCGAAGCGCGGTCAGAACCCGATTCGCGACCCGCGGCCGGTGGCGGCAGCCCAGGGATCGCGGACCTGGTGCGGGCGACGGGAAGCAATCGAGATGCGATCGGCGGTTTTGCTCTTGACGCTCCTGCCCATGTCGCTGCTGGGGGTGCCGGCGCCGGCCGGGATGCCGGACGATCTCGTCCTGCCGATCGACTGCGAGCCCGGCAAGAGCTGCTGGATCGTCCAATACGTCGACCACGATCCGGGGCCGGGGGCGCGCGACTACAGGTGCGGGTCGATCACCACCGATGGCCAGAAGGGTACTGACATCGCGATCCGCGACCTCGCGGTCCTGGCCCGGGGGGTCGAGGTGCGCGCCGCGGCGCAAGGCGTGGTCGATGCGCTCCGCGACGGCATGCCCGACGTCAGCGTCGAGCAGAGAGGACGCGCGGCGGTCGCGGGCAGGGAGTGCGGCAACGGCCTCCGGATCGCCCATGGCGACGGCTGGACCACCTGGTACTGCCACCTCCGGCGCGGCAGCCTCATGGTCAGGCAAGGCGACGAGGTCGCGGTCGGCCAGCCGCTCGGCCTGGTCGGCCTGTCCGGCGACACGAGCTTTCCCCACCTCCACTTCGACGTCCGCCACGGCGACGACATCATCGATCCGTTCGTGGGTCTCGGGCGCGATCGCGACTGTGGCCCGGGCGAGGACCCGCTCTGGCGGGCCGACGTCATGGCCGACCTCGCCTACCAGCCGGTCGTCCTGACCAACGCGGGCTTCGCCGCCGGCCGGCCGCAGTGGCAGCGGGTTCAGGCGGGCGACGGCCACACGCCAAGCCTGCCGGCCACGAGCCCGGCGCTGGTGCTCTGGGTCGAGGGCTACTGGGTCGCGGCCGGCGATCGCGTGCGCTTCAGCATCGCCGGGCCGGACGGCGCGTCGGTCCTCGATCGCGTGGTCGCCCTGGACAAGGGCTGGAAGCGCTGGTTCCAGTTCGCGGGCGCCGGCCGCCCGGGCGCCGCCTGGCCGGCCGGCACCTACACCGGCACCCTCACCCTCGAGCGCACCGCCAGCCCGACGGTCACTCTCGAGCGCTCGGTCGAGCTGCGGGAGTAGCCGCCGACAGGCCACCGGCAAGCGCCGGGCTCAACTCGCAGCCGCCAAACACCGACGCGATGCCTGGTCCGCCAACCGCCCACCGGCACCGTCATCCTCCAGGGCGCCCGGGTCGAGCCGGTCCCCCAGCGAAGATCGAGCTGCAAGAGTAGCCGCCCGACACGGTTCCGACTGGCGCCGACACCCGCTTGCGACCTCCTCGGTCCTCGAGGCATCCGCCCGGCGCCCTGACCGCTCGGCGACGCCGCCGGCAGGGAGTCCCACGGTCGCACGGACCACCCGAAGAAACGGTTAACCGGCAATCAGTTAACGTTCGGTTAACGCCGGCCAGATCCTCGGGCCGTGATCACGGCTACCGGCGCGCGGTCGCGGCCGTCATGCTGCTCGGCCTCGGCGATGGCCCTGATCCGCCAGACCCGTCTAGCGTGCTTCCGGGGGCACGTCACGGTAACGGCGGAGGAGCTCGGCGTGCGCCGCCGGGTCGACCGGCTTGACCTTGCGCTGCCGTGGGGGCGGAGATTGTGCCAGCTTCGCCCGCGGACGAATCGGGCGCGGCACGAGGCCGCCGCCGCAGTTCGGGCAGACGTTGGCCAGCACGTGCTCCGTGCAGTCGGCGCAGAAGGTGCACTCGAACGAGCAGATCCGCGCCTCGGTCGACGCCGGCGGCAGGTCCCTGCCGCAATGCTCGCAGCAGGGTCGCAGCTCCAGCATGGTCTTCCCTGTCGGCGGTTCGGGGGTCAGAACAAGCGGCCGCCGTCAGGGACCGGATGGTCGACCGAGACCAGCACGACGCGGCCCTCCTGGTCCGGAAAGCCGAGCACCAGGACCTCGGACTTGACGCCCGCGATCCGCCTGGGCGGGAAATTGACCACCGCCGCCACCTGGCGCCCGGCCAGCTGTTGGGCCGTGTACAGCTCGGTCAGCTGGGCGGACGTGGTCTTCTGCCCGAGCTCGGGTCCGAAGTCGACCTCGAGGACATAGGCAGGCTTCCTCGCCGCCTTGTTGAGGACGGCGCTGACCACCGTCCCGACCCGGATGTCGACCTTGGCAAAATCCTCGAAGTCGATCGTCATGCCCCTGATCCCGATGTCCGATCCGACACCCGGGGATCGGTCGACCCGACCGCCGGCCGAACGATGCGCGCGGCGAAGGTCCGGAGCTAACGCTTGGGCGCCATCGCCTTCTTGATCTCCTCGAAGCTCTCGAGGGCGCGCTGATTGATCACCTCGAGCGCCTCGCGGTTGGAGCGGCCGGCGACCTCGGCGAGCTCGCGCATGTTCTGGATCGCGGCCTCGAACGACGTCTTGGCGAGCTCGAACCGCTTGCCCGCCTGGGCCTTCGGATCGCCCTGCTGCATCATGCCCTTGGACGCCTCCGCGACCTCGGCCATGGCCTTCTGCAGGATCTCGACCTCGCGCCGCATGACCGCCTGGGCGCCCTCGATCAGCAGCTGATTGGCCTTGGCCAGGGCCTGCAGGTTCTTCTGCTGCGAGGCCATCAGCTCCGACCAGTCGACGCCCGGGATCTGGTACTCTCCCAGCATCTTGGTGAAGTCGGCGGGATCGAACGGGAACTGTGATTTGGCCATGACCGGTGTCCTTTGTGGCATGATGAAGGGGCGGGCGGCGGCTCAGGCAGGCTCCGGCGCCGCGCCTTCGGGGGTGCGGCCGGCGCGCGGTGCGCGCAGGCCGGCGATGCTCTGGACCCGCCGCAGCTGCTTGTCGAGCTCGGCCATGGTCTGGCCGAGGTCGGCAGCTTCGTCCTTGCGCCAGACCCGGAGCGTCTGCAGGTAAGCGGCGCCGAGCGCGCGCCTCGCCAACCGCGCGCACAGGCCCGAGCGGCGCAGGCCGGCCGCGTCCTGCAGCCAGGCGAACGAACGGTCCAGCCGGCAGGCGGTCGCCAGCAGCAGGCAGGGGTCGCACCGGGCGCCGCGGGCCAGCCGCTCGAGCCCGGGCCGGAACGGCACCAGCGCCTCGAGCCGGCGCATCAGCAGCTCGAACACCCGGTCGCGCGGCGGCAGGCCCGCGAGCTCGGCCTCGTCGAACGCGAGCATCGCCTCGTCGATCCGTTGGCTCAACCGCCGCAGCACCGCACCCCGGCCCGGCAGCTCCCGATAGACCTCGGCCGGCGGCACGCCCGCGCGCCTGGCGACCGCGATCAGCGACAGCCGGGACCAGCCGTGCTCGGCGATCAGCTCGAAGGCCGTGACCAGCAGGTCCGGCGCCCTCGTCCCGTCCTGCTTGGCCCCCTTCTGGGTTGGCATAGGACCTCCTCCTCGGGCTCAGGCGAGCTCGTGCGACCGGCGCGTGCCGGCCGCGATCGCCCGGTCGAACAACGGCTGGATGCCGTCTTTGGCCATCAGCACCTCGAGCGCCGCCTGGGTGGTGCCGCCGGGGCTGGTGACGTTCCGGCGCAGGACCTCGACCGGCTCATCGGTCCCTGCCGCGAGCGCGCCGCTGCCGGCGACCGTGGCGCGCGCCAGCGGCCAGGCGAGCTTTTCCGGCAGGCCGCTCGCGATCCCGGCCCGGGCGAGCGTCTCGATCAAGAGGAACACGTAGGCCGGCCCGCCGCCGGACATCGCCGTGATCGCGTGCATCAGCTCTTCGTCGTCGATCCACCGGATCGCGCCGACCGCGGCCATGAGCGCCGAGCAGAGCGTCTTCTGGGCCGCGCTGACATGGCGGTTGGCGACCAGGGCCGCGACCCCCTGGCCGATCGCGGCCGGCGTGTTCGGCATCGCGCGCACGACCGGCGTCGCCGCCCCGAACGCCGCCTCGAAGCGGCCGATCCGCGTGCCGGCGGCAATCGAGAGCACGACCGCGCCGCTGCGCGCGAGCGTCTCGTAGGCCGGCAGCACGGTCGCCATCGCCTGCGGCTTGATCGCGAACACGATCGCCCGCGGCGTGAGCTCGGTCGGCAGCATCTTGGGCTCGGCGAGCGCGGCGACGCCGTGGCGCTCCCGGACCGCTTCGCGCAGGGCCGCATCGGGCTCGACCACATAGGCGTCCGGGGCCGCCAGCCCGCGCGCCAGCCAGCCCTGGAGCAAGGCGCCGCCCATCTTGCCGCAGCCGACCAGGAGGAGCGGCCCGGCGAGGCTGCTCATCAGGCTTCGCCTTCGGTCTCGAGCATCGCCGCGGTCAAGGCCTCGAGCGGCGACTTGCCGCCCCAGATCACGAACTGGAAGGCCGGGTAGAAGCGCTCGCACTCGGTGACCGCGATGTCGACCAGGTCCTCCATCAGCTCGCCGCTCACGTTGACGCCCTCGCGCAACAGCAGGGCATGGCGGAACACCGGCAGGTTCTCGTCCGACCAGAGGTCGAAGTGCCCGAGCCAGAGCTTCTCGTTGGCCATCGCCAGCAGGGCGTAGATCGCCTCGCGCTTGTTCGCCGGCACCTTCATCTCCAGCGCGCAGGACAGGTGCATCACGCCCAGCTCCGGATGCCAGCAGAACCACATCCGGTACTGGCACCAGTGGCCGTTGATCTCGGCCGCCAGCTCGTCGTCGTTCTGCCGGTGGAAGGGCCATTCGTTCGCGATCGCGACCTGCTCGACGAGGTCGACCGGGTTGCCGGCGGGCTCCTCGGTTTCTGATCTCAGCGACGACACCATGGCGCACTCCTCGATCGCGCCGCCGGAGCACGACTCCGCTCCGCCGGTGCCGGCGCGTACCGGCCGCCAGTCCGACGACTGGCCGAGCGGTCCGCGCCGACCCGATCCGACGACACTGCCAAAATGATGATGGGGCCGCAAGGCGGCAGGACGCCGCCCCCCGGGGCCGGGGGCCCGAGGGTCACTCGCTGGCCGGCTTGGCCTTGGCCGCGCGACGACGGGTCGTGGCCGGCTTCGGCCCGGTCGCGGGCGTCGACAGCTCGTTCAGGCGGCGCTCGAGCTCGGCCACCTGGGCGGCCAGCTCCTCCTGCCCGGCACGCGCGGTCTGGGCCATCGCCTTGACCGCCTCGAACTCGTCGCGCGGCACCATGTCCAGGTCGGCGAGCATGCGCTCGACCCGCTCGCGCGCCCGGCTCTCGATCTCCTCGCGCAGTCCGGACAAGGTGTTGAGCGCGCCGTTCGCCATGCGGGCAAGGTCGTCGAGCAGGCGGTTGTCGGTTTGCATGGTGCTCCTCCTCGGCGCTGGCGCCAGGTGCCCGCCTGCGCGCGTGGTGATGTAGGGACCGCGCGCGCGCAAAGCAAGCGACGCCGCCCCCGCCGGTATAACCTGGTTGCGGGCCCGGCGGGGTAAAGTCCGGATCGGTCGGCCGGCGTGCAGCCGGCTGGCCCTTCTTTCGTCCGGGCAACCAATTTGCCTCATCCGCGTTGACTGATGAGGATGCCGGCCCCGGCCGAGCGAGGCTCGGGCCGCCGCGCTCTTGGGGAAGCCGTGTCAGAGTCAGACAGAAGCGACCAGACAGCGGGCGCTGAGGGGGCTGCCTCGCCGGTGGCCGGCAATGGCGAGCTGGCCGCAGGGATCGTTGCGACCATCACCCAGCCGCTCCTGGTGCTGGACGGCGCGCTCCGGATCGAGCTCGCCAACAGGGCGTTCCTCGAGCAGTTCCAGGTATCGCCCGAGGAGACGGTCGGGCGCCGGCTGTACGACCTCGGCAACGGCCAGTGGAACATCCCGGAGCTGCGGCGCCTGCTCGAGGAGGTCCTGAGCCGGCAGCAGGCGGTCAAGCACTACCGGGTCGAGCGCGCGTTCGAGCGGATCGGCCGCAGGATCATGCTGGTCAACGCCAACCGCATCGTCCGCGGCGGCGCTCGCGACCGGACCCTGCTCGCGATCACCGACATCACCGAGCGCGAGCAGCTGCTGTGGGAGCTCGAGGGGCGCCGCGAGTTCGCCGAGAAGCTGATCGACAGCGTCCGGGAAGGGCTCGTCGTGCTGGGCTGGGACCTGCGCGTGCGGTCGGCCAACCAGTCGTTCTACCGGAGCTTCGGGGTCGAGCCCGTTGAGACCGAGGGCCGCCTGATCTACGAGCTCGGCAACGGCCAATGGAACATCCCGCGCCTGCGCACGCTGCTCGAGGACATCCTGCCGCGCGAGACCCGGTTCGACGACTTCGAGGTCGAGCACGAGTTCGAGGGGATCGGGCAGCGGATCATGCTGGTCAACGCCTGCCGCCTCGACCATGAGAATCTGGTCCTGCTGGCGATCCGCGACGTCACCGAGGAGCGGCGGGCGAAGGCGCAGCAGGAGGCCCTGATGGGCGAACTGCAGCACCGGATCAAGAACATCCTGAACAACGTGCGGGCGCTGTCCGCCCAGACCCGCCGGAGCAGCCCCACCCTCGAGGCGTTCGCCAAGGCCTTCGATGCGCGCCTGCAGGCGCTCGCGCGCACCCAGGACCTCCTGGTGCGCGGCCCTCTGGAGAAGGTCGGGCTCGCCGATCTCGTGCGTTTCGAGCTGGAAGCCTGCGGCGGACGGGAGGGCTCGAACTTCGCGCTCCGGGGGCCGGAGGTCCGCCTGTCGCCGCGCGACGCCCAGGCGATGGCCATGACCGTTCACGAGCTGACCACCAATGCGCTCAAGTACGGCGCGCTGTCGGTCGACTCCGGTCGGGTCGAGGTGGCCTGGCGCACCGAGCAGCGCGACGGCCAGCCGCATCTCTGGCTGCACTGGCGAGAGCATGGCCTCCATGTCCAGGACCAAGCTCCGAGCAAGGGCTTCGGCTCGCGCGTGATCGAGGACAGCCTGCCTTACATCCTCGGCGGCACGTCAGAGCTGACCTTTCATGCCGACGGCGCCGAATGCGTGATCGAGTTCCCGCTCCCGGCAGAGTGAGGCGGGCGCGGCGCCCAAAGCTTCAGGGACGACCAGGATGATGACCACATCGCTCGGCGGACTGACCATCATGGTGGTCGAGGACGACTTCCTTGCCGCGCTGGAGCTCAAGCGCCTGGTCGAGGACCGGGCCGGCACGGTCGCGGGCCCGGTCGGCCGGCTGGATCAGGCGCAGGAGCTGGCGCGCGTCGCCCGGCTCGACGGCGCGATCCTGGACGTCAAGCTGAACGGCGCGGTCTCGCTGCCGCTGGTCGACGACCTGATCGCGCGCGGCATTCCGGTGATCCTGGTGACCGGCTATGACGCGGCCACGCTGCCGGACCGCTTCGCCGACACGCCGCGCCTGCCCAAGCCGTTCAGCGAGGCGAACTTCGATGGCATGGTGTCGCAGGTGTTCGCAGCCGGCGCGGCTTTTTCCTGACCTTTTCCGCCGCCGTCAGCGCGCGCGGCCGCAGTCGGCCCCGATAACCGGCGTCAGAGGCGGGCGACCTCGGGCGCCGCGCCGCCGGCCCAGGCACGCTCGAACAGCTTGCGCGTCTGCGCGGCGGCGGCGGCGTCGCCCTGGGCGTCCTCCGCCTTCATCAGCCCGAACAGCGCCCAGCCGTTGTTCGGCGCGTCGAGCAGGGCGGCCTGGAAGACCTTCGCCGCCTCGTCGGCGCGGCCGGCCATGAGCAGGGCGGCGCCCAGCGACTGGCGCACGGGATAATACCAATAGGGCGGCTCGGTGTAGGGGATCGCGTCCTGGATCTGAACCGCCACCTGGTATTCCCGGACCGCCCCCTCGAGGTCGCCCGCAGCCTGCGCGATCCGGCCCTCGAGCACGTGCCGGGCGAGCTGCAGGATATCGGGCGCGGGCACGGCCCACGCCAGAAGGAGGCTGAAGTCGCCATTCTGATGGAGGTCTGCGATCCGCGCCGCCTCGGTGCGGGCGCCATCCAGATTGCCATCGGCGGCGAGTGCCACGCCCCGCGCGTAGTGCCACATCGCCTGGAGGAAGGGGAACTTGTCGCCCGGATCGGGCAGGGCGAGCGCCTTGGCCGACTTGCCGAACTGGACGTAGGCATAGTACGGCGCCGCCTTGACCGGCTGCACCAGGCCGACCTTCTCGGCGACCGCATCCGGGATCAGGCCCGCGAGCTTGTCGGATGCGGCCAGCGAGGTGGCGGCGTCGCCCGCCATCTGCGCCGAGGCGAGCTCGAAGTGCACGTTGTGGGGGTAGTAGCCGTAGGGATAGATCCCGTTGGCGTGCACCTTGGCGACGTCGATCTGCGCGAGGTAGGCCTCGTCGACCTTGGCGGCGGCGATGTTCGCCTGCAGCGCGTCCAGGTAGCGTCCGATCCGGTAGTAGGTGTGCGAGGGCATGTGCACGATGTGGCCGGCGCCCGGCATCAGCGCCGCCAGACGATCGGCGTAGGGCTCGGCACGCTCGGGCGTGGTCGACGCCTCGGTCAGGTGGATGTAGAGGTGGATCGCGCCGGGATGGCTCGGGTTCTCGGCCAGCACGCCCTCGACCGCCGCGACCGCTTCGCCCGCCTGACCCTTGGGGGTGCGGCGATCCGCTTCCCAATAGTCCCAGGGCTGGGTGTTCATCACCGCATCGGCGAACAGCACGGCGATGTCCTGATCGTCCGGAAAGCGCGCCCGCACCGGGGCCATGGCTTCGGCATAGGCCCGGTCCAGCGCCTTGCGGTCGGCATCGGGCGCATCCGAGTAGCGGGTCGCCAGAGCCCCGATCAGCGCCTGCTCGGGCTCGCTCGCCTGCGGCGCCAGCTCCTGTGCCTTCCTGATCGCCGCCAGCGCCGGGGCCTTCGCCTCGTCGTCCATCGGCGCATTGATGTTCGGGCCGAGCACGAACGCCTCGCCCCAGTAGCACATCGCGCACTGCGGATCCTGGCGCTCGGCCTCGCGGAACGCCCGCAACGCCTCGGCATGGTTGAAGGCCCAGGTCAGCCGGAAGCCCTGGTCGAAGTAACGCTGCGCCAGCTCGCTGCGGGTCGTGATCTTGTGGCTGAGATCGCCAAGACCGTCCCAGAGCGGCGGCGTCTCGTTGGCGGTCTCCGCGGCGTAGGCGGCAGTCACCATCGCAAGCCGCATCCGCTGGAAGGCGGCGGCGTGCCGGTTGCCGCGCCCGCACAGGCCCGTGGCCACGTAGCCCGGGTCGAGCAGCCGGACGACGTCGCCCTCGTCCGGCGCCATCGCCGACCACGCGAAGATTCCGCCGCCGGCCACCAGGCCGGTGCTCAGGAGCAGGGCGAGCTTCAGCTTTCGATTGGCCATCACAGCTACTCCCCGAGGATCGTTGCCCGCCCGGCGGCAGGACATCCCATCCCACTCCATGGGTATCCGAGCCCGCCGCCGCGGCCTTGTGAACCAGCTCACACGCGCACCTCCAGAAAAGGCGGGGCCGGCTTCAGACCGGGGCGGTCATCAGCAGCGCCTCGCCGGTCGCGTGGATCATGGGGTGGGGCACGATATCGCGGCGGTCGACCACCGTGAAGCCCTGACGCTCGTAGAGCCGCCGCGCGCCCGCGTTGGCGGCGAAGCAGATCAGGCTGAGCTCCCGGCAGCCCAACGCGCGCGCCCGCTCCCGGGCGGCCTCGGTGGTCATGATCGTGCGCAAGCAACGTCTACGCCTTACGCGGGGCCTTCTGCCCTTCCAGCATGAAACGGCCAAAAGCGCGGCTCAGCCCTGCTCCTGCTCGCGCGATGGCGTCGCGGTGGCGGGCTGCGCGCCACGAGACGCGCGCGCACGAGGTCGAGGTGCTGGCGCAGATTGTAGAGCAGATCGCTCCGCGACAGCGGCATGGCCATGGCGAGCACTCTGCGTTCCACATCATCGAGCCGGCGCTGGAGCGCGGCGTGCAGCACCACGTCGGCGGGCGTCAGCTTGGCGGCGTCGCGCTCGATGGCGCGCAGCTCCCGGTACCAGCGAAAGGCGCGCGCGCGGATGCGCCAGTCGATCACTCGAGGCAGGATGCGCGCAACGGGCAGCAGCAGGGTCAGCAGCGGGATGAGGATGACGGTCGAGCGCTCGACGAGGCTCACCGCCCAAAACGGAAGCCAGCGCTGGAGGAACGACGGCCCGTGCTCCAGATACTGGCGCGCGCCTTCGATCGTCGGGATCTGCGGATGCGTTGCGGTCGGGAACTCGCGGGGCTCGGCGAACAGGTCGCCCTGGCTATGGATCTCGAGGGCCGCCTGCGCCAGCACGTCGACCAGCGCCGGATGCAGGTCGCGGTCGGCGACGAGTGCGGCGACTGGCGCGATCATCGTGATGTCGCGATCGGGGACGCCGCGCGCGAAATCGAGGACGCCTCGGTAGAGCGTCACCTCGCGCAGATAAGAAAACCGCTGGCCGTAGCCGTGCACGTCAACGAGGCTCAGCAGATGGACGCCCGGGACGGCGGCGAGATCGGCAAGGACCGGATCGGAAGCGGGCGTGACCGTGGCGACGACGTCGACCTGGTCGGCACGCAGCGCGTCAGCCGCGGCGCGGTCGGCGAGCGTCACCAGCGTCACGGCGTCAGCGCTCAGCCGGTTGATCGCGAGCAGCTCCTCGATCATTTCGCGCGTGCCGCTGCCCGCCGCACCGACCGCCACGCGCAGGCCCGCGAGCGACCTGATGCTCTCGGGCACCACCGGCTTGCGGGTGAACAGCCACAGCGGTTCCAGGAACACGCTGGCGATCGCGCGGACCTTGGTCCCGCCCTCGACGGGGGCGATACCGCCCTGGGTGAAAGCGATGTCGACCCCGGCGGCGGGGTCCTGGAGCAGACGCAGGTTCTCGACCGCCCCCGCGGTCGCGCGCAGCTCGAGCGGATGCCCTGGCGCGCCAGCTCGTCCCGGTACCGCAAACCATAGACGTAGTACGGCTCGTCACGGTTGGAGGTCGCCATGACGAGGTGCATGGGCGGCGCCGGCGGCAGGAAATGGTAGGCGACGAGAAGGCCAAGCACGACCAGCACTGCCGCTGGCGCGTAGACGCGAGCGAGGTCCCTCAGCATACACATCTCTCTCCGGCGCGGCGCACCGGCGGGTCAACGCCCCCTAACCACGCCCTCGCCACGCTCGCCGAGATGGCGCAGATCACCGTCCCGCCCGAGCTGATCGACCTCGAGGCCCCGCCCGTCATGCGCGCGCTGATCCGCCACCTGCTCGAACGGGCCCACGTCGTTGCCCGCGATCCGCACGGGCGCACCATCCTGCGGTTCGACCTCGCGGTCGAGCCCCGGCTGATGGACAAGCTCGCCCCGTTCAGCACCAGCGACGATGACCAGGAAGACGCCGACCAGTGAAACAGCTCAAACCCGCACCGCCAGAGGCCG
>CAVTFM010000044.1:0-87880 GCA_963733965.1 uncultured Alphaproteobacteria bacterium
AAGCGCTCTCCCAACTGAGCTACGGCCCCCCACGCGCTCGCGCCGGCACCTGCCCGCGGCGGGCGACAGATAGGCAAACCGCGGCCGGTTGGCAAGGCCTATCAGCAGGCGCGAAAACGCCGGACTTGGGGCTGATCGGCGCGCCCCGGCTGGCGGAGGCGCCTGGCTCCAGGCGCCGATCACGAAGGCCGCCCTGAGGCGGCGGGGGGCGCGCCCGCGAAGGTAGAAGGCCCCGCGGGGACCGCTCTAAGGTCTTTGCGCCCGACGCTCAGCGTTCCGCCTCGTCTTCGTCCAGATCGGTCTCGATCACGTCCGCCATGTCGTCGTCGCCGAGCTCGGAGACGTCCTCGATCGCGCTCTCGCCATCCTCCTCGGCCTCCTCCTCCTGCTCCTCTTCGTCCTCCTCGTCCTCGGCGGGGGCGACCACGACGACGACCGCCTCCTCATCGTCCTCGAGGTCGGGCTCGATCTCGGCCTCGACCTCCTCTTCGGGCTCGACGACCACCACCTCCTCGGGGTCGACGACCGCGGCGACCGCGGCCAGCTTCTGTGCGGGCCGCGCCCGGCGCGGCCGGCTCTGGGCCACGGGATCGAGCACGGTCGAGCACGCCGGGCAGGTGATCGGGTCGTGGTTCAGATCGTAGAACCGCGCGCCGCAGTTGAGGCAGATCCGCTTGGTGCCCCATTCGGGTTTGGCCACGCCGGATACTCCAGAGGCTCGGGGGGCAAAAGGGTGAAGCCAATTGCCATGATCGACCCAAGCTGTCAAAAGCAAATTCGGGACCTATCAGACAAGCATTGATCTGACCTTGACGACCGGCAAGCTGACCAGGCAGGCGGTAAGCGCTGTGCCACGCGAGGCCGCGCGATGAGACTCCGGGCTCATCCTGCGCCGGGCCTGCGCGGCCGTGCGCGCGTGCCCGGCGACAAGTCGATCTCGCACCGCGCCTTGCTGCTCACAGCGCTCGCGATCGGTGAGAGCCGGATCAGCGGGCTGCTCGAAGGCGCCGACGTGCTCGCGACCGCCGCAGCACTCGGCGCGCTCGGGGTCGAGCTCGAGCGTGACGGCGACGGCTGCTGGCGGGTCCAGGGCCGCGGTGTCGGCGGGCTCGCCGAGCCCGATCGCGTCCTCGATCTCGGCAATTCCGGCACCGGCGCGCGCCTGCTCCTGGGCGTGCTCGCCGGCCAGCCGTTCACGACCTTCCTGACCGGCGACGACTCGCTGCGCTCGCGCCCGATGGGCCGGGTGACCCAGCCGCTCTCGCGCATGGGCGCGGACTTCCTCGCGCGCAGCCGCGAGCGCCTGCCGCTCGCGATCACCGGCCGGGTCGATCTGCTGCCGATCCGCTACCAGCAGCCGGTCGCCTCGGCCCAGGTGAAGTCGGCGGTCCTGCTGGCCGGGCTGCATGCGCCGGGCCGGACCACGGTGATCGAGCCGGAGCCGTCCCGCGACCATACCGAGCGCCTGCTCGCGCAGCTCGGCGCCGAGCTCGAGATCGAGGCGCTCGACGGCGGCGGCCGGGCGGTCACGATCGTCGGCCAGCCCGAGCTCGAGGCGGCCGCGCTCGCGGTCCCGGGCGACGTCTCCTCGGCGGCCTTTCCCCTGGTCGCGGCGGCGGTCGGCGAGGGCTCGGCGCTCGGCCTCGACGAGGTCGGCGTCAACCCGCTGCGCACCGGTCTGTTGGACTGCCTGCGCGAGATGGGGGCCGATCTCCGCCAGGTCGACGTGGACGCGGACGGCGAGCCGGTCGCCGCGCTCGAGATCGCGGGCGGGCCGCTCACCGGTATCGACGTCCCGGCCGGGCGTGCGCCCCGGATGATCGACGAGTATCCGATCCTGGCGGTCGCCGCGGCCTGCGCAAAGGGACCCACCCGGCTCGCGGGCCTGGCCGAGCTCAGGGTCAAGGAGAGCGACCGGCTGGGCGCGATCGCGCGCGGGCTCGCCGCCTGCGGGGTCGTGGTCGAGGCGGGCGAGGACAGCCTGATCGTGCACGGCGCCGGCGGGCCGCCTCCGGGCGGCGGCACAATCGATGCCCACCACGATCACCGGATCGCGATGAGCTTTCTCGTGCTCGGCATGCTCGCGCAGGCGCCGGTCACGGTCGTGGGCGCGGAGACCATCGAGACCAGCTTTCCGGGGTTCGCCGCGCTCATGAACCGCCTCGGCGCCAGGATCGAGACCCTGGAGCCGTGAGCGAGCCCGCACCAAGCATCGTCGCGGTCGATGGCCCGGCGGCATCCGGCAAGACCACGCTGGCAAGGCGGCTGGCTGCCGATTTCGGCCTCGACTTTCTGGATACCGGCCTGCTCTATCGCGCGGTCGCCCGCGCCCTGCTCGACGCCGGCCGCGCGTTCGACGACGTGCCGGCGGCCGCCGCGGCGGCCGCCGGGCTCTGCGCCGCCGATCTCGCCGCCGGCGGGCTGCGCGACGAGGTCGTGAGCCAGGGCGCCTCCAGGGTCGCGGCGATCCCCGAGGTGCGCCAGGCCCTGCTCGCCTTCCAGCGGCGGTTCGGCACGGCCGGCCCGGGGGCGGTTCTGGCCGGGCGCGACATCGGCACCGTGGTCCGGCCCGACGCCCGCTGCAAGATCTTCGTCACCGCCTCGGCCGAGGAGCGCGCGCGGCGGCGCTGCAAGGAGTTGCAGGCCAACGGCGTGCCGACTATATATGAACGCGTTCTGGAGGACCTACGGGAGCGCGACGCGCGCGATCAATCGCGTGCGCTCGCGCCGTTGCAGCCGGCGGACGATGCCTACGTGATCGACACGACCGACAAGGACATCGAGGCCGCGTTCGCGATCGCGCGCGCGTACGTCGCAGGAGCCATCCCGGCCTCTGTAGCCCAAGATCCGTGCCAATCGGCATAGACCGCTGTTCCTCCAGCTGACTTCGCCCTCAACCCCAGCCGTCGGCCAAGCCGCGGCCGACCGCCCGTGCGCGGGCTCTGACATTTGGACCCAGGTATGACTGCTGCATCCAACTTCGCCACCGAACCGATGCCGTCGAGCGACGATTTCGCCGCCATGCTGGACGAGTCGATGCACGACCGGGATCGGATCGAGGGCTCCGTGATCACCGGCCGGGTGATCGCGATCGAGAACGACGAGGCGGTGGTCGACGTCGGGCTGAAGTCCGAGGGCCGCGTGCCCTTGAAGGAATTCTCCACGCCGGGGCATCCGGCCGAGGTCCGGATCGGCGATCCGGTCGAGGTCTACGTCGAGCGCTTCGAGACCCGCAGCGGCGAGGCGCTCCTGTCGCGCGAGAAGGCGCGGCGCGAGGAAAGCTGGAACAAGCTCGAGCAGGCGTTCAAGGACACCTCGAAGGTCACAGGCTCGATCTTCGGCCGGGTCAAGGGCGGGTTCGCGGTCGATCTCGGGGGTGCGGTCGCATTCCTGCCGGGCAGCCAGGTCGACATCCGGCCGGTGCGCGACGTGACGCCCCTGCTCAACAAGGACGAGCCGTTCCAGATCCTCAAGATGGACCGCCGGCGCGGCAACATCGTGGTCTCGCGCCGGGCGGTGCTCGAGGAATCGCGCGCCGAGCAGCGCAATGAGCTGCTGGCCACCCTCAAGGAGGGCCAGGTGCTGAGCGGCGTGGTCAAGAACATCACCGACTACGGCGCCTTCGTCGACCTCGGCGGCCTCGACGGCCTGCTCCACGTCACCGACATCTCCTGGCGCCGGGTCAACCACCCGACCGAGGTTCTGAGCGTCGGCCAGCAGGTCCAGGTCCAGGTGATCCGCTTCAACCGCGAGACCCAGCGCATCTCGCTCGGCATGAAGCAGCTCGAGGCCGATCCCTGGGAGGGCGTCGAGCTCAAATATCCGGTCGGCGCCAAGTTCACCGGCCGGGTCACCAACATCACCGACTACGGCGCCTTCGTCGAGCTCGAGCCGGGCGTCGAGGGCCTGGTCCACGTCTCCGAGATGAGCTGGACCAAGAAGAACATCCACCCGGGCAAGATCGTCTCGACCAGCCAGCAGGTCGAGGTCATGGTGCTCGAGGTCGACCCGGACAAGCGCCGCGTCTCGCTCGGCCTCAAGCAGTGCCTGGCCAATCCCTGGGAGAGCTTCCAGGAGAACCATCCGCTCGGCAGCACGGTCGAGGGCGAGATCAAGAACATCACCGAGTTCGGCCTGTTCATCGGCCTCGATGCCGACATCGACGGCATGGTGCATCTGTCGGATCTGGACTGGCAGATGCCGCAGGAAGAGGCGGTCACCAAGTACAAGAAGGGCGACGTGGTCAAGGCCGTGGTGCTCGACGTCGACGTCGACAAGGAGCGGATCTCGCTCGGCATCAAGCAGCTGACCGAGGATCCGTTCCAGGGCGCGGTCAGTGGCCTGAAGCGCGGCGCCAGGGTCACCTGCGTGGTCAGCCAGATCACGGCGTCGGGCATCGAGGTGACGACCACCGATGGCGCCACCGGCTTCATCCGCAAGGCCGAGCTGTCGCGGGACCGGGTCGAGCAGCGGCCCGACCGGTTCGCGATCGGCGACAAGCTCGACGCCAAGGTGACCAACATCGACGCCGTCAACCGTCGCCTGACGCTCTCGATCAAGGCGCTCGAGATCGAGGACGAGAAGCAGGCGATGGCCGACTACGGCAGCTCCGACAGCGGCGCCTCGCTCGGCGACATCCTCGGGCCGGCGATCAAGGGCCGTCAGCAGGAGCAGCAGGACCAGGACCAGGACCAGGACCAGAAACAGGACGCCGATGCCGGTTAGGCCCTTGGCAGGATTGGGTTTCCGGGCAGGATTGGGTTTCCGGGCAGGGTTGCGTTTTCGGGCTCGATGTGGCTTTGGATGGAGGTGCTGCCGGAATGGTCGGACTTGCCCGGGCGTCAGCCATGACGAAATCGGATCTGATCAAGCGCCTCGCCGACGCCAATCCGCATCTCTACCTGCGTGACATCGAGCGCATCGTCTCGACGGTGTTCGACGAGGTCACCGAGGCCCTGGTGCGTGGCGACCGGGTCGAGCTGCGCGGCTTCGGCGCGTTCTCGGTCCGGCAACGCAGCTCGCGGGTCGGGCGCAATCCGCGCACCGGCGCCGAGGTCAGGGTGCCCGACAAGGTGGTGCCCTATTTCAAGACCGGCAAAGACCTGCGCGAGCGGCTCAATGGTGGTCGCTAGGGGGTAGCCGCTAGGGGTGCCCGCTAGAGGCGGCGGTTTGGGTCGGGCGAACGGTGGTCCGGATCGGGCGGCCGATGGTCGGGGGAGGTCAATGATCAGGAGCCTACGCCTGCTGCTCGGCCTGGTCGCGTTGATCGTGATCGTCGCCTTCGCGGTCGCCAACCGCACGCCGGTCGACATCAGCTTCGCGCCGCTGCCGGGCACGATCGAGCTGCCGGTCTACGGCGCGTTCCTGTTCGGGCTGGTGATCGGAGTCCTGGTCGGCGGGCTCGGCGTCTGGCTCGGCAGCCTCGGCCAGCGCCGCCGGGCGCGGCGGCTGCGCAACAAGCTCTGGGCCCTGGAGAACCAGCTGACCCTCATGAAGCAGCAGGACGAAAAGGCCCAGGCCGAGCGCTACAGCGCGAGCAAGAGCCTGGCGCTGCAGGCTGCAGGCGACTGAGCTGGCCGATCCGACCGAGGCGTTCTACGACCGCCTCGCGGCCGACTACCATCTGATCTACGCCGACTGGGATGCAGCGATCACGCATCAGGCGGCGGTCCTCGATCGCCTGATCCGCTCGACGCTGGGCGCCGCGGCCGTCGATGTTCTCGACTGTGCCTGCGGCATCGGGACCCAGGCGCTGGGGCTCGCGGCGCTGGGTCACCGCGTGACCGGCAGCGATCTCAGCAGGGTGGCGCTCGCGCGGGCCCGGGAAGAAGCCGGCCGCCGCGGGCTCGCGCTGACGCTCAAGGTCGCCGACCTGCGGGCGCTGGATCCCCTGGTGCCGGGCGACTTCGACGTGGTGCTCGCCGCCGACAACGCCCTGCCGCATCTGTTGTCGGCGGACGATCTCGGGCAGGCGCTGCGCGCGATCGCGGCCAAGCTTCGGCCGGGCGGCGCGTTTCTCGCCAGCATCCGCGACTACGACGCGCTCGGCCGGCCCGCGACCTGGCCGGCGCGCTTGCTCACAGGTCCGAAGGGCGAGCGGCGGATCGTGCAGCAGGTCTGGGACTGGTTGGACGAGCGTCGCTATCGGGTGCACATCCACATCACGCGCGAGCTCGCGGACCGCTGGCGCTCGGATCACCACGTCGGCCTCTACCGCGCCCTGCCGCGCGCCGAGCTGAGCGCAGCGCTGCGCGCGGCTGGCCTCGACGACGTTCGCTGGCTGATGCCCGCCGGGACCGGCTATCATCAGCCGATCGTGCTGGCCCGCAAGCCGGGCGGCCGCGGCTGCGGGAGGAAGCCTTGCGGGTGATCGTGGTCGGCGCCGGCATCATGGGCCTTTGCAGCGCCTGGGCCCTGCGGCGCAAAGGCCACGAGGTGGCGCTCTACGAGCAGAGCGAAAGAATCCCGAACCCGCTCGCCTCCTCGACCGACCAGCACCGGCTGATCCGCTACCCCTATGGCGCCATGATCGGCTACGCGCGCATGGTCCGGGACGCCTATGCCGCCTGGGAGCGCCTCTGGCTCGATCTCGGCCGCAGCCACTACCGGCCGACCGGCACGCTGGTCGTCGCCCATGAACTGGACGGCTGGGTCGAGGCCTCGGCCGGCGGGCTCGAAAAGCTCGGCCTGCCCTACGAGCGCTGGACGCCGGCCGAGCTCGCGCGCCGCCTGCCGTTCCTGCATCTGGCAGCGGCCCGCTTCGCCCTCTTCACGCCGACCGGCGGCGTCCTGTTCGCCGCGCGGATTCTCGCAGGACCTCGCCGCTCTCCTGACCAGCCGCGGCGTCGCCCTGCACAGCCATTCGTCGATTGCCGAGCTCGACCCGGCGCGGGCGGCGGTCCGCACCGCCGACGGCAAGCAGGACCGGGCCGACGCGCTGGTGATCGCCGCCGGCCCCTGGACACCGGATCTGCTGCCGGCGCTGGCCGGCCGGGTGACGCCGTCGCGTCAGGTCGCCCTCTATCTCGAGCCGCCCGCGGAGCTGCGGGCCGCCTGGGCGGCGGCGCCGATGCTGCTCGACCAGATCGAGGCGGCGGCGGGCGGCTTCTACGCCGTGCCCCCGGTCGACGGCAGCGCGCTCAAGGTCGGCGACCACGGTTTTTCCCTGACCGGCCATCCCGACCGGGACCGGGCGCCGAGCCCGGACGAGCTCGCGACCGTCCTGGCGCTTGCCGGCTCGCGCCTGCCGGACCTTGGGCGCTATCGGACGCTCGAGGCCAAGACCTGCTTCTACAGCGTGACCGAAGGCGAACGCTTCATCGCCGAGCGCATCGAGCACGCCTGGGTCCTGGCCGGCTTCTCTGGCCACGGCTTCAAGTTCGGTGCCCTGATCGGCGAGCGGGTCGCGGCGGCGCTCGCGGGCGAGCTCGCCGCGGACCAGCTCACGGCCTTCGCCGCGGGCCGGGTCTGAGCGCTTTGCCGGGCGGGCGGGCTCTGCTATAAGCCCGGCAAGCTCGGGACTGCACCCTCATGACCGAACCCTCGCGCGTCTTTTGCGCCCTCGACCGGCCCGACCTCGTCGGCGCGCTCGGCCTTGGCCGCTCGCTCCTGGGCGTGGTCGGCGGCCTCAAGGTCGGGCTCGAGTTCACGACCGCCAACGGTCCGGACGGCGTCCGGCAGATCGTGGCGCTGGGCCTGCCCGTGTTCCTCGATGCCAAGTTCCACGACATCCCGAACACCGTCGCGGGCGCCGTGCGCGCCGCCGCATCGCTCGGCGTCGCCATGCTGACCCTGCACGTCGCGGGCGGGCCGGCGATGCTGCGCGCCGCGGTCGAGGCCGCGCATCTCGAGGAGCCCTGCCCGAAGCTGCTGGGCGTCACCGTGCTGACCAGCATGGACGACGCCGATCTCGCCGCCCTCGGCGTGCCCCACAAGGTGGCCGATCAGGTCCTGCGGCTGGCCGAGCTGGCCTGGAGCTCCGGCCTCGACGGGGTGATCTGTTCGCCCCACGAGGTCATGCTGTTGCGCCAGTGCTTCGGCCGGGAGTTCAAGCTGGTCGTGCCCGGCATCCGCCCCCAAGCCTTCGCCCGGGGCGACCAGAAGCGGACCCTGGGGCCGGCGGCCGCGATCGCCGCCGGGGCCGATCTCCTGGTGATCGGGCGGCCGATCACGGCGGCGCCGGACCCGCGCGCGGCGGCGGCCGCGATCGATGCCGAGATCCAGGCCCTTCGGGCTGCCTGATGATCGACGTCAAGGTCTGCGGCCTGACCGATGCCACCGCGCTCGCCGCCGCGGTCGCGGGCGGTGCCCGCTATCTGGGCTTCGTCTTCTATCCGCCATCGCCCCGCTCGCTGACGCCGGAGCAGGCGGCGCTCCTCGTGGCCGCGGTGCCGCCGGACCGTCTCAAGGTTGGCGTGCTGGTCGATCCCGACGACGCCAAGCTCGATGAGATCCTCGATCTCGTGCGCGCTCGACGCCCTGCAGCTGCACGGCGCCGAGACGCCGGCGCGGGTCGCGGCGATCAGGGCGAGGACCGGACGGATCGTGATCAAGGCGCTCAAGGTCGCGGGTTGCCGAGGACCTGGCCGCGGTTGGCGCCTATGCCGAGGTCGCCGACCTGTTGCTGTTCGACGCCAAGCCACCCCGGGCGCCGCTGCCGGGCGGCAACGGCGAGAGCTTCGACTGGCGGCTGCTCGAGGGCCTGGACATCGCACGCCCGTGGCTGCTCTCGGGCGGGCTGTCGGTCGAGAACCTCGAGACCGCGGTCCGCCTCTCCGGCGCGCGCGCGGTCGACGTCTCGTCCGGGGTCGAGGACCGGCCCGGCCACAAGGACCCGGCCAGGATCCGGCGTTTTCTCGAGGTCGCGGCCACGCTCGGCGCATCGACTTGACCTCGCAGCCCTGCGCGTGAGCCCACCCCCATGACGCTCCCGAACAGCTACCGCGGCGGACCCGACGCGCGCGGCCGCTTCGGCATCTACGGCGGCCGCTTCGTCGCCGAGACCCTGATGCCGCTGATCCTCGAGCTCGAGCAGGCCTACGAGGCGGCCAAGGCCGACCCCGCTTTCCAGGCCGAGCTCGACGCCTGGCTCGCCGACTACGCCGGCCGGCCGAGCCCGCTCTACCTGGCCGAGCGGCTGACCGCAGAGCTCGGCGGCGCCCGGGTCTACTTCAAGCGCGACGAGCTCAACCACACCGGCGCGCACAAGATCAACAACACGATCGGCCAGATCCTGCTCGCGCGGCGCATGGGCAAGCGCCGGATCATCGCCGAGACCGGCGCCGGCCAGCACGGCGTCGCGACCGCGACCGTGGCCGCCCGCCTGGGTCTGCCGTGCGTCGTCTACATGGGCGCCCGCGACATCGAGCGCCAGAAGCCGAACGTGTTCCGGATGCGCCTGCTCGGCGCCGAGGTCCGCTCCGTGACCTCGGGCTCGGCGACCCTCAAGGACGCGATGAACGAGGCGCTCCGCGACTGGGTCACCAATGTCGAGGGCACCTTCTACATCATCGGCAGCGTCGCCGGCCCGCATCCCTATCCCGCCATGGTGCGCGACTTCCAGTCGGTGATCGGCCAGGAGGTACGTGAGCAGATCATGGCCAAGGAGGGCCGCCTGCCGGACACGCTGGTCGCCTGCGTCGGCGGCGGCTCGAACGCCATGGGCCTGTTCTACCCGTTCCTCGACGATCCCGAGGTGCGCATGATCGGCGTCGAGGCGGCGGGCGAGGGGGTCGAGACCGGGCATCATGCCGCCTCGATGACCGCCGGCCGGCCCGGCATCCTGCACGGCTCGCGCTCCTACCTGCTCCAGGACGCGGACGGCCAGGTGATCGAGCCGCATTCGATCTCGGCCGGCCTCGACTATCCGGGCGTCGGCCCGGAGCATTCCTGGCTCAAGGACCAGGGGCGGGTCGCCTATGTGCCGATCCGGGACGACGAGGCGCTCGCCGCCTTTCGCCTCTGCAGCGAGCTCGAAGGCATCCTGCCGGCGCTCGAGCCCGCCCACGCGCTGGCCCAGGTCGTCAAGATTGCGCCCGGCCTGCCGGCGGCCCATCTGATCGTGATGAATCTCTGCGGGCGCGGCGACAAGGACATCTTCACCGTGGCGGACGCGATGGGCGTGAGCTTATGAGCGGGCGGATCGAGCGCCGCTTTGCCGAGCTCGAGGCGGCGGGCCGGGCAGGCCTGATCACCTTCGTCTCCGCCGGCGACCCGGAGGCCCTGACCAGTGCCGCGATCCTCAAGGGCCTGCCGGATGCGGGTGCCGACCTGATCGAGATCGGCATGCCGTTCAGCGACCCGATGGCCGACGGCCCGGCGATCCAGGCGGGCAATCTGCGCGCGCTGAAGGCGGGCATGACCCTTGCGCGGACGCTCGAGCTGGTACGCGGCTTCCGGGCCGGGGACGACGGGACGCCGGTGATCCTGATGGGCTATTACAATCCGATCTACAGCTACGGCTCCGAGCGCTTCCTCGACGACGCCAAGGCCGCCGGGGTCGACGGGCTGATCATCGTCGATCTGCCGCCCGAGGAGGACGACGAGCTCTGCCTGCCGGCGCTGGCGCGCGACCTCTGCTTCATCCGCCTCGCGACCCCGACCACCGATGAGGCGAGGTTGCCCAAGGTGCTGACCAACACCCGGGGCTTCATCTACTACGTCTCGATCACCGGCATCACCGGCGCCGGCGCCCCGGTCGCCCTGCAGGTGCGAGCCGCCACCGAGCGCCTGCGGCGCCACACCGGCCTGCCGGTCGCGGTCGGGTTCGGCATCCGCACCCCCGAACAGGCCAGTGAGATCGCCTGCGCCGCCGATGCGGTCGTGGTCGGCTCGGCCCTGGTCGATCGGATCGCGCGCTCGCTCGATACCGACGGTGGCGCCAAGCCTGGCCTGGTCGAGGCGGTGTTGGGCCAGGTCCAAGAGCTCGCCGCGGGCGTCCGGAGCGCGAAGAGGGCTGCCGCATGAACTGGCTCACCGACTACGTCCGGCCCAAGATCAAGGCGCTGGTGCGCACCCGGCCCGAGGTGCCGGAGAACCTCTGGGTCAACTGCCCGTCCTGCGAGCGCATGATCTTCCATCGCGACCTGGAGACCAACCAGCGCGTCTGCTCGCATTGCCAGCATCATTTCCGGGTCGGACCGGACTACCGGTTCAAGACCCTGTTCGATGAGGGCAGCTGGACCAAGATCGAGCTGCCCAAGGTCGAGATCGATCCGCTCAAGTTCCGCGACCGCCGGCGCTACGTCGAGCGCCTCAAGGAGGCGCAGGGCAAGACCGGCAACGCCGATGCGATCGAGGCGGCGCACGGCAGGATCGACGGCCTGCCGGTGGTGATCGCGGTCATGAACTTCGAGTTCATGGCGGGCTCCATGGGCTGCGCCCTGGGCGAGGGGCTGCTGGCGGCGACCCGGCTCGCGGTCCTCCAGGAAGCGGCGTTCCTCGTGGTCACCGCATCCGGTGGTGCGCGCATGCAGGAGGGCGCGCTCTCGCTCATGCAGATGCCGCGCACCACGATCGCGATCGAGGAGGTCAAGGAGGCGGGCCTGCCCTACCTCGTGCTCCTGACCGACCCGACCACCGGCGGCGTCACCGCGTCCTTCGCCATGCTCGGCGACATCGCGATCGCTGAGCCCGGCGCGCAGATCGGCTTCGCCGGCCGGCGGGTGATCGAGCAGACGATCCGCGAGAACCTGCCCGATGGGTTCCAGAAGGCGGAGTATCTGCTCGCGCACGGCATGATCGACATGGTCGTGCATCGGTTCGAGCTGCGGCCGACCATCGCCAGGATCCTCCGCTTCCTGCTCCGGCCCAACCTCGATCCGGACGCCGAGCAGCCGGTCGAGCGGCAGCGCAAGGCGCCCGAGGAGGTGCTGCCTGCGCTCGCCGATGCCGGCGACGGCAGCGATCCGGCCGAGCCGGTGCCGGTGATGGACGGCGGCGGGGACGGCGGTGACGAGCTACGGCAGTGACCTGATTCTCGCCCGCCTGCGCAGGCTGCATCCGCGCGCGATCGACCTCTCGCTCGGACGGATCGAGCGCCTGCTCGCAAGCCTCGATCATCCCGAGCGGCGGCTCGCCCCGGTCGTGCACATCGCCGGAACCAACGGCAAGGGCTCGACGCTCGCCATGCTCGACGCCATGCTGCAGGCGGCCGGCCGGCGCGTGCAGCGCTACATCTCGCCGCATCTGGTGCAGTTCAACGAGCGCTTCCTGTTCGACGGCCAGCCGATCGCGGAGCCCGAGCTCGCCGACGTCCTGGACGTCTGCGAGCGGGTCAACCAGGGCCTGCCGATCACCGAGTTCGAGATCACCACGGCGGCCGCCTTGCTGGCGTTCGCCCGCCACCCGGCAGATGTCCTGCTGATCGAGACCGGGCTCGGCGGCAGGCTCGATGCGACCAATGTGATCGAGCGGCCGCGGCTGACCGCGATCGCCCCGATCGCGCTCGATCATCAGGATTATCTAGGCGAGCGGCTGGAGCAGATCGCGTTCGAGAAGGCGGGCATCCTGAAGCCGGGCGTCGCCTGCGTCGTCGGGCCGCAGGCGCCGGAGGCCCTCGCGGTGGTGCAGGCGCGCGCCGCCGAGGTCGAGGCCCCGCTCATCGTCCACGGCCGCGACTGGCAGGCCCGACGGGCGGCCGGTGGACTCGAAGTGCGTGTGGGCGAGCGGCGGCTCGATCTGCCCTTGCCGGCGCTGCCGGGCTGCCATCAGATCGACAATGCCGGCCTCGCCGTGACCGCGGCGCTGGCGCTGGGCGACCTTCAGCCCGGCCCCGACGCCATCGCCGCAGGGCTGCGCCAGGCGCGCTGGCCGGCCCGCCTGCAGCGGCTGCGGCGCGGCCCGCTGGTCGAGCTTCTGCCCGCGGGCTGGCAGCTGTGGCTGGATGGCGGCCACAACCCGGCCGCGGCCCAGGTGCTGGCGGCGAGCCTGAGCGGACCCGCCGCGGACCCGATCGGCGCTTCGGCGGGGCCGCTGCACCTGATCGTCGGCATGCTGACCACCAAGGACGAGCGCGGCTTTCTGGCGCCGCTCGCGCCGCTCGCCCGCTCGATCACGACCGTGCCGGTGCCGGACGAGCCCGCGAGCCGGGATCCGGTCGAGGCGGCCGCGCTGGCCGCCGGGCTCGGCTGGTCGGCGACGCCTGCGGCCGACGTCGAGAGCGCGCTTTGCGCCATCGTCAGGGCGGAGCGCGCCCCCGCCCGGGTGCTGATCTGCGGCTCGCTGTACCTCGCCGGCCACGTCCTGCGCAGCAACGGTTGAACCGATGCGGCGGCGCCGGCCGCGGCGAGCGCCGGTCGCGCGATCTTGCTTGGCAGGCGGCCGGAGATTGCCGTACAGCTCGATGTGGTCGACGGTCTGTTGAAGGGGCTGGACGATGACGGGCATCTCGATCCGAAGCGGCGGCGCGGGCCTGCTCGCGCTCCTGTGGCTGCTCGCACCGCCGTCGGAGGCGGCGCGCGCTCCGGCCGCGCCGATCCCCGGACCGACCCTGGCCGGCCACCTGCTGGTCGCGACGCCCGAGCTCGACGATCCCAATTTCCGCCATACCGTCATCTACATGATCCAGGACGACAGCTCGGGCGCCATGGGCCTGGTCGTCAATCGCGTGCTCGGCAAAGGGCCGGCCGCCAAGCTGCTCGAAGGCCTGGGCCTCGACGCCAATCCCAAGGCTTCGGGCGAGATCGAGGTGCACTATGGCGGCCCGGTCGAGAGCGGCAAGGGTTTCGTCCTGCACAGTCCCGAGTATCACGGCAAGGACACGGTCGTGCTGTCCGATCAGGTCGCACTCACCAGCTCGCCGGACATCGTGGAGGATCTGGCCGCCGGCAAGGGGCCGCGCCAGAGCCTGTTCGCGCTCGGCTATGCCGGCTGGGCGCCCAATCAGCTGGCGGCGGAGATCGCCGCCGGCGCCTGGGTCGTGATCGATGCCGACGACGCGCTGCTGTTCGGCGACCAGGAGGACTCGAAATGGCAGCGGGCGCTGCAGCGCCAGGGCATCGAGCTCTGAGCGTCAGACCGTGGCCAGATACCAGGCATATTCGACCGGTGTGACCAGATCGGCGAAGCGGTCACGCTCGGCGGCGCGACAGACCCGGTAGAGGCGGCAGAACTCGGCCCCGAGGTACTCCGGCAGGACCGCCGCCGCCGCGAGCGCGTCGATCGCCCGGTCCCAGCTCAGCGGCAGGCTCGGTTCGACCTCGGCATAAGCGTTGCCCCTGATCGGCGCGTCCGGCTCCAGCCGGTGGCGGAGGCCGTGGTGGATGCCGGCCAGCACCGCCGCCAGAACCAGATAGGGATTGGCGTCGGCGCCCGCGACCCGGTGCTCGATCCGGCGTGCGGCCGGCAGGCCCGAGGGCACCCGGAGCGCCACGGTCCGGTTGTCGTAGCCCCAGCTCGGCGCGGTCGGGGCATAGCTCCTGGGCTTGAGCCGGCGGAAGCTGTTGGCGTTCGGCGCGAACAGGAGCATCGCCTCGGCCATGGTCGCCTGCAGGCCGCCGATCGCGTGCCGGAGTGCTGTGGGCTCGGCCGCGAAGTGGTTGGCGCCGGCGCGCCCGACCAGGCTGACGTGGACGTGCAGCCCGTTCGCGGCCTGATCGGCGAACGGCTTGGCCATGAAGGTCGCCTGGCGGCCCTCGGCGCGCGCCGCGGCCTTGATCGCGCGCTTGAGCAGGAACGCCTGGTCGGCGGCCCGGACCGGATCGGCGACGTGGCCGAGATTGACCTCGAGCTGACCGGGTGCGTATTCCGAGACCGCGCCCTTCGCCGGCAGATCCTGGCGCGCGCAATACTCCTGGAGGCGCGCGAGCAGAGCGTCCTCGGCATCGAGCGGCTCGAGCCCGTAGACGGCACCGCACTCCATGCCCGGCCGGACCTTGATGCGCGGCCGGCCGTCGCGGCCGACCCGGCCATCGAGCAGCGTGAACTCGAGCTCGAGCGCCGCCACCGGGGTGAGCCCGAGCGGCTCGAAGCGGGCGGCGACGGCGGCCAGCAGGGCGCGCGGATCGGCGAAGAACGGCCGCCCGTCCGGATCGCCGAGCCCCGCCAGCACCTGCGCGCCGCCCGGCCGCCAGGGCACCGGGGCGAGCGTCGCGGTGTCGATCCGGCATGGCCGGTCGGCATCGCCCTGCTCCCAGATCAGCCCGGAGGCGTCGACGTTGGCGCCGGTCGTATCGAGACCATAGAGCGAGCTGGGAAAGCCGAGCCCGCCGGCCAGAGCCGCCTCGAAGGCGTCCGCCGTGAGCCGCTTGCCGCGGGCGATCCCGACCAGATCGGGCAGGATCAGATCGACGGTCAGGACCTCGGGACAGCGCTCGCGAAACGCGAGCCAGTCCCGCCCTGCCGCCGCGCTCAGGACGGCATCTTCAGGCATTACGCTGTCTTGAGGCTGGCCGGCAGGGTCGCGGACGATCAACCCGGGCCCGGGATGGCGGGTCGGCCGGTCAGAGCAACTCCTCGACCCATTCGTACAGCTTGGTCTTGGGCAGCGCGCCGACCTTGGTCGCGGTGATCTCGCCGTTCTTGAACAGCATCAGGGTCGGAATGCCGCGCACCCCGTATTTGGTCGGCGTCAGCGGGTTGTCGTCGATGTTGACCTTGGCGATCCGGACGCGCTCGCCCTTGTCGGTCGCCAGCTCCTCGAGGAACGGGGCGATGACCTTGCACGGGCCGCACCACTCGGCCCAGAAGTCGACCACGACCGGCATGTCCGACTTCAGCACGTCCGCTTCGAACGACGCGTCGGAGGATTGTATGATCGTCATCGTTAGACCCCAGTTGGCTGCCTCGACAGCGGTTCGGCCCTTGGTGCCCCACGACACTAGGGGGATCGCGTCGACAGCGTCAAGCGGACTTGGGGAGGCGGGGAGCCCTTGTCAAGCGTGGCCGCCGCCCGGTCGCCAGGGCGCGAGGGCGCGGTCGTCGAGCGTCATCAGGCGCGGCCCCTCGGTCCAGAGCAGCGCGCAGCGCACCGGACGATCCGGCCAGATCGCCTCGAGCAGGGCCCGATAGGCCGCCATCTGGCGGAGATAGGTGCCGGGCACTTCGGCGGGCGTCGAAGGCGGTGACCGATTGGTCTTGTAGTCGAGCAGCAGCACCGCCTCCGGGGTCACGGCCAGCCGGTCGACCTGGCCGAAGATCGCCTGCTCGCCGACCACCCCGACGAGCGGCACCTCGGCGCGCGCGTCCGGGCCGAACAGCGGGGCGAGTTCCGGCATCGCGAGCACGGAGAGGACCTCGGCCGCGATTTCGGCCTGCTCCGCCTCGGCCAGCCCGAGCGACCGCTCGGCCAGATAGCGCGCAAGCGCCGGCGCGCGCTCGGCGGGCGGGCGTTCCGGCAGGCTCTGCAAGAGGCGATGGATCAGGCGGCCGCGGCGGAAACGGCGGGAGGCGGCGCCTTGCGCCGGCGAGGTCGCGGCCGGCGTCCCGTCCTCGAAGGCGCGCGACGGGCTGAGCGGCGCCGCGCGCGGCGCTTCGGTCGGCGCCGACTGTCGGACCCAGGCCGGGGGCGGCGGCGGTTCTGGCGCCTTGGGGGCGAGCGCCAGGCGGAGCTGGGCCGGGCCGCGCGCCGGCAGGCTGCCGTGGCAGAGGCTGTCGCCGGTCACTTCCGGTGCGAGCCCGGCCGGCACCAGGAATGCACCGAGCCGCGCCATGCCCGCGGCGACCAGCTCGTACCAGGTGGCCTCCGACGGGTTCTTGCGTTGCCAGCCGGTGACGATCAGGCGCTCCCTCGCCCGCGTCAGGGCGACGTAGAGCAGCCGGCGCTGCTCCTGGGTCTGGCGAATGCGAGCGTGGACGTTGGCCGCCTCGCTGAGGGCGTCGCGGCCTTTGGCGCCCATCCGCCAGAGCGGCAGGCCGTCGGGCTCGAGCCACAGCAGCCGGTCCTTGAAGTCGGGCACGAAGCAGGCGTCCGCGATGAACACGATCGGCGCCTCGAGGCCCTTGGCGCCGTGGCAGGTCAGCACCCGGACCTCGTCGCGCGGCCGGTCGGGGTCGCGGATCAGCTCGGTCGCATCCGCCCTGAGCCAGTGCAGGAACCCCTGCAGGGAGGGCGGGTGGCCCCGCTCGTAGGCGAGCGCCTGGGCGAGAAACGCCTCGATCGGCTCGATCGCCGCCGGACCCAGCCGCTCGAGCAGGCGTTGCCGACCGCCGGCAGCACCCAGCAGGCGGGCATAGAACTCGAACGGCGGCGCGTAATCCGCCTGGCGCAGGAGCTCGGAAAAGCGCTCCCAGACCTCGCCCAAGCGCGGGCTCCGGTGCCGGAACGCGCGCAGACGCTCGATCAGCCTCGCGTCGCCGCGGCCGTGGGCGAGCTCGAACAGATCCTCCTCGCCGAGCCCGAACAACGGGCTGCGCAGCACCGCGGCGAGCGTCAGGTCGTCCTCGGGCAGGAGCAGCGCATCGCCCAGGGCCATCAGGTCCATGACCGCGAGCTCGTCGGTCAGCGCCAGCCGGTCGGCGCCGGCGACGGGGACCTGCAGGCGCTTCAGCTCGCGGATCAGGAGCTCCTGCAGGATGCCGCGGCGCGGCAGCAGGACCATGACATCGCCCGCCCGGATCGGCTGACCGGTCGAGGCGAGCGGCACGGCGTCGCGGCGCCATTCGAAGATCTGCCGCGCGATCGCCCTGGCGAGGCGGGTCTCGCCGCGCTCGGTCGCCTCCAGCCGGTCGGGCAGCTGCCAGTCCTCGGTCCTGGCGGCGGGCTCGCCCTCGATCAGCGGCCAGACCTCGACCAGGCCCGGGGCGGTCGTCCGGAAGCACTCGTGCGCGGGCCAGTCGGCGCCGCTCACCACACCGTCGCGCGCCTCCGGGTCGGCGAACACCGCATCGACCAGATCGAGGATCGGCTTCGCCGAGCGGAACGAGCGGCCGAGCGGCTCTTCCCGCCACGGCTGGCGGCCGGCGCCGGCGCGCGCTTCCAGAACCTCGCGGAAGCGGCGGTAGGTCGCGACGTCGGCGCCCTGCACGCTCATGATCGACTGCTTCTCGTCGCCGACCACGAACAGCGTGCGCCGGATCGGCCGCGCCCCCTCGCCGGTGAAGAACTCCGCGCTGAGCGCCAGGATGATTGCCCATTGCTCCGGGCTCGTGTCCTGGCCCTCGTCGACCAGCAGGTGGTCGATCTGCTGATCGAGCTTGTACTGGACCCAGGACGCGATGCCGGGCTGGTCGAGGAGGCGCCGGCTGGCGGCGATCAGGTCGTCGAAATCGAGGGCCGCGAGCTCGCTCTTGCGCCGGTCATACGCACTCAGCACCGCCGCCCCGACCCGAAGCAGGGCCGCGGTGCGCTCGGCGACCGTCGCCGCTTTCTCGCGCTCGACCCAGGCCCGCAGCCGTGCCTGCTCGGCGAGGAGGGCTGCCTCCGCAGCGGGGGCCGCGGCGGCGCACGCCTTGCTGACGATCGAGCCGGTCTGCCTGCTCTTCCGCTCCTTGGTCAGAAAGACGGTCGCGTAGCCTTCCCAGGTGCGCTGCCGCTGGTCGACCTCGGCGGTCAGCCAGTCCGCGATGATCTGGGCGCGCTCTGCCTCTTTGTCGGTCCCGGCGGCAAGGATGCGGGCGGCGTCCAGAAGTGCTCGCCGGTCGATTTCGGGGTCGATGCAGGCCGCCCGCCGAACCTCGCCGGCGCCCGCCCCCGGGGCGAGGCCGAGGGCGTCTTCGATCCTGGCAATCAGGGCCTCGACGCCTTGGTCGGTGATCAGCGCACCGAGCCGCAGCCGGTCCTCGCGCAGCGCTGCCAGGCCCTCGGCGAGCGTCGTCTCGCCGAGCAGCACCGCCAGGCGGCCGAGGGCGCGCTGGATCCCGGCGCCGCGGCTCGCCAGCACCTCCGCCTGCGCCTCGCGCAGGAGGTCCGCGGCGCTGCGCGGATCGAGCACGTCGAAATGCGGCACGACGCCCGCCTCGAGCGGAAAGCGCTTGAGCAGCGACTGGCAAAAGCCGTGGATGGTCATGATCGGCAGGCCGGCGGGCAGGTCCAGGACCGCCGCCAGCAGGATCCGCGCGCGCGCCTGCTCATCCGCTGTCGGCGAGCGCCCGGCGAGCTGCCGGAGCTCCGCCTCGAGCTCGGCCTCGGGCAGGACGGCGAACCGGGACAGGTCCTCCTCGACCCGCTTGACCATCTCGGCGGCCGCGGCCTTGGTGAAGGTCAGGCAGAGGATCTGGCGCGGATCGGTGCCGCCGAGCAAGAGGCGCATCACCCGGTCGGCGAGCACCCGGGTCTTGCCGGTCCCGGCCGAGGCGGTGACCCAGATCGAGCCGGAGGGCTCCGCCGCGCGCCGCTGCTCAGGCGTGGGCGGCGGCCGGCGTCGGGCGACGTTTGCGCTCAGCTGGTCCATTCGCCGCGCCGGGCCAGGTGATCGTAGTCGCCCCGCCAGGCGACCTGGGGCTTGGGCCGGGCGGGATAGGTCGTCCCGGGCCGGTCGTAATGAGCGACCAGGCGGCGCAGGCCGGCCAGCGCCCTGGCCGCGAGCTCGGCTGGCGGGAGCGGGGCCGGCGGCTGTTGCTCGCCGCCGGTCTCGTCGCCCTTCAGGCGCCAGAACAGGAGCTCGGCGACTGCGGCCGGATCGATGTCCCGGAACGCGCCGGCCTCGACCATGGCCGCCTCGAGCGGCAGCTGCGGGGCGAGACCCGCGGGCACGTCCGCGGCCTTGGGCAGCGCTCCGGTCTTGTAGTCGATCACCGTGATCCGGCCGTCCGGGAGACGCTCGAGGCGATCGGCGCGGGCTTTGAGGTGGAAGCCCAGGCCCTCGAGCTCGAGCCGGCCCTCGACCTCGGTCATGATCTCGAGGCCCGGCGTGCGTCGGGCCTGCTCCTGTTCGATCACCCAGCGGGCGATCTGCTCGAAGCGCGGCCACCAGAGCGCCCTGACCTGGGGCCGGTGGCTGAACTCCTCGAACAGCGTCCGGCCGAGGTCGAGCAGGCGGCGCTCGGCGTCGGCCGGCAGATCGCCCGGACAGGCTTTGACGAAGCGCTCGAGCACGCGGTGGATGATGATACCGCGCTCGAGCGCGCCGGGGTCGGCGTCGAGCGCCTCGAGGGCTCTGAGCCCGAGGATGCGCCTGGCGTAAAGGGCGTAAGGGTCGCTCATCCAGAGTGCGATGTCGCTGACCGAAAGCTCGCGCGGCCGGGCAGCGAGGGGCGGCTTCGGCGCCGGTCGCTCGATCGGGCGTGCGACCGGAACGTCGTCGAGGAGCACCCGGGCCGGCCGATCCGAGCCGCCGAGCTCGATCCCGCCGCTGCCGGCCAGGAGGGTCTTGAGGCGCACGAGCCAGCGCGACGGCACCGCGGGACTGCCCTCGGCATCCTTCTCCGCGCGCGACAGAACGACCGCGCTGGCTGCCGCCGCCGCGACGAAGTCGTGGGCGGCGAGCCCGATCCGGCGCTCGATCGGGGCCAGGCCGAGCGCCTCGCGCATGCTGCCGCTGAGCCAGGGGCCGGGGTCGACGAAGCGCGGCCAGACGCCCTCGTTGAGGCCGCCGAGCAGGAGCAGGTCGGCGTGCTGCAGGCGCGCCTCCAGCTGGCCCCAGATGTGCAGGCGCGGGTGCTTGGGCGCCCGCGGCCGGACCGGGCGCGCGGCCATCACCTGGGCGAGCGCTGCGGGATAGGCGGCGGGCAGGATGGGCAGGGTGCCCTCGGCCGCCTCCAAAAGCTCAGCGAACAGGGTCGCCGCCGCCTCGCCCGCCTCCCGGGCCCAGAGCCCGCCCGAGGGCTCGGCTGGCTCGGCCAGCGCATCGGCGAAGCCGAGGTGCGCCCGAACCAGCGTCGCGAGCTCGACCGGATGTGCGCCGGCGAGCTCCGCAAACGGCCGGGCGGCGTGCTCGATCCGGCGCACGAACGCGGCGAGAGTGGTGACATGCTGGCGCCGGTTCGGGTCACTTCCGGCGCGTCGGCGCGCCCGTTCCAGCTCGACCTGGATGCCGGCGAAGCCGCCGGCAAGCCGCGGCCCGCGCAGGCAGGTGGTCTCCAGTTCGCGGGCCAGCCGGCGCAGCTCGCCGCGCTCCAGCCCGGCTGTGGCCAGCGGATGCTTGAGGGTGGCGAGCAGGGTGACCGGATTGACGCCGCCCACGATCAGCCGCGCGGTCAGCAGCAGGAAGGCCCCGGGCGGCGTCTGGTCGAGCGGCGTGCCGGCGGAATCGTCGACCTCGATCCCCCAGCGCTGGAGCTCGACCGCGACCCGGCGCGCAAGATGCCGATCAGGCGTGACCAGGGCCGCCGTCCGCCCCGGAATCTCGAGCGCGCCGCGCATCCGGAGCGCCAGCGCCAGGGCCTCGGTCGGCAGGTCCGGATGCTCCTCCACCACCAGCTCCCGGATCGCCGCCGCGGCCGGCGGAGCCAGCGCCTGCCAGGCGCCGACCGTGGCGCTCGGTCGCATGACCTCGGACAGGAAGCGCGCGCGCCCCGGGTCGCTGCCCGGAACGCCGGGGGCTGCCCAGACGCCGACGCCGGCGCGGTCGGTCGCCAGAGCCTCGAGCAGCTGCTTCAGGCCATATTGCGGATGGCTCGCCTCGAGCCGTTGCCAGCTCGCCTCGTCGAGGTCCTGGTCGAGGCCGGGCAGGACGACCGTGCCTTGCGGCAGGCGGGCGATCACCTGGAGCAGGGCGCGGGTCGCCGGAATGCTGCCGGTCGAGCCGGCGGCGACGATCCGCGCTTCGGGCGGGGCCGCGCGCCAGCGTTCGGCCAGAGCGGTGAGCAGGCGGTGGCGGCGCTCCGCGGGGTCGAGCGCGCCCTCCTCGGCGAGCAGGTTCGGCCAGGCCTCGGCGAGGATCAGGAGCACCCTCCGGCTCTTCTGCCAGTGCTCGGCGAGGATTTCGGGGACCAGGCGGTCGAGTGCGGTGAGCGGAACCCGCTCGGTCTGCAGCTCATCCAGGAGCGCTGCGAGCTCGCCGGCCAGGCGAAGGGCATGCTCGAGCGGCCAGTCGAGGGGAGCCAGCAGGCGGGCGAGCAGCAGCTGGCGGCGCAGGGTCCCGATCGCCGGCGGCAGGGCGAGCTCGAGAGTGCCATCCAGGAGCAGCTCGTCGGCCTCGATCTCGCCGATCGGCTGAATCCGCGGCAGCAGCAGAGCGCGTCCGGCCGCGCGGCGCAGAAAAGCCTCGCCGAGGCTCCGGCAGGCCCGCCGGGTCGGGAGCAGGACCAGCATGTCGGCGAGCGCCAGGCGATCGTCGCCGGCCTCCGCCAGCAAGCCGGCGGCGAGCGCATCGACGAACGGCAGGCCGGCAGGAATGGTGGCGACGCCCATGACGTATCAGTCTACCACAAATGGAGCCTCATGGGCTGCGATCAACGACAGATGGCGCTCGAACCAGCTCCGAAGTGGCGCCAGCAGGGGATGGCGGAGATCGCGGGCGAGATGACCCCGCACCCGCGGCAGCAGGTCGAGGTACCGGGGCTTGCCATCGCGTCGGGCGAGGCGGGCGAAAAGTCCTAGAATCTTCGCGTTGCGCTGGGCGCCGAGCAGGGCGCAGGCGTCGCGGAAGACCTCTCTGTCGAGCTCCGGGCGCGCGCTCAGATAACGCTCCAGCATGGCGTCCGCAAGCGCTGGATCGACGTCGCGGCGGGCGTCCTCCAGGAGCGATACCAGGTCGTAGGCAGAGGGGCCCAGGCGCGCATCCTGGAAGTCGAGCAGGCCGACCCGGGCGAGACCCGCGCGCGCCGGCAGCCAGAGCAGGTTCTGGGCGTGATAGTCGACGTAGACGAAGCGATCCGGCCCGACCCGGGCGGCCGGCAGCAGGTCCTGCCAGATCGCAAGGTAGTCGGCCGCGGCGGCCGCACCGAGGTCGGGGGCGTACCATTCGACCAGCAGCGCGGCCTCCCGGATCAGCCAGGCGTCGTCGTAGCGCGGCAGGGCCAGATCGAGCGGCAACTGATGGAGAGCCGCGATCAGATCGACCGCGGTCTCGTAGAGCAGGGGCTCGAGGCCGGGGTTCGAGACCACCCGACTGAACAGCTCGTCGCCCAGATCTTCCAGCACAACGAGGCCCGCCTCAGCATCGGCGGCCAGCACCTCGGGCGCGCTCAGCCCCTGTCGTCGGAGCCACCGCGCGACCTCGAGGAACGGGCGGACATCGAGCGCCGCGGGCGGCGCATCCATCAGCACCGCGGGACGGGGACCGCCGATCAGCCGCTCGTAGCGGCGGACCGAAGCATCGCCTGCGAGCGGCAGTCGCGTGGCGCCGCCAAAGCCATGCCCGGCGAGCAAGCGCGAGATGGCCTGCTCACGCAGCGTCATCGCGGAGCGCCACCAGCCGTTCTGCCCAGCCGGGGCCGCCCGCCAGGCGGGCGATCCGGGCATCCGGGCCCGGTCCCTGCGCCAGGCTGAGGTCGAGCCGGGCCGCCGGCAGCAGGGCTTGCGCGCGCTCGGGCCACTCGATCAGCCAGACCTCGTCCGCTCCCGGCGCCTCCAGGCCGAGCTCGACCAGCTCGGAGGGATCCTCCACGCGGTAGAGGTCGATGTGCCGGATCACCAGCCCGGCGAGCGGGTAGTCCTGGATCAGGGTGAAGCTCGGGCTCGGCACCTCGATCGCGGCGCCGGCGCGGGCGCGGATCAGGGCGCGCGCGAGCTCGGTCTTGCCGGCCCCGAGCGGGCCGCTGAGCGCCACCACGTCGCCGCCCTCGATGAGGCCCGCGAGCCGCCGCCCGAGCGCGTGGGTCGCGTCGAGATCCGCAAGGTGGATCTCGACCCACGTCGTCACCGCCGGAGGGTCATACCCTAGTAGCGATAGGCCTCGGGCTTGAAGGGGCCGGCAACCTTGACCCCGATGTACTCGGCCTGCTCCGGCGTCAGCTTGGTGAGCCTGGCGCCGAGCTTGTCGAGGTGGAGCCGCGCCACCTTCTCGTCGAGCGCCTTGGGCAGCACGTAGACCTTGTTCTCGTACTTGTCGGCGTGCTGCCAGAGCTCGAGCTGGGCCAGCACCTGGTTGGTGAACGAGGCGCTCATGACGAAGCTCGGATGGCCGGTCGCGCAGCCCAGATTGACCAGCCGGCCCTTGGCCAGCACGATGATCTTCTTGCCGTCGGGGAACTCGACCTGGTCGACCTGGGGCTTGACCTCGTCCCACTTCATGTTGCGAAGGGCGCTGATCTCGATCTCGGTGTCGAAGTGGCCGATGTTGCAGACGATCGCGTTGTCCTTCATCGCCCGCATGTGGTCGAGCGTGATCACGCCCTTGTTGCCGGTCGCGGTGACGAAGATGTCGCCGATCGGCGCGGCATCCTCCATGGTCACCACCTGGTAGCCTTCCATCGCCGCCTGGAGCGCGCAGATCGGGTCGATCTCGGTGACCATCACGCGGGCGCCCTGGCTGCGCATGGATTCCGCCGAGCCCTTGCCGACGTCGCCGAAGCCCGCGACCACCGCGATCTTGCCCGCCATCATGACGTCGGTCGCGCGCTTGATGCCGTCGACCAGGCTCTCGCGCACGCCATAGAGGTTGTCGAACTTGGACTTGGTGACCGAATCGTTGACGTTGAACGCCGGCGCCTTGAGGGTCCCGGCCCGCTGCATCTCATGCAGCCGGTGCACGCCGGTCGTGGTCTCCTCCGAGAGGCCGCGCACCTCGGCCATGAGCTCGGGGTAATCGTCGTGCATGATCTTGGTCAGATCGCCGCCGTCGTCGAGCAGCATGTTCGGGCGCCAGCCGTTGGCCGCCTCGATCGTCTGCCGGATGCACCAGTCGTACTCCTCCTCGGTCTCGCCCTTCCAGGCGAACACCGGCACGCCCTCGTCCGCGATCGCCGCGGCGGCGTGGTCCTGGGTCGAGAAGATGTTGCAGGAGCTCCAGCGGATCGAGGCGCCGAGATGGCGGAGCGTCCGGATCAGGACCGCGGTCTGCACGGTCATGTGCAGGCAGCCGCAGATCCGCGCGCCCTTGAGCGGCTGGCGGGGTCCATACTCCTCGCGCAGCGCCATCAGGCCCGGCATCTCTTTCTCGGCGATCGCGATCTCCTTGTGCCCCCACCCGGCGAGGCTGATGTCGGCGACCTTGTAGTCGGTGAAGCTGGTCATTGCGGCTCTTTTGCGTCCGGAGGAAAACTCATGTGCATCGAGGGGGAAAATCGCGGTGCGCGCGAAATGGTGCCACCTCGATGCGGCCGCCCGCCTTTAACCACAAGCCGTTCCGGCCGGCAAGCCGGCCGGAGCCTGATTGGCCAAGCAATTCTCGCCGTCTCGCGCTGCCATCTGACCTGCTGCCCTCGCCAGCGCGCCCGCGCGCCTTATTCTCACTCCAAAGAACGACGCAACGGTCGTCGCCACCAGCAATCGAAGGACGGGGTCGATGAAGCTCCAGGTCAACGGTCAAGCCCACGAGGTCGAGGTCGAGCCGGACACGCCGCTGCTTTGGGTGCTGCGTGATGTGCTCGGTCTGACCGGCACCAAATACGGCTGCGGGATCGCCCAATGCGGCGCCTGCACCGTGCATGTCGACGGCATGGCGATGCGCTCCTGCGTGGCGCGCGCTGCCGACCACGGGGGCAGCGAGATCACGACCATCGAGGGCGTGTCGGGCAAGGCCGCCAAGGCGGTGCAGACCGCCTGGCAGCAGCTCGACGTGGTCCAGTGCGGCTACTGCCAGTCGGGTCAGATCATGACCACGATCGCGCTGCTCTCGGAGGTCGAGAAGCCCTCGGATGCCGACATCGATGCGGGGCTCGCGGGCAACATCTGCCGCTGCGCTACCTATCACCGGATCCGCGCCGCCGTACACGAGGCGGCCCGCCTGATGGAGGCCTGAGCATGCGCGCGATCAAGCACGACCTGGCGCCTTTGCCATCGGGTCCGAGCCGGCGGCAGTTCCTGATCGGCGCAGCCGCGGCCGGCGCCGGCCTCACGATCGGCTTCCACATCCCGCTCGGACCCGCCGCCCGCGCGCTCGCGGCGGAAGCCGATGCGATCAATCCCATCAACGCCTATCTGCAGATCGCGCCCGACGGTACGGTGACCGTGCTGTCGGCGCATATGGACGGCGGCCAGGGGATCTATACCGGCGTGGCCACGCTGGTGGCCGAGGAGCTCGACGCCGACTGGTCGAAGCTCCGGGTCGAGGGTGCCGCCGGCAATCCGAAGCTCTATGGCAACGTGACCTGGGGCGGCAAGGTCCAGGGCACCGGCGGCTCGTCGAGCACCACGAGCTCATGGCAGCGCTACCGGCAGGCGGGTGCTGTGGCGCGCGCCATGCTGGTCCAGGCCGCAGCCGAGGCGTGGTCGGTGCCGGCCGCCGAGGTCCAGGTTGAGAAGGGGGTGCTCAGCCACGCCTCCGGCCGGTCCGCGAGCTTCGGCGCGCTCGCCGACGCGGCGGCACGGGCGACGCCACCCACGGACGTCAAGCTCAAGGACCCGGCGGCCTGGGTCTATATCGGCAACGACAAGCTGCGCCGACTCGATTCGGTCGCCAAGACCACGGGCGCGCAGCGTTTCCCGATCGACGTCCGGCTGCCCGGCATGCTGACCGCGGTGCTGGCACGCCCGCCCTTGTTCGGCGCCAGGGCGAAGTCGTTCGACGCTTCGGCGACCAAGGCCGTGAACGGCGTGGTCGACGTGGTCGAGACGCCGCGCGGGATTGCGGTCGTGGCGAAGGACACCTGGTCCGCGCTCAAGGGGCGGGACCTTTTGACCGTCGCGTGGGATCAGAGCGGCGCCGAGACCCGCGGCACCGCCGAGCTGATGGCCGAGTACAAGAGGCTGGCACTGGGCGATGCCGCGGTCGCGCGCAACGATGGCGACGTCAAGGGCGCGCTCGCCGGCGCGGCCAGGATCATCGAGGCCGAGTTCGAGTTCCCCTATCTCGCCCATGCCGCGATGGAGCCGCTGGATGCGGTCGCACGCTTTCAGGACGGCACGCTCGAGGTCTGGGCCGGTCACCAGATGCCGGATCTCTATCAGGCGGTCAGCGCCCAGATCATGGGCATCGAGCCCGCGAAGGTGAAGCTGCACGTGATGACGCCCGGCGGCTTCTTCGGCCGGCGTGCGGTCGCCGACGCGGATGTGATCGTCGAGGTCGTGAGCGTGCTCAAGGCGACCGGCGCCAAGGCGCCGATCAAGGTGCAGTGGACGCGCGAGGACGACATGGCGGGCGGCCGCTATCGGCCGATGTACTTCCACAAGCTCACGGGCGGCCTCGACGCCAGCGGCCGGCTGGTCGCCTGGCAGCAGCGGATCGTCGGCCAGTCGATCCTGGCCGGCACGCCGTTCGAGCGCATGATGGTCAAGGACAGCGTCGATCCGACCTCGGTCGAGGGCGCGGCGACCTTGCCCTACGCCGTGCCCAACGTTCTGGTCGACCTGGTGACCACCGACGTCAAGGTGCCGGTGCTCTGGTGGCGCTCGGTGGGCTCGACCCATACCGCCTACTCGACCGAGGTGTTCGTCGACGAGCTGGCGGGCGCGGCGGGCAGGGACCCGGTCGAGTTCCGCCGCGAGCTGCTCGAGGGTCATCCGCGCCACCTGGGCGTCCTGAACCTGGTCGCCGACCAGGCGGGCTGGGGGAAGCCCTTGCCCGAGGGCCGGTTCCGCGGCGTCGCGGTGCACGAATCGTTCAACACCTACGTCGCCCAGGTGGCCGAGATCTCGCTCGGCGACGACGGCGGGATCAAGGTCGAGCGGGTCGTGTGCGCGGTCGACTGCGGCATCGCGGTCAACCCGGACATCGTCAAGGCGCAGATGGAGGGCGGCATCGGCTTTGGCCTCGGCGCCATCCTGAAGAGCGAGATCACCCTCGAGGGCGGGCAGGTCCAGGAGACCAACTTCGACCGCTACCGGATGCTGACGATCGCCGAGATGCCCCAGGTCGAGGTTCACATCGTGCCCTCGACCGAAGCGCCGACCGGGGTCGGCGAGCCGGGCGTGCCGCCGATCGGTCCAGCACTCGCGAACGCGGTGTTCGCCGCGACCGGCAAGCGGGTGCGGGTGCTGCCGTTCAGCCGCCACGACTTCGGCACCGCCTAGGCGAAGCGGGCCCGCCGGAGCGCCGGCGGGCCCCGCTTCCGCGCTGCCTCGAATCCACGCGGGCGGCCTCGGCGGGGCCGACGCTGCCTGACCCGTCCAAGGACAGAAGAAACGGAGCCGTAGCATGCAGAGATGGGGGATCCTCGGATCGGCCGGCGCCCTGGTCGCGCTGGCCGCGGCCTGGGCGGGCGCCCCGGCCGGCCGCGCCGAGACCCAGGACCTCAAGTCCGCGAGCGCCTTCGATGGCATCGCCGACCAGGCCGAGCGCTCGCGCGCCCTGTTCACCGAGGCCGAGAAGGTGATCCTCAATCCGCGCTGCGTGAACTGCCACCCGGCGGGCGACCGGCCGCGCCAGGGCGACGACAGCCACCTCCATCTGCCGGCGGTGGTGCGCGGCGATGCCGATTTCGGCGCCGCAGGCCTGCATTGCAACACCTGCCATCAGGCGCAGAACAACGACCGGGCGCATCTGCCCGGCCATCCGGAATGGCGCCTCGCGCCGATCGAGATGGCCTGGTACGGCAAGTCGCCCGCGGAGGTCTGCGCCCAGATCAAGGACCCGGAGCGCAACGGCGGCCGCTCGCTCGCCCAGATCCATGAGCACATGGCAACCGATTCGCTGGTCGGCTGGGGCTGGCACCCGGACGCCGGCCGGACGCCGGTGCCCGGCACCCAGGCGCGCTTCGGCGAGCTGATCAAGGCCTGGATCGAGACCGGCGCCGCCTGCCCGTCAAGCTGAACGGGGTCAGTCCTCGTCGAAGCCGCGGGCGACCAGGGCCGCCAGCGCCTCGAGCGCGGGTTCCGCCTCGCGCCCGCGGGCGCGCAGCTCCAGGACCGAGCCGGAGGCCGCGGCGAGCATCATGAGGCCCAGGATCGACGTGCCGCCGACCACGAGATCGTCCTTGGCGACCTCGATCTCGGCCGCGAACTGCTCGGCGACCTTGACAAAGCGCGCCGCGGCCCGGGCGTGCAGGCCGCGGCGGTTGACGATCGTCACCCGGCGCCACAGGAGACCCTCCGGCGCTGGCCCGCCGGCCGGCTCACGGCCTGCGGGCGGCCGGCTCATGGGCGCCCGGGGCCTTTGCTGACCTTGAGCAGGGTGCTGGCGACGTTGATGTATTTGCGTCCGGCCTCCTGGGCGCTGGTGACCGCGGTCTCCAGGGACTCGCTCTCGCGCACGCTCGCGAGCTTGATCAGCATCGGCAGATTGACCCCGGCGATGACCTCGATCTTGCCCTTGTCCATGATCGAGATCGCGAGATTCGAGGGGGTGCCGCCGAACATGTCGGTGAGCAGGATCACGCCGGCGCCGTCGTCGACCGCCTCGACCGCGGCCACGATGTCGCGGCGGCGCTGCTCGATGTCGTCGTCGGGGCCGATCGAGATCGCGCGCACATTGGGCTGACTGCCGACCACATGCTCGGTCGCGGCGATGAACTCTTCGGCGAGCCGGCCGTGCGTGACCAGGACCAGGCCAATCATGGACTCGCGCTCCCGGGAAACGGGTCGGACTCAGGACGCATCGGCCTCGGGAACCGCTGCCGGAGCCACGCGGCCGAACCGCCGCACGTCACGGTCGGCCTCCGGGGTGTCGCGGTGCTGGAGTGCGACCAGCCGGCCGGCGGCGCGCAGGTGCGCGGCGAAGCTCTCGGCGACGACCACCGAGCGGTGGCGACCGCCGGTGCAGCCGAAGGCAATCGTGAGATAGCTCTTGCCCTCCTTCTGATACAGAGGCAGCAGCGGCAGCAGCAGGTCGTCGAGCCGCGCCATCAGCAGCGGGAAGCCGGGATCGGTCTCGACGTAGGCGCGCACGGCCGGGTCGGCGCCGGTCAGCGGCCGTAGCTCGTCGACGTAGTGCGGGTTGGCGAGGAAGCGGACGTCGAACACCAGATCGGCCTCGCGCGGCAGGCCGTTGCGGTAGGCAAAGGAGATCACCGACAAGGTCGGCTGGGCCGCGGCTGGTTGGCCGAAATGGCCGACGATCAGCTGGCGCAGACCGGTCGGCGACAGCTGCGAGGTGTCGATCACCAGATCGGCGCAGTCGCGCAGCGGCGCCATCAGCTGCCGCTCGCGCTGGATGCCGTCGGTGACCGGGCGGTCCGGACCGAGCGGATGGCGCCTTCGGGTCTCGGTGAACCGCCGCCTGAGGATCTCGTCGTCGCAGTCGAGGAACAAAAGATGCCGGTTCGAGCTCCGGGCGCCGGTGCGCTCGGTGAGCTGCCGGCAGAGCTTCTGCGGATCGAAGGCGCGGGTCCGGCAGTCGATCCCGATCGCGACGTCGCGCTCGATCCGATGGCCCGGGCGGACCAGGCTGCCGAGCAGGGTCGCCGGCAGGTTGTCGACCGCCTCGAAGCCGAGATCCTCGAGATCCTTCAAGGCGCTCGTCCGGCCCGCGCCGGACATGCCCGTCACCAGCACGATCCGGCTCATGTGATCCGGCTCATGTGATCCGGCTCATGGGCGGCGGGTCACGGCAGCCGCTCGGCGACCAGCGCCAGCCGTATCTTGGCGCCTGCCGACGGCGCGCGCGGATCGAGCCGGAGACGGGGCAGCAAGACGCCGAGCAGGTCGTAGGCCTCGGGCTCCGGCAAACGCGGGAGCGCCGCTTCCGGCTCCAGCGTGACCGCAAGTCCGAGCCGGCTCTCGGAACACCAGGCGAGCTTGACGATGCCGAAGCCGCGCACCTCGAGCAGACCGGCGAGCGCGGCGACCGGCCGGCCGAACAGCTGGTCGCCCCGGCGCTCGACCAGCAGCCGATCGTCGCCGACCAGCCGCGCCCCGGCGTCGATCAGACGGACCGCCAGGTCGGACTTGCCGCAACCCGAGGCGCCGAGCAGGAGGACGCCGGTCGTGCCGAGCTCGACGCAGGTGGCGTGCAGGCAGATCGGAGCCGCGGCGGAGCGGGCGGCAGTTGCTCGGCCCGGGGCTTCGACCAGGCCGATCTCCGCGGCATCACGCCGCATGACACTCCGGCTTCTGGGTCAGCATGCGGTAGACCGCGTCGCGGTCGACTTCCTGGCGCAGCCGCTGGCGCAGCCCCGGATCGCGGAGCAGACGCGAGATCCGGGCGAGCGCCTTGAGGCTGTCGGCGTCGGCCGAGTCGGGCGCCAGCAGGAGGAAGATCAGATCGCTCGGCTGATCGTCCAGGGACTCGAAATCGACCGGCTGCTCGAGCCGGGCGAACAGCCCGACCAGATGATCGATTTCGCCGAGGCGGGCGTGGGGGATCGCGATGCCATGCCCGATCCCGGTCGTGCCCAGACGCTCGCGCTCCATCAGGGCCTCGAGCAGGTGCTGCGGGTCGATGCCGAGCGCGGCGGCCGCGTGCTGCGACAGTTCCTTCAGCACCTGGCGCTTGCTGTGGCAGTTCTTGAGATCGAGGATGATCCCGTCGGGCGTGATGATGTCGGTGATTTCGACCATGCGATGACCGGAGTGCTCGGCTCTAACCCTCTGCAACCCGAGGCCACCAGGGTGTGAAGCGGCTGGCCGGCTGGCGACCGACCCGACCGGAGCGGCACGACCGCGACGCCGGCCCGCGGCCGATCCTGGCAACATAGGCGCCAACTTTGTCCTGCCGAGGGCCAGACGGGTCCGCAAACTCCCTGGTCGCCGGGTCGCGGGCTGGCGAAGGTCGCCGCCCCGGCACGTCTTCTGGCGCTCGACGTGTCACGGCCTGACCGAGGCTGAGGATGAGCCCAAACGCGGCGTTAAGCAAGCCTTAATGCCTTCGTCCGGCGGCGCTGCACCGACGATGGGATGCCCAGCGACTCGCGATATTTGGCGACCGTCCGGCGGGCGATCGCGACCCCTGCGACGCGCAAGGCGGCGACCAGCTGGTCGTCGGAGAGCACGTTGTCCGGATCCTCGCGCTCGATCATCATCTTCATCTGCTGGCGAATCGCCTCCGCCGAGTGGCTGGCATCGCCGTCGACGCCCGGTAGCGCATTGGAGAAGAAATATCTGAACGGAAAGTTGCCGCGCGGGGTCGCGACATATTTGTCGGCGGTCGCGCGCGAGACGGTGCTCTCGTGCAGCTCGGTGGCGGCGGCGATGTCGCGCAGCACCAGGGGCCGCAGATAGTGCACGCCCCGCTGCAGGAACGGCAGCTGGCGCGCGACCACCGCCTCGGCCACCCGCAACACGGTCCGGGCCCGCTGATCCAGGGCCTTGACCAGCCAGTTGGCCGACTGAAACCGCTCGCTGAGGTACTCGCGTGCCCGCTTGTCCGGGGTCTGGCGGGTCAGCTCGGCGTGGTACGCGCGGTTGACCAGGACCTTGGGCAGGGTGGCGCCGTTCAGCTCGACCCGCCAGCCGCCGCCCGGCAACGGCAGCACGAAGATGTCGGGCACCACCGCCTCGATCGGGTCCTGAGCGAAGGCCAGGCCGGGCTTCGGATTGAGCGCCTTGAGCTCGGCGATCATCTCGGGCAGATCGTCGGGCAGCACGCCGCAGACCTTGATCAGCGCGGGGAAGTCGACCTGCGCGAGCAGATCGAGGTGATCCAGGAGTGCGGCCATCGCGGGGTCGAAGCGGTTGCGATCGCGGAGCTGCAGCGCCAGGCATTCCTTGAGCGAGCGCGCGAACACGCCCGGCGGGTCGAACAGTTGCAGGCGGGCCAGCACCGCCTCGACCTGGGCAAGCGGGCAGCCAAGCCGGCCGGCGATCACGGCGAGCTCCTCCCGCAGGTAGCCGGCGTCGTCCATGAGGTCGATCAGGTGCAACCCGACCAGCCGCTCCGCACCGGCCGGGAGGTCGACCTGGAGCTGCTCGATCAGATGCTCGCGCAACGTCTTGGGTCGGCTCAGGCGGGCCTCGAGATCGGCCGACGGGTCGTCGAAGTCGATGCTGCCGCCGCGACCGAACGGGGTCAGGCCGCTGACGCCCAGGCCCGCGAGCTCGCGCTCAGGGACCGGCTCCTGCCAGCCGTCGTCGGTCGACCCCGACCAGCCATCACCCGGCTCGCTGCCCACGGCCATCTCCAGGCTGCCGTTCAGCTCGGGAGCGGCGGCGCCGGGGGGGTCGAGCGCGGCGGCCGGCGGGCCGGGCTCGGCCTCGGGACCGGCCGGGTCCGTCTCCTCCTGGCGCTCGAGCAGCGGGTTCTGCTCCAGCTCGCCCTCGACATAGGTCGTCAGCTCGAGGTTCGAGAGCTGCAGCAGCTTGATCGCCTGCTGCAATTGGGGCGTCATCACCAGGCTCTGGCTTTGACGCAGATCGAGGCGGAGGGACAATGACATGGACGGCCGGCCTAGAGACTGAACCGGTCTCCGAGATAGACGCGCCGCACGCCCTCGTGGGCGACGATCTCGTCCGGCGCGCCCTCCATCAGCACCTGGCCCTCGTGCAGGATGTAGGCGCGGTCGATGATGTCGAGCGTGTCGCGCACGTTGTGGTCGGTGATCAGCACGCCGAGCCCGCGATCCTTGAGATGGGCGACCAGGGACCGGATGTCGTTGACGTTGATCGGGTCGATCCCGGCGAGCGGCTCGTCGAGCAGCATGAAGCTCGGGTCCGAGGCCAGCGCGCGGGCGATCTCGACCCGGCGCCGCTCGCCGCCCGACAGCGCGAGCGCCGGGGCGCGGCGCAGATGGGTCAGCGAGAACTCCGCCAGGAGCTCGTCGAGGCGGGCCTGGCGCTGGCTGCGCGCCGGCTCCGCGACCTCGAGCACGGCGCGGATGTTGGCCTCGACCGACAGGCCGCGAAAGATCGATGCCTCCTGCGGCAGGTAGCCGATCCCGAGCCGCGCCCGTCGGTACATCGGCAGCACGGTGATGTCGGCGCCGTCCAGGCTGACCGTGCCGTAGTCGGCGCGCAGCAGGCCGGTGATGATATAGAAGCAGGTGGTCTTGCCGGCGCCGTTCGGCCCGAGCAGGCCGACCGCCTCGCCGCGGTGGACCTCGAGGCTGACGTCGCGCACCACCTGGCGGCCCTTGAACTGCTTGCCGAGATTGTGCGCGGCCAGGCCGCCCGTGCCGGCGATCACTTGCGGCCGTCCGGACGCACCGGGCTGCGCTGCCGGCTTGACCGGCTCGGTCGATCGGGTGCGCACGGTCATGGCCGCGGCTACTCGGTCGCCTTGGGTTTGGCGGCGGGCGCCGCCTGCGCCTGGGCAGCGGCCGCGGCCGGCCCTGCAGCCGGGGCCTTCGGTGGCGGCGTGAACAGCGCGCGCACACGCTGCGGCGCGGTCCCGCCCTGGCTGGCCGGCAGCGCTGCGAGCACACGCGACTGGCCGGTGTTCAGATCGACCTCCAGGCGGTCGCCGCGGATGACGTCGTCGCCTTGAGTCAGGACCACCGAGCCGTCGAGGGTCAACTGGTTGCTGGCGACGTCGTAGACGCCGGTCTTGCCCTGGGCGGTCTGCCGCGGCGACGACAGGAACACGTTGCCCTCGGCCTCGATCCGCCGGATCGAGCCGCCGCCGGCGGGCGCCGGTGTCGCGCCCTGCTGATTGCCATTGTAGTAGACCTTGAGCCGATCGGCGCTCAGCACCAGGTCGCCCTGGACCGCGTCGACCTTGCCGGTGAAGGTCGCGACCTTGTCGGGCTGGACGACCTCCAGGCGGTCGGCGGTGATCTCGATCGGCAGGCTGCTGTCGTGCTGCAGGCTCAGGCCCTGAGCGCGCGCGCCCGGGACTGCCGCCAGGAGCAGAGCGGCGCCGAGGCCCCAGCCCAGGCTCCAGCCCCAGCCGAAGCGCAGGCCCCGAGCCAAGCCCAGGCCCCGAGCCAAGCCCAGGCCCCGAGCCAAGCCCAGGCACAAGCCCGAACCCAAGCCGCGCCGCAGGCGGTCGCAGGGCAGCATCAGGACGCCTGGTCCTGGGGCGGGGGGCCGTGGCGCTGGCCGGGCGGCAGGGTCACCTTGACCCGGCCCTCGAAGCGCAGCACATCGCCCTTGTCGCGGATCTCGAACCGGTCGGCCGACAACGTGCCGGTCGGGCCGGAGCCCTGGATCGGCCGCTCGCCCACCGCCCAGCCCTGCTGGAGATTGATGCGGGTGCTGTCGGTCTCGAAATGATAGCCGTCGCTGGTGGTCAGCTCGACCTTGCCGTTCAGATCGAGCTTTTGGGCCGCGCGGTCGTAGAGGCCGGTCAGCGCGATCAGGTTCATATCGCGCGAACCTTCGAGCGTGCCGGCGGGATGATCGAGATGCACCTGATTGGGCAGGTTCGGATCGGCATAGGCCGACGCCGCGGTCAGCTCGTAGGGCTGGGCTTCCTTGGTCTGACCGACGTAGCGGGGATTGTGCATGCGCATGACGTCGGCGCCGGCGACGTCGGCGCTGGCGAAAATCGGCACGATCAGCCCGCCGGCGCCGCTGATCAGCTGCGGCCAGACCACGACCAGCGCGATCAGGGTGAGCGCGGCCGCAGGCAGCAGATAGCGCAGCAGCTCGACCATCCGGCTGTAGTGGCGGCGCGCCGACAGGCGGCGTCTGGCGGGCGGTGCCCGGCCGCCATCGATGGTGCCGACCGGCCTCATGCGATGCCCGCCCGCAGACAGTCGTGCATGTGCAGCGCCCCGACCGGACGTCCGTCCTCGACCACGAAGACCACGGTGAACGGGTTCTTGGCCTGGTTCATCATGGCGAGCGCCTCGACGGCCAGCGCCTGGGGCCGGATGGTCTTGGGACCCGGGGTCATGACCTCGACCGCGCGGCGCTCGAGCAGATCGGGGCTCATGTGGCGCCTGAGGTCGCCGTCGGTGATCACCCCGACCAGCCGGCCGCGGCCATTGCGCACGCCGACGCAGCCGAGCCGCTTGGCGGTCATCTCGAGCACCACCTCGGGCAGGCACGCCTCCATGCCGACCAGCGGCAGAGCGTCGCCGGCGTGCATCAGCTGCTCGACCCGCACCAGCTTCCTGCCGAGCTTGCCGCCGGGATGGAGGAGGCTGAAATCGTTGGTCCCGAACCCGCGCCGCTCGAGCAGCGCGACCGCGAGGGCATCGCCGAGCGCCAGCATCGCCGTGGTCGACGTGGTGGGTGTCAGGCCCATCGGGCAGGCCTCGGGGCGCGCCGGCAGGACCAGGGTGTGATCCGCGGTCTCGGCCAGGCTGCTCGGATGGCGACCGACGATCGCGAGCAGCGGGATCGCGAAGCGCCGGGTGTAGGCGACGATGTCGGCGAGCTCCGGCGTCTCGCCGGAGTTGGACAAGGCCAGAACCACATCGTCGGCCGTGATCATGCCGAGGTCGCCGTGGCTCGCCTCGGCCGGGTGGACGTAGAACGCGGGCGTGCCGGTCGAGGCGAGGGTCGCGGCGATCTTGCGGCCGACATGACCGCTCTTGCCCATGCCGGTGACCACCACCCGGCCACCGGCGGCGCCGAGCTGCTCGACGAACCGGTCGAAGCCCTCATCGAGGGCGTCGGCCAGCGCCGAGAGCGCCTCCGCTTCGGTCCACAGCACCCGCCGCGCCGCCAGCAGAGCCGCGCTCGGTGGGGAGATGGTCTCGGCGACGCCTTGAACTGCGGCAGCGGTCATCTTGGGCTCCTGGCTCACGCGGCAGGCCGTCCGGTCACGGTCGCTCGAATCAAGCGCGACCCGCCGGCGGCCCCGGGACGCCAAGACAGGTGTGCCGCCCTGGATTTACGGCGCGTTGCTTGCAACCGCAATATGGTCATGGCGACCAGCGGGCGTCAACGCGACCGGCCAACGCAGGCCGCGGGCGGTCAATAGGCAAAGATGTCGACATCGGGCCAGCCGGCAAGGTCGAGCTCGGCCCGGTACGGCAGGAAATCGAAGCAGGCGCGTGCCAGCGCCTGCCGGCCGTCGCGCTCGAGCATGGCGGTCAGCCGCTCGCGCAGACGATGCAGGTGCAACACGTCGTTGGCCGCATAGGTCAGCTGCGCCTCGCTGAGATCGGTGGCGCCCCAGTCGGAGCTCTGCATCTGCTTCGAGAGGTCGATACCGAGCAGCTCCTGGCACAGGTCCTTCAGGCCATGGCGATCAGTGTAGGTGCGGGCGAGCTTGGACGCGACCTTGGTGCAATAGACCGGGCGCGCGACCACCCCCAGATAGCGCCGGAGGATCGCCAGATCGAAGCGGGCGAAATGGAAGATCTTCTCGATCGCGGGATCGCCGAGCAGGCGGACCAGGTTCGGCGCCTCGTACGCCTCGCCGCGGAAGCGCACCAGGTGGGCGTGGCCGTCGCCGGCTGAGAGCTGGACCAGGCACAGCCGGTCGCGCTCCGGCCGCAAGCCCATCGTCTCGGTGTCGACGGCGACCACCGGACCGAGATCGACGGCCGCCGGCAAGTCCCGCTCATGGACGCTCATCGACATCGCTTGGTTGATCCATCCGACCCGGCGCATCGCCAAATTGGCACCCGACGGTAACAGACTACGGCCGGCGCGGCGAGATCTAGCCCGCGGCCAGTAAAGCCCGCCTTAATCGGGGCTGACCAGCGGCCACCTCAAACAAGGCGGAAAACGGTCCGTGTCGAGGGAGGCTGACGAGCGGCCCGCCTCGGACGAGGCTGACGAGTGGATGGTGCCCAGGAGAGGACTCGAACCTCCACGGCCTTGCGACCGCTAGCACCTGAAGCTAGTGCGTCTACCAATTCCGCCACCTGGGCCCGGAGCAGGCTCGATGTAAGCCGTCCGGAGGGCAGCGTCAACCTGGATCCCGGCGGCTGCGACGACCCGGCGGCGGCCGGCTTCGGGCGCGCTTCGCGGCGTTTTCTTTTCCAGCGCGCGCTCTATAGTTCGGCCGCGATACCCTCGGCCCGAGACGGCCGCCAGGAGGCAGCATGCACAACCGACTGATCACGGTCTTCGGCGGCACCGGGTTCATCGGCCGCCACCTCGTGCGCCGGCTGGCCGCCTGCGGCGCCCGGATCCGCGTGATCAGCCGCGATCCGGGGCATGGCACCCATCTGCAGCCGATGGGCGGCGTCGGCCAGATCGTGATCGAACGCGCCGATCTTACCAGCGAGCCGGCGCTCGCGCGCGTGGTCGAGGGCGCGCTCGCGGTCGTCAACCTGATCGGCATCCTGTACGAGACCGGGCGGCAGACGTTCGCCGAGGTCCAGGGCGAGCTCCCGGGGCGGATCGGGCGCGCGGCCGCCGCGGCCGGCGTGGCGCGGCTGGTGCAGATCTCGGCGATCGGCGCCGACCCGCAGTCGACGAGCGCCTACGCCAGGAGCAAGGCCGAAGGCGAGCGGGCGGTGCGCGATGCCTTGCCGGGCGCCACGATCCTGCGTCCGAGCATCGTGGTCGGCCCCGAGGACGGCTTCTTCAACCGGTTCGCGGCGATGGCGAGGCTGCTGCCCGCGCTGCCGCTGATCGGCGGCGGCCGCACCCGGTTCCAGCCGGTTTACGTCGGCGACGTGGCGGACGCGATCGTGGCCGCCCTGGAGCGGGACGACGCCCGCGGCCAGACCTTCGAGCTCGGCGGCCCGAAGATTTACAGCTTCGCCGAGCTGATGCGCTACATGCTGCAGGTGATCGGGCGCCGCCGGCTGCTGGTGCCGCTCTCGTTCGAGCTGGCGACGTGGCAGGCGCGCCTGCTGGAGCTCCTGCCGGTGCCGCCGCTGACCCGCGACCAGGTCGAGCTGCTGAAGACCGACAACGTGGTCGGCGCCGAGGCGCGCACGCTCGCCGACCTCGGCATCGCGCCGACCCCGATCGAGCTGGTGGTGCCGGAATATCTCGGCCGCTACCGGGCGAGCCCCGCGCGCGTCGCGCGCCTCTGAGGCCCTGCGCGCGCGTGGCGCGCCTCTGAGGCCCTGCGCGCGTCGCCTCCTCTGACCCGGACTCCGATCAGCGCAGGAGCAAGAAGCCCGCCATCACCAGGCCGACCACGATCCGGTACCAGGCGAACGGGCCGAAGCCGTGGCGCGAGACGAAACCGATCAATCCGCGCACGACGACCAGGGCGCATAGGAACGCGACCACGAAGCCGATTGCGATCAGGAGCAGATTGCCGGCGCTGAGCAGGTCCCGGTTCTTGTACAGATCGTAGGCCGAGGCCGCGACCATGGTCGGCACGGCGAGGAAGAACGAGAACTCGGTCGCGGTCCGCCGGTCGACCCCGAGCAGCAAGGCACCCATGATCGTGGCGCCGGCGCGCGACACCCCCGGGATCATCGAGACGCACTGGCAAAAGCCGACGTAGAGCGCGGTCGAGGCTGGCATCTCCTCGACCGCGTGGTGGCGGGGTGCCGGCAGGTGGCGCTCGATCACGAAGATCGCGATGCCGCCCAGGATCAGGCTGACCACGACCACCCAGGGGTCGAACAGGTAGGTCTTGATGGTGTGGTAGGCGAGCGCGCCGATCACCATCGAGGGCAGGAAGGCGAGCACGATGTTGCGGACGAAGCGGAGCTGGGCGGGCTGGGTGAACAGGCCGGTGGCGGCGCGCAGGAAGCGGTCGAAGTAGACCCAGCAGACGGCGCCGATCGCGCCGAGCTGGATGACCACATCGAACACCTTGCCGGGCGGACCCTGGAAGCCGATCAGGTCGCTGACGAGGATCAGATGGCCGGTCGAGGACACCGGCAGGAACTCGGTCAGGCCCTCGACGATGCCGAGCAGCAGCGCCCCGAACAGGAGCTCCAGATCCATCGCAGGTCCTTTCGGCTTGGGGGTGGGTGGCTGGAACGGCCGGTCGGCGCCGCCGCTCCGGCGGCGCTACTTAGCGCGATCGGCGGCGCTCTGCACTCGTCTCATTCTGGGACTAATATCGACGACGAGGGCTGCGCTTTGCGCGTGCTTAATGCCTGAATGTTAGGCAACTCTTAAAATTAGTCCCATGACGGGATCATTTCGGTGAAAACCGGTGGACGGCTCCCGCTCCCGGGACTATAGAGAGCGCTCCGGCGGACCCTCCGGGCAGGCAACGAACGCGGACCGGCGCGCCGGCCGGCCGTCGCTGGGAGACGCGTGACCCGTGACCGCCAAGATGATGCAGTTTCTGACCGTGCCCCAGACGATGCCCGACAAGCGGGCGATCGCCGAGCGCCGGCTCGATTTCCGGGAGATCTACGGCCGCTTCCAGCCGGAGCGGGCGGCCGAGCAGGCGGCGCGTTGCGAGCAGTGCGGCATCCCGTTCTGCCAGGTCCATTGCCCGCTCCACAACAACATCCCGGACTGGCTGCGGATGACCGCCGAGGGCCGCCTCGAGGAGGCCTACGAGCTCGCCTCGGCGACCAACAACATGCCCGAGATCTGCGGCCGGATCTGCCCTCAGGACCGGCTGTGCGAGGGCAACTGCGTGATCGAGAAGGGCTTCGAGTTGGTCACGATCGGCGCGGTCGAGAAGCACATCACCGACACCGCCTTCGAGATGGGCTGGGTGAAGCCGCCGCGGCCGATCCGCCAGTACCCCGAATCGGTCGGCGTGATCGGCGCCGGCCCGGCCGGGCTCGCGGTCGCCGAGCAGCTGCGCAGACGCGGCTACCAGGTCCACGTCTACGACCGCCACGACCGGCTCGGCGGCCTGCTGATCTACGGCATCCCGAACTTCAAGCTCGAGAAATACGTGGTCGAGCGGCGCACCCGGCTGCTCGCCGAAGGCGGCATCCAGTTCCACCTGAACTGCGCGATCGGCACCGATCTCGGCTTCGACGAGCTGCGGGCGCGCCACGACGCCGTGTTCATCGGCAGCGGCGTGTACCGGGCGCGCGACATCGCCATGCCAGGGGTCGGGCTCGCGGGCGTCGTGCCGGCGCTCGACTACCTGGTCGCGAGCAATCGCCAGGGCCTGGGCGACCGGGTGCCGGCCTTCGACTCCGGGGCGCTCAATGCGGCCGGCAAGCGGGTCGTGGTGATCGGCGGCGGCGACACCGCGATGGACTGCGTGCGCACCGCGGTCCGCCAGGGCGCGGTCTCGGTCCAGTGCCTCTACCGGCGCGACCGGGCCAACATGCCGGGCTCGATGCGCGAGGTGAAGCACGCCGAGGAGGAGGGCGTCGAGTTCCTCTGGCAGGCGGCGCCCGAGGCCTGCCTCGGCGATGATCGGGTGCGCGCTGTGCGCGCGGTCCGGATGCGCCTCGGCGCGACCGACGCGACCGGCCGGCAGCGGCCCGAGCCGATCCCGGAGTTCGAGCTTCGTGATCGAGGCCGAGCTGGTGATCAAGGCGCTCGGCTTCGATCCGGAGGACCTGCCGGCGCTGTTCGACGCGCCGGAGTTGCAGGTGACCCGCTGGGGCACCGTCCGGGTCGACTGGCAGACCATGATGACGCCCCTGGCGGGCGTGTTCGCGGGCGGCGACATCGTGCGCGGCGCGTCGCTCGTGGTCTGGGGCGTGCGCGACGGCCGCGACGCCGCCCAGGGCATGCACGACTATCTGCAGGCGCGCGCGCCGCGCCTCGCCGTCGCGTCTTGAGGAGGGGGTCCATGACGATCGGGTCTGGCATGACGATCGAGTCTGGGACGACCGGTACCGAGTCCGGCCAGCGCTTCGTCGAGCAGTATCCGGTCAACGCCCGCCATCTGACCGAGCACGGCATGTACGATCCGGCGGACGAGCACGACGCCTGCGGGGTCGGGTTCGTGGCCGCGATCGACGGCCAGCCGCGCCGCCAGGTGGTCGAGGCGGCGATCGATGCCCTGCGCGCGGTCTGGCATCGCGGCGCGGTCGACGCCGACGGCAAGACCGGCGACGGTGCCGGCATCTATCTCGAGATCCCGCAGGACTTCCTGCGCGAGCAGATCCGCGGCGGCAAGCTCACCCAGGGCCGGATCGCGGTCGGCATGGTGTTCCTGCCGCGCACCGACTTCGCCGGCCAGGAGCGCTGCCGGACGATCGTCGAGACCGAGGTCCTGGGCTTCGGCTACTCGATCCTCGGCTGGCGCCAGGTGCCGGTCGACACCTCGGTGATCGGCGACAAGGCGATCGCCACCCGGCCCGAGATCGAGCAGATCATCCTCGGCAACCCCAAGGGCGTGAGCGACGACGAGTTCGAGCGCGAGCTGTTCCTGATCCGCCGCCGGATCGAGAACCAGGTGCTGGCCGAGCACATCAACGGCTTCTACATCTGCTCCTTGTCCTGCCGCTCGGTGATCTACAAGGGCCTGTTCCTGGCCGAGCAGCTGTCGGTGTTCTATCCCGACCTGCAGGACGCGCGGTTCGTCTCGAGCTTCGCGGTCTTCCACCAGCGCTACTCGACCAACACCTGGCCGTCCTGGCAGCTCGCCCAGCCGTTCCGGATGCTCGCCCACAACGGCGAGATCAACACCCTGCGCGGCAACCTGAACTGGATGAAGAGCCACGAGACGCGCATGGTCGCGCCGGCCTTCGGCGACTACAACGAGAACGTCAAGCCGATCATCCAGGCCGGCAGCTCGGACAGCTCGGCGCTCGATGCGGTGATCGAGGCCCTGGTCCGGGCCGGCCGCTCGCTGCCGCTGGCGAAGACCCTCCTGATCCCGCCCGCCTGGGCCAAGAAGATGGCGATCCCGCAGGCGCACAAGGACCTGTTCAGCTACTGCAACTGCGTCATGGAGCCCTGGGACGGCCCGGCCGGCGTGGTCGCCTGCGACGGCCAGTGGGTGATCGGCGGCATGGACCGCAACGGCCTGCGGCCGATGCGCTACAGCCGGACCGAGGATGGCCTCCTGGTGGTCGGCTCCGAGACCGGCATGGTGCCGCTGGTCGAGGGCGAGATCGTCGAGAAGGGCCGGGTCGGCCCCGGTGAGATGGTCGGCGTCGATCTCAAGGCCGGCAAGTTCTACCGCGACCGCGAGCTCAAGGATCTGCTCGCCGGCGAGAAGCCGTTCGGGCAGTGGGTCAAGAGCATCACGCATCTGGACAATCTGGCCGCCAGGCGGCCGTTCGAGCCGCGCCAGATGGAGCGCGCCGAGGTGCGCCGGCGCCAGAACCTGTTCGGCATCTCGATCGAGGAGCTCGAGCTGCTGCTGGCGCCGATGGTCCAGGACGCCAAGGAGGCGGTGGGCTCCATGGGCGACGACACGCCGGTCGCGGTGCTGTCCGCGCACTACCGCGGCCTGCATCACTTCTTCCGCCAGCAGTTCAGCCAGGTCACCAATCCGCCGATCGATTCGCTGCGCGAGTACCGGGTCATGAGCCTCAAGACCCGCTACGGCAACCTCGGCAACGTCTACGACCAGGCGCCGAGCCAGACCCGGATCCTGCAGCTCGAGAGCCCGCTGCTGCTGACCACCGAGTTCAACGCGCTGGTCGAGCATTTCGGCCGCAAGCTCACGACCCTCGACTGCACCTTCGACGTCAGCGCCGGACCCGGTGCCTTACGCGAGGCGCTGGCGCGGATTCGCGCCGAGGCCGACGACGCGGTGCGCGAGGGTTACGAGCAGATCGTGCTCAGCGACGAGGCGGTCTCGGAGACGCGCGCGCCGATCCCGATGATCCTCGCCGTGGGCGCGGTGCACAGCCATCTGGTGCGCGAGGGCCTGCGCAGCTTCAGCTCGATCACCGTGCGCTCGGGCGAGTGCCTGGATGTGCACTACGTCGCGGTGCTGATCGGGGTCGGTGCGACCGCGGTCAACCCCTACCTCGCCGAGGCGGCGATCGCCGATCGCCACGCCCGCGGGCTGTTCACCGGCCTGACCCTGCAGGAGTGCCTGGCGCGCTACAAGGAGGCGGTCGATCAGGGGCTGCTGAAGGTGATGTCCAAGATGGGCATCTCGATCCTCAGCAGCTACCGCGGCGGCTACAACTTCGAGGCGGTGGGCCTCTCGCGCTCGCTGTGCGCCGAATATTTCCCCGGCCTGATCACGCGCATCTCCGGCATCGGCCTCGCCGGGATCCAGAACCAGGTTCTGGCGCTGCACCGGCGGGCCTATGACGAAGCCGACCCGCCGCTCGTGATCGGCGGCCTCTACCGCTACCGGCGCGGCGGCGAGCGCCACGCCCTCGAGGGGCCGGCGATCCACCAGCTGCAGTACGCGGTCGCGACCGATTCCTATGCCGCCTACAAGAAATACGCCGAGATCATCTACAAGCAGGAGCCGATCGCGCTCCGCCATCTGCTCGACTTCGACCGCCGGCAGGCGGCGATCCCGATGGACGAGGTCGAATTCGATCACCGAGATCAGGAAGCGCTTCGTCACGCCTGGCATGTCGCTGGGGGCGCTCTCGCCCGAGGCGCACGAGACGCTGACCATCGCCATGAACCGGATCGGCGCCAAGTCCGACAGCGGCGAGGGCGGCGAGGCCAAGGAGCGCTACCTGCCACGGCCGAACGGCGACAACGCCAACTCGCCGATCAAGCAGGTCGCGTCCGGCCGGTTCGGGGTCACCGCCGAGTATCTGAACGCCTGCCGCGAGCTCGAGATCAAGATCGCTCAGGGTGCCAAGCCAGGGGAAGGCGGCCAGCTGCCGGGCTTCAAGGTGACGGTCGAGATCGCGAAGCTCCGGCACGCGACCCCGGGGGTGAGCCTGATCTCGCCACCGCCGCACCACGACATCTACTCGATCGAGGATCTGGCCCAGCTGATCTACGACCTGAAGCAGATCAACCCGGACGCCAAGGTCTGCGTCAAGCTGGTCTCGGAGGCCGGGATCGGCACGATCGCCGCAGGCGTCGCCAAGGCCAAGGCGGACGTCATCCTGGTGTCCGGGCACTCAGGCGGCACCGGGGCGAGCCCGCAGACCTCGATCAAATACGCCGGCACGCCCTGGGAGATGGGCCTGTCCGAGGTCAACCAGGTGCTGACCCTGAACCGGCTCCGCCACCGGGTCGTGCTGCGCACCGACGGCGGCATCAAGACCGGCCGCGACGTGCTGATCGCGGCCATGCTCGGGGCCGAGGAGTTCGGCGTCGGCACCGCAGGCCTGGTCGCCATGGGCTGCATCCTGGTCCGCCAGTGCCATTCCAACACCTGCCCGGTCGGGGTCTGCACCCAGCGGCCGGACCTGCGCGAGAAGTTCGAGGGCACCCCCGACAAGGTCGTCAACCTGTTCAGCTTCATCGCCGAGGAGGTGCGGGAGATCCTGGCCTCGCTCGGCCTGCGCTCGCTCGAGCAGGCGATCGGCCGGAGCGATCTTCTCCACCAGGTCTCGCGCGGCAGCGACGATCTCGACGATCTCGACCTCAACGCGATCCTGGTCCAGATCGACACCGGCGGCCATCCCCGCCACTGCGCGATCCAGGGCCGCAACGAGGTCCCGGATTCGCTCGATGCGCGCATGATCGAGGACGCCAAGGCGGCGCTCGTGGAAGGCGAGAAGATGCAGCTCGCCTACAATGTCCGCAACGTCCACCGGGCGGTCGGCACCCGGCTCTCGGCGCACATCACCCGGCGCTACGGCATGGACCAGCTGCCGCCCGGCCAGATCACGGTCCGGCTGCGCGGCTCGGCCGGCCAGTCGCTCGGCGCCTTCGCCGTCCAGGGCCTGAAGCTCGAGGTGTTCGGCGACGCCAACGACTACGTCGGCAAGGGGCTCTCGGGCGGGACGATCGTGGTCCGGCCGCTGGTCTCGAGCCCGATGATCGCGAGCGAGAACGTGATCATCGGCAACACCTGCCTCTATGGCGCGACCGCAGGCAAGCTGTTCGCGGCCGGGCGCGCGGGCGAGCGCTTCGCGGTCCGCAACTCCGGCGCGCTCACCGTGGTCGAGGGCTGCGGCGACAACGGCTGCGAATACATGACCGGGGGGGTGGCGGTGATCCTCGGGCCGATCGGCGACAATTTCGCGGCCGGCATGAGCGGCGGCATGGCCTATGTCTACGACCCCGAGGAGCGCTCGGCCGAGCGCATCAACCGCGACATGGTGATCTATCAGCGGCTCGAGGTCGAGCACTACGAGGACGAGCTGAAGGCGCTCCTGACCCAGCACGTCAAGAACACCCAGAGCCGGTTTGCCGAGCGGGTGCTCGCGGACTTCGACCGCGAGGCCGGTCATTTCTGGCAGATCGTGCCCAAGGAAATGCTGGACAAGCTCGAAGTACCGGTGGTGCGTGCCGGGGTCGCCGCGCTCACCGCCTGATCGGGCGTACCGGAACCCTACGGAAGCTCCGCCCACACCCGAGTGCCGAACGGGGTGATGCGCTCGATCACCCCGTTCGCGGGTTTCTAAGCTTGGCCGCCGGACTGTGGCGGCAGGCCGCCTTCTGTGGGGCGACTAATTCTGCTTGGCGGGCTCCCCTGCCGGCGCTGCGGGCGCCGCCGGAGCCGCTGCCGGCGGCGCCGGCACCGCCGGAGTCGCCGCGGGCTCCTTGGTTCCGGCGGCCGGGGCGACCGTGCCCTGATCGGACGACTTCTGTTCAGACGGTCCGCAGGCCGCGAGCAGCAGCAGGAGCGCTGCGCTCGCGCCGAGGACACCGGTCGAGAGACGATTCCCTTTGGCACGCATTGGATCACCTCCAGTTCCACCAGCGAGGCCCGACGACCCTGCGCCGGCGCTGGTGAGTTCGCTTCGTGGTGAGGAGTTCCCCCTGGCCATCCTCACTTCAAAAAAATGGCCGGCGCACCGATACCGTGGGGCGATGCGCCGGCCGTTCGGTCCAGATAGCCCAGACTCGCCGGGACTCTGACCGCTCGCGGGTCCTCTCCGCTCCCGGCCGGCCCCGACACTCGCATGCGAGCGTCTGCACCTGGACCAGCGATACGACGCTGCGAGGGTGGCAATTCGACGAGCGCCTGATCGATCGCCTAAACCTCGGCCACGCCGAACCGTTCGAGTCCTGAGCCGGCAACCTTACCACCGTGGCGCTGGCACCGGTCAGCTTGCTGAGCATCCGAGACTCTCACGGGTGGTACCGCGGTCGCGCCTGGCTCAGCCCTCGGACAGTCAATCACGCAAACAGGACGCCCCGAGGTTTTATTCCGTGCCCGATCGCATCCCGTGCTGCCGGTCTGCCATACCGGTCCGCCCTGCCGGTCTGCCATGTCGGACCGTGGTCGGCCCGAGCGCCTATTTGAACAGGTCGGCGCGCAGCTGCTTGAGGCTCGGCAGCTGACCCTCGGTGAACGGCAACGGCCGGCAGAGCTGCATCGCCGCGAGGCCGAGCTTGGCCGCGAGCAGGCCGTTGACCGCTCCCTGGCCGGCGCGCGCCGAGAGCACGCTCAACAGGGTGGCACCGGTGGCCTCGACCGCGACGTCGCTGATCAGTTCGCCGACGTCCGCGGCGAGCACGTTGAGCAGCGTCTGACGCAGCAGGCGCGCGAGCGTCGCCGTGCCCGGGCGGACGCCATAGAGCCTGGCGATCGCGCGCAGCATGGCGAGCGTGCGGCCGAGCACCAGGACGCCATCGAGCAGGCCGAGTCGGCTCAGCGCGGTCAGCGCGCCGATATCGCGGGCGCTGCGCCGGACCAGCTGATAGGCCCGCTGATCGAGCGGCCCGAGCACCGTGGTCGCGAACAGGCGCAGCCGCTCGCCGTCGCTGAGCGCGTCGCTCGCCTGGGCGTGGAAGCGCGCGACCGGCTGGCCGGTGTCCGCGCGATCGCGATAGAGACGCTCGATCCGCTCGAGCAAAGTGTCGGCCTGACCATGCACCTCCGAGGTCAGCAGACGCTCGCCGTCGTGGCGGAAATGCTCGACCTTGGCGAGGCGGGCGAGCCCGATGGTCTCGCGGCCGATCACGCCGAGCGCGCCCGCCGTGACGCCGCCGAGCAGGATGGCGGCGGCGCCGCCGAGCCAGACCGAGCGGTCGAACAGCTCGACCAGCAGGTCATGGGCCTGGAGGCCGAGCAGCCCGAGCAGGAGCAGCCCGCCGCTCCAGACCAGCAGCCGGCGCCAGGGCCGCGCGCGGGCGGGCGCGGACGGGACCGGCACCGGCACCAGCGGCTGCGGGCCGGGTTCCGGCTCGATCAGCTCCAGGCGGCCTGGCGCCATGCGCGCCGGGTCGAGCTCGAAGGGTGCGATCGGGTCCCGGACGCTCATTGCAGGCGGTCGCCGATCAGCACCTCGAGCGCCTGGTCGAGGCGGATGTGCTGCGGCTTGTCGGCGCCGTGCAGGATCAGGCGCCGGGGCGCGAAGTCGCGAAACCGGAAGCGGCCCTCGTGCCAGTCCTCCTCGACCGGCAGGTCGGGCGGGATCTCGCCCGGGAACAGCACCGTGGCGCGGTTCTCACCCTTGACCACGCCCTGCACGCAGGACAGCGCCTGACCCTGATGCTCGGTGCGCACGATATCGGTCGAGCGCAGCGCGGCGAGTGCCACGAAGGCCGGCTTGACGCCCTCGAAGCGGGCGGCGCCGGCGGCTTCGCCGACCAGCCGCTCGAGCAGCAGGCGCAGGTTGTGATGCTGGTTGTGGGCGACGTGATCGGCCTTGCTGACCGCGAACAGCAGGGTCTCGATGCGCGGCCGCAGCAGGCGCGCGAGCAGGCCGCTCGGGCCGTAGCGGAAATTGCGCAGCACAAGCGCGAGCGCCGCCTCGGCGTCGGCAAAGCAGGCGGGCCCCCGATTGAGCGTGCCGAGCAGGTCGACCAGCACGATCTGGCGATCGAAGCGGCTGAAATGATCGCGATAGAAGGGCAGGACGACCTGGCTCCGGTAGCGTCCGAAGCGGGCGCGCATCAGCTGCGGCAGACTGCCGCGGGTGCCGCTTCCAGGCGGCAGCGGGCAAAACTCCAGCAGCTCGCTGCCGGCGAGATCGCCTGGCATGGTGAAACGCCCCGGCTGCAGCAGGCTGAGGCCGGCGTCGCGTTGGCAGCGGTGCAGATAGTCGGTGTACAGCGCCGCTGCCCGGGCCGCCTCACTGGGAGAGGCGGGGGCCTCGAGATCGAGCCCGGCGACGAAGCTCCGCCAGTCCCTGGCGAGGGCTGCGCGCGGCGGCGCCTCGGCGGCGCGCAGGGTCGCGGCCGACCAGGCCTCGTAGCTCTGGTCGAGCAGCGGCAGGTCGAGCAGCCACTCGCCCGGATAGTCGATGATCTGGACGGTCAGCAGGCGGCGCTCGCCGAGCCGGCGCCGGAGCATGCCCTTGGCGATGAAGCGGAGCTGGAGGCGAAGCGCGCTCAGGCCCTCGGTCGGCGCCGGCCAGTGGGGCTCGGGCGCGGTCAGCGCGGCGCGCGCCGCCTCGAACGGAAAGGCCGGGAGGTCCCCCGGCTGCGGCGGCAGCAGACGGACGCCCAGCAGCCGGCCCTCCTGGACCGCGCCCAGGAAGGGCAGCTCCGCGGCGCGCAGCAGGTGGTGCACCGCCATGGTGATGAACACGGTCTTGCCGCCGCCCCGCAGGCCGGTGACCGCGAGGCGAAGGGTCCGATCCAGGGCGAGGTCGGCAAGCTCCTGGAGGCCGCGCTGCAGCCGGGCGGGCGACGGCAGGCTGGTCAGGTCGCTGAGGCTGGTCCAGGCGGACCGGCTCGCCATCAGAGCCCGACCTTGCCGGCCAGGAGCGCCAGGCAGACCAGGAGGCCGAGCTCGCGATTGCTGCGAAAGCGCCGCAGGCACGACGCCGGGTCGTCGATGTCGAGGGTCCGGATCTGCCAGACGAAATGGCCGCCGACCGCGATCAGCACCAGGTAGAAGCCCGCTCCCAACCCGGCGCTCCAGCCGGCAGCGGCGAGCAGCGCCAGGGTGACGCCATAGAAACCCCAGAGCCAGCGGGGGGTCGCGGCGCCCAGCCGGCGCGCGCTCGACTTGACGCCGATCAGGGCGTCGTCGGTCTTGTCCTGATGGGCATAGATCGTGTCGTAGCCGAGCGTCCAGAAGAAGCCCGCGGCATAGAGCAGCAGGGCCGGCGGAGCGAGCGCGCCGGTCGCCGCTGCCCAGCCGGCGAGAGCGCCCCAGTTGAAGGTGATGCCCAAGAACGCCTGCGGCCACCAGGTGATCCGCTTCATCAAGGGATAGATCACGATCAGCGGCACCGAGGCGAGTGCCACCAGGATCGCGAACCGGTTGAAGGCCAGCAGCACGAGCAGGCCGACCAGCAGCTGCAGGGCGAGGAAGCCCAGCGCCTGGCCGACGCCGAGACGGCCGCTCGCGAGCGGCCGGTGGCGGGTGCGCTCGACCCTGGAGTTCGAGATCCCGGTCGATCAGGTCGTTGACCACGCAGCCGGCGCCGCGCATCGCGACCGCGCCGATCGCGAACAGGGCGACCAGCAGGGGGTCGGGCCCGCCGGGGGCGAGCGCCAGCGACCACCAGCCGGGCAGGAGCAGGAGCCAGCTGCCGATCGGACGGTCCCAGCGCGCCAGCACGGCATAGGGCCGCGCGCGCTCCGGCAGGCGCTCGACCCAGCCGCGCTCGCGGTCGAGGACAATCGGTGCCGCGTCTAATCCTTGCTTCGCCATGGTCATGCTTCTAGCGTTCGCCCCACCTCAGGACAAGCGAGCCCCCCATGGATGACAACTTCCTTCGCGTGCCGCGATCTGCCAACCTTCGTCTGTTCGTCGACGTGCCCCTGACGCAGGGGGGGCTCTTGGAGCCGAGCGCGGCGCAATGCCACTATCTGTTGACCGTGATGCGTCGCCAGGCCGGCGATCGGGCCGTGCTGTTCAACGGCCGTGACGGCGAATGGCTGGCGGTGATCGAGCCGGTCGAGCGCCGGCGCTGCCGGCTCGCGCTCACCGAGCAGCTGCGCCCGCAGCAGCCTGAGCCTGGCCCGGCGCTGCTGTTCGCGCCGCTCAAGCGGATCCGCCAGGAGTTCATGATCGAGAAGGCGACCGAGCTCGGGGTCACCCGGCTCGAGCCGGTGTTCACCCAGCGCTCGGTGGTCGATCGGATCAACAGGGCGCGGGTCCTGAGCATCGCGATCGAGGCGGCCGAGCAGTCCGGGCGGCTCACGGTGCCCCAGATCGAGCTGCCGATGACCCTCGACCAGCGGCTCGAGAGCTGGCCGGACGGGCGCCTGCTCTATTTCGGCGACGAGACCGGGGCCGGCGAGCCGTTGCTCGAGAGCTTGCGGACGCGCGGCGCGGGCGATCTTCTGATCGGGCCGGAGGGCGGCTTCACCGACGAGGAGCTGGCCGGGTTGCGCGGGCTCGATCAGGTCGTCGCGGTCAGCCTCGGTCCCCGGGTGCTGCGCGCCGAGACCGCGGCGCTCGCGGCGCTGGCCTGCTGGCAGGCGGTCGACGCCGCGCTCGCATGAGGCGCCGGCCCGCGCCCCGCCCGGCGCTCAGGCCCGCGCAGCCATGCCGCGGGGCGCTGCCTGCCCCGCGGTCAGCATCGCGGTGATCACCGGTGCCGGCTGCGGCACCTCGAGATAGAAAGCCCTGGATCCCGTCGTTCCGATCGGGAAGTGCGAACCTGGACTTTCCGGTCAGCCTTGACGGTCATCCCGCATGCGGTGCTCTCAGGCGGCGGTGCCGCCGACCGTCAGGCCCTCGATCAGGAGGGTCGGCTGGCCGACTCCGACCGGTACCCACTGGCCGTCCTTACCGCAGGTGCCGATGCCGTGGTCGAGCTCCAGGTCGTTGCCGACCGCCCCGACCTTGGTCAGGCAGTCGGGGCCGTTGCCGATCAGGGTGGCTCCCTTGACCGGCGCGGTCAGCCGGCCGTCCTCGATCAGATAGGCCTCGGCGGCGGTGAACACGAACTTGCCCGAGGTGATGTCGACCTGGCCGCCGGCGAAATTGCGGGCGTAGAGGCCGCGGCTGACACCCTTGAGGATCTCCTCCGGATCGCGCTCGCCTGCGCGCATGTAGGTGTTGGTCATGCGCGGCATGGTCTGGTGCGCGTAGCTCTGGCGGCGGCCGTTGCCGGTCGGCTGCATGCCCATCAGGCGGGCGTTCTGGCGGTCCTGCATGTAGCCGACCAGGACGCCGTCCTCGATCAGGACGTTGCAGGCGCTGGGCGTGCCCTCGTCGTCGATGGTGAGCGAGCCGCGGCGCTGATCCAGGGTGCCGTCGTCGACCACGGTGACGCCCTTGGCGGCGACCCTCTGACCCAGAAGACCCGCGAACGCCGAGGTCCGCTTGCGGTTGAAGTCGCCCTCGAGGCCGTGGCCGACCGCCTCGTGGAGCAGCACGCCGGGCCAGCCGGGGCCGAGCACCACGGTCATCTCGCCAGCCGGCGCTGCGACCGATTCGAGATTGACCAGGGCCTGGCGGAGCGCCTCGTCGACCATCGAGCGCCACTTGGCGGGGGTCAGCAGCTGGTCGTAGCCGACCCGGCCGCCGGCGCCGAAACTGCCGGATTCCATGCGCTTGCCGTCGCCGACCACGACCTGGATGTTGAGCCGGACCAGAGGCCGGATGTCGGCGCTCTTTGAGCCGTCGGCGCGCAGGATCAGGACCCGCTGCCAGGAGCCGCCGAGGCTGGCGCTGACCTGCCTGACCCGGGGGTCCTTGGCCCGGGCGTAGGCGTCGATCTGCTCGAGCAGGCCGATCTTGGCCGCCTGCGGCCGGTCCTGGATCGGGTTGCCCTCGCCGTAGCGCTTGCGATTGGTGCCCTGGGGCGGCAGCGCCAGGCGGCCGCGATAGCCGGCCCTGACTGCGCCGACCGCGTCGATCGCGCGCTCGAGCGCCGCCATGCTGAGCTCGGAACCGTGCGCGAGCCCGATCGCTTCGCCCGCGACCGCGCGCAGGCCCAGGCCCCGGCTGGTGTCGAAGGCCGCGGTCTTGAGCCGGCCGTCGTCGAGGCTGAAGCTCTCGGTCTCGCGATACTCGAGGAACAGCTCGCCGTCGTCGACGCCTGCCAGCGCGCGGCCGACCAGCTCGGGCAGACGCTCCAGGTCGAGCTCGGCGCTGGCGAAGGGGTCCAGACTGTGCGGGCTGGTCATGGCGACAACTGTCTCCTCTGGAGCCTGGAGGCCGGATCTGGGGCCGCGACAGTTAGCGGCAGCGCTTCGCTGGTGCGGCGCCCCACCCAACCTGGTATAGGTCCTCATATAGGGCTTCGTCGGCCTGGACGAGCGGTTGCCGGGAGCTTTTTCGCGCAACGGTAGCGTCGAAGCGCCAGGGGACCGCCGCCGCGCGGCGTGCGGCCGGTCGACCAGGGGCTCTGGGGCCGGGCGGCTGCAGGGCCCGGCGTTGCGACAATCTGTCCCTTGGAGGGGTTGGAATGTGAGGCCGAATCATGACGTGAAATTTGCCGCGCGTTGTCCTAAGGTCGCGCTGCTCACGCCCAGCGCCTTGCTCACGCCCAGCGCCTAGCCCGGCTTGGTCTCGTCCGCGCGAGAGGTCCGCATGCCAGTACTCCTGTTCACTCTGTTGGCGCTGTTCGGCGTCGCCGCCGGGCCGGCGCAGGCCGCCGGACCGCAGCCGTGGGAGATGAACTTTCAGCCGGCGGTGACGCCGGTGATGGAGCGGATGGAGGCGTTCAACACCTTCCTGTCCTGGATCATCGTGCTGATCGCGGGCTTCGTGCTGGTGCTCCTGATCTATGTCTGCATCCGCTTCGCCGCCTCGCGCCATCCGACCCCGTCGCGACGGACCCACAACACCCTGCTCGAGATCGCCTGGACCACGGTGCCGGTGCTGATCCTGGTGGTGATCGCGATTCCGTCGTTCAAGCTGTTGTATTTCGCCGACGTGGTGCCGGAGGCGGAGCTCACGATCAAGGCGATCGGCCATCAGTGGTATTGGAGCTACGAGTACCCGGACAACGGCGACTTCACCTTCGACGCCAATCTGGTCGCCGATGCGGACCTGAAGCCGGGGCAGCTGCGCCTGCTGACCACCGACAACCTGGTGGTGCTGCCGGTCGACACCAACATCCGCCTGCTGACCACCGCGACCGACGTGATCCATTCCTGGGCGATGCCGCCGTTCGGCGTCAAGATCGACGCGGTGCCGGGCCGGCTCAACGAGTTCTGGTTCCGGATCCTGACGCCCGGCACCTACTACGGTCAGTGCTCGGAGCTCTGCGGCGACTTGCACGGCTTCATGCCGATCATGGTCAAGGCGGTGTCCAAGGACGAGTTCCAGAGCTGGGTCAAGCAGGCAAAGGCACAGTACGCTGAGAGCGGCGCGATCGATCTGGCCAAGAGTGCCGAGCCAGCGAGCAGAGGACCGAGGAGCTGATCATGGCCTATGGTGGTGCGGTCGCCGTCGACGAGCGCGGCGCTCCGAAGAACTTCCTTGTCCGCTGGGTCTACTCGACCAACCACAAGGACATCGGCACGCTGTACCTGGGGACCGCGTTCATCGCCGGCGTGCTCGGCATGATCTTTTCGGTCATCTTCCGCCTCGAGCTGATGTCGCCCGGGCCCGGCATCCTGGGCGAGAACCATCACCTGTTCAACGTGCTGGTGACCGGCCACGGCCTGATCATGGTGTTCTTCTTCATCATGCCGGCGATGATCGGCGGCTTCGGCAACTGGATGATCCCGCTGATGATCGGCGCGCCGGACATGGCGTTCCCGCGCATGAACAACATCAGCTACTGGCTGCTGGTGCCGGCCTTCCTCCTGCTCCTGGGCTCGACCCTGGTCGGTGGTGCCGGCACCGGCTGGACCATCTACCCGCCGCTCTCATCCGCGGTCGGCCATCCCGGCATGGCGGTCGACATGGTCATCTTCAGCCTGCATCTGGCGGGCGCCTCATCGCTTCTCGGCGCGATCAACTTCATCACCACGATCTTCAACATGCGCGCCCCCGGCATGACCATGCACAAGATGCCGCTGTTCGTCTGGGCGCTGCTGGTCACCGCCTTCCTCCTGCTGCTGGCGATCCCGGTGCTGGCGGGCGCCATCACCATGCTGCTGACCGATCGCAACTTCGGCACCCACTTCTTCGACCCCGAGGGCGGCGGCGATCCGGTCCTGTTCCAGCATCTGTTCTGGTTCTTCGGCCATCCCGAGGTCTACATCCTGATCCTGCCGGGATTCGGGATCACCAGCCAGGTCGTGTCGACCTTCTCGAAGAAGCCGGTGTTCGGCTATCTCGGCATGGCCTACGCCATGGTCGCGATCGGCTTCATCGGCTTCATCGTCTGGGCGCACCACATGTTCACGGTCGGCATGAGCGTCGACGTCAAGGCGTATTTCGTGGCCGCGACCATGGTCATCGCGGTGCCGACCGGCATCAAGATCTTCAGCTGGATCGCCACCATGTGGGGCGGCTCCCTCGAGTTCAAGACGCCGATGCTGTGGGCGATCGGCTTCATCTTCCTGTTCACGGTCGGCGGCGTGACCGGCGTGGTGCTGGCCAATGCCGGCGTCGACGTCGCCCTCCAGGACACCTACTACGTCGTCGCCCACTTCCACTACGTGCTGAGCCTCGGCGCGATGTTCACGATCTTCGCCGGCTTCTACTACTGGATCGGGAAGATGTCCGGGCGGCAATACCCGGAGAAGCTGGGCCAGCTGCACTTCTGGCTGACGTTCATCGGCGTCAACCTGACCTTCTTCCCGATGCACTTCCTGGGCGTCGCCGGGATGCCGCGGCGGATTCCGGACTATCCGGACGCGTTCGCGCCCTGGAACATGGTGGCGTCGATCGGTGCCTACATCTCGCTGATCGGCACGCTGGTCGTGTTCTTCTATCATCTGGCAAGCACCTTCACCGCCGGCGAGAAATGTCCGGACAATCCGTGGGGCGAGGGGGCGACCACGCTCGAGTGGACGCTGCCGTCGCCGCCGCCGTTCCATACCTTCAACGAGCTGCCGCAGGTCAAGTAGCGTGGCGGCGCCAGAGCAGCTCGTCGGCCTCCAGCCAGCGGCCGCGGCCACCTCCGAGGTCCGCGACTACTGGGTGCTGCTTGAAGCCCAACGTCATGTCGCTGGTGGTGTTCTCGGCGGCCGCCGGGCTGTACCTGGCGCCGGGCCGCCTGCATCCGGTGCTGGCGTTCGTCGCGATCTTGTGCATCGCGGTCGCGGCCGGGGCTGCGGCCGCGATCAACAACGGCTACGACGTCGACATCGACCGCGCCATGGCGCGCACCCGCCTGCGCCCGACCGCGACCGGGCGGATCAGCCGCGACGACGCGCTCGCCTTCGGGGTCATCCTCGCGATCATCTCGACCATGGTGATGGGGCTCGCGGTCAACTGGGTGGCGGCGGCGCTGCTGGTCCTGACCATCGCCTTCTACGTGTTCGTCTACACGCTCTGGCTGAAGCGGCGCACGCCCCAGAACATCGTGATCGGCGGCGCCGCCGGCGCCTTCCCGCCGATGGTCGGCTGGGCGGCGGTGACCGGCGACGTCAGCCTCGCCTCGATCCTCCTGTTCCTGATCATCTTCGTCTGGACGCCGCCCCACTTCTGGGCGCTGGCGCTGTACCGCTGCCGAGACTACGCGCGGGTCGGCGTGCCGATGCTGCCGGTGGTGGCCGGTCCCGAGCGGACCCGCCGGCACATCCTGGGCTACGTGCTCGTGCTGGTGCCGGTCAGCCTCCTGCCCTGGGGCCTCGGCCTCTCCGGCCCGCTCTACGGCCTCGCGGCGCTCGGGCTCGGCGGGGTTTTCCTCGGCTACGCGATCCGGCTCTGGCGCGACCGGACCCAGCGCACCGCCAGCCAGACCTTCCGCTATTCGATCGTCTACCTGTTCGCGCTGTTCTTCGCCCTGGTCGCGGACAAGGCGCTCGGCTTTGCCGCCATGGCGGGCAGCGCCGGGGGTGCGTGGTGATCGCCGCCCGGATGGACCGTCGCCAGCGCAACAAGAACCTCGCCATCGCCCTGATCCTGGGCGCGCTGGCGCTGCTGTTCTACCTGATCACGATCGTCAAGATGAGCGGCAACGTGTCATGAGCGGGCCGCGCCGCCCGACCCGACGCGCGAACACCCTGGTCGCGCTGCTCGCCTGCGCCGCGATCGCCGGCATGCTCGGCCTGACCGCCGCCTCGGTGCCGCTCTATCGCCTGTTCTGCGCGGCCACCGGCTATGGCGGCACCACCCAGGTCGCCGAGGCGGCGCCGGCCAAGGCGGCCGAGCGGACGATCAAGGTCCGCTTCAACGCCGACGTCGATCCCAAGCTGCCCTGGCTGTTCGAGCCCGAGCAGCGCGAGGTCGAGGTCAAGCTCGGCGAGCAGCACCTCGCCTATTTCCGCGCCAGGAACCGGTCCGATCACGTGATCACCGGCCAGGCCGCGTACAACGTCACACCCGACAAGGTCGGCGCCTACTTCGACAAGATCGCCTGCTTCTGCTTCAACGAGCAGGTGTTGCAGCCGGGCGAGGAGGTCGACATGCCGGTGTCGTTCTTCGTCGACCCGGCGATCCTCGACGACCCGAACGCGCGCGAGGTGACGACGATCACGCTGTCCTATACCTTCTTCATGGTCGAGGACGGCGACGGCGAGCACTCCGCGTCGTGACCAGATCGACCGCAGCCGAGCCCCCCAGCAGCGCCAGGGCAGGCAGGAGAACTTGAGGATGGCCACGCACGCTGACGCCGCCCACCACGGGCATCACGAGGCCCACCACCCCTATCACCTGGTGCAGCCGAGCCCGTGGCCGATCACCGGCTCGATCTCGGCGCTGATCCTGGTCAGCGGCGGCCTCATGTACATGCATGAGATCAAGGGCGGCCCCTGGGTCATGCTGGTCGCCGTGCTGGGCCTCGCCTACACGCTCGTGCACTGGTGGCGGGACGTGATCCGCGAGGCCCGCACCGGCGATCACACCGACCCGGTCTCGCGCGGCCTGCGGATCGGCATGGCGCTCTTCATCACGTCGGAGGTGCTGTTCTTCTACGCCTTCTTCTGGGCCTTCTTCTGGGGCGTGCTGAACCATCCGATGACGGTCGAGGGCTACACCTGGCTGCCCAAGGGCGTCGAGCCGGTCGAGGCCTGGGACATCCCGTTCCTCAACACCATGATCCTCCTGCTCTCGGGCTGCACCGTCACCTGGGCGCACCATTGCGTGCGCGAGGGCGACAATAAGACCGCGACCAAGGCGCTGGCGCTGACCGTGCTGCTCGGGCTCACCTTCACGAGCTTCCAGGCCTACGAGTACGTGCGCACGATCTACAGCCCGGAGGGCTTCTCGCTGCACAGCGGGATCTTCGGCTCGACCTTCTACATGGCGACCGGCTTCCACGGCTTCCACGTGATGATCGGCACGACCTTCCTGATCGTCTGCACGATGCGCGCCTGGTACGACCATTTCCGGCCCGACAAGCACGTCGGGCTCGAGGCGGCCGCCTGGTACTGGCACTTCGTCGACGTGGTCTGGCTGTTCCTGTTCAGCTGGGTCTACTGGTGGGGCGGCTACATGGCGGCCGCCAGCGCCGCCGCGGGCTGACCGGCGGCGCCGGCGCTCGAGCGGCGCCGCTCGCTTGAGCGCCCCGGCGCCATCGGCGCTCTCGGCCGGGCTCCGCTGCCGCTGCCCGGCCTGCGGCCAGGCGCCGCTGTTCCGGGGCTTTCTCAGCGTCCGCCATCCCTGCCCGGCGTGCGGGGCCGATCTGTCCGCCCAGGACAGCGGCGACGGGCCGGTCGCGTTCATCATCCTGATCGCCGGCGGCATCGTGGTCGGCCTGGCACTCTTCACCGAGGTCAAGTACCAGCCGCCGATCTGGCTGCATCTCGTCCTCTGGCTGCCGCTCGCGCTCGTCCTGGTCCTCGGCCTGATGCGCCCGTTCAAGGCGACCCTGATCGCGCTGCAATACAAACACCGCCGCCACGATTTCGGCGGACCGGGCAGGTAGGGCAGGGAGCGACAACTCCGACTTCGGATCATGCCAAGCTTGCTCTCTTATGATTGTCATAGTTTCTCGACAAGTTGATCGATTAACGGTTCTGATACCGGACCTCGCGCACAAAGTCGCTGGCAAGTCCCGGCCCGCGCCTGCCCCCGCGGCGGGCGCCGGCGACAGCGAAGCGAGGCCCTCATGCCCCTGGCCGACCTGCACGTCCTGAACTCGCCGCTGGCCTGGCTGCTCTGGTTCGCGGTCCTGGCGGTCGCGATGTATTTCGCCCGCCTGCCGGCGCACCGGATGCTGCTGTCGCTGGCGCGCGCCCTGCACCGGACCATGCGCCTTGCCGGGCGCTCGGTCGTGCTCGCCGAGCAGCGGCTGCAGGCGCGCAACCGCGAGGTCCTGCTGGCGGCCGGCCGCGAGGCCAAGGAGCGGATCATCGAGCGCGAGTTCGAGCGCATCGACGCCCAGGTGCGCCGCGACCTGGCCGGCTGCCCGACCCTCAACCGCCGCCTGTCCGAGCAGGCGACCGCACTCGAGGAGGACCATCAGCAGTCCCAGGAGGTGCCCCCGGCGCCGCCGGGCTGGGTCAAGGCGGTCAAGGCGGTGGCCGAGATCGAGACGCCACGTGAGGATCCGATGGTGGGCCAGATCCTCGAGGCGGTGCACGCCTCGCTGCTCAAGGCGCAGGACCAGGCGCGCGCCGAATACCGGATCGCGACCCGCGGCCGGCACGAGCACCTCAAGCGGATGATGGGCCACTGGCGACGCGCCCAGCAGCTGCTGGCGCAGGTCGAGGGCAAGGTCACCCGCCTGCTCCAGCGCACCCAGATCATCGACCGCCACATCGCCGAGTACCAGGACATCCTGCACCAGACCGACCGCGCCGAGCGCATGCTGACCTCGTCGTCCCTGGTCCAGTTCTTCGTCGCGCTGTTCGTGCTCTGCGTCGCGGTCGGCGGTGCGGTGATCAACTTCCACCTGCCGACGGGTTCCTGCGCGGTCCAGGGCGGCCCGCGCCGCCGCCGATTTCTCTGGCCCTTCCAGGCGATTAGTGTACCATCCCGGTTCAACGGGTTCCACCATTGACCAAGGTGGTATGTGTCCCTGGTGTGTCCCCCGGAGATCTGGTGATGGCACGACTCTTGACCCAGCTCGGTGTCGACAAGGCGCGCCCGCGCGGTCGGCGCTATGAGCTCACGGACGGGCCTGCCGGCGTGCCGGGCTTCGCGCTCCGCGTCGGCGAGCGCGGCGTCAAGAGCTATGTGGTCCGCTTCAGGATCGGCGGCCGGCAGAGGCGGGTGACGCTCGGGCCGGCGTCGATCATGTCCCTGGCCGAGGCGCGCGCCAGAGCAAGGCGACTGGTCGATCAGGCGAGGGCAGGGACCGACCCGGTCGAGGCGAGGCGATCGCGCCACCAGAACAGCGTCGCCAGCGTCGTCGAGGAATACGCCGCGCGCCATCTTCGCCGGAACCTGCGGACTGCCCATTGGACCGAGCAGCGGCTGCGGCGCGACGTCGTGAGCGCGTGGGGCGAGCGGCCGATCCAGTCGATCGCAAAGCGGGACGTCGTCGCCCTGATCGACGCCATCCACGATCGGGCACCGGTCTCGGCGAACCGGACCTTGCAGGTCCTCAAAGCCATGTTGAACTGGGCGGTGAAGCGCTCGATTGTCGAGGCCAACGTGGCCGCCGGCGTCGACCTGCCGCATCGCGAGCGCGAGCGCTCTCGGACCTTGTCCGAGGACGAGATCGCCGCGGTGTGGCGGGGGTTCGTGGAGATGGGCTGGCCGTTCGGTGATTTCGGCCGGTTGCTTCTGCTGACGGGTGCGAGGCGCTCCGAGTGGGCTGCGGCGACCTGGGACGAGGTCGACCTCACCCGCCAGCTCTGGCGCCTGCCGTCGAGCCGGAGCAAGACCGGCGAGGAGATCCTCCGCCCACTGACGCCGCCGGCGCTCGCGATCCTCGAGGCGGCGCCCAGGTTCGATGGAATATCGCTGGTGTTCCCCGGGCGGGACGGCGCCAAGCCGATCTCCGGATTCTCGCGGATGATGCAGACGGCCCATCGCCTGTCGGACACGACCGACTGGCAGCTCCACGATCTGCGCCGGGTAGTGCGCACGAACCTGGACCGGCTGGGGGTCCGGCCGGACATCGGTGAGCGCATCCTGGGCCACATCGTCGGGCGAAGAATCGAGAGGACGTACAACACCTACAAGGCCGAGCCCGAGGTGCGCCAGGCGCTGCTGGCGTGGGCGGCCGAACTCGAGCGGATCGCGGGCGGCGGCGAGGCCAAGGTGGTGGCGCTGCGGACAGCGCGCTGAGATGCCGCGCCGTCCGCCCAGGATGGTGCGCTGGTGGATCCTCCACCCGACCAAAGCTGATATACGCGCGTGGGTCGAGGCATCGCCGATAACCGAGGAGGCGGCGCTGCTCGTTCGGCAGCTGCGCGACCCGTACTGTTCCGCCCATGTGGCGCGAGAAATCGCCGCAGAGTTCATAGAGCGGGAGTACCTCACGGACCACAAGCGCGGCCGCCCCAGGAAAGACGCTGCGCCCTATTCGTATGGGGACGCCCATATCGACGTGATGAAGCGGATGGTCTTCCGCCGGGTCGTCCGCGTTCGAGATGTCTTGCGGCGCCAGGGAAGGACGCCGCCCAAGAAGCTCCTGGCTGCGGCGCTGAGGCGGGTCGCCAACGAGACCGGCTTGCACGAACGCACAGTGCGCAGGCACTACAAATTCGGCCTGAAGTGACAGATAAATAGCATTTAATTGTACTAGCTCTCCACAACCGTCAGGAAGCGGCCGCAGCGACGATAGCGTGGTAGGTTGCGGGGCGGGTGCGGACCGCTTGCTGGATCACGCGGGCGAAGCGGTGGCTGAGGTTTTTGGCGGTGCGGCGGTTGAAGCGGAACACGAACTCGTCGAGATAGGCCGGCAGATGCTTCTTCGAGACGGCGCCGTGGTGGGTGCCGAGCAGCCAGCGCTTGGTCAGCCCGAACACCAGATGGATCGCGGGCAGGCGCAGCGCCGCATCGCCCCAGCTGGCGCTGAGGTTGAGCGGCTCGTGGGTGTAGCCTGCGGCCGCGAGCCCGCCGTAGCCGGACCAGCCGTCGGTCGCGATCGTCGCCGGTCTGGCCACGGCCGCGGCCAGGAAGCCCTCGAGGCTGCGCGCCGAGACATCGGGGATCACGGCCAGGCGCAGGCGTCCCAGACGGCGCCCGCGGGCTTGGCCGCGACCGCTCTCGACCGCGCCGGCGACCTTGCTCTTGGCGCCGGCGCCGCGCCCCGGCTTGCCCGGCCTGGGGCCGCCGACATAGGTCTCATCGGCCTCGACCCGCGCGGCGAGCGGCGTCCGCTCCGGCCGCACCATCGCTTTCCTGATCTTGTGCAGCCAGCTCCAGGCGGTCTGATACGACCCGAAGCCCATCTGGCGCTTGAGCTCCATCGCCGAGATCCCGCCCTTGCTCGAGGTCACCAGGTAGATCGCGAGGAACCACTTGGCCAGGCCGGTCTTGGTCTGCTCGAAGATGGTGCCGGCCAGCAGCGAGTGCTGTTTGCCGCAGGCCGCGCACTCGTAGATCAGGCGCAGCTTGTGGCGGTACGCGCGCTCGTGGCCGCAGCCGGCGCAGCGAAAGCCAGCGGGCCAGCGCGCCCGGAACAGATAGTCCCGACACTGGGCGTCACTGCCGAAGCGGGCGACGAACGTCGGTAGGTCGCCCGGCAGCCCGGCCATCAGATCGTCATCCATCCCAGCTCTCTCACATTATGTTCTGTTTTTGTTCTCTTTACTGGCCGGCCCACCCCGAGTTAAGCTTCCTGAGCCTCGTGGAGAGCTAGTTAATTGTTTGCTTGCGGCGCCCGAGAAAGTCTTATTATACAAACTAGCTCTCCATAACCTTCAGGAGGTGACCGCGGCGACGATGGTGTGGTAGGTGACCGGGCGGGTGCGGACCGCTTGCAGGATGACGCGGGCGAAGCGGTGGCTGAGGTTCTTGGCGGTGCGGCGGTTGAAGCGGAACACGAATTCGTCGAGATAGGCCGGCAGATGCTTCTTCGAGACGGCGCCGTGGTGGGTGCCGAGCAGCCAGCGCTTGGCGAGCCCGAACACCAGGTGGATCGCCGGCAGGCGCAACGCCGCGTCGCCCCAGCTGGCGGCCAGGTTGAGCGGCTCGTGGTCGTAGCCTGCGGCCGCGAGCCCGCCGTAGCCCGACCAGCCGTCGGTCGCGATCGTCGCCGGTTTGGCGACCGCGGCGGCCAGGAAGCCTTCCAGGCTCTGCGCCGAGACGTCCGGCACCACGGCCAGGCGCAGCCGACCCAGACGGCGCCCGCGGGCCTGGCCGCGGCCGCTCTCGACCGCACCGGCGACCTTGACCTTGCCGCCGGCGCCGCGTCCCGGCTTGCCCGGCCTGGGACCGCCGACATAAGTCTCGTCGGCCTCGACCCGCGCGGCGAGCGGCGTCCGCTCCGGCCGCACCATCGCTCTCCTGATCTTGTGCAGCCGGATCTGATACGACCCGAAGCCCATCTGCCGCTTGAGCTCCATCGCCGAGATCCCGCCCTTGCTCGAGGTCACCAGGTAGATCGCGAGAAACCACTTGGCCAGGCCGCTCTTGGTCTGCTCGAAGATGGTGCCGGCCAACAGCGAGTGCTGCTTGCCGCAGGCCGCGCACTCCTCGATCAGGCGCAGCCTATGGCTGTAAGTGCGCTCGTGGCCGCAGCCGGCGCAGCGAAAGCCGGCGGGCCAGCGCGCCCGGAACAGATAGTCCCGACACTGCGCGTCGCTGCCGAACCGGGCGATGAACGTCGGCAGGTCGCCCGGCAGCCCAGCCATCAGATCGTCGTCCATCCCAGCCCTCCAGCACCTATGTTCTCGCTTCGTTCCTCCTACCGGTTGGACCACCCCGAGTCAAGCTTCCTGAGCCTCGTGGAGAGCTAGTTTATACAATCCTTCGAGTTCCAACTGGGACTTGGAAGGACCATGCCATGCCCCGCAAGCTAATCGAAGACCGCGAGTTCCGGCGTCGGCTGAATAACATCTCCAAGACAGGCCTATTTCGTCTGCGGAACACTGACCCGCGCTGCCCGAGGCCGACGAAGGTCATGGGCAAAAATGCGACGGACGAGGCCGAGGCGGACTACTTCATCCAGCAGCTGCTCGATGACCGCGAACCGCCGCGCGAAGAGTCGGTCGGTGTTCCGAAGGTTGGTCAGTCGGCACCGCGACCACTCCGCCCGGATCGCGGCCGCCGGGGGCGTGAAGTTGATCGCGAGTTGGAGGTCGGAGCCGGGCCTTGACCGCCCGCGCCGCCCCCGGGCTGGGCACCCGGGGAACGGCAGACGGCTTCTTACGACACGACGACGTTCCATCAGGTAACCCAGCCCGTCACGCCCCGCAAGTCCGCTCGTCGTTGCTGGCCTGGATGGCGCGGCGCGCCTCCTGGTGGCGCGCCGAGGGCGCCAGCGTGGGCGAGATCGGACCCCGGCTCGGCTGCTCGCCCGCGACCGTCGTGGCGCTGCTTGCGGAGTGGCGGCCGTGAGCGCGTCCCGGATCCCCTTCTCGTTCAGCCGCGACCTCGAGTTCGGCACCGAGCCCGAGCTCAGCAAGCGCATGGGCTGCCCGCGCGACCTGTGGCAGGGTGCCATCCTCAAAAAGCTGATCGACAACAGCCTCGACAGCGCCGAGGAGGCCGGCGTCGAGCCCGAAATCGCGGTCGAGGTCGATGACCGCACCGTGACGGTCACCGACAATGGTCCCGGCCTGGCGCCGGAGCTGGTGGCGCAGCTGTGCGTCCGATCGGAGCGGACCAGCACCAGGGAAGCCTTCGCCGCGCCCGACAGGGGCGCCCAGGGGAACGCCCTGCAAGTGCTCATGGCCCTCCCCCTCGGCTTCGGCTGCGACGAGGCGGTGACCACGATCAAGAGCTGCGGCGTCACGCATCAGATCACGCTCCGGGTCAACCGGCTCGAGCAGCGCATTGACGTCGACCACGTCGAACGCGCATTGCCACCGACGCCGGGCACGACGATCAGCGTGGCCGCGCCACCGGTGCCGGCCTTGCTCACCCAGACCCCGAACGCGCGGCTGCGGATGGCCTACTCGGCGATCAACGACCACGCCTGGCTCAACCCGCACGCAACATTCAAGCTAAATGGTGACTTCACTTGGAGCGCGACCACGGCGGTCGCAAAGTGGACCGCGCGCGAGGCGATCCCGGCGCACTGGTACACCGCCGAGCGCTTCGGCCATCGGGTGGTCCTCGAGATCAAGCGCAATCCCAAGATCACGGTCGCCCAGTTCGTCGGCGGCTTCCGGGGCCTCAGCAGCAACCCCAAGCGCGCGCAGGTGGCAGCAGCCGCCGGCCTGTCCTACGAGCCGCTGACGGCGCTCCTGAACGGCAGCGGGACCAGCCTCGACCCGGAACGGACGGCGGCGCTGCTGGCCGCAATGCAGGACGCCAGCCGGGCGCCGAAGCCGGACGCGCTCGGCGTGGTCGGCAAGGAGACGTTCGAGCAGTGGGCGCTGAACCATGCTTCGGCCGCCAAGACCGACGGCTGGTTCCTTACGTACGACACTTTTGACTGTGTAGTTGGCTCTGTCCCTACCCGCTGGGAGATCGGCTTCACCCACCTGCCCGGCCTGGAGAAGCGGCAGGTGCTGGCCGGGCAGAATTTCTCGCCGGTGATCATGCCTGAGAGGATGGCCGTCGAGATCACCGACTTGGCCGGGGAGTTCTTCGGCAGCGATCAGGAGATCCTGCTGTTCCTGCACAGGATCACGCCGGCGCGGCAGACGCTTGACTACGGCAAAACCCGGCTCGCCCTCGCCTCCGGGGAGGCGAGGCATGTCGGCGCCACGCTCGCCCGGATCGCCAAGCCGTGGGTCAAGTACGCCAAGGCGCTCGCCGGCGGCAGGAAGCCGCCACTGAGCAAGCCGGCGAAAAGCTGGAACTTCACTTCTGCGGCGTTCGCGGAGATGGCGGAGGCCTACGTCGCGGCGTCGAGCGATGGCGCCTACCCGGTGCTGTCGCAGCAGGTCTTCTACGCCGCCCGGCCCGGCATCCTCGCGAAGCTCGACCGGGAGGAACTCAAGCCGGAAGAGCGCTCGCGCTTCTGCTACACCCTGCTCTCGCGGTTCATGCAGGAGAACCCCGCGCTCACCGCCGGCTGGCGGGTGCTCTATAAGCCCCGCGGCGAGCTGATCGAGCCACACACGAACCGCCGCGTCGGGCTCGGGACCGCCGAAGTCGGGGTCTACCGCGCGGGCTGGACGGACGGCGCCGAGGTCGGCGCGTTTGGCATCGAGCCGCCGAACTGGGAGGTGCAGACGAGCGGCCCCTGTCATCGCTTCGGCGGCGTGCTGGTGGTCGAGAAGGGCGGCATCGCCGACCTGCTGCGCGCGCTTGAGGTCGACGTGAAGCATGACCTCGCGATCGTCGGCAACGAAGGGCAGAACGTCGAGGCCGAGCTGAAGCTGGTCGACGCCTTCGGGCCGACCGCCGCGAAGATCTTCGTCCTGACCGATTTCGACCGCCAGGGGTTCACGATCGCCGAGAATCTGCGCGCCGGCACCTGGCGCTACCGCCACACCAGCGGTGTCGAGGTGGTCCACATCGGGTTGCGACTCGATCAAATCATAGACTTCGGCGGACTGGCCAGCGAGCGCAAGGACGATGATCCCGGCGGGCTCGAGGACGAGCCGATCGGTGAAAAGACGCTGAACCACATCGGCGACGACCGGCTGCGCGCGTGTGGCGCGACTGAAGACGAAATCGAGATCCTGGAGAAGCGCCGCGTCGAATTGAACGCGCTCAGCACCGAAGCGCTGGTCGAGCTGGTCGAGGCCGCGCTCATTGAGCGCGGAATCGACAAGGTGGTCCCGGACGGCGCGGACCTCGTCGCAGCGTGGCGCTCGCTCCGGGCGCACGCCGAGATCGACGAGGCGATCAAGAAGGCGAACAAGCGCGCCGCTAGGCGCTGGGCCGAAGCCGAGGCACCCGACGATCTCGCCGATCAGGTGCGCGATTTGCTCGAGGAGCAGCCGACCGCCAGCTGGGATGAGGCCCTGCGCCGGATCGCGGGAGAGGCGCCATGACCGCCGCCATCGCCACCCGCCCGGCCGCGATCGACTGGACCCGGCGCCGCCTGCCATCGGGCGTCTGGCGTTGCGCGCATCGCAACGGCTCGGTGGTCTTCATCGGCCGCGACGTTACCGAGGCCGAGATCCAGCGCCGGCTCGCCGTGGTCGAGGCCACGATCCGCCACCTCGAACGCAAGAGATGCTAGCGCGCGCCGTCAAGCGCGGCCTCGATGCCGCCTCCCGTGACGATCAGCTCTGGTTCCAGCGCCACATCGGCCGCTCACACGCGCCAACCTCCTCTGGGCGGCACAGAAGGGGCAGCCGATCGGCCGTCACAATCAACCTGACCGCCCCGCGGTCGCTCGCCGTCCCGGTCGCCGGCGAGACCGTCGCCGCGCTCGTTCTCGAAGCAGAGGCCGTGCCATGACGGAAACGACCCCGCCGTGCCCGCGCTACGGGTCGCGCTGGTTTGAGATCGAGGAGCGGGACCTTGATTTCCCGCTCGATCACGACGGCGCACCGCACTCGGCCATGCGCACCTGGCTGATCCCGGCCGCGAGCATTACCGCGATCTCGGTCGAGCCTCAGAGCAGCCGAGGCGAGCGCATCTTCCTCCACGTCCGCGGCATGAAGCGGCCGATGCCAGTCTGCAAATCCGCCGACTATCTGCGCGCCGAGCTCGGCCTCGCCGGATGCGTGCTCTGCGGCATGCCGGCCGCCGCTGGCAGCTGCTCTTGCAACTCCTGCAGAGAGCAGCCATGACCGCGCGCTTCACTCCCACCAACCAATGGCAGGACGTACCAGACGGCGAGGTGCTACCGGGCGGACTGCACTACCGGGTCAACGTCACCACCGGGAAAACGCAGGTCCGGCTGATCCAGGACGATCAGGAGCCGGCCACCGACCTCGCCGCAGTCGAGAGCTTCCTCGCTCTCTGGTGCGCGGACCTGCCCCACGTGACGCTGATCGCCATCAGGCCCGACGGCCCGACATGCGGCCACGCCTTCAGCTGGCCCGAGGAGCAGACCGAGCTGCTCGCCTGGGTCGAGCGGATGAACACCGACCGCAACATCTACTTCGGCGTCAACCTCGCCGACCCCAGGGTCCACAAGAAGCCGACGAAAGCGGATCTGATCGCCCTCATCGCCCAACACGCCGACCTCGACCCGCACGACGGCGCGCCGCTCGCCGCCGAGCGGGCCCGGCTGCTCGGCCTCGCCGAGGAGCTCGCCGCGACGGCGGACCCGCCGAGCTTCATCGTCAACTCCGGCAACGGCGTCCATGTCTTCTATCGCGCAGCCGCGCCGCTCGCCGCCGCGCCCGAAGCCATCGCCAGCATCGAAGACCTGAACAAGCGCCTCGAAGCAACGCTCGGCGGCAAGGGCACGTGGAACGCCGACCGGATCATGCGCCTGCCCGGCACCATCAACCACCCGAACAAGAAAAAGCGCAAAGCCGGGCGCGTCCCCTGCCAGGCCAGACTGCTGCACAGCTGCGGACACACGTCCGCATGGACCGATATCGAGCGCGCGATCGCGCGGCTCGAAGACGAGCCACCGCTCGCCGCCGAGCCGATCCCCGCCCCCGAGCGGGCGAACGGCGCCGCCCAGCCCAAGCGGCGCAAGACCGCCGACCTGCCCGAGCCCGCGACCGAGGAGCAGATCGAGATCCTGCTCGAACACCCGAACCAAGAGCTCGCCGCGATCTGGCACAAGACCGCCACGCCGCCGCCCGACGCTTCGCAATCAGGCTGGGATTACCATCTGTGCGCGCGGCTCGCCCGCGCCGGCTTCACGCCCCCGATGGTCGCGCGCTATCTGCGCGCGTTCTTGATGATCCACGCCCCGGACGCCGACCACGCCGCCCGCACCGACTACTACACCCGCACCGTCGACGCCGCCTTCGGGCGCATCAGCGGCCAACCGGAAGAATGGCCCGAGCCCGGCTTGCTCGGCGAGACGCCACCCGCGCCCGCCTTCCCGACCGACCTCCTGCCCTACCAGTTACGCGGGTGGGTCGAGCGCCAAGCCGAAAACATGGCGGTCCCGCCCGAGCTCATCGCCATCCCGGCGCTGATCACGCTCGGCGCCGCGATCGGCAAGAACGCCGTCATCCAGCCCAAGGTCAATGACAGGTCATGGCTCGAGCGCCCCTGCCTGTGGGGGTTCATCGTCATGGAAAAAGGCCAAGGCAAATCCCCAGCGCTCACGGAGGCGATGGCGCCGATCAACCACACCGAAGCGCGCCAACGTGAAGCCTGGAAAATCCTCCACGACGAGTGGGAGGCAAGGCAGGCCGCCCGCAAGAAGACCAAACAAGAGCTCGGGCCCAATGTCGGCAGCGAAGACCCCCAACCACCCCAGCCTAAACTCGTCATCACCGACGCCTCGATCGAAGCCGCCGCCGACGCCATGGTCCATAGTCGCGGCCTCGTCCTGAGCCGCGACGAGCTCAGCGGATGGATCAGCAACATGAGCCGCTACAATGCCGGCTCCGACCGCCAGTTCTGGCTCGAAACCCACGCCGGCGGCCGCTACGCGATCGACCGCATCCAACGCGGGCGCCAAATCATCCCGGACATTTTCTGCGGCATCGTCGGCGGCATCCAGCCCAAGGTCGCCCGCCGCGCCTTCAGCGCTGCGCTCGACGCCGTCGACGACGGTCTGCTCGAACAATTCGGCCTCGCCTGCTACCCCGACCCCCTCCCGTGGACGGGCATCCGCGACATCGCGCCCGAACGCGACTACCGCCGAGCCGTCACCGAAGCCGTCATCCGCCTCGCCGAGCTCGACTGCTCGCGCGACGAACCCCTGCGCTTCGACCCCGAGGCCCAAGCCGAGTTCAACGCCTGGTATGATCATCATATGCGCACGCGCGTGCGCGGCCCCGCCGCAGCCGAGCGACCAACTCACGGCTTCCTGACCAAGGGCCAGGGCCTGGTGCTCCGGCTCTGCGTCGTGATCCACATGTTCCGCAGGACCACCATCGACGGCGTCTTCGAGAGCAACCGGCTCGCCGTCGATCGCCGCACGCTCGATGCCGCGCTCGGGATCTTCGAGCGTTTTTGCGTGCCGAGCTACGCGCGCCTCGTTGCTGCCTTCGGCAAGGTCGATGCCCACGAGAACGCCAAGCGCATCGCCGAGCTGATCCAGCGCAAGAAGCTCGACAAGATCCGGATCAACGACATCACCAAGATGCACTGGGCTGGGATGCGCGAGAGGAAGCCGATCATCGCCGCCCTCGAAGCGCTCGAAGACATCGGCTGGCTGCGACCGGCGGCCGGGGCGAGCGGCCCCAAGGGCGGGCGGCCCGCCGACCACTGGGCGGTGAACCCGCGGGTCCATGACGGCGGCTGAGGAGCGAGCGGTTTATACGCTATGCGTTCGCGCAGAAACCGGATTTCCGAGCGCCCTGAAGCCCGCGGTTTCCAAGGGTTTGAGGTTTATACGCTTTGGGGCAAAAACGATAGCCTACAAACCTCCGGCCCCGAAAACGGGCAGTTTTCCTGGGAAGCTGAGCGCGCCGGGGGGCGTTTGCCGGTTAATACGGTTTATACGCTATTTTACTCCTCATATAAAAAGATACGCCTTTTGCTACTACTGCTAGTTTAGTAGATAAGAGGAACTTTTACTGAAGATATTCAAAAAGGTATACATATAGGGGATGGCGAAATAGCGTATAAAACCGTACAAATCTCCTGAACGCCGCGCCGCTGGGCGCGGCGCTTACCTGTGGAGGTTGGTGCGCAGATTTCCCCCGCGCCCCGCGTTGCTCCGCCGCGCCCTTGCCACCGTTGCCCCGCGCATGGGGCAGCGATCCCGCCGCCACGCCTGCCGACGATGCTTCTGTTGCCGCACGCGCGGGGTTGTTGAGCGCTAGGCGACGATTTTTCGGGCGCACCTTGCCAGCGAGGTTGTACTGTCGCCGGAATTGCCGGCGATTTCAGTTGGTTGGTGGCGCTCTTGTGCTGGATCAACACCGGACCAAGCGAGCGAGATCGGCTCAATTGCTGACGTTCAGGCGGCCGATTTGGGTCCTGGGGTCACGGCTGGGTCACGGACAGGCGATTTCCGGCCCGGTTCCGCTCGGGTTGCCGGTCGCGGCAACGCCCGCGGAGCGAGCACAAAGGACTTGCTAAAGTTTGCGCGTCTGGTAGTTGTGATTTCCTCGTTCATTTGGCGCCGGAAAGTGCAGGTTCAGATGCCGAGGGGTGGCCCGCGCATCGCGTCCCGTCAAAGGCCCTGGACTGGAAAGCAGAACCGGTTCCGGCAGATTGACGGTCGACTTCATGAGGGCAAGCTTGAGCGGCGGACCATCAAGGATTTGACCGCCCACCTGGGCGGCGAGCTGACGCCGCCGCAGGAGATCCTTGTCCGCCAGGCGGCCAAGTTGGTGGTGACGCTCGACATCCTCGGGGTGGAGCTGGTCGACAAGGGCGAGGTCGGCGACTTCGCGAGCCGGCGTTATCTCGCTTGGGTCGGCGCGTTGCGCCGGATCTTGGAGACGCTTGGGATCGAGCGGCAGCAGCAGGCGCCGGCGCGGCTCGCCGACGTGCTGAACGTCAAGGCGGCGGCGTGATCGACCCGCTCAGACTTCTTCTGCGCACCTGGTCTGGCTCGACGGGCGGCCGCTGCTCGACACGATCGAGCCCTATCGCCGGCGCGATCCTGACCGAGGCGCTGTTCACCTTCGAGCCGGACGGGCGGCCGAAGTACAACCTGGTGTTGGCGGGCCGCGGGCAAGAAGAACTGGAAGTCTGCCGACTTGATCCTGGCGGCGTTTTATCGGTTCTTCGTCTGGCCGAGCCCGGCGCGGCAACGACGTGTTCCTGCTCGCGTCCGACGAAGGGCAGGCTGCCGACGATCTTGAAGCTGGCGAAGAAGCTGATCGCGGCCAACCCGATCCTGGCGCGCGAGGTCGAGGTGAAGGCGAAGGTGATCGAGCGGCTGGACGGCAAGGGCGAGCTCAAGATCCTGCCGGCGGGCGATGTGGGTGGCGCGCACGGCAAGACGTACTTGTTCGTCGGCTTTGACGAGATCCACACGCTACCGGACCTGGGATTTGTTGGAGGCGCTGGCGCCGGACCCGACGCGGCCCGACGCGCTGACGTGGATCACGAGCTACGACACGATCTACAACGCGCCTGGGGTGCCGCTGTTCGACCTGAAGCGGGCGGGCCAGGCGGGCAGCGACCCGCGGATGTTGTTCAGCTGGTACAGCGCGGACCTGTGCACGGACCCCGACTTTGCGCTGTCGGAGCCGGAGCGGCGGGCGAATCCGAGCATGGGGAGCTGGCCGGACGGGCGCGGGCTACCTCGAGCAGCAGAAGCGGCGGCTGCCGACGAGCAAGTTCCGGCGGCTGCACTTGAACCTGCCGGGTGCGCCGGACGGGGCGTTCTTCGACGCGAGCAACGTTATGGCTTGCATAGTGCCGGGGCGGCGGCGGCTGCCGCCGCGCGCGGGTGTGCAGCTACCGGGCGTTCGTCGACATGGCGGGCGGCTCTTCTGATGACGCGGTGTCTGGCGATCGCGCACGAGGAGGACGGGCTCGGGGTGATCGACCTGGTGGAGGCTCAGGGCGGCGGTGTGCCGTTTGACCCGCGGCTGGCGGTGGTGAAGTTTGCGGGGCTGCTTCGGGAAGTACCGGTGTTGGTCGGGTGGTTGGCGACCGCTATGCGGGCGAGACGTTCCGGGCTGATTTCCAGCGGCACGGGGTTGGCTACGAGGTGTCGGCGTTGACGAAGAGCCAGCTTTACGAGGCGTTGGAGCCGAGGGTGAACGCGGGCGAGGTGGAGCTGCCGGACGTGCCGAAGCTGCAGGAGCAGCTGCTGACGCTGGTGAGGCGGGGCGCACGGGTGGATCACCAGGCGGGCGATCATGACGACTGGGCGAACGCGGTTGCGGGGGTGGTGCATGCAGCGATGGCGCCGTGGCATTTGCCCTTGGTTTGGTGAAGAAGCGGCTGATGTGGCGTGCTTTCGATCTTCGTGGTTCACGGGGCAAGTCCGGCCCGCGCTTGTTGACGATGTCAACGGCGCTTTGAATCTGACCCGGGGTTGGTCGAGATCGGCAACTTGGTTCTGACCCACCCGGTATCGAGGCCCTGGTTCCCGCGCGTGGGAACCAGGGCGGTCAGCTCGCCGCTTTTGCCGCCTCCGTGATCTTGGCCGGCCGCGCCAGGATGCCGGCGCGCCGCTTGTCCTTGAGCCGGTAGCTCTCGCCCGAGATCTGGACCACGCTGGCGTGGTGCAGGATGCGGTCGAGCATGGCGGCGGTCAGCACCGCCTCGCCGGCGAAGGCCTCGTCCCAGCTGCCGAAGGCGAGGTTCGAGGTCAGGATCATCGAGCCCTTCTCGTAGCGCCGCGCGACTACCTGGAAGAACAGGTTCGCCTGCTCGCGACCGAACGGCAGGTAGCCGATCTCGTCGATGATCAGGAGCTTGGGCATCGCCACCGTGCGGTGCATGATCTCCTTCATCCGCCCCTGCCGCTGGGCGGCCTCGAGCGCGATCGCCAGATCGGCGGCCGAGGTGAAGCCCATCTTCGACACCGCAGTTTAAATAAGTCATTGTTATCAAACGCTTACGGCGCGCACGGGCGGTCTTAGCACTACAGCTGGGACGGTTCGGCGACGGTCTCGGCGGCCTGAGGAGCGGCGTCGCGGATGTTGGGTGGCAGGGCGACGCCCAGGGTCTGGAACAGCTTGCCGGCGCAGCCTGTGACCGGGGTGCGCAGGACGAAGCGTTTGCCGTCCTGCTCGACCTCGACCTCCTGGAGACGATCCAGGTCGCGCCGGACGTCGTCCCACTCCGGCTGGAAGCCCCGGGCGGCGCAGCGATCGGCGAGCTCCTTCTGCAGCACCAAAGCGAGGAACGAGCAGAACACGTGGCCGCGGATGGTGGCGTCGCACTTGTGGAAGATGGGTCGGGTGGCGAGCAGGGACTTGGCGCTGCGGAACAGCTGCTCGACGCCTTGCAGCTCGCGGTAGCGCAGCATCGCCTGGAGCGGATCGAGGGTGGTGTTGGTGCGCAGCACGAAGATGCCGTCGAAGCGCGCGTCCTGGGCGACCCGCTCTTCGTCGATCGCGAAGCCCACGTCGGGCGCCTTGAGGAAGCGGCGGTAGCCAGCGTTGCCGACCAGGGCCTTGTCGCCGCGGCGGAGCGCCTGGCGCAGATGCGCCACGATCGCGTCGCGCTCGGCGGCGTCCTTGGTCGCCTCAGCAAGGTTGCGGCACACGATGTAGCGCCGGTGCCCGAGGATCACCGCCTTGGCCTCGAGCTCGGTGTCTTGGCGGCCCGGGCGGGGGATCACCAGCGGCACGAACGGCGCGTCGTCGTCGAGAACGAGGGTGCGGACCTCCTTGCTGGTCCGCTCGCGCACGCCAAGGATGTACTCCAGGCCGCGCGCCTCCAGGGCGGCGATCGTCTGGGCGCTGATCATGCCGCGATCGGCCACCACGCACACCCGGGTGATCCCGAACCGCTGGCCCAGGCGGTCGACCACGGGGATCAAGACGGTGACGTCGGTGGTGTTGCCGGGCCACATCTCGCAGCACAGCGGCCGGCCCCGCTGGTCCATGACCACGGCGACGATCATCTGCATCAGGTCCGGGCGATGGTCCTTGGAGTGCCCGCGCTGACCCAGAGTCTCACCGCCGGCGCCTTCGAAGTAGAGGCTGGTGGTGTCCATGAATACCACCGACAGCTCGCTGAACAGGTCGCGGCGGGCCTCGAACAGGCGCTCTTCCACCAAATCCTTGACGCAGCGCGGCGCAAACGGCGTCCGCCCCATCGGCTCCGGTCCCGGCAGCGCCTCGCCCAGCCAGCCCATGGTTCGGTAAAGATGATGCAGGGCGAGCGCCTCGGCCCAAGTCATCATCCACCAAGGGAAACACGAGGGTTTCTTCGAGGTGCATGCGGAGAATTATATGGGCGCAGGGGGGCCGCCCCACCGCGCGCTCGAGCAGATCCGTAAAGATTATCCGCTCTCGCTTCACGGCGTTTGCATGTCGATCGGCGGTCCGGAACCCTCTCCGGCGGCGAACTTGATCGCTTCGCGGTCTATGTCTTCGACTACGGCGCGCCGGTCGGCTTCCGGCTGGCGATGCGACACCCCGAGCGCATCACTGCGATCATCTCTCAGAACGGCAACGCCTATGAGGAGGGGCTTAGCGACGGCTGGAACCCCATTCGCGCCTATTGGGACGTGCCATCGCAGACCAACAGGCAGGCGCTCCGCACGCTCCTGAGCCCTGAAACCACGCGCTGGCAATACACCCACGGCGTATCCGACCCGACTTTCGTTTCTCCGGACGGTTATTCGCTCGACATATTCTATCTGGCGCGACCCGGCGCGGATGAAGTGCAGCTGGACCTGTTCGGCGACTATAAGAGCAACGTCGTGCTGTACCCGGCCTTCCAGGATTACTTTCGAACGTACCAACCACCCTTACTGGCCGTCTGGGGCAAGAACGATCCGTTCTTTCTGCCGCCCGGCGCCGAAGCCTTCAAGCGCGACATTCCCGGCGCGCTCGTCCGCTTCTTCGACACCGGCCATTTCGCGCTGGAAACGCATGTCGAGGAGATCGCGGCGGCGATCTGCGACTTCGTCGCCCCCTGAACCGACGTCCATGGACTTGCGGCTGCGGATCATGCAGGCGGTCGATGCGGCGAACCGCTCGCAGCTGTGGATGTGGCTTCGCTGCGAGTGGGGCCCGAGCTGGCGCGCGTTCATCTCCTCGATCATGCGCTAGGGCAGCGGGCTGATCGATCGGATGGTCATGGCAAACGCCTCCGTGGTTGAGGTTGACACCCCCGATCTTCAGGAAGGCGTTCGCTGGTTACGATGATCTCACCGGCCGACGAGCGTGCTCGGCCCAAGCCGTGAACCACACCAATCTATCGCGGAGCGATTTAGTGCCTGACTAAACTCCGACATTCGGACCGCTGTTTGGCTGTGAACGCTTATAATTGGGCCGGCGCAGCAGACATCCCGATCGCGCGCCTCGGGAGCGAGCAGATGGTGTCGGACAGCATCTGACGTACTATTCCGAAAACCCCTGGAAGCCGGCCTCCCAAACCCCGCAGGAACGCTCGCTCCGAAATTGGCAGTCGCCGCATTCGGTATACACTTGATTGTTGAATGTCCAACGCCAACATTCAGACCCAAGCATTCCAGCTCGAGGATCGGCCCATGAAGCGCGCTGCCATCTACGCCCGGGTCAGCACCCGCAACGGGCATCAGGACCCCGAAACGCAGCTGCTGGCGCTTCGCCAGGTCGCCGAGCGCGCCGGGTGGCTGATCGCGGGCGAGTACGTCGACCACGGCATCAGCGGCGCCAAGGGCCGCGACCAGCGGCCGGAGTTCGATCGCTTGCTCAAGGACGCCACCCGGCGACAGTTCGATATCGTGATGGCCTGGTCCGTCGACCGTCTCGGCCGCTCGCTGCAGGACCTCGTGGCCTTTCTCGGTGACCTTCACGCACAAGGCGTCGACCTGTACCTGCACATTCAGGGCATCGATACCACGACACCCGGCGGCAAGGCGCTCTTCCAGATGATGGGCGTATTCGCCGAGTTCGAGCGGGCGATCATTCAGGAGCGGGTTTGCGCCGGGCTCGCCAAGGCGCGGGCGCAGGGCAAGCGGCTTGGGCGACCCAAGGTGCCGCCGTCGGTGGAGCGCTCGATCCAGGCTGCGCGGGCGGCTGGCAAAGGGCAACTCGCGATCGCGCGTGAACTCCGGGTTGGCGTCGGCACGGTGCGCAGGGTGCTTGGGCTGACACGCCTTGACATCAAGGCGTAGGTTCAAATCGCGGGCAGGATTTGGACTTTGTGCACTTTTCGTGGCGTCGGGACTGGGGGGCTGGGCCGTTGCCAGGTGATGGTCGCAAGGGCTGGATCAACCACACGTCCCCCATGCCGAGAGCTGGGGCCTGCGCCGGCACGTGCTCGACGCGCTGCCGATCCGACCTGCCGAACACCGGCGCTGGCGGCCCGGCCAGGTTGACGGCGTACCGCTGTGCTCCACCTCGCTACGAAGTCGCGAACGGCGCTACGCGCCATGGGCGCCGCTGATGCGGCGCCCATCAGGGAACAGAAACCCCTAAATAGGGGCCGAACACACCACCCGAAAACCGACGCCGTAGTTCCGGAAGCCGGTGTCGATGCTGAGGCGGTCGGCGCACCGCGCGCCGTCCTTATCGAGGTCCCAGGACCCGCCGCGCAACACGCGAAGGCTGCAGTCGCCGCCGTTCTCCTGAAGCCAGGCTTGCCCTTTCTCGGGCGCGTCTTCGTAGCCCATGTGCCAGCAATCCTCGACCCACTCAAAAACATTGCCATGCATGTCATGCAAGCCCCAGGCGTTGGCGGGGAAGCTTCCAACTGGCGACGGCCGTTCGATGTCCTTTTCGCGCCCACAGCCTCTGCAGTTGGCGAGCCCCTTGCCCGCGATGTCGTCACTGCCGCCCTTGTCGGCCGGAAGGGCATACGCTTTCGTGGTGCCGGCGCGGCAGGCATATTCCCACTCCGCCTCACTCGGCAGCCGGCAGGTCGTGCCGGTCATCGCGCCGAGCCAGCGCGCATAGGCTCGGGCTTCCGACCAGCCGACGTTGATCACCGGGCGGTCGTCCCGGCCGAAGCCCAAATCGTTCGGCAGGGCATGTCCGGTGGCTCTGGCAAAAGCGTCGTACTGCGCGAAGGTGACCTCGGTCTCGCCGAGGAAGAACGGCTGGGCGAACGCCACCGGATGTTGCTCCTCGGAGTTTCGTTCGTCTCCCATCTTGAACGTCTTATTGTGGATCGGGATGGGCTTCGGGAACGGCAGCTCCACCATGCCGAGCTTGTAGGTCCAGCGCGTCCAGATCGCCTCGAGCGGAAGCTCGTTTACGGTCTTCCAATGCAGAGACTCGCCGACCACCCCGACCAGCATTGCGAGAACACCAGCCAGGACCAAACCTCTAACCGTGCTCCAGCGGAGATAGCGCTGCTCAATGCTGCCCGGCGCGGCAAGCCCGCGGAAGCCGACCAGCTCCAACCAGCCGGCGAGCCCGAAAAGGCGTGCGAGTCCCTTGCGGCCCTTCCACTCCCGCGCCAGCAGCTGCAGGCGTTCGCGCCGCGCCGCCCGGTCCTGGTGCTGCTCGATGTAGCGCCAGAACGTCGGCCAGTAGGGCTGCGGTTGGCCCTTGGCGTCCAAGCCCCTGCTGCGGATGAGCGTCTCATGGATCAGGTTGACCCAACCCTTGCGCCACTGGTCCGTCGTCAGCTCGTCGGCTTCGTCGGCGACCGTGATCAGCCGCAAAGGTCCGACCGCCTTCGGGTCGCCCCGGGCGCGCGTGCCGGCGAGGTGATCGACCAGCGTCCGCCCGAGCGCGCCGCCCCCGGCGACGGCGACGGCATCGGCCAGCGGCATCCGCTGGCGGGTGTGCCGGCGGCCTTCCGGATCGACCTTGACCAGCCGGAACAGCAGCTCCAGGGCCCGGTCGCGCTGCTGACCGAGCGCCAGGAGTAGGTGGTCGGCGCCCTGGCTGAGGATGCCGGCGAGCCCGCCTTGATCGACCAGCAGCCGGCCACTCAGGCGATCGTCAGTGCGCTGCTGCCACAGCCAGTGGAGGGCGTTCTGGACCAGCGGCAGCGCGCCCGGCTCGTCCCGGGCCTCGGCGACCATGGCCGCCTCGACCTCGCTCACGTCGAGGCCGGCGAGCCGGGCCGGACCGGAGATGATCTCGCGCAGTCCGTCCGCCGAGATCAGCGGCAGCGTCCAGAGCTTGCCCCTCGAGTTGCGGACGGGGACCAGCCGCGGCAGCAGCTCGTCGGAACGATCGAGAAAGTCGCTGCGTACGGTCGAGACGACGAACAACGGACAATCTGGATCGGCCAGGGTGGTGGCAAGCAACCGGTCAAAGTGGGTGCGCTCGGCGGGATCGGCGAAGGTGAACAACTCCTCGAACTGATCGATGGCGAGCAGGCAGGCGGTCTCATCGTCGGGCTTCCGGCCGCGCAGCCAGTCGGCGAGTTCCAGGCCATCGCCGTGCTCAAGACGCCGTCGGACGTCGCTCATCTCCAAGGAGGGCTCTTTCGGCTTGAAGGCGCGCGCCAGGTGCTCCGCCAGCATGGCGATCGGACGCTCGCTGACCCCGAGCGCCGCGGCCGCCTCGTCATGACTCAACCCGCCCCTCTGCCAACGTTCCAACAGCTCCTCGAAACGCATGATCCCGATCCTCGCAAGCCTCTCCACCCGGCCCCCCGTTCCAAGCCTCTTGGAACGATTCCAGAACCGGACAGATCACGCGCTACCTAAACCGGCCAACTCACGCGCTCCCTACATCTTGCTGGCGGTAGTCTTGCGGTTGCTGATCTGGTCGAGCAGGCTGTTGGGCAACGCCTCGACGCCATCCCAGGCCGTCCCCTGGAACAGCCGGAGGAAGGTCGGGAGTGCCTCGCCGTTGACGGCTGCGGAGAGCGTCGAGGAGATGGCGCAACCGAAGCAAATCGCCAAGGCCGCCAAGGTAGTCTGTCGCCGTTTCCTTCGATCGCATCGATCACGCGGCGCTGCTCGCGCGCCTGCCTGTGTTCACCATGACGATCCGACGCTGGCTCAAAGCCGGCGTGGTCGAGCTCGGCGCGCTGGACCCGACGACTGCGCTCGCTTCACCTTGGGCCAGGACTCGGGCACCGAGCCGGCCCTGACCCTCGCCTTCTCGTCCTGGGTGAGCCACGGCCGGCGCGCCTCGACCACGGTCGCGTACACGATCTGGCCGGCCATCGCGGGATAGCCGGCGGCGCGCAGCGCGGCATCACAAACGCTCGACCGCAGCCGCCTGGGTCAGCTGTTCGCGATACAACCAGAGCGTCTTGGCGTCGGGCACGCGATCCTCGAGCACCAGCCCGAGGAAGCGCATGAACGAGAGCCGGTCGCGGATCTGGTACTCGGTCTGATCGTCGGACAGCAGCGTGTACAGCGTCTGCACCACAGGCAAGCAGTCGGGCGCTGAAGCTGCGGCGGCAGCTGATTGCCGAGCTGCGATCCCAGCTGCCACGGAACCAGCAAAAAGGAGGGCGAACCATTCCTGAGCCCGGCCCATTCTTCACGGCCATCCAGAAGATGCCCGAGCCACAGCGTGTGGCCCTGGTCGCGATGCTGCGCGAGCCCTACCGATCGCAGATGCGAAGGCGCTCGAAGCCCCCACCAGGCCGATCGCCGCTCCAACCCCTCAAAAGCGAGGTCGAAAGATGTCCGAGTAGAGCTGGTCGAAGGCTGGCGACAGGACGGTCGGCGCCTGGTCGACGACGAGCCGGCAAATCATCTGGACGCCTCTAATGCACCAGCCCTAACTCAGCATGCGAGACGCCAGCACATGGTCAGCACAGCGCCCTTTCGGATGCCGGTCACCCCAGCTGTGGCCCGAACAACACACTGCGATCGTATCGAGGCAAAATCACTGACCAGGGTCTTGAATTTCATTTTCACTCATGGTAGCAACAAATTTGCGTTAAAGCTTAAACAAAAACGCGAAAAAGCTGGTTAAACTTGAGGCCATGGCGACGATCATGGTCCCGAGGAGGGGGAAGGAAAACTGCAGCCCTGATCGGATGATCAAGGCTCTGGGTCGAGGTGCCCCTACTGACGCGACGAGTCGGGAAGTGTCCGCTCCGGTTTAGTCCGGCGACAGATGGGGTTGTCTAAGTCATGGCGAACAGCATCAGGAGGATGATGCCGAGGGTGCAATTGTACCGTTCAACGCGGTCGGCGGAGCAGGCCAGCCTTTCCGGCGCCGCGCCTGTCAGGTACGTCCCGGATCGGCTGGAATACTGGGGTTTGAGATTGATTATCGCTTTTGTCTTTTTGAGCTCGGCCGTAATTAGCCTGATGGGGTTGTTCTTCTTCATTTACTGGATCGTTAGCCGGTGATTCCGTATCGCGACAATCGCATTCTATACGCTGGTCGAGCAGCTATCGCGATCGCATCGACCAAGTCATGTCGATGAGACAGTCAACCGCACTCGCCCCAATTCGGCCCTGGACGGTCAGCCCGTTCTGCGCCCCGGCGCGCCTCACCTATTCGGCTATAGGGGGCCTACCAATTAGGGTAGGCCTCACGGTACCCGGTGGATTGGAACTCGGTGGCATCGGCCGGGCTATGCTCTATCTAACTGACGCCTGGAGTACCATGCCGGATTCGCCACGCTGGACGCTCATCGACACGCGTGGTCCTCATAGATATGCTAGTCCGCCACTGTATCTCAGTATGGAACTTTGTCTACTTGCTGTCCTTAAGCTAATTAATCGAGTCGATTTGTTACATATCAATGTCTCTGGTCGCGGTAGCACTATTCGTAAGTTGTTGCTAAGCGAAATGGCAACCCATATCCACCTGCCAACAGTCGTTCACTTGCACGATTTCGACTATGACAGCGACTTTGCGCATCGACATCCGTCGATGCAAAATCGCGTCGCACGCATGTTCCAGAGAGCCCTCGTGGTGTTCGTACTGGGCCGCCGTGCTCTTGCAATAGTCCGCGATCGTATGGGATGCGACCCACGGCGTGTGTTGGTCGTGCAGAATGGAGTGCCCGATCCGGGCCGCTTCCAAATCCATCGCAACGGTGACCAACCGCTCAAAATCTTGTTCGTTGGTCATCTCGATAATCGCAAGGGCGTGCCCGAGCTGCTCGATGCGTTGGCTTCTAGCGAGTTGCGCCACCGTTCCTGGCGCCTCATCATGGCTGGCGGCGGCGAGGTTGGCCGGTTCAGATCCGAGGTCCGGCGACGTGACTTGGCCGGTCGAATCGAAATTGCGGGATGGCTCCCCCACACAGACACTTATCAGTTGCTGCGTGAAGCGGATATCTTCGTCTTGCCGAGCCACGCCGAAGGAATGGCACTTTCGGTCTTAGAAGCGATGGCCCACGGTAAGGCTATCATCGCCACCCCGGTTGGGGCACACGCTGAGGTGGTAAGACACTGTGCCGAGGCTCTTTTGGTACCGCCCGGCTGTGTTCGGTCACTTGTCGCAGCTCTCACCCGACTGCTGGATGAGCCAGCACTGCGGGCGGCCCTAGGTCATGCAGCGCGTCGACGCTACCTCGAGAACTTCGAAGCCCGGACCTACGCGACGCGAATAGCGAGTGCATATGCACTCGCGCTCTCGGACTTCAACGAGTCGAAGGCGGGCAACGTGGCTTCCGTGCCTCCACTTGTCCACGCTTCAACGGAGCGACCGTCATGACGACTGTGTCGCCCATGTCGAAGCCAGCGCCAAACGCCGCCCTTTCGCTGTTGTGGTCCACCCTCGACACCGCCGGCACTGTCGTGGTTGGCATCGTTTCAGTTCTCGTAGTCGCCCGGCTGATTGGCGATAGAGCGTTCGGTCTCGGGGCGATAGCCCTCGGCACCGTCTTGATACCGTTCGTCGCGATCGGCAGTCTCGTTCACGATGCGCTGGTACGTAAGAAAGAACTTACTATCGAAGATCTTGATACAGCGTTTGCTGCTTCTCTTTTCGCTTCGGCGATGACTGTGCTTTTTATGGGGCTACTGGCTCCGACAATCGCCCGTCTTTTCGGGCAGCAGCGTCTCGTTATTCTGATATGGGCCTTCCTGCCGTTGGTCATATTCAATGGCCTTTCCACTCCGCTGATGGCAGACCGTCGGCGCGCTCTCGATTTCAGGACCGTCGGCCAACAGCAATTGACGGGCCGTCTGATCGGCATGTGCGCGGGGCTGATCGCGGCCGTTAGCGGCGCTGGTGTCTGGAGTATGGTGGTTCAACACGTGAGTACCGCGGCTTACGTCGCTGCAACGATGTTGTTGTTGGCGCCGCGCCGGCCACGCATTCGCCTCTCGTGGCGCAGACTGGCCCCAATGTTACGCTTTTCCAGCCCGATCATCGCTAGTCAGATGCTGTCACAGGGCACAGGGCGGCTCTTCATCTTCGCCATAGGCTACTGGCACGGCCTCGCCGCGGCTGGGTACTGGGGGGTCGCCACGCGCCTGACCGAGAGCCTTGTCGGGGCCGCAACACAGGCCACGTACAACGTGGCGCTCGCCTATATGGTTCGCATGCAGGGTTCGCGGAGACGACTGACGGCGGCGCTCGAGAGAGCGCAGGGCTTTCTCATGATCGCTTCGATCCCGGTGCTGGCAGCTCTCGCTGCAGCCGCTGAGCCGCTTATCAGAGTGCTGCTGGGACGCGGTTGGGCACCTACCGAATACCTTCTGCTGGGCTGTCTTCCAGGATCGTTCGTGGTCCTGCGACAAATACTTCCGGTCAGCGCGCTTCGGGCTGTCGGTCAGTCGCAGGTATCGATTGTCGCGACCGCAGCAACCTTCGTCACCGCCAGCGCTGGCCTGCTCGTCGCTGGCTCGCTCGCGCCGGTTGCCGTCGCCGTCGTTTGCGGGTTGTCGCCGGTGTCCGGCTACGCGGTGGTCACCACAATGGTCAATCGCGAGTTTGGTAGGCCGGTCATCCGCGAAGTTCTCGCACTCCTCCGCGATTTTGGCTGCGGTCTATTGGGCTTCATCCTCGGGCGCAGCATCGCGGCGTTGCCCGGTGATGGTACCCCGCTTTTGCAAACCCCGATCGCGGCCATTGTGGGCTTTGTCACTGCGCTTACGATGCTCGCACTGGTCCAGCCCAAAATGGTCCGACGACTACTCAGACACACCAGAGCGGTGCCTCCCGTCCCTGCAAGCTCGGCCTTCGGGCTATCAACAGGCGCGTCGGCCCCCATGGGATTGGTTCACCGTTTCGTACTACGAGGCCGAGGGTCGTGATGGGCATTCGATTGCTGTTGACATTACACCTGGCTTTCGTTTGGCGCCTGCCGCTGCTTGTGCAACAGCGGGCGCTGACACAGTGCGGAGGCGCACCGGCGGTGGCCTGGACGAAACGACCGAAACGGATCGTCGCCCTTCACCGGGGAGGGACGTCATGTGCGGTCTAACCGCGTGGTTCTGGCCCAGCGACCCGCTCGATCAGGGCACCAGCCTGACCCGCCATCGCGGCATGGATGACTACGACTTCCTGACATGGACGGAGCGAAGCCAACGTGCCCCCAAATTTTGGCCCAGCCAAAATTATCCCAACTCCGTCCGCATCCATCTCTCTTTCCCCCCTCAAACCGCCGTCGCGCGCGTCGCCTTGAGGCACCGCCGTCTGAACGCAGCAGGTTTGCGGGTGTCGACGAGTGGAAAACATCCCTCGAAGCGGGAACGCGGTTACTGTCCCAGTTGGCTTCCTCGGCGGAGCCAAAAGCGCGTTCACCGGCCCATGCCATGGCCTTCCGCTATCGGGAGTCGTGTCTGTCTCTCACGGATTCCCTTCACGCTCTCGGGCAACGACGCCGAGGCTATCATGACGCATTCTATCACCGTTAGCACGTTAAAGAACGGAGAGACGACCGATGGCTAGCCGTGTGTCAGGGCAGAGAACCATGTCCTTGACTTCGCCTTCGCGCTTGAGCGTATACCTGAACAGACGCTTGTTGTATGGTCTGCTGCACGTCATCTACCTGATACGACGCTTGGCTGGATTCAATCGGAACGTCTTTGTCGTACCTTCACCGCCGTCCCGTTGGCATCTACTTTGGCTGATCGCGGCCTACTTGGGCGTGCGCATCACGAGCAAGCCCGAGGAGTCATCACTTGGCTGCATTCACGAGGATCGCACTTGGGTCGAACCGCGATCGAACGATAGCGGCTGGCCAAAGGTTGTGCTAAATTCACGTTGTCTAGACATCAGCAAACGCCGGGTTGCGGAAGTCAACCGACAAATTCTCGGATACAATTGTAGCGTTGATCCTACCAAACACGTTGGACCAATGGTGAGAAAATCCAACATCAACGGACGTCATGATGGCCAGATTATCAATGGACCGATCGACAAGGAAGATTTGAATTGTGTCTACCAGACTGTGATAGATAATCTGACCACCGACGGAGTTATCGCCGAATACCGATTGTTAGTTATGGGAACGCGTATCCCGCTCGCGATGATCAAGAGTTCGAACACTTGCCAGCCGGTTCCAAAGTGAAACGCTGCACAACGGAAGAACCGAGCGGTCGACCATGTCAGGTGATGCGGCCTTACCCGATTTGCGTCCGAGCCACATCGAGGTGGCAGACCCTTCCATTTTGTTTAGTGATGCTGAGCTCGCCCAGATTATCGAGATCACGACGACGATGGGGCTCGACTTCGGTGAAGTCGATATACTACGCGACCCAATTAGCAAATCTATGCATGTCATTGATGTAAATAAAACACCTGCTCACTCACTGCGAAATTGGCGAACGGGTTTCCGTATCATTCGCCTCGCGGCCCACGCCTTTGAGGAACAATTTTTGGCTCCCTCGGCTGGACAATTGGCATCGTATGAAAGCAATTTTAGCCCGGCCGCATCTCGTCGTCCGTGAACCGTTCGGGATCGGCTGCTTATGCGTAGGTGTACATCCGTGTGTAGCCTGATCGCTATCGGGTCATCTTATCGAAGGATCGTCACCCGCGATGAGGACGTCTCAAACCTTGTGAGCAAGCGTAGGTAACATGCCAAGGCATCAACAGCGACAGATAGGGTTGCATGAGCCGCAATCGGCGTCGACCAACCTGTCGAGTGCCGCCGGCGAGGCTCCACAGCGCGTGGGCGGGTCACAGTCGGCCCCGCGGCCGTTGGAGATAAATAAATCATTCGAGGTTGCCGGAATACTCTGGCGGCGTTGGCGGCTGATAATCCTCGTGTTCGTCCTCGGTATCGGAGTGGCTGCGACGCTCGTCCAGCTTCGATCGTCACAGTACACAGCGACGACCGAGATCCTTCTTGAGCGGAATGATGCCGGGTTCTCGAATCTGCTACAGCCGGCGGAATCACGTTTGCGGGGCGTCGAGCCCGCTGACATGGAAACGTACGCGCGGATCGTAGGCTCGGATCGGGTAGCGCTGGAGGTGATCGATCGTTTGGGCCTAAAGCGCTGGCTGACTGTTCCGGCGCGGTTCGACCTAAAGCGTTGGCTGCCGATGTCCATAGGTGACAGACCGTCCGACCCCGAAGCAGCGCTGCTTGAGCAATTTCGGCGTAATGTTGAAATTATCCGTGATCCGCTGGCGTCTGTCCTTACGGTAAGCTACACGGGGCCGGACTCTCAAATGTCGGCGAGCGTTGCCAACATGATAGCGCGGGTATTTCTTGAAGAGCTGGTTCATGCTCAGCAGGTGGAACTGACTCAGAGCGCAGAGTATCTGCGTGAACGCGTAAGCTCTGTGTCACGACAGCTCGAAGACGCACAGAAGCGGGCGAGCGACTACCAGAACCAGCGCAAATTCTACAAGTTGGAGGATAACAATAAATCAGGAAACAGCAACGCGGACGAGCTTCGTTACACGGAGCTTACGCGTCAGTTGCTGGCCACTGAGGGAGAACTTGAGCGAGCTCAAGCTCGCAAGGCGCAGCTTGGAGGGGGACAGGCGGACACTGACAAAGTTGTCGATAGCCTGGCCTCGCCAGTGATAACCGCATTACGTGCGCAGGAAGCCGAGGTCGCTGGCCAAGTCGCTGATCTTTCGAAGACCTTGGGCGACCGCCATCCTCTTATGATCAACGCGCTCTCTCAGCTCAGAGAGGTCCGTCGCAACATTGCTAGAGAACAAGCGCGGATCACCGCGCAAGTACGCAGCGATGTGCAAGTTCTGGAGGAGCACGTGCGGTCCCTGCGGGCTCAGGTCGACGCAGCCGAGCAAAAGCTGCGCGATAACGCCAGCGCCGGAGCCGAGCTCAGCGGGCTCGATAGCAAAGTCGCCACCACCCAGCACACCTATGAGGATTTGCTTGCACGCTTCCAGCTCGCCAGCGAGCAGGAGCACCTGGTCCGCCCCCCCGGCCGGGTGATTACGCCAGCCCGCGCCCCGGACAGCCCCGATCGGAAGGCCAATGTGCTCATTGTGGGCTTCATCGGCTTTTCCTCCCTGACCGGTGGTATGGGCCTGGCCCTTTTTTTGGAGCTCATCCGCCGCGGCTACGAAACTGCAGACGAGCTCGAGCGGGATCTCGGGGTACCGGTCCTCGCAACGCTACCCTTCGTCGGGCCCCGCCCTCGGAAAGCCCTTCCGGGAACAGCGCAATCGGAGGCCACATCGATCGAGGCGGTCATCTACGCAGAGGCGTTGCAGCGGTTGTTTGTGCGCGTGACGGGAGGTGGCCGCGGCTCGAGCCAAACGAACGTGCTCCTGGTGACCTCGCCGCTGCCCAAGGAGGGCAAGTCTACCTTAACCTTCAGCATGGCGCGTCAGGTCGCGGCATCTGGAGTGCGGGTACTCTTGATCGGCGCCGATCTCCGCAAGCGTCGGTCCTCAAAGCACACCGGCCTCATTCGGGTTCTGTCCGGCGAGGTTCCTGACTTCATGGCGGCGGTCGAGCATGATAGCCACCGGGTCAATCTTGATATGCTGCTGGCCGACCAGACGCATCCATATCCGCACCGTCTGCTCGGTTCAGAGGAAATGATGCACCTTCTCAAGGCAGCACGCCGGGTCTATGACCTCATCATCATTGACACTCCACCGTCGTTGGCCTTCAGCGACTACGCTGCCCTTAGCCCACTGGTCGACCACGTCCTCCTTGTCGTCCGGTGGCGGCAAACATCGCGTCGGGCGGTGCGGGCCGCGTTCAAAGACCTAACCGCGCACGATGCCCCCCTGCGCGGTCTTGTTCTAAACCAAGTACAGCTCGCCACCTATAGCCGCAGAACTCACAGCGATCCGCTAAGTTACTATCAGACTACAAGTCGCTACTATACACGGGACGATCATGCCGAGACGATGCCGAAGGGAACCGCCAGGTGAGCCAACCGCCTTCCAGGACAACGGATCGGGCCGCGGCCGCGCTCATGAAACTGGCTCCGGCAGTTGCGTGCCCACTGCTCCTGGTCTGCATTCTCGGTTCGGGATCACCGCACACGCACGCCAAAGAACCGGCTGCGCCAATTCTCAGCCCCAGCCGACCGATTCAGCTCTCGCCAGCTGACCTTGCGCGGCCGTCGGGTGATCCTAAGGTCACGACCTACTACGTCAGTCCAACGGGCAGCGACCGTAACGTTGGCACCACAAGGTCCCAGCCTTTCCAAACTATCCAAAGAGCCGCCGACATCGTCAATCCAGGCGATACCGTACTCAATGGCGGGAACATACATTACGACCGATCGTATGGATGATGTTGTACGTTCACCCGCTCCGGAAGGTCCAACACGTGGATTACATTTAGAAACGATGCCGGCGCCCGCCCAAAGATTTTCAATCAGCATTCCTGGCAAGGCGTCAACATCTACGGCGCTTCCTATATCATAATCGAAGGGCTCGAGGTCGTGGGTAATAACACCATTCTCGCCCGGACGAATGTCGTGTCACTCACTCCAAACGATTCGGAAACCAATGGAAACTGCATAATGGCGCAGCGAGGGAACGGCGCGTTTCCCCATCACCTGATTTTCCGAACAACATCGTTCACGATTGCCCGGG
>CAVTFM010000045.1:0-209075 GCA_963733965.1 uncultured Alphaproteobacteria bacterium
CACCTGATCGCCCGGCCGATGGCCGAGATGGTCGGCGGCAACAGCTTCATCGGCACCTGGAAGATCGCCGACATCGCGGCGCTGGTGATCATCCTGGTCGAGGTCTCGATGGGCCTGTTCCTGATGGAGAGCCTGCGCATCACCCGGCTGTTCCCGGTGATCGGCGCCCTGCCCGACAAGTGGCGGGTGATCATGATCTGGATCACGCTCGGTCTCCTGACCGCGCTGGCCAGCGTCGAGGCCGGCCTTGCCTACATGCGCGAGATCCTGCTCCAGGACGAGCTCGCGACCACGGCCCTGCTGCGCGGCGAGCACGGCGCCGGCTTCGGCAACCAGTTCGTCTGGATCACGACCGCGGCGCAGATGGGCATGGGCTTCATCCTGCCCTACGCGCTGACCTTCGTCGCGATCCCGCTCGAGAGCTTCGTGCACGCGCTCCGCACCGTGCTCGGGATGCTGCTGGCGGGCGGCCTGCGCGGGCTCGCGGTCGCACTCCGCCTGGCCGGCGACGGCTGCCGCTACCTCGGCCGGCTGCTGGTCGAGCTGTACGATCTGATGATCTTCCTGCCGCTCTGGCTCGAGCAGCAGCTCAAGGCCCATCTCGGCCACCCTGCGCCGCCGGCCACCGAGCCCGCGGCGCTGGCGGCGGCCATGCCGGTCGCGGCCCCAAGGCGCGCCCCCAAGGTCAAGGAGCAGCTGCCATGAAGCCCTGGCGCCAGATCGCTCTCGCGCTCCTCGCGCTGGCGCTCGCCGGCTGCTCGGGCGAGGCCGCGCCGAGCTCGCGCGGCGTCTATCTGCTGCTCGACACCTCGGGCACCTATACCCACGAGCTCGACAAGGCCGAGCTGCTGATCAGCGCGCTCCTGGCCAAGCTCGAGCCCGGCGACTCGTTCGCGGTCGCCCGGATCGACACCGGCAGCTTCACCGAGAAGGACATCGTCGCCAAGGTCACCTTCGATGACCGGCCGAGCGTCGCCAACCAGCAAAAGCGCCAGTTCCGCGACGCGATCGACCGCTTCGTCAGGCAGGTCAAGCCCGCGCCCTACACCGACATCACGGGCGGCCTGCTCCAGGCGTCCGAGTACCTCAACGAGAAGAACCCCGGCCGCAAGACCGTCCTGATCTTCTCGGACCTCAAGGAGGACCTGAAGAAGGGCTACGTGCGCAACCTGCCGCTGACGGTCGACGGCTTCGAGGTGATCGCGATCAACGTCACCAAGCTGCGCTCCGACAACGTCGACCCGCGCGGGTACATGACCCGGCTCGAGGACTGGCAGCGCAAGGTCGAATCCGGCGGCGGCCACTGGCGGGTGATCAACGACCTCGACCGCCTCGACGGCATCCTGGGCTGAGCCACAAAGGCGCCGCAGGGACCAGGCCCGCGGCGCCGGCTCGAGAGGACGACAGCGAGCGGCACTTCCGGCGCCCCTTTGACCTTGCGGCCGTCGCGGCCGATCCGCATCGTCACATCGGGCCCCGGCCCGCAGGCGATCGGGGCCGCGGCGAGCGAGCCAAACCCATGGCTCGGCGAGCTTTCTCCGGTTCGTTTGGCTTTCGGCCAAGGGTGACCGCGCGGCCCTCCGCACGGTCACGGCCTGGAAAGCTCGGCTGATACCGATCCCGCGAAGTCTTTTACCTTCGCGGGGCGCGCCTGCCGCCCACCAACCCAGGCGCGCAGACCAAGCGTGCAAGTGGAGACCTCCGCGCTTCGTTGCGATGCCTGCAGGTCCAAACCCCAGTCTTTGCGCGCCCCTCGGGTTCGTTTGGCTTTTCGGCCGCCCGCGGGGCGGCGGCGCCAGGGCAGCCGCGAAGCGGGCGCTGTTCTGCCGGCTCTGGCGCGCGCCCGCCTGCGCACCCGACGCGGGGTCAGTGGCCATGCTTCGCGGTCTCCCCCGGAGGATCGCCTGCGGCCGGCAAGGTTCAGCGCGAAAGTCGAGATTTCCTACCTTGCTGATAGCAGATAATGGGAAAATATGCAAGGATGGGCCGGCGCTGGGAGCCAGGGAAGCCTGGAACCAGGGAAGGGCTCGGACCGGCGCGCTCGGGCGCTTGGCTGCGGCAGATCGGCCATGGTTTTGCCCGCAAAAGCGGGGGTGAATGTACCGGACTCTGGGTCGGAGCGGCGACCCGTCGGGCGCCATGGCCATCCGATATGTTGTCAGGCAATAGGAACAAATGCACGTTTGGATGCCGCCCACAAGTGACTTAGCCCTTGACGGAACGGCGCGGGACCGGTTGCAACCAGCTCCGGCGGAAAATCCTTGCCAACAGGAATTACGGCGGATTATATTCCGAGACGGTCTCCGTGCGGCGCGCGAACGGAAGCCGGTCGCCCGGCGGCTGGGCCAGGAAAACCGGCGCGCTGACGGCCATTGTTGGTGAACTGCACCGACTGATCTCCGAGATTCCCAATCGACCCGAAATTCGGCGCCGGCGGCGCGACGGGGCCCGGCGCATCCGGGGATTTTCCGGCCATTTTCCGATCTTCCGGGTCCTGTCGGGAATTTGCGGGCAACTTCGAGTGGACACCCATGCGACACTTCTGTAGCACCATGGTACAGATGTGTGCCATACCATAAACCTTTGCGGCGACATGGTTTTTAGCCGGACTGGCGACTTGGCCAGTGATCCCGGCCGCAAAACCGCTGATTTCAACCGCAAAACCGGCCAATTTGGCGGCAAAACCGCTGATCCGGGGCACACAAGTGAAGCAGACTGCGCCATCGGGGCGCGTCGACCGGGAGTCCGGAAGCTGGGCGGGGCCGCGGATTTTTCTGAATTTCTGGAAAATCGCTCGCCACTTCCGATCCCAGAGCCGCTGGTCACGCCGCCACGTAGTCGCGGATCTCGACCCTGACGCCGGCGCGGGCTGGAGCCTCGGCGGCAGCAAGGACGCTCTCGGCCGCCTGTTCGTCGACATATTCGTCGCCGCAGTTCTCGCACACCAGCGCCGATACGTGGTTGATCACCACAGTGGCGCCGTGCCGCTGGAGAAACACCGTCGTCTTGCCGGGCCGGGTCTGGCCCTGCCTGCACACCACGCACTTCATGTCCGCCGCCTCCGCCGAAAACCCGGCCGCCGCAACGCCGGGTCCGGCTCGCGCGCGACCTTGATCATCGATGTCCTTCCAGGAGCAGGCCCGCACCATGGCACAGGCCTCGCCTGCAGGCGACGCCGCAGGCAAATTCGAGAACAACGGTCCCTCAGCGACCGATCGGCAGGCGGCGAATCCGCAGCCTGGTGTCTTCGACGATAACGATTGCGCCGGTCTCCAGGGCTTGGGCAGTGGACGCCAGGACATCTCGGAGCCGATCGAGGATCCGCGCCGTCCGCGCCGAGCGCAGCCGGAGCAGGATCACGGCCGCGCGTGCCTCACCTGCCGCGGCGGCAAGGTCAGCGAAATCCAGATCGAACGTCAAGACCACGATATAGATTTTAATAATATATATATTTATAGATATAAGAAAAAAAAAATTAATATGAAAATTAAGATGATAAAGAGATTATAAGAAAAGTTAAGAATGATAAAAATTATGAAAGAGAAAAAAATAGAATAAAAAGATAATTATAAAGATGATGATAGTAAAAAGATAAAGAAAATATTAGATAAAAGAATGAAAGAGAAGATATATAAAAAATTAGAAAGAATGAAAGAAAGTGAATAAGATGATAGAAGAAAAGATTATTATAAATGATAATTATTAAAAGATATAGAATAAATAGATATAGATGAGATGAGAAAATGTAAGTGTAGCGCGAGTAGAAAAGAAAGATTGCCCGGTGAGAAGTAGAGAGGATAATATAAGATTGTGTAGTGTTAGATTTGAAGATGAGAAAAGTGAAAAGAGAGATATTATAGATATAAGATAAAATAATAAAATAAAAAAAAAAAAAAAAAAAAAAAAAAAAGATGATAAAAGATAGGAGAGAAAATGTTAAATAAAAGAATAGTAAAATAGATGATGATGAAGATGATTAAAAAAGGAGGTAGATGAAGGAATAATAAAAAATAATATAATTAAATGAAGAAGAGATAAAAAGAAAGAAAGAAGATGAAGATATAAAAAAAAAGATAATATAAAAGATAGAATTAAGATAAGAAGAAAAGAAGAAAATAAAAGATTAAAGATTAGAGAAAGAAGAAAGAGATGATAAATGAAAGATATAATTAGATGATATGATATGAAGAGGGTTAAAAGATGAGTAATTAGAGATGTTGTGTGTAGATGAAGATGAGAGATTATTAGATGATATGAAAAAGGTTTTTTTAGAGATTATGGTATAGAGAGAGGTGATATAAGAAGATTAATGAAGATAGATATAAGAAGATAGCCGCGGGGCGCAAAAGTGTCAATGCCGACTGAACTTTCCTCAGAACTGCCGAAGTAAATTTCCCCAGGTGCGGGCCATGCGTAATCAGCCCGCAGGGTGAGGGGGGTCTCTGGGCTTGGGCGGACGGCCGCGCCGGTGCGGCGGCGGTGCCGGCAGCGGCGGCGTGATGAGGGCCTTGGAACGGATGTACTCGGGCAGGAGTTCGGCGTGTTGACGCAGCCGGTAGCTGGAGCCCTCGATCTGAATGACTACGGCATGATGCAGAAGCCGGTCGAGGAGCGCGGTGGCGACCACCGGATCGCCGAAGATCTCGCCCCACTCGGCGAAGCCCCGGTTGGAGGTCAGGATCATCGCGCCCCGCTCGTAGCGTGCGTTGACCAGCTGGAAGAACAGGCTGCCGCCATCGGGGACGACTGGCAGGTAGCCGATCTCATCGACGATCAGGAGTGCGGCGCGGCAGAAGAAGCGGATCTTATCGCGCAATCGGCCCTCGCGCTCGGCCTGGGCAAGCGCGGCGACGAGGTCGGCAAGGGTAACGAAGTAGACGCTGCGCCCCGCCTTGACCGCCTCGACCCCGAGCGCGATCGCGAGGTGGCTCTTGCCTGTGCCGGGCGGCCCGAGCAGGTGGACCACCTCATGGCGATCGACGAAGTCGAGCTGGGCGAGGGCCAGGACGCGGTTGCGGTCGAGCGACGGCTGGAAGGTGAAGTCGAAGCCGGCGAGCGTCTTGATGGTCGACAGCCGGGCCATCACCAGCGCGGTCTTCACACGGCGGCTCTCGCGGATCGAGAACTCCTCGGCGAGCAGCCCCTCGATCACTTCGAGCGGGCTGAGCTCGCCCTGCTCGAGCCGGCGGACGGTGGCATCGATCATCTCGAGCGCACGCGGCATCCTGAGGCCGACCAGGGTCCGCTTGATGCGGTCGAGCACCGAGCCGTCGGAATCGGCACGCGCCGTCATCGAGGCCGCTCCGTACCGGCGAGCCGAAGGGCAACGGCCTCGTAGAAGTCGAGCGAGCGCCGGGCAACAACCTCGCCGGCGCGGCCGATCACGATCGGTTCGTCGGCAGCGTGCCTGCGGGTGGGCAATGCAGGCGCCTTGCGATGACCGTGCGCGACGCGGCGCTGGTTACGGCCTTCGAGCACGGGATGGCGGGCAATCAGCCGGCCAGCCTCGAAGATCTGGATCTCATCGGCGAGCGCCTGCACCTCGAGGACACGCCGGCGGGTGGTGTCGGGCACGCTGTAATAGTTGCCGCCGACGCTGACCATGCCCTCGTGGGAGACCCGCCGTTCGAGCCTGAGAACCGAGCGGAACGGCACCATCGGCAAGGGCTGGAGCTGCGGCTGCTCCTCGGCGAAGGCCTCGGCGACCATCCGGCCGGTGGTCGCGTGGACCCGCGGGTTGGCGACGGTGTCGAGCCAGTGGCGCAGCTGGCCGTTGAGGTCGTCGAGGTTCCGGAACGAGCGGGCGAGGAAGAAGTCCTCGCGGATGTAGCGGTACGGCCGCTCGACCTTGCCCTTGGTCTTGGCCCGGTAAGGCCGGCAGGCCCTCGGGTGGAAGCCGTGGTGACGGGCGAAGTCGACCAGCGCCCGGTTATAGACGATGTGGCCTTCGGCGTCCTCACCCAGGACCGCGGTCTTCATCCGGTCATAGAGGATCTGGCGCGGCACGCCCTCGAGCGCCGCGAACGCAGCGAGGTGGCAGCGAAGCACGGTCTGCAGGTCCTGGTGCAGGACGAAGCGGGCCCAGAGCAGGCGGCTGTAGCCGAGCACCAGGGAGAACAGCCAGACGATCCGGGTCACCCCCGGCTCGTCGGCGAACGCCACCTGGAAGTGGGCGAAGTCGACCTGCGCCTGGTCGCCGGGCGGCGTTTCGAAGCGCACTTCAAAGGCGGGAGCCGTCGGCGGCCGCAGGTCGCGTAGCGCGTCCGTGATGGCGGTGTAGCCGCCCTGGTAACCGCGCTCCTTCAGCTCCCGAAACAGGCGCCGGCCGGTCAAGCCCGGCCAGGCCTCGACCCGCTCACGCAGGTACGAGACGAACGGGTCGATGCGCCGCGGGCGCGGCTGGCGCGGGCCGTAGACGGGCGGCTCCAGGCCCCGGGCGAGGTACTTGCGCACCGTCTTGCGATCGATGCCGAGCTGAAGGGCGATGGCCGAGACGGACAGGCCCTGCCTTTGCAGATCCAAGATCATGACGACTTCCCCAAGCTTGATCACCGTCCCGTCCCCTCCCGCCTGAGGGGACAGCATCGACGATCGGTTCGCCGCCCGACCTCCCGGGGCTCGCCCCGGGAGGTCGACCCTCACCACGAGCCTGGGGAAAATTCAAACGGCACTTCCGGGGAAGATCACTCCGGTATCAACACATTAGTGTAGGTGTGTTTCATGGATCTGAACAGATGCGTGCTGGTGTTGTGTGTCGCGATGTGGTGATTATAGGTGTGTGTTGTGTGATGATTATTTTCTTGTTTTGTTACTTACTGCGTTTGTAGGTGTTTGCTTACTAATGTGATGAGTGTTGCTTCTGCGAGGTCTGCTGTTGCATTCGCTTGATGTGCATTTTCTAGGTCTAGACTTGTATGGTCCGCTTCCTCTTCGCCGTCTTTACTTACGTTTATTTCTATTAGTGTTTCGCTACTTTTTTCTCTTTGACACATAACTCTTGAAGATACGCGCTTTTCGGCCACGGCTTTCGCCAACACCGCCTGGTCGCCGAGCTTCTGAAGCCCGAGCTCGCGAAGATGCACGGCATCATGACCCTGCGTGCGCAACCAGACAGCGACATCGGTCGCAAGGTTCATGTCGACCAGGAAGCGCATGTATCAGGCCGGCACCACGTCCTCGCGGGTGAGCCAAGCCGCGTAGGCGAGGGCCTGTCGGATGTCTTCCGGCTCGAGATCGGGATAGGCGGCGAGGATCGCCTCGGTGGTCTCGCCCTCGGCGACCAGGCCCACGATCGTACCGACCGTGATCCGCATGCCGCGGATGCAGGCGCGTCCGCCCATCTTGCCGGGCTCGAAGGTGATGCGCTCGAATGGTCCGGTCTCCGCCATCACAGGGTCACTCCCGCTTTGCGCATGGATCGCGCGACCGCCGCGAGCATAGCATCCAGGCGCCGAAGACCATGCGCCAGAAGCTGGCATCGGTCGTGTCGGGACCATCGTCGTTCTCGCTCGGGCGCACGAACGGCCGCACCCTAGCGCAGGTCTCGCCCGGGCGCGACGCCCCAGGCGCCAGCGGGTGCGCCCAAGCGTGCCGCGCGCGGCGGCATCCCGCGAAAGCTTCCGAGCGGCGCGACGGGCCCGGCGCATCCGGGGATTTTCCGGCCATTTTCCGATTTTCCGGGTCCTGTCGGGAATTTGCGGGCAACTTCGAGTGGACACCCATGCGACACTTCTGTAGCACCATGGTACAGATGTGTGCCATACCATAAGCCTTTGCGGCGACATGGTTTTTAGCCGGACTGGCGACTTGGCCGGTGATCCCGGCCGCAAAACCGCTGATTTCAACCGCAAAACTTGACCATTTTGGCGGCAAATCCGCGCTGATCGTTGGCACAGAAGTGACGCAGACCTGTGCGATGGGGGCGCGTCGATCGAGAGTCCGGAAGCTGGGGCGGGGCCGCCGATTTTCTGAATTTCTGGAAAATCGCTTGCACTTCCGATCCCAGAGCCGCTGCTCACGCCGCCGCGGAGTCGCGGATCTCGACCCTGACGCCGGCGCGGGCGGACGCCGCGGCGGCAGCCAGGACGCCCTCGGCCGCCTGCTGTCGACATAGTCCTCGCCGCAGTTCTCGCACACCAGCGCCGGCACGTCGTTGATCACCACGGTGGCGCCGTCGAGGCCCGACTGCCACAAAGGCCGGGCCCGGCTCGCATTCCGTCACGACGATGCTCGTCATCGTCCGCGTCTTCGGCGATCACGACGGGCATCGCGCGGCCGCTGACGGACCCGACCAGCAGCCGCCTCGGATAGGGCAGGTCGTGGGGATACGCTGGGTCGGTCTCGCCCTGATCGAACGGGGAGCGCGCCTCCGCCACGGTGATGGTCCCGGTGGGCGAGGAGGCATTAACCGGAAAGTAACCTTTTGATGGTTAACGATACCTTCGGATGGTCCATGCGACCCTGGGACTCCATGCCCGCGAATCGGCGGCAGCGGGGGGAGGGGCGGGTGGTGGGCAGGGGCGGGCCGAAGGGTGGCAAGGGGGGAGCTGGTCGGGACGACCGGGAGAGGAAGGCTGGTTGACGTGTCCTGGGGCCTGTACAGAAAATGCCTGTCATTTCGGCCCGGGCGGGCGAATTGCCGGAATCTCCGCGAATTTTTCAGCCGGCTGGGCGGTGCCGGCGGTGGTCTGGTCGGGGAGCGTGCCGGCGATGTCGACCAGCGCCGGCCGAGGCGACCACGAGGCCGTTGCAGGCGCGCGCCTGTCGGCTGTCTTCCGGCTCGAGATCGGGACAGGCGGCGAGGATCGCCTCGGTGGTCTCGCCCTCGGCGACCAGGCCCACGATCGTACCGACCGTGATCCGCAGGCCGCGGATGCAGGCGCGTCCGCCCATCTTGCCGGGCTCGAAGGTGATGCGCTCGAATGGTCCGGTCTCCGCGATCACAAGGTCACTCCCGCGTTGCGCGTTGATCGCGCGACTGCCCCGAAGACGATGCGCCAGAAGCTGGCATCGGTCGTGTCGGGACCGTCGTCGCTCTCGCTCGGGCGCACGAACGGCCGCACCCTGGCGCAGGTCTCGCCCCCCCCCAGGCGCCAGCGGGTGCGCCCAAGCGTGCCGCGCGCTGCGGCATCCCCCGAAAGGCTCCGACCGACGCGACGGGCCCTGCGCGCCCAGGAATTTTCCGGCCATTTTCCGATTTTCCGCCGATTTTCCGAGCACCGGATCGAATTTTCGCGCGCCGGCGAGGGCACACCCATGCGACACTTCTGTAGCACCATGGCACAGATGTGTACCATGCCTTAAGCCTTTGCGGTGGCACGGTTTTTTAGCCGGAGTGGCGATTTGGCTGGTGATCCCGGCCGCAAACCGCTGATTTCAACAGCAAAACTGACGATTGTGGCAGCAAATCCGCTGATCTTGGGTTACACAAGTGACGCAGAGGTGTGCCATGTGGCGCGTCTGCGGGTTTCGTTAATTTCCGGAGGTTTTCAGATTTTCCAGCGAATTTCCGGGGCCGCGATGCGTCTGATTTCGGCCGCAAAACCGCTGATTTCGGCCGCAAAGTGACGCATGAATGCGCCATGTGACGCATCGACCGCTGATCGACCGTTTCTTGCAGCCCCGAATTTTCACCCGAAATTCCCAGGTCCTCACGCGCCCAGGCCAGCCCCGCGGCCATGCTGCGGTACCGGGTCTCCGAATCCCGTCCGCTCCGCCAACACGCCCCTTCGGGACATTCTTTTTCAGCGTGTGGACGGCTGAAGCCCGCGGAATGCGGCCATTCCCGGTGAGTTGTCCGAAGCACGGCGTTCGGTGTGAGCGGCCACTTCGGGTAGTTTTCCGTCTCTTCCGGCTCGACTTTCTCTGTCGCAACTGAACCACGGCCATTTTGTACAGATGTGAAAGTTAGGAAATTCAACTGTTAGAGGAGAGCGAACGCGGCACCGGTTTCGAAGAGCCGCGCTCGGGCGGAGAACCTGGAAGCGAAACGACTTGTCTGGACGCGGAGGCGATCTGGGGCCGCCGCTGTGCGCCGGCTGCCCGCAGGTCAGGGCGCCAACCAACACTCATCCGTGTCGCGGGCACCAGGGCGCGGCATCTCTGCCGTCACCGCGATTCCAGAGTGGACCCCTGCCGCTTGACCTGTGTCTCTGCCCTCCACGCATTACCATGCTAGCCGCGCATCGGACTGTATGTCCAACTTGGGAAAGAGCTTGCCGCGGCACCACTTTCGGGCGAACATGCCGCGTTCTTGCACGACATAATCGTGGAGGGGCCGATGCGATCTTGCCTGGCTCTCACGCGCGCGTTGGTGGGCCCATGCTTATCTCTGGTCATTGCGGATACGGCGGTTGCCCAGCCGCTCCTCATCTGGATCGACAACGGGCCATTTCCATCGCCCGGGAGCTGCCGCTGGCGGCGGGCTGGCGAGAGGCCAGATCGACGCGGAAGGCGCTGTCCCAGATGCCACCTGCATTCTTCCAGCCCGACGACCCCTTGACCCGGGGCGGCGACGGCGTCCTGGCGACGAGGGACGTTGAGAGCATCGCTGCCCCTCAAAGACAGGTCCTTCAGACCCACGATCGCGAATTGTAGCTGAGGTGAAGGGCGCGGATATGGGTGTGCGCAAGCAGATGGCCAAAATCGCCATCGCCTTCTTGATGGCTGCGGCTACCAGTCATGCGGCGCGGGCCGAGCCGCTGCGGATCGGGTATCTGACCTGGGTTGGCTTCGGGCCGCTGTTCCTGGCCCAGGAGAAAGGCTTCTTCGCCAAGCAAGGGGTGCAGGTCGAGCTGATCGACATGGCGATCCATGAAGCCTTGTACGCCGGACTGTATGCCGGTCAGGTCGACGCCATCACGGCCACGGTCGACGACATGCTGCCGCATTTCGACTCGGCCGATCCGTTCGTGTGCCTGCTGGCGCTGGACGAGTTGCGAGGCGGCGACGGCATCGTCGCGAACCAGGACATCAGGTCGATCGCCGACCTCAAAGGTAAGACGGTCGCGTTCCCCAAGGGCACGGTGTCGGAGTTCTATCTGAACGTGCTGCTCCGGCGGGCGGGTCTCGCGGAGGCGGATCTCGAGACCGTGGACCTCAGCGCCGACGATGCCGGCAATGCATTCCTGCTGCAGGAGGTCGACGCCGCGGTGACCTGGGAGCCATGGCTGACCCAGGGCCGGCAGGCGCCGCACGGGCATCTGCTCGCCAATTCCTCCGAGACGCCGGGTTTGCTGGTCGACTGCCTGGTGACCAAGCTGGCGGCGCTCGAGCGGCGCCGTCCGGAGTTTGCGGCCTTTGCGCGCGCGTGGTCGGACGCCGTCGATTATGCGGCCGAGCATCCGGACGAGGCCAACCCGATCATGGCGCGTCATGTCGGCGACGGGATCGAGGAGCCGGCGGCGTTCGCCGAGGTCCTGAAGGGCACCCGGTTGTACGACCTCGCGCGCAATCGCGAATACTTCGGGAGCCGGGAAAAGCCCGGCCAGATCTACCAGACCTCGCAGTACGCGATCGACGTCTGGTCGAGCCTTGGCGCCCTGCACGCCAGGATCTCGCCCGCCGACGTGATCGTGCATGGCGTCTGGGACCAGTAGCTCCGCGGAGGTCGGGACATGAGCAGTCTGCGCCGTTTCGCCGGCATCGTGCTTGTCATCTCGGCGATCGCGGCCGGCAGCCAGGCGGCCGAGGCCCGGCCGCTGCGGATCGGCCATCTGACCTGGGTTGGGCTCGGACCGATGTTCGTGGCCGAGGAAAAAGGCCTGTTCGCGAAGGAGGGAGTTGAGGTCGAGCTGATCAACATGGCGGTGCACGAAGCCATGTATGCAGGGCTGTTCGCGGGCCAGATCGACGTGATCGATGGCACGCTCGACGACATGCTGCCGAGCTTCGACCCGAAGCAACCCTATGTCTGCGTGCTCGTCCCGACCGAGTTGCTGGGCGCGGACGGCATCCTCGCCCGCAACGACATCCGCAGGATCGCCGATCTCAAGGGCAAGACGGTGGCGTTCGCCGAGCGGACGGTATCTGAGTTCTACCTGAACGTGCTGCTCAAGGATGCAGGCCTCAGCGAAGCCGACATCAAGCCCCTGAACATGAGCGGCGACGACGCCGGCAACGCGTTCCTGATGCAGGAGGTCGACGCCGCCGTCAGCTGGGAGCCCTGGCTGACCCAGGGCAAGCAGGCGGCGCACGGGCATCTGCTGGCCGACACCTCCGAGCGGCCGGGTCTCGTGGTCGAATGCCTCGTGACCAGGGCGGACGTGCTGGCTGCGCATCTCGCGGACTTCCGGGCGCTGGCGCGCGCCTGGGATGCGGCTCTGGCCTATGTCGCTGCGCATCCGGACGAGGCCAACCGGATCATGGCCCGCAAGGTCGGTGGCTGGCTCGAGGACCCGGCGGTGTTCGCCGAGACGCTGAAGGGCGTCCGCTTCTACGACTCGGCGAGAAACCGGGAATTCTTCGGCACCCGCGACCACCCGGGCCAGATCTATCAGACCGCGCAGTACGGCATCGACGTCTGGTCGAGCCTCGGCGCGCTGCACACCAAGCTGTCGCCGGCCGACGTGATCAGGCCCGACCTGTGGACCAAATAGCGCGGCGGAGGCGAGACCATGAGCGCGAGGAAGCATTTGGCGGGCATCGCCACTGCTCTCCTGCTAACCGCGGGCGTCGGCCAGGCGGCCCGGGCCGAGCCATTGCGCATCGGCTATTTGACCTGGGTCGGCAACGGGCCGTTTTTCGTCGCCCAGGAGAAGGGCTTGTTCGCCAAGGAAGAAACCGAGGTCGAACTCATCGACATGTCCACTCATGAAGCCATGTACGCAGGGCTGTTTGCTGCGCAGGTCGACGTCATATCGGTCACCGTCGACGACATGCTGCCGAATTTCGATTCGGCGGACCCTTATGTGTGCGTGATGGCGATCGACGAGTTGCTCGGTGGCGACGGCATCATCGCCCGCAATGACATTCAGTCCATTGCCGATCTCCGGGGTAAGTCGGTGGCGTTTCCCGCGCGTACGGTATCGGAATTCTATCTGAACGTCCTGCTCAGGAAGGCCGGCCTCAGCGAGGCCGAGATCAAACCCGTGGAGATGAGCTTCGACGATGCGGCGAATGCATTCCTAATGCGAGAGGTTGATGCCGCCGTGAGCGCGGAACCCTGGTTGACTCAAGGCAGGCAATCTGAACACGGGCATCTTCTCGCTGACTCCTCCGAGACCCCGGGCCTGATCGTCGACTGCCTGGTCGCGAAGGCTAACGTGTTCGACGCCCGTCTGACGGAGTTCCGGGGGCTGGCGCGCGCCTGGGACGAGGCGGTGCACTATGCCGAGGCCCATCCCGACGAGGCCAATCAGATCATGGCCAGCCATGTCGGCGGTGGCAACGACGATCCGGCGGCCTTTGCCGAGAGCTTGAAAGGCGTGCGCTTCTACGACGCGGCGAGGAACCGGAAATTCTTCGGCACCCGGGAACAGCCCGGCCAAGTTTACCAGACATCGCAGTATGGCATCGACGTCTGGTCGAGCCTCGGCGCACTGCATACCAAGCTGTCGCCGGCGGAGGTGATCCGCCATGACCTCTGGGACGAATAGTGCGAGAGAGGCGGAGGATATGAGCACGCGGACGTGCTTTGCCGTCATCGTCGTGGCGCTGTTTTCGACCATGGGCACGCACCACGCGGCTCAGGCCCAGCCGCTGCGGATCTTCTATTTCAACTGGGCCGGCTACGGGCCGTTCTTCCTGGCGCAGGACAAAGGTTTCTTTGCCAAGGAAGGCATCGAGGTCGAGCTGATCAACAACGAGATCCATGCCGCTGCGTTCGGCGGTCTGTTCGCGGGCCAGGTCGACGCGGTCGCGGGCGCCCTGCTCGATGCTCCGGCCTATTCCGAGCCTGACGCCCCGCTCGTGTGCGTGCTGGCGACCGACGACTCGCGCGGTGCCGATGGCATCGTCGCCGACAAGGACATCAAGTCGATCGCCGATCTCAAAGGCAGGTCGGTCGCGGTCCTGCGCGGCGGGCTCCCGGAGTTCTACCTGAACGTCCTGCTCAAGGAGGTCGGCCTCAGCGAGGCGGATGTCGAGGTCGTGGACCTTGCCCCCGAAGATGCCGGGCAGGCGTTCCTGTTGCAGGAGGTGGACGCGGCCGTGACTTTAGAGCCATGGCTCACGCAAGGCAGACAAGCTGCGCACGGCCACCTGCTGACCGACAGCTCGCAGAAGCCGGGGCTGCTGGTCGGCTGCCTGGTGACGACCCCCGCCGTGTTCCAGCGCCGCCAAGCCGATTTCAAGGCCCTGGGGCGCGCCTGGGCTGCGGCCGTGACTTATGCCGAGGCGCATCCGGGCGAGGCCGATGCGATCATGGCCCGTAAGATGGGCGGCTGGCTCGAGGACCCCGTGGTCTTCGCCAAGACCCTCGAGGGCGACAAGTTCTACGATGCGGACCGCAATCGAAAATACTTCGGCACGAAGGACCAGCCCGGTCAGGCCTATCAGACCATGCAGTACGCGATCGACATCTGGTCGGATCTCGGCGCGCTCAAGGTCAAGCTGGCGCCGGCCGAGTTGATCGGACATGGCATTCTCGACCCGTAGCGGGGCGCTATTTCCGCTGAAGGAGCCAAGGCAGATGCGAAGTCTTCGCCGCCTCGCCCTCGCCGCCGTGGCCGCATGGCTTGCCTTTGGGCACGCGGCCGAGGCCGGACCTTTGCGCATCTCCTACTTCATCTGGATCGGCAACGGTCCGTTGTTCGTAGCCCAGGAGAAGGGCTTCTTCGCCAGGGAAGGTGTCACGGTCGAGCTGATCAACATCGAGGTCCACGCCGCGGCCTTCGGCGGATTGGCGACCGGCCAGGTCGACGCGGTCCAGGGCGCCCTCCGGATGCCCCGGAGTTCTTCCAGCCCGACGATCCGCTCGTATGCGTGCTCGCGCTCGACGATTCCCGGGGCGGCGATGGCGTCCTCGCGACCGAGGGCATCGAGACGATCGCCGACCTGAAGGGGAAATCGGTCGCCGTGCTGCGCGGCAGCATCTCGCAGTTCTATCTGGACGTGCTGCTCAAGGAGGCTGGCCTCAGCGAGGCCGACATCGAGATCGTCGACCTGTCTGCCGAGGACGCGAGCCAGGCCTTCATGCTGCAGGAGGTCGACGCCGCGGTCACCAACGATCCGTTCCTGACCCAGGCGAGGAATGCCGGCCATGGCCATCTCCTGACCGACACGACCAAGCAGCCGGGCCTGCTCGTCGACTGCCTGATGACCCGGGCGAAGGTGTTCGACGATCGCCGCGCCGACTTCCGGGCGGTCGCCCGCGCCTGGGCCGCAGCCGTCGAGTACGTGGAGCAGCATCCGGACGAAGCCAACGCGATCATGGCGCGCCACCTGGGCGGCGGCCTCGAGGGCCCGGCGGCGTTCGCTGCAACCCTCAACGGGGTCGGTTTCTACGACGCCGCGCGACACCCCGGGCCGATCTACGCCACCATGCAGCACGCGATCGATGCCTGGTCGAGCGCGGGGATGCTGAAAGCGAAGGTCGCGCCGGCCGACGTGATCAGGCAGGGCATCTGGGATGAGTAGGGCCGCATGCCGCGAGCGATGAGCGCACCCATGAACTGCGGGAGTGGCATGCTCGACTTTGCGGTCGCGCCGGCCGGCCCGGTTCGCGCATGACATCCGGGGCGATCGCCGGGAACGACCGGGTGCCGACGATCGATGGCTTCGACCGGAGGTCTCTGGTAGGTAGGGCCATGTTGCGGCGGATCGGCGTTCGCGGGCGGCTGCTCCTGGCGTTCCTGGGCATCAGCGCGTTCGCCCTGATCGCCGCGGCCGCGGCCATGGTCTCGTTCTCGGAGGTCGGCGGCGTGCTCGCCCGAATCACCGGCGAGCGGGTGCCGGCGGCGCTCGATGCCATGGAGCTGTCGCGCCAGGCCGAACGGATCGTCGCGGCGGCGCCGAAGCTGCTCGCGGTCTCGAGCCGGAACGAGCAGGCAGCAGTCTCGGACAGGATCGCGGGCGAGGTCGTCCACCTGCATCAGCTCCATCAGGGCCTGGACGGCCGGGTCGACCCGGCCGCGCTCGCGACGCTCGGCGGCGACATCGGCGAGATGGCGGCCAACCTCAGCGGGCTCGATGCCGCGGTTGCCCAGCGCCTGGCGCTGGCGCAGGAGCGCGAGGCGACCATGCGCCGTGTGCTCAACACCGCGCGCACGGCGCGCCGGGTCTCGGAGCCAGGCCAGGCGCTGATCGAATTGAAGCTCGCCGAGTGGCGGCGGGCGGCCGCCGGCGCGGACCATTCCGCGGCGCTGATCGAGCCGGCGGAGCTCACCGAGACGCTGGGCTCGATGCTGCCGCAGCAACGCGCCGAGCTCGTGGTCGCGACCCTGACCGAGGTCACGCTGCGGATCGCGACCGCCGACGATCCGGCGCAGCTCGCGATCCTGGCGACCCCGGTCAAGCGCTCGCTGGACCAGCTGGAAGAGCACATCGCGGGCTTTCCGCCCAAGCTCCAGGCCCGCGCGCAGGAGCAGTTCGCGACCTTCGAGGATGGCCTGCTGGGCGCGCGCGGGCTGATCGCGCTGCGCGGTCTCGAGCTCGCCGCCCTCAAGAGCGCGCAGACGATCCTCGATCAGAACGCGGCGATCTCGGCGCGCCTGCGGGCGGCTGTGGACCAGCTGATCGCGGATGCCCGGGGCGAGATGAGCGCGGCCACGGCCGATGCCGCCGCGGTCCAGCGGGCGAGCTCGCGCGTGCTGATTGCCGTCGTGCTGCTGAGCCTTCTGAGCTCGGGCCTGATCGTCTGGCTCTACGTCCATCGCGATCTGCTGCGGCGGCTCAGCGCGCTCAGCGGCAGCATGATGGCGGTCGCCGGGGGCAACCTGCGCGTGCCGCTGCCGCCCGCGGACGGCCGCGACGAGATCGCCGACATGACGCGCGCGCTGACCGTGTTCCGCGATACCGCGGTCGAGATCGATGACCACAACCTGCGCCAGATCGCCACCGCCCGTCAGCGCCTGATCGACGCGATCGAGAGCATCTCCGAGGGCTTTGCCTTCTACGATGCCGACGACCGGCTCGAGCTCTGCAATACTCAATACCGGAAAATGCTCTATGCGGGCCAGGACGTTCGGATCGAGCCCGGGATGCCGTTCGCGGCGATCGTGCGCCAGGCGGCCGAGCTCGGGCTGATCCACCGCGACGACGGCGACATCGAGGCGCTGGTCGGGGAGCGGCTGGCGCGGCATCGCACGCCGGGCGCGCCGCTGCTGCAGCGACGTGCCGACGGCCGCTGGGTCCAGATCAGCGAGCGCCGGACCGAGGGCGGCGGCACGGTCGCGGTCTACAGCGACCTGACCGAGCTCAAGGGCAGCGAGCAGCGGGCAGCCGCGGCCCATCGGACGATCCTGGAAAGCTTGCGCTACGCCAGCCGGATCCAGGCCGCAGTGCTGCCTGCACCCGACGCGCTCGGCGCCGTGACCGCGGATCATTTCCTGATCTGGGAGCCGCGCGACATCGTCGGCGGCGATTTCTTCTGGCTTCGTCAGGTTCAGGGCGGGTACATGGTGACGGTCGGCGACTGCACCGGCCATGGCGTGCCCGGGGCGTTCATGACCCTGATCACCTGCGGTCTTTTGGACAGGATGCTGCGGTCGACCTCGACCGACACGCCAAGCCGCGTGCTGAGCGGGCTGCACCGCGAGCTTCAGGCGCTGCTGGGACAGGAAAGTGCGGCCGGCGACACCGACGACGGTCTCGAGGTCGGGGTCTGCTTTGTGAGTGCTGCCGAGCGCAGGCTCGTGTTTGCCGGCGCCCATCTCTCGCTCTGGTGCGCAAAGGGCGGCACGGTCGACGAGGTCAAGGGCGGCAAGGCCGGGATCGGCTATCGCCGGCTCGCGGCCGGCACCAGCTTCATCGACGTGCCGGTCGAGCTCGACCCCGGCGCCGCGTTCTACCTGACCACCGACGGGCTGATCGATCAGGTCGGCGGCGAGCGCCGGCGCTCGTTCGGCAAGAGGCGCTTCGCGGCCTTCGTCGCCGAGCAACAGGGCCGGCCGATGGCCGAGCAGGCGCTGGCGCTTCGGGACAGGTTCGCGACGCACCAGGGCATCGAGGCCCGGCGCGACGACGTCACGGTTCTGGGCTTCACCCCGTCGGTCGGCTGAGGAGCTCATGGTATTGGCCAAGGATCTGCTCGAGTTCCGCGAGGTGCTGCGCCGCAAAGAGATCATGTTCGCCTACTGCGGCTACGTCACCGAGGCGGTCCTGGGGGGCGTCGGCGACGCGCTCAAGCAGAAGCTGGCGATGCAGGCGACTGACACCAAGACGGTCCGGAGCGTGTTCGCAGTGTTCGTCGAGCAGATGCAGAACATGATCCGCTATTCGGCCGAGAAGGTGCCGCCCGATCCGGCCGAGGGCGAGGTGCAGCGGAAGCTGCGCTACGGCGTCCTGACGATCGGCCACGAGGCGGGCGGCTTCGTCGTGCATGCGGGCAATCTGGTCCGCCGCGACGATGTCGAGCGGCTGCGCGCGCGGCTCAGCGCGATCCGGGCGATGGACCGGAGCGAGCTCAAAGCGTTCTACAAGCAGCAGCTGCGGGCGCCGGCAGAGGACAGCAGTCAGGGGGCGGGCGTCGGCTTCATCGAGATCGCGCGCCGCGCGTCGCGACCGATCGAGTTCGATTTCATGGAAGTCGATCCCGACTTCGCGTTCTTCGCCCTGAAGGCGTTTGTGTGAGCCTTGTCATGGACAACCTCGACATTCCCGCCACCGAACGCTCGCCGGCGGTAGCGTTCGACTTCGCGCAGCAGCACCTGCGGATCAGCGGCGAATCCTATCCGGAAGACGTGGCCGGCTTCTACCACCCGGTGTTCGAGGCCCTCGACGCCTATCTGGCGGGGCTCGGCAACGGCAGCTGCCGCTTCGACTTCGAGCTGATCTATTTCAACAGCTCGAGCGCCAAGGCGATCATGATGCTCATGGAGAAGCTCGACGAAGCTGGCCGTAACGGTGCCGTAATCGACGTCCACTGGTATTACGACGTTGAGGACGACACTATGCAGGAGTTGGGCCAGGAATTCGGAGAGGATCTGGAACACGCCAGGTTCCATTTGGAAAAGATGGCCGGCTGATGGCGGATGACGAGCTCTTCGCCAAGGAAGCGGCGGTCGTCGCAAATGCGGCGCAGCTGCTCGACGATGGGCGGTTTGGGGCGCCGTTGGACAGAGCGGCGTTCGCGGCCCTGCTCAAGGACTATCAGAAGCTGTTTCGGACCACGCTGCGCCTGATGCGCCTGTCCGATCGCAACGAGCGGGAGCTCAATGCCCTGGCCGACAAGCAGCGGCTGGCAGCTGAGGAGATCGCGCGCAAGAACAAGGCGTTGGAGACCTTGTCCACCAAGCTTGCAAAATATCTGTCACCCCAGGTCTACGGCTCGATCTTCGAGGGCAAGCAGGAGGTCAAGATCGCCAGCCAGCGCAAGAAGCTAACCGTATTCTTCTCGGACGTTGCTGGCTTCACGGAAACCACGGACCAGATGGAATTGGAGGATCTGACCCAGCTGATTAATCACTATCTGACCGAGATGGCGCAGATCGCGCTCACGTATGGCGCGACGGTCGACAAGTATGTGGGCGATGCCATCATGATCTTCTTCGGCGATCCCGAGACCCGCGGCGTCAAGGAAGACGCACGGGCTTGCGTCGAAATGGCGATCGCGATGCAGAGGCGGATGGATGAACTCGGTGCGATCTGGCGCGACGCCGGCATCGAGCACCCCCTTCAGTGCCGGATCGGCATTCACACCGGCTACTGCACGGTGGGCAACTTCGGCAGTGAAGACCGCATGGACTACACGATCATCGGCGGCCCGGTCAACCTCGCCTCTCGGCTCGAGCACGAGGCGCCGCCAGGTGGCATCTTGATCTCCTATGCGACTCGTGCGCTCGTGAAGGACGAGATCCATTGCGAGGCCATGGGACCGGTGCAAATTCGCGGGATCGGCCGTCCGGTCGCAACCTATCGCGTCGTCGAACGCCACGGGCACCTGGGTGAAGGCCTGCGGCCCATTCACGCCGACCTTCCCCACCTCAAGCTGGAAACCGCTCCCGCGCTGATGTCCTCGGACGAACGCAGGCAAGCCGCCACATTGCTCACGCAGGTGCTGGCTCATCTGTCACGTGCGGACCGGGTGGAACCTCTCAGCTCCGAGACGTCGGCCGAAAAGACCGGAACCCAATGCCGACAAGATGCACGTCGCGCCTGAAGATACACCAGCAGCAACAATCCGAGCTACCCCTCCACCACGGAGCACTTGCGCTCGACTAGAACACCCGCGAAGATTTTAGCGTTTTATTCGAGATCCAGGCGATTCGTTGTTCCTCCCAACCCAGCAACCCGTTCCCCAGCACGTCAGAGAGTCGGAGCCCCTTCGGCTGCCGCCTGTCGAGGATCACTTCCACAATGTCGGGCGCCAAGCAGGTGAGCGGCAGGACCCGGCAGACGTAGGCGTCGGTGACGCCCTCCTGCTCCACAAGGTGGGTAATCGACTTCGCGCGGCCGGCTCTCGATCTGGCGCCGCCAGCGGTGCGCACGGACGAGCGCCTTGACCAGCGTCTCGTCGCGGCTCGGCTTCGGCACCGGCGCCGCCGCGCCCTCCGGCGTCATGATCAGCTTGCGGCCACCCGGCGCTGCAGGCGCATCGGGATGCGGATGGTCAGGGTCGTCGACCTCCAAGCGGTGCTTGCTCGGTCATCGCTCAGCAGCCTCCAGCATCGCGCCCTCAGCCGCGCTCTCGTTCGCCAGCTCTTCCACGAGGCTGCCGAATTCCAGCGGGATGCAGTGTCACGGAGATCCCGTCAGGCGCCACGTCGATCCGCTCGATCAGCCGAGCGCGAAGCTCAGCCGGCGTTGTCCGGGCCTCACCCCGACCCAGAGGCTCACGGCTGTCAAGGATCTGGCTGGTCGAAGCTCCTCACCCCGGCCGCGCCACCCGGTGGCGCGTCAGCGCCTTGCTCTGGCGGCGCTCCAGCGCGGCCATGTCGAAGTTCGCGATCAGCTGCTCGAACAGGCGGTGCCAGTTGACCTGAGCCTGGAGGCGGAGGAAGACCGCGAGAGGGCGATCGTCGGTGCCCGAAGTAGCGGCGACGGCGGTCTTGCGGCCGCCGAGAAAGGCGGTGGCGATCTTGCCCATGCCCTTGACGTTGATCAGGCCGCGGGGCTCCCAGTCGTAGTCGGCCGCGAGCGCCTGGCGGGTCGCCTCGGAGATGTGGATGCGGCCGGGCAGGCCATGTGCCTCGAGCCGGCTCGCGAGGTTCACCGTGTCGCCCCAGACGTCGTAGATGAACTTGTTGACGCCGATCACGCCGGCGATCACCGGCCCGGTGTGGATGCCGATTCGGATCTGGAACGGGATCTCGAGGGTCTGGTTGATCTGTTCGAGCGTGGCGAGCATGGCGACGGCGAACTCGGCCATCGCCGCAGTCTGGCCGGGCCGAGGCTGGGGCAAACCGGCGGCCGCCATATAAGCGTCGCCGATGGTCTTGATCTTCTCGATCCCCATCTTGCGGCAGAGACCGTCGAACGCCGAGAAGATCCGGTTGAGATGGTCGACCAGAGCGGCCGGGCTGAGGCGCGAGGCGATCTCCGTGAACCCGACCAGATCGGCGAACAGGATGGTCACCTCCTCGACCCGGTCGGCGATCACGACCTCGCCGTCGTTCAGCCGGGTGACGATCTGGCCGGGCAGGATGTTGCGCAGCAGGGCCTCGTATTTCTCGCGCTCGAGCTCGATCCGCTCCAGATAGCGGCGCTCGCGCTCGCGCCAGCGCTTGCGCTCGAGGCAGGCGCTGATCCGGGCGCGCAGCAGGACGGGGTTGAACGGCTTGGTCAGGTAGTCCTCGGCGCCCGCCTCGATGCAGCGGATCACGCTGTCGGTCTCCTGCAGGCCCGAGATCATGATCACCGGGACGTCGTGCAGGCGCTCGTCCGCCTTCAGCCGCTCGAGCACCTGGAAGCCGTTGAGATCGGGCATCATCAGATCGAGCAGGACCAGGTCGAACTCCTCGACCGCGAGGAGCTCGAGCGCGCGCTGGCCGGACTCGGCGCGGGTCACGTCGTGGCCGTCGCGCGACAGGCGACGAAACAAGAGGTCGCGGTTGCTGGCGTTGTCGTCGACCACCAGGATCCGGCCGGTCTCCTCGGGCCGCGCCTCGCGCGCCGCGATCGGCTTCACGGTCCGGACCAGATTGGCGACCATGCTGGCGAGCGCGCCCTGGTCCTGGGCGGCAAGCTCGGCGCCGCCCGCGCCGCGCGAGAAGTCGACGATCACGTCGATGCGCGCGAGCAGGCTCTCGGATTCATTGAGCAGCGCCTCGAGATCTGCGCGCAGCGGAGCGTCGCCCTGCTCGTCCAGCTCCTCCAGCAACAGCTCGGTGTAGCCCTTGATCGCGTTCAGGGGATTGCGCAGATCGTGCCGGATCCTGACCTGGATCACGTCGAGATCGGCGGGCGACGGCCGTTCGGAGGCGGCCGCCTCCTCGAGCAGGCGGTTGACCAGCTCGAGCAGGTCCTTCGCGGCGGTCAGGATGCGCTCGAGATCGGGGGCGAGCTCCCCGAGCTCCAGGCGGCCTGCCTCCTCGGTCAAGAGCTCGCCGTAGCCGACCAGCCCGGTCACCGGCGCCAGCAGCTCCTGGCGCATGTTGGCCAGCCGCGCCCGGCGCTCGCGATCGGCGGCCGGCTCGGTCACGCCCGTTGTCCTGCGCCGCGGCTCACGGGGCGGCCGCGCCGAGCAGGCGCTCGATCTTCTCGAGCAGGCGGGCGAGCTCGACCGGCTTGGTGTCGTAGTCGTCGCAGCCCGCCGCCAGGCACTTGTCCCGGTCAGTCGACATCGCGTGCGCGGTCAGGCCGATGATCGGGATGCTCGCGGTCTCGGGCGCCGCCTTCAGCCGCCGCGTCGCCTCCCAGCCGTCGACCACCGGCAGGCTCATGTCCATCAGGATCAGGTCCGGCCGCTCGGCCGTTGCCTGGGCGATCCCCTGCTCGCCGTCGACCGCCATCAGCACCTCGTAGCCGCGCCGCTGCAGCCGGCGCGAAAGCATGTCGCGGTTCATCTCGTTGTCCTCGACATACAGGAGCTTGGGCACTCACACTTCCCCCCGCAATCAGTCGCCAACCGGCTCGGCAGGCGCCGGCGCCGCGTCGGCGCTTACCCTCCGCGCCAGCAGGGCCCGGACGTCGTCGAGCAGGTCCCGGCGCTGGTAGGTTCCCTTCTGCAGCACCTTGACCACGCGGCCGTTGAGGCGGTCCACCTCCGCGCGCGTGAGGTCCTTGGCGGTCACGATGATCACCGGGATGGCGCGCCAGGCGTCCTCGCGCCGCATCCGCTCGAGCACCTCGAAGCCATCCATCTCCGGCATCGTCAGATCGAGCAGGACCAGCGCCGGCCGGGACCGCTCGAGCTGGCCGAGCGCCTCGCGGCCATTGACGGCCTCGGCCACGGTCCAGCCCTCCTTCTGCAGCGTGCGCCGCAACATGTCCCGCGATCGCGGGTCGTCGTCGACGACCAGGACCTGCGCCGACCCGTCGCCCCGACGATGCCGGTTGACGGTCTGAATGAGCAGGTCACGCTCGAACGGCTTGGTCACGAAGTCGGCGGCGCCGAGCGCGAACCCCATGTCCCGGTCGGCCATGATCGTCGCCAGCACCACCGGGATCTCGCGCAGCTCCGGGTCGTCCTTGAGCGCCTTGAGCACCGACCAGCCGTCGAGGTCCGGCATGATGATGTCGAGGGTGATCACGTCCGGCCGCGTCGCCTTGGCGACCTTGAGGCCCTCGCGGCCGCCCATGGCATGCAGGACCTGGTAGCCCTGGTCCGCAAAGTCCCGTCCCAGCAGGTCGTGGGTGGCCTGGTCATCGTCGATGATCAGGACGGTGCCTCGGGTCGCCGCCGCCGGGGCCGCTCGCGATGCGCTCTCGACGACCTCGGCCTTGGCCTCCGGGCCGGTGGCCGGCAGCATGATCGTGAAGGTCGAGCCCTGACCGGGGGTGCTCGCGACCGTGACGTCGCCGCCCAGCATCTTGCAGAAATGCCTGGTGATCGCCAGGCCGAGCCCGGTGCCGCCGTAATCGCGCGAGGTCGAGGCCTCGGCCTGGGCAAACGCCTGAAACAGCTTGCCGAGCTGCGCCTCGGTCATGCCGATGCCGGTATCTGTGACCTTGAACTCGAGCCAGTCGCGCTCGTCCCTGGTGATCCGTCTGGCGGCGAGCGTGATCGTGCCCTGCTTGGTGAACTTGGCGGCGTTGCTCAACAGGTTGAACAGGTTCTGGCGCAGCTTGGTCTGATCGGAGCGCATCCCGCCCAGATCCGGCGCGCAGTCGACCACCAGCGTGTTCGCGTTCTTGGCCATCAGCGGCTGGATCACCGACTGCACCTCGGCGAGCAGGGCGGGGACGTCGAAGTCCTCGTTCAGGACGTCCATCTTGCCCGCCTCGATCTTGGACAGATCGAGGATGTTGTTGATCAGGCTGAGCAGGTGCCGGCCGGCGCCTTGGATCTTCTCGAGGTCGGGCAGGAATGCGTCCTGGCCGAGATCCTCGGCCTCCTCATGCAGCATCTCGCTGTAGCCGATGATCGCGTTGAGCGGCGTCCTGAGCTCATGGCTCATGCTCGCCAAAAACTGGCTCTTGGCCTGGGTTCCGGCCTCGGCCGCGTCCTTGGCGATGCGCAGCAGCTCCTCCGCCAGCTTGAGCTCGGTCACGTCGGTGTAGACGCCGACCGTGCCGCCATCCTCGGTCTTGCGCTCGTTGATCTGGATCCAACGGCCGTCGCTCTGACGGTGCAGGAGCGATCCCTTCGGGTTGTGATGCAGCTCGAGCCGCTCCTGCATCCACTGTTCGTCTCGGCCGGCCATACCGGCAACGATGCCACGCTCGGCCACGGCCCGAATGATCTGCTCGAACGTGACCCCCGGCACCACGACATCGGCAAGACCGGGGTAAAGCTGCCGGAAGCGGTCGTTGCACACCACCAGCCGATCTTCGGCATCGAACAGAAAGAAGCCCTCCGAGATACTCTCCAGCGCGTCGGTCAATTGCTGGCGAGTCCGCGCGATCTCGCGGAGGTTGTTCGCCTCGATTTCGACCGCGGTGTCTCGGAACACGGCGAGCGCCTGGGCCATTCGGCCGATCTCGTCGCTCCGCGCCCGGCCGGGAATCTCGATCGACGTGTCGCCACCGGCGAGGCCGCTCATGGCGGCGGTGATTCTCTCCAGCGGGCGGACAACCCGTGGCACCACATAGCTGAGCAGAATTATGATCGCGCCGGCGGCGCTGAATGCGGTGATCACCAGGAGCAAAAGCTTACCGTGGCGGATGGCGTCGGCCGAGCGGGCGGCGGCCTGGTCACTGTTGGCTCCGTGCCGCGGCGACCAGCTTGGCGACCTCGTCGCCGAGGGCGACTGCCGCTAGGCGACTGGCCTCGAGCGAGGCCTGGGCGGCCGCGGATTGGCGGAGCTCATCGTGGCGTAAGTCGAAGATGCTGTCATTGCCGCTGCCGAATGCGGTCAGCTTGAGCGTCACGTTCTTGAGGGTATCGTCGGAGGCCTCAGCGGGCAGCTGTGCGAGCATGTTCTGGATGTGGCCCGTGGCCGCGACGAAGCGCTCTCGAACCGGTTCCAGCAGGCTCGGGTCGCGCGACGCCGGCCGCCTCGTTCAACAGGCCCGCCGCCAGGTTGCCCTCGGCACGCAGGCCGAGCAGAACCTGCAGGTTGTTCACGCCACCTTCGATCAGACCGGTGATCGCCTTGGTGCTGCGGGTGGTCACGTCCTCGCTGGTCATCACCAACGCGAACTCGGCGTCGTCGACCATCGGGGTCAGGATGTTGAGCAGCGCCTCCTGGGTGGTCTTGACCGCGGCGGCCAGCTGCTCCCGCTTGGCCTGAAGCGAATCGCGGGCTTGCCCGACCGCCTGCAGCTCCCGCTGGCGCGCGTCGAACAGGTTGTCGGCGCCGGCGCCGACGGCCAGCAGCGCCGTGCTCGCCTGCTGCAGCTTGTCCTTGTTTGGGGACTCCGGCAGTTGGCGAAGATTGCGGTCGACCGAGGCCGCAGCGGCCTTGAAGCGTTCCCGAATCGGTTGGATCAGGTTCGGATCTGGGACTTGCGCCGCTTCGACCAGCAGGCCCGCGATCAGATTGCCCTCGGCATTGATGGTCAGGAGCTGCTGGAGGGTGCTGACCCCGCCCTCGACCAGATCGTTGATCGCTTTGGTACTGTCCTTCGTCACCTGTTCGCCGTTGGTGATCAGGTTGAAGACGGCGTCGTCCACCAAGGGTTCCAGGACGTTCAGAAACTCGGCGTCCGCGCCCGCGAGATCGGTGACCGCCGCCTCTCGCCGCGCTTTGAATTCAAGACGTCGCTTCACGGCGGTATCGAGCTGCTGCAGCCGCAAGGTGATCTGCCCCTCGATGTCGGCCAGATCGGCGACCCGATCCTGGGGGACACCCGCCGCCTGGAGGCCCCCGGTCAGGGCGATCAACTCCTTGGTCCGCTGTTCCAGCCCGGCCTGGACCCGATCTCGCTCCTCCTGGCTGGCGCTCACCATGAGGGCCGGGGCGGTCGCGGCAATCTCGGCGCTGCTCTCCGCCAGGCGCAGCGAGGTGGCCATGCCGGGAATGCTGTTCGTGGTGATCTGCGTCACCGCACGGTCGATGCCGATGAAGGCATACCAGGCGACCGCGCTCGCGATGGCGGTCATCGCGGCCATGGCGCAAAAGGCCAGGAACAACCTGGCCTTGATCCCGAGGCGCGCTGCGGCGCCCCCTGTGCCCTCAGGCTCCGGGCGCTGCGCCGCGGCCCGGCGTTCGGGCTCCTGGTCGACCTCGGCCGTCATCGTTTGCCCTCTGAGACCCACGCGACCGGACCCGCCAAGACCCTCAACCTCCAAGGCGGTCGACCGCCTTGAAGCTGCCATCCGGTTGGATCACGGTGAGGAACACCTGATCCATCCCCTGGTTATCCTTAGGCCCATAGTGCAGCTTGATCCCACCGAGATCGAATGTGCCGACCTTGTAGATGGTCTCTAACAGGCCGGTACGGGTGACATCCGGGCCCAACTTGTCCAATGCCGCAATCACCAGCCGCCCGACCATGTAGCCTTCGAGCGAAACGAAGCCTGGCTCCTCGTCCGGACTGGCCGCCTTGAGCGCCGCTTGATACTGCGCCACGAGCGGCAGGCTGGTGTCCCCGGGGAACGGGACGACCTGGGTCACCACGACCCCTGCGCCGTCTTTCCCGAGCTCCTTGGCGAGAGCATTGCTGCCGACGAAGGAGATGTTGACGAACACCGCATCCAACTTGATCTGCTTCGCCAGCTTGATGAACTCGGCACAAGGCGCGTAAGCGCCGACCATGACCACGGCCTGGGGATCGCCCTTGCAAATCGCCAAGAGCGCGGTTTTGACCGCGGTGGTGTTGCGCTGGTAGGTGCCCTCGGCGACCAGCTTCATGCCCCGCTTGTCGAGGGCGTCTACGACCCCGGAGAGGCCGGCGCGACCGTAGGAATCGTCCTGGTAAAGGATCGCGATCCGCGTCAGCTTGAGGTCGATCGTCAGGTGCTCGATCCACGCCTCGGTCTCCTGATTGTAGGAGGCGCGAACGTTGATCACGTTGCCCAAGTCCGGATTGCGCAGGAAGGCAGCGCCCGTGAACGGCCCGATGAACGGCACCTTCGCCTCGGTCGCGATCGGCTGAGCAGCGTTCGACGTCGGGGTACCGACTTCGCCAATCAGGGCGAAGACCTTGTCGTCCTTGATCAGATCGGTTGGTATTCTGGATCGCCTTGTCGGGCTCGTAGCCGTCGTCGTAGGAGACCAGCTCCAGCCGGCGGCCATTGACCCCGCCGGCGGCGTTGGCCTCCCCGAAGGCCGCGAGGATCCCCGCACGCATGCCGAGACCCAGGGCCGCCGTGGGTCCCGCGAGAGCGGCCGATTGGCCGAACACGATGCGGTCATCGAAAACGCCCGGTTCTGCATGCGCCGCGGTCGTCAGGACCACGCTCACGGCGAGCCCAAACGCGAACGCTTGGATTGTTCCAATCACCGTCCGGTTGGGTATTGATCTGCCCTCAAAGTTGCGCATCGCTAAGCCCTCAAAGAAAGCCACGACGTCCGCCTCGGTGATCGTCGCCGAGGCGGTCTGGGGCCGCGAATGCTCGAAGCCAACGAGGGTGACGCTGACCGGATCGTTTTACAGTGCGGCTGTCAGGAATCTCACTAAGAGTCAACTTAACTGTTACGTCCGTCCCCTCCCGAGGCCCTTGGTCGGTCATGTCCATCTCCTCGCGAGGCCCTAAAGGTAAACCTGATGACAACTCTGTCTTTTGATCTGGATCAATCGGAGGTCGTTCGAAAATGGTATTCTTGGCTGCATCCGTGGAGGGTGTCGCCGACAATCTCGCCGGACGTCGAGCAACCAAGAATCGCCGCTCCTTTGAAGTGACCGCGCAGCTCATCTATAAGTTGACCAGCCTGCAACAGCGGTCTAGCGCCAAAGGCGAACACGCGGTCTTGTCGCTCACCTTTATTATGGTAAATCCAACCTCCAGCCCTCACTTTGCGACCACTTATATTGTGCCGTCTTCATACCTTCAGCCCCTTCATCGAACGGGAGATACTTCCCACGGATAGGGTATAGCGTCCAGTTCTTGGTGTAAATGGATTTGTCGGCGCTTCCCAGCGCGCTCGGCGGCGGGCTCGGTAACGGCCGTTGCCCTGCGCCGGGGCTCATGGCGTACCGACGCCGAGCAGGCGCTCGATCTTCTCGAGCAGGCGGGCGATCTTGGTTGCTGGGAGCCGCTGGCCTGAAGGACGCCGAGGCCCTGCTCGATGAGCTCGGCCGATGTCCGCCGCTGGCTAAAAGTGACGGTGATCGGCCTGCAATCGGCCGGGGGCTCGGGCTTCCGCAAGTCTGTCCATAGCGGCCGTGCCCGATAACTGCCTCCGCTGCTCCTCCCAGCCGAGCGGCCCATTTCCGAGCATCTCCGTCAGCCTCAGCTCCTTCGGCTGCCCGCCCGTCGAGGATCGCCTCCACGATGTCTGGCGCCACGCAGGTGAGCGGCAGGAGACGGCAGACATAGGCGACCGTCACCCCCTCCTGCTCGGCGAGGTCGGTGATCGACTTGGCCTGACCGCTCTCGACCCGTCGCCGCCAGCGGTGCGCCCGCACCAGCGCCTTGATCAGCATCCCGTCCCGGCGGGGCTTCGGTGGCGGCGCCGCGCCTTCCGGCGTGATGATCAGCTTCCGCCCGCCCCGCCGCTGCAGTCGCATCGGGATGCGGATGGTGAGGGTCTCCACCTGGGCGTCCTGAGCCATCTACTCTGCGGCCTCCATCATGGCTTCCTCCGCCGCGCTTGGACTCGCGAGCTCGGCGACCAGGCTTCGGATACCAGCTGCATGCAGCGTGACGGAGATGCCGTCGGGCGCGACGTCGATGCGCTCGATCAGCAGCCGCAGAATCCTAGCCTGCTTGGCCGGGTAGAGCTCGTCCCAGAGTTGATGGTTCAGACGTGATCACCGCCGGGCAGATCCGGGTGGCGCGGGCGTTGCTCGGCATGGATCAGCGGGCGCTCGCCGAGACTGCGTCCCTTTCGCTGCCGACCATCCAGCGCATGGAGGCGAGCGAGGGCGTGGTTCGCGGCCAGTCGATTCGCTGATGAAGCTGATCGCCGCCCTGGGTTGAGGCTCACCCCGGCAGCGGCACCTCGATGCCGGCTCAGCGCCTCGGTCTGGCGGCGCTCCAGCGCGGCCCGGTCGAAGCCCGCAATCAGCTCCTCGAACAGGCGGTGCCAATTCACCTTGGCCTGCAGCCGGACAAAGACCGCCGAGAGGCCGATCGCGGCGCGGTCAGGCGAGCCGCGATCGATCCTGAGGACCGCGGCTGCGACAACCGGGGCGACGCGGGCGGGTTCAAAGGCGGGGCAGGGCGCGCTACATATCTGGCGCCATGTCCCGCCGCCGCACGTCGAGAGCCGTAGCCTGCCGTCGGATGGCGGTCGGCGCCCGCGATGCGCGCTAGCATCGGCGTCCGGCGTTTCCGGCCGCGCCTGGGGCCCAGCCTCGCGACGCTGGTTGGCGTCGCGGTGCTGCTCGGGCTCGGCGGCTGGCAGGTCCAGCGGCTGCATTGGAAGGAAGGCCTGATCGCCCTGCGCACGGCACAGCTCGCAGCGCCAGCCGAGCCGCTGCCGGCGGACTGCCGCCGACTGGCGCGCCTGGGACTTCCGCAAGGTCAGCGTCCGCGGCAGCTTCCGCCACGACCTCGAGCAGCGGTTCGGCGCCTATTCGGTCGACGACCAGTTCGGCCAGCACATCCTCACGCCCCTGGTCCGGCCCGATGGCGCCGCCGTCCTGGTCGATCGCGGCTGGGTTCCGGCCGACCGCGCGGCGATCGAAACCCGGCGCCAGGGCGAGGTCGCGGGCCCGGCCCTGGTCACCGGCATCGCCCGCTACCGGCTGGCCGACCGGCCCGGCTGGTTCACGCCCGCCAATCAGCCCCGGGACCGGATCTGGTACTGGTACGATCTGGAGGCGCTGGCGCAGACCGTGGGCCTCCGGCTGCTGCCGGTCGTGGTCGAGGCGGACGCGACCCCCAACCCGGGCGGCCTGCCGGTCGGCGGCCAGACCCGGGTCGAATTGCCGAACGACCATCTGCAATACGCGATCACCTGGTACGGCCTCGCGCTGGCCCTGGTCGCGGTCTACATCGCCTTCAGCCTCGAAGACGCCGGGCCGCGATGACGGCGCTGCGCCGGACCGCCGGCCTCGCGATCGGGCTCGACCTTCGGCCTGATCGTGCTCGGCGCCTGGGTGCGCGCGACCGGCTCGGGCCTCTCCTGCCCCGACTGGCCGACCTGCTATGGCCATTGGCTGCCGCTGCCCGGCACGATCCCGGCCGGGGCCGGCTACACCTACGCCCAGGTGCTCTCGGAATGGGCCCATCGGCTGGTCGCGGGCGTCATCCTGGGGCCGCTGGTCGTGGTGATCGGCGGCCTCGCCTGGCGCGCCCGCGACGCCAACCCGCGCCTGCCGGCCTATGGCGCTGGCCTGATCCTCCTGCTCCTGGTCCAGGCGGCGCTCGGCGGCCTCACCGTGCTCGATCAGAACAGCCCCTGGACGGTCGCCCTGCACCTCACGACGGCGCTCCTGCTGTTCAGCCTGCTGTGGCTGATCTTCGCGCGCGCCCGCCCGGCCCTGAGACCTGCCGGCGCCGCTTTCGACCCGCTCGCCGGCCTCGTCTGGCTGCTGGCGCTCGGCACCATGGCGAGCGCCGCGATGATGACCAAGAGCGGCGCTTCGCTCGCCTGCCCGGCCTGGCCGCTCTGCGATGGCGCCCTGATCCCGGCCCTGGGCGACGCTATGGTGCGGCTCAATCTCGCCCATCGCCTGCTGGCGCTCGCGACCGCTGCCGGCGTCTTGGCTCTGGTCTTCCGGGCCCGCGCTCGCCCGGGCCTGCGCCCGCTTGCCGGCCTCGCGCTCGGGCTGATGGCGCTGCAGATCGCGCTTGGCGGCCTGGTCGTCCTCCTGGCGGCGCCGATGTGGGCGGGCCTTGTGCATCAGGCGTTCGGCGTGCTCACCTTCGGCCTGCTGTCGCTGTTGCTGTGGCGCTCGGGCGGCGACCCGTCCGAGGTCCGGGAGAACCCTGCCCATGCTCGCCTATCGCGCGCTTGAGGGACGCTTCAAGCAGCTGGCCGATCTCAGGGGCGCGCTCGCGATCCTGAACTGGGACCGCCAGGCGATGATGCCGGCGGGCGGCAATGGCGTGCGCGCCGACCAGATCGCGACCCTCGAGCAGATCGCCCATGAGCGCCTGACCAGCGCCGAGACCGGCGCGCTGCTCGACCAGGCGGAGCAGGCGGCGGAGCAGGAAGGAGACGCTCTCGACGCCTGGCAGGCGGCGAACCTGCGCGAGATGCGCCGGAGCTACCGCCACGCCACCGCCCTTCCGCCGGCGCTGGTCGCGGCGCTGGCGCGCGCCACCGCCCACGCCGAGCTGGTCTGGCAGGAAGCGCGCGCCAAAGCTGATTTTTCCATGTTGCTAAAGCCGTTGGAGGAGGTTCTTCGACTTACGCGCGAGGAGGCGGCGGCGAAATCCGAGGCTTTGGGCCTCGCCCCCTACGATGCCCTGCTCGAGGGCTACGAGCCGGGCCTCACCGCGGCCGAGATCGATCGCCTGTTCGCGCCGCTCGCGGCCTTTCTGCCGGACTTTCTCGAGCGGGTGCTGGCCCGCCAGATCCCGCCCCTGCCTCTGCCCGGACCGTTCCCGGCCGCCCGCCAGAAGGCCCTGGGCGAGCGCCTGATGGCGGCTCTCGGCTTCGACTTCGACCACGGCCGGCTGGACGAGAGCGCGCATCCGTTCTGCGGCGGGGTGCCGGACGATGTCCGCATGACCGCCCGCTACGACGACAGCGATGCCGCCTCGGGCCTGATGGCGGTCCTGCACGAGACCGGGCACGCGCTCTACAACGCGGGCCTGCCCAAGGCCTGGCGCGGGCAGCCGGTCGGCCGGGCGCGCAGCCTCGCGGTGCACGAGAGCCAGTCGCTCTTGATCGAGATGCAGGTCTGCCGCTCGCGCGCCTTCCAGGGCTACCTGGCACCGCTCCTGGCAGAGACCTTCGGCGGCGACGGTGCGGCGCTCGCCGCCGACAACCTCTATCGCAAGGCGATCCGGGTCGAGCGCAGCCTGATCCGGGTCGATGCCGACGAGGTCACCTATCCGCTCCACATCATCCTCCGCTACCGGCTGGAGCCGGCCCTGCTGGCGGGCGACCTCCCGGTCGCGGACCTGCCCGGCGCCTGGAACGAGGGCATGCGCGAGCTGCTCGGCGTGGTGCCGCCCACCGATCGCGAGGGCTGTCTGCAGGACATCCACTGGCCAGGCGGCGCGTTCGGCTATTTCCCCTGCTACACGCTCGGCGCGATGATGGCGGCCCAGCTGTCCGAGGCGATGCGCACGGCACTCCCCGACCTCGATCGGGAGATCGCCCGGGGCGAATTTCGCTCGCTGCTCGGCTGGCTGCGCGCCAACGTCCACGGGCAAGGCTCGCTGCTCGATACCGGCACCCTGCTGACCCGCGCGACCGGCCGCCCGCTCACGCCGCAACCATTCCTCGACCACCTCCGGATCCGCTATCTCGCCTGACGACGACGGCGCTTGAGCCGCCCATGGGCCGCCCTTGGGCCGCCCTGGGCCGCCCGACTGCTGCTTTACCCAGCCAGAGGCCCGTGCTACCTTAGATCAATTCTCGGCGCCGGCATTGCGCCGGCCATCGATGAGCGATTTGAGAGGGAGGGCCCAATGGCCAAGCCGAAAGCCGGCAAGGCAGCGTCGAAGAAGAGTGCCGCCAAGCCCAAACTGGCAGCCCACGCCGTCCCGCCCGAAAAGGCTGCCGACGAGGCCAAGAGCGGATTCCACCCCGATGTCCTGGATTCGACCGATCATCGCGCTGCCGCTCCTCGAGAAGTTCGAGAAGGAGGGGATCGATCAGGCGTACGAGATCATCATCGACGTCAACCGGGACTATCCGGGCGGGCGCGACAAGGCGCAGCAGCGGCTCAGGGATCTGATCGCCGAGCTGATCTCGGCCCACGGCATCGATCCCAAGGAGCAGCAGGGGGTGCATGCCCGCAAGACGGACATGACCCGGCAGTACGTGTTCGGCAGGCTGCGCGGCGATCTGATCCAAGAGCTGGTGAGGAGGGATCGCGAGGAAGCCGAGCGCGCGACCGCGACCGCAAGCCGGGGACGGCAAGAACCGGCCAAGCCCGCGCTCTATCGGATCTGGCCGGACTTCGCGGTCCACCGTATGACCAACGTGTCGGTCAGGACGGTCAAGGCCGATGCCGCGCGCAACGCGTTCAGCGCGCTCGGTCGCGATATCGTCTGGGCGGTCGTGGATTCGGGCATCGACGGCAACCACCCGCATTTTCAGAAGCATCGGAACCTCGAGCTCGAGGCGCCCCTCAGGCACTGCGACTTCACGGTCTTCGGCGAGCAAACCGAAGACCAGTCGGAGACCGCCGCGCTGACCGACCAAGCCGGTCATGGCACCCACGTCGCCGGCATCATCGCCGGCGCGCTGACCAAAGATCCCGACGGCGCGTCGACCTCAGGTCGCGACCAAGAGCGGGTCCCCACCAAGATCAAGGCGACCGTCACTCAGAAGGACGAAACCGGCGCGGGCATCGAGGAGGAGCGTTGGCTCGACGCGATCTCGGGCATGGCGCCCGCCTGTAAGCTGATCAGCTTCAAGGTCCTGGACGCGGAAGGCAAAGGTCCGGTCAGCAACCTGATCGCCGCCTGCGAGCGGATCCAGGAGATCAACGGCAACGGCCGCTACATCCAAATCCACGGCGTCAACATGAGCGTCGGCTACGATTTCGAGCCGAGCTGGTTCGCCTGCGGTCAGAGCCCGCTCTGCGTCGAGGTCGACCGGCTGGTGCGCTCGGGCGTGGTCGTGGTGGTCGCGGCCGGCAACACCGGCTACGGCTGGAACCAGTCGGCATTTCTGGGCGCGGTCGCCGCCGGCATGGATCTCACGATCAACGATCCCGGCAACGCCGAGCTCGCGATCACGGTCGGCTCGACCCACCGCGACATGCCGCACATCTATGGCGTGTCCTATTTCTCCTCCAAGGGCCCGACCGGCGACGGCCGGCTCAAGCCCGATCTGGTGGCGCCCGGGGAGAAGATCATCTCCTGCCAGGCGGGCGCCGGCCCCGCCCAGGGCGGTGGCAGCGTCGGCGCGGCCGAGGTGCAGCCGAGCCCGAACACCAACGTGCTCACGGCCCTCTACAAGGAGGACAGCGGCACCAGCATGGCGGCGCCCCACGTCTCGGGCGTGATCGCCGCGTTCCTGTCGATCCGGCGCGAGTTCATCGGCCAGCCGGAGCGCGTCAAGGAGATCTTCCTCTCGACCGCAACCGACCTGCGCCGCGACCGCTACTTCCAGGGCTGCGGCCTGGTCGATCTGATGCGCGCGATCCAGTCGGTGTGAGTTCGTGGAAAGGAAACGAGCATGGCTGACCTCTCCGGTTTTCCTTATTTCGAGGTCCAGTTCACCAAGGAGGGCGAGCCGTTCAAGCCGGCCGAGAAGCAGGCGGTGCTGGCCGCCGTCGGCACTCTCGAGGAGCTGTTCGTGATTGCCCACGGCTGGAACAACGACATCGACGAGGCGCGCGACCTCTATGCCGAGCTGTTCGCCAAGGTCCGCGCCAAGCTGACCGCGGGCCGCGGCCCAAGCCTCGCCGGCCGCAAGGTCGGCGTGCTGGGCGTGTTCTGGCCGTCGAAGAAGTTCGCCGAGGACGATCTGATCCCGGGCGGCGGTGCCAGCCTCGGCGGCGCCGTCAGCGACCAGATGCTGGCCAAGCAGCTCGAAGGGCTCAAGGGCACCTTCGATGCGCCCGACGCGGTGGTGCTCGACCAGGCCAAGACGCTGGTGCCCAAGCTCGAGTCGGACCCCGGGGCGCGCCAGCAGTTCGTCGATCTGGTGCGCTCGGTGCTGCCCAAGCCCGTGGACGCGACCGACGACGCCTCCGACGTCTTTTTCAAGCTTTCCGGCCAGCAGATCTTCGACCTGCTCAAGGCGCCGATCCTGCCCGGGCCGCCGGCGGGTGGGCACGGTGGCGGCGGCGCCGCGGCGATCGGGGGCGCGAAGTCGGGCCCCCTCCAGGCATGATGGGCGGGGCCGCCGGCATCGGCGACCTGTTCAGCGGCATCAAGGCGGCCGCGCGCCGCGTCCTCAACTTCGCGACCTACTACCAGATGAAGGAGCGCGCCGGGAAGGTCGGTGCCGGCGGCCTGAACCCCTTGCTGCGCGAGATCCGTGCCGCGGCGCCGGACCTGCGCGTCCACCTCGTCGGCCACAGCTTCGGCGGGCGCCTGGTCACGGCCGCGGCGATGGGCCACGCGGGCAGCCAGTCGGTCGCCCCGGCGAGCATGACCCTTCTGCAGGCCGCGTTCTCGCACAACGGCTTTGCGCTCGACTTCGACGGCGAGCGCGACGGCTTCTTCCGCGAGGTCGTGGTCCGCGGCAAGGTCGCCGGACCGATCGTGATCACCTACAGCAAGAACGACCGTGCGGTCGGCATCGCCTATCCGATCGCATCCCGCCTGTCGCGCGAGGACGCGGCCGATCTCGGCGACGAGCACGACATCTTCGGCGGCATCGGCCGCAACGGTGCGCTCAAGCGCGTCACGCCCGAGGCGGTCGTGGCCGAGCTGCTGGACGAGAACGGCGACTACCAGTTCGCGGCCGGCAAGCTCTACAATCTGCGCGCCGATCGCTGGATCTCGGGCCACAGCGACGTGACCGGACCTCAGGTCGCCAACGCCCTGCTGGGCGCCGCCGCGCACCGCTGACGCGAGCGCGCGGGGCTGACCGCGAACCAGGCCTAGCGGCGGCTCACGGGCCGTACTACCTATTGCGCCCGTGAGTCTTCGCTACGTCAGCACCCGCGGCGGCGTGCCGCCCTGTGGTTTCGAGGCGGCGCTGTTCGCCGGCCTCGCGGCCGATGGCGGGTTGTATCTGCCGGAGGCCTGGCCACGGATCGCGCGGGACGAGCTCGAGGCGTTGCAGGGCGCGTCCTATCAGCAGGTGGCGGCGCGGGTGCTGGCGCCGTTCGTCGGCGAGGATTTGAGCGCGGCCGAGCTGCGCGCGCTGGTCGAGGCGGCCTACGCCGGCTTCGCCCATGCCGCCGTCGTGCCGCTGCGCCAGCTCGGGGCCAACGAGTGGCTCCTCGAGCTGTTCCACGGGCCGACGCTCGCCTTCAAGGACATAGCCATGCAGCTGCTCGGGCGGCTGTTCGAGTTTTTCCTGAGCCGCCGCCGGCGCCCGATCACGATCGTCGGCGCGACCTCGGGTGATACCGGCGCGGCTGCGATCGAGGCCTTCGCCGGGCTCGATAGGGTCACGGTCGTAATTCTCCATCCCCACGGCCGGGTGTCCGCGGTCCAGCGCCGCCAGATGACGACGGTCCTGGCCGCGAACGTCCACAACCTCGCGATCGAGGGCACCTTCGACGACTGCCAGACCCTGCTCAAGGCGCTGCTCGCCGACCGGGCGTTGCGCGAGCGCTTGAGCCTCGCCGCGGTCAACTCGATCAACTGGGGCCGGATCATGGCCCAGGCGGTCTACTATGTGAGTGCGGCGCTGGCGCTCGGCGCGCCCGGGCGGCGGGTCGCCTTCGCCGTGCCGACCGGCAATTTCGGCGACGTCTATGCCGGCTACGTCGCCCATCGGATCGGCCTGCCGGTCGCCCGGCTGATCGTCGCGACCAACCGCAACGACATCCTGGCCCGCTTCTTCGAGACCGGCATCTATCGGCCGGGCGCGGTCGTGGCGACCACCAGCCCGAGCATGGACATCCAGGTCGCGAGCAATTTCGAGCGCCTGCTGTTCGATCTCTGCGGCCAGGACGGCGGCGCGGTCGCCCGCTTGATGGCCGGGTTCCAGACGCAACAGAGCCTCGACGTCGGCGCCGACGCCCTCGGTCGGGCGCGCGAGCTGTTCGCCGCCGCCAGCGTCGAGGAGGCCGAGGTCGGCGCGACCATGGCCGAGGTCCTGCGCACGACCGGCGTGTTGATCGACCCCCACACCGCGGTCGGCGTCGCCGCCGGCCGCCGCTGCCGGCCGAGGTCGGAAATCCCGCTGGTCACGCTCGCGACCGCGCACCCGGCCAAGTTCCCGGATGCGGTCGTCGCCGCGACCGGGGTCACGCCGGCGCTGCCGGCCTCGCTCGCCGATCTCGAGCGGCGCGAGGAACGTTTCACCCTGCTGCCGAACGAGCTCGCGGCGGTGCGCCGTCAGATCGAGCAGCTGGCCTTGGAGGCCGCATGACCGAGACCACGGCGATCACCACCCTCCCGAGCGGCCTCAGGGTCGCGACCGAGACCATGGCCCATGTCCAGACCGCGAGCGTCGGCGTCTGGGTCGACGTCGGCGCCCGCTACGAGGCCGAGGAGGTCAACGGCGTCGCCCACATGCTCGAGCACATGGCGTTCAAGGGCACGGAGCGGCGCTCGGCGCGGGCGATCGCCGAGGCGATCGAGAACGTCGGCGGCCATCTCAACGCCTACACCTCGCGCGAGCACACCGCCTACTACGCCCGCATCATGGCCGACGACCTGCCGCTCGCGGTCGATCTGCTCGCCGACATCCTCCAGCATTCGGCCTTCGACGAGGTCGAGCTCGCGCGCGAGCGCGGCGTCGTCCTGCAGGAGATCGGCCAGGTCCAGGACACGCCGGACGACCTGGTGTTCGACCTGTTCCAGGAGACCGCCTTTCCCGGCCAGCCGATCGGCCGCTCGATCCTGGGCCCGGCCGAGCTGATCGCGAGCCTGCCGCGCTCCGCCCTGGTCGACTACATGGCGGGCCACTACGGGCCTGCGCGCCTGGTGCTCGCGGCCGCGGGCAAGGTCGAGCACGGCCAGCTGGTCGAGCTGGCCGAGCGGCTGTTCCGGGAGCTGCCGGCGCCGGTCGTGCCACCGGTTGCTCCGGCCCGCTACCAGGGCGGCGAGCGGCGCGAGGCGCGCGATCTCGAGCAGGCGCATCTGCTGCTAGGCTTGCCCGCGATCTCCTATCTCGACGACGACTTCTACGCGCTCCAGGTCATGTCGACCATGCTCGGCGGCGGCATGTCCTCGCGCCTGTTTCAGGAGGTCCGCGAGAACCGGGGCTTGTGCTACTCGATCTTCTCGTTCGCCTCCAGCTACGCCGACACCGGCCTGTTCGGGATCTACGCCGGCACCGGCGAGAAGGAGGTTGCCGAGCTCGTGCCCGTGGTCTGCGACGAGTTCCTGGGGCTGATCGACCAGCCGGGCGAGGAGGAGCTGCTGCGCGCGCGCGCCCAGCTCAAGGCGAGCCTGATGATGGCGCTCGAGAGCTGCTTTGCCCAGAGCGAGGAGCTCGCGCGCCAGCTCCTGGTGTTCGGCCGGCGCATACCGCCCGACGAGATCATCGCCAAGGTCGACGCGGTCGACCAGGCCGCGATCCGCCGGGTCGGCCGCCGCCTGCTCACCAGCAGCGGCCCGACCCTCACCGCGATCGGCCCGCTCGCCAACCTCCCGCACCTCGACGTGATCCGCCGCCGGTTGCAATAGTAATGGATTGGCGCCGCCAGCTTTTCTATTTGATCAGCTTGAGGCGGCGAAGGTCGGCCTCGCCCCAGCGCGTGGCTTGCAGAACGCTACTGAGCGTCTTGCGCGTCAGGATATCACGGCCCCTGTGGTAGTGAACGACGGTCAGTCTGCCGTCGTCGTGATCATAAATTCTGGCGCCAGTGCGGGTCTCGCGCTTGAGGACGAAGCCGTCGCGCTGCAAGGCAGCCACGATTGCCCGCACGGGGACGTTGCGCAGAAGATGAAGGAGGCGAGCCGTCTCATCAGTCATACAGTAACGGCGACCCGTGGGCGGTCGGCGACCCGCGGACGGTCAGTGCCCTGTAAACTCACCCCTGGAGGAAACGGCCGACCCTTTTCCAGGAGAACCTCGATGTACGCCTGGGCGGCATCCTCCAGAGCGGCAAGGGCCTCCTCTCTCGTGTAGCCCCAGGTGGCGCAGCCCGGCAGAGCCTCGATCCAGGCGCTCCAGCGGCCGTCGTCCTCTTCGGCGAGTTCGGCAGTAAACAAGTAGGAGGTCACGGGCGTCGTCCCCCCGCTGACTGAGCTGTCGGTCCGGCTGGTAGTATGGCATGGGCCGCGCGCCGAATTAAAGCGTTCCGCAATCTGCGGAGCGCGATCCTGGTGCCGTCGCGCACGAGTCTTGCACGGCGGTTGCAGCGGCCTACTTTTTCGGCGCGAACGAGGCGGCTTTCGCGAGGTGATCCATGGAGACCGTCGAGACTGTGGCCGAGCTGCGCGCCGCGGTGGCGGCGTTCCGAGGCCGCGGCCTGCGGGTCGGGTTCGTGCCGACGCTGGGCAACCTGCACGCCGGGCATCTGAGCCTGATCGACCTCGCGCGCGGGCGGGGGGCCGGTGCGGTGGTCGCCAGCATCTTCGTCAACCCCTTGCAGTTCGGGCCCCAGGAGGACTTCGCCGCCTATCCCCGGACCTTCGAGGAGGACTGCGCGGCGCTGATCGGCCGGGGCACCGAGCTGCTGTTCGCGCCCTCGCTCGAGGTCATGTATCCGGGCGATCAGGCGGCGGCCACCCGGGTCGAGGTCCCGGGCCTCTCGACCATCCTGTGCGGCCACTTCCGGCCGGTGCACTTCGGCGGCGTGACCACGGTGGTCAGCCGGCTGTTCAACATGGTCCAGCCCGACCTCGCGGTGTTCGGCGAGAAGGACTACCAGCAGCTCATCATCATCCGGAAGATGACCCAGGATCTGGCCTTCCCGATCGAGATCGTGCCGGCGCCGACCATCCGCGAGCCCGACGGCCTCGCGATGAGCTCGCGCAACCGTTATCTCTCGGCCGAGGAGCGCGGGGTCGCGCCCGAGCTCCAGCGCACGCTGCGCGCCGCCGCGGCCGCGGTCGCCGCCGGCGAGCGGCCGCTGGCGGCGATCGAGCAGCGCGCGCAGGGCCGGCTCGAGGCGGTCGGCTTTCGGCCGGAATATGTCGCGGTGCGGGATGCGGTGACGCTCGCCGAGCCGACCCCGGACCAGCGCCCGCTGATCGTCTTGGCCGGCGCCTGGCTGGGGAAGACCCGGCTGATCGACAACGTCGCCGTCGACACCGTCTGAGCCCGGCTCATCTGGCGCCGGATGGGAGCGGCCACGAGGCCGCCGGCGCCGCCGGCGGAGCGGGGTCGCCGCAAGCCTGCCGGGTCGGGACGCGGGATGGCTTGCGTGCCGCGCCGACCTGGTCGACAGTCCGGCAGCCGGGGCGCGAGCGGGCTCCGGTCAGCGGTAGGGGGCGGCCATGGATCGGCGCGTCAGGCAGTGGCCGCTGCGCCTCGCCGGCAGCCTGTTCGGGCTCGGCTCCGTCCTGGTCGGCCTGTTCAGCCTGCTCGGCCCGGCCGGGCTCTCCGAGCTCGAGCGCGAGCGGGCGGCAGGCTTCGGCATCGCGGCCCTGGTGGTCGGCGCGGTGGCGCTGCTCGGCTCGCTCGCGACCCGCGACGTGCATGCTCTCTGGTATTGCTCGCCGCGCCGCTGGCGGGCGTTCCGCGCCGACCTGCTCGACGCTCCCGAGGTCTCGCCCGGCTCAGCGACCCGGGAGCCGCTCAGGCCAGCGGATGACGCCAGCGCAGGCCCTTGAAACGGGCGAAGTCGGCGTCGTTGGCGACCAGCTCGCAACCCTGCTCGATCGCCAGCGCCGCGAGGTAGGCGTGAGGCACCAGATTGCCGGTGGCGCCGCTTTCCCGGCACAGTCCCGCAAAGGTGGTCCAATGGCGCAAGCCAGGGTTGAGCCGGACGACCGTCGGCTGAGCGAACAGGTCCTCGACGAAACCCAGCGCGTCGTCGATCGGGCTCGGAGGGCGGAAAACCCGTGGATGGCTCACGATCCTTACCAGCCCACTGAGCCAGCCCACCGAGAACGACGTCGGCCAGACCGATGGGCTGGTCACCGACGGCGAGCCGGCCGGCCGGCGCTAGCTCAGACCAGTGCCGGGCCGGCGGGGCCTCCGGAACCGGCGAGCGGGGTCGGATCGCCGGCGGCGGCGTTCAGCTTGCGCAGGATGTCCGCCGCGACCCGCTGGTTGTGCGTGCGCACCATCGCCGGCAGGCGCACCAGGTCGATCAGCCACCAGACCGAGCCGAGCGTCGCGGTCACGAACAGCGACACCCACATCATCCCGCTCATCGCCCAGCGGCCGAGCAGCCCGTAGTGGCAGTAGATCAGCGAGACCAGATAGGCGAACGCGAGACTGCGCGATTGATTGCGGAAAGCCTGGAGAAATTCGGCCTGCTTCGCCGCCGGCAGCTGCGCCAGCTCAGTTACCACACTTTCCGGCAATCTTGCGACAATTGCAGACGGAATGATCAGCTGAGGAGCGACCAATAACAACTCATCATCATTTGTAGATATCGCCGTCATCTTCGGGTCTCCACTCAGCAAGTCAGGCTCCGATTCGTTTGATCTTACATGATCTCGGTTAAGGGAAGGTTTTCTGGGACAGGATTCCGGGCTGCGAGCGAGCGACGACCGCGGTTGGCAGGCGGCGCTGGTGCTCTACAATGCCGTCGACGGGGCCCGCCCGTCCGGTCCGGGAGGAGAGCAGCGATGACCGACGGCATCCTGGTCGAGCGCGAAGGCGCGCTCGCGCGCGTGACCCTCAATCAGCCGGCCCGGCTGAACGCGGTCAACACCGCGATGTGGCAGCGGCTTTGCGAGGTGTTTGCCGAGCTCGACGCCGACCAGGGGCTGCGCTGCGTGGTGGTGACCGGCGCCGGCCAGAAGGCCTTCAGCGTCGGCGCCGACATCAGCGAGTTCGAGGCCAACCGCAGCTCGATCGAGAAGGCAAGGGCCTACGCCAGGCGCACCCACGCCGCCATGACCCGGATCGTTGCCTGCCGCCATCCGGTGGTCGCGAAGATCCAGGGCCTGTGCGTCGGCGGCGGCCTCGAGCTGGCGCTGACCGCCGATCTCCGGATCGCCGGCGCCGGTGCCCGCTTCGGCATCCCGGTCAAGCGGCTGGGCCTGGTGGTCGCCTACTCGGAGCTCGAGCCGCTGCTCCAGCTGGTAGGCCCGGCGAACGCGCTCGAGATCCTGCTCGAAGGGCGGATCTTCGGCGCCGACGACGCGCTGCGCATGGGCCTGATCAACCGGGTCGTGGCGGACGGCGAGCTCGATGCCGAGGTCGAGGCGACGCTCGCCCGGATCGCCGAGGGCGCGCCGCTCGCCGCCCGCTGGCACAAGAAGTTCACCCGCCGCCTCCTGCAGCCGGGCCCGCTCTCGCCCGAGGAGCTGGACGAGAGCTACCACTGCTTCGGCACCGAGGACTTCCGGACCGGCTACCAGGCGTTCCTCGCCAAGACCGCGCCGGAGTTCAAAGGCCGCTGATCCGAGACCACCGGAGGACAGAGATGCCTCTCGAGGACGAGGTTGCGACCCACTACACAGGCGCCGATCGCACCCGCGCGATCCTCGAGGCGCTTCGTGCCGCGGGCCTGGACCCCGACCATCTGAGCGTCGACGACCTGAAACCGGTCGACGAGTTCCACAGCCGCGGCCGCGAGGCGACGGTAGACCTCGGCCACGCGCTCGGCCTGAGCGCGGATCAGCACGTCCTGGACGTCGGCAGCGGGATCGGCGGCGCCTCGCGCTACTTCGCCTCAACCTACGGCGCCCGGATCACCGGCATCGACCTGACCCCGGAGTACTGCCGGCTCGCGACCCGCTTTGCCCGCAGCACCGGCCTCGCCGACCGGGTCGACTACCGTCCGGGCAGCGCGCTCGCGATGCCGTTCGCGGACGCGGCCTTCGATGCCGCCTATACCCAGCACGTGGCGATGAACATCGAGGACAAGCCCGCGCTCTACGCCGAGATCGCGCGGGTCCTGAAGCCCCGCACCCGGTTCGGGATCTACGACATCCTGCAGGGGCCGGGCGGCGAGGCGATCTACCCGACGCCCTGGGCCGACGACGGCTCGACCAGCTTTCTCGCCACGCCTGATGAGCTGCGTCGCCTGCTCGGGGCGGCCGGCTTCGAGATCGAGAGCTGGCGCGACACCAGCGCCGCCGCCCGGGTCTTCTTCGAGACCGCGCTCGCCCGGACCGCCGGGCGCGGGCCGCCGCCGCTCGGCCTGCATCTGCTGCTGCCGGACTTTCGCCCGCGCGCCGAGAATGTGCTGCGCGGCCTCGTGGACGACCGGCTGGCGGTGATCGAGATCATCTGCCGCAAGGCGTGAGCCGTAGCGGTCGAAGCAGCTTGGGACGAAGCCATGCGACGGGGGAGAGGAGCGATGGGCCCGCTTGCCGGCCTCAAGGTGATCGATCTGACCCACGTCATGGCGGGGCCGACCTGCACGCTGATGCTGGCCGACATGGGCGCCGACGTGATCAAGATCGAGAAGGTTCCGGGCGGCGACGATACCCGGCGCGGCGTGCCGGCCATCGAGGGCGAGGCGGCGGCCTTCATGATGGTCAACCGCAACAAGCGGGGCATCGTGCTCGATCTCAAGACCGCGGGCGGCAAGCGGGTGCTGAAGCACCTGCTGGCGGACGCCGACGTGGTGGTCGAGAACTACCGCCCGGGCACGCTCGCGAAGCTCGGCTTCGACTACGAGGCGCTGCGCACAGGCAACCCCGGGCTGATCTACTGCGCGCTGTCCGGCTTCGGCCGGACCGGCCCTTACGGCCATCGCGGCGGCTTCGACCTGGTCGCGCAGGCGATGAGCGGGATCATGAGCATCACCGGCGAGGGGCCGGGCCGGCCGCCGGTCAAGTGCGGCTCGCCGATCACCGACATCACCTGCGGCATCCTCGCCGCCATGGGCATCCTCGCGGCCTACGCCCACCGGCTCAAGACCGGCCAGGGCCAGATGGTCGAGACCTCGCTGCTCGAGGCCGGCATCGTCCACACCTACTGGCAGTCGGCGATCGCGCTCGCCAGCGGGGTCGCCCCCGGGCCCATGGGCTCGGCGCATCCGCTCAACGCGCCCTACCAGGCGTTCGAGACCAAAGACGGCTGGGTCGTGATCGGCGGCAACAACCAGCGCCTCTGGCAGCGCACGCTGGAGGTGCTGGGCGCCCCGGAGCTGGCCCAGGACCCGCGCTTTCGCGACAACCACGACCGCATGGCCCATCTCAAGGAGCTCGAAGCGGCGCTCACCCCCCACTTCAAGCGCCGCAACTCGGCCGAGCTGCTGGCCGCCTTCGAGCAGGCGGGCGTGCCCGCGGGCCCGGTCTACGACGTCCTCCAGATGCAGGCCGACCCCCAGGTCCAGGCGCGCGAGATGGTGGTCGAGGTCGAGCACAGCCGGCTCGGCCCGGTCAAGACGCTGGGCCTGCCGGTCAAGTTCGCCGACACCCCGGGCGGCGTCCGCACCGGCGCCCCGGTCTACGGCCAGCACACCCGCGAGGTGCTCGAGGAGCACGGCTTTTCCGCCGCCGAGATCGAGGCACTGGCCGCCGAAGGCGCGGTCGTGCTCGGCGAGCTCTGAAGCCGGACCGAAGTCGTGGTCGAATCGCTGCGCGGCAACGACGTCTTCCCGTTCGAAGACTGTCTGCTGGTGATTCCGCGCCGCGAGCCACGACTGTTCCTGCTGAACCCGACCGCCCGGACGATCTGGGAGGAGCTCGACCAGGGCGCGCCGCCGGACGACGTGGCGGCCAGGCTCGCGGCCGACTTCGATGCGCCGAGCGACCGCGTGCGGGCCGATGTCGAGGCCATCCTTGCCGAGTGGCGCGCGCACCGGCTGCTGGCGCCCGGATCGCCGCCCGCGGCCCCCGGCCGATGGTGAGGCCAGGGTCCGGCCGGTCCTGCCGCCCGGAAGCTTCCATGGCGAGCGGGTCTATTCTCTCTGCGGGCGACCGATCCGGCTGCGCTTCGCGGCGGCGGAGATCGAGCAGGCGATCCACCCGCCGCTCGCCCACAGCGAGGTCCCGCCGAGCCAGGCGAGCGACGGCATCGACGTGTTGCGGGACGGCGCGGGCTACCTGGTCGTCTGCAACGGTTCCGACATCGAGCGGGCGGCGAGCCTCGAGGAAGCTCTCGGGCAGGTGTTCGGCCGGATTCTCGAGCTCAGCTATCCGGATGCCGAGTGGCTGGCGGCGATGCACGCCGCGGCGGTCGGCGACCAGCGCGGCGTCGTGGTCATGCCGGGCGACAGCGGCAGCGGCAAGAGCACGCTGACCGCGGCCCTGGTCGATGCCGGGCTCAGCTATTTCAGCGACGACATCGTGCCGCTCGACAGCGCGCTGCGCATCCGGCCGCTGCCGCTCGGCATCAGCGTCAAGGAGGGCAGCTGGCCGGTGCTGGCGACGCGCTATCCGGAGCTCGCGGCGCTGCCGATCTTCGAGGGTCGGCGCCGGCGCTACCTGCCGATCGACCGGGCGCGCATCGGCCCGGGCGCCGGGCTGCCGGTGACATCGATAGTCTTTCCCAGCTACAGTCGCAAATCGACTGACGGTTTTGCGACGGCTCACGCCGTTGGAGATCCTCGAACGACTGACCCGGACTCGTAGTTGGATGGCGCTTGACGGTCGGCGATTTGCCGGTATCGTCCGGTGGATCGAGGAAACGCCGGGCTACGAGCTCGGGCACGGGTCGCTCGAGGACGCCGTTCTTGCGATCACAAGGCTGTTGCGCGGCGAGTCACCTCGAATTGCGCCATGAAATCCGACCAGGAAAGGAAACACGATGGCTGACCGGATCCCGGAAAGAACGCGACGGTCGAGGAGCACCCGGAGCCGGACCAGGCCCGGCGCGAGGCGTTGGCCAAGATGGGCCGCTTCGCCGGCTACACCGCGCCGGTGATGCTCGGCCTGCTCGGCGCGACCAAGGCGGCGGCCGATGGGCCGAGCCAGGGAGCGCCCCCCGGCTCGCTCTCAGCTACGCCGCACTAGGGTGACGCTCGGCCTGCTCGGCGCGCGCACACCATAGGGGCAAACTGAGGAGACAGAACATGGCTGAACACAACGTCGAGAAGGACGAGACCCCCGAGGAGCGCCCGGAGTTCGACCAGGCCCGGCGCGAGGCGATCGCTAAGATGGGCCCGTTTGCCGGCTACACGGCGCCAGCGATGCTCGGCCTGCTTGGTGCCACCAACCTACGGGTGCAGCTGCAGCTCTCGGGGATGTGTGCGGTGGCGCGCGCCGTCTACGGCCCCCACAACCCGGCATGGCTCGAGTTTCGCAGGTGGATGCTTGGCCGCGCGCCGGCTTGGTTGCTGTCTCTGTACATCGCCTGGAGCCCGCGCGTGGCGCCCTTCGTGGACCGGAGCCGCTGGCTGAAGGCCGTACTCAGACCGTTGATGGATCGGGCGCGGTCGTCGGTGACACGAGCAGCGCGCCCAGCCTGAATTCCCACGTCGAACCGCGAGGGGAACGGACATGGCCGAAGACAAGCGCCAGACCGAGACCAAGGAGGAGCGCCCGGAGCCGGAGCCGGCCCGGCGCCAGGCGCTGGCCAAGATGGGCCGCTTCGCCGGCTACACCGCGCCGGTGATGCTCGGCCTGCTCGGCGCGACCAAGGCGGCGGCCGATGGGAGCCAGCCGCCACCCCCTGGAGGCTCCTTCGGAGCCACACCACACTAGAGTGATGGTCGGCCTGCTCGGGTGCTCGGTGACCTCTGAACCCGGGCGGACGAGTGATCGAATCGCTGCGCGGCAACGACGTCTTCGCGTTCGAAGACTGCCTCCTGGTGATCCCGCGCCGCGAGCCACGACTGTTCCTGTTGAATCCGACCGCCCGAACGATCTGGGAGGAGCTCGCCCAGGGCGTGCCGCCGGACGACGTGGCCGCCGGGCTCGCGGCGCGCTACGGCGTGCCGCTCGCCCAGGTGCGGGCCGACGTCGAGGCGATCGTCGCCGAATGGCGGGCCCAGGATTTGTTGACCGAGGAGTGTCCTCGGCAGCCTTCGGGCGATGAGGCCGCGGTCGGGGTCGGCGCTCGCCCGCCGGTCGCCCGGCGCTTGCACGCGGAACGGATCTACCGGCTGTGCGGCCACCCGATCCGGGTCCGCTTCGGCAGCCCGGTGACCGAGCAACTGTTCCATCCGGCCGCCGCCCATAGGGAAGCGCCAGAGAGCGAAGCCGCCGACGTCATCGACTTCGTGCAGGACGGGGCGGGCTTCGTGGTGACCTGCAACGGCTTCGACGTCGAGCACGCAGAGCGGGCCGAGCAGGCGCTCGGGATCGTCCACGGCCGGATTCTCGAGCTGAGCTACCCCGATGCCGAGTGGCTCGCGGTGCTGCACGCCGGGGCGGTCGGCGACGAGCACGCTGCCGTGGTCATGGTCGGGGAGAGCGGCAGCGGCAAGAGCACGCTGACCGCGGCGCTGGTCCATGCCGGGCTCCGCTACCTGAGCGACGACATCGCGCCGCTCGACCATTCGTTCCGGCTCCGGCCGATGCCGGTCGGCATCGGCCTGAAGCAGGGCAGCTGGTCCGTGCTGGGCAGGCACTACCCACAGCTGGCGAGCCTGCCGATCCAACCCGGCGGGCGGCGCCGCTATCTGCCGGTGCCGGAGGAACGGTGCGCGCCGCCAGGCGGGCTGCCCGTCAAGTGCCTGGTGTTTCCGCGCTACCGGGCCGAGCACCCGACGACGCTTCGCCCACTGTCCCCGATTGAGAAGCTGGAGCGCCTGACCCATGCCCGGTCCTGGTTGTCGCTTGACCGTCGGCGAATTGGCGTTACTCTCGACTGGCTGCAGGAAACGCCCGGGTACGAACTCAGCCATGCCTCGCTCGAAGACGGCGTGCGCGTGGTGAAGCGATTGTTGAGCCGTGAGCGCCTGGACCCCGGGATCTTCGTGGATTGACCACATGGGGGAACGGATATGGCGGAAGACAAGCGCAAGGACGAGGCCACGGAGGAGCGCCCGGAGCCGGAGCAGGCCCGACGCAAGGCCCTGGCCAAGATGGGCCGCTTCGCGGCCTACACCGCCCCCGTGATGCTCGGCCTGCTCGGCGCGACCAAGGCACGGGCGCAGCCGGAGGGGCCGCACGTGGTCTGCTGAATCTAACGCTGAATGCGTCGTCAGCTCGGTCCGAGACTGATCAGGCAGGGGAACGGACATGGCGGAAGACAAGCGCAAGGACGAGGCGGCGGCGGAGCGCCCGGAGCCGGAGCAGGCCCGGCGCAAGGCCCTGGCCAAGATGGGCCGCTTCGCGGCCTACACCGCCCCCGTGATGCTCGGCCTGCTCGGCGCGACCAAGGCACGGGCGACCGCGGGGGGACCGCACCCCTGCTGAACTCAATCGATGCGTCGCCGCGTTAGTCCGAGACTGGTCAAGCAGGGGAACGGATATGTCGGAAGACAAGCGCAGCAGGGGAACGGACACGGCGGAAGACAAGCGCAAGGACGAGGCCAAAGAGGAGCGCCCGGAGCCGGAGCAGGCCCGACGCAGGGCCCTGGCCAAGATGGGCCGGTTCGCCGGCTACACTGCACCGGTGATGCTTGGCCTGCTCGGCGCGACCAAGGCACGCGCCCAGTCGGAGGTGCCGAACGTCGTGGTGTGAGCGGATCTACGGAACCCGCGGCAGTTCTCAGCGGTGGGGGCGGTTTGCGTCGCCTGCTCGGCAGCTTGGTGTTCGAGACGGATCAGGCAGGGGAACGGACATGCCGGAAGACAAGCGCAAGGACGAGGCCGCGGAGAAGCACCCGGAGCCGGAGCAGGCCCGGCGCGAGGCTCTGGCCAAGATGGGCCGCTTCGCGGCCTATACCACCCCCGTGATGCTCGGCCTGCTCGGCGCGACCAAGGCACGCGCCCAATCGGAGGGGCCGAACGTCCCGCAGGAGTAGCGGATCTGCCGAACCCGCGGCAGGTCTCCGCCGTGGGGCGGTTGGCGTCGCCTGCTCGGCAGCCCGGCGCGATCGGGGCTGTGTGGCTGGAAGGCAGAATCCTGTGGTTGCGGGGAGCGTGGGCATGCTGATCGACCGCGTTCGACAGCTCGGTGAAGAGGTCGAGCACGCCTGGGGCTCGGCAGACTATGCGATCGACGCCTTGGCGCCGATCGCAGCCAGGTCCATCGAGCGTTTCGCCCTGCATGAGCACTTCGAGCTCGACGAAGTCGGCGACTGGCTGAGCGCGACGGGGACTCTGGCGGGGCAGCTCGATCCGACCTCGCGATTTGGCAATCCGGCCATCACACTCTGGCGGAACTCGCGATTCCTGATCGACATCTATTTCTGGATCGACCCGGAGACCTCGCTTCACGACCACGGCTTCGTCGGCGCGTTCACCAACCTCGCCGGCGAGAGCCTGCATTGCGTCTACGGCCTGGGTTCGGTCGCAGAACCCGCGCCCGGCGTGATCCTGAGCAGCCTCGACCTCCGGACCGTCGAGCGGTTGGACAAAGGATCGGTCCGACCCATCCTCGGCGGGCGTAAGTTCGTCCACCGGGTCTGGCACATCAGCCGGCCGACCGTGACCATGTGCGTCCGGACCGTTGGCCAGGGGCGCGAGCTCGGACAATATACTTACTACTATCCCCGTATCGGTCTTGAGGAGCGGAGAAAACAAGAAGAACAGGACGAACTGCTCCAAAAACGCTTGCAGTTCCTATCTTTCCTTGCCTCGTCAAGCCACCCGCGTCTCGAGCCGTACGTAGAAAACCTGATCAGCAATGCCGATGCCCGTCATGCCCTCAAAATCGTACTGGCCCTGCACGACAACTCAGAAGGGCAAATCCTGGAGCACCTGGCCCTGCTCGATCGACTGCTCGATTTCCTGGAGGCCAGATACGGCGCGTGGATCGGTGAATTCGCCGCCTCTCTCGAGTATCGGTTGCGGGAAAATCGGGTCAAGTGGCATGAAGTTCGCGATGTCGATCAACGATTCCTCGCGGCCGGGCTGTTGACTTTCTCCAATCGCGCCGAAGTCATTGAGGCAGTCAGGAAATTCCGGGGCGCCGACCAACCGCTCGGGTGGATCGTCGAGCGGCTCAAAGGCATGATCGACTCGGACGGTCTGGCCGTCGTCGTCAACGATTTCCAGTTCTCGGTGCTGCGCGAGCTGATCCTGGGGCGGCCCGAGGCTGACGTCGTTGCAGCGGCCTTGGCGCAAGAAGGTCACGGGCAGAGCGCGGACGACCTGCAACGCCTGTGCTCCGCGCTCAAGCAGATCGACATCTTCCAGCCTCTGTTCGCCGCCTGATCGCACCGCTGCCGGCTCAGCCGGTTGGGACCTTGAGGCGGCTTCTCGGCTGAGCTGGGCCCGGGAGGTTGTGGACGGTGATTCTGGCCGTGCGATGAACCGGCAAGCTGACCTCGCGTTTCTCGGCCGGGCGCTCAGCCCGCTTCACGCAGAGACGGTCGGCGCGCTGCGCGACGACCTCGGCGGCGGCAGGCTCGCGTGGGAAAGCGTGGTCGAGCTCGCGAGCCGGCACCTGGTCACGCCCGTCCTCTACCAGGGCCTCGCCGATAAGGGCCTGCTGCACGATCTGCCCGCCGAGGTCCGCAGCTATCTCGAGGCGGTGCACGAGCTCAACGGCGAGCGCAACCGGCGGATCGCCGACCAGCTGCTCGAGATCGTGGCGGTCCTCAACCACGCCGGCCTCGAGCCGGTGCTGCTCAAGGGCGTCGCCCATCTGGTCACCGGCCTCTACGGCGATCCCGCCGCGCGCGTGATCGGCGACATCGACCTGCTCGTGGCGAGCGACCAGGTGGCGGTCGCGGCCGGTGCGCTGGCGGCAACCGGCTACCGGGAAATCGGTCTCGACGGCTTCTCCTTCGCGGCCCATCACCATCACACGCCGCTCGCTCGCGAGCATGACCTGGCCGCGCTCGAGCTGCACACGGAGGCGGTCGCAGAGCCATTCACGCCGTTCTTGCCCGCGGCACGGATGCTCGGCGATGCACGCCGGGTCGAGGCCGACGGCCGGCGCTTCCGTGTGCCCGCGCCGCAGGACCAGATCGTGCACAACATCGTCCACGCACAGCTGACCGACCGCCACTACTGGCTGGCGCAGGTGCCGCTGCGGCCGCTCTCGGATCTGGCCCGGCTGCGCATGACGAGCGACGATCAGATCGACTGGGAGAGAATACTGGCCGTTTTCGACCGTGCCGGCCGTGGCAGCGCCTGTCGGGCGTGGCTGATGGCGGCGGAGCAGCTGTTCGGCCAAGCACTGCCGTCCGGTGTGCGGCCCGATCTCGGCGCCCGCGTCGCCTGCTGGCGCATCCGGAGTCAGAGAGGCCATCCCTGGCTCATGGCGACCGGCGAATGGTATGGCTACCACCGTGCTATCCTGGTCGAGCTGCGCGCCGGTTCGGCTCCTCGGCGGCGCCTGCTGACCCTGCTCCTGCAGCCGGCCGGCTATCAGCGCTACTTTCGGGCCTTGCGGAGGCACATGGGCCGGGCGCACTGAGGTGGCCCGTCCGGCGGCGGCCGGACCGAACCCGGGGACCGCCCGTGCTCATTGCCGGCGCGACCGCAGTCGAGCGTCACTCCTTGGCGTAGTGGCTGGCGAGATAGGCGATGATCTTCTGCTGGTCCGCGTCCTCGATCGGCGCCCCGAACGCCTTCACCATCTTGGTGACCTCGCCCGTCCAGCCCTTCTGGTCGAGGAACGGCGAGTTCATCGGGATGTAGTCCAGGCTGTGACAGGCGCCGCAGTTCTGCTCGACGGCGTCGAGGCCGTCGCCGGGCTGCAGCTGGATCGCGTCCTCGGCCGCATGCGCGACCGGGACGAACGCGATGGTTGCGGCTGCGAGCAGCCAAGTCCTCAGGCGTGTCCGCATCGCTTGCTCCTCAGACCACGTTCAGCCCGACCGCCTGGACCAGGTTGTTATGGTAGCCCGCGGGGTTGAACAGCAGCCGGTCGACCTGGGTCTGGCCGGCCTGGTTGCGGGCGCGGACCATCACGGTGACGGCTCCGGGCTGCCCGGGCGTGAAGCTGTGGGTCCACTGGCGCCAGGCGAACCGGCCGAGATCCGGGCCGAGCTCCGCCGGACCCCATGCCTTGCCGCCGTCGACCGACACCGCGACCTCGACGATGCCGTAGCCGCCGTCCCAGGCGATGCCCCGCAGCGCCACCGGTTGCCCGGCCTTCACCTCGGCGCCGTCTTCGATGTTGGTGATGACCGAGTTCACCACGATCTCGGTGATCGGCGTGTTCGGTGAACCGGCCGCCTCCTGGGTCGTGAACCGCTCGACCACCGGGAACATCGCGCTCGGGACGCGATAGGCCGGGTTCATCCAGAACGATTTCAGCGGCTCCTTCAGCGCCTGGATCTCGGTTACGTGCTTGACCCAGTAGGTGCCGGTCCAGCCCGGCACCACGATCCGCGCCGGAAAGCCGTTCCAATGCGGCAAGGGCTCGCCGTTCATCTCGTAAGCGACCAGCGTGTTGCCGTCGGCGGCCTTCCACGCCGGGATGCTTTTCTGGAAGTCGGGCGTCTTCTCATAGGCCGGCCCGTCCGCGCCCTCGAAGGCGATCTCGATCGCATCCTTGCCAAGGCCGACCTTGTCGAGCAGGTCTTTCAGGCGGACGCCGGCCCATTTGGCATTGCCCATGGCGCCGGGTCCCCATTCGACCCCGGGCACGTGCGGCGTCGAGTAGCCGCGACGATTGCCCGAGCATTGATTGACCGCGGCGATCTCCACCCGTTCGAACCCGGTCTTCAACTGGTCGAGCGTGAATTCGGCGGGCGTCGCCACGCCGGGCCCGCCAACCGCGAGCTTCCAGCTGGCCGCGTCGACTTCCGGTATGTCCGACAGGTGATAGCGGACGAAGAAAGCGTCGTTCGGCGTGAACGCCTCGTTGAAATACCTGAGCGGCGTCTCGTAATTGGGCGGCCGATAGGTCTTCCTGATCAGAGGCACCTTGCCCGGTAGCGCCTCCAGGGCCTGCTCGCCGGCGGTGCCGGCCGGCAGGGACAAGCCGGCCGCGCGCGCCAATCGCGGCAGCGATCCGGAGGCACCGGCGAGTGTCAGCATGCCGGCGCCGCCGCTGAGGATCTGGCGCCTCTTCATTGCAACCCCTCCCTGGCTCGCCCGCGTCCCACGCTATCGTATCCAAGATGCTCTCGATCCTGGCAAGGATATTTGGCAATCCTGGCAAGGATATTCGGGCGAGCGGCCGCGCTCGCCGCGTGCCTCGAGGACGCTCGATCCTGGGCCAAACTCACGGCTCAGCATCACGACCCGGAGCACACCCAGGACCCGCTTTCCCGAGGTCCGGGAATCTGCCAATCTGGCGCCATGACCATGATCCAGGCCGCAGCCCTGCCCGCCCGCCGCGACCTCAAGGTGATGGGCCTGATCGGCACCGGGCATTTCTTCAGCCACTTCTACATCCTGCTGCTGCCGCCCCTGTTCCCCCTGCTCAAGGACGAGTTCGGGGTCGGCTATGTCGAGCTCGGCTTCGCGATCGCGGTGCTGAACGGGGTCACCGCGCTGACCCAGGCGCCGGTCGGCTTCCTGGTCGACCGGTTCGGCGCGCGCGGCATCCTGATGACTGGCCTTGCTCTGTTCAGCCTGGCGATCGGCCTGGTCGGGGTCTGGCCGAGCTATCGGGTCCTGCTCCTGCTGATGGTGCTGGCCGGGCTCGGCAACAGCGTGTTTCACCCGGCCGACTACGCGATCCTGTCGGCGGCGGTCGACAAGCGGCGGATGGGGCGGGCGTTCTCGATCCACACCTTCGGCGGCTATGCCGGCTTCGCGGCGGCGCCGCCGGTGATCGTCTCGCTGGCGGCAGTGTTCGGCTGGCGTCTGGCGTTGCTGCTCGCGGGCGTCGCCGGCCTGGTGGTGACCGCGGTGATGCTCGCCAACAGCGGCGTGCTGCGCGCGGACGCGGACGCCAGACGACGGGCGTCCGGGAGCAGCGCGGCGGCGCCCGGCTGGCGCCTGCTGCTCAGCGGGCCGATCCTGATGGCGCTCGTGTTCTTCGTGATGCTGGCGATCAGCCTCGGCGGCTACACGAGCTTCAGCGTGGCCGCCATCGAGGCCCTCTACCAGGTCGATCTGGCGGCGGCGACCGTGCCGCTGACCGCCTATCTCGTGGCCAGCACCTTCGGCGTGCTGCTCGGCGGCTGGATCGCCGATCGGACCCGGCGGCATCACCAGGTGGTCGCCGGCTGCTTCCTGCTGGTCGCCCTGTTCTCGGCCGCGATCCCGCTGCTGGTGCCGCCGATCCTCCTGGTCGGCGTGCTGTTCGCCTGCGCCGGGCTGTTCTCGGGCGTGGTCGCGCCGTCGCGCGACATGATGGTGAGCGCGGTCACGCCGCCGGGCTCGAGCGGCAAGGTGTTCGGCTTCGTCACCACCGGCTTCAGCATCGGCGGCATCGCCGGGCCGCTCTTGTTCGGCCTGGTGCTCGACCTCGGCAATCCCGGCAATCTGTTCTGGACGATCGCCGGGCTCAGCCTGTTGACCCTGATCGTGGTCTTCGCGGGCGGCCGCCAGGGCGAGCCGGTGGCGGCGCCGGCGAGCCGGTAGCCACACGCAGCCGAGGCGCCCGCGGCGATCGACGCCGGCGCCAGGGTCCGGCTATTCTTGTGCTCATGTTGCGGGTGTTGACCGTCGCCGGCGCGCTGTTGGTGATCGCGCAGCTGCATCGCGCCTCGGGCGGCGTGGTGGCGCTCGAGCTCGATCGCAGCTTTGGCCTGAGCGCCGGCCAGATCGGCCTGGTGATCGGCGCCATGCTGCTCGCGTCCGCGGTGGCGCAGCTGCCGGCCGGGCTCGCCTTCGACCGCTTCGGCGCGCGCCGGACCGTCTCGGCGATGGTCACGCTCGCCCTGCTCGGCACGCTCCTGTTCGCGTTTGCCACGAGCTTCCTCGGGCTGGCCTTCGGCCGCATCCTGATCGGTGCTGGCTTCGCGGGCGTGGTCGCCAGCATCATGCTGCTGGCCATGCGCTGGGCGCCGCCGGAGCGCTTTGCCACGGTCGCGGCGACCGTCTTGGCCCTCGGCAGCGCCATCGGCGGCCTGCTCGCGACCACGCCGCTGGCGCTCGCCCTCCACAGGTTCGGCTGGAAGGCCACCTATCTCACGATCGATCTGTTCTGCGCGCTCGCCATGCTCGCGGCCTGCGCTCTGCTCCGGGACTCGCCTGGCGCGGCCACCGTCCGCGGCCCCGGCCGCGAGAGCCTGGCCCAGAGCCTGCGCGGCCTTGGCGCTCTGCTCGGCGATCCCGATCTGCGGCGGATCTTCGCCATGGCGGCCTGCACGATCGCGCCCTTCATGGGCACCGGCGGCCTCTGGACCGGGCCTTATCTGCGGGACGTGCACGGCCTCGGCCGGGACCAGGCCAGCTATGTCCTGCTCGGCATGGTCCTGATGCTCAACCTCGGCACGCTTGCCTATGGCCCGCTCGATCGCTGGTTCGGGACCCGGCGCGGCGTGGTCCTGGCCGGCGCCACGACCAGCATGCTGATCCTCGCAGCCCTCGCCGGCCTGCCCGATCCGCCGCTGTGGCTGGTGGTCGTCCTGTTCCTCGGCCTCGGCCTCACCAGCCCCTTCTATGTCACGCTGACCGCCCATGGCCGGAGCTTCGTGCCGATCGAGCGCGCCGGCCGCCTGGTCACCACGATCAATCTCTCGGCGCTGTCGGCCGCCTTCGGCGCGCAGTGGCTCTCGGGCTTCGTGGTCGGCCTGACCGGAGGCGGCGAGGCGCTGGGCTCGGCGGCGGGCTACCGCCTGGTATTCGCCCTGCTCGCGGCCATGCTGTTCGGAGCGCTGCTGGTCTACCGCCCGTCACCCGAGCGGCCCGGCCGGCACAGACGCGAGCCAGCCAGTGCGCCCGAGGCCGATCTTGCCTAAGGCGAGGTGACCGGCCCCGCGGCCGCGGCGGCGGCAGCCCGTTGCCGGGCAAGGCGCGCCTCGCGCTCGGCGATGTAGATGGTCGAGCCGAAGATCAGCCCGCCGCCGAGCCAGGTCCAGACGCTCGGCACCTCGCCGAACCAGAGGTAGGCGGCGAGCGCCGCGAACGGCAGGCGGAGGAACTCGAACGGCACCACCGCCGAGGCGTCCGCGAGGTGGACCGCCTGCGCGAGCGTCAGCCAGGCGAGCGTGCCGAAGCTGCCGATCCCGATCAGCAGCAGCCAGCCGGCGAGGTCCGGCAGCCGCCAGTGCAAGAGGCAGAGCGGAAAGGAGAGCAGGGTCGCGAACAGCGCCTGGTACCAGACGATGGTCGGCACCCGCTCGGTCCGCGTCAGATGCTTGATCATCAAGGTGGTGGCGGCCGCGAGCAGCGCGCCCAGCAGCACGAGCGCGGCAAACGGCGAAATCGCCTGGGCGCCCGGCCGGAGCACGATCAGCACGCCGACCAGGCCGAGCCCGACCGCGGTCCAGCGCCGGGCCCGCACCACCTCGTGCAGGACGAGGGCTGCGCCCACGGTCGCGAACAGCGGCTTGGAGAAGGCGAGCGCGATCACCTCGGCGAGCGGCAGATAGGCGATCGCGGCGAAGTAACAGACCATGCCACCGACGTGGAAGAAGCTCATCATCAGGATGCGGCTCGGCCGTCGTGCCCGGAACATGTCGAGCCGGATGCCACCGCCAGCCCCGCGCATGAACGGCAGCATCGCGAGCAGGCCGAAGACGTTGCGGAAGAACACGACCTCGAACGAATGCGCCTCGGCGGACACCACCCGGATCATGCTGTTCTGGATCGCGACTGAGATCGCGCCGAGGATCATCAGCAGCGCCGCCTGAACGATCGGCGACCGGCTGCCGAAGAAGCGGTGGAGCTTGCGCACCGGGGGAGGCTCAGGCGGGTGGCGCGAGATCGAGCCGCTGATAGGCCTCGGGCGGGGCCGCGTGCGCCTGCATCTGCGCGCGCATCGCGCCGATCAGCCGCTGCTCGACTTCGGGCATCCGGATCGGGGTCATCTGGCCTGGGTCGGCCTCGGTGTCGTAGAGCACGGTCACCGCGTCCTCGAGGCCGCCGCCCTGGGTCGGCGGCCGCCTGGCATCGCCGCGCGCCCGCAGGCGGAGCATCGGCAGGCCCTTGGTGAAGTCGAAGGGGTCGACCAGCCTGGCGCCCTCGAACTCCTTCAGCTCGAAGAAGCCCCGCATGTGCACCGGCATCAGCGTGTACTCGAACAGCTCCTGGGCGAACAGGTCACGCGGGTAGCAGAAATAGGTGTAGCGGCCGTCGGTGACGTTGGTGGCGCCGCCGAAGATGCCGTAGATCGCGCTGTCCCGGACCTGGCTCTCGCCGGCCAGCAGCGGCAGCAGCGAGCGGCCACGCACCTCGGGCGGCACCGGCTGGCCGAACGCTTCGAGGATGGTCGGCATCAGATCGATCGTCTGGGTCAGCGCCTGGCGGCGCGAGCCCGCCTCGGAGGCGTGGTCCGGGTGCCAGATCATGAGCGGGATGTGCGCGATCTCGTCGTAGAACGGCATCCGGTTCTTGCCCCACCAGTCGTGCTCGGCGAGCAGGAAGCCGTGGTCGGTGGTCAGGATCAGGGCGGTCTCGCGCCAGAGGTCCTGCGCGTCCAGATAGTCGAGCAGGCGGCCCAGATAGTGGTCGCACATGGCGACCAGGGCGGCATAGTTGGCGCGCAGCTCGGCGATCTCGTCGGGCCGGTCGAGCACCCGGCGGTAGCGCGGCCAGTCGAGAATCGGGCCGCCGTAGTTGGTCGGATAGTCCTTGCGGAAGCGCGCCGGCGCGTGGAACGGCTCGTGCGGGTCGAAGGTCTCGAGCTGCAGCAGCCAGCCGTCCTCAGCGCGGTTGGCATCGAGAAACTCGAGGCTCTTCGCGAAGCACTGGACCACCGGGAATTCGCTCTCCTCGCGGATCGCCTCACGGTTGATCATATGCTGCAGGCGAAAGCCCGCGCGGTCGGCCTCGAACTGCTCGGGGTGGTAGCGTTCGGCGAACCGTTCCAGCGGCGGGCGGACCATCGCCTGCCATTTGTCGGCCTCCTGGCCGCGCACGAACTCGAAGCTGTTGTAGCGCTGGTGGTAGGTCCAGCCGCCGTCCGCAAAGTAGTGGTAGTGGTCGGAGACCAGGTGGGAATAGATGCCGGCCCGGCCGAGCAGCACCGGGAACGAGTTGTCGAACGGCTCGAGCGGGCCCCAGCTCCGGTGCAGGAAGTTGAGCCGGCCGGTGTGCAGGTCGCGTCGCGCCGGCATGCAGGGCATGCTGCCGACGTAGTGCGTGTCGAAGCGCACCGCGCGCTCGGCCAGCCGCGTGAAGTTCGGGGTCCGGACCGTGGTCCCGCCGTAGCACTCGAGCGCGCGCCGGTTCAGGGAGTCGAACAGCAGGAGGATCAGGCGCATCGGTCAAAGGCTCCCGGACGGGTCTTTGCACAATGCACGTGGCTTTGCGGATGACAAGCCGCGCCGGCTCGGCTTTGCTGCCGGAAGCAGAAGCGGGGGAGGCTCATGAGCAAGCGGATCGGATTCATCGGCGCCGGGCTGATGGGCCACGGTATGGCCAGGAACATCGTCGAGAAGGGTTTTGCGCTGACCGTGCTCGGGCACCGCAACCGGCAGCCGGTCGAGGACCTGCTCGGCCGTGGCGCCACCGAGGCCGAGAGCCCGGCGGCGCTGGCGCGGGCAAGCGATGTCGTGATCCTCTGCGTGCCGTCCTCGGCCGAGGTCGAGCACTGCGTGTTCGGCGACGACGGCATCATCGCGGGCGCACATCGCGGCCTGATCGTGATCGATGCGACCACCGCCGAGCCCGCCTCGACCGAGCGGGTGGCCAACGCGCTCGCGGCCAAAGGGGTGGGCTTTGCCGATGCGCCGCTGACCCGCTCGCCCAAGGACGCAGAGGCCGGCCGGCTGAACACGCTGGTCGGCGCGGACGAGGCGACGCTCGCCGCGATCCGACCTGTACTCGAGGCCTATTGCGAGAACATTTTCCACGTTGGACCAATCGGTTCCGGGCACAAGATGAAGCTGATCAACAACTTCCTTAGTCAGGGCACCGCCGCCCTGATCGCCGAGGCGGTGACCACCGCGACCAAGGCGGGCGTCGATCTCGCGAAACTGTTCGAGGTGGTGAGCGAGGGCGGCGCCAACTCGTCGGTGTTCCAGCGCTTCATGCCGTGGGTTTTGAGCGGCGAGGGCGGCATGATCTTCAAGCTCAAGAACGGCCAGAAGGACGTCCGCTACTACACCCACCTGGCCGAAGCCGTCGGCGCCACGGCGTTCCTCGGCGAGGCGATCCATCAGGTCTTCACGCTCGCCGCCGCCCAGGGCGAGAGCGAGAGCTACGTGCCAGCCCTCGCCCGCGCCCTCGGCAAGGTCAACGGCGTCAAGATCGGCCCGCAAGAGTAGACGGAGGGGACAACATGGCCCTGTTGGGCAAAGGTGCCTTGGTGATCTGGCATGATCCGGCGCCCGCGATCGAGAGCGACTACAACGAGTGGCACTCCAAGGAGCACATGTTCGAGCGAGTCGGCATCCCGGGTTTTCGCCGCGGCCAGCGCGCGGTCGCGATCAGCGGCGCGCCGAAGTATTTCAACTTCTACGAGGTCGACGACCTCGCGGCGCTGACCGGACAGCCGTACCTGGACCGGCTCAACGATCCGACCCCCTGGACGCGCCGCATCACGCCGCACATGAACAACAACAGCCGGACGCTCTGCCGGGTGACGGCGAGCGTCGGCGCGGGCGGCGTGCCGGCGTTCTGGACCATGGTCCTGCTGTCGCCGGCGACGGGCCAGGAAGACGCGCTGCGCGCCTGGCTCGCCGGGAACGCGCTGCCGGAGCTGATCCTCCGGCCGGGCGTCCTTTGCGCCCATCTGCTCGAAGGCGAGCCGACCACGAGCGGCCAGGAAACCGTGGAGAAGCGGCTGCGCGGCGGCGACAACGAGTTCGTCGACTGGGTGATCCTGGTCGGCGGCTACGGCAACCAGCCCCTGGCCGCGGTCCGCGCCGATCCGCTCTCGGAAGCGAGCCTCGCCGCTCACGGTGCGTCCTCGAGCCGGGTGCGCGGCATCTATAGTCTGGTCCACTGCGTGACCGAGGCGGACCTGCCGACCTGAGCCCACCTCAGGCGTCGACCAGTGGGTTGGTGACTCTCAGAGCCTTGAAGCGGCGGAAGTCGCGATCCGCGCTCCAGAGCTCGGTGACCCCGTGATGCAGGCAGAGCGCGGCAACGTGCGCGTCGTGGACTCTCGGGCCAGTCGTCTCGGTCAACTCGAGGAGACGACGGAGGACCGCCCAATAACCCGTGCCGGGGCCGAGCAATCGCAAGCTCGGCGCCTCCAGCCACGAGCTCACCTGTTCCAGAGCATGATGCAACGGAGTCGGAGGCTCGTGGATTCGCGGATGGGTCGAGACCGCAAGGAACTCATGCAGGCACGGCCAGGGAATCGCCCAGGCCAGCCCGGATTCGGCCTGTGTAGTGACGCATCGGTACGCGCGCTCGTGCCAGGGCGAATTTTCCCAGTGGGCGTGAAGCAGAATGTTGGTATCGAACGCGATCATCCACCACGACCTTCGTAGATCAGCGCGCGAATCTTCTCCCAGTCGTGCCAATCGAGGCCAGGCTGCAGCCCCTGGCCCTTAAATGTGCATTTGCGGAGCTTGAAGGCGGGTTGCTGGGATGCCTGGGGCTGGTCCAGGAACTGTCGGAGGGCGGCTTCGACCACCGCCTTCAGGCTGAGCTTGCGGTCGAGGGCGACCTGCTTGGCCTGGCGCAGCAGGGCATCGTTGATCTCGATCGTCGTCTTCATCGGGGTCTCCGCCAATCCTTCGCCGAATTGACCCATATTTATGGGTCAGCGGCCCCAGGCGTCAAGACGGGCCATCTGCCGAGGCGGTGTTTGCAAGCTCGGCTCGGGGCGGTATGTCTAGCGGGCCGCTGACTGGAGAGGGAGGAACCGTCGTGACCCGCAGCCTTCGCAGCACGATCCCGCTTGGCGCGCTCGGCCTGGCGCTGGCGCTGGCCGGCCCGGACGCCGCCGCCAAGGACCTGGTCAAGGTCGGCTTCATCGCGCCGCTCACCGGCGGCGTCTCGGCGGTCGGCCTGGGCGGGCGCAATTCGGCCGATCTCGCGGTCCGGCTCCGCAACCAGGACCCCAAGGCCAAATACCAGTACGAGATGGTCGCCCTCGACGACGAGTGCAAACCGGACATCGGCGTCCAGGTCGCGACCAAGCTCGCGGCCGATGACGAGGTGATCGCCGCGGTCGCGCACTACTGCTCCGTGGTCGCCATGGCCACGGTCGACATCTATCACAAGTTCGGCCTGCCGATCGTGGTCTGGGGCGCTGTGCTGCCCGACATCACCTATGGCAACGACTACCCGGAGATCCACAGGGTCAACGGCACGATGATCAACCAGAACGAGGTCGCCGCCCAGTTCATGACCGGCCTCGGCTATCAGAACTGGGTGATCATCCACGACACCACCGACTACGGCAACGGTCACAACAAGTACTTCAGCAAGTTCCTGAAAGCCGCGGGCGGCGGCGTCCTCGGCACCTTCGGGGTGACCTCGGACCAGCAGGACTTCACCGCCGAGCTGACCCAGGCCAAGGCCTTGAACCCCGACGTGATCTATTTCGGCGGGCTGGTCCCGATCGCGGTCCGCATCCGCCAGCAGATGGACAAGCTCGGGCTCAAGGCCGAGTTCGAGGGCACCTCGGGGATCGTGTCGGACGCCTTCATCCAGGGCCTGGGCCCGCTTGCCGAGGGCGTGGTCGCCTTCCGCGAGGGCGCGCCGGTCGAGAAGCTGCCGGGCGGCCAGTTCTTCAGCGAGCAGTATGCCAAGGCGGGCTACAGCGAGCCGGTCGAGGCCTACGGGGCGTTCGCCTTCGCCGGCATGAGTCTGCTCCTGGACACGATCGAGGCGGTCGGCCCCGACCGCGAGGCGGTCACCAAAGCGCTCGCCAACGTCAAGGATCACGATTCGATCATCGGCCCGATCACGTTCGACGGCCACGGCCAGAACACGGTCGCCCTGATCACCAAATACGTCGTCCAGGACGGCAAATGGGTGGTCTGGGAGGACAGCGAGTACGCGAGCGGCAAGCGCAAGCTGATCGGCCAGGAGTGAGAAAAGCAAGGCCCCGCCGGAGCGGGGCCTTGCCGAGCACACCACACAACAGCTTTGGACCGCCACTGCGTGGTGGCCCCCGAAGGGGTCTTAAAGCCCGATGCCAAAGGCAGAGCGGGTACCGCATTCAGGTGGGTGAGGGAAGGTGGCGGGTCAAGTTGCCCAGACCCAAACCATGCAGGACGGACGTACGAACGCGCCAAAGTTCATCAGCCGACAAAGCGTAGCTATAGTAGGTGCGCCGCCCGCGTTGTGCCTTGCCGGTCCGAATGCGGTCCAACCGCTGAAAACCGACTGTTGCGAGCATGTCTGCCTTGATCCAACAGCGAGTTCGAGCGCCAGGGCTTCGGCAACGGTGGTAGGATGAGCTCGCAGTGATACGGTTGAACTGGTGCCGGCGGCGTTGTGCTCAGAGGAACCACTGTGCAGAGACCCGATCGTCGGCGCAACCTGGGTGAGATCACAACGACCGGCCGACGCTTCACCATCTCAGGGACGACGAACCCTGTCGTGTAGTCGCACAAGAGAATACTGCCCGGAGGAGGGTGAAACGAAAGTGGCACTGTCGGTCCGCGATGCCATTGGCGCGAGGCCCCTTCTACCACCAGTAGCGCTGGCATGGTAGGGGAAGCATGATGGGCCTTGGCCTGCTCGGGCAGTTCGTCGTCAACGGGCTCATGCTCGGCATGATGTACGCCCTGGTCGCCGTGGGTTTCACGCTGTTCTTCGGCGTTCTCGACGTGATCCAGTTCAGCCACGGCGACGTGCTCATGGTCGGCGCCTTCGCCGGCTTCTCGACCTGGCTCGGGCTGAACGCGCTGGGCATCACCGAGCCCTTCGTCCAGATCGTTGCCGTGGTGCTGGTCGCGGCCGGCCTGATGGCCCTGCTCGGCGCCCTGATCGCGAAGTTCCTGGTGTTGCCGCTCAAGGGCGCGCCGGCCCTCAACACCCTGCTGATCACGCTCATGCTCGGCACCGCGCTGCGCGAGAGCATCCGCGTGTTCTATCCCGAGGGCGCCAGCCCCAAGCAGTTTCCGGCGCTGTTGCCGACCAGCCAGGTGAGCTTCGGTGACTTCACGCTCCGCCTCGACAGCGCCATCCTGCTGCTCGCCGGCCTCGCCGTGATCGTCCTGATCCATCTCGTGATCAACCGGACCAGGCTCGGGCTGGCGATCCGGGCGGTCGCCCAGGACACCGAGACCGCGGCGACCATGGGCATCGACGTCACCGCCATCGTGCTGATCACCTTTGCGATCGGCTCGGCCGCGGCGGCGTTCGCGGGCGTGATGAACGGCCTCTACTACAACGAGATCAACTTCGGCATGGGCCTCCTGCTTGGCGTGATCGGCTTCAGCTCGGCGATCGTCGGCGGGCTCGGCAACCTCTACGGCGCGATCCTGGGCGGTTTCCTGTTCGCAGCCCTGCAGACCATCGGCGCGGTCGCCCTGCCGTTCGCGAGCGCGTACAAGGACGTGTTCGCCTTCGCGGTGGTGATCGCGATCATGGCCTGGCGGCCGACCGGGCTGCTCGCCGAGCCGGTCAGCGAGCGGGTCTGACACGGCCGATGGCGGGCTCCCCGATCCCCGGCCTGCTGGCGCTGGCCGCCCTGACGCTTGCGGCCGGATTGCTGCTCTGGGTCCAGAGCCAGACCGCGGTCATGATCCTGCTCGTGGCCGTCGCCGCCGCCGTCCTTCTGGCCGGACGGCTGGGCTGGCTCGGCCGCGTCCATGCGAGCTTCGCCCACAACGAGGCAGTCCTGAGCGGGGCCGCGGTGCTGGCGGTGCTGGTGGTCGCGGCCTGGTTCCACGCCAACCACTTCGCGCTCCTGATGGTCGCGACCGTGCTCCTCTACATCCTCGCCTGCCTCGGCCTCACCATCCAGCTCGGCTACGCCGGCGTCCTCAATTTCGCCGGCGCGGCCTTCTTCGGCATCGGCTGCTACACCGCGGCGGTGCTGACCGCGCACACGCCCTTGCCGCATCTGCTGGTGCTGCTCGCCGGCGGCCTGATGGCGGCGCTGATCGGCTCGCTGCTGCTCTATCCGGTGCTGCGCACCCGCGGCCATTATTCGGCCGTGATCACGGTCGCCTTCGCGCTCCTGTTCCGGACCTTCCTCGAGGTCAACGACGTGCTGGGCGGGCCGCAGGGTCTGCGGGTCGCGGGCGTCGACCTGTTTGGCTGGCCGTTCAACGACAATCTCCGGCTCGGCCCGATCAAAGCGTCGTTCTACCTGAACTATGTGCTGCTGGCGCTTCTGCTGGTCGTGATCGCGTTCGCCCTGGTGCGTCGCCTCGAGCGCTCCTGGATCGGGCTCAACATGGACGCGATCCGGCTGGATGAGACCGCGGCCGCCTGCTTCGGCATCGATCCCGGCCGTTGGAAGATCACCGCCTTCACCCTCGGCAACGGTCTTGCCGGGATCGCGGGCGCGTTGTTCGGCATGATGCTGGGCTTCATCGCGCCCGCCAACTTCACCTTCGCCGACGGCCTGATCATGGTCTCGATCGTGCTCTTGGGCGGGATCGGCAATCCCTGGGGCGTGGTGGTCGCGGCGGTGATCGTGGTCGTGGTGCCGCAAAAGCTGCAGATCATCCAGGAATACCGCTTTCTCCTGTATGCCCTGATGGTGATCCTGATCCTCCGGTTCCGGCCGGAGGGCCTGTTGCCGCGCGAGCTCCGGCGCTACCTGCCGCGCGGCCTGTCCCCATGAGCCCGCCGCTTCTGGTCGCAAGCGGCCTGACCCGGCGCTTCGGCGGCCTGACCGCGCTCGACGGCCTGGATCTGACGGTCGATGCCGGCGAGATCCTGGGCCTGATCGGCCCCAACGGCTCGGGCAAGACGACCTTCTTCAACGTCGTCACCGGCATCTATCCGGCGGACGCCGGCCAGGCCCTGCTCGAGGGCGCCGATCTCACCCGGAGCCCGCCGCAGGCGGTCTACCGGGCCGGCATCGCGCGCACCTTCCAGCGCTCCAGGCTCTGCCTGCCGCTCTCGATCTTCGACAACATCATGATCGGCAACCACGCCCATCTGAACGCCGGGCTCGCCTTCAACCTGCTCCGGCGGCGCGCCTTCCGGCGCGAGCTCGAGGCGAGCTATGCCGCAGCCAGGGAGCTGGTGGCGCTGTTCGACCCGCCGCTCGCCGAGCGGATGCTCTCTGCGGTCGGCCTGATCCCGATGATCGACCGCCGGCGGATCGAAATCTGCCGCGCCCTGATCAGCCGGCCGAAGCTCCTCCTGCTGGACGAGCCCTCGGCCGGCATGACCCGCGAGGAGACCCGGCAGCTGATGGCCGACATCCTGGCGGTGCGCGAGCGGATCGGCGGGCTCACGATCGTCATCATCGAGCACGAGATGGCCGTGATCGAGGCGATCACCGGGCGCTGCGTCGTGCTCAACTACGGCCGCAAGATCGCCGAGGGCAGCTACCGGGCGGTCGCGGCCGACGGGCGGGTGCAGGAAGCCTATCTGGGATTGGCGTGATGGCGGCGGCCGAAGGGCTGGTGGTCGACCGGGTGCGGGCGGGCTACGACCAGGCGGACGTGCTGGAGGACGTGTCGCTCACGGTCCGGTCCGGCACCATCACCTGCCTGCTCGGCGCCAACGGCTCCGGCAAGACCACGCTGATCCGCGCGATCCTCGGGCTGACGCCGCCGCGCGCCGGCCGGATCAGCTTCGAGGGCCAGGACCTCACCCGCCTGCCGACCGATCGGGTGATCGCCGCCGGCATCGCCTGCATCCCGGAAGGCCGCAAGGTGTTCCCCAAGCTCACGGTCGAGGAGAACCTCCGGATCGGCGGCTATCAGGAGCGATCGGAGCCGGTCGTGCGCCGCCGGATCGACGAGGTCTACGAGCTGTTTCCGCAGCTCCGCGAGCGGCGCGCCCAGCTCGCGGGCACCATGTCGGGCGGCGAGCAGGCCATGGTCTCGATCGGCCGCGGCCTGATGCGGGCACCGAAGCTGCTGCTGATCGACGAGCCCTCGCTCGGCCTCGCCCCGATCTACGTCAAGCAGAACTTCGCGATCATCCGACGGATCCGCGACCAGGGCGTGACCGTGTTCCTGGTCGAACAGAACGTCCATCAGACCCTCGCCATCGCCGATTACGGCTACGTGCTCGCCAAGGGCCGGGTGGCGGCCGAGGGCCCGCCGGCCGTGCTCGCCGAGAATTCCGAGGTCCACCAGGCCTATTTCGGCTAGTCTGCGCCGGGACAGGTCCCCCGAAGGTGCGCACAGCCATGACCATCCAGCTCGACAGCGTCGAGGCCGCGATTGCCGAGATCGCGGCGGGCCGGATCGTGGTCGTGGTCGACGATATCGACCGCGAGAACGAGGGCGACCTGATCATGGCCGCCGCCAAGGCCGAGGCCGAGCCGGTGGCGTTCATGATCCGGCACACCAGCGGCATCCTGTGCACGCCGCTGCCGTCCGAGACCGCGCGCCGGTTGCGCCTGGATCCGATGGTCGCGCGCAACGACGCGCCGATGGGCACCGCCTTCACGGTCTCGGTCGACTACCGCTTCGGCCTGACCACGGGCATCTCGGCCAAGGAACGGGCCAACACCATCGGCGCGCTCGCCAACGCCAACGCGGCCGCGGACGACTTCGTCCGGCCGGGGCACATCTTCCCGCTGATCGGCCGCGACGGCGGCGTGCTGGTGCGCTCGGGGCATACCGAGGCGGCGATCGACCTCGCGCGGCTCGCGGGCCTGCCGCCGGTCGGCCTGCTCGCCGAGCTGGTCAACGACGACGGCACGGTCAAGCGGCTGCCGCAGCTGGCCGAGTTCGCCGCCGAGCACGGCCTCAAGATGATCTCGGTTGCCGACTTGATCGCCTATCGGCAGCGGCGCGAGCAGCTGATCGAACGGATCGGGGAGTTCGAGGTGGCGACCGAGGTCGGGCCGGCGCGCGCGGTCGCCTACGCCACACCGTTCGATGCCGTCCACCATCTGGCGCTGATCCTGGGCGAGCTCGGCAGCGGCGTCGACATCCCGGTCCGGATCCATCGCGAGCAGGTGGTCAGCGACGTGTTCGCGCGCCGGGACGGGCCGCCCGGGCATCTGATTCCGAAGGCGCTGCAACGCCTCGCGGCCCAGGGCTGCGGCGTCCTGATCTATCTGCGCGAAGGCACGGCGGGGGTCCCGGCGGGCGGCATCGGCGAGTCCGGGGACGCCAATCCGGAGGCGTCGGCCGCCGGCGGGACCACCGAGCTCGTGCGCACCCAGCAGTGGCGCGACGTCGGGATCGGCGCCCAGATCCTGCGTGACCTCGGGGTCACCTCGATCCGGCTGCTCGCCACCCGCCACCGCCACTACATCGGCCTCGCGGGCTTCGGGATCGACATCACGACGACCGAGCTGATCGACGGCTGAGCCCCCGAAACAACGCAGCAGGGTTTTGTATTTGTGCTTGTAATTTAACTGTGGGTTGATAAAACCTCAGTCAGCGCCGATGAATTGCAACCGCCAGGGAGCTCAACAGTGCCGCCTGCCGCGCTTCCCGCCGCCACCCCCGCCGTGTCTGCTCCAGTCCATGCTGTCCCGGTCCATTCCGGCTCCGCCCACGCTCCTCAAGTCGACGACCAGCCGCTCCGCTTCCTGCTGATCCGCACCAAGTCGGGCGAGCTGCCCTGGCTGGCGCGGACCATGGCGCAGGTCATGGCGCCGGTCGAGATCGTGCAGGTGGTGGGCATGGCCAACGCGCTCTGGCGGCTCGGTCACGAGCGCTTCGATTCGGTCCTGCTCGACGTCGACCTGACCGATCGCTGGGTGGTCCGCCGCTGCCGCGAGCAGATCGCCGACATCGCGGCGATCCCGGTCCTCGACCTGGCCGACCGCCCCGAGGCCAAGCCCGAGCCCGCGCCGGTCCAACGCCAGAGCCGGCGCCGGGACGCGAACGGCGCCGCCGACATCGAGCGCGACATGGGCCGCCAGACGCTGCGCCTGCCCTGGCAGCGCCGCCCCAAGCGGGCACCCGCCGCCCCGCAGCCGGAGATCGCCTCGGCCGGCTGACCGGCGCCGCCGCAGCCCGGGCGACGGCCCTGCGCGTCAGCTCTCGGACCGGAGCGGCACCAGCGCGCCGTTCTGGAGCACGTAGGATTGGGTTCGGCGGCCGGATGGGCAGCACTCCAGGTCGCCCTGCTGGCGCACCTCCAGGAGCAGGTGGATCGTGCCATTCTCGATCCGCTCGATGCCGCTTGCCAGCACGTCCGTGCCGACCCCGCCGACATAGGTCTTGGCGGCTGGCACGAAGGTCTTGCCATCGAATCGATAGGCCACCAGGAACTGGGCGGTGCCGGGCTGGTCGCTCTGGTAGTCGAGCAGCACCGCGGCATCGATCTTGCCATCCTGATCGAGGTCGCCGAGCTCGGTGGCTTCGATCTCGAACCGGGCGCCGGGCGTGGCCGTCAGCTGCGCCAGCCGCTGCATGTCACGCGCGAGCGCCTCGCCGAACTTGGCCCGATCGCCGCCCTCCACAGGCAGCCGGCTCGGCGCCAGCGCCGGGATCGCCTGGATCTCGGCCGGCGTGCCGTCGGTCTTCTGGCATTTCCAGCCGCCCTCCTGCAGGCGCTGGACCAGATCCCGCGTGCGCTCGATGCAGAAGCCGAAGTCGTGGTCCGCCTGCCACATCGAGCGGCCGTCGTCGGGCGGCGACGCCCCGTCGCGCCAGTAGATGACCTGGCACGGCAGGCGATCGGGCGCGTCGGCATGCTGCAGCTCGACCCGCCGCTCGCGCTGGCCATTCCGGCAGGAGTAGGCTTCGTCCGTGCTCGTCGCTTCAGCGGCGAACGCGGTCGTCGCCGCGACCAGTCCCAAAGCTCCAAGAATCGTGCGCCGGTACATTGCCTGCGTGGCCTCCCCCAACCTCCCGCTTAGCTTAGCGCATCGCGCGCCGCGCTCAACAGCGAACCGACGCCGACGCGCAGATCACGACCACCGGAGTTTGCCCGACCTCTCCTTAACCTAGGTTTACTGCGGAGGACGGCGGTCAGACAGTGACCGACCGCGGACCCTGGCCGTCAGACAGGCGGTTCGCCGCGCATCGCCGCCGGCGGTACCAGCTCCGCGCGCCGGTCCCGGGCGAGGGCGTCGGGGTCGCGCTCCGACGGCACGCCGTAGCCGCCCCCGCCCGGCGTGTGGACGATCAGCCGGCGCCCGGCCGGGATCTCCTGATAACCCTTGCCGGCGAGCCTGGTTCCGTCGTCGAGCCGGATCTGGCCGGCGGCGCCGGGCGCGCCACCGGCGCGGCCGCGCGGCGGGTGCGCGATACGGTCGAGCGCCGCCCAGATCCCGAACGGCGCGCCGTCCATGGCCTCGATCTCGATGATCTGGCCGTGCCCGCCCTGCTGGCGCCCGGCGCCGCCCGAGCCCGGCCGCAGCTCGCGTCGCCGGTAGACGAGCGGCGAGATCTGCTCGGTGATCTCGACCGGCGTGCCGCGCACCCCCGAGGGATAGGCGGTCGCCGACAGGCCGTCGGCCTGCGGCCGGGCACCGGTGCCGCCGTTGTGGACCGCGTTCAGCATGAAGCGGCGCGCGTTACCCTGGGCCGCGGTCGCGCCGCGGCCAAGCGTCAGGGTCCAGAGGCAGGAGGTGCCTTCGGCCGGCACCCGGTCCGGGAGCGCCTGGTGCAGGCAGCCGAACACCACGTCCGGCAGCATCTGGCCGATCACGTGCCGGGTCGCGACCGGGCTGGGGTAGGGGGCATTCAGGATGCAGCCTTCGGGCGCGCTGACCCTAAAGACGCTGAGCGAGCCCGCGTTGTTCGGCACCTCGGGCGCGATCGCGCAGGCGAGGCCGAAGCCGGTATAGGCCTCGCAATAGGTCCTGGGCACGTTGATGCCGAAACGCGACACCGGCGACGTGCCGGCGTAGTCGACCTCGACGCCGTCCGGCCCGATGGTCAGCGCCGCCACCAGCTCGATCGGCTGGTCGTAGCCGTCGAGGGTCATCCGGTAGCGCCAGGTGCCCTCCGGCAGCGCCCGCACCCGCTCGAGCACGGCGGCGCGCGAGCGTTCGACGATGTATGCGGCGAGCTCGGAGAGTTCCTCGAGGCCGAACTCGGTCATCATGGCGCCAAGACGCCGGCAACCGGTGTCGTTGCAGTTGGCGAGCGAATAGACGTCGCCCTCGGCCTCGACCGGCGCCCGGCTGTTGGCGCGCACCAGCGAGAGCAGGGTCTGGTTGATCCGGCCACCCTCGGCGAGCTTCAGCATCGGGATGAAGAGGCCCTCGGCGAACACGTCCTTGGCGTCGGGGCCGAAGCCGATGCCGCCGATGTCGACCAGATGGCTGGTGCAGGCGAACAGCGCGACCAGACGGTCCCGGTGGAAGGCCGGGGTCACCAGCACGAAGTCGTGCAGATGGCCGGTGCCGAGCCAGGGGTCGTTGGTGATGTAGACGTCGCCCGGCTGCATCGTTGCGAGCGGGAAGGCGGCGATGAAATGGCCGACCGACCTGGCCATCGAGTTGACGTGGCCGGGGGTTCCGGTCACCGCCTGGGCGAGCATCCGGGCCTGCAGATCGAACACGCCTGCCGACAGATCGCCGCATTCGCGCACGATCGGGCTGAACGCGGTGCGCAGCAGGGTCATGGCCTGCTCCTCGACCACGGCGATCAGCCGCTGCCACATCACCTGCCGCCGGAGCTCGGCGAGCGCCTGCGCGCGGTTCATGACCCGTCCTCCGAAGCATGTCGTTCGAGCCAGACATGGCCCTGGCCATCGATCCTTGCGCTGCAGGCCGCGGGCACCAGGATGGTGGTGTCGTCCTCGGCGATGATCGCCGGGCCTTCGAGCGCGGCGCCGGGGGCGAGGCCTGGGCGCCAGTAGACCGGCACCTCGAGCGTTTCCCCCGCCGCCGGATCGAGGATCTCCCGCCGGCCGGCCGGGGTCGGCGCGAACGCCGCGGGCGCGAGCTCGGCCGGTCGGACCGGCTGGGTGGCGCTCGCGAGATTGAGTCCGAAGCTCAGCACCTCGACATCGAGCCCCGGGATCAGCCGGCCGTAGAGCTTCAGATAGGCGTCGTCGAAGGCTGCCTGCAGGACCGCGCGATCCGAGGCGCCAAGCGGACGCAGCGGCAGCTCGGCCACGATCTCGTGGCCTTGGCCCCTGTAGCGCATGTAGGCGATCCGGCTCTGCTCGAGCGGCGCGCCCGGCGCCGCCGCGCTCACCACCTCCTGCGCCTCGCGTTCGAGCTCCGCGAACAGGGTATTGACCCTGCCCGGATCGAACCCCGAGAGGCGCAGGGGCAGCGAGCGCACCACCTGATAGGCCGCGGGTGCCCGAAGGAACCCGACGGCTGAGCCCACGCCCGCGGCGGTCGGCACCAGAATCCGCCGGATGCCGAGCTTCTCGGCGAGCCTGGCGGCGTGGATCGGGGCGGCACCGCCGAACGCGATCAGGGTCCGCGCCGCGACGTCGGCGCCGCGCTCGATCGCGTGCACGCGGGCGGCATTGGCCATCGTCTCGTCGACCACCTCCGCGACCCCGATCGCGGCCAGGCTGGGATCGAGGCCGAGCGGGGTCCCGATCGCGGCCGCCAGCGCCGCCTCCGCCTGGCCCTGATCGAGCGCCAGCCGGCCGCCCGCGAAACGGGTCGGATCGATCCGGCCGAGGCTCAGGTCGGCATCGGTCACGGTCGGCGCGCGGCCGCCCCGGCCATAGCAGGCAGGGCCCGGCTCGGCGCCGGCGCTGGCCGGTCCGACCTGGATCCGGCGGGTCGCGTCGAGGCGCGCGATCGAGCCGCCGCCCGCGCCGATCTCGACCATCTCGATCACCGGGATGCGCAGCGGCAGGCCGCTGCCTTTGACGAACCGGGCCTGGCGGTCGATCTCGAAATGGCGGGCGGTGTCCGGCCTGAAGTCGTCGATCAGGCAGATCTTGGCGGTGGTCCCGCCCATGTCGAACGAGAGCACGCGCTCAAGGCCGCATTCGGCGGCGATCCGTGCTGCCAGGATGGCGCCGCCCGCAGGCCCCGAACTCGATCAGGCGGATCGGCTCGCGGCGCGCGTGCGCGACCGTCATCAGGCCGCCGCCGGAGGTCATCAGGAACAAGGGGCAGGCAAGGCCGGCGCCAGCCAGGCCCTGCGCGAGCCGCTCGAGGTAGCCCGCGATGCGCGGCTGGACGTAGGCGTTGGCCGCCGCGGTCGTGAAGCGCTCGTACTCGCGGATCTCCGGGCAGACCTCGCAGGACAGCGTGAACCAGAGCTCCGGCAAACCGGCGCGCAGGATCTCGGCGCAGCGCCGCTCGTGCGCGGGGTTGGCGTAAGCGTGGAGGAAACCGATCGCGACGCTCTCGACCTCGAGCGCCTGCAGCCGCGGCACCAGAGCGCCGACCGCGGCCTCGTCCAGCGGCACCAGCACGCCGCCGTCCGCGGTCACGCGCTCGGGCACCGTCAGGCGGCGCTCGCGCGGGATCAGGGGCGCGGTCTTGACCAGATGGATGTCGTACTGATCGAAGCGGCTCTCGTCGGCGATCGCGAGCACGTCGCGAAAGCCCTCGGTCGTGATCAGGGCGGTGATCGCGCCCGTGCGCTCGATCACGGCGTTGGTGGCCAGCGTCGTGCCGTGGATCACCAGCGTGACCTCGCCGGCGCGCAGCCGCGCCGCCTGGAGCACCTCGCCGATCGCCGCCAGCACCGCCTGCTCGGGGGCGGCCGGCGTGGTCAGCACCTTGGCCGTGGTCCGGCGGTCGCCGGCCTCGACCACCACGTCGGTGAACGTGCCGCCGATGTCGACCGCGAGGCGCGCCCCCGCCCCCTGCTGCTGCCCCACCCTGACGCTCCCGGCGATGGCGACGCGGCCGGCCCGGCGCCGGCCGGGCGGACGATAGCCAACTCCCGGCACGCCCGGCAAGCGGCGGGGCAGAATCCCCGCCCGCGCAGCCGAAGGCCCCGGCGCCGCCGGGTCCGGTGTTACCTGGTGTTATCTGTGGATAACAACCGGCGCGAGCTCATCGCCCCCGCCGCCAGGCGGCGACCGTGGTCGGGGTCGCGCGGCGTCGGGCACCGGTGCCAGGCCCGCGCCCGGCGGTCGCTGGCGCCGGGCCGCAGGCCGGAGCTCAGCTGGCGTCGAGGCGCGTGCGCTGCAGCATACCGCTCAGATCCTCCTGCACGCGCTCGAGCAGAGCCAGGAAGCGGGCCTCGCCATGGTCGTAGAAGACATCGTTGGGGTCGCTGACGATGATCTCGCGAAACCGATCGACGGTCAGCCGGATCACCGCCTCGATCTCGTCCAGCCCGTCCGATGGCGTTGCGACCAGGACGTTCTCGAGATCCTCGATCTGCCGATCCAGATCTTCGAGGTCGGACTCGATCTGGTTGAGGCCGGCCTCCGCTTCCGTGGATGACAGGTTGGCGACCAGGCTGCGGATCTCGTCGTTGGTCAGACCGACCAGGCGCAGCGGCTCGACCGCCCAGTCGGGCAGCTGTGCCCGCACCTGTTCCTGCCGGCCGACCAGGGCCTGGCGGCGGCGCTGTAACTCCCGGATGCGCCGCGTCAACAGAATTGAGTTGGTGATCACGCTGGTTCGGTCCCCTGCTGGTGACTTGCGGGACCGACTCTCGGCGATAGTCATGGTCACATCCTCCCTACGATGCGGACCTCTTTGCGCTCAGCGGCTCTCACGGCAATTGACACGTGCCGCCGCTTGCTCCGGCTGCCGCTGATCAGCGCCACCCCTCCCAGCTCGATCGAAGACGTAGTGGCAAGCTGATCGTGGATCAACGTCCGGAACTGATAGTATCCTTAATCAAATCCCTTGAAAGGACTTGTCAAGAAGATTCTTGGTCGATGGTTTTATTGATTAAAACTTCCAAAAAATTTGATATAAATTGACCTTGAGCAGTTTATGACCTGAGAGAGCCAAGGTACTGAAAAACAAAGAATCGCCGGCGCGTGCCGGCAATCGTCCGCGCCTTCCGGCAATCGCCAGCACCTCTCGAGACGCTCTGCCGACGTCGAGAAATTGGTTGTCCACAGCTCGATCAACTATTGGTTGGTGCGCGGCAGGATCGCCTGCCGCCTGCCCTAACCGTCCGGGGCGGCGGCACTTCCGGCTGCAACCGGAGCGACCGGTCGCCGCTGGACGAAGCAGGGGGCTCTGCCTATTGTCTCTTGCGGTCGTCGATGGCCGGGTTGGCACCGGCTGTGGACTGCGTGGTTGCTTGCCATGACTGATAGGATCGCTGAATGTCGCCGCAACGGGGACCTGGAGTGCCAGAGCCTGAGGCGCCCGACGGCCCTGCCGGCGCCTTTCGTGTGGTCGAGCCCGCGCAGCCGAGCGGTCTCGCCCGGCTGCGCGCTTATTTCCTGACCGGGGTGATCATCACCGCGCCGTTCAGTATTACGATCTACCTGGTCTGGCAGTTTCTGACTTTCCTCGATACCCGGGTCGAGGGCCTGTTGCCGGAACGCTACAATCCCGAAAGCTATCTGCCCTTCAGCCTGCCGGGCGTCGGCCTCGTGGTCATGCTCGCGTTCCTGACCCTGGTCGGCATGCTGACCGCCGGCCTGGCCGGGCGCACCCTGGTCCGCCTGGGCGAGCGCCTGCTCTCGCGCATGCCCGTGGTGCGCAGCGTCTACGCCACCCTCAAGCAGATCTTCGAGACCGTGCTGGCCCAGTCTTCGCGATCCTTCCGCGAGGTGGTCCTGATCGAGTATCCCCGCCGCGGCATCGGCGCGATCGGCTTCGTGACCGGCCCGACCCGGGGCGAGATCCAGGACCGCTCCGAGGAGGAGCTGGTCAACGTGTTCCTGCCGACCACGCCCAACCCGACCTCGGGTTTCCTTTTGTTCGTACCCAGGAAGGACCTGATCCATCTCGACATGACGATCGAGGAGGGGATCAAGCTCGTGATCTCGGGCGGCATCGTCGGGCCGGGGGCCGAGCCGCCGCTCGACGTTCTCGAGCCGCGCCCGCTCGTCAGACCGGCAGCCGAGCCGCAGCCGCCGGCCAAGACTCCGGGCGCCCGGATCGCCGCGCGCTAGCCCGAGCCCAGATAGGCGACCGCCGCCTGGCGCTCGAACAGCCGCAACAGCTGCCGGAGCGCCTGGCCGCGCGGGCTCTCGAGGCGGGGATCGCGGCGCAGCCACAGGCGAACGTCGTCCCGGGCCGGCGCCAGCAGTTCGGCGTGGGCGCCAAGATCGGCGAGCCGGAGCGCCGGCAGGCCACTCTGGCGCGCGCCCAGCACCTCGCCCGGGCCACGCAACCGGAGGTCCTCCTCCGCGATCCTGAAGCCGTCGTCGGTCGTGCGCATGACCTGGAGGCGCGCGCGCGCCACGCCGCCCAGCGGCTGGCCGTACAGCAGGAGGCAGCTCGAACTGCCGTCGCCGCGCCCGACCCGGCCGCGCAGCTGGTGCAGCTGGGCCAGCCCGAACCGCTCCGCCTGCTCGATCACGATCACGCTCGCCTCGGGCACGTCGACCCCGACCTCGATCACCGTGGTGGCGACCAGGAGCCGGATCACGCCCGCGGCGAAGTCGGCCAGCACACGGTCCTTCGCCGCCGCCGGCAGGCGGCCGTGGACCAGCCCGACGAGCCCGCCGAAGCGCGCCTCGAGCACCTGGTGGCGCTGCTCCGCCGCCGCCTGATCATCCGCCTCGGAATCCTCGGCCGCTCCGATCACGGGGCAGACCCAATAGAGCCGCTCACCCTGGCCGAGCGCGCGCTCGACGGCCGCCAGAACCCGATCGAGGCGGGCCTGCGGCAGGGCGCGCGTGCGGACCGCCTGGCGGCCGGGCGGTTTCTCCCGGAGTTCCGAGACCGCCATGTCGCCATAGAGCGCCAGCACGAGGGTGCGCGGGATCGGGGTCGCGGTCATCACCAGGAGGTCCGGGCATCGGCCCTTGGCGGCGAGGCCCAGGCGCTGATGGACGCCGAAGCGGTGCTGCTCGTCGATGACCGCGAGCGCCAGGTCGGCGAACGTCACGCCCTCCTGGAACAGGGCGTGGGTACCGACCACGATCCGGCTCCGGCCTGCGGCCAGATCGGCGAGCGACCGGGCGCGCTCGGCGCCCCGCTCGCGACCGGTGAGCAGGGTCGGCTGCAGCCCGGCGGGCGCCAGCAGCCGCGCGAGCGTCGCCTGATGCTGGCGCGCCAGGACCTCGGTCGGCGCCATGATCGCCGCCTGGCCGCCGGCCTCGACCGCGCCCAGCATCGCGAGCAGCGCGACCAGCGTCTTGCCGCTGCCGACGTCGCCCTGGAGCAGCCGCAGCATGCGGGTCGGGCGCGCCATGTCGGCCCTGATTTCCGCCAGCACCTGCTGCTGGCCTGCGGTCAGGCGAAAGGGCAGGGCGCCCAGCACCGCCTGGCAGAGCCGGCCGTCGCCGGCGAGCACGCGCCCGGCCTGGCCGGTGGCGCTCTGGCGGACCAGGGCGAGCGCCAGCTGGCTGGCGAGCAGCTCGTCGAAGGCGAGGCGCTGGCGCGCCGGAGCATCGAGCGCGACCTCGTCGGCGCAGGCCGGCCGGTGCAGGCTCCGGAGCGCGGCTTCGAAGCTCGGCCAGCGCCGCCGCTCGAGAAAGGCCCCGTCCTGCCATTCCGGCAGCTCGGGGAGATCCTCGAGCGCCTGCCGGACGAGCCGGACCAGGACTCGCGTGCTGAGGCCCTGGGTCAAGGGATAGACCGGCTGCAGCGGCCCCGCGCCCGCGAACTCGGAGGGCGTCAGGATCAGCTCCGGATGGACGATCTGCCAGTCGCGGCCGAAGCGGGTGAGCGGGCCGCTCACCACCCGGGTCGAGCCTTCGGGCAGCGCTTCCTCCAGGTACGCGCGCCGGGCGCGAAAGAAAACCAGGTGCAGCCTGCCCGCCGCAGCCTGGCAGCGCACCCGGTAGGGCTGGCGGAATGCCACGCCCGGGCGGTACCTGGACTGCGGCGCCGGCTGGTGGCGCTCGACCACGACCTCGAGGGTCACGCGCTCGCCTTCGCTCGCCCCGGCATGGCTGGCGCAAAGGCGGCGATCGACGACCGCGTAGGGCAGATGCCAGAGCAGGTCGAGGCGACGCGCGCCGGCGCCCGGCGGCAGGCCGAGCAGGCGGGCGAGCACGCCATCCAGGCGCGCTCCGACGCCCTTCAGCCCGCGCGCCGGCGCGAGCCAGGCCGCCAGCGGATCGGGTTCGGTCGGGACATCCGGCCGCGCCGCCCGGCGGGCCTTTGAATCCGGGCGCCGATCCGCTACATCCTTGGCCATCGATCGCCTGGCGACCCCGCCGGCCTCGGAACCCCTCGGACCTGCCATGAGCGAGCCGCTCCCGATTCGCCGCAAGCGGCTGTTGCATCAGAGCCGATATCGCGGCCGGCTGGAAGGCGATCTTCTGCTCGGCCGGTTCGCGGCGCGCCACCTGGTCGGGCTTGACCGGGTCGGCCTCGATCGCTACGAGGCCCTGCTCGGCGAGAGCGATCAGGATCTGCTCGACTGGATATCCGGCCGCACGCCGGTGCCTGCCCGCCACGACCATGACCTGTTCCGACGCCTGCGGACCTTCCGGTTCGCCGACGCCCAGGACTGACCGCCGCCCGCCCCAATGCCATTCGATCCGCTCTTAGCCGAGACCGCCCCGGATATCCAAGCCGAGGCGCCGCCCGTTCGCCCCACGCGGCGCCTGGTGGCGGCTGCGGTCGAGGGCCTGGATGCGCTCTGGCTGGCGCGCGCGGCCAGCCGGGCCGGCGCCACCCAGCTCCTGCATGTCGCGCGCGATGGCGGGCGGGCAACCCTGCTCGTGGACCTCGTGCGCTTCTTTGCGCCGGCGCTCGAGGTCGTGATCCTGCCGGCCTGGGACTGCCTGCCCTACGACCGGGTCTCGCCGAACACCGATATCATGGCAAGGCGCCTCGATGCGCTCGCCCGCCTGCTGGACGCCCGCTCGCCGGACGCCCGCCCACTGAACGAAGGCGCGCCGCGACCGCAGCTGGTGATCACCACCGCCAACGCCGTCCTCCAGAAGCTGCCGCCGCCCGAGCTGATCATCTCCGGCCGGTTCGCGGCCGAGGCCGGCGGCCGGATCGATCGGTCCCGGCTGCTCGCGTGCCTCGCGCGCAATGGCTACCGACGCAGCGGCACGGTCGTCGAGCCCGGCGAATACGCCATCCGCGGCGGCATCATCGACGTCTTCCCGACCGGCAGCGAGCAGCCGCTCCGGCTCGATCTGTTCGGCGACGTGCTCGAGGCGATCCGCGCCTTCGATCCCCTGACCCAGCGCTCGCTCGGCAAGGTCGGCGCGCTCGATCTCGGGCCGGTCAGCGAGGTGATGCTGGACGAGGCGGCGGTCGAGCGCTTCCGCGCCGGCTATCTGCGGCGCTTTGGCGCCGTGACCGGCGATCCCCTGTTCGAATCGATCTCCGCCGGCCGGCCATTCCCGGGCATGGAGCATTGGCTGCCGCTGTTCCACGAGCGCCTGGTGGATCTGTTCGACTACCTCGCGCCCGGCTGCGCGGTCAGCTTCGACCCGCTCGCGGACGAGGCGATCGCCGCCCGGCATGCGACCATCGGCGAGCACTATGGCGCGAGGCGCGAGCCGCCCGAGGCCGCGCGCGCGATGGGTGCGGCGCCCTACCGGCCGCTCGCCCCCGACGAGCTCTACCTCAGCGAGCCCCGGCTGGACGCCCGGCTCGCGAGCCGCGAGCGGACCGATTTTTCGCCGTTTGCGCCGGCGCCGGACGCGGCCGCGGGCGGGCTCGAGGTGATCGACCTCGGCGGCCGCCAGGCGCGCGACTTCGCGGCCGAGCGGGCGCGCCAGGACGTCAATCTGTTCGACGCGGTCGCCCTGCACCTGCGCGCCGAGCGGGCGGCCGGCAAACGGGCCCTGATCGCCGGTGCGAGCGAGGGCTCGCTCGAGCGGCTGCGCATGGTGCTGGCCGATCACGGCGTCGAGGGCCTGCACCGGACCGAGCGTTGGGACGATGCGGATGCGGCGAGCGGGCCGGCGCTGGCCGTGCTGCCGCTCGAGCACGGCTTCACGACCGCCGACCTCTCGGTCCTGGCCGAGGCCGACATCGTCGGCGACCGGCTCAGCCGGCCGACCCGCAAGACCCGCCGCAGCGATCAGTTCATCCCCGACGTCGGGGCGCTCGGCGAGGGCGATCTCGTGGTCCACAACGACCACGGCATCGGCCGCTACGACGGCCTGGTCACGCTCGATCTCGGCGGCGCGCCGCACGACTGCCTGCGCCTCATCTACCAGGGCGGCGACAAGCTGTTCGTGCCGGTCGAGAACCTCGACGTCCTCTCGCGCTATGGCGCGGCCGAGGGCGAGGTGGCGCTCGACAAATTGGGCGGCCTCGGCTGGCAGACCCGCAAGGCCCGGGTCAAGAAGCGGATCCGCGAGATCGCGGCCGAGCTGATCGAGATCGCCGCGAGGCGGGCGATGCGCCGCGGCACGCGCCTTGCCCCGCCACAGGGCCTGTACGAGGAGTTCGCCGCCCGCTTCCCCTACGATGAGACCGAGGACCAGGCGCGCGCGATCGAGGTCGTGCTCGACGATCTGGCCTCCGGCCAGCCGATGGACCGGCTGATCTGCGGCGACGTCGGCTTCGGCAAGACCGAGGTGGCGCTCCGCGCCGCCTTCGTGGTCGCCATGGCCGGCAGGCAGGTCGCGATCCTGGCGCCCACGACGCTGCTGGTCCGCCAGCACTTCCAGGTCATGCGCGAGCGCTTCCAGGGCCTGCCGCTCCGGATCGAGCAGGTATCCCGATTTGTGCCGGCCAAGCAACTGGCCGAGATCCGCGAGCGCCTGGCCGCGGGCGAGGTCGACATCGTGGTCGGGACCCACGCGCTGCTCGGCAAGGCCATCCGCTTCAAGGACCTGGGGCTCGTGGTGATCGACGAGGAGCAGCATTTCGGGGTCGCGCACAAGGAGCGGCTCAAACAGCTGCGCGCCGAGGTCCACGTGCTCACCATGACCGCGACCCCGATCCCGCGCACCCTGCAGATGGCGCTCGGCGGCCTCAAGGAACTGAGCCTGATCGCGACCCCGCCGGTCGACCGCCTGGCGGTGCGCGCCTTCGTGCTGCCGACCGACCCCGTGGTCCTGCGCGAGGCGATCCTGCGCGAGCACTACCGCGGCGGCCAGACCTTCTACGTCTGCCCGCGGATCGAAGACCAGGCGAAGCTCACCGAGCAGCTCCGCCACCTGGTGCCCGAGGTCAAGCTCGGGGTCGCCAACGGCCGCCTGCCGGCCAAGCAGCTGGAAGAGGTCATGGCGGCCTTCTACGAGCGCCGGATCGACCTGCTGGTGACCACCAACATCATCGAGTCCGGCCTCGACATCCCGACCGCCAACACGCTGATCGTGCACCGCGCCGACCGCTTCGGCCTCTCCCAGCTCTACCAGCTGCGCGGCCGGATCGGGCGCGGCAAGGTGCGCGGCTATGCCTACTTCACCCTGCCGCCCAAGCGCATCCTGCGCGAGGCCGCCGAGCGCCGCCTGCAGGTGATCCAGAGCCTGGACGAGCTGGGGGCGGGCTTCCAGCTCGCCTCCCACGACCTCGACATCCGCGGCGCCGGCAACCTGCTCGGCGACGAGCAGTCCGGGCACATCAAGGAGGTGGGCTTCGAGCTCTACAACCATCTGCTCGAGGAGGCGGTGCTGCTCGCGCGCCAGGCGGGCGAGGAAGACGCGGCCGAGGCTCAGGACTGGACGCCGCAGATCACGATCGACGCCGCGGCGCTGATCCCCGAGACCTACATCGAGGACCTCGACCTCAGGCTCGCCATGTACCGCCGGCTCGCCGCCCTGACCGAGCCCGACGACGTCGAGGCGTTCGCGGCCGAGCTGATCGACCGCTTCGGGCCGGTGCCGGAGGCGACCGAGCAGCTCCTGCAGCTGGTCCGGATCAAGCAGCTCTGCCGCAAGGCGGGTGTGGCCAAGGTCGAGGCCGGGCCCAAGGGCGTCCTGCTCGCGTTCCACGACAACCGCTTCGCCCGCCCCGAGCGCCTGGTCGGCTACATCGCCGAGCACGCCAAGACCATGCGCGTCCGCTCCGACCACCGCCTGGTGGTCAGCGGCGAGACCAAGACCCCGATCGAGCGCCTCAAGCGCGTCCAATCCCTGGTCCAGGACCTCGGCCGCCTCGCGGCGTGATCTCGAGCTTGGCTTTCGCAGCCGGATGCGGGAGGTTGAGGATCTGGAGGAACGTAGATGGCGAAAGTGCTCGAACGCCAGGAGACGCTCTACGACCAGGACCTGCTCGCGTGGGTCGAACAGCAAGCCGCGCAGCTGCGCGCCGGGCAGCTCGACCGGCTCGATGTGGCGCATCTGATCGAAGAACTGGAGGCCATGGCGGGCAAGCTGCGCCGGGAGCTCAAGAACCGCCTGCGCATCCTTCTGGCGCACCTGCTGAAGTGGCAGTTTCAGCCCAGGCGGCGCTCCCGTAGCTGGGCAGCGACGATCGCCGAGTAGCGACCAGATCGAAGCCCTCCTGGAGGAGAGTCCGAGCCTCCGGGAGCACCTGGATGAGGTCGCTCGAAGCGTCTATCCGCGGGCGGTTCGCTTGGTCGCGATCGAGACCGGGCTGTCGCGCGAGCGCTTCCCCGCCAATCTGCCCTACGACCCGAGTGAGATCCTGGGCGACCAGGCCGGGCCGGACAATTCGTCCACGGCGGCTTGACCGGCGCCAAGGCGATCCCGCTGCCCGACAGCAATCTAGCGCCCCCGGACCGGAGGCCTTGCGCATTCTGGCCGCGGTGCTCAGTATCTTGGGTCATGGCAGAAGCCCCATCGCCACCGCTCGCGCCGACGGCGAGCATCGAGATGCTGCTCGCGACGGTCGTCGCGCGCCTCGGCGGGCTCGACGCCCGCCTCGACCGGATCGAGAAGCGGACCAACGTCCTGATCGGCCTGCTGGGTGCGATCATTGTCGCGATGATCACCGCCGACGGCATGCTCTGGAACGCTATCGTCACCAGCGAGCGCAGCCTCAGGCAGGACATCGCTCAGCTCAGCGACCGCCTCGATGACCAGATCACGCAGGTCGAACGCCGGCTCGACGGCCGGATCACCGATCTGGAGCGCGGCCTCGTCGAGCGCATTCACAACCTCGAACTCGCCTTCGTACGCGCTGGCATCAATCTGCGACCGGACAACGAGACGCCGCCCCGAAACCAAGACGAACGCCGAAGCGAGCGGAACCTGTCGCCCGGGGCCGGCCCGGCGCAGCCGGATGCGCCCCGACCCGGCACGCCGCCCGATCAGGCGCAATGACCCGCTACGGTCGGCTGCAGGTCCGCAACCCTTTCAGCACCTAGGATGAGCGCGCGCTCCGGACGGGTCGGGCTCGCGGATCTGCCGCTGCACTCAGGCCGGGCGCCGGCTTGGCTGTTCGGGCGCATGGTCAGGCTCGCGCGCGAGATCCTGGGGCATGTCGTTGCGGACTATGGCCCGAATCACGTGCTGGCGCGGCTCTCCGACCCGTTCTGGTTCCAGGCGTTCGGCTGCGTGCTCGGCTTCGACTGGCATTCCAGCGGCGTCACGACCACGACCTGTGGCGCGATCAAGGAGGCGGTGAGCGGGCTCGAGCACGACTTCGGCCTGTTCGTCGCGGGCGGCAAGGGGGCAGCCTCGCGCAAGACCCCGGCCGAGATCGCGCGCGCCTGCGAGCGCCTCGGCCGGGACCCGGCGGCCCTGGTGCGTGCGAGCCGGATGTCGGCCAAGGTCGACAACACCGCGGTCCAGGACGGCCACCAGCTCTATCACCACGTCTTCGTGTTCACTCCCGGCGGCAGCTGGTGCGTGGTCCAGCAGGGCATGTCGGATGCGAGTAGGACCGCGCGCCGCTATCATTGGCTGGGCGATCGCGTCACCAGCTTCGTCGAGGAGCCGCACGCGGCGGTCTGCGCCGACCGGCGCGCGCCGACCCTGAATCTGGTCGCCTCCGAAAGTGCGGCGACGCGCCAGGCGACGACCGAAATTGCCGCGCATCCGCCGGCCGACATCCTGGCCGAACTCGATCACCTGCCGCTGCTGCGGATGCCCGCGCGTCACCCGCTGCTGGCGGCGGCCGACGTCGACCCGAAACGGCTGCATCAGACCCTGCTCAAAACCTACGAGCAACCGCCGGCCGACTTCGAGAGCCTGCTCGCGACCCCGGGTCTGGGTCCCAAGAGCCTGCGCGCGCTGACCCTGGTCGCCGAGCTGATCCACGGCGCCCGCGCCAGCACCCGCGACCCGGCGCGTTTTTCCTTTGCTCACGGCGGCAAGGACGGCACGCCTTTCCCGGTCGACCGCCCCATCTACGACCAGACGATCGAGCTCTTGCGCGGCGCCCTCGGCCGCGCCCGGCTCGACCATTCCGACCGCTCGCGCGCGCTCAAACGCCTCGCCGCCTTCGCCGATGACGCGCGCCCGCGGCCGGACAGACCCGGCGCCTCTATGACAGAAGCTTGATCAGGGCGACAGTCAGGCCGGTCTGACCGAGAAGGAGCGGTACCAACCACTTCACGATCCGTGCTTCCGCCGCGGCGATGTCGGCCTTGATCTCTGTTCGGAGCGCAGCGATATCCGCCCCGGTCGCGGTGCGGAGCGCAGCGATATCTGCCCCGGTCGCGGTGCGCAGCGCAGCGATATCCGCCTCGAGCGCTGCGATATCGGCCTTGGTCGCGACGTCGGCCAGATCCGAGGCCCGGGTCTCGGCGAGGATGTCGGTCACCGTCTCAGCCTGAGGGTCGGTGAAGCCCGCATCCTTCAGGCGCTTGACGATCCGGTGGGTATCCATGGTCAGCGTCGCCATGGCATCCATGTAAGCGCTTCGACCCCTCCGCAGCAAGCACGGCTACTTTCGCCCTTAACGCCCTAACCGTTCGGATGCTAGAGCTGGCAGCGGAGGCGCGCCGCATGACCACGCTGCTCTACAGCCATCCGTCGTCCGCCGAGCACGACCCAGGCCCCGGTCATCCCGAGCAGCCGGCCCGGATCCGGGCGATTCTTGCCCTGATCGAGCGCGAGGCGCGCAAGGGTGCCTTGATCGGCGTGCAGCGCGAGGAGGCGCCGCGGGCGACCCGGGCGCAGCTCGAGCGCGCGCACAGCGGCCGCTACGTCGAAGCGATCCTGGCTGCCGAGCCCGCCTCCGGCTACCGGCGGCTCGATCCCGACACGGTGATGTCGCCGGGCTCGGCCGAGGCGGCGCTGCGCGCGGCCGGCGGCGCCTGCGCCGCGGTCGGCGCCGTCGTGGGAGGCGAGGCGCGCAACGCCTTCTGCGCGCTCCGGCCGCCTGGCCATCACGCCGAGCCCGAGCGCGCCATGGGCTTCTGCCTGTTCAACAACGTCGCGATCGGCGCCCACGAAGCGCTCGCGGTGCACGGCGTCGGGAAGATCTCGATCTTCGATTTCGACGTCCACCACGGCAACGGCACCCAGGCGATCTTCGCCAGGGACCCGCGGGTGCAGTATCTCTCGACCCACCAGTGGCCGCTCTACCCGGGCACCGGGGCGCGCGCCGAGACCGGGGTCGGCAATATTGTCAACCGGCCGCTGCCGGCGGGCACCGGCTCGCAGGACTGGCGGCGCGTGGTCGAGGCCGACATCCTGCCCGCGATCGAGAGCTTCGCGCCCGAGCTGATCATGGTCTCGGCGGGCTTCGATGCCCACAAAGCCGATCCGCTTGCATCCCTCGAGCTCGAAGAGGCCGATTATGCGTGGGTGACGCGCGAGCTCATGGCGCTCGCCGACCGCCATGCCGATGGGCGGGTGGTCTCGGTGCTCGAAGGCGGCTATGATCTGAACGCGCTCGCGCAAAGCTGCCTTGCCCATCTGAACGCGTTGCGCGAACCCTGACCCCAATTCCTGTGGTCCCGATGGTCGGATTTGTGAGCGAAGAACCCCCGAGCTGGAACACCTTGCAGGAACCCCCGGAGGCTGCACCCGAACCCGCGGGCGGTGCCGACGCCAGCCCGCCGGACGCCCAGCGTATGAGCTTCGAGCAGGCGCTGGCGGAGCTCGAGCGGATCGTGCAGGACCTGGAGCGTGGCCAGCTCGACCTGGAAGCCGCGATCCAGGCTTACGAGCGCGGCACCGCGCTCAAGGAGCACTGCCAGCGCAAGCTCCAGGAAGCGCAGCTTCGGGTGGAGAAGATCACCCTCGGCGCGGACGGCAGCGCGCGCACCGAGCCCATGGACCCCGCTTGAGCCCGCCCGTGCCCTCCCTGGCGCAACAGATGGCGACGCTCGCCGAGGCGATCGAGATCGAGCTCGACCACCTGCTGCCGCGGCCGGCGGGTGGCCAGGCGCGGCTGCTGGCGGCGATGCGTTATGCGGTCCTCGGCGGCGGCAAGCGGCTGCGGCCTTTTCTGGTCGCGGCCGGCGCCGAGCTGTTCGGGGTGCCGCGGGCGCAGGCGCTCCGGGCGGGGGCCGCGGTCGAGCTGATCCACGCCTACTCGCTGGTCCACGACGACCTGCCGGCCATGGACGACGCCCTGACCCGGCGCGGACGGCCGAGCTGCCATCGCCAGTTCGACGAGGCGACCGCGATCCTCGCCGGCGACGCGCTCCAGAGCCTGGCCTTCGAGGTCCTGGCCGGGCCCTCGACCCACCCCGATCCGGCGGTCCGCGGCACCCTGGTCCAGAAGCTCGCCCAGGCGGCCGGCGGGCTCGGCATGTGCGGCGGCCAGATGATCGACCTCGAGGCCGAGGGCCGGGCGCTGACCATGGACCAGGTGCTCGAGCTGCAGCGCCTCAAGACCGGCGCCCTGCTCGAGTTCGCCTGCGAGGCGGGCGCGATCCTCGGCGCGGCCCCCGAGGCGGCGCAGGGCGTGCTGCGCGCCTATGCCGCCGATCTCGGCCTCGCGTTCCAGATCCAGGACGACCTGCTCGACGTCACCGGCGATGCCGCGCTCGCCGGCAAGGACCTCGGGCGCGACCAGGCGGCCGGCAAGGCGACCGTGGTCGGCCTGCTCGGCGTCGAGGGCGCCAGGCGGCGCCTTGCGGAGCTCAGCGCGAGCGCCAACCGGCACCTCGACCGGCTGGGGCGCGAGGTGCCTGTGTTGCGCCAAGTGCTCGAGTTTGTCATAAGCCGTTCCAACTAGAGTCGCATTGCCAGCGGCGGTGGTCTCCTCACGGGCGAGATCAAGCCGCCGCTCTGCGGGAGGAAATTGAGCCCCATGGTTGAGACCCCGCTGCTCGACACGATCGACGAGCCGGCCGATCTGCGTCGCCTGGCGCCGGACAGCCTGCGCCAGCTGGCGGATGAGCTGCGGGCCGAGACCGTCGATGCGGTCTCGGTCACCGGCGGCCATCTCGGCGCCGGGCTCGGCGTGGTCGAGCTCACGGTAGCGCTGCACTACGTGTTCGACACGCCGCGCGACCGGCTGGTCTGGGACGTCGGCCACCAGGCCTATCCGCACAAGATCCTGACCGGCCGGCGCGCCCGCATCCGCACGCTGCGCCAGCCGGGCGGCCTGTCCGGCTTCACCAGGCGCGCCGAGAGCCACTACGACGCGTTCGGCGCCGCCCACAGCTCGACCTCGATCTCGGCGGCCCTCGGCATGGCGACCGCGCGCGATCTGGCGGGCGACGACTTCCACGTGGTCGCGGTGATCGGCGATGGCGCCATGAGCGCCGGCATGGCCTACGAGGCGATGAACAACGCCGGTGCCATGAACGCCCGCCTGATCGTGATCCTGAACGACAACGACATGTCGATCGCGCCCGCGATCGGCGCCATGCACGACTACCTGTCGCGGGTGATCTCCTCGCAGTCCTACCTGACCTTCCGCCACGTCGCCAAGCAGCTCGCGGGCTTCGTGCCCCGCCCGCTGGCCGAGGCGGCGGAGAAGGCCGAGGAATACGCCCGCGGCATGATGACCGGCGGGACCCTGTTCGAGGAGCTCGGCTTCTACTACATCGGCCCGCTGGATGGTCACAACATCGACCATCTGCTGCCGGTGCTGAAGAACGTGCGCGACGCCAGGCGCAACGGGCCGGTCCTGATCCACGTCCGGACCCAGAAGGGCAAGGGCTACCCGCCGGCCGAGAACTCGGCCGACAAATACCACGGCGTGGTCAAGTTCGACACCGCGACCGGCGCCCAGTTCAAGAAGAAGGGCAACGCGCCCGCCTATACCTCGGTGTTCGCCAAGGCCTTGATCAAGGAAGCCGAGGCCGACGAGAAGATCGTCGCGATCACGGCCGCGATGCCGTCCGGCACCGGGGTCGACGCGTTCGCCAAGCGCTTTCCCCAACGCGCGTTCGATGTCGGCATCGCCGAGCAGCACGGCGTGACCTTCGCCGCCGGCCTCGCGACCCAGGGCTTCCGGCCGTTCTGCGCGATCTACTCGACCTTCCTGCAGCGCGCCTACGACCAGGTCGTGCACGACGTCGCGATCCAGGGCCTGCCGGTCCGCTTCGCCATGGACCGCGCGGGCCTGGTCGGCGCCGACGGCCCGACCCACGCCGGGGCGTTCGACGTCGCCTACCTCGGCTGCCTCCCGGGCTTCGTGATCATGGCCGCAGCCGATGAGGCCGAGCTCATGCACATGGTCGCGACCATGGCCAAGATCGACGACCGGCCGTCCGCCGTCCGCTACCCGCGCGGCGAAGGCATCGGCATCGACCTGCCCGAGCGCGGCACGCCGCTCGAGATCGGCAAGGGCCGGATGGTGCGCGAAGGCGGCGGCCCGATCGCGCTCCTGTCGTTCGGCGCGCGCCTCCAGGAGTGCCTGAAGGCCGCGGACGAATTGACCGCGCGCGGGCTCTCGACCACGGTCGCCGACGCCCGCTTCGCCAAGCCGCTCGACCAGGAGCTAATCCAACGCTTGGCCGCCGAGCACGAGGTCCTGGTCACCATCGAGGAGGGTGCCATCGGCGGCTTCGGCGCCCACGTCCAGCAGTTCATGCTCGAGGCCGGGCTGCTCGATCACGGCCGGGTCCGCCTGCGCTCGATGATCCTCCCCGACCGCTTCATCGATCACGGCACGCCCGCCGGCATGTACGAGGAGGCCGGCCTCAACGCGACCCAGATCGCGACGCTTGCCCGCCTCACCCTCAGCCCCGGCGCGCCCTCGGTGCACCAGGCCAAGGCCAGCGCGTAGCTAGGAGCTCCCCGATCCGAAAGCGGCTCGATCAGCTGCTGGTCGAACGGGGCTTGGCGGAAAGCCGGGCCAAGGCGCAGGCGCTGATTCTGGCCGGTCAGGTCTTTTCCGGGGAGCAGCGTCTCGACAAGCCGGGGCAGGGGGTCGCGACCGGTCTCGGGCTCCAGCTGCGTGGCCCAAGCTCGCCTTATGTATCGCGCGGCGGGCTCAAGCTCGCCCACGGCCTGGATCATTTCGGCATCGAGCCCCAAGGCATGGTGGCGCTCGACCTCGGCGCCTCGACCGGCGGCTTTTCCGACGTGCTGCTCCGACGGGGGGCGACCAGGGTCTACGCGGTCGACGTCGGCCACGGCCAGCTCGACTGGCGCCTGCGCAACGATCCCAAAGTCGTTGTGCTGGAACGGACCAACGCCCGCTACCTGAACCGCGATCTGATCCCCGAGCCGATCGATCTGGTGACCTGTGACGCGAGCTTTATTTCCCTGAGGCTTGTACTTCCCGCAGCGCTTCAGCTCACGCGTCCAGACGCCCGGCTGGTCGCGCTGATCAAGCCCCAGTTCGAGGTCGGCAAGGGCCAGGTGGGGAAGGGCGGCGTGGTCCGCGATCCGGCCCTGCATGCAGAGGTCTGCGCGGACATCGCGCGCTGGCTGGCCGAGGAGCAGGGCTGGCACGTGCTCGGCATCACCGAGAGCCCGATCACCGGCCCCAAAGGCAACCGCGAGTTCCTGATCGCCGCGCGGCGCCCTTGACAGGCGGGGTCTGCAGTCTAATTTTAGACTATGACAGCGAATTCATCCGTATTGAGACATCCCGAGAGCGCCGCGGCGGACCGTGACGAGGTGGCGGTGCGCGCCTTCTTCCGCATGGTCGACCTCTGGGGTCTGAGCATGGAGCAGGCCCGCGTGCTGCTCGGCCGGCCGTCGCGGGCGACCCTCTACAACTGGAAGGCGGGCAAGGCCAGGAGCCTGCCGCACGATACGCTGTGCCGGATCAGCTATCTGCTCGGCATCTACAAGGCGCTCCAGATCCTCTACCAGGACCCGACCTTGCCGACGCCTGGGTCACCCGGCCGAACGCGGCGTTCGGCGGCCAGAGCGCGATTCAGCGCATGCTGGCGGGCGACGTCGCCGATCTCGCCGCGGTCCGCGCCCATCTGGATGCCGCCCGCGGCGCCTGGACGTGACCCCGGGCGGACGCCGGACCGCAGAGCCGCCGCAGCGGCGCGTCCGCTGGCCGGCGGCGCAGCGCATCCTGCCGTCCCGCTTCCCGCCGATCCAGCTGTTCGAGCGCCTGACCGACGATCCGGGCGAATGGGAGCAGCTGGCGGCGATCGAGAGCCTGACCAATCCGCGCCTGCGCGACGAGATCGGCCTGATCCGCCTCGTGCCCGCCGACGAGCGGGTGAGCGGCCCGGGCGCCAGCTGGGTGATGGCCTCGTTCACCCATCTGAACCCCAAGGGCTCGCGCTTCAGCGACGGCAGCTATGGCGTCTACTACGCCGCCCGCGAGCTCGCGACCGCGATCGCCGAGACCGTCCACCACCTCGGCCGCTTCTACGCCGCGACCGCCGACCCGCCGCACGCCGAGGACATGCGCGTGCTGAGCGGCCGGATCGATGCCCGTTTTCATGATCTGCGCGGCGACCCGCGCGGGCACGACCTGCGCGGCGGCGATCCGCGCTGGCAGCCCTGCCTCGATCCGCAGGACTATGCGGCCGGCCGCGCGCTCGGCAAGCGGTTGCGGTCCGCGGGCAGCAATGGCCTCGTCTACCCAAGCGTCCGCCACGCCGGCGGCCAGTGCCTCGGTGCCTTCCGGCCCAAGGCGGTCGGCATCCCGGTCCAGGGCCGGCACCTGCGCTATCACTGGGACGGCGACCGGATCAGCCGCTACTTCGACTATGCCGAAGAGCGCTGGGTCAGCCTCCCGCCACCCGGTTGAGCCGTTCGAAACCCGCCTCGAGGTCGGCGATCAGGTCGTCCGGATCCTCGAGCCCGGCGTGGATCCGGATGTTCGGAAAGCGGTCGTCCCAGCGGGTCGCGGTCCGGTAGCGCTCGGGGTGGACCGGCATGATCAGGCTCTCGTAGCCGCCCCAGGAGGCGCCGAGGCCGAACAGCTCCAGGCCGTCGATCAGGGCATGCCAGGCGGCGGTCGGGCAGGGCTTGAGGAGCATCCCGAACAGGCCGCAGGCGCCGGTGAAGTCGCGCCGCCATAGGGCATGGCCCGGGTCGTCGGGCAGCGCCGGGCAGAGCACCCGCTCGACCTCCGGCCGCGCCTTGAGCCAGGTCGCGAGCCGGAGCGCGTTCGCCTGGTGGCGCTCGAGCCGGACCGCAAGCGTGCGCAGGCCCTTGAGCGCCTGATAGCAGTCGTCGGGCGACGCGTAGCTGCCGAGGTCGTACAGACCGTGGCGCAGGCGCTCGTACAGCGGCAGGGCGCAGCTGACCGTGCCCATCATCAGGTCGGAATGGCCGCCGATGTATTTGGTCGCGGCCTGGATGCAGAGGTCGACGCCCAGCTGCAGCGGCTTGAAATAGAGGGGCGATGCCCAGGTGTTGTCGATCATGGTGAGGATGCCAAGGCGGCGCGCGACCTCGACGATCGCCGGCACGTCCTGGACCTCGAAGGTCAGCGAGCCCGGCAACTCCAGGAATATGACCTTGGTGTTCGGGCGGATCAGCGCCTCGATCCCGCCGCCGATCAGCGGGTCGTAGTAGGTGGTCTCGACGCCGAAGCGGGCCAGCACCCGGTCGCAGAACTGGCGGGTCGGGGCATAGGCGCTGTCGACCATGAGCAGGTGGTCGCCGGCCGCGAGGAAGGCCAGCAACGTCTGGGCGATCGCGGTCTTGCCCGAGCCGGTCACCATCGCGCCATGGCCGCCGTCGAGGGCGGCGATCGCGTCCTCGAGCGCGAAGGTGGTCGGCGTGCCGGCGCGGCCGTAGTAGACGCCCCGCAGCTGGCGCGGCGCCTCGAACGCCTCGACCGAGGGCGACAGGATGGTCGAGGCCCGGTAGACCGGCGGGTTGACGACCCCGAAGTTGCTCGCCGGATCACGCCCGGCGGTGACCAGTACCGTCTCGTCCCTCATGGCCCAGCCTTCGTTCGTCGGTTGGCCTGGATCGCGGCCGCCGGTGGCGGTCGGGGCGCGCCCCGGACCGGGCACGCTCGCCCGTGTCGAGTTTTGCCGCTTTCGAGCAGCTTGGCTAGCCCGCGCATGCCACCCTGGCCCGGGCGCGGCGAGCGAGGCACGCGGCGCAGCCGCGGACGTATCATCGTGCTGCGCTCGCCCGCACCCGGACCTCGGGGCTGGATTTTGCAGCGCCCCTGTGGCAAGACCCGAACAACGGCCGGTCGGATGGCGTGGTCGGCGAGCCTGGCGTGGCGCCCGGGAGGCGCGTTGGCGCCGATCAGGGCAAAGTCTCGCCAGCCCGGCGGGCAGATCGAAACAAGGAGGACCGTTCATGCGTCTAGCAACCACTCTGCTCGTAGCTGGCGCGGCGGCGCTGCTGGCGACCGCCGGCACGGCCAAGGCCGGCGCGACCCTGGATGCGGTCAAGAAGAAGGGCTTCGTCCAGTGCGGCGTGAGCACCGGGCTCGCGGGCTTCTCCAACCCCGACGACGCCGGCAACTGGTCCGGGCTCGATGTCGACGTCTGCCGCGGCGTCGCCGCCGCGATCTTCGGCGACGCCAAGGCGGTCAAGTTCACGCCCTTGACCTCCAAGGAACGCTTCACCGCGCTGCAGTCGGGCGAGGTCGACGTCCTGTCGCGCAACACGACCTGGACGCTCTCCCGCGACAGCTCGCTCGGCCTCGACTTCACCGGCGTCACCTACTACGACGGCCAGGGCTTCATGGTGCCCAAGTCGCTGGGGGTCAAAAGCGCGCTCGAGCTCGATGGCGCCTCGATCTGCGTGCAGACCGGCACCACCACCGAGCTCAACCTCGCCGACTATTTCCGCGCCAACAACATGTCCTTCTCGCCGGTCAACTTCGAGCGCTCGGATGAGGCGCGGGCCGCCTACGAGCAGGGCCGCTGCGATGCCCTGACCACCGATCAGTCCGGCCTCTACGCCGACCGCACCGGCCTCAAGAACCCCGCCGACCACATCATCCTGCCCGAGATCATCTCCAAGGAGCCGCTCGGACCGGCCGTGCGTCACGGCGACAACGAGTGGGGCGATGTCGTCCGCTGGACCCTCTACGCCATGGTCGAGGCCGAGGATCTGGGCGTGAGCTCGGCGAACGTCGACGACCAGAAGGCGAAGTCCACCAACCCGGAGGTGCGCCGCCTGCTTGGCGCCGAGGACGAGATGGGCAAGGACCTCGGCCTGCCCGGCGACTGGGGCTACCAGATCATCAAGCAGGTCGGCAACTACGGCGAGATCTTCGAGCGCAACGTCGGCATGAGCACGCCGCTCAAGATCGCGCGCGGCCTGAATGCGCAGTGGAAGGACCACGGTCTGCAATACGCCATGCCGATCCGCTGACCCCGACCGCTCACCGGGTCCTCGGGAGCACCCCCGGGGACCCGGTGGATGACGGTGTCCGCGACGTGCGTCAAAGGCGCGGCGGGCTTCACCGATGCTCGGCTGAGATGACAATTGCCAGGCTTCGAAAGGTCGGCGTCTACATCCTCGCGGCGGACAAAGGCTCTGCTGCCATCAGCATCAAGAACGTCGCCACGGGCGAATTCAGGCAGTATCGGTCCGGCCGCCGCCTCGAGGAGAGAATGGCCGCGCTCGCCGAACTCCTGGAAAGCGGCATCAGCCTGACCGAAGCGATCGAACGCCTGGAGCAGCATTTTGGAGCTCGACGCCGTGATGTCCGGGGTCGTTTCCCCGTCCGGTAAAGAGCTCTGAGCGCGTTTCCGCCACTGACCCCGTTGCCGCCAAACCCCGGTTCCTCCGAGCAGCCGTAGCGACCGCGGTCGGGGCTGCGGTATCAACGATGAGCCAGATCCGTCGGGTCGGCCACATTCACGCGGCCCTGCCGGAGCGGGCCCCCCGCCCTACCAGGCCAACGGCTGGACCCGAGCTCGTCGGCTGGTGGCCAAGGTCTTCGGATCGATGACCTGCGGCCGTGGCCGCCGCCGCTTCCGGCATGAGGGCGTGAGCGGAATGCCGGCAAAGCACGAGGTGGGTGCGCCCATGATCGACCGAAGGCTGCCCGACTGCGCCCAGAGAGCCAGGCGCTACCTCAGAATGCGGCTGTGAGCAGCCTCACGGGCATGCCCGACCCGCAGGAGACTTGCCTCATGCGGCAGACCGATGCATCATCGGGGTTGAGGAGCCGGCATATGGGAATGTCGGCTAATACCAAACAATCCCGTCAGGAGGACACAGAGATGAAACGTCTGCTCGGGCTGGCAGCGGCAACCGCCCTGATTCTCAGCGCGACGCTCGCGCATGCCGACACCATCACCGGCTACGTCAAGAACCTCGATACCGCCCACAACCGCTTCACGGTCGGCGAGGAACTGTTCAACGCCGCCCCCAACAACACCGTCGGGATGTCGGTCGATGATCTCAAAGAGGGCGACAAGGTGACGGTAACATACTCGAAGGGCACCTCGGGTGTCGGAAACAACGCGCGCTCGATCACCATGGTCGAGCCCGCGCCCGTGGTGGCTGCGCAGTCGCTGGCAGGGTACGTCGTACAGAGCTGCAAGACCGAGCTCCAGACCTATTGCAGCCAGGTGACCCCGGGCCAGAACCGGCTGCTCGCCTGCCTCTACTCCCACGGCGACAAGCTCTCCAGCCAGTGCGAGACGGCGCTCTACCAATCGGCATCGGCACTCGATCGGGCGATCAGCACGATGGCCTATCTCGCCGACCAGTGCCGCGCCGACATCGAGAGCAAGTGCGCCTCCGTCCAGCCCGGCAAGGGTCGGATCGCCCAGTGTCTCAGAGACCACAAGGACAGCCTGAGCGAGCCCTGCACCCAGGCGATCAGCGCAGTCCGCGCGCAGATCGATTAGGGAGGAGCGATCGCAGCGGTGCCTGGAGAATCGCCGTTTTCAACAACCCTGTCGTGCGGTCTACAGATGGCTGAGACACCGCCTTGTGCGTAGAGAAGGAGTGCAAGGAGGTGAACATGACGGACCCGACCGCAGGAGACGCTGACCCGGCGCGCGCCATACGCTGACCGCGCCGGGCCAGCGTTTGCGGCGCCGGCGAATGTCGGCGAAATCGAGGCCGCGACGATGCGGCGGATGCTGAACGGCGAACCGCCGGCATGGCAACAGGTCTTTGCACCTGCGGCGCGCCGCTGCTGCAAATTATTCCCACTTATTCCCAAATTATTCCCGGTCATGAACTAGGCCAACAGCTTCTCCCAACCGTCCCGACCTCTAGGCCAGCCTCCCGCAGAGCCTCGACGTCGAGACCTTCGCCCGGGTCGCCTGGCTCGACGCGCGGGGTTGCGACGAGCTGCAGGGCGACGACTTCGGCACGACGCCGCCGGCGCACGAACCCGCCTCCCTGCCGGCGGCCCCGGACGCTTCAGGTCGCGGGCGCTGCGGCGGCGGGCGCCGATGATCCGCTCACCGCGTTCGCCTGAGCGCCGGCCTGTTGCCGCCCTGCCCGGCGCGCCGTCTGCGGTCGCAGGGTTGGCTCGCCCGGCCGGGCTCCCTAAACTCGGCTGCCGAACCTCAGCCGCGAAGGCAGCCATGCCGATCGTCGAACGCGACCCCTGGCGCATGCAGTACTTCGAGCACGTTGCCTGCCCCGAGCGCGTGTTCGTGCCGACCGAGGACGGCGACGCCTACCAGCTGTTCCCGAAGTTCCGCTGGATCTACAACAAGCTCCTGATCGCCGAATCCCAAGGGCTGATCTGCGGCCTGCACGGCATGGCGCCGGGCAGCTTCCCGGTGTTTTCCAAGCCCGTCTACAACATGCGCGGCATGGGCGCCGGCAGCCGGATCTTCAAGACCCTGCGCGACTACCAGCTGAACCAGCGGCCCGGCCACATGTGGATGGAGCTGCTCAAGGGCGAGCACGTCTCGACCGACGTCGCGGTGGCGGGCGGCGCGCCCCGATGGTGGCGCCACGTGACCGGCAAGGCGATCGACGAGGGCATGTTCGACTACTGGACCGTGCTCGCCGAGGCCCGGCCCGAGATCGAGAGCTACTGCGCCGCGTGGCTTGCCGCCAACCTTGGCGGCTACACCGGCATGGTCAACTTCGAAACCATCGGCGCCCGCATCATCGAGGTCCACCTCCGCTTCTCCGACCAGTGGCCGGACCTCTACGGCGCCGGCTGGACCGAAGCGATGGTCCGCCTCTACGCCGACGGCGTCTGGGACTACCCCGACGACGACCGAAAGGACGGCTACAGCGTCGTCCTGTTCGGCCCGCACGGGCTCCAGTACTGGCACCCGGACCCCGAGCTGATCGCCGAGCTCCTGAAGGCCCCGGCGCTGACCAGCGTCCAGATCACCTTCCACGAGGATAAGCCGCCCAGGGCCCACTCGATGCCGCCTGGCGGCTTTCGCCTGGCGATCATCAACGGCTTCGACCTGGAGGCCGGCCGCGCGGCGCGCGAACGCTTGGCGCTGCGCTTCTGGGCGACCCAACGCATCGTCCCCCGCCGCCCCCGCCGCAAGGCCGCGCTGACGCCTTAGCCGGCCCAGACCGGTCTTGTATGTACAAATGTGTGCCTCCATATCATTGCATGAGCCGCTCGCAGGGTTCGATTGGGACGAGGGCAACCTGACGAAATGCCAGCAGCACGGCGTCTCGGTCGCGGAGATCGAGGCCATCTTCACCGGACTTCATACGATCAGCGTGGACGTGGAGCACTCGCTCGGCGAGGAGCGTCTCAGGGCCATCGGCAAGGCCCGCTCGGGCCGGTCGGTCTTCTTGGTGTTCACGGTTCGAGAGCGCGAGGGACACACCTACATCCGGCCCATCAGCGCCCGCTACATGCATCGGAAGGAGGTCGAGACTTATGAAAAAGAAAATCCCCGTCTTTCGCACTGACGAGGAGGCCGAGCGCTTTGTCGCGGAAGCCGATCTGACGGAATATGACCTCTCCCAGTTCAAGCCGGTGCGGTTCGAGTTCGAGAAGAAGGCGGCCCGCGTCAACATGCGCCTGCCCGAGACCCTGCTGAACGCGGTCAAGGCCCGCGCCCAGGCGCGCGGCATCCCCTACCAGCGCTTCATCCGCGAGGCCCTCGAACAGGCGATCGCCCGCGAATGACCCGGCCGTGGTCCTCGTCGCAACGCCTCAGGCCGGCGACAGCACGTGGATCACCCGGCTGGCGATCAGGTCCTTGGTCTTCTCCGCGTAGGCCTTCATATGCGGGGCTGCGGCATGGGCCTTGAGCGCATCGAGGCTCGCCCACTCCTCGACCACGACGAAGACATCCCCGCCGAACCGGGTCTGGATCGCGCTCGCACCCTCGGCATCGACCGTCGCGACATATTCGATGCAGCCATCCTCGGCGCGCACCGCGGGCACGTTGGCCTTGAAGATGCGCAGCAGCTCGGCGCGCTTGCCGGGCTTCGCCGTGATGATCGCCAGCACGTGAACGGTCGCCATCGAGCGCCTCCTCATCGTCGTTCGCAAATAGCCGAGCCCGCTCGGCCCTGAGTCGCGCCGCCGACCTTACATCGGCGCGCCGGCTCGACAAGCCGTGATCACGAAGCTTGCCTCAACGTCCAAGAAGCAGGTACATACTGGTATCCTGGTCGGGAGGAGGGCATGGCGAAGCATACCTCGATCACGCTTGGCGACCATTTACCGACTTCATCGACCGCCAGGTCACTGCGGGCCGCTACGGCTCCGCGAGCGAGCTGGTGCGCGCGGCGCTGCGCCTGCTGGAAGAGCATGAGGCGAGGCTCGAGGCGCTGCGCAACGCGCTGATCGAGGGCGAACGGAGCGGCCCGTCGGCACCGTTCGATGTCGAAGCCTTCATCGAGGCCAAGCGCGCCGAAGACGCGTGAATGCCGTTCGTTCTCGCCGCGCGCCCGGGCCGATCTCGGCGACATCTGGAACCACATCCGGCGCCGCTTTGGGACCGATCAGGCGGAACGACGGCTTCCCGTCCAGGCTCAGGGCTCGCGGTAGACGTCGTCGAGCGGCTGCCCGAGCGCGGCCCCGCCGACCGCCCCGAGCCCGCAGCCGAGCGCGGCCGCGGGCGCGGTCCCGGCGAGCGCGGCGCCCCCGGTCGCGAGCCCGGCGCCAACAGAGAGCGTGGTCGCGGCCATCGAGCCGGCAACACAGCCCATGGCAGCCCCGGCGACCGCATGCCGATGCCGGTACAGCGCCACGCCGCCGATCACGATCGCCTCACGCGCCTCATCGAGCAGGCTCTGCTCGGCCGCCCGCGCCGCATCCCATCCCTGCGCGAGATCCTCGGACCACCCAGCCTCGGCCCGCCCGGACGCCAGCCCCACGGCCAACCCGGCCAACAGCCCAAAGCTGCGCAGCACGCGTCCAGCATGCTTCATCTCCGCCTCCACCGCTCCCGCGCCCGACCGTGTCCGAGACTTGACCTAGCACGAACCGGCCCGCCGGCGAGCCTGCCCCCGATCAGGCGGCCCCTCCGGCACTCGCACCGAAAATGGTCGGCCAGCCTGCGACGGGCTTGGCGATCGCTGGCGCCTTGTTGCTGGGAGCTTGTGAGCCACGATGTAGCTCACATATGTAAGCACCAGCCCAAGGAGCCACACATGCCGGCAAATGACGTCGTGCGTGCGCGAATCGACCGGAAGGTCAAGGAGCAGGCGGCCGCGATTCTCGCCGCCGCCGGCCTGACCATTTCCGACGCCTTCCGCATGATGCTGATGCGGACGGTTGCCGACAAGGCGCTGCCGTTTGATCCCCTCGTGCCGAATGCGGAGACCATCGACGCCATGAAGGCCGCGCGCCGCGGCGAGGTGGTGACGGTCGGCGGCGTGGAGGAGCTCATGGCCGATCTGCATGCGGACGATTAAGCGCACCGGTCGGTTCAAACGGGACTACAAGCGCGAGGCGAGGGGTCAGCATCGAGCGACCCTTGATCGGGAGCTCCGGACCGTCGTGTCGCTTCTCGCAGCCGATGCCGCCCTACCCGAGAGATGCCGAGACCACGCCTTGTCCGGTGACTGGAAGGATCATCGAGACTGCCACATCAAGCCCGATCTGGTGCTGATCTACCGCAAGCCGGACGACGAGTCGCTGGAACTCGTCCGTCCCGGCTCCCATAGCGAGCTGAGCCTGTAGATGCAGTGCATAGAGGTCGGAGTGGATCTAAGTTTCGGGAAAGGCCAGCGATGCACCAAGTCTTCGAGGACATTCATGTTCTCGGGAAGACAATCCTATGGTCAAATTGGGATCAAGTTGCGTGAGATCGAGCCGAATCAAGCGGCCTCGATAGTGTGCGGGGCGGCCTGGCCTTGTTCGGTGAAACGGTGGCGCTACCCTGCGGGCCAACGGTCGTCGGTCCGTCTCGCGGCAGGCGCCCCCGGTCAGGGGGCGGGGTCGGGCGAAGCGATGCCCTCGACGGTCACGGAGATCCGGAGGCCGAGCGCGTGCATGACCTTGGTGAGTGTCTCGAGGGTGGGGTTGCCGCGCCTCGAAAGCGAACGATAGAGCGCTTCCCGGTTGAGCTCGGCGCGTTCGGAAAGCGCGCTCATGCCGCCAAGGCGGGCCTCGGCGACGTTGCGCAGCGCCAGCTTGAAGGCGTCGGTGTCGCCAGCGGCGAGCGCTTCCTCCAGATAGAGGGCGGCGCTCTCCGGGTCCTTCAGCTGGGCGAGCTGCGTCGCGCGAAACGGCCGACTTGCTCTCACGCTCCGCTCCTCCGCCGATAGTCCTCCAGATAGCCCTTCGCCTGTCGGATGCGCCTGCCTTGGTGGCGCTTCGTCGAGCCGGTCAGGAGCAGAATCGTGTTCCGGCCAACAAAGCTGAAATACACGCGGTAACCGGGGTCGTAATGATCGCGAAGCTCGGCAATTCCCTCGACGCCCGTTACCGCCTTCCAGTCACCCAGATTGCCGAGCGAGACCCGGTCGAGCCGGGCCAGCAGGCGCATCCGCGCTCTCGTGTGCCTCATGCTCCCCAGCCAGCTGGCAAACGGGCTGGCGCCGTCCTCAGTGACATAATCCTCGATCCCATACCATGATCGTATGTCGCCTGAAAGCTACACACCGTCAAGGCCGGGGCCTGCTTTCGCAGCGGCGGGGGAGGGGGTATAGGGAGATTTGACAGCGGATCGGCTGGAAGCAGGCAGAGGTATGGTCGGAGTCGAGGTCGGCGAGATCGTCGAGATCGAGAACGTCTGGATCCCGATGTCGGATGGCTGCCGGATCGCGGCCCGGATCTGGCTGCCGAAGGATGCCGAACAGGAGCCGGTGCCGGCGATCCTGGAATACATTCCGTACCGCAAGCGGGACTTCATGCGGGCGCGGGATGAGCCGATCCATCGCTATTTCGCCCAAGGAGGCTATGCCGCGGTCCGGGTCGATCTGAGGGGATCGGGGAATTCCGATGGCATCCTGCTGGATGAGTACACCCGGCAGGAGCAGGACGACGCGCTCGAGATCATCGCCTGGATCGCCGAGCAGGGCTGGTGCTCGGGCGCCATCGGCATGATGGGGATCTCCTGGGGCGGCTTCAACGCACTCCAGGTCGCGGCGCTGCAGCCGCCGGCGCTCAGGGCGATCATCACGCTCTGCTCGACCGACGACCGCTACGCCGACGATGCCCACTACATGGGCGGCTGCCTGCTCAACGAGAACCTGCAGTGGGGCTCGATCCTGCTCGCGCACGGGGCGTATCCGCCCGATCCGGAGATCGTGGGCGCGCGCTGGCGCGAGATGTGGCGCGCGCGGATCGAGAACCTGGTGGCCTTTCCGGCGCTCTGGCTGGAGCACCAGTGGCGGGACGGGTTCTGGCGGCACGGCTCGGTCTGCGAGGACTATGGCGCGATCCGCTGCGCGGTCTACGCGATCGGCGGCTGGGCGGATGGCTATTCCAACGCGGTGCCCCGGCTGCTCAAGGGGCTGAAGTGCCCGAAAAAGGGCCTGGTCGGGCCCTGGGCGCACCGGTTTCCCCAGAATGGCGTGCCGGGCCCGCCGATCGGGTTCCTGCAGGAAGCGGTCCGCTGGTGGGATCACTGGCTCAAGGGCATCGATCGCGGGATCATGGCCGAGCCCGCGTACCGGGTCTGGATGCAGGAGAGCGTCGATCCGCAGCCCTACTACGAGGAGCGGCCCGGGCGCTGGGTCGCCGAGGCCGGCTGGCCCTCGCCCCGGATCGAGCAGCGGCAGGCTGTTCCTCAACCCCGGCCGGCTCGAGCCGGCGCCGACCCAGGCGGCCAGGCTCGCCTTCTCCTCGCCCCAGACCACCGGCCTGATGGCCGGCGAATGGTGCGCCTTCGGCGCCGAGGGCGAGATGCCCCTCGAGCAGCGGCCGGACGATGGCCGGTCGCTGACCTTCGACACCGGGCCCTTGCCCGAGCGGCTCGAGATTCTGGGCGCGCCGGTGGTCGAGCTCGATCTCGCGGCCGACGAGCCGGACGCGCTGCTCGCGGTCCGCCTCAACGACGTCCAGCCCGATGGCACCTCGACGCTCGTGACCTACGGCCTGCTCAACCTCACCCATCGGGACGGCCACGAGCAGCCCGAGGCGCTCGAGCCCGGGGCCTTGCAGCGCATCCGCCTCCAGCTCAACGACATCGCGCACGCGTTCCCGGCCGGACACCGGCTGCGCCTTGCCCTGTCGTCGAGCTACTGGCCGATCGCCTGGCCCTCGCCGGCGCTCGCGGTGCTGACCCTGCGCACCGGCCAGAGCGCGCTCTATCTGCCGGTCCGGCCGCCGGCGCCGGACGACCAGGCGCTGTGCCCGTTCGAGCCGCCGGCCGGGGGCGCGCGCCGCCGGCCGCGCGCGACGCCGCTCCGGCGCACGATCGAGCTCGATCTCGCGACCAACGAGACCGTCTACACCTTCCAGAGCGGCGAGTTCGGCGCCGCGCCCGAGCGCATCGAGCCGATCGGCATGGACCTCGGTCATACATTTTTGAAGCGCCACCGGATCTCGGAATACGACCCCCTCTCGGCCCGAACGGAGGTCGTGCAGCGGACCGTGATGCGGCGGGCCGACTGGTCGGTCAGGATCGAATGCCGCACGCATCTGACCGCGACCCGGACCACCTTCCAGTTCGACGCCGACCTCGAGGCGTTCGAGGGCGACGAGCGGTTCGCGCACCGCGAATGGCAGGTGGCGATTCCCCGCCAGCTGGTGTGAGGCCCGAGCGGCTTGTCCGCGGGCGCGCGATGTCCTACCTGACGTAGGACCAAACCGGGGGAGGTCGGCCGTGCAGAGATCCGTCTCGGCAAGAGAGGCCAATCAGCAGTTCGCCCGCATCCTGCGCGATGTCGAGGCGGGCACGGAGTTCCTCGTCACCCGCCGCGGCCGGCCGGTGGCCCGGATCGTGCCGGCGGCGCCGCCGGGCGAGCGCCAGCTCACGCCCGAGCAGGAGGCGGCCCTCGAGCGCACCCGGCGCCGCCTGACGAAAGGTTGGAATCTCGGGGGTGCAAAGTTCAATCGCGACGAGCTCTATGACGAGTGAGCGCTTCTCGCTCGATACCAACGTCCTCGTCTATGCGGCTGACGGTCGTGCCGGTAGCGGGAGGTGGCAGCGGCATCGGCGCGCTCTCCAGATCCTGATTCTCGCGGCCCGCCGGGACTGTGTGCTGACGCTACAGGCTATGGGCGAGCTCTATCATGCGACCACGCGCAAGAAAATCGCCTCCACTCCGACCGTCGCTGCTCAGATCCGAGATCTGGTGAGGATTTTTCCGACCGCGGCAGCCGACATCGACGCATTCATGACCGCGCTGAAGGACGCGCAGCAGGGCAGGTGCAGCTTTTGGGACGGGTTGCTGATCGCGACCGCCGCTCGGGCCGGCTGCGCTTTTCTGCTGAGCGAAGATATGCGCGACGGCGGGCGCTTCGACGGCGTGACCATCCTCAATCCGTTTCTCGGCGATGATCTGCCGGAGCCCGTTGCCGCGCTTCTCCGTTGACCAGCTCAGAGCCCGAGCCGGGCCAGCGCGGCGTTGAGGATCATCTTCAGAAGGTCGGGATAAGCGATGCCGGCGAAGCCGGCCATGAAGGCGAGCTTGCCGTCGTTGGCCCAGGCGGGATTGGGGTTGACCTCCATCAGCCTGGGCTCGCCGTCGGCCGCGCAGCGGAAGTCGAAGCGGGCGTAGTCGCGACAGCCGAGGCGCGCGAACAGTCGCCGCGCGTGGTTGGCCATGCGCGCCAGCAGCGCGCCATCGGCCTCGGCGCGCCTGAACTTGATCTCGGTCCAATAGGGGGAATCCGGCAAGGCTTTGGATTCGTAGGAGAGGATCGGGTTGAGCCCGGCCGGCAGGCGGGCGTAGTCGACCTCGAGCGCGGGCAAGGCTGCCAGCTCGGTCTCGGGATTGCCGATCAGGCCGATGCCGTACTCGGGCCCGGGCAGATATTCCTGCATCAGCAGCGCCCGCCCGGGCAGCTCGCGCCGGACCCAGGCGACGTAGGCCTGCGCCTCGGCAGGGGAGCGGACCACGGCGTCCTGGCGGATGCCGACGCTGCCATCGGCCTGGTTCGGCTTGATCAGGGCCGGATAGAGGTCGGGGAGGGCCTCCGGCGCGGGGTCCGGCCCCAGGAAAACCTCGCGCGGCACCGGTACGCCCAGGGTCTGGGCGAGCAGGCGCACGATCTGCTTGTCGTAGCACAAGACCATGCTGGCGGGCGAGGCGCCGCTGTAGGGCACACCCAGCATCTCGAGCAGCGCCGGGACGTGCAGCTCCTGCGCTGCGACGTTGCGAAAGCCGGTGTCGCAGAAATTGATCACCAGGTCCGGCGGATCCCGGCTGAAGCGCTCGAACAGTCGGGCGTGGTCGTCCTCGAACGCGAAGCGGTGACCCGAAAACGACTCGAACGCGACCCGCATCGTCCGGTAGGTCGTGAAATCCTCGTCGTTGTAGCGGTGGTCGCGCTTGGTCAGATCAGGCAGGCGGGGATCGCCGGTCAGGACGCAAATGCTGAGCGGACCGGTCATCGCCTGCCTGCACTCCCACTCCTGCTGATCCGATCGCCGCACGGGCCGCCTGCAGAGGCGACGAGGCCGCCTCTACATAGCGCCACCTGACCGGGGCGCAAGACCGCCTTTGCCCCTTGGCTCCAATCCGCTGGTCAAGTCAGCGTCCCGCCGCGGCCTCGAGCACGCCGTCCCGGTCCTTGGCGAGGCCGGTCCGGACCAGAGCCGCGACCAGGCGGGGAAATTCCTTCTTCGGCACGCGCTTGGCGAGCCCGGCGGCGTCATCCTCGAGGCCGAGGTGCCTGGCTGCCTCGAGCGCCCGCCGGTCGGCGAACGGATAGAGCTCGTCCCAGGCGAGCTGCGCCTCGCGGCAGAAGATGTCGGCGCCGACCTCGCCCAGCCCCTTGCATTCCTTGAGCAGGGTTCGCTCGCGCTCGGGCGCGCGGCCCGCCTCCTCGCGCAGCTTGCGCAGGTCACCGCCGTACCTTTGGAGCAGCATCGAGGCGGTGTCACCGAGCATGCGCGAGGTGCTCTCGTCGTAGCGCGCGTAGCCCGCCTGGTTCAAAGTCCGCGTCCGGTCCTCCCAGCTGGCGGCGGCCATCTTCTCGGCCGTGGTCCAGCCCTGCTCCGCCAGCGCCTTGGCGGCGGCCATCGCGATCCTGGAGCCGATCCGGGCGCTGAGCAGGATCGACGCGCACAGCCAGCGGAACAACGGCGAGGGCGTGCCGCGGTCGAGATCGATGCCGAGCTCGGCTGCGTAGGTCCGGCCATGGCGTTCGAGCAGCGCCTCGACGATCCGGTCCTTCGATGGTTTGGCCATCGACGCCTCCCGAGCAGGTCGCGATTTTCCCTCGATCGGAGCAACAGCCTTGTCGCGCAAACCGTTCCGCTGCCGGGGAAACTCGGGCGACGCTCAGCTGTCGGCGAGGGTGCACCAGACCGGGACGTGGTCGGAAGGCGCCTTGGCCACCCGCTCCTCGGCGTCGATGCCGGCGGCGTCCAGGCGATCGACCGCCTGCGGCGAGAGCAGCAGGTGGTCGATCCGGAGCCCCTGATTGGCGCGCACGGAGCGACCTTGATAGTCCCACCAGCTGTAGGCCCGGGCACGCGGCTCGACGACCCGGAAGGCGTCGTACAGCCCGAGATGAAGCAGGGTCCGCAGCTTGGCCCGCTCGGCCGGGTGATAACAGATGGTGCCGTCGAGGGCCTGGGGATCGTAGACGTCGATCGGGTAGGGGCCGACGTTGTAGTCGCCGCCGATCACGAGCGATTCTTCATATTCCAGAAGACTTTCGGCGTGCGCCTTCAGGCGATCGTAGAACGCGAGCTTGTAGGCGAACCGGGGCGAATCGAGCGCGGTGCCGTTCGGGACGTAGACCGAGGCGACCCGGACCCCGCCGGCCACCGCCTCGAGATAGCGGGCCTCCTGGTCCTCCTCGTCGCCGGGCAGCGCCCGACGCAGATCCTCGAGCGGGCTTTTGGCGAGGATCGCGACGCCATTGCGGCCGCCCGGCTCCCCGATCACGGCCAGGTTGTAGCCCAGCTCTTCGAGCGGCTCGGCCGGAAACTGCTCGGGCGTGACCTTGGTCTCCTGGAGCAGGGCAACGTCCGGCTTCGCGGCCGCGAGCCAGGCCAGCACCCGGGGCAGGCGCGCCCGGATCGAGTTGACGTTCCAGGTCGCGATCTTCATCGGTTCGGCTTGCCCGCCGTCAGGTCGCGAGCCGGGCGCGCGCGGGTCAGAGCCCGCCCGCCTCAGATGGCGCCCGCCTCAGATGGCACCCGCCTCAGATGGCAAAGGAGTTGCCGCAACCGCAGGACGAGCTGGCGTTGGGGTTGGTGACACGGAAAAAGGCGCCGGTCAGGTCCTCGACGTAGTCGACCTCGCAGCCGATCATGTAGAGCAGCGACATGCCATCGATCACGACCCGGGCGCCGTCCCGCTCGACCGCGATGTCGCCGTCCTCCTCGCGGTCGTCGAGCGCGAAGCCGTATTGGAAGCCGGAGCAGCCGCCGCCGGAGACGCTGATCCGGAGCTTGAGGCCGGCCTGCTGCTCCTTGGCCAGGATCGCGCCGATCCGCCGGGCGGCGTTCTCGGTGACGCTGAACGGCCCCGGCCGGGCCTTGATTTCCGCCATCGACGACACCTATTGTTAGCGATCGGGAGGGCCGCATGGCTCGCCCCGCCTCTCGCCCAATGTAGGCAGAGCGATCGCCTTGTCAAACCGCCGCGTCAGCCTCGAGGGCCAGGCCCGCCGGGCGCTGGCGCCTTATGCATGCGATCCGGCACGAAGCCGCGGCCGCCGCTACCCGGAGCCGGAGAGCCGGTTGCGGAGTCCTTTCCAGCGCGACCGTGACCGGATCGTCCATAGCACCGCCTTCCGCCGGCTGGAGTACAAGACCCAGGTGTTCGTCAACCACGAAGGCGACCATTTCCGGACCCGCCTGACCCATACCCTGGAAGTCGCGCAGATCGCCCGCACGGCGGCCCGCGCGCTCGCCCTCGACGAGGACCTGGCGGAGGCGGTGGCGCTCGCGCATGACCTCGGCCACAGCCCGTTCGGCCATGCCGGGGAGGAGGCGCTCGACGCCGCGCTCGCCCCCTATGGCGGCTTCGATCACAACGCCCAGACCCTGCGTGTGATCACCCGGCTCGAGTGTCGCTACGCCGAGTTCGACGGCCTCAACCTGACCTGGGAGACCCTCGAGGGCGTGGTCAAGCACAATGGCCCGTTCGGGGGTCCGTTCGGGGGGGCGTCCGGGGGTCCGGTCCGGGGCCCGCTGGCCGGGCGGGCGCCCGCCTATGTCGCCGCCTACTCGGCCGAGCACGATCTCGAGCTCGCGAGCCACCCGAGCGCCGAGGCGCAGGTCGCGGCGCTTGCCGACGACATCGCCTACACCAACCACGACCTCGACGACGGCCTGCGCGCCGGCCTGTTCACGCTCCAGGACGTGGCGGCGCTGCCGCTGGTCGGACCGATCCTCCAGGAGGTGACGGCGCGCTATCCGGGCCTCGAGACGCAGCGGCTGATCCACGAGACGCTGCGGCGCCTGATCGATGCCATGGTGACCGATCTGGTCGCGGAGGCTCGGCGCCGGCTCCAGGCGCTGGAGCCGACGGCGGTCGACGGGATTCGCGCGGCCCCTGAGCCCGTGGTCGGATTTTCACCAAAAGTTGATACCACCCTGCGAGACTTGCGCCGGTTCCTGCAAGCGCACATGTACAGTCACCACAGGGTCAAGCGGATGGCTCGCAAGGCGCGCCGGGTGGTTCGGGAGTTGTTCGAGGGCCTGCACGATCAGCCGCACTGCCTGCCGCCCGACTGGCAAGCCAGGGCCCAGACCGGTGACGATGCCGGCACCGCCGAGGCGATCGCCGACTACATCGCCGGCATGACCGATCGTTTTGCCCTCGACGCCCATGACCGCCTGTTGAACCCGACCAGCCGGGCCCAGTGACTGCTTTGTCGATGGATCCCTTCCAGGAGCTGCAGGGCGACGTCCTGGCCGCGATCGCGGCCTGCCAGGCGGCCGGCGAGCTGCCGGACGGGCTGGCGACCGACCGGGTCACGGTCGAGCCGCCGCGCGACCTCGCCCATGGCGATGCTGCGACCAACGCGGCCCTGATCCTGGCCAAGCCCGCCGGCCGGGCGCCGCTCGCGATCGCCGAGGTGCTGGCGGCCCGCCTGCTCGAGCTGCCCAAGGTCGCGACGGTCGAGATCGCCAAGCCAGGGTTCGTCAACCTGCGTCTCACCGACGATTTCTGGCGGGCGCAGATCAGGGTCATCCTTGGCGCCGGCAGCGCCTACGGGGCGGCCGATCTCGGTCGCGGCCGGAGCGTCAATGTCGAGTTCTGCTCGGCCAATCCGACCGGACCGCTCCATGTCGGCCACGGCCGCGGCACGGTGTTCGGCGACGCGCTCGCCAACCTGCTGGCCAGGCTCGGCTGGCGGGTGACGCGCGAGTACTACATCAACGACGGCGGCGCCCAGGTCGACCAGCTCGCGCGCTCGGTCCATCACCGCTATCTCAGCGCGCTCGGCTGCGCGCCGGCGACCCCGCCCGCGGGCTGGTATCCCGGGGATTACCTGATTCCGGTCGCGCGCCGGATCGCCGAGCGCGATGGCGAGCGCTGGCGCAGGCTGCCGGAGAGCGAGTGGCTGCCCGCGTTTCGCCGGCAGGCGGTCGAGGCCATGCTCGCCCTGATCAAGGAAGATCTCGCGGCGCTCGGGGTCGAGCACGACGTCTTCACATCCGAAGCGGCGCTGATCGAGGCTGGGCGGATCGAGCAGAGCTTGGACCAGCTGGCGCGTGATGACCTGGTCTACACCGGCACCCTGGCGCCGCCCAAGGGCAAGCCCGGCGAGGACTGGGAGCCGGTGCCGCTGCTTTTGTTCCGCGCCAGCGCATTCGGCGACGACAGCGACCGGCCGCTCAGGAACTCGAAGGGCGAGTGGACTTACCTCGCCGCCGACCTCGCCTATCATTCGGACAAGATCCGCCGCGGCGCTGCCGAGCTGATCGACGTCTGGGGCGCCGATCACGGCGGCTACGTCAAGCGGCTGCAGGCCGGCGTGCGCGCGCTGAGTGCTGGCCGGGTCGAGCTCGACGTCAAGCTCTGCCAGCTGGTCAACCTCCTGGATGGCGGCCAGCCACTCCGGATGTCCAAGCGCGCCGGCCGGATCGTCACGCTGCGCGACGTGGTCGACGAGGTCGGCAAGGACGTCGTCCGCTTCATCATGCTGACCCGCAGGAACGACGCGCCCTTGGATTTCGACCTTGCCAAGGTGACCGAGCAGTCGCGCGACAATCCGGTATGGTACGTGCAATATGCCCACGCCCGGATCTGCTCGGTCCAGCGCCACGCCCGAGATGCTGGCCTGCCGGTCCGGCCGGCGGACCTCGCGGCGGTCGACCTGACGCCGCTGACCGAGGCCGGCGAGCTCGGCCTGATCAGGCAGGCCGCGGCCTGGCCGCGGGTCCTGGAGGCGGCGGCGCTGCACCATGAGCCGCACCGGATCGCGTTTTACCTCACCGATCTGGCGGCGAGCTTCCATGCCCTTTGGAATCAGGGTAATGAGCGTCCGGAGCTGCGCTTCCTGCGGCCCGACGCGCCGACGCTGAGCCGGGCCCGCCTGGCGCTGATCGCCGCGATCCAGGTGGTGCTGGCCAGCGGTCTCGAGGTGATCGGGGTGCGCCCGATCGAGGAGCTGCTTTGATCCTTCGCTTGCTGTCGTAGGTGCTGCCGTGTCCGATCCTTCAAGCTTCGCTGCCGCCACGGCCCGCTTCCGCCGCCCGGGCCCGGAGCCGCAACCCCTGCCGCAGCCGCGACCGCGGCGTTCGCGGACGCTGCTGGTCGGGCTGCCGGTATTCGCGGTGTTCGCCGCCTTCAGCGCGATCGTCTGGCTGGCCTATGAGCACGGCGCCCAGGGCCCGCCGATCGGCGAGCCGCCCCTGATCAAGGCGCCCACGCTCGCGATCAAATTGCCTCCCGATCAGGCCGGCGCACCGGCGGTCGCGGATCAGGGCGAGGTCCGCGATCTGCTGACCGACACCCCGCCGAGTGGCCAGTCGGAGCGGCTGTTGCCTGCGCCTGAACGGCCGCAGGCCCCGGTGACCGCTGCCGAGGAGCCGGACGACGGCTCCGGCGACGCCGCCGCCGTGGCGCCACCGACGCCGGATGCGACCGCCCCCGCCACGACCGGCCCGACCACCAGCGGCGCGACCACCAGCGGCGCGACCACCAGCGCCACGGCCGTGACTGGGCCAGCCACCGGCGGCCAGGTCACCGGCGGCCCAGTCACGAGCGGCTCAGTCACGAGCGCCGAGGCGGTACCGCCTCCGGTCGCCGCAGCACCACCGCCGCAGACCGCTCCGGCTGCCGTTCAGCCGGCTCCGGCCCAGGCCGCGCCGGCCCCGGCCGATGTCGCCACGGCGCCCGCCCAGGTCGCGCCGGCTCCCGCCAAGGTTGCGCCGGCTCCTGCCCAGGTCGCGCCGGCTCCTGCCCAGGTTGCGCCAGCTCCTGCTCAGGTCGCCACGGCGCCCGCCCAGCCGCCCAGGGAGACGCCGCTCGCGGTCGAGCGGCAATCGACCGCGCAGACCGGACCGGAGCCGCCCTCGAGCGCGCCGCAGCCGACGCCGAAGGAGGCCGAGGCGGCCTTGGACGCGCTGCTCGCGGAGGTTACCGGACCCGCCGAAGCGCGCTCGACGCCGCCGGCGCCGGATGGCGTCCAGCCGGCACCGTCGACCGTGTCCGAGCTGCCCCCGCCGATCCCGTCGCCGGCTCGCCAACCTGCGCCCGCGGCCCCGACGCAGCTGGCGCCGCCAGCGACCGCGAGCCCGCCCGCCGGGCGCGGGACCGACGTCACGGCGCTCGCGCCGGACCGGCTGGACACCCGCGCGCCGACCGGCGCCGCCGCGACCACGGCGACCCCTCGGCCGAGCTCGACCCCGACGCTCGAGCCGGCGCCCAACAACGGCGTTGCCGCCCTGGAGGGCGGCTACCGCATCCAGCTCGCCGCGGTCCGCGACGAGGCCGACGCCCGGCGCGCCTGGGACCTGTATCTGGTCGACCTCGGCCCGGTGCTGCGCGGGGTGCAGCCCTTCATCGAGCGCGCCGAGACCGCGAACGGCACGTTCTACCGGGTCCAGATCGGGCCGTTCGCCAATCTGCAGGAGGCCGAGTCGTTATGTGACGAGCTCAAGCGGCGCAATGCCAGCTGCTTCGTCATCCGCCGCTGAGGGCGCCGGCAGCCCGCCGGCCGCGGCGGTCGTCGGCGTCGCCGGGCCGGAGCTCGGCGCCGACGAGCGGTCGCTGTTCGAGGCGAGGCCGCCCTTCGGCTTCATCCTGTTCGCGCGCAACTGCCGGGACCCGGCCCAGCTGCGGCGGCTGACCCTCGAGCTGCGCGCCGCGGTCGGCCGGATCGATGCGCCGATCCTGATCGATCAGGAGGGCGGCCGGGTCGCGCGCCTGGGGCCGCCGCACTGGCCGGCACGGGCGGCGGCCCGGTCGATCGGCCGGCTGGCCGAGCGTGATCCCGAGGCCGGGCTCGAGGCCGCCTGGCTGCATGCCCGCCTGATCGCGGCCGACCTCGAGGCGCTCGGCATCACCGTCGACTGTGCGCCGGCGCTCGATCTGGCGCTGCCCGGCCGGACCGGAGCGATTGGCGACCGCGCGCTCGCTGCAGATCCCACGCTGGTCGGCGAGCTCGGCCGGGCGATGATCGAGGGGTTCCTCGCCGGCGGCGTGCTGCCGGTGATCAAACATCTGCCGGGTCATGGTCGCGCGCGGGTCGACAGCCATCTGAGCCTGCCGGTGGTCGATGCCGACCTGGAGCGGTTGCGCGCCAGCGACTTCCAGCCGTTTCGGGCCTGTCGGACGGCGCCCTTTGCGATGACCGCGCACCTGCTCTACCCGGCGCTCGATCCCGACCGGCCGGCAACCCTCTCGCCCTGGATCATCCAGGAGGTGATCCGCGGCGAGCTGGGCGTGACCGGCGCCTTGCTGACCGACGATCTGAGCATGGGGGCGCTCGCCGGCACGCTCGGCGAGCGGACCGCGGCGGCGCGCGCGGCCGGCTGCGATCTGGCGCTCCACTGCAACGGTCGCTACGCTGAGCTGGCCGACGTGCTGGCCGCGGCCGGACCGCTCGAGGGCGCGGCCAGAGACCGCGCCCTGAGGGCGCTCCGCCGGCTTCGCCCGCCCCAGCCGATCGATCGCAGCGCCGCCGAGGACCGGCTTGACGCCCTGCTCGCCACGGTCGAACCCGCACTCCAGCCAGGCGCCTGAGCCATGGACATCGCTTCGATCGGGCAAACGCTCTCGGTCTGGCTGCTGCCGGTCGTGATCGCGATCACCCTGCACGAGGCGGCGCACGGCTGGATGGCCGAGCGCTGCGGCGACAACACCGCGCGCATGCTCGGCCGGGTGACCTTCAACCCGATCAAGCACATCGATCCGTTCGGCACCCTGATCCTGCCCGGCCTGCTGCTGCTGCTCCATACACCCTTCCTGTTTGGTTACGCCAAGCCCGTGCCGGTCAACTTCGGCCGCCTCAACCATCCCAAACGCGACATGGTCTGGGTGGCGCTCGCCGGTCCCGGGATCAACATCGGCCTGGCATTCTGTTCGGCGCTGGCGCTGCACCTGGTCCTGCCCCCGAGCACGCTGTTCACGGCCTGGATCAGCAGCAACCTGCAGAACTCGATCGCCATCAACATCATCCTTGCGGTCTTCAACATGCTGCCGCTGCCGCCGCTTGACGGCGGCCGCGTGGTCACCGGTCTGCTGCCCAATCCCTATGCCTGGAAGTTCGCCCAGCTCGAGCGCTACGGTCTGGCGATCCTGATCGGCCTGCTGTTCCTGCTGCCGATGGCGGTCCAGGCCATGGGCCTGCCGTTCAATCCGCTGGCGAGCGTGCTCGGGCCGCCGGTCGAGGCGCTCTACACTCTGATCCTGACCCTCGCCGGGCTGACTTGAGCGCCCCGCGAGCCCAGCCGCCGTCAGCCGCGATGTCTGCGCAGCCCGACCTGATCCCGCCCGACCAGGCCGCGCCGGCGTCCGATTTCGTGGTCGACCTGGACGGCTTCGAGGGGCCGATCGACCTCCTGCTGGCGCTGGCCCGCGAGCAGAAGGTCGACCTCGCCAGGATCTCGATCCTGGCGCTGGCCGACCAGTATCTCGCCTATATCCAGCAGGCGCGCGACCTGAAGCTCGAGGTCGCCGCCGACTATCTGGTGACCGCGGCCTGGCTCACCTACCTCAAGTCGCGCCTGCTCCTGCCGCAACCGCCGGCCGATGCCGAGCCGAGCGCCGCCGAGCTCGCCGAGGCGCTGGCCTGGCGTCTGCGCCGGCTGGACGCGATCCGGCGCGCGGCCGATCAGCTGCTCGCCCGCCCACAGCTCGGCGTTCTGCGCTTCGGGCCGGGCCGTCCGGCCGGGCTCAGGGTCCGGCGCAAGAGCCGCTTTCGCCTGCCGCTGCACGAGCTGCTGCAGGCCTACGTCGAGCAGCGCCTGCGCACCCGCGAGCAGCGGCTGACCCTGATGGCGCCGGCGGTGTTCCGGGTCGAGGACGCGCTCAAGCGTCTGACCCGGGCGCTCGGCGGGCCCGACTGGCGCAACCTGCTCGCCTATCTGCCCGCGGACCTGGTCGACGAGCGCCTGCGCCGGTCGGCGCTCGCCGCCCACCTCGCCGCCAGCCTGGAGCTCGCGCGCGACGGCGTCATCGAGCTCAGCCAGACGAGCCCGTTCGGGCCGATCTATGTGCGCCGCAAGCGGTGATCACCGGGGAGGAGCCGGGCAGCATGAGCCGGGAGCTGGGCAAGCGGATCGTCGAGGCGTTGCTGTTCGCGGCCGAGGAGCCGCTCGACGTCCTGACCATCCAGGCGCATCTGCCGGGCGGGCTGCACGCCTCTGAGCTGCTCGACGAGCTGACCCGGGACTACGCCGGTCGTGGTGTGCGCCTGGAGGCCCACGGTGGCCGCTTCGCGCTCCGCACCGCGCCTGAGCTCGCCCCCTATCTCGAGCGCGAGCAGGTGCAGAGCCGGCGCCTGTCGCGGGCCGCCCTCGAGACCCTCGCGATCATCGCCTACCATCAGCCGATCACCCGCGCCGAGCTCGAGGAGATGCGCGGCGTCAGCGTCAGCAAAGGCACCCTCGACCTGTTGCTCGAGACCGGCTGGGTGCAGCCCAAGGGCCGCCGTGAGACCCCCGGCCGGCCGGTCACCTGGGTGACCACGCCTTCCTTCCTCGACCACTTCGACCTGGCCGCGCTCGACGATCTGCCGCGCATCGAGGAGCTGTTGCAGGTCGGTCTGCTCGGTCCCCTCGCGGCCGCCGGCGAGCGGCCCGTGACCATGTCCGACGCGGCCGGGGACACGCTCCCCGAGCTCGAGGTGGATGACCCCGAGGATGAGCCGCAGGACGCGCCGGACCCCGAGCCCGAGGACCACCCACACGGGTAAGCCCGGCCGGTACGCGGCACAAGACCGCGTCGCCTTGACCTCGGGGCGGCGCGACCGTACCTGCTCTTGAACACGCCCGACGACGCTGGAGCCAGAATGGCTGCCGTGGCCCACGCCCGCACCGACCGCCAGCCCGCCGCCGGCCTCCCCGCGGCCGGCCTCCCCGCGGTCGGCCTCGAAGTCGAGGCGTTGCGCCACGCCTATGGCGAGCGGACGGTCCTGCGCGAGGTCGACCTCAGCCTGGCGCCGGGCGAGGTGCACTGCCTGGTCGGCCCGTCGGGCTGCGGCAAGACCACGATGCTGCGTCTGATCGCGGGCCTCGAGCCGGTCCAGAGCGGCCGGATCGTGATCGACGGCGAGGTGGTCGCCGAGCCGGGCTACGCCTCTGCCCCCGAGGCGCGCCGCGTCGGGCTGATGTTCCAGGACTTCGCCCTGTTCCCGCATCTGCGCGTGCTCGACAACGTCGCCTTCGGCCTGCGCGGCCTGGACCACCGGGCGCGCCGGCGCCGCGCGCTGGAGCTGCTCGCCCAGGTCGAGCTCGACGCCCATGCCGACAGCTACCCGCACATGCTCTCGGGCGGCGAGCAGCAGCGCGTGGCGCTTGCCCGGGCGCTCGCCCCGAAGCCCCGCCTGATGCTGCTCGACGAGCCGTTCTCGAGCCTCGATGCCATGCTCCGCGCCCATGTCCGGGACGACGCCATCGCGCTCCTGCGCACCGCCGGCACGCCCGTCCTGATGGTCACCCACGATGCCGACGAGGCGGTCCGGGTCGCCGATCGGATCCACGTCATGCAGGACGGCCGGATGCTCCAGCACGGCACACCGGCCGAGCTCTACGCCCACCCGGCCAACCCGTTCGTCGCCGGCTTCTTCGGGCCGCTCAACCGGTACAAGGGGTGGGTCGTGGGCGGCGCTGGTCAGCACGCCGCTCGGGCCGCTCGAGGTCGCCGACCTGGCCGACGGCACGCCGGTCGACGTGCTGATCCGGCCCGAGGGCCTGCGGCTGCTCCGCGATGGCGGCGCGGCAGCCCGAAGCTTCCGGGTGCGGCGAATTCGCGATCTCGGCACCAACCGCGTCCTGGAGCTCGAGCTGCCCGACGGGCCGCCGGTGATCGTGCGCATGACCAGCATCGCCGAGTTCACGGCGGGCGACGTGGTTGCCGTCGAGGTCGACCCGCGCCAGATCTATGTCTATCGCGCGCCGCCGCGGCGTTAGCCGTGCGCGTTGCGTGGGGCCGGGTTTTCTGCGACACTTCCTATCAAGCTCGAGATCCCGAGGTGCGCAGGGCGCGCCGGGATCGGTGCGAGAGGAGTCCTTCGATGAGCATCGGTATCTGGCAGGTCGTGCTGATCCTGGCGATCGTCCTGATCCTGTTCGGCGCCGGCAAGCTGCCGAAGGTCATGGGTGACGTCGCCAAGGGTGTGAAGAGCTTCAAGGCCGGCATGAAGGACGACGACGAGGACGACAAGCGCGTGGCGTTGACGACCGAAGCCGCCGATGAGCAGGTGCGGGCGCGGGTCGCCGAGCCGGGCCTCAAGCGCGACGAGGTGGCCAAGGGCTGAGGTCGCGCGGACGGGGAGGACCGGCGGTGTTCGATGTCGGCTGGTCGGAGATGGCGGTCATCCTGCTGGTCGCGCTCGTGGTGATCGGGCCGCGGGATCTGCCGCGGGTCGCGCGCACCATGGGCAAGTGGGTCGCCAAGGGCCGGTCGATGGCGCGCGAGTTCCAGAGCGCGCTCGAGGACATGGCCCGCGAGGCCGAGCTCGACAAGGTCAAGAGCGAGATCGAGAAGGCCGGCCGAACCGACTTCGGCAAGACCGTTGAGAACACCATCGATCCGACCGGCGAGCTCGGCAGGGCATTCGATCCGACCGCCAGGAGCGCCGCCAAGGGCACCGCGGGCCCGGGCATGCCGCCGGCCGAGGACGCCCAGGTCAAGTCGGACCCGGCAGAGGTCGCGACCGTCGAATCGGAGCCGGCGGAGGTCGCCACCGTCAAGCCGAAGCCGGTCGGGGCGGCCGAGGCGAAGCCCGCCGACCCGGAGCCTGCCGAGGTCAAGCCGGCTGATCCCAAGCCGAGCAACGGCAAGGCGGCCGCCCTAGCGGCGGAGCCGCCGGTCGCGGGCAACGGCGCCGCGAGCCCGGCGCCCGAACGTGAGACCGCGCCGGCCGACCCGAGCTAGATGGCGCTGATCAAGGACCTCGATGACCGGCAGATGCCGCTGCTCGACCACCTGATCGAGCTGCGCAACCGGTTGATGTATTCCGCCGCCGCGATTCTGGTCGGCTTCGCGATCTGCTATTTCTTCTCCGAGCACATCTACGCCTTCCTGGTGAAGCCGCTCGCGAACCTCTATCAGGGGCAGACCGGTCGGCGGATGATCTACACCGGACTGACCGAGGCGTTCCTCACCTATGTCAAGGTGGCGTTCTGGGCCGGCACCTTCCTGACCTTCCCGTTCGTCGCGACGCAGCTCTGGCTGTTCATCGCGCCCGGGTTGTACCGCAACGAGAAGCGGGCCTTCCTGCCGTTTCTGATAGCGACTCCGGTGCTGTTCTTCATCGGCGCGGCGATGGCCTACTTCGTGGTCTTCCCGCTCGCCTGGAAGTTCTTCGTCAGCTTCGAGAGCCCCGGCGGGCCGGGCACGCTGCCGATCGAGCTCGAGGCCCGGGTCGGCGAGTACCTGTCGCTGGTGATGAAGCTGCTCTTCGCCTTCGGCCTCGCGTTCCAACTACCGGTGGCGCTGACGCTGATGGGGCGGGTCGGCCTGGTCAGCGCCGAGCAGCTGACCAAGAACCGCAGGTTCGCGATCGTCGGCGTGTTCGTCGTGGCGGCGGTGATCACGCCGCCCGACATCATCAGCCAGATCACGCTCGCGATCCCGCTTCTCGCTCTTTACGAGATCTCAATCATCGCGGTGCGAATCGTTGAGCGCCGGCGGGTCGAGGCCGAGGCAGCCGAGGCGGCGGCCGAGAAAGCTGCCGGTGGCGCGCCCGAGCCCGGAACCTGACGATTTTCCGTTACAAGGCTCATGCCCTCATTGCGTGTGATGTGACGTGCTCGACCTGAAGTGGCTGCGTGATCAGCCCGAGGCGTTCGACCGGGCGCTGGCGCGCCGGGGCCAGGCGCCCATGGCGGCGGCGCTGCTCGAGGCGGATGCCGCGATCCGCGCGCTGCAGACCGAGCTGCAGGAACGTCAGGCGCGGCGCAACGCGCTGTCCCGGGAGATCGGCCGGCTGCGCGCCCGGGGTGGCGAGGCCGACGCGGTGCTGGTAGAAGTCGCAGCCCTCAAGCGCGAGATCCAGGCCGACGAGGACCTGGTGCGCGAGCGGATCGCGGCCCTCGACGCCGAGCTCGCGGGTGTCCCCAACGTCCTCGCCGACGACGTGCCCGATGGCGCGGATGAGAGCGCCAACGTCGAGCTGCGGCGTTGGGGCGAGCCGCGCACCTTCGACTTTACGCCCAAGGAGCACGACGAGATCGGCGTGCCGCTGGGCATGGATTTCGCCCGCGCCGCCAAGCTCGCCGGCGCCCGCTTCGTCACGCTGTTTGACCAGCTCGCGCGGCTGGAGAGGGCGCTTGCCGCCTTCATGCTCGACCTGCAGACCCGGGAGCACGGCTATACCGAGGTCAGCCCGCCGCTCCTGGTCCGCGACCACGTCCTGTACGGCACCGGCCAGCTGCCGAAGTTCGCCGAGGACCAGTTCCGGACCACGACCGGGCACTGGCTGATCCCGACCGCCGAGGTGGCGCTCACCAACCTGGTCGCCGACGAGATCCTGGACGCCGATGCGCTGCCGCTCCGTTACACTGCCTGGACGCCCTGCTTCCGCTCCGAGGCCGGCGCCGCCGGCAAGGATACCAAGGGCATGATCCGCCAGCATCAGTTCAGCAAGGTCGAGCTGGTCAGCATCACCCGGCCCGAGCAGTCCCTGGCCGAGCATGAGCGCATGACCGGCTGCGCCGAGGCGGTGCTGCAGCGGCTCGAGCTGCCGTATCGGGTCATGATCCTGTGCAGCGGCGATACCGGCTTCCAGGCGCGCAAGACCTACGACCTCGAGGTCTGGCTGCCCGGGCAGGGGCGCTATCGCGAGATCTCGAGCTGCTCCAACTGCGGCGACTTCCAGGCCCGCCGGATGCGCGCCCGGTTCCGGCCCAAGGGCGAGCGGCAGACCGAGTTCGTGCACACGCTGAACGGCTCCGGGCTTGCCGTCGGCCGCACCCTGATCGCAGTGCTCGAGAACTACCAGGAGGCGGACGGCAGTGTGCGCCTGCCGGCGGCGCTCAAGCCCTACATGGACGGCCGGGAGCGCCTCAGCCCCGATGACTGACGCCGCCCAGCGCCCGAACGGGCGGCAGGCCAAGGCGCCGCGCATCCTGGTCACCAACGACGATGGCATCAATGCGCCGGGGTTGCGGGTGCTGGAGCGGGTCGCCCGCAAGCTCAGCAATGACGTCTGGGTCGTGGCGCCCGAGACCAATCAGAGCGGCGCCTCTCATTCCCTGACCATGCACCGGCCGCTGCGCATCCGGAGGCTGTCCAGGCGCCGCTTCGCGGTCGACGGCACGCCGACCGACTGCGTGCTCCTGGCGCTCCAGATCGTGATCAAGGGCGGACCCGCCGAGCTGGTGCTGTCGGGAGTCAATCACGGTGGCAATCTCGGTGAGGACGTGACCTATTCGGGCACCATCGCCGCGGCCATGGAAGCGACCCTGTTCAACGTCCCGGCGTTCGCGCTCAGCCAGGGCTGCCGCAACGGCCAACCGGTCCAATGGGAGACCGCGGAACAGCACGCGCCGGAACTCGTTGCGCGTTTGTTCACAAAGGATTGGCCACAGGACCTGCTGATCAACATCAATTTTCCGGACTGTCCGGCCAACGCGGTCGCCGGCTGTCTGGTGACCAGCCAGGGCAAGCGCAAGCTCGGCGATGAGCTGCTCGAGCGGATCGACCCGCGCGGCCAACCCTATGTCTGGATTGGCGGTTTGCGGTCCGACGACGTCCAGCAGGCGGGCACCGACCTGCAGGCGGTCGCGACCAATCATATCTCGGTGACGCCGGTCCACATGGACATGACCCATCGGCCGAGCTTCGAGCGCCTCCGTCTCGCTCTGAAGTAGAGCCTTCGCCGTCTGAGCCACATCCGGCAACTTCATGTAAACCGACGAGCAATGCGCTTGCATCGCAGGTTTTAGTCTTAATTCGTAACTTTAATCGACCGGTGATTTGGCCTGTCACAGGTCAAGAGGGCATACTGAGGGACGCAACATTGCCAGCAAAATTTCTTGATTTGTCGCCTGTGGGTTTATTAATCTTACCGGCATGCAAGGGATTATTCATCATAACGGCCGGTGGCGACTGGCCTTGATCACGGTCGCGGGCGGGCTGACGGCCGCCTGCTCGACCTATCACCCGCTGGATCACGGCAGCGACGTGCCCTGGGCCAAGGCGAGCCGGATGACATCCGCGGACGGTGCGCAACCGGGCGCGGCCGCGCCCTCGGCGGCGGCGCTTCCGGTAGATCGCCACGTGGGGCATCGAGGGGATCGGGCGGCGGCCGGGCCCGCGGGCGTGCAGGCCGGCGATGCTGAGGATGGGCCTGCGGCCGGACCTGCGGGGGTGCAGGTCGCCGAGGCCGAGAATGGGCAGGTCGCCGACGCGCCGCCCGTGGCCGCACCGGTAGCGGCCGCACCCGTCCCGGCGAGCGGCGATCGCTATGTCGTGCGCCGCGGCGAGACCCTCTGGTCGATCGCGAAGCGGGTTGATGTGCCCCTGGTCCGGCTTGCGGCCGCCAATCAGATCGCGTCGCCCTACGACGTCGTTGCCGGCCAGAGGCTGCGCATACCCGGTCCGGGTGGCAGCTCGGCGCAGCTGGTGGCGCCGAAGAAGGTGGCCGCACGCCAGCACGCCACCGGCGAGCCGCCACGGCTCACCGGTCAAGGCTTTCTCTGGCCCGTCAACGGCAAGGTGATCGGCGATTTCGGACCGACCGGGCATGGCCAGCGGCGCGACGGCATCGACATCGCCGCCCGCCAGGGCGCGCCGGTGCTGGCGGCCGAGGCCGGCATCGTCGCCTACGCCGGTGAGGGCATCCGCGGCTATGGTCGCCTGATCCTGCTGCGCCACGCCGACGGCTACATCACCGCCTATGCCCACAACGCCGCCCTGTTGGTCGAGGTCGGCGAGGTGGTCGAGCGCGGCCAGGTGATCGCCCGGGTCGGCTCGACCGGCGACGCGACGCGCAGCCTGCTGTATTTCGAGCTCCGCAAGGGCCGCACGCCGATCGATCCGGAAACCGTCCTGGTGCGCGCGCAGGCCACGGTCGCCAGCACCGAATAGGCAACCCCACCCGCCAGCCTACCGCATCGGCTGGCTCGCTCGAGCACGAGGCCCCCGTGGGTCAGCTTGCTGGCTGATCGCAACCTGATCGCGCACCCTCCAACGAAGCGACCGCGATCCTGAGTCTGTGAGGATGTCCGGCTCTACTTGCCGGAATTCCGGCCCCGCGGGTGGTAGATCCGCTCCCGCGATTTGGCCCGCTCGTCAACCCGGCAATGCGAAGGCGATCACCTGGTCGCTGACCTCCGGCTTCAGAATCGCGTTGCCGCCGACCACGAAGACCACGTACTCCTTGCCCTGGTAGTCGTAGACGGCCGGCATCGACACCGCCGGCGCATCGACGAGGCCGCTCCACAGGACCTCGCCGGTCTTCAGATCGATCGCCCGTACCCGCGAGTCCATCGAGGCGCCGATGAAGGTCAGGCCGGATTTGGTGATCACCGGGGCGCCGATGGTCACCGAACCCCAGGATCGGGGCATGTAGAAGCCCCATTTCTGCACCTCGCCGAACGGCTTTTTCCAAAGGACCTTGCCGGTTTTCAGGTCATAGGCCGAAAGCGAGCCATAGGGCGGCTGCCAGCACGGCATCCCGAGCGGATTGAGGAAGGTGGACAGGCGCAGGCCGTAGGGCGATCCGGTCATCGGGAAGTATTCCGAGGGTGGCCCGTCCTTGGCCTGGGCCTCATAGTCCTTGCGGGTCAGCAGCTGATAGATCTGCGCGACAGAGGAATTGTTGACGACATAAGTATCTGTGGTCGGATCCACGGCGCCGCCGCCCCACTCCACGCCGCCCGCCGTGGCGGGATAGATCAGGCTGCCTTGCAGGCTCGGCGGCGTGAACCGGCCGTCGTAGCGGAGCTCCTTGAGCCTGCGGCTGCAATAGCCGAGGCTCGCGATGTCGGCGAGGCTGGAGACGCCCGGCCAGCGGTCCGGAACCACAGGGCTCGGCAGGCCGACATAGGGCTGGGTCGGCGAGTCCTGCTCGCCGGCGACGTCCGAGCGCGGCACCGGCTTCTCCTCGATCGGATAGATCGGCTCGCCGGTCAGCCGGTTGAGCACGAACAGGAAACCCTGCTTGGTCGACTGGACCAGTGCCGGGATCTTCTGGCCGTCCTTGTCGAGGTCGACCAGCACCGGAGCGGAATTGGTGTCGTAGTCCCAGATGTCGTGGTGGACCAGCTGGCGGCTCCAGATCACCGCACCGGTATCGGCATTGAGCGCGGTGACGGAGGTGCCGAACGGGATCTTCTCCTTGCGGTCGCCGCCATAGAAGTTAGGGCTCGGCGAGCTCACCGGGAGGTAGAGGATGCCGGCCTCCGGGTCGACCGACATGCTGGCCCAGACGTTGGCCGTGCCGGTTTTCGCCAGCTGGTCCGGCGTCAGGTCCGCGAGCGCATGGAACGTCCAGTTCAATTTGCCGGTCTGGGCATCGACCGCGAACACGGTGCCCGGCGGCGCGCCCTCGTCGACCCAGTCCTTCCCCGCCCAGCCGATGAACAGGGTGTTCTTGTAGACGGTCGGCGGCTGCAGCACGGAGAGCGGCCACTTGTTGTTGGTCTGGTTCCACTGGTTGATGTCGAGGACGCCGCCATTGCCAAAGCCGGCACAGCGTTGGCCGGTATCGGCATCGAGCGCGTGCAGCTTGGCGTCCATGGTTCCGACATAGACGATCTTCTGGCACGGCTGGCCGGCCTGTGGCGTCTCGGCTTGCCAGTAGGCGACCCCCCGGGTCTTCAGGTCGGGCTGGGTTTCGGCCTTGAGCGGCGCCTTGGTGTCGTAGGTCCACCTGACCTTGCCGGTATCCGGGGCGAGCGCGAACACGCGGTAGAACGGCGTTCCGATGTAGAGGGTATCGTTGACGAACAAGGGCGTCGCCGACCAATCCGATGCCGGCAGATCGGCCTTGCCGTCGGAAACGTCGCCGGTGTGCATCTGCCAGGCAACCTGCAGGTTCTTGACGTTCTGTGGCGTGATCTGCACCTCGGTCGAGTATTTCTGAGCCCTCAGGTCACCATTGAAGGTCGACCAGGTCTGGGTCTGCGCCCAAGCGGCAATGGCGGGCAGCGACAGGAGGACCGCTAGCGGCAGCCGGAAAGCCCTGATCATCGAACCGCCCCCGAGTGAACTTGCGCGGCTCCAAGCCTGCCCATCTCTGGCGGGCCGGAGATCATGTGCACCAACCAGCCGAGCAGGCCGAGCGCCATCAAGCCGATCAGCCAATGCGCCTCCAGGAAATAGGCCGCGAGGCCGGTGCCGATCACGCCGAGGCAGGTCGAGACGTCGAGGAAGATTCGAAGCGTCAGCCCTTTCGAACGGTCGAGCGCCATCAGCAGCGAAGCCCCGAGCACGAGCGCGCTCGAGACGACCACCAGGAGCGCCCCTGGCGTGTGGTCGATGCCGTTGCCTGGCAGGACGTCGTCGACCACCGCCAGACAAAGGCCGGCCGCCGAACTCGCGACCAGCAGCCAGGCACCGTAGTCGGCGGGATGAGGGATGGGGTTTGCCATCGAACGCCTCTAGGGTTCGAGCCGGGGCGTCTCGCGCCGGCGCTCAGCCCCGGCGGGCGGGAGCCCCCCTGGCAGCGCGGCGTGATTGTCCCGCTGCCGCGGTCTGAAAACGACTGAGTTTCGATTTCGTTCCGGCTGGATGCCGCCGGGGCGCCCGATTCGATCCGAAGCGTTCGACCGGCCGGGCGAGCTGATCCACGTCGACACCAAGAAGCTCGGGCGGATCGAGGCGGTCGGCCATCGGATCACCGGCGACGTCGCGACACCAGGCGTGGTGCCGGCTGGGAGGCCGTCCACGTCTGCATCGACGATGCCTCGCGCCTGGCCTACAGCGAGGTGTTGGCGGACGAGCGCAAGACCAGCGCGGTGCCGTTCCTCGAGCGCGCGGTCGCCTGGTTCGCGCGCCACGGCGCGCGCCGCTCCGGGCCGACCTCGGTGGTCGGCCCTGGGAGCCAGGCGCGGGTCGAGCGGGTCATGACCGACAACGGCTCGGCCTACCGCAGCGATCACTGGCGCCACGCCTGCGGCGCGCTGGAGCTGCGCCACGTGCGCACCCGCGGCGCTCCGGGCCGCCCACCGCGGGCGGCCCTGGGAGCCAGCCGCGCGTACACGCCGCGGACCAACGGCAAGGCCGAGCGCTTCATCCAGACCAGCCTGCGCGAATGGGCCTATGCCCGCCCTCATGCGACCTCGCACGAGCGCACCGCCGCGCTCATCCCCTGGCTCGACCACTACAACACCGCCCGGCCGCACACTGCCCTGGCCCATCAGCCGCCGGCCAGCCGCCTCTGCCAACCGCCGTTCCTTGGTTCGATCGACGGCGCCGTTCCTCCGTCCCGACCTGCCATCACCCACGACCGGCCCGCCGGGACGGCGCCAGGAGCGCCACAGGCGACCGGCGCCAGCCGGCGCGCAGCGTCCTTGCACCGACCCGCCGGACCGGTCACGCTCCAACAGGAGGAAGCCCAATGCTCGGTCACATGAACAACGTTCCTGGAAACGACAGCTAACCGTCAGCCTCGCGGCCGAGCAGGTCCTGGACGAACTGCCAGGCGACCCGGCCGGAGCGGGCGCCCCGGGTCTGCGCCCATTCCAGCGCCTCGCGGCGCAGCCGGGCGGGCTCGGCCCCGATCCCGAAATGCGCGACGTAGCCCTGGACCATGGCCAGGTAGTCGTCCTGGGAGCAGGGGTGGAAGCCGAGCCAGAGGCCGAAGCGGTCGGACAGCGAGACCTTCTCCTCGACCGCCTCGCCGGGATGGATCGCCGTCGACCGCTCGTTCTCGATCATGTCGCGCGGCATCAGGTGGCGGCGGTTCGACGTCGCGTAGAACAGCACGTTGTCCGGGCGCCCCTCGATCCCGCCTTCGAGCACGCCCTTGAGCGACTTGTAGGTGGTATCGCCGCTGTCGAAGCTCAGATCGTCACAGAACAGCAGGCAGCGGCGCCGGCTCGGCGCCAAGCGCTGGAGCAGCCGTGGCAGGCTGTCGACGTCCTCGCGGTGGATCTCGATCAGGGCGAGCGCGCCTCGCCGCTCGGCGTCGATCTGACCGTGGATCGCCTTGATCAGCGAGCTCTTGCCCATGCCGCGCGCCCCCCACAGGAGCGCATTGTTGGCCGGCCGGCCGGCGGCGAAGCGCCGGGTGTTGGCGAGCAGGATGTCGCGCACCCGGTCGATGCCGACCAGCAGCATGAGCGGTACGTGGGCGACCGTCGCGACCGGGCGCAGCTGCTGCGCCGACGCTTCCCAGACGAAGGCGTCGGCGGACTCGAGATCGACCGCCGGCAGGTTCGGCGGGGCCAGGCGCTCGACTGCGGTCACGAGACGGAGGAGCAGCCCGGTCAGGTCGGATGTCATGCGGGACTCGCGGCGATTGGCGACGGCGGCAGGCGGGCAGGCTAGGGGCTCCGCCGCCGCCGATCAAGCCGGGGGCCCGGCGGGACCTGGTGCCGCCGCTGCCTGGACCTCTGCCTCCGCCAGCAGCCAGGCGCGAAACGCCCGGATCCTGGGCTGCCCGGCGGTCGCCTCGGGGCTCACGACATAGTAGGCGAGATCGTGCCGCACACTCACCTCGAACGGCTGGACCAGGCGCCCGGCCGCGAGGTCGCCGGCCGCGAGCGCGCTCCGGGCGAGCGCCACGCCCTGACCCTCGGCGGCCGCCTGCACGACCATCGCCGAATCGGTGAAGATCGGGCCGCGGCCGGCGTCCACGCCCTCGACGCCGGCCAGCTCCAGCCAGAGCTGCCAGCCGCTGTGGTCGTCGTCGTGCAGCAGCACGTGGTGGCGAAGGTCCTCCGGCCGCCGCAGCGGATGGGGGCCGCTCAAGAGCTCCGGACCGCAGACCGGCACCATGCTTTCGCCGAACAGGCGGTCGACCCGCAGTCCCGGATAGCTGCCGCGCCCCATGCGGATGCCGACGTCGACGTCGTCGCGCGCGAAATCCACGAGTTGCGAAGACGCGCTGATCCGCAGGTCGAGGTCCGGATGGGCTGCCCGGAAGCGACCCAGTCTGGGCACCAGCCATTTGGCGGCGAACGACGGCAGGACGCTGACCGTCAGGCTGCCCCTCGAGACGACCGTAGCGAGTTCGGGCGGTGGCGGCGGCGATCTGATCGAAGGCGTCGCGGACCGGCGGCAGGTAGCGCTGGGCCTCCTCGGTCAGCAGCAGCCCGCGCGGCAGGCGCCGGAACAGCCGCACCCCCAGGCGGTCCTCGAGGCCTTTGATCTGATGGCTGATCGCGGTCTGGGTGACGTGCAGCTCGTCCGCCGCACGGGTGAAGCTCAGATGGCGCGCCGCAGCCTCGAAAGCGCGCAGCGCGTTGAGCGGCGGCAGGCGCCGGCTCATCGGGGGACGCGATGAGTATCTCTCATGCCGGATATGAGAAACGATCGTTGGTCAGATTGCAAGTGGGTGACTATCTCGGGGGTACAAGCGGTTGCGAACATGAGGAGGACTCATATGTCGACCATCAGCCTTCGCGCCTCGCACGCGACCTTCAGCGGGGTCCGTGCGGCCCCGCCGAGCAGCCGGTCGGGTTGGCAGACGTGGTTGACCGGGGTGGTCGACCGGCTGCTGACCTGGCACGAGCGGGCGCGCCAGCGCCACGAGCTGCGAGGTCTGAGCGACCACATGCTGCGTGACATCGGGCTCGGCCGCGCCGACGTCGAGGCCGAAGCCTCGAAGCCCTTCTGGCGCCCGTAGCAGGGCGTGCGGTGCGCGGCGGCCGATCTGCTGATGTTGCCTGCTCAGGCGAGGATCGGATCGTCGCCGAACAATTCGCCGACCACGATCTCGAAGCAGGTGGCCTCGCCTTCTTCCCGATCGCCCCAATAAGAGCCGTGGGTGCGGATGCCCATGAAGGTGATCACGTCCATCACGCTGAGCCCGGTCGCGTCCGGTACGGTGCGGTAGGCGATGTTGGTCGGCGCCATCTGGTCACCATTGGGCGTCTGCGCGACCGCGACCGTGGCATCGGCGAGTTCGGCGTCGTCGCGGAAGTTGGAGCCGAAAACGTCGAGCGGGGCGTAGACGTTGAGCCAGCCGGCCGGCACGCCGGCGCTGGCGAAGCGGTTGCGGGTAAAGCCGGGATAGAGCAGGCGCACACCGTCCCAGGGGCAGCCGATCGTGACCAGACCTCGAACCAACCGGTAGCGCCGATCCGGCGGTCCCTGCTGCGGGAACAGGGAATCGAGCGCCACGAGCGAGCCGAAGCTGTAGCCGACCAGGTCGATGCGCCGATAACCGGGGTCCTGCTCGGCGACATACTCGATCAGATCGCGCAGCCGGCCGGCGAGCGCGCCGCGCTGAACCCCGACCCGCAGATAGGCGAGGGTTGCGACCATGGTGGCGCCCAGCTCCTTGACCCGGTCACCGAGCGCCGGCACACCACCGCCGAAGCTGAAGCCGACCACCAGGAGGGCGGCCGCGAGATCGCCGAGCCGGCCGAGGTCGGGCAGCTCCTGGGGCTCCTCGATGCCCGCCAGCCAGGCATAGGCGGCCTTGATGCCGTCCGAGACCACGTGCCAGTCGCTCAGCTGCTCGAAGGCGGCCACCAGGGCCACCAGCAGCAGCCAGGCATACGCCACCAGCAGCAGCAGGCTGGCGGCGCCTGCCAGCAGCTGCAGCTTCTCGAGCAGGGTCTTGACGCGCCAGTTCCACAGCGAGGCCCAGCCCACCCGGCCGAGGCTCACCAGCGCGATCCAGGTCACCTGGAGCCAGCGCGCGAAGGCCGACGCCTCGAGATGCGGGCGCAGCAGGCTCGACCGATAGTCGTACTCGTAGAGGTCCAGCACCGGCTCTGCGCCCGCGGCGTCCTCCCGGACCAGCGTCGCGCGCCGGAATTTGCCGCCAACACCCCGGTCGACCTCCTCGACCTTCTCCGCGACCCGAAAGGTCACGCCCGCGCTCGCTGCCTGGTGGTCGAAGGCGGTCCCGAGGCGACGGGCGACCGCCTCGACCGAGCCGTTCGGCGTGTCGTGGCAACCGGGCACCCAGAGCAGAGCGATGCGCCCCAGGGTCGTCCCCGGGTCGGTACCTGCCTCGGTCGGCCGGCCAGAGGCCCGGGCGGCCGCCCGACCGGGTTCGTCGGTCGGCACCTCCACGCTCGCCATCGCTGTCACCTCCCGCCGGCACGTCGCGAGCACCGTCGCATCCATCTCCCGAGCCAGACATCGGCCCTCCAGGGCCGCCCGGTCAAGCCGGGAGCGTGCGGCCGCCGCGCTTGATTGCGCAGACGCGGCAGCCCACAACGCGGCGCGCTAGGGCCGGCCGGTCGCGGCCAGATCCACCGGCATCCTGCTCCCGGCACGCGCCCTCGAATCCGTTATCCGCGGCGGTGCGCCGCTCCTCGGCAGTGTTGGGCAAGCGGAGCTAGTAGCCAAAACTAACAGAACTCCCGAGAATATAACATATCCATCTTTGGATCTACTTGGAACCCATCGCTATTTACTCAACAAAACTGGCTCTCGCATCTAGACCTTCTGCGCCCGGATCGAATACATCAGCGGCAGGCATTCCGGCCGGTCAGGCAGGCGCCACCAGCCCGCCGCGTCCTGGACCATGAACGGCAGCGCCTGCCAGAGGCAGGTCCGGTGCTCGTGCAGGAATTGAATGGCAAGGCCGGCGTCGATCAGGGCAGTGACGATCTCGCCCAGACCATGCTGCCAGACGTAGTGCGTGCTCGCGGTCCCGCTGCGCCCCGGATACCACGCAGGCGCGCCGTCCCAGCGCTTGGGCACCGGGGTCTCGAAGTAGGGCAGGCCGATCACCAGCTGCCGATCGGTGCGCTCGTCCTCCAGGGACCAGAGCACGGGATGCGCTTCCCGGATGTAGAAGACGCCGCCCGGCTCCAGCAGCCGGCCGACCACGTCGGCCCAGCCCCGGATGTCGGGCAGCCAGCAGAGCGCGCCGCCGCTCGTGTAGACGATATCGAAATGCTCGGGGATCGCGGCCGGGGCCTGATGCAGCTCGGCCTCGACGAAGCGGGCGGGCAGACCGGCGCGGGTCGCGAGATCGCGCGCCGTCGCGATTGCCCGGGGGGCGAAGTCGACGCCGGTGGCGAGGGCACCGAGACGGGCCCAGGCGAGGGTGTCGAGGCCGAAGTGGCATTGCAGATGGATCAGCCGCTTGTCCCGAACCTCGCCGACGGCGGCCCGGTCGGCGGCGACCATCCGGGTCAGAGCGCCCGGGTCACGCAGGAAGCCCTCGACGTCCCAGCTCTTAAGATTGAGGCCGACCTCGCGGTCCCAATAGTCACGGTTCGCCGACCGGAACCGGTCGAGTGGCATCGCGCCCTCCCCTATGACACCCGCCGATCCTAGCCCGAGCGGAATCGGGACGCCATCTCGGCCCCGCGTGCGAGGAGGTCCCCGCGTGGCGGATGGCGCGCCGGCCAAGGCTTGAACGTCGCAACCGGCGCGACTACCTCCCTGGCACCGACCTTACCGGCCGCGTGCTGTTGGCTTTTCACCGGCGCGCCGCTATAGTCCGCGGCCAATCTGGCACCCGATCGCGACGAGGAACGTGATGCTCTTCTCCCCGGCCTACGCCCAAGCGGCAGGCGGTGCCCCGGCGGGTTTCGACTTCATCTCGCTGATGCCGTTGGTGCTGATCTTCGTGGTCTTCTATTTCCTGTTGATCCGGCCGCAGCAGAAGAAGATGAAGAGCCATCGCGACATGATCGGCGGGGTCAAGCGCGGCGACAAGGTGCTGACCGGCGGCGGCATCATTGGCACCGTGGTCAAGGTCGAGGACGGCGACGACGTGCTCCTGGTCGAGATCGCGAAGGACATCCGGGTCCGGGTCGCACGCAGCACGATCTCCGATCTGCTCAACAAGCCGCAGCCCGCCAAGGCGCCGGCGAAGGCCGAGGGTGCGGCCGAAGCGGCGCCGAGGACCGGGCTGATGGCGCAGCTGTTCGGCAAGAAGTAGCGTCCGCCGATGCTCCGCTTCTCCACCTGGAAAGTCGCCGTGATCCTCGGGATCTGCGTGCTCGGGGCTCTGCTCACCCTGCCCAACCTGTTCCCGCGCGAGCAGATGCAGCGGCTGCCGAGCTGGCTGCCGCACCAGCAGATCAACCTGGGACTGGATCTCCAGGGCGGCTCGCATCTCCTGCTCGAGGTCGACCTGCACGCGGTGACCGAGGAACGGCTCAACAGCCTGGTCGACGAGATCCGCGGCACTCTGCGGCCGGCGCGGATCGGCTACCGCGACCTTGGCGTGCACGGCGACGCCGTGATCTTGACGTTGACCGATCCGGCCAACACCGAGCAGGCGATCGACCTGCTGAAGAGCCTCAACCCCAGGCCGCTCTCCAGGGAGGTCGAGCTCATCGCGGGCGAGGGCGGCCAGATCACCATGCGCCTCAGCGACAGCATGGTCCGCGATCTCCAGGATTCGGCGATCCGCCAGTCGCTCGAGATCGTGCGCCGGCGGATCGACGAGATCGGCACCCGCGAGCCGACCATCCAGCGCCAGGGCGAGAACCGGATCCTGGTCCAGGTGCCGGGCGAGAAGAACCCGGAGAGCATCAAGCGCCTGCTCGGCCAGACGGCCAAGCTGACCTTCCATCTGGTCGATCTGGACACCCCGCTGGATCAGGCGCTGGCCGGCCGCCTGCCAGCGGGTGACGAGCTGCTGCCGAGCGCCGAGCACGGCGGCCAGGGCCAGGTGGTGGTCCGCAAACGGGTCGAGGTCAGCGGTGCCAATCTGACCGACGCCCAGCCGACCTTCCAGCAGAACCAGCCGGTGGTGAGCTTCCGCTTCGACTCGGCCGGCGCGCGCAAGTTCGGCGAGGTCACCCGGGAGCATGTCGGCGAGCTGCTGGCGATCGTGCTCGACGGCAAGGTGATCAGCTCGCCGCGCATCCGCGAGCCGATCCTCGGCGGCAGCGGCGTCATCTCGGGCAGCTTCACGGCCCAGTCGGCCAACGAGCTCGCGATCCTGCTGCGCGCGGGTGCCCTGCCGGCGCCGCTCCAGATCGTCGAGGAGCGCTCGGTCGGCCCCGATCTGGGGGCCGACTCGATTGAGGCCGGCAAGCTCGCGGGCGTGGTTGGCTTCGTGCTGGTGGCGGTTTTCATGGTCGTCTACTATAGCATCTTCGGGGTGATCGCCGACATCGCTCTGGTCGTGAACCTGCTCCTGTTGTTCGGCGCGTTGTCGGCCCTGCAGGCGACGCTCACTTTGCCCGGCATCGCCGGCATCGTGCTGACGATCGGTATGGCGGTCGATTCCAATGTGTTGATCTACGAGCGCATCCGCGAGGAGGCGCGCCACGGCAAATCGCCCATTAACGCCGTCAACTCCGGCTTTCGCGAGGCCATGCGGACGATCGTCGACGCCAATCTCACGACCCTGATCGCCGCGGTTCTGCTTTACGCCTTCGGCTCCGGGCCGGTGCGTGGCTTCGCCGTGACGCTTGGCATCGGCATCGCGACCACCATGTTCACCGCCGTGACCTTCAGTCGTCTGGTCGTGGCGACCTGGCTCTGGCGGACCCGGCCCGCCGCGCTGCCTGTGTGAGGAGCAAGACCGCGTGCGCAGCTTCCGGCTGGTCCCCGACAACACCCAGATTCCGTTCATGCGCTACGAGTATCTGGGCTACGCCATCTCGGCGGTGCTGATTCTGCTCACCCTGGTCCTGGTGCCTCTTAAGGGTTTGAACTTCGGCATCGACTTCCAGGGCGGCCTCCTGATCGAGGCCCGGACGCCGGGCGCAGCCGCGGATCTCGCGGCCTTGCGCGCGACCCTCGAATGGCCTCGGTCTCGGGGAGGTCGCGCTGCAGACCTTCGGCGAGCCCAACGACGTGCTGATCCGCATCCAGCGCCAGGAGGGCGGCGAGGAGGCGCAGCAGGCCGCGGTCGAGAAGGTGAAGAAGGCGTTGGGCGACCAGGTCACATACCGGCGGGTCGAGTCCGTCGGGCCCAAGGTCAGTACCGAGCTGTTCTGGGCGGGCGCTCAGGCGGTCGGCTACTCGTTCATCGCGATCCTTGCCTACATCTGGTTCCGCTTCGAGTGGCAGTATGGCATCGGCGCGATTCTCGCCCTGATCCACGACACGGTCACCACCGTCGGCATCTTCTGCGTCTTCAACCTCGAATTCAATTTGACCTCGGTCGCGGCGATCCTCACGATCGTCGGCTACTCGCTCAACGACACCGTCGTGATCTTCGACCGGGTGCGCGAGAACCTGCGCAAGTACAAGGCAATGCCGCTCACCGAGCTGCTCGATCGCTCGATCAACGAGACCCTGGCGCGCACCGTGATGACCTCGCTGACCACGCTGCTGGCGCTGGCGGCGCTGGTGATCTTCGGTGGCCCGGTGATCCGCGGCTTCACGATCGCGATGATCTGGGGCGTGATCGTCGGGACCTACTCGACCGTGTACATCGCGACCCCGGTCCTGGTGCACTTCAACCTGCGCCGGGCGAGCGAGCCGGTCCCGGCAACCCAGAGCCCCTGAGGCCCGGTCCGCCTGCGGTGCGGACGCTGCGATGGACGTGACGCCGGTCGTCCCGCGGCGGCCGGCAGCTGATCCAGGGCTACGATGCCGGCGGCTTCCGGATCGCCGGCATCCGGCATGCGGGCTCGGTGCTGGTGCTGCCAGAGCAGACGCTCGCCTGGCCGGTCTACTCGCCGGAGCAGATCACGGCCGAGAGCCTGGCGCCGGTGCGGGCGGCCGCGCCGGCGGTCGAGATCCTCGTGCTCGGCTGCGGCGCCCGGTTCGTGATGATCCCGGCCGAATTGCGCGCCAGCTTGAAGGCGGCGGGCATCGTCGTCGAGGCGATGGACACCGGCGCCGCCTGCCGGACCTTCAATCTGCTCCTGGCCGAGGACCGCCGGGTCGCGGCCGCCCTGATCGCCCTTTGAGGATCACGAGCGGTCGCGGGCGGCGTTCGGAGCCGACGAGCGCCCGCCGTCGCACCGGTCTTCGGCGGCCGCCGCCGATGGCCCGAGCGCCGGCCTTGTCGCGCGCCGGCTGCCTCATATCTTGCCTGACAGGGGGGATTTCGAGAACGGAGGCTTTCGATGAAGGTGGAAACGGCATTGGCTGCCAAGGGGCGCGAGGTGGCAACCGTGCATCCCTCGGCGACGCTCGCGACCGTGGCGCAGCGGCTGCGCCTCGAACGGATCGGGGCGCTCGTCGTGGTCGAGGAGGGCAAGGTCGTGGGCATCATCTCCGAGCGCGATGTGGTCCATGCCTTTGCCGCCTATCGCGCCGAGACGTCCGAGATCAAGGTCGCCGAGGTGATGACCCGGAACGTCATCTCCTGCCGCCGCGAGGACAGCCTGACGCGCGTGCTGGGCGTGATGACGCGCCAGCGGGTCCGCCATCTGCCCGTGCTGGAAGAGGGACGGCTGGTCGGCCTGATCAGCATCGGCGATGCCGTGAAGCATCGGCTGGACGAGCTGGAACTCGAGGCGGCCGTCATGCGCGACGCCTACGTCGCCGCCCACTGACAGCGACCGCGCGCAGGCGCACGCCCGGCCCTCGATGGGGGATCAGAAGATGTTGGAGATCGAGCGGGTCAGGCCGGCGACCAGGTCGGGCGACGCCTCCTCGAAAGTGAGATTGGCCTTGTTCGCCTTGCTCATCACGCGGGTACGGTAGCGCTTCCAGTCGCTGGTCTCGGTCGAGCTCAGGACCCGGTTGCCGGCGGTGCCCTCGCTCAGGTCCTGGCGCGCGCTCTCGGTCACGACCACGCCCGGAGCGGTGCGTTCCGACACCTGGACATCGGTGATGACGCTGTAGGTCACGTCCTGGACGAAGGCGTCCGCGACCGCCGAGAGCGCGGCGCCCGCCAGCGCGCCGCCGATGATCACGCTGGTATCCTTGCTGGCCACCCGCCCGACCCCGGCGCCGGCGGCACCGCCCACGATCGTGCTGCCGAAGCCGCCGGCGAAGGTCTTCTCGGCCGAGCTGTCGGAGGTCTTGCCGGCCTGCAGGACGTTCGCCTGGAGCAGGTAGTGCGCCTTGGCCGGATCGTCGACCACCTGATAGCCGCGGCTCTCGATCGATGCCTTGACCGCGGGCTCGATGTCGAAATCCGGCCGGTCGGAGGTGTTGCGGACCTGCACGAACACGGTGCGCTGGTTGGGCGCGACCGGATCGAGAAAAACGGTCTCGGACATCTTGGTCTGGACGTCGAGGTTGCGCTTGCCGATCGCCGTCGTGGTCGCCGAGCAACCCGCAAGCAGCACCGCCAACGCGAGACCGAGCGCCCTGATGGACCACCGGTCGGCAGTCATGGCTTCGGATCTTTTCGACCTCGGTCGACGGCGGCGATCTCTGGTTGCGCTCTGGGCTGCGGCCAATCCGATCCAGAGCCATGGCTCCGGAGCAAATGCGGGCTCCGACGCGCTGCCGGCGGTCCAGACCCGAGGCTCAGAGCGCCTTCTTCAGCTCGGCCTCGACCGCGTCCCAGTCGACCAGGTGGTTGAGGAACGCCGCGATGTACTCCGGCCGGCGGTTCTCGTAGTCCAGATAGTAGGCGTGCTCCCAGACGTCGATGCCGAGCAGGGGCGTCATGCCATCGACCAGCGGGTTCGCGCCGTTGGGCGTCTTCACCACCTTGAGGGTATCGCCGTCGAGCGCGAGCCAGCCCCAGCCGCTGCCGAACTGGGTCACGGATGCGGTCTTGAACTGGTCCTTGAAGCTCTCGAAGCTGCCGAAGGCATCGTCGATCCGGCGCGCCAGCTCGCCCCCCGGGGTGCCGCCGCCGCCCTTCTTCATGACCCGCCAGAACAGCCGGTGGTTCCAATGCTGGCCGGCGTTGTTGAACATGCCCGCCTTGGCCGGGTCCTTGGCGGAGGCCACGACGATCTCCTCCAGCGACGCGTGCGCGAGATCGGTGTCCCCGATCAGGTTGTTGAGGTTGGTGACGTAGGTCTGATGATGCTTGTCGTGGTGCAGATGCAGGGTCCTGGACGACATGTAGGGCTCGAGGGCGTCGTAGGGATAGGGCAGGTCGGGAAGTTCGAAGGCCATGGTTTTCCTCGCCTCGCTCAGTCGTGGTGCCGCCACGAGTTTCCGATGCAAGGCTAGATAATCCATCGTCTCGGGAAAGCAAAGCCCGCGACCGGCCCTCGCGGCCACCGGCCCCGGCCGGCCGGTGGCCGATGGGCGCGCTGCTCTTGCCTTGCCGGAGCTTCGGCCTAAACCTCAGGCCAGCGACCCGAAGGGGCTGGCGCCATGGACCGGCAACCGGATGGCCCGGGCGTGGATCGTCCCGGCGGAGCGGCCCTGGACCGCGGATCATCGAGCGGAAGCCAGTCACCGTGGACCATCAACCGGGGCGGGATTCGCCGTGGCCGCTGACGGGGCACCCGACGCCGGGGACCATCACCAGGGTGGCGTACGCCGCCGGGGCGGAGCAGAGCGCCATGACCGGACCTTCCCCTCGGCGGCAAGTCGGCGCTGGTGACCGGTTCGACCAGCGGCATCGGGCTCGGCATCGCGACCGCGCTCGCCAGGGCGGGCTGCAACCTCACTCTGAACGGCCTCGGCGAGCCCGGGCGATCGAGCAGATTCGCGCCGAACTGGCCGAAACCTGCGGCGTCGAGGTGCGCTACAACGGCGCCGACATGAGCCAGGGGGAGCAGGTCGTGCAGATGGTGCGCGAGGCCGAGGCGGCCTTCGGCGCGCTCGACATCCTGGTCAACAATGCCGGCATCCAGTTCGTGGCCCCGATCGAGGAGTTCCCGGCGGAGCGTTGGCAGGCGATCCTCGCGATCAACCTCTCGTCCAGCTACCACACGATCCACGCCGCGCTGCCCGGCATGCGGCGTCGGGGCTTCGGCCGGATCATCAACATCGCCTCGGCGCACGGCCTGGTCGCCTCGCCCTACAAGGCGGCCTACGTTGCGGCGAAGCACGGCGTGGTCGGGCTGACCAAGGTCGTGGCCCTCGAGACCGCGACCCTGAACATCACCTGCAACGCGATCTGCCCCGGCTATGTGCGCACGCCCCTGGTCGAGGGCCAGATCGAGGAGCAGGCCAAGGCGCACGGCCTGCCGCGCGAGCGCGTGATCAAGGAGATCATCCTCGCCGCGCAGCCCAGCCAGCGCTTCGTCGAGATCTCCGAGCTCGGCGCGCTCGCGGTCTTCCTCTGCACCCAAGCCGGCCGCTCGATCACCGGCGCAGCGCTGCCGGTCGACGGCGGCTGGACCGCCCGCTAGCGGCGAGCGCCGCTCGAGTCGCCAGGCGCGCGCGAGGACAAACGCGTGCACATTCGCTTGATCGAGGCCGCGGAGCGGCTGACGCGGCGCGGTCTGCCGACCACATGCACCATCGCGAGCCGTCCATGACCGCGTTCCGCCGACGCTCGAGCGGGCCGCGCTCGAGTTGGCCGTGGCGGCATGCCCTGAGTGCCAATATGAGTGTTGAGATGAGCAGTCATATGAGCGCCGATATGAGCACCGAGATCGTGACCGCCGCGCCCGCCGCCCGCCCGCTGATCCGCGCCCGGAGCTTCGTCTTCGGCCCGCCGCTGCCGAGCCGGCTGCCGGAGCGCGTGCAGGGCGCCATCCTGGCCGAGCAGGAGACCAGCGAGATCCTGGTCACGCTGCTGCAGATGCTGGCGATCGTGACCTTCGCGATCCTGTACACGCTGACCCCGAAAGCCTTTCCTCCGAACGTGCCGTTCGAGCCGGTGCCGGTGGCGCTCGCGGTCTACGGCGCATTCACGCTGGTCCGCCTGTGGCTCGCCTGGCGGCGCCGCCTGAGGCCGTGGTTCCTGGCGCTGTCGGTGATCGTCGACATCACCATGCTGATGGTCACGATCTGGAGCTTCTACCTGCAATACGAGAAGCCGCCGGCGATCTACCTGAAGGCGCCGACCCTGATGTACGCCTTCATCCTGATCGCGCTCCGGACGCTCCGCTTCGAGCCCTGGCTCGTGATGCTGGCGGGCATCAGCGCCGCCGCCGGCTGGCTGTGCCTGGTCGCCTACGCCGTGATCGCCGAGGGCGGCGCCGAGATCACCCACAGCTTCGCGACCTACGCGACCTCCTACCAGATCCTGCTCGGCGCCGAGTTCGACAAGGTCGTATCGCTGCTGATGGTGACGCTGATCCTGGCGATCGGACTGCTCCGGGCGCGCAAGCTGCTGTTCCGGGCGGTCGCCGACCAGCATGCGGCAGCCGAGCTGTCGCGGTTCTTCGCGCCCGAGGTCGCGGGCCGCATCCGGGACAGCGACATCGCGCTCGAGCCCGGCCAGGCGGAGCTGCGCGAGGCCGCGATCCTGATGGTCGATCTGCGCGGCTTCACGCCGCTGACCCACCGCCTGGCGCCAAGTGAGGTCATGCTGCTGCTCTCCGAGTACCAGTCGCGGGTGGTGGCGGCGATCACGGCGCGCGCCGGCAGCATCGACAAGTTCATGGGCGACGGCATTCTCGCAAGCTTCGGCGCGACCCGTCCGAGCACCAGTTTCGCGGCCGACGCGCTGCGCGCGGTCGACGACCTGCTCGAGGCGACCGCGACCTGGGCCGAGGAGCGCCGTGCGGCCGGCCTGACCGCGCCAGGGGTCGGGGCCGCGGTCGCGACCGGACCGGTCATGTTCGGCACGATCGGCGATCGCACCCGGCTCGAGTACACGGTCATCGGCGACCCGGTGAACCTCGTCGCCAAGCTCGAGAAGCACACCAAGGACGAGCAGGTCCGGGCGCTCTGCCCGGCCGCGACCTACCAGCTGGCGCTGGCTCAGGACTATCGTCCGACGGCGCGCCACCAGTCGCGCTCCGCTCGCCGGGTCGCCGGCGTCGATACGCCGCTCGACCTGGTGGTTCTCGCTGAGCTTGTCTAGCTAGGCAGATCGACTTATCTACAGCCGATCGAGGTGAGCCATGGCCAGCATCAGCGTCTATCATGCCCGGGCCGAGTTCTCCCGCCTGATCGAGCGCGCCCTGGCCGGCGAGGACATCGTGATCACCCGGCACGGCAAGCCGGCGGTCCGGCTTATCCCGGTCGAGCAGGAGCTACCGCGGCGCAAGCCTGGGGCGCTCAAAGGCCTGTTCGAGGTCACGGACGAGTTCTTTGAGCCGCTACCCGGTGACCTCCTGGATGCGTTCTCCAACGGTCCGATCTTTCCCGCGGACGAGAAGCCGCCCGAGCCCGAGGCAGCCGCGCGGCGGTGAGGCTGCTGCTCGATACCCATACCCTGCTTTGGTGGGTGTTGGATGATCCCAGGTTGTCCGCGCGTGCCCCAGGTTGTCCGCGCGTGCCCGTGTCGCGATCGAAGCCGCGAGCAACGCGGTCTTCGTCAGCGCAGCGTCGGCGTGGGAGATCGGCATCAAGGCAGCCAAGGGCAAATTGAGATTGCCTCCGGGCGCTGAGAACCGCATCCGGAACCAGATGGTCACGGCCGATTTCAAGGAACTCGCCGTCACCTGGAACCACGGGTTTGCGGTTCGAACATTGACAGGGGCGCATGCTGACCCGCTAGACCGGTTGCTGATCGCACAAAGCCAGGTCGAGGGGCTGACGATCGTCACCAACGACCGGGCGATCCGCAGCTATCAGGTGAGCGTCCTCTGGTAGCGCTCGCCGCAGCAGCCCGTTGACCCTTGGCTCAGCCGCTCGACCGCCAGCTCTCCTACTGCGCCGGGCTGGTCCGGACGGCGGCGCCGGACCGCTATCTTGCGACCCTGTTCGCGCCCGCCGTGGCGCGCGAGGCGCTGTTCGCGCTCTACGCCTTCGACCACGAGATCGGCAAGGTCCGCCACGTGGTCAGCCAGCCGATGGCCGGCCTGATTCGCCTGCAGTGGTGGCGCGACGCGCTCGATGCGATCGACGCCGGTCGGCCGCCTGCCCATCCGGTCGCCCTGGCCCTGCAGATCGGGCTCGACGCCGCTCGCGGCTGCCGCGCCCGCCTCGAGGCGGCGCTCGATGCCCGCGAGCGCGAGCTGGAAGATCCGCCGCCCGCCGATCTCAAGGCCCTCGAACAGCAGCTCGAGGGCAGCAGCGCGGCCATCGTCCAGGCGGCCCTGGTGATCCTCGGCACGACCGACGCGGCGACCCTCGAGGTCGGCCGCAAGATCGGTCTGGTGGTCGGCCTCGCCGATCGGCTGCGGTCGCTGGAAGCAGATCTGCGCGAGGGTCGCATGCTCCTCCCGACCGCCGAGCTGGCGCGCCATGGCATCGATCCGGAGGCTGCCGCCGACGCCCGCCAGGATCTCGCGCCGGTGATCGCGACGCTCGCCGGGCGCGGCCTCGAGCACCTGCGCGCCGCCAGGGCGGAGCGGCGGTCGATACCGGCGGCGGCGCTCCCGGCACTGCTGCCCGGCACGTTGGCCGGCGGAGATCTGCGGCGCCTGCGCCGGACCGGCTCGACACCCGTACTGCGGCATCGCGCCCCGTTCGCTCCGCTGAGCCTGCTCTGGCACCGCGCCCGCGGCCGGTTCTGATCGTGAGAACCTCAGGACGAGGGCGTCGAGCCGGCCCCGACCAGGCTCGCGATCACGGCCGCGAGGCTGTCCTGGCCGTACGGCTTGTCGAGCCGCGGCAGGTCGAGCGGGCCGTCGGACGGCAGCTCGGCATAGCCGGTGGCGAGGACGACCGGCAGACCGGGCCAGGCGGCCCGGATCTCGGCGGCGAGCTGCGTGCCGGTCATGCCCGGCATGGCCTGGTCGGTCACCACCACATCGACCGCGGTCCCGGCGCGCAGGATCTGCAAGGCCCTGGTGGCCGAAGCCGCCACGATGACCTGATGGCCGAGATCCCGGAGGATGTCGGCGGTGGCCATGCTGGTCAACACGTCGTCCTCGACCAGCAGGACGGTGCAGGGGCGCGGCTCTTGCGCCGGCATCGGCACCGGGGCGGCGACGGTCGCCGGCGTGCCTTCGGCGCGCGGCAGCCAGAGCTCCGCCGTGGTCCCCGCGCCCAGGCGGCTCGCGAGGCGCAAGGCGCCGCCCAGCTGCGCCGCCATGCCGTCGACCATCGACAGACCGAGGCCGGTGCCCTTGCCGAGCTCCTTGGTGGTGAAGAACGGGTCGCGAGCGCGCGCGAGCGTCGCCTCGTTCATGCCGCTACCGGTGTCGGCGACCGCGAGGCAGACGTAGTCGCCGGCCGCGAGCGCGTTCCAGGAGGCGGCGGTGACCGCGACGTTGCGCGCGCTGAGCCGGAGCCGGCCGCCGTCCGGCATGGCATCGCGGGCGTTGACCGCCAGATTGAGCAGCGCCAGCGCGAGCTGGTTGGGATCGACGCGGGCCGGCCACAGCTCGGTCGCGAAGTCGGTCTCGGTCGTGACCATCGGGCCGACCGCGCGGCGCAGGATGTCGAGCGTGCCGGCGACCAGCGCCGCGACGTCGACCGCCACCGGCTTCAGGTCCTGCTGGCGCGCGAACGCCAGCAGACGCCGGGTCAGCAGCGCACCGCGCTCGGCTGCCTCGAGGGTGCCGTCGATCAGCCGCAGGCCGTCGGCATCGCCGGCCAGCCGCTTGCGCAAAAGGTTCAGATTGCCGAGCACGGCCATCAGCAGATTGTTGAAGTCGTGGGCGATGCCGCCGGTGAGCTGGCCGATCGCCTCCATCTTCTGGACCTGGCGGAAGGCCTCCTCGACCTTCATGCGTTCGCCGATCTCGTCCGCGACCCGCTGCTCGAGCGTCTCGTTCAGGCGCTGCAGCGCCTGCTCCGCCGCGCCTCTGCGGATCGCGATCGCGGCCTGGTTGGCCACGACCTTGAGCAGCAGCTGCTGAGCTGCAGTCGGGAACTCGACATGGCGCGAGGCGGTCACCAGCATCGCGTCAGCGCCGGCAGCGACCGGATGGAACACCGCCCGCACCGAGCCGTCGCCGACCGGATTGGCGAGCCCGACCACGTCGCTTGGCGCGGGCTGACCCAGCCACGCCGCCAAGCCCTTGCGGATCGCCGCCGCGGGCTGGCGCGCGGTCGGCGGCTTGGTCCGGGCCACGTCGATGCCCGGTTGATCGGCGCGCCAGGGTAGCGCCAGGTAGGCGAACTCGAGGTCCAGCATGCGGACCAGGACCTCGGTGACGCTCTCCGCGATCTCGCCGGCGTCGTATTTCATCCAGATCGCGGGCAGCATCGATACCGCCACCAGATCGCGCAAGCTCCGGTGCAGCTCCTGCGGGTCTTCCGCGATGGCTTGAACCGTCGGCAAACTGGCTCAGCCCGGCTCAGCGGGCGATCATCGATCGATCCGTTGCCCGCGTCATCGAAACGGTTATCAAGCGCAAACGCTCCGCGCCCGCAATTCCTTTAGGAGCTGCTCGGGCGGAACGTAGAACGGATTCTCCTGGAGGATGCCGCCCACGATCACCTGCGGGTGGGTGCGCAGGATGTCCATCACCACCGTGGCGCTGAACCGGTTCAGATCGTAGGCGCAGATCACGACATCGTCGAACCGCGAGGTGACGTGGTTCAACCGGCTCTCGTACTCGACGATGTCGTCGCAGCCCGGGAAGTCCTCGAGCGACCACTCCATGTTCGCCCAGAACCGGGTCAGGCCGAACTGCTCCTTGCCCCTGCCGAGGACCTCTTCGACCAGCCTCAGCATCGCATACTGGTCGAAGCGGCCGTCGCGCAGATAGGCGTTTTCCCACGGCCGGACCTCGATCTGGCCGGACTGCTCGGCGGCCGCCACGTCGATGCCGAGCGTGCCCAGCCGCCGGCGCCGCTCGGCGAGATGACCCCCGTCGACGATCTGAAAGATCTTGTCCTTCTGCTCGAACCCTTCCTGCACGAAGGGCAGCAGCAGACGGTACTCCTCCTCCTGATCATGGAAAAAGGCGCAAGCATGACAACGATGCTTGAGCGCCGCGCCGGCCAGGGTCACCGAAGGCGTCCGCGCGTTCATGGTCCTCGTCCTCTCCCGCGACATGGTCGCAGCCTAGGGGCTGAAGGTACCGAAGCGCAACGGCAAGCGAGATCCGCGGCCGAGGTTGAAAGCCTGCCGCTCATTTCTGCCAGGTGACCTCCACACCGCGCAGGGCCACGGTGCTGATCGCCATCTTGGCGCTGCCTTCCTTCACCTGACGAGAGTAGACGACGTACACCAGGGTGTCGTTCTTCTCATCGTAGATGCGGCGCACCGCCAGCGACTTGAAGATCAGGCTCAGGCGCTGGCTGAACACCTCTTCGCCCTTCTCGCCGCGCTCGATGTCGCCGATCACGATCGGCCCGGTCTGGCCGCAGGCGATCGAGGCGTTGGACGGGTCCTCGAACCAGTTGCCCTTGGTCAGCTTGTCGAGCACGCCGCGCTCGAACCGGGCGACGTGACAGGTGATGCCCGCGATCTTGGGGTCGGCGATCGCCTCGACCACGATGCCGTTGCCGGTCCAGTCGTTGGTGAAGCTGCCGACCTCGTCGGCCGCCGCCAGAGAAGCAAGCAGGGTCAGGCCGCCGGCCAGACTGGCGAGCGCGATCGGTCTTGCGAGCAACGGATCCTCCCTTTTGCGGGTAGAGTTGGCCTCAGCCTCGGCGATCAACAATATGAGGTCGATCGCGGCTGCGACCACCGGCCGCCGCGATCCGGCCGGAGGCCCGCCGAGCGGAAGGCATGACAGCTCGCGGGACGCGGGCTATATTTTGGTCGGCGGTCGTCGCCTTCGAGCATCCTTGTGACCCGAGCGAGCCCCTTGACCCCATCCGAGATGCTGGCCCGGCTGGTCGGCTTCGACACCACCAGCCGCAATTCCAACCTCCCCCTGATCGAGTTCGTGCGCGACTATCTCGACCGGCTGGGGGTCGCCTCGGAGCTGGTGTTCGACGACAGCGGCGGCAAGGCCAACCTGCTCGCCACCATCGGACCCGCGGAGCGGCCCGGCCTGGTGCTCTCCGGTCACACCGACGTGGTGCCGGTCGACGGCCAGGACTGGTCGAGCGATCCCTTCCGTTGCAGCGCGCGGAACGGCCGCCTGTACGGCCGCGGCACCGCCGACATGAAGGGCTTCGTCGCGACCGCGCTGGCGCTCGTGCCGGAGATCCTGGATCGCAAGCTCCGGGCGCCGGTGCATCTCGCGCTGAGCTATGACGAGGAGGTCGGCTGCAAGGGGGTGCCCCGTCTGCTCGATCATCTGGCCGCGTGCCTGCCGGCGCTGCCCTTCGGCTGCGTGGTCGGCGAGCCGACCGCCATGCGGGTCGCCGACGGCCACAAGGGCAAGGCGGGCTACGCCTGTACCGTGACCGGCCTCGCCAGCCACTCGGCGCTCAATCATCTGGGCGTCAACGCGATCGAGATCGCCGCCGAGATCATCGTCCGCCTGCGCCGGCGGAACCTCGAGTTCCGGACCGAGGGCCCCTTCCAGGCGGGCTTCGATCCGCCGCACTGCACGGTCACCACGAGCGTCGTGCATGGTGGCACCGCGCTCAACATCGTGCCCGCCGGGTGCCGCTTCGAGTTCGAGTTCCGGATCCTGCCGGGCCAGGACCCGGCGGCGCTCCTGAACGAGGTGCAGGCCTTCGCCGAGGCTGAGCTTTTGCCGGAGATGCGCGCCCGCCATCCCGACGCGGCGATCGAATGGCAGGAGCTGATGAGCTATCCGGCGCTGGGCGGCGCCGGCCATTCGACGATCGAGCATCTCTGCTCGGCGCTCGCCGGCGGCGGGCCGCCTGCCAAGGTCGCGTTCGGCACCGAGGCCGGCCTGTTCGCCGCGCGCGGCATCGCGAGCGTGGTCTGCGGCCCGGGCGACATGACGGTCGCGCATAAGCCGGACGAATACGTCGAGCTGGCCGAGCTCGAGCGTTGCGCCGGGTTTCTCCGCCGGCTGGTCGATCGGGCGGTGGCGGCCTGACCGATGACCGAACCCCCGGTCGAGATCGCGGCGCCGGACATCAGCGCCTACCGGCAGGGCAATACCGACATCCCCTACGTCACGACCTTCGAGAGCGGCCGGGCCGGGCCGCACGCGGTGATCACGGCGCTGGTCCATGGCAACGAGCTCTGCGGCGCCTGGGCGCTGGTCAAGCTGTTCGAGCGCGGCGTCCGGCCGCGACGCGGCCGGCTGTCGCTCGCCTTCGTCAACACCGCTGCTTACGAGCGCTTCGATCCCGCCCAACCCAAAGCCAGCCGCTATGTCGACGAGGACTTCAACCGCGTCTGGGACCCCGCGACCCTGGACGGGCCGCGGCGCTCGGTCGAGCTCGACCGGGCGCGCGTCATCCGGCCGTTGATCGAGAGTGCCGACGCTCTGCTCGACCTGCACTCGATGCAGCTCCCGACCCCGCCGCTGCTGCTGTGCGGCCTCCCCGCCAAGGGGCGGCGGCTTGCCCGGGCGATCGGCTATCCCGGCCTGGTGGTCGCCGACGCCGGCCATCGGGGCGGCGCCCGGATGCGCGATTTTGGCGCCTTTGCCGACCCTGCCAGCCCGCGCGTCGCCATGCTGGTCGAGTGCGGGCAGCACTGGGCGGCACCGAGCGTCGAGGTCGCGATCGCGACCTGCGGACGCTTTCTGGCGGCGCAGGGTCTGATCGCGCCCGCGGCGCTGGCCGGGCTCGGCGCCGCCGCCGAGCCTGGGCCGCAACGGCTGATCGAGGTCACCCATGCGATCACCGTGAACGGCGGACCGTTCCATTTCACCGAAGACTTCCAGGGCCTCGAGGTGGTGCCGAAGCGGGGCACGGTGATCGGTCACGACGGCGCCCAGCCGGTGCGCACGCCCTATGACGACTGCGTGCTGATCATGCCCTCGCGCCGGCTCGGGCCAGGCCTGACCGCCGTCCGCCTCGGCCGGTTCGTCGACTGACGCCGCGGCCCCCCGTGGTTCATGGTCGGCTTGCGGTGACGTAATGCAGCGTCGCCGGTATCCGGACCCCGTCTTCGCTCTGATAGGGCCGGAAGCGCTCGGTGACCTCCAGGACGATCGCCTGAATGGTCGCCGGGTCGGGCTCGCGGGCCCTGATCATGCGCGTGAGCGGGCCGACCAGGCAGGCGAACTGGGCCTCCTCCTCGGCGGTCGCAGCACCCGTCAGATGCGTGGTCAGCGTCTCGATCCCGATCCCGCCGAAGCCCGCCGCGGTCAGGATCTCCTCGACGTAGTCGGTCTCGGCCAAGGCGAGGGGCCCCGGGGCGCGCGGCGGCTGCGGCTCGGGCGGTCCCAGCCGGCGGGCGCCGACCGCGAGCGGCTCCCTGAACCAGGGATTGGCGTCGAGCGGCGCCCAGCAGACGAAGGCCAGCCGGCCGCCCGGCCTGAGCGCGCTCATGAGGTTCGCGAACGCGGCGGCCGGATCGCTGAAGAACATCACCCCGAAGCGCGAGAACAGGAGGTCGCGGGTCGCCGGCTCGAAGCGGTGGATCTGCGCGTCGGCGCAAAGGAAGCGCACGTGGTCGTAGCCTCGCGCAGCGCTCCGACGGCGCGCGAGCGCCAGCATCGGCTCCGAGATGTCGTTGCCCAGCACCGCACCCGCTGTGCCGACCCGGGCCGCGAGCTCGAGCGTCGTGGCGCCGGTGCCGCAGCCGACGTCGACGACCCGCTCACCCGCTCGCGCCGCGCAGCGGACGAACAGCAGGTCGCTGATCTGCTTCAACCGGGCGTCGAGCGCCGCCTGGTGGGTCACCCACTGCTGACCCCCGCCGGAGTTCCAGTATTCCGCCTGATCCGGGTTGGCGGGAAACTGCTGGGCGGGGTCGCTGGTCATCGGGTCCTCCGGGGGCTCGGATCAGGCGTCAGGCCGCCTCGGCCGGCGCGGCCAGCCAGGCATCGAGGTCGGCGAGCGCGCGCCGGGCCAGCGCAGGCTTGCGTTCAGCCCGCTTGACCGCGCGCCCGAGCGGCGGCAGCAGGCCGAAGTTGACGTTCATCGGCTGGAAGGTTTCGGCCGCGGCGCCGCCCGTGATGTGGCCGAGCAGCGCGCCGAGCGCGGTGGTCGACGGCGGTGGCGCCAACGCCTCGCCCTTGATCTCGGCGGCCGCGAACCGGCCCGCGAGGATGCCGATCGCAGCGCTCTCGACGTAGCCCTCGACGCCGGTGATCTGGCCGGCGAAGCGGATGTGCGGGCGGACCTTGAGGCGCAGCTTGGGATCGAGCAGGCGCGGGCTGTTGATGAAGGTGTTGCGGTGCAGGCCGCCGAGGCGCGCGAACTCGGCTCGCTCGAGGCCCGGAATCATGCGGAAGATCCGGGCCTGCTCGCCGTAGGTGAGCTTGGTCTGGAAGCCGACCATGTTGAACAGCGTGCCGAGCGCGTTGTCCTGGCGCAGCTGGACGACCGCGTAGGGCCTCTGGCCGGTGCGCGGGTCGGCGAGGCCGACCGGCTTCATCGGCCCGAAGCGGAGCGTCTCCGGCCCGCGCTCGGCCATGACCTCGATCGGCAGGCAGCCCTCGAAATAGGGCGTGCTCGCCTCCCAGTCCTTGAAGCTGTGCTTCTCGGCCGCGAGCAGGGCCGCGATGAACTCCTCGTACTGCGCCCGGTCGAGCGGGCAGTTGACATAGTCGGCGCCGCCGCCGCCCGGGCCCGCCTTGTCGTAGCGCGACTGGAACCAGGCGATCTCAAGATCGATCGTCTCGCGGTGGACGATCGGCGCGATCGCATCGAAGAAGGCGAGCGCATCCTCACCGGTCACGGCGCGGATCGAGCAGGCGAGATCCGGCGAGGTGAGGGGGCCGGTCGCGACGATCACGCTCGCCCACGACCGATCGGGCAGGTCCGGCACCTCCTCGCGCCGGATCTCGATCCGGGGGTCCGCTTCGAGCGCCGCCTCGACCGCGCTCGCAAACCCGTCCCGGTCGACCGCGAGCGCCCCGCCCGCGGGCAGCTTGTGCGCATCGCCCGCGGCCATGATCAGCGAGCCCAGGCGGCGCATCTCCTCGTGCAGCAGGCCGACCGCGTTGTTCAGCGGGTCGTCGGAGCGGAACGAGTTGGAGCAGACCAGCTCGGCGAGCGTGCCGGTCTTGTGCGCGTCGGTCGCGCGTAGCGGCCGCATCTCGTGCAGCACCACGCGAACGCCGGCCCGCGCGGCCTGCCAGGCCGCCTCGCTGCCGGCGAGGCCGCCGCCGATCACCTGCAGTGGTCCGCTCATCGTCCCGCCTTCTGGCTCTCCCCCCGGGCATCGAGTGCGCCTGCCCGCTCACTGCGATCCTACTATTGGGCGAGCGCGGCTTGAAGACCCCCCTCGATAACCGCGGGCTCCGGCGCGATCACATCAGCCCGGCCTGCTTGTAGTAGCGCTCCGCGCCCGGATGGAGCGGCGCCGAGAGCGACGCCTTGACCATGTCCTGCTTGTTGAGCTCGCCCAGGGCGGAGTTCAGCTTCTTGAAGCGATCGAAGTTCCCGAACACCGACTGGACCACCTCATAGACCTCTTCGTCGGGCATGGCACTCGAGGTCACCAGGGTCGCGCGCACGCCGAAGGTCTCGGTGTCGGTAGCGTTGCCGGGATAGAAGCCGCCGGGGATGACCGCCTTGGAGTAGTAAGGCTTGGCCGCGATCAGCCGGTCGACCTCGGGTCCCGTGACCGGGATCAGCCGGGCGCTCACCATCTTGGTCGCACCGAGGATCGCGGCCGAGGGGTAGCCGACCGTGAACACGATGGCGTCGACCTGGTTGGCGGCCAGCGCATCGTCCTGCTGCCTCGAGTTCAGCTCCGAGACGTAGGCGAAGTCCTTCATGGTCCAGCCCTTGGCCTGCATCAGCTGCTCCATGGTCGCGCGCTGGCCCGAGCCGGGGTTGCCGATGTTGACCCGCTTACCCTTCAGATCATCGAAGGTCCGGATGCCCGAATCGCTGCGCGCGACGACGGTGAACAGCTCCGGGTGAAGCGCGAACACGGCGCGCAGCTCGGGAAAAGCGCCCGCGGAGGCGAACTGCCCGCTGCCGTGGTAGGCCTCGAATTGCAGATCGCTCTGGACAATCGCCATGTCGAGCTTGCCCGAACGCAGGCCATCGATGTTGGCGATCGAGCCCTCGGTGCTGACCGCCTCGCAGCTCGAGCCGTTCTGCTTGAGGGTCGGATTGGCGACGCGGCAGACGGCACTGCCGGCCTGGTAGTAGACACCGGTGACGCCGGCCGTGCCGATATAGATGGTGCCGGGCGCCTTCGGCGCGGCCATGCCGGCCTCGGGCTGATTGTGGGGCCCCGCCGGCGCCGGCGAAGGTCCACCGCTCGTACAGGACGTGAGCGTTGCCGCGAGCACCAGAAGCGTGAACTGGCAGACGTTGAGGCACATCATCCTCTCCTCGGCTCGAGACGCCGGGCGGATCGCCCGGGGGGCGCAGTTCTGCCTGCATTCGCGCCCGCGGGCAAGGCTGGCGGCGCACTCACCTGCCCAGGACTGCGAGCGGCCGGGCATTCTCGCAACCACCCGCGAGCCGGTTGGATTCGAAGCAGCAGCCGGAGGAAGGCGTTGGTCTCGACCGGGTGGGTCAGCCAGTCGAGGCTGAGCGGGCGGACGGGCTCGAACGGGTTTGGCCTCGGCACCTGCCACAAGGCTCCCGCGATGCTCGTGGCCACGAGCGCTGCCGCGAGCGCGAGCGACGGCAGCCGGAAGATAATGAAGCGCGGTCTCGAAATCACCCGCTCGAACTCACCGGGTCGAACCGCCTTCCTTTATGCTACCCTTCAAATTCTAAGCCCGCCAGGTCGAAGCATGCAACGAGCAACCCAACCTGCACTGGCCATCCCGCGGGTGATCGGGCATCGGGGCGCGGCTGCGGCGGCGCCCGAGAACACCCTCGCAAGTCTCAGAAAAGCGAAGGAGCTCGGGGCGAGCTGGGTCGAGTTCGACGTCAAGCTGACCCGGGACGGGCATCCGGTTCTGATCCACGACGAGCGCCTGGAGCGGACCACCAGCGGGCGGGGCGAGGTCGCCCTGACGACGCTGGAGGAGCTGCAGAAGCTCGATGCCGGCGGCTGGTTCGCGCCCGCCTTCCGGGGCGAGCGGGTGCCGACCCTGGAGGCGGCGCTGGCGCTCTGCGCCGGGCTCGGTCTCGGGATCAACGTCGAGATCAAGCCCTGCCCGGGGCGCGAGGTCGAGACCGCGCGGGTCGCGGTGGCGACTCTGCGCCGGCTCTGGCCGGCCGACCGGCCGGCACCGCTGATCTCGAGCTTCGCACCCGCCTGCCTCGGGGTCGCGCGCGATCTGGCACCGGAGATGCCCCGCGGCTATCTCGCCGGGAGCCTGCCGCGCCGCTGGCGTGAGAAGCTCACCGCCTGCGACTGCCGAACCCTGCATCTGAGCGACCGCCGGCTGCGCGCGTCGCAGCGGGCGGCGGTGCTGGCTGCGGGGGTGCCGCTCCTGCTCTACACGGTCAACGATCCGGCCCGCGCCCGAGACCTCCTCGCGGCGGGCGTCACGTCCGTGTTCACCGATCGGGTGGGCGAGGTGCTGGCTGCCGTGGGCTGATCCCGGCGCCCGCTAGTAGCGGCGCATCAGGCCGACCAGCCGGCCCTGGACCTTGACCCGGTTGGCGCCGAAGATCCGGGTCTCGTACTGCGGATTGGCGGCCTCGAGCGCAATCGTGCCGCCCTTGCGCCGCATCCGCTTCAGGGTAACCTCGGTTTCGTCGATCATCGCGACCACGATGTCGCCATTGTCGGCCACGTCGCGACGCTCGATGACCACGATGTCGCCGTCCTGGATGCCGGCCTCGATCATCGAATCGCCGACCACCTCGAGGGCATAGTGGTCGCCGGAGCTGCCGAGCAGATGCGGCGGCACCGCGACCTGGGTGGTGTGGTCGCGCAGCGCCTCGATCGGCGTGCCGGCAGCGATCCGGCCGTAGAGCGGCAGGCTGAGCGTCCCACCCTCCTCGGCCGCGAGGTCCGGCCTCGCGCCGAAATGTCCCTGGACCACGTTGGTCGCCGCGTCGGGCTCGCCGGCGTCACCGCGCCAGTTCGCCGGCAGTCGGATGACCTCGAGCGCGCGCGCGCGGTACTGCAGGCGGCGGATGTAGCCGCGCTCCACCAAGCCGGTGATCAGCCGGTGGATGCCCGACTTGGATTTCAGCTTGAGCGCGTCCCGCATCTCCTCGAAGGAGGGCGGCACGCCCTGATTGCCCAGATAGCTCTGAATGAACTGGAGCAACTGGTGCTGGCGCTGAGTGAGCACCTTTCCTCCCCCTCTACGACCGCGCTGTGCGTTTTGTTCTACATAAGTTCTCATCGGCCGTCAACGCATCAAAGCGCAGCATCCAATCTACCGGATCGGATGTTCCATTCCAAGCCTCTCAGAAGGTTCTACCGAGTCGCGGTTGCATCCGCGCCACATGACTGTGCTCCAGACGCCGGCCTCAGACGCCGATCGGGCCGGCGGCGAGCGGCAGCACCCGCACCGGCGCGCCGACCGGCAGCGCCGGCGCCAAGGGCGCCCGCTTGATCAGGCAGTCGGCGCGCGCGAAGGTCGCGAGCATCGAGCTGTCCTGGAGCTCGGCCGGGACCGCGACCAGCCGGCCGTCGGCGCCCCATTCGGCGCGCGCGCGCAGGTACTCCTGGCGGCGGTCGTTCGGCCCGAGGCTGCTTCCGAGCACGGCCGGGATCTCCGGCGGCGCCGGGTCGAGGCCGAGCAGCACGGCGATCGCCGCGCGCACGAACAACACCGCGCAAACCCCTACCGATACCGGATTGCCGGGCAGGCCGAGCAGCGGCACGCCGCGGATGGCGCCGAACATCAAGGGTTTGCCGGGCCGCATCGCGATCTGCCAGAAGTCGAGCTCGAGGCCCTGCTCGCCGAGCACGCTGCGCACCAGGTCGCGCTCGCCGACCGAGGCGCCGCCGAGGGTCACCAGCAGCTCGGCGCCGGCGATCCGCTCGGCGACCGCGGCCAGCGCCGCCGGCTCGTCGCGGGCGATCCCGAGATCCGAGGCGAGCCCGCCCCAGGCCGCGACCATGGCGGCAAGCGCCGTGCTGTTGGAGTTGACGATCTGGGTCGGGGCCAGCGTCTGGCCGGGCATGACCAGCTCGTCGCCGGTCGCGAGCAGAGCGATCCGCGGCTGGCGCCGGACCGGCAGCCAGACCTGGTTGAGCGCGGCCGCGAAGCCGAGATCGCGCGCGGTCAGCCGCCGGCCCGCCGGCAGAGCCAGCTCGCCCCGCTTGAAGTCGAGGCCGGCGGGCCGGACATAGGTGCCGGGCTCGACCCGCCCCTCGAGCCGGACCCGCTCGCCCCCGGCGGTCGCGTTCTCCTGCAGCGCCACCGCATCGGCGCCGGCCGGCAGCAGGCCGCCGGTGAAGATGCGCACGGTCTCGCCCGGTTCGAGCGTGCCCTCGAACCGGCCGCCGGCCGGGGCACTGCCGACCAGCCGAAGCTCGGCGCTGCCGTCGGCCAGATCCGCCGCGCGGACCGCATAGCCATCCATGGCCGAGACCGCGCCCGGCGGCTGATCGCGCGGAGCGAGCAGATCGTCCGCCAGCACCCGGCCATGGGCGGCGGCGAGATGCACCCACTCGGTCGGCTGCGGCCGGAAGGCGGCGGTGATGCGTGCGAGCGCGTCCTCGACCGACAGCATCACTCGGCCGTGAACGATCCCGACCGGCCGCCCGCCTTGTGGCGCAGCCGGATGTCGGTGATGCGCATGCCGCGATCGACCGCCTTGCACATGTCGTAGACCGTGAGCGCCGCCGTGCTGACCGCGCACAGCGCCTCCATCTCGACCCCGGTCTGGGCGCGCACGCGACAGGTCGCGGTGATCTCGACCGAGGGCGGCTCGGCCCGGCAGACGAGCTCGACCTGAACCGAGGACAGCGCCAGAGGATGGCAGAGCGGGATCAGATCGGACGTGCGCTTGGCGCCCATGATGCCGGCAAGGCGCGCGACCGCGAGCACGTCGCCCTTCTCGACCCCGCCCTGCCCGATCAGGGCGAGCGTCTCGGGCTGCATCAGGACCCGCGCCGAGGCGACCGCGACCCGCTCGGTCACCGGCTTCGCGGTGACGTCGACCATGACCGCGTGGCCGGCCGCATCGAGATGGCTGAGCCTGCTCATGCCGCGACCGTCATACCGAGCAGGGCCGCGGTCGCGCGCCGTACGTCCGCCTGGCGCATCAGGGATTCGCCGACCAGAAAGCAGCGGGCGCCGACCACAGCCATGCGCTCGAGGTCCTGGTATGTGTACAGGCCGCTCTCAGCGACCAGCAGGCGATCTTTGGGCAGGCGCGGCGCCAGGTCTTCGGTGACCCCGAGATCGACCTGCAGGGTCTTGAGATTGCGGTTGTTGATCCCGATCAGCCGGGAATCGAGGCGAAGCGCCCGATCGAGCTCGACGGCATCGTGCACCTCGATCAGAACGTCCATCCCCAACTCGTTGGCGAGGCCAGACAATTCCCGGGCCTCACGATCGTCGAGCGCGGCCATGATCAGGAGCATGCAGTCGGCGCCGAGCGCCCGCGTCTCGACCACCTGATAGGGCTCGAGGATGAAGTCCTTGCGCAGGCACGGCAGGCTCACGGCCGCGCGCGCCGCCTCGAGATCCCGGTCGGTGCCCTGGAAATGCTCGCTCTCGGTCAAAACCGACAGGCAGGCGGCACCGCCCGCGGCATAGGCTTCTGCGAGCGCCGGCGGGTCGAAGTCCGGCCGGATCAGGCCGCGGCTGGGTGACGCCTTCTTGATCTCGGCGATCAGCCCGAACTGGTTGCCGCCGAGTTTGGCCTCGAGCGCGCGAACGAAGCCCCGGGGCGGTCGGTCGGTGAGGCGGCGCTCGAGCCGGGCAAGGGGTACCAGCGCCTTCTGGCGCGCCACCGCCTGACGCCGCCTGGCGCAGATCTCGGCCAGGACATCAGCCACTGGGCGGCGCCTCGTTCGAAATCGCGATCAACCTGGCCAGGACCGCCTTGGCGGCACCGCGATCGATCGCTTCGACCGCCCGGGCGACGCCGGCCGGCAGATCCTCGGCACGCTCGGCGACCACCAGGGCGGCGGCGGCGTTCAGGAGCACGATGTCGCGATAGGGCCCGCGCACGCCGTCGAGCAGCGCGCGCAGCGCGTCGGCATTGGTCTCGGCATCGGCGCCGCGCAGATCCTCGGGCCGGGCCCGCGGCAGGCCGGCCTGCTCGGGCATGACCTCGAACGTCCGGACCCGACCGCCATGCAGCTCGGCGACCTGGGACGGGCCGGTGGTGGTCAGCTCGTCCAGGCCGTCGGAGCCGTGCACGACCCAGGCACGCTCGGCGCCGAGCTGGCCAAGGACCCGCGCGAGCGGCTCGACCCAGTCGCCGGAGAACACCCCCAGCAGCTGCCGCTTCGCGCCGGCCGGGTTGGCGAGCGGCCCGAGCAGGTTGAAGATCGTGCGCGTGCCGAGCTCGACCCTGGCGCCGGCGACGTGGCGCATCGCGCCATGGTGGCGGGGCGCCATCATGAAGCCGATCCCGGCCTCGCGGATCGACCGCTCGACCCGGGCCGGCTCGGCCTCGATGTCGACCCCGAGCGCCGCCAGGATGTCGGCCGAGCCGGACTTCGACGACAGGGCGCGGTTGCCGTGCTTGGCGACCGGCACGCCGCAGGCCGCAACCACCAGCGCCGCCGCGGTCGACACGTTGAAGGTCCCGGACGCATCGCCGCCGGTACCACAAGTGTCGAGCGCGTGGTCCGGCGCGTTGACCTTGACCATGCGCTCGCGCAGCGCCTGCGCCCCGCCGGTCAGCTCGTCGACGGTCTCGCCGCGCACCCTGAGCGCCATCAGGAAGCCCCCGACCTGAGCCGGGGTCGCGTCGCCCGCCATCATGATCTCGAACGCCTGACGCGCCTGATCGAGGGTCAGCGACTTGCCGCCGGCGACCAGCGCGAGCAGCGCCTTCATGCGATCGGGCGCGGCGCTCATGCCGCGGCCTCGACCTCGACCGTGGCCAGGAAGTTGCGCAGCAGCCGGTGGCCGTGCTCGGTCTCGATGCTCTCCGGGTGGAACTGGACGCCGTAGATCGGCCGGGCGCGATGGGCGACCCCCATGATCACGCCATCCGCGGTCCGCGCGGTCACCTCCAGGCAGGCCGGCAGGCTCTCGGGCTCCGCCACCAGGGAGTGATAGCGGGTCGCCATGAAGGGCGAGGGCAGGCCCGCGAACAGGCCGTCGCCGGTGTGCTCGATCGGGCTGAGCTTGCCATGCATGATTTGCGGCGCCCGCACGATCCGGCCGCCGAACGCCTGGGCGATCGCCTGATGGCCGAGACAGACCCCGAGGATCGGGCAGAACTCGGCCGCGGCGCGCACCAGATCGAGCGAGATCCCCGCCCGATCGGGGTCGCAGGGTCCGGGCGAGATCACGATCGCCGCGGGCCGCAGCGCCAGCGCCTCGGCCGCGCTCAGCGTGTCATTGCGTCGCACCGTCACCTTCGCCCCCAACTCGCCCAAGTAATGGAACAAGTTGTAGGTGAAGCTATCGTAGTTATCGAGCAGCAGCACCATCATCGGTCGGGCATTCGATCGCGGGAGTGGGCGTCGGTCAGCAAAGCCCGGCCGGGTCGGCGGCGTCAAGGAGAAAGCACGCCAGACCTCGGCGCGAGGGCGTGCCGCGGGCGAGACGACCGGGCACGCCGCCAGACCGGGGTTGCACCGAGATATGCCTTGGTGAAGTGCAGGCAAGCTTACCGTCGCGTTTCGGCTATGCTGACGCAGCCTGACTCCTCAAACGGCGATCGCTGGCGTGGGAGATCACCGAACAACATATATTGCCGATTGAAATCTCGCGTGGATATCAATAGGGCTAGTGTCGCTCGGGCCATTCTCTGCTAGGATGCTGCGAGTACGCTGGCGGTGATGACACAAGTCGGTTCTGGAAAGGAAGCGCCCGTCGCATGATCACACGACGTCGACGCAGTCGCCGGCGCAAGAGTTGGTCGACCAAGCTGCGCCGTTACCTGATCGAGCACCGCTTCAACGCGGCGCAGGGTGCGCTTGGCCTGACCGCCCTGACGGTCGGCCTGGCGTTGCTGTGGCCGTCGCAGCCGTCCGGCAAGGTCGATCATCACGGGCTTTGGCAGCGCAGCCTGCAGGTCGCGGGCGAGACCTTCGAGGGCCGCGACGACGCCGTCCGGGACGGCTTGGTGTTGGTGACCGAGGCGAGCAAGGCGGTCTCGGCCAAGGGCGAGGTGCAAGGCCTGTCGGGGCCGCAGCTGGCCGAGATCGCGGGGGCGCGGCTCGCTCAGATCGCCAAGACGATGCCGGCGATCGGGGTTCCGGACGCCGAACCCGGCACGGTCCGGAGCGCCGATCTGGGGCTCGATCGGCGGGCGTCCGCCGAGCCGGGGTCCGCCGTGGCCGCCGCGACCGCAACCGCGACCGCGCTGCGCGGGGCATCCGCGCCGCCGGCCGTCGCCCAGCTGCTGCCCCACGAGGCGCCGGCCGACCTCACCGAGCGGACGCCGACCTGGCTGCGCAATGCGGTCGCACCGCCGCTTCTGGACGATCGGCCGGAGATCGCGGTGATGATCGACGATCTCGGGCTGAACCGCCACAACACCGCCATGCTCAACCAGCTCAAGGCGCCGCTGACGCTCGCGTTCCTGCCCTACGCCGAGGGCCTTCCGGAGCAGGCCAAGGCGGCACGCGCGGCCGGCCACGAGCTGATGCTGCATGTCCCGATGGAGCCGATCGGGGCCGACTGGCCGGGGCCCGACGCGCTGCTGACCTCGCTCAGCCCGAGCGATTTCCTGTCGCGCTTCCGGACCCAGCTGCGCAGCTTCCGAGGCTTCGTCGGCGTCAACAACCACATGGGATCGCTGCTGACCGCCGACCGCGACAAGATGGACGAGCTCATGACCGAGCTCAAGGCGCGTGGCCTGCTGTTCGTCGATTCGCGCACGACCTCGAAGACGGTTGCCGCCGCCGAGGCGCAGCGCCTGGGCGTGCCCCACGCCGACCGCGACGTGTTTCTCGACAACGACGCCAATCTGGACGCCATCCGCCGCCAGCTCGCCGCCACCGAGCGGATCGCGCGGCGCCGCGGCGTCGCGATCGCGATCGGTCATCCCCACGACCTCACCATCGAGGCCTTGCGCGGCTGGCTGCCGACCCTCGAAGAGCGGGGCTTCGTCCTGGTCCCGATCAGCACGGTGGTGGCGCGCGAGAGCTGCGCCCATGGCCTGCTGGCCGAGACCAGCGCCTGCGGCCGCTACGTTTCCGCGCATAACATGATCCAGTAGCGAGGCCGCCTGCGCGCCGGGGAGGCCAGGCGCCGGGAGGCGCGGCCGCTCCCTACGAGCTGGAGCGCGCGAAGCTCACCGCTTCTTCGGCGGCACGGATCAGGGCGCGCGCCTTGTTGCAGCTCTCCTGATACTCGGCCTCGGGGTCGCTGTCGGCGACCACCCCGCCACCGGCCTGGACGAACATGCGGCCGTCCTTGATCAGCGCGGTGCGCAGCGCGATGCAGGTGTCCATGTTGCCATCGGCACTGAAATAGCCGACCGCGCCGGCGTAGAAGTTGCGCCGCTCGGGCTCCAGCTCGTCGATGATCTCCATCGCCCGGACCTTGGGCGCGCCGCTCACCGTGCCGGCCGGAAAGCCGCCGATCAGCGCGTCCAGCGCGTCCTTGTCGGGGCGGATCCGGCCCTCGACGTTGGACACGATGTGCATGACGTGGCTGTAGTACTCGACGACCATCTTCTCGGTGACGCGTACGCTGCCGATCTCGGCCACCCGGCCGACGTCGTTGCGCCCGAGATCGAGCAGCATCAGATGCTCGGCCAGTTCCTTGGGATCGGACAACATCTCGGCGGCGAGCCCGGCGTCCTCCTCCCGGGTCATGCCGCGCCGGCGGGTGCCGGCGATCGGGCGGATGACCACCGTGCCGTCGCGCAGCCGGACCAGGATCTCCGGGCTCGAGCCGACCAGGGCGAAGTCGGCGAAATCGAGGAAGAACAGGAACGGCGAGGGATTGAGGCGGCGCAGCGCCCGATAGAGGGCGAACGGCGGCAGATCGAAGGGCAGGGTGAAGCGCTGCGAGGGCACCACCTGGAAGACGTCGCCGGCTCGGATGTACTCCTTGGCCCGCTCGACCATGGTGTGATAGTGCGCGCGGGTGACGTTGGAGGCTGGCTGGGGCAGGGCGCTGGCGCCGCGCCAGTCGCCGCGATGGGGCAGCGCGCGGTCGAAGTCGGCGACCACGTCGGCCAGCCGCTCGCGGGCGAGATCATAGGCGGCGCGCGCGCCGAGCTCCGGGTTCGGCCAGACCGGGGTCACGATCACCACCCGGTCCTCGATGTTGTCGAAGATCGCCATCACCGTCGGCCGGATGAAGACGGCATCGGGAATCCCGAGCCGGTCCGGATTGGCCGCCGGCAGCCGCTCCATCAGCCGGACCATGTCGTAGCCCATGAAGCCGAACAGCCCGGCCGCCATCGGCGGCAGCGCCTCGGCGAGCGCGATCCGCGACTCGCCGATCAGGCGACGCAGCTCGGCGAGCGCGCCGCCTGGTAGGGGCTCGAACGCGCCGAGGTCATGGCGGGCCGCGCGGTTGATCTCGGCGCGCTCCCCGAAGCAGCGCCAGATCAGGTCGGGCTTGAGGCCGATCGCCGAGTAGCGCCCGCGCACGGCACCGCCCTCGACCGACTCGAACAGAAAGCTGTACGGCCGGCCCTCGGCGAGCTTGAGCATCGCCGAGACCGGGGTCTCGAGGTCGGCGACCAGGGAGGTCCAGACGACCTGCGGCTGTCCGGCGTCGTAGCGGGCGGCGAACTCGGCCGGATCCGGGCGGGGCGGCATCTGCGCTCAGAACGAGCCCAGGTCCGGCAGCCGTGGGGCCGGTCCGCTCGGCAGCTGCCCGTCGGTGCCGATCAGCCGGTTGATCGCGGCGCCGTCGATCTCGACCGGATAGTGGCGACGCAGCTCGGCCTCGAACTGCGCCAGCAGGTCGTTGCGAAGCTCGGTCTCGAGCTCGGTCGCAAGCTTCTTCCTGCCGTCCGGATCGGTGCTCGGATCGGCCGCGATGACCTCGTCGGTGGCGACCACGGCGAAGCCGTCGCCGAGCTCGATCACCTGGCCGGCGACCTGGCCCGGCGCGGTCGCGAACAAGGCGTGCACCACGGCCCGGTTGATCCCCTGGTCGTTGCCCTGGTCGTCGCGCTTGACCGGCTTGATCGGCTTCACCGCGAGCTTGTCGGCGGACGCGAGCGTCTCGAGCGTCGCCCCGTCCTGCAAGCGCTTGAGCAGATCTTCCGCCTGCTTGCGCGCCAGATCGTGGCGCTGCTCAGCCTGCCAGGCCTCGACCAGCTGTGGCCGCACCTCGTCCACCGACTTGACCCGGGGTGCGGTGATCTCATCGACCCGGAGCACGAAATAGCCGCCGGCCTCGGTTTCCTCGAGCAGGCTCTGCTCGCCGGCCGCGGTCTGGAAGGCGACCTTGAGGAACTCGGGCCAGGCCGGCAGCCCGTCCGGGTGATGACCGTCGGCGTCGTTGCCCTTGGCATCGATCGGCGGCAGCGACTTGGCTTCCAGGCCGATCGCCTTCGCGGCGTCGGCCAGGCTGCCCCCGCCTGCCAGCTGGTCATCCAGGCGGGTCGCGACGTCGGGCAGCCGGTCCTTGGCCTCGTGGAGCGCCAGCTCCTTGGCCAGGTCGTCGTGAATCACGTCGAGCGGCACCACCGCCTCCGGCGTGATCTCGCTGACCTTGAACAGATGCCAGCCGAAGGGGCTCTGGACCGGCTGGCTGACCTGGTCCTTGGTCAGCCCGAACACCACGTCGGCGATCTCGGGCGGCAGGTCGGTTCTGGCCAGCGCGCCCAGCTGCTCGCTGTGCAGGCCCTGGTCGGCGAGCCCGGCCGCGACCTCCTCGAAGCTCTTGCCGTCGCCCACCTGCTGCGCCGCCTTGTCGATGGTCGCCCGATCGGGCGCCAGCAGCTCGACCACCGTGCGCCGCTCCGGCGTGCGATAGCTGTCGATCCGCGCCTGATACTCGGCTTTGACCTGGTCGTCGCTGACCGTGACCTCGCCGACCAGATCCTCGGGCTTGAGCGTGATGAAGGTCAACCGGCGGTACTGCGGGGTCGTATACTTGTCCTGATGATCATCGTGATACTTGGTCAGCTGATCCTCGGTCGGCTGCGGCGGGTCGGTGATCGCCGCCGCCTCGATCGCCACGTAGTGGCCGCTGCGCTGCTCGTTGCGATAGCGGTAGAGCGTGTCGACCAGGGTTGCGGGCACCGTCACCGGGCCGGCGAGGCTGCCGGTCAGCGTGCTCGTGACCGCGTCCTGGCGCAGGCTCGCGAGGTAGCCCTGCTCGGTCAGCCCGTTCGCATGCAGGAGCTGCTCGAAGCGGTCGCGATCGAACTGGCCGGCGGTCTGAAACATCGGATTGGCGGTGATCATCTCCCGGAGCGTGTCGTCGGCGACCGTCAGCCCCATCTCGTGGGCGCGCAGGTCGATCAGGCGGCGCGCGATCAGATCCTGCAGCGTCTGCTGCATCAGGCCGAGCTGGATCGCCTGCTGGCGATCGATCGTGGTGCCGACCCGGCGCTGCAGGTTGCTCAGAGCGCGGCTGAAATTGTCGGCCAGCTCGCTGGCCGGGATCGGCGCCCCGCCGACGCTCGCGACGCTCGGATTGTGCGAGCCGCGGAAGAACACGTCGCCGATGCCCCAGATCCCAAAGCTGACCACGAGCAGCAGGAGCAGGACCTTGACGACCCAGGATCCCGCCTTCTGGCGGAGCACGTTGAGCATGATCGATCAGGAACTTCGCTGTCTCGACCGGTGCCGGCCGGTCACCGAACGGCTGCCCCAATGTAGGCAGCGGCCGGCACGCCGGCAACCGGCAAGTTGGCACGGCGGACGCTGGCAAGCCCGCGCTGCGTGTGCTAGAGAGGCGCCGCGTCGAGCCTGGCGCGGGGCGCTGCCTGGTGACTGCTGATGCCTCTGGCGACGCCGATCGTGATCGGCAATTGGAAGATGAACGGCCTGCGCGCCGACGGCCTCGCCCGGACGCGGGCGCTCCGCGCGCGCGAGCCGGTCGCGTTTCGCGCCGGCACGCTCGGCATCTGCCCGCCGGCGACCCTCCTGGCCCTGATCCAGCCGGCGCTGGTCGGCAGCGCGATCCTGCTTGGCGGCCAGGACTGCTCGAGCGAGGCCAGCGGCGCTCATACCGGCGATCTCAGCGCCGCCATGCTGGCCGACGCCGGCTGCCGCCTGGTGATCGTCGGCCACTCCGAGCGCCGGCATGGCCACGGCGAGACCGACTCCCTGGTTCGGGCCAAGGCGACCAGGGCGCAGGCCGCTGGCCTGATCCCGATCCTGTGCATCGGCGAGACCGAGGCCGAGTGGCTCGCCGGCCGCACCCTCGAGGTGCTCGACGGCCAGCTCGAAGGCAGCCTGCCGGAGGCGGCCTCGGCGGCCAATCTGATCGTCGCCTACGAGCCGGTCTGGGCGATCGGCACCGGACGCACGCCGAGCCTGGACGACGTCGCCCGCACCCACGCCCATCTGCGCGCGCGGCTCGCCGCGCTGGCCGCCGACGGAGCCGAGCTCGCGCTGCTCTACGGGGGCTCGGTCAAGGCCAGCAACGCCAAGGACATCATGGCGGTCGCCGAGGTCGACGGCGTGCTGGTCGGCGGCGCCAGTCTTGATGCCGACGAATTTCTGGCCATCTACACGGCGGGGCAGGCGGCCGGTGCCTGACGCGCAGGGGCGGTCGCACCGCCCGCGACCCGGCGGCCCGAAACCCGGTCGCCTGGGAGTCGGAAGCCTGAGCCCGTATCCTGAACCCGCGTCCCGAACTTATGTGATCGGCACATGACGACCATCATCCTGATCGTGCATCTGCTGATCGCGCTGGCCCTGGTCGGCGTGATCCTGCTGCAGCGCTCCGAAGGCGGCGCGCTCGGCATGGGCGGCGGCGGCTTCGGCGGCCTGATGACCGGCCGGGCGTCGGCCAATCTGCTGACCCGGACTACCGCCGTGCTGGCCGCGATCTTCATCACGACCAGCCTGCTGCTGGCAATCGCCGCGGGTCGCGGCTCGGGGCCGCGCTCGATCCTCGACCAGCCGACAACGACCCCCGGCGCGCCGGCCGGCTCGGAGGCGCCGGCAACTCCGGCGCCGCCGGCCGCACCGGTCGAGCCGAGCGCGCCGGTCGCCAAATGAGCGGCCAGGTCAGCAGCCGGATGAGCGGGCGCCCGACCGGCCGGCGGGCCCGGGCCGCTCCGCCGGCAGGCCGCGCCGGTCGCGCTTTTGGCCATTGCCCTGCGCGCGGTTCTGGCCGATAGTCCTGCTCCCATGACGCGCTTCGTCTTCATTACCGGCGGCGTCGTGTCGTCCTTGGGCAAAGGGCTGGCCTCGGCCGCGATCGGCGCGCTCCTTCAGGCGCGCGGCTACTCGGTCCGCCTGCGCAAGCTCGACCCCTACCTGAACGTCGATCCGGGGACCATGAGTCCCTATCAGCACGGCGAGGTCTACGTCACCGACGACGGCGCCGAGACCGACCTCGACCTCGGCCACTACGAGCGGTTCACGGGTGTCCCGGCGCGCGGCAACGACAGCGTGACCGCTGGCAAGATCTACTCCCGCGTGCTCGCCCGGGAACGCCACGGCGACTATCTGGGCGGCACGGTCCAGGTGGTGCCGCACGTCACCGACATGATCAAGGCGTTCATCCTGGAGGGCGTCGAGGACGCCGATTTCGCGCTCTGCGAGATCGGCGGCACGGTCGGCGACATCGAGGGCCTGCCGTTCCTGGAGGCGATCCGCCAGCTCGGCTTCGAGCTCGGCCGCGACCGGGTCGCCTACGTCCACCTCACGCTGGTGCCCTATCTCGCCTCGGCGGGCGAGCTCAAGACCAAGCCCACCCAGCATTCGGTGCGCGAGCTGCGCGGCATCGGCATCCAGCCGGATCTGCTGCTCTGCCGCGCCGAGCGCCCGATCCCGCCCGAGGCGAGGCGTAAGATCGCGCTGCAATGCAACGTCCAGCCCGGCGGCGTGATTCCGGCGCTCGACGTCGGCAGCATCTATGAGGTGCCGATCCGCTACCACGAGGAAGGGCTCGACACCCAGCTGCTCCGGCACTTCCGCCTGCCGCACGAGCATGGGCCGGAGCTCGCCCGCTGGCTGGAGATCTGCGAGCGCCTGCACAAGCCCGAGGGCGAGGTCACGATCGCCGTGGTCGGCAAGTACATCGGCCTGCCGGACGCCTACAAGTCGCTCGACGAGGCCCTGACCCACGGCGGCATCGGCAGCCGGGTGCGGGTCAACACCCGCTGGCTCGCGGCCGAGATCTTCGAATCCAGCGACGCTGCGCTGCACCTCCAGGACGTCAACGGCATCCTGGTGCCGGGCGGCTTCGGCGAGCGCGGCGCCGAGGGCAAGGTCGCGGCGGTGACCTTCGCGCGCCAGCGCCACATCCCCTATCTCGGGATCTGTTTCGGGATGCAGATGGCGGTCGTCGAGGCGGCGCGCAATCTGGCCGGAATCGAGGGCGCCGGCTCGACCGAGATCGCGCCGACCGAGGAGCCGGTGGTCGGCCTCTTGACCGAATGGGAGCGCGAGGGCCGGCGCGAGACAAGGGGCCCCGGCGGCGATCTCGGCGGCACCATGCGGCTTGGCGCCTACCCCTGCATCATCGAGCCCGGCAGCCTCGCGTACAAGATCTACGGCGAGGGCGAGATCAGCGAGCGCCATCGCCACCGCTACGAGGTCAACATCAACTACGTCAACCGCCTGAGCGCTGCAGGCCTGCGCTTCTCCGGCATGTCGCCGGACGGCCGCCTGCCCGAGATCGTCGAGATGCCGGACCACCCCTGGTTCATGGGCGTCCAGTTCCACCCCGAGCTCAAGTCCAAGCCGTTCGCCCCGCATCCCCTGTTCGCCTCGTTCATCGAGGCGGCCGTGCACCAGTCGCGGCTGGTCTGAGGAAGGAGCGTCGATGCCCGTGCCCAGCAAGCTCCGAAGGAAGGGCTAGCCCATGGCAACTCCGGTCACCGACCTGCGCACGCGTTTGCGCAATGCGGGCGTCTCCGAAGAGCAGGCCGACGCCATCTCGGGAGCTTTCGAAGCCCTCAGCAACCAGATCACCGACCTCTCGGCGCAGATCCGCAACGCGATCGTCGGGCAGCGAATTCAGTTGGGGCTGCTGCTGCTGGTGGCGGCCGCTATCCTCGCGCCTTACATCGCGCCCTGGGGCCACCTGGCCGGTTAGGGGCCGCCATGCCAGCGCGCTGCGTCCAAATCGGCCCGCTTGAGATCGGCAACGAGCTGCCGTTCGTGCTGATCGCGGGGCCGTGCCAGATCGAGAGCCGGGGGCACGCGCTCGAGACCGCGGCCGCTCTGGTCGAGATGGCGCGCGCAAGAGAGCTGGGGCTGGTCTACAAGAGCTCGTTCGACAAGGCCAACCGGACCAGCGCCGACAGCCCGCGAGGGCTGGGTCTGGCCAAGGGCATCGAGGCGCTGGCCGAGGTCCGCGAGCGCTACGGCTGCCCGGTGATCACCGACGTCCACGAGAGCCAGCAGTGCCGTCCGGTCGCGGAGATGGTCGACATCCTGCAGATCCCGGCCTTCCTCTGCCGCCAGACCGACCTGCTCGCGGCCGCGGCCGCGACCGGCGACGCCATCCACGTCAAGAAGGGCCAGTTCCTGGCACCCTGGGACATGGCGCAGGTGGCGCGGAAGCTCGAGCGCTTCGGGGCGGAGCGGATCCTGCTCGGCGAGCGCGGCACGAGCTTCGGCTACAACACGCTGGTGACCGATTTCCGGGGCCTGCCGCAGATGGCGGCGACCGGCTGGCCGGTGGTGTTCGATGCCACCCATTCGGTCCAGCAGCCGGGCGGCCTCGGTGGCGCCTCCGGCGGCCAGCGCGAGTTCGTGCCGGTGCTGGCGCGAGCAGCCCTCGCGGTCGGCGTGGCCGCGTTGTTTCTCGAGACCCATCCCGACCCCGACCGGGCGCCGAGCGATGGCCCGAACATGGTGCCGCTGGCCGAGCTGCCGGCCCTGCTCGACGTGCTGATCGCCTTCGACCGGCTCGCCAAGCGGCACCCGCTCGCCCCCGCCCAATCCAGCGCCGTCCGATCCGGCGCCGTCCGATCTGAGGAGCGATCATGACCGAGACCGAGATCGTGGCACTCGTCGGCCGTCAGATCCTGGACAGCCGGGGCAATCCGACCGTCGAGGTCGACGTCACGCTGGCAGGAGGCGCCCTCGGTCGCGCCGCGGTCCCCTCGGGCGCCTCGACCGGCTCCAAGGAGGCGATCGAGCTGCGCGACGGCGACAAGGCGGTCTATGGCGGCAAGGGCGTGCTGCGGGCGGTCGAGGCGGTCAACGGCGAGCTCGCCGATGCGGTGCTCGGCCGCGACGCGCTGGATCAGCTGGCGCTCGATCGGGCCATGATCGAGCTCGACGGCACCGCCAACAAGAGCCGGCTCGGGGCGAATGCCATCCTCGGCGTCAGCCTCGCGGTCGCCAAGGCGGCGGCAGCCGAGCTCGGCCTGCCGCTCTATCGCTACATAGGCGGCACCTCGGCGCGCACCCTGCCGGTCCCGATGATGAACGTGATCAATGGCGGCGTCCATGCCGACAACCCGATCGACCTGCAGGAATTCATGATCATGCCGGTCGGGGCGCCCTCCTTCGCCGAGGCGCTGCGCACCGGCGCCGAGATCTTCCATGCGCTCAAGAAGGCGCTCAAGGACGCCGGCCACAACACCAACGTCGGCGACGAGGGCGGGTTCGCGCCCAATCTGAAGAGCGCCGACGAAGCCCTTGGCTTCCTTGCCAAATCGGTCGAGGCCGCTGGCTACCGCCTGGGCGAGCAGGTGGTGTTCGCGCTCGATCCTGCCGCGAGCGAGTTCCATCGCGGCGGGCGCTACGAGCTGAAGGGCGAGGGGCGCTCGCTCGATGCCGAAGGCATGGTCCGGTTCTACGCCGAGCTCTGCGGCCGCTATCCGATCCGCTCGATCGAGGACGGCATGGCCGAGGACGACTGGGACGGCTGGCGGGCGCTGACCGAGGACCTGGGCGCGAAGCTGCAGCTGGTCGGCGACGACATCTTCGTGACCAATCCGGCGATCCTGGCAGAGGGCATCGAGCGCAAGATCGCCAATGCGATCCTGATCAAGGTCAACCAGATCGGCAGCTTGAGCGAGACCCTCGAGACCGTCGAGCTGGCGCAGACGGCAGCTTACCGGTGCGTGATGTCGCATCGCTCCGGCGAGACCGAGGACAGCACGATCGCCGATCTTGCGGTCGCCACCAACTGCGGCCAGATCAAGACCGGGTCGCTGTCGCGCTCCGACCGGCTGGCCAAGTACAACCAGCTGCTGCGGATCGAGGAGGATCTCGGTCCGGTCGGGCGCTACGCCGGCCCGGGTGCGCTCCGGGCCTAGGGACGGTCATGCCCGCCCGTCTGTCCCGCTGGACCGGGCGCTGGCGTCGACAGCACTGGCTGGCCCTGCTCGGCCTGGGGCTCGTGGCCTATTTTGGCTACCACGCGGTCAGCGGCAGCCGGGGCCTGCTCGCCTGGCGCGAGGTCAGCGCCGAGCTCGCGGCCAGCCACCAGGAGCTCGACGGGCTGCGCGCCGAACGGACCGCGCTCGAGCGCAAGGTCCAGCGGCTGCGCCACGATTCCCTGGATCGAGACCTGATCGACGAGCTGGCGCGCAGGGAGTTGAGCTTCGTAGCACCCACGGACGTGATCATTTTGCTCGATGCCAAGGACGGGCCGAAGTAGCCTGGACGCCGTTTCCGACGGATGCCGGAACGAATGGCTGGTATGCTGCCGCAAGGCTTAACAGCGGCCGGCGGATGTTGTTTAACGAGGGCGCGCCGCTTGGGGTAGGGTCGTCGTCCGGACCGGGCAGTGGGAGATCTGATCATGGCCAGCGCGCAGCGTGAGGTCGTCGCCGTCGTCAGCGAGGACGACGTAGCCAACCGGCGGGCGGCGAGCCACGACCGCGAATTGCTGTTGATTTACTACCGCGACATGCTCCTGATCCGGCGCTTCGAGGAGAAAGCCGGGCAGCTCTACGGCATGGGGCTGATCGGCGGCTTCTGCCATCTGTACATCGGCCAGGAGGCGGTGGCGGTCGGCGTCCAGCACGCCCTCAAGACCGGGGATTCGGTGATCACCGCCTACCGCGACCACGGCCACATGCTGGCGACCGGCATGGACCCGCGCCGGGTGATGGCCGAGCTGACCGGCCGGGTCACCGGCTATTCCAAGGGCAAGGGCGGCTCGATGCACATGTTCGCCCGCGACAAGCGCTTCTACGGCGGCCACGGCATCGTCGGCGCCTGCGTCCCGCTCGGCACCGGGATCGCGTTCGCGCACAAGTACCGCGAGGACGGCGGCGTCTGCGTCACCTATCTGGGCGATGGTGCGGTCAACCAGGGCCAGGTCTACGAGGCCTTCAACATGGCAGCGCTCTGGAAGCTGCCGGTGGTCTACGTGATCGAGAACAACAAATACGGCATGGGCACCTCGGTCGAGCGCGCCTCGGCCAGCATCGAACTGTACCGGCGCGGCGAGGCCTACGGCATCCCCGGCCGGCCGATCGACGGCATGGACGTGCTCGCGGTCCGCGATGCCGCCGAGCAGGCGGTGGCGCATGCGCGCGTCAAGGGGCCGATCGTGCTCGAGGCGCTCACCTACCGCTACCGCGGCCATTCGATGTCCGACCCGGCCAAGTACCGCTCGCGCCAGGAGGTCCAGGAGGTGCGCACCGAGCGCGATCCGATCGACCGGCTGCGCAAGACCATGCTCGATGGCGGTCTCGCCGGCGAGGAGACCTTCAAGGCGATCGACAAGGAGATCCGCGCGATCGTCAACGAGGCCGCGAGCTTCGCCCAGGACAGCCCGGAGCCGGGTCCGGACGAGCTCTACAAGGACGTCTATCTGAACGGCTGACCGGCGCCCGGTCCGCTCGCCCCAGGAAACCGCAATGCCGACCGAGATCCTGATGCCCGCCCTGTCGCCAACCATGACCGAAGGCAACCTCGCCAAATGGCTCAAGGCCGAGGGCGATGCCGTCGCGACGGGCGAGGTGCTGGCCGAGATCGAGACCGACAAGGCGACCATGGAGATCGAGGCGGTCGAGGACGGCGTGCTCGGGCGGATCCTGATCCCGGAGGGCACCGAAGGGATCGCCGTCAACACGCCGATCGCCCTCCTGCTCGCCGAGGGCGAGGGCCGCGGCGCGCTCGATCAGGCGGCGGCGCCGGCGGCAGCGGCCCAACCGGCCCCCACTCCAGCCCCCACTCCAGCCCCAGCTCCGGCGCCAGCTCGCGTGACCAGCTCGGGCAATGGCGCGGCGCCGGTGCCGGCGCCGATCCCGGTCGAAGCCGAGATCCCGGCCGGCACGCCCATGATCAGGCAGACCGTGCGCGACGCGTTGCGGGACGCGATGGCCGAGGAGATGCGGCGCGACCCGGACGTGTTCCTGATGGGCGAGGAGGTCGCCGAGTACCAGGGCGCCTACAAGGTGAGCCAGGGGCTGCTCGACGAGTTCGGCGTCCGCCGGGTGATCGACACGCCGATCACCGAGCACGGCTTCGCGGGCTTAGGTGTCGGCGCCGCGTTCGCAGGCCTGAGGCCGATCATCGAGTTCATGACCTGGAACTTCGCCATGCAGGCGATGGATCACCTGATCAACTCGGCCGCCAAGACGCTCTACATGGCGGGCGGCGAGCTCGGTTGTCCGATCGTGTTCCGCGGTCCCAATGGCGCTGCCGCCAGGGTCGGTGCCCAGCACAGCCAGGAGTACAGCACCTGGTACGGCCACTGCCCGGGCCTCAAGGTGATCGCCCCCTATTCGGCGGCCGACGCCAAAGGCCTGCTCAAGGCCGCGATCCGCGATCCCGATCCGGTCGTGTTCCTGGAGAACGAGATCCTCTACGGCCAGACCTTCGAGGTGCCGCAACTCGATGATTTCGTGCTGCCGATCGGTCGGGCCAAGGTGCTGCGCGAAGGCGCCGACGTCACCATCGTCGCGTTCGGCCTGATGGTCGAGCGGGCGCTGCAGGCGGCCGACGCGCTCGCCAAGGACGGCATCTCTGCCGAGGTGATCGACCTGCGCACGATCCGCCCGCTCGACGTCCAGACCATCATCGCCTCGGTCAAGAAGACCAACCGGCTGGTCTCGGTCGAGGAGGGCTGGCCGACCTTCGGCATGGGCGCCGAGCTTGCGGCGGTCATGATGGAGCAGGCCTTCGACCACCTCGACGCGCCGGTCCGCCGCGTCACCGGCAAGGACGTGCCGATGCCGTATGCCGCCAATCTCGAGCGCCTGGCGCTGCCGCAGACCGAGGACGTGGTGCAGGGGGCCAAGGCGGTCTGCTACGCCTGAGCCGACAACGAGAACGGGAAGAAACCGGGAGGCGTCATGCCGATCGAGATCCTGATGCCGGCGCTCTCGCCCACGATGACCGAGGGCAATCTGGCGCGCTGGCTGAAGCGGGAGGGCGATGCGGTCAGCGCCGGCGACGTGCTGGCCGAGATCGAGACCGACAAGGCGACCATGGAGGTCGAGGCGGTCGACGAGGGCCGGCTCGGCAAGATCCTGATCGCCGACGGCACCGAAGGGGTCGCGGTCAACACGCCGATCGCGCTCCTGCTCGAGGAGGGCGAGGCGGCCGGGGCGCTCGAGGGCTTTACGCCTGGCGGCGCCGACCCCAAGCCTGCAGCCGAGGCGCCATCGGCAGAGAGACCGACCACGCCAGGAGGCGAGCCGGCACCCGAACCGGCGGCCGCGAAGGCGGGCAACGGCGCCGACCCCGGCCGGCGGATCTTCGCGAGCCCGCTCGCCAGACGGATGGCCGAGCAGGCCGGAATCGATCTCGGCGGGCTTCGGGGCAGCGGGCCGCACGGCCGGATCATCAAGGTCGACATCGAGCGGGCGATCAGGGCGGGGGTTGCCGCGGCAGCGGCGCCGTCGGCCGCGGCCGCCCCGCCGCCAACCGCAACCGCGCGCCCGGAAACCCCGGTGGCGCCGCGGTCGGCGCCGATTGCCGCGCCGATGCCGATGGCCGCGATCCAGCCGCCGGCCGCAGCCTTTACCGAGCAGCCGCTCTCCAACATGCGCAAGGTGATCGCCAGGCGGCTGACCGAGGCCAAGCAGACCATCCCGCATTTCTACCTCAGCATGGACTGCGAGCTGGACGCGCTGCTGAAGCTCCGCCAGGAGCTGAACGGCCGTGCGGGCGCCGACTACAAGCTCTCGGTCAACGACTTCGTGATCAAGGCGGCGGCGCTGGCGCTGCGCAAGGTGCCCAAGGCCAACGCGTCCTTCGGCGGCGACAGGATCTACCTCTACCGCGACATCGACATCGGAGTCGCGGTCGCGATCCCGGACGGCCTGGTCACGCCGGTGATCCGCAACGCCGATCAGAAGGGCCTGGCGGCGATCTCCAAAGAGATGCGTGACCTTTCGGCGCGCGCCCGCGACCCCGGCGGCATGAAGCTGAAGCCTGAGGAATACCAGGGCGGCAGCCTCTCGATCTCGAACCTCGGCATGTACGGCGTGCGCGACTTCCAGGCGGTGATCAACCCGCCCCAGGCCTCGATCCTCGCGGTCGGCGCCGGCGAGCTGCGCCCGGTGATCAAGGACGGCGCGCTGGCCAGCGCCACCATCATGACCGTAACCCTCTCGATCGACCACCGGGTGATCGACGGCGCGATCGGCGCCGAGCTGCTCCAGGCCTTCAAGGGCTACATCCAAGACCCGCTCGCGATGCTGCTTTAGAGGGCGCCCGTGGCGACCAAGCCGGCCAAGCTCTACGACCAGGACTTCTACGCCTGGACCCAGGAACAGGCGGCGGTGCTGCGCGAGCATTTCCGGGGCGACAATCGCCTCGACGTCGAGCATCTGGCCGAGGAGGTCGAGGATCTGGGCAAATCCGAACTCAAGGCGCTCGAGAGCCAGGTGATCAACATCCTGGCCCACTTGTTGAAGCTCGACTACTCCAGCCTCGACTGGCCGCGAAACCATTGGCGACAGGAGATCTTCGCTTTCCGCAACGTGCTGCAAGATCGGCTGACGACCAGCCTGAAGCGCCTGCTTCTGCAGAGTCTTGACCGGCTGTACGCGCGCGCGCGCGACGCTGCCGCCGCCGCCCTGATCGACAGCGAGCCCGGATTGATTCGCAGGTTGCCGAAGGCCAATCCCTACGATTGGGAGGCGATCGGGAGCCGACAGGACCTGCGCAGCCTGCTCGCAGATCAGGAAACCGCCCCAGAGGCGCCGAAGCGGCGCCGCAAGAGGAAGGCCTGATGGCGCGGCGGTCCGAAGAGGTGAGGAACGGTCCGGGGACCGCTACCGAGGCTGCGCTTCTCTATGACCAGGATTTCTACGCCTGGACCCAGGCGCAGGCGCAGGCGCTGCGCACCCATTTCCAGGGTGACAACCGCATCGACGTCGAGCGTCTGGCCGAGGAGATCGAAGATCTGGGCGGTTCCCAACTGCATGCGGTCGAAAGCTTCGTGCAGCAGATCATGGCGCATCTGCTGAAGCTCGATCATTCGGGCTTCGACCTGCCGCGTCGGCACTGGCGCAGCGAGGTCGTGGCGTTCCGCACGAGCATGGAACGCAAAATGTCACCTTCCATCAGGCGCAAGGTGCGGGAGGCGTTGCCGGAGTTGTACGAGGGCGCACGCAACCTGGCAGCCGCCTCGTTGGACGCCGAGCCGGACCTGCGGGATCACTTGCCGAAACTGTGCCCGTACGATTGGGCCGCGATTACGGAGCGGGACGTCTGGGCCGAGGGCGGCTTTGGGCTGTCCGCAAGCGATCAAACTTCGCCGAAGAAACGACGGGGCAGGAGAAAAGCCTGATGGCGGCGCAGGCGTTCGAGCTGATCGTGATCGGCGGCGGGCCGGGGGGCTATGTCGCGGCGATCCGGGCGGCCCAGCTCGGCATGAAGACCGCGCTGGTCGAGCGCGAGCATCTGGGCGGCATCTGCCTGAACTGGGGCTGCATCCCGACCAAGGCGCTCCTGCGCTCGGCCGAAATCTTTCACCTGATGCACCACATCGGCGAGTTTGGCTTCAGCGCCAAGGAGTTGAGCTACGACTTTGACAAAGTGATCAAGCGCTCGCGGCAGGTCGCGAGCCAGCTCAACCGGGGCGTCCAGCATCTGCTCCGGAAGAACAAGGTCGCCGTGTTCGACGGCCAGGGCCGGCTCGATGGCAAGGGTACGGTCGGGGTCGAGAAGGACGGCAAGCCTGCGCAGGCGATCACGGCCCCGCACATCATCCTCGCGACCGGGGCGCGGGCGCGCACGCTGCCGGGCCTCGAGCCCGACGGCAGGCTGATCTGGACCTACAAGGAGGCGATGGTGCCGGACATCATGCCGAAGTCGGTCCTGGTGATCGGCTCGGGCGCGATCGGCATCGAGTTCGCGAGCTTTTACGACCACATGGGCGCGGACGTGACCGTGGTCGAGGTGCTCGATCGCGTGCTGCCGGTCGAGGACGAGGAGATCTCGGCCGCGGCGCGCAAGCAGTTCGAAAAGCGTGGCATCAAGATTCACACCAGCGCCAAAGTGAACGGGCTCCAGGCCGGCAATGGCAGGGTCGCGACCAGCATCGAGGCGAACGGCCAGACGACCGGCATCGAGGTCGAGCGCGTGGTGTTGGCGATCGGCATCACCGGCAACGTCGAGGACCTCGGCCTCGAGGGCACCGGGGTCAAGGTCGAGAAGGGCCACGTCGTGGTCGACGAGTGGCTCTGCACCGGCGAGCCCGGGGTCTACGCGATCGGCGACCTCGCCGGCCCGCCCTGGCTCGCGCACAAGGCCTCGCACGAGGGCGTGATCTGCGTCGAGCGGATCAAGGGCCTCAACGAGGTCCATCCGCTCGATGTCGCCAAGATCCCCGGCTGCACCTACTGCACGCCCCAGGTCGCGAGCGTCGGCCTGACCGAGCGCGCGGCCAAGGATCAAGGCTACGAGGTCAAGGTCGGCCGTTTTCCCTACCTCGCCAACGGCAAGGCGATCGCGCTCGGCGAGACCGAGGGCCTGGTCAAGACCGTGTTCGACGCCAAGACCGGCGAGCTGCTCGGCGCGCACATGGTCGGCGCCGAGGTCACCGAGCTGATCCAGGGCTACGCGATCGCGCGCCAGATGGAAGCGACCGAGCTCGATCTGATGCACGCGGTCTTCCCGCACCCGACGCTCTCGGAGATGATGCACGAATCCGTCCTTGACGCCTACGGCCGGGCCATCCACTTCTGAGCGGTGGGATGGAGTGGTGGATCGCCGTCTCCGAGCTGGTCCGGAATTTCGGGCTCGTCGGCGCGGCGGTGGTCGGCGTCATTCTCGGCGGGATGCGGGTCCTTGCCGCCAATCGCCAAGCAGACGCCGCCCTTCGTCAAGCAGAGCTGGCGCGCCGCGGTCATGTCGCCGAGCTATTCAACCGCGCGGTCGGCCAGCTCGACGACCCGAAGCTCCAGATCCGATTGGGCGCGATCTACACGCTGCGGGAGATCGCGCAGGACTTTCCGGACCTGGCCGGTGCCGTGCTAGAGCTGCTCAACGTGTACATGAGGGAGAATGTTACCAACTACGGTGATGCTCTGGTGCCCACGGATGTGCAAGAGATCATGCGTATCCTGACACGGTCCAGCGGGGAGCGATGACATGGCAGACCGACCGAGCATCGTGAGGCCGCCTGGCTTTGTTATCGATATCCATGGTGCATACGTGCGCCGGACTGACCTCAGCAACGCCGACCTGGAGCGAGCGAACTTGGCTTACGCGGACGCCACGAACGCGACCTTTCGCGGCGCCAATTTCAAGGACGCGGTGCTGAAGGGCACGATCCTCCGGGGCGCCGATCTTCGTGACGCCCGGAATCTGACACCGGAACAGCTTGCGGAGGCGATCATTGATGAGACCACCCTCTTGCCCGAGTATCTCGTCGATCGCCCGACTTCTAAGCAGCTAGGGTGAAGCAGGTTCGATGACCACCGTCGTCGATCGCGCCGAGAGCCGAGGCATCCGCCGCAAGCCGCCCTGGATCCGGGTCAGGGCGCCGAGCTCGACCGGCTATCACGAGACCCGCCGGCTGATGCGGGCCAAGCGCCTGCACACGGTCTGCGAGGAGGCGGCCTGCCCGAACATCGGCGAGTGCTGGACCCAGGGTCACGCCACGGTGATGATCCTGGGCGAGGTCTGCACGCGGGCCTGCGCGTTCTGCAACGTCAAGACCGGACGGCCGCGGGCAGTCGATCCCGACGAGCCCCGGCATCTGGCCGAAGCGCTCGCGGAGCTCGGCCTCCAGCACATCGTGATCACCTCGGTCGACCGTGACGATCTGCCCGACGGCGGCGCCTTCCAGTTCGTCCGCTGCATCGAGGCGATCCGCAAGACCTCGCCCGCCACCACGATCGAGATCCTGACGCCCGACTTCCTGCGCAAGCCCGGCGCCGTCGAGGCGATCGTCGATGCCGGGCCCGACGTCTACAATCACAACCTGGAGACGGTGCCGCGGCTCTATCGGACCGTGCGCCCGGGTGCCCGCTATTACCACTCGCTGCGCCTGCTCGACCGGGTCAAGGAGCGCGACCCGAGCCGGTTCACCAAATCCGGCATCATGGTCGGGCTCGGCGAGGAGAAGCGCGAGATCTACCAGGTGATGGACGACCTGCGCTCGGCCGGGGTCGATTTCCTGACCATCGGCCAGTATCTGCAGCCGACGCCGCGCCACCACCCGGTCCTGCGCTTCGTGCCGCCGGCCGAGTTCGAGGACTACGCCCGGATGGCGCGCGCCAAGGGCTTCCTGATGGTCTCGGCCTCGCCGCTTACCCGCAGCTCCTACCACGCCGGCGACGACTTCGAGCGCCTGCGGCGCGCCCGCCAGACCGCCCTCGCCACCGCCGCGGAGTAGCCGCATCGATGCCGACCCATGCCGAGCAGCGCCATCTGCCCTACAGCCAGAAGCAGCTGTTCGACCTGGTCGCCGCGGTCGATCGCTATCCGGAGTTCCTGCCCTGGTGCAGCGCCTGCCGGATCACCCGGCGTGACGGTCAGACCTTCCACGCCGACCTCGTGGTGCGCTTCAAGATGTTCCAGGAGCGCTTTGCCTCGCGGGTCACCTTGCACCCCCATTCGCTGATCGACGTCGAATACATCAACGGCCCGTTCCGCTACCTCAACAACCACTGGCGCTTCATCGAAGCCGAGGACGGCGGCGCGGTGATCGACTTCTACGTCGATTTCGAGTTCCGCTCGCGGATGCTGCAGAAGCTGATCGGCCTGCTGTTCAACGAGGCGGTCTCGCGCATGGTCGGGGCGTTCGAGACCCGCGCGAGGCAGCTCTACGGCGACCGCGCCACCCCGGCCGAGGCCGCAGCACCTTGCCGCCCGGCGGCGTCGCGGGCATAACCGCGCGGTGCAGAGGCAATTCCCGTCCTCCGTCTGAATAGATTGGAGGCGGCTTCGTTTACCAATCAGTAACCCTGTCGGGCTCAGGTGCCGGTGGCAGACCGACCACGAACCGGCCGCAACGCCACCATGACGCGTCGCCCCGCCTTGCTGCTTTGCGCGGCGATCCTCGCGCTCTCGAGCTGCGCCAGCATCGGCCCGGCCACCGTCCGACGGGATCAGGTCGACTACGCGGATGCGGTCAGCGAGGCGGCCAAACGGCAGCTGCTGCTCAACCTGCTCAAGCTGCGCTACGGCGACACGCCGAACTTCGTGACCCTCAGCCAGCTGGTCGCCGGCTACACTCTCGAGGGCCGGCTGTCGATCGGCGGCGATTTCGACCGCAACGCCCTGGTGTTCGGGCATAATTTCGACTTGGGCGTCGGCGGCACGTTCGCCGATCATCCGACCGCCACTTACACGCCGCTGCAGGGCGCGGCGTTCGCCGAGCTCATGCTGAAGCCGATCTCGCCCAACTCGCTGTTCGCGGTGATCCTCGCCGGCGGCCCGCCGCAGATCGTGCTCGGCCTCGGCGTCGAAGCGATCAACGGCCTGAACAACGGCTCGCGCCGACCGGGCGGTTTTCTGCCGGAGCGGCGGGAGTTCAATCAGGTCCTGCGCCTGCTGAGCGAGCTCAACGACGCCGGGCGCCTGCAGTTGCGCTTCGAATCGACCCAGGCAGGCGTGCAGGCCTATCTGGAGACGCGGCGCCGGGACGGCGGGCTCGCCGATCCGCGCTACGGCCAGCTGATCAAGCTGCTCGGCCTGGACCCTAAGCTCGGCCGCTATCGGATCGCGTTCGGGCTCGGCGACAGTGGCGCCGACGAGATCACGATCCAGACCCGCTCGCTGATCGAGACCCTGAGAGAGATCGCATCGCGCATCTCGGTGCCGGATTCGGACATCGAGGACGGCCGCACCTACGCGCCGCCGCCGGCGATCGGAGACAGGGAGGGACAGCTGGAGCTCGGCGTCCGCCATCAAATGCTGCCGCCCATCGACGCCTTCGTTGCCATCAGCTACGACGGCGACTGGTTCTGGATCTCGAACGACGATTTCCAAGCCAAGCAGAGCTTCACGATGCTGATGCTCCTGTTCAACCTGGCCACCCCCGGTTCCGACACCCGCCTGCCGGTGATCACGATCCCGACCGGCTAGAATCGGACGCGGATCTCACCAAGGTCGCCCCGCGCTCCACGCGCGCCCGGGTCCCGATTGCGGTCGACCTGGGCGCGATGTTCTGCTAACGTCGCCGACAGATTTCGCGATGCAGCAGAGGGTGCCGCCATGGCGCCGCGCGTCGAACGCAGGCTCGCGGCGATTCTGGCCGCGGACGTGGTCGGGTACAGCCGGCTGATGCAGGCCGACGAGGCGGGCACGCACGCCCGTCTCAAGCTCACCGGCGACGGCGCCCTGGTCGAGTTTCCGAGCGTCGTCGAGGCGGTGCTGGCCGCAGCCGACAACCAGCGCGCCGTGGCCGAGCACGAGACGGGGGTGGCCGAGGCGGAGCGGATCGCGTTCCGGATCGGGATCAACCTCGCGACGTGATCTTCGACGAGGCCGGCATCTACGGCGACGGCGTCAATGTCGCGGCACGCCTCGAGCAGTGCGAGCGACAGCGCGCGAAAAGGTGAGGAAACGCGACCGATCTCGGCACCGTGTCCTTTCGCGACAGCGCTCCAACACCCCCCTCCTGATGATCATCATCCCGCCGGTCAGCGACGCCTCGGCGACTGGCGGTCGAAGGTTTCGGCACGATCGGATCAGCTCTCCGATCCGGCCGCGGGCGCTGCCTCGAGCAGGTTCCGATAGAGCGCCTCCAGCGGGATTGGCGTGGCGCAGCGGGGGAGCTCGAGCTCGGCCTGCCCGATCAGGTCCTCGACCCGCCAGCCGTCGGCGGTGCGCCGCTGCAGCTCGATCCGGCGCTCGTCGGCGAAGGCCACGACGATCGCCAGGGCCGACGGCAGGGTCCGGTAGTCCGCGACCTTGCGCCAGCGATCGACCGGGCCGGTCGAGGGTGAGAGCACCTCGACGATGACGACCGGCAGGGCGACGATGCGCCGTCCCGGCTCGCGCGGTGCGCAGGTGATCGCGAGGTCGGCCACATAGAACGTATCCCGCCGATCCGGGATCGTGATGCCCGCCTCGCCGATCACCCGGCAGGGCGGCTGGAGGCGGCTTCGGATCTCGGCGCCGATGCTTATCGCGAGCTCGCCATGGGCTTCCAGCGCCGGCGCCATCATGGTCGGGATGCCGTCGACCAGCTGGTGGCGGCGGTCGCTGCCATCGTCCCAGTCCAGGAACTCGGCGAGCGTCATGCGCTGGAGGGCTCTCGAAGCCATGGCCGAAAGGTTAGCCCAGGGCCGGCAGTGCAACAAGCATGCGGGCGCAGTGTCCGATTCGTCAGGTCGGCTCCAGCCGGTCGGTTGCGAGATGGAACAGGCAGTCGCCGGGCTCGCAGCGGCCGATCGCGCGCCGGCAGACGACCATGCCGCTGCGCTGGAAATGCGTTATGACCGGTTCGCGCGCGGGGTTCTCGACGAAGTGCACGCGGGCCGCGGGCTGGCCCGGCTCGACCTCGTCGCCGAGCTGGACCAGGGGCTCGAAGACGCCGCGCTCGGGCGCGTAGACATAGTAGCTCCGGTCCCGGACCTCGACGAAGCGGGTCACGGGCGGGGCGGGCGCATCGGCCGGCAACGCCATGATCTGGAGATGGGCGAGCAGACGGCGCATGCCGGCCTCGATCAGGCTGATGCCCTGGGTCGCGACATCGCCGCCGCCGCCGAACTCGCCGCCGAGCGCCACGATCTTGCGGGCGATCGCCGCGGCCTGCGAGAGCCGCGGGTCGGGGGTCGTGGCCCAGACCTGGGCAAGCGGCGGCGCGAAGGCCTGGAGCGCGGCAAGCGCGCGCCGATCGAGCTCGGGATCGCCCGAGAGACGTGCCGAGGCAAACGGCAGATAGTGCAGCGAGGAGCCGCCGGCGTGGTAGTCCTGGAGCGCGTCGCAGAGCGGGAAGAGCACGCTCGCGATATAGTGCGCGATCGCCGCGGTCGGCCCGCCCTCGGGATCGCCCGGGAAGGCGCGGTTGAGATTGCCGCCATCGAGCGGTGAGGTGCGGGTGCCGGCCAGCGCCGCCGGCAGGTTGGCGGCCGGGAGCACGATGATCCGGCCCTGCACTTCGCCCGGGTCGACCGCGCGGATGAAGCGCGTGAGCGCGATCTGGCCCTCGTACTCGTCGCCGTGGTTGCCGGCCATGAGCAGGATGGTCGGCCCCGAGCCGTTCCGGACCACCGCGATCGGGATCCGGATCACGCCGTAGGCGGAGCGGGTCACCGAGTGCGGCAAGTGGAGAAAACCGGTCTGCTTGCCCGCCCTCTCGTAGTCGATTTCGGTCCAGATCAGGCTTTGGCCGGCGCTCATCGCTCGCGTCCCGACCCTACGGTCGAGGCGCATGTCACCGCGCTTGGCATGCGCTCTTCTCCCCAAGCTCCAACGGGTCTCAAAGCTCCCCGCCGGGCGGGGTTCTGCAGCAGCGCCCGGCCGCGCGCAAGGGGCAGCGCCTCACGGCAACCGCGCTCGGCCGCGTCGTGAGTCTCTCAAAGCTGCGACGACAGGGAGTGCGATCTCGTCTGAACCGTTTCTTTGCGTTATGATGCTATTTTGACACCGACGCATCCTGCATCGGCGAGCCTTGCGCTCCGGGTCCGTGCTTTCTGAACCCATGGCGCGGGCTCACCGACGTGGCGTCACGCGACTCTTGGAGACCTCGATGCCTCTCGCTGCCACGCCCGACCCGCTTCGGGCAACTGCCTGCCGCAAACCTTCGCACGCCACCGACGGCGGCGGCGCGGTGCCGAACGACGAGAAACTGTGGCTGAAGATCCTCGCCCGCTATCGCGAGCCGGACCCGGTGCGCAGCGTGTACGAGATCGTGATCACGGCGGTGCCGTTCTTCGCGCTTTGGGCGATCATGCTGCTGTGCCTGCGCTACGGCTATTGGCTGAGCCTGATCCTCGCCGTGCCGGCGGCCGGCTTCCTGGTCCGGCTGTTCATGATCCAGCACGACTGCGGCCATGGCTCGTTCTTCCGCCACCGGCTGGCCAACAATGCGGTGGGGCGGGTGATCGGCGTGCTGACGCTCACGCCCTACGACTACTGGCGGCGCACCCATGCGATCCATCACGCGAGCTCCGGCAACCTCGACCGCCGGGGCAAGGGCGACGTCACCACGCTCACGGTGGCCGAGTACCTTAACCTGCCGCGCTGGCGCCGGATCGCCTATCGGCTGTCGCGCAATCCGCTGATCCTGCTGCTGCTCGGCCCGATCTACATCTTCCTTCTCAAGCATCGCCTGCCGATCGAGCTGATGGATGGCGGCAAGGATGTCTGGATCAGCGTCATGACGACCAACCTCGGCATCGCCGGCCTTGTGGCCGGCATGAGCGCTCTGGTCGGCGTCCATGACTTCCTGCTCGTCCAGCTGCCGATCACCCTGCTTGCGTCCTCGATCGGGATCTCCTTGTTCTACCTCCAGCACCAGTTCGAGGAGACCTATTGGGACCATCAGGAAGCATGGAGCTTCCACGCCGGCGCCATGCAGGGCAGCACGCATTTCGACCTACCAGCGCCGCTCAGATGGTTCACCGCGAACATCGGCATCCACCACGTCCATCACCTGGCGAGCCGGATTCCGAGCTATCGGCTGAGCGAGGTGCTGCGCAATCATCCGACGCTGCGCAGCGTCAGCCGGCTCACGCTTGCTCAGAGCTTCCGGTGCTTCCGCCTGGCGCTCTGGGACGAGGAACGGCGCCGTCTGATCGGCTTTCGGGACCTGCGCGCGCTCGCGGCCGCGTGAGCGGCTCCATCCGGCGGCAGCTCAGCGGATCACGTCGACCACAACCCCGATCTCGAGGCGCGCCCAGGAGCGGTCGGCGGTCAGCGCGACCGCTCCCAGTCTCTGCGCCAACGAAAGACAGGCCCGATCCCCGAACGATAGGCCGAGGGCGCGGGTTTTCTGACGCAGGACGCCCGCAGCGTAAGCTTGCGCTGCATCAAATGCGTGAACTTCGAGATCGAGCCGCCCGATTGCGCGCTGAATTTCCAATTCCGGAACGCCGTCGTCGTCAAGCTTCGCCACGACCTCGGACAGGTTCACCGCACCGATGCGGGCGCCTTCGAGGCGCGGCTCGACCCGTTCGGCACCAGGCTCGGCACGTAGTACGGCAAGCAGCGCCGAGGCATCGAGCACGACCGTCATTCACGCTCGGCCGCCCGCCGACGCTCTTCGATCAGCTCGTCGACCAGGGACCGGTCCCGATCGGGAATGTACTTGGCGATGATGTCCTGAGCTTCCTCGATCGCCTTCCTGTACGACCGCATGTGCAGTTCCCCTCCCTGAGTCTCAAGGACGACCCGGTCGCCGGGTTCCACTCCAAGCTCCTTGCGTAGTCTGACAGGAATCAGAATTCGGCCACCTTTATCAATTCTGGCGCGAGCCGTCGTCATGGCAGATCCTTCGAATAGACCATAGCAAGGATAGTCGACTGCCGATGGCCCCGGGTCAAGGTAGAGTGATCCCTGCCGGTTCTGCGGGCTGGCCGGGCTTCAGTCGAGTGGCTCACGCCGGAGGGGGAAGATCGAGGCGGAGGTCGAGCTCGTCCCGGATCGCGATGCCGTAGGCTCCGAGCGCCGGGATCGAGGGTTTGAGCCGGCGGGCTTCGTCGACGGCGCCGCAGCGAAGCCGGGTGAGGCGAAATCCGCGCCGCTGATAGAAGCGGAGCGCGTCCAGGTTGTCGTTGGTCGTGGTCACCCGGAGGGTCGGGACGTTGGCGTCGCCAAGACGGCGCACCAGCTCGGCCAGAAGCGCCGTTCCGACACCTTGTCCCGGCCGGACGGCATCCAGGGTCACGAGCTCGGCGGTGCCCTCGAGATGATAGGTGGCCAAGCCTTGCCGGTCGCCGGCGATCAGGGCGGGTAGCGCCGCCGCCTCGAACCGTACGCCGTGGACGACCACGATCGTCGACCCCCAGCGCTGCCGGAGCAGGTCCGCGACCCAGGGCTGATCCGCATCCACCTTGTCCCGGATCGACAGACGGTGCGCGGCCGGCATGAGCTGGTTTCGCGCCTAAGGGGTCGGCGCTGCCGAACCGATCAGCCGCTCAGCCTTCAGCTCGGCCCAGAAATCACATCAAGAACACGCCCTTGCCGGTGGTCTGGGTGTCGAACAGCTTATAGGCCTCGTCGGCCTGATCGAGGCGGTAGCGCTGGGTGAACAGGCGGTCGACGTCGATCCTGCGGTCGGCTACGAAGCGCGCGCATTCGGCCTGGATCACGCTCGAGAAGGTCCAGGAGCCGATCACGGTCAGCTGCTTCCTGATCATGTCGCGGCTGACGTCGATCGTGACGCTGCCGCCTTCGCCGACGAAGCAGACCTTGCCCCAGGTGCGGGTCGCGCGCACCGCGGCCGCGCGCGCCGCCTCGGCGCCGGAGCAGTCGAGGGCGAGATCGACGCCCTCGCCGTGAGTCTGCTCCCGCAGCGTTTCGACCGGATCATCGGCGCCAGGATCGATCACCGCATCGGCGCCGAATTCGCGCGCGAGCGCGCGCCGCTCGGCGCCGATGTCGATCGCGATCACGCGGGCGCCCATGGCACTCGCCAGCTGGCAGGCGCTGAGCCCGACCGGACCCTGGCCGAACACGGCGATGGTGTCGCGCCCGGACAGATCGAGGCGGCGGAGCGCATTGTAGGCGGTGCCGGTGCCGCAGGCGATCGCGGCACCCGTGGCGAAGGACAGCTCGTCGGGCAGCGGCACCAGCGTGCGCGCCGGCACCTGCATGTAATCGGCGTGCGCCCCATTCGCGGTCACGCCGTAGACCACGAACCCCGCCCGGCAGAGCTGCGACCAGCCGACCTTGCAATGCTTGCAGACCCCGCAGCCGCAATAGTGGTGGTCCATCACCCGCATGCCGACCTTGGCCTCGGCCGGCGTGACCCCCGGCCCGACCGCGGCGACCACGCCGCAAGGCTCGTGGCCGGCGATGATCGGCTCGGTGAGATCGCCCAGGCCCAGCGCCCGCTGCGCCTCGCCCGGGGCGGAGCGGTAGAACTTCAGATCGCTGCCGCACATGCCCGACGCCTTGATCTCGAGCACCACCTCGCCCGGCTTAGGCGTCGGGTCGGGAAAGCTCTTCAGCCCCACCTGACGATCGCCCAAAAATACCACGCCCCGCATCGCCGCCTCCGCTCCTGATTGCCTGCCTGCCGTTCGAGGGCTTAGGGGCGAGCGGGCCCGGCGTCAACGACGGCGTCCGGCGGTTGCAGGCTCTTGGGAAAGCCCTGCGCGCGCAGCTCCGTGCCAAGCGCGTCCTCGAGCAGCTTGACCACCATCGGCGACCAGGCGTTGCCGCCGTACTGCGCCCGCGCGCGCAGGAAGATCTGCTCGACCAGCCCCGCGAGCTCGAGCGGCACGCCGAAGGCGCGCCCGAGCTCGTGCGCGATGCCGAGATCCTTGCACGCGAGATCCATGGTGAAGCCGATGTCGTAGCTGCCCGAGAGAATCACCCGGCTCTCGGTCTCGTGCACGAAGCTGTTGCCGGAGCTCGCCTGGATCGCTTCGAAGGCCACAGCCAGGTCGACCCCGCCGCGCTTGGCCAGCATCAGCGCTTCGCCCACCGCGACCAGATGGATGAACGCCAGCATGTTGGTGATCACCTTGATCACCGAGGCGCTGCCGAGCGGGCCTACGTGCAGCACCTTGCCGCCCATCGCCGCGAAGGCCGGCAGATGGGCCTCGAACAGCGCCGGATCGCCGCCGACCAGGACGGTGATCTCGCCCGTCGCCGCCTTGTGCACGCCGCCGGTCACCGGCGCCTCCAGACAGACGATGCCCCGCGCTGCCGCCTGGGCGGCGAGGCGCCTGATCTCGTCGGGATCGTTGGTGCTCATGTCGATCCAGGCGCCGCCCGGCCGCAGGCCCGCCAGCAGGCCGTCCGCGCCTTCGACCACCGCGGCCACGGCGGCGGGCGAGGGCAGGCAGGTGATCACGCTGTCCGCCTGTCCGGCGACCTGCCTCGGCGATCTGCCCCAGGCCGCGCCGGCGCCGATCAGGCCGTCTGCGCGGTCGCGCTCGAGATCGTGCACGGTGAGCGTAAAGCCTGCCCGCAGCAGGCTCCGGGCGAGATGGGCGCCGAGATTGCCCAGTCCGACGAACCCGAGCCGCATCGCTGCCCTTCCGCCGAATCAGAGCGGCCGGTCGTGCATGTCGAGGTGAAGCTCCTTGCCGGTGTAGGGATGGCGCGCCGCGACCTCCTCGTCGAGCTCGACCCCGAGCCCGGGCCCGGCCGGCGGGATGACGTAACCGTCCTCCCAGACGATCGGAGCTTTGAGAATCTCGGCGTGGAAGCCGCCCCAGGTCTGGATGCTCTCGAGGATCAGGAAGTTCGGGCTGCAGGCCGCGAGCTGGATGTTGGCCGCGCCCTCGATCGGGCCGCAATAGAGGTGGGGCGCGATCTGGGCGTAGTGGGCCTCGGCCATGCCGGCGATCTTCTTCGCCTCCAGAATGCCACCGACCCTCCCGAGCGCCATCTGGAGGATCGAGGCGGCGCCGGTCTGGAGCACGCGGGCGAACTCGTACTTGGTCGCCAGGCGCTCGCCGGTCGCGATCGGAATGCTGGTCTGGCGCGCGACCTTGGCCATCTCCTCGGGCATCTCGGGCGGGGTCGGCTCCTCGAACCACAAGGGGTCGAAGGGCTCGAGCCGCCTTGCCAGCCGGATCGCGCCAGCCGCGGTCATCTGGCCGTGGGTCCCGAACAGGAGATCGCACCGGCCGCCGACCGCCTGCCGGAGCGTCTTCACGAACCGCTCGGTATGCTCCAACGCCTCCAGCGACAACTGCCGCGGGTCAAAGGCGGTGTACGGCCCGACCGGGTCGAACTTGACCGCGCTGAAGCCTTTGGCGACGTACTCGGCAGCGCGCACGGCGGCGAGCTCCGGATCGCGATAAACGCAGGTCTCGTCGCCCGGCTCGGGATACAGATAGCTGTAGGAGCGGAGCCGTTCGTGCACACGGCCGCCGAGCAGTTCGTACACGGGCTTGCCCAGCTCCTTGCCGACGATGTCCCAGGAGGCCATCTCGATGCCGCTGAGGATGCCCATGAGCGACAGATCGGGGCGCTGGCTGTAGCCCGCGGAGTAGACGAGCCGCCACAGGCGCTCGATCTTGAAGGGGTCCGCGCCCAGGACGTAGCGCTCGAACACGTCCAGGATCATGCGCGCAACCGTGTGCGGGCCGAACGGCACGCCATAGACCTCGCCGACGCCTTCGACCCCGGCATCGGTCACGAGCTTCAGAAAGACGAAGTAGCGGCCGCCGAAATGCGGCGGCGGATTGCCGACCACGAAGGTCTTGAGGTCGGTGATCCGCATGCCCCGCCCTGTACCTGCCAGTCGCCAGCCTCAGGCGAGCGCCAGCATGGCCGCGGCGAAGCGGTCGATGTCGGCATCGGTCACCGGGCGCACGGTCGCCTCGCGCATGGACTGGGTCTCGGGCGCCCGCATCTCCGCGGCCAGAGGCGCGGCGCCTACGTCCCGAAAAGCCGCCTGCAGCCGGCGCTCGACGCCGCAGCGGGTGAGAAAATCGGAATACCAGCCCGGCAACGCCGCCGCATCGCGCGCGAGGCCGCAGGCTTCCGCGGCCGCCGCAAAAGCGCCCCGATCGGCCGCCACCTCCCAGGGGAGCACGACCTCGAGCGCGAGCGCGGTCGCGAGGCCGTGATGCACCGGCCCGAGCGCCGCCAGCGCATGGGAGATGTTGTGCGCGAGCGCGGTGCCGCAGTTGTCGATCGCGATCCCGGCATGGGCCGAGCCCAGCAGCATGTGCCCCCGGGCGGTGAGGTTGCCCGGCTCGTGCACCGCGGTCTCGAGCGCGCCCGCGATCAGGCCGAGCGCCCGGTGGGCGTAGAGGTTGCTCCAGGGGTGCTGGCGCAGGTTGGTGCTGGCCTCGAGCGCGTGCACGAAGGCATCGAGGCCGGTCCAGGCGGTGAGATCAGGCGGCAGCGTCGTGGTCAGCTCGGGGTCGAGGATCACGCGCTCGGGCTTGGTCTCGGGGCCCCAGACCCAGACCTTCTTGCCGGCCTGGTTGGTGAAGATGTTGGTCGAGGAGAACTCGGAGCCGGTGCCGGCGGTGGTCGGCAGGCAGATCTTGGGCACCGGGCGCTTGGGCAGCGGCCGCGCCTCCATCGCGAAGTCGGCCGGGCCATCGCCGGTCGACGCGATGGTCGCGGCCACCTTGCCGATGTCCATGGCCGAGCCGCCGCCCAGGCAGACGACCAGGCCCGCGGCATTGAAGCGGACGAAGTCGGTCGCCGCCTCGACCTGCCGCTGGCTGGGCTCCCCGTCGACATCGGCGAACAGGGCGACCTCGGCGCCGGCCGCTTCGAGCGCCGCCGTCAGCCGGCCGGCGACCCCGAGCTCGACCAGCGCCCGGTCGGCGACCAGCACCACGGGCTTGCTCGGATGCCCGAGCGCCGCCGCATCGTCGGCGATCGCGCGCGCGCGCCCCGGTCCGAAATGCACCTCCGGAACCCGTTTGACCGCGAACGCCGATACCTCGGTCAGGCTGGCCATGCCCATGCGCTCTGGCTACATCGGATCACACCATGAAGGTAGAGCCTTCGTGCCGGTTGTCATGGTCGGAGCTACGGCGATAGGTTCTGGCCGTCCCCCTGGTCTCTCTTGGTCTGGCAGGAAGTCGTGGCTGAAGCCCTGAGCAGCGGCGTCGATCCGATCACGGTCTCGGTGATCCAGCATCGCCTGCACGCGATCGCCGAGGAGATGGGCGAGGCGATGCTGCGCACCTCCTATTCTCAGATCATCAACTCGAGCCGCGACTTCTCGACCGCGCTGACCGACCCCCTGGGCCGGCTGATCGCCCAGGCCGAGCACGTGCCGATCCACGTCGGCGCGCTGCCCTGGGCGGCGAAATCGGTCCACGACGCGTTTCGCGGCCGGATCCGCCCGGGCGACGTCTATCTGCTCAACGACCCCTATCACGGCGGCAACCATCTGCCCGACCTCACCGCCTTCGTGCCGGTGTTCGACGGCGCGCGCCTCGCGTTCTGGTCGATCAACCGCTCGCATCAGAGCGACATCGGCGGCGCGACCCACGGCGCCTACAACCCGGGCGCCACCGAGATCTGGCAGGAGGGCATCCGGATTCCGCCGCTCCAGCTCTACGAGGAGGGCCGGCTGCGCGCCGACGTGCTCGAGATGATCGTGCTCAACGTCCGCCATCCGCGCGAGTTCCGGGGCGACCTCGCGGCGATGATCGGCTCCGCCCGGGTCGGCGAGCGCCGGCTCGAGGAGCTGCTCGCGGAGTTCGGCACAAGCACCACGGCGGCCGCGATCGAGGCCGTGCTCGATGGCGCCGAGCGCCAGGTACGGGCGGTGATCGCCGGCTGGCCGGATGGCGTCTATCGGGGCGAAGCGGTCCTCGACGACGACGGCCATGGCGCTGTGGACGTCACGATCCGCGCCAAGGTCACCAAGCGCTGCAGCGACCTCGAGGTCGACCTCACGGAATCGGACCCGCAGGTCAAGGGCTTCATCAACTCCTCCTACCCGAACATGCGCTCGGCCGTGGTGGTGGCGCTCGCCTATCTGATCGACCCGGAGACGCCCAAGAACGATGGCGCCTTCCGGCCGCTCTCCGTGATCGCGAAGGAGGGCACGGTGGTCTGGGCGCGGCCGGGCGCGCCGGTCACGCTCTGCACCAACCATTGCGGCCAGGAGATCATCGAGGCGATCATCAAGGCGCTGGCGCCCGCCTGCCCCGATCGCGCCATGGCCGGCTGGGGCCGGCGCTTCCGGATCGCGCTCCAGGGCACCGACCCGAGGACCGGCAGGGCGTTCATCTGGCACCTGTTCCAGGCGCGGCCGGGCGGCGGCGCCTCGCCCGCGGGCGACGGCTGGCCGGCGGCCGGCGAATGGCAGGCGGCAGGTGGTATCAAGTTCGGCAGCCTCGAGGTCGCCGAGGCCCGTTTTCCGCTGTTCTTCCGGCGCCACGAGTTTCGCCCGGACAGTGGCGGCGACGGCCGCTTCCGGGGCGGGCCCGGGGCCGAGCTCGAGCTGGTGGTCGAGGTCGCGGAGCCCGCGGTCGCCAACACCGCGGGCGATGGCGTCCGCCATGGCGCCTGCGGCATCCTCGGGGGGAAGGATGGCGAGCCCCATCGCTACGTGCTGAGGTCCGAAGGTCGCCCCGACCGGCCGCTCAGGACCAAGGAGGTCGGGATCGTGATCCGCCCGGGCGACGTGCTCGACGTGCGCTCGGGTGGCGGCGGCGGGTTTGGTGACCCGACCGAGCGTTCCGACCAAGAGCGCGCCCGCGACCGGTTGCTCGGCTTCGTCACCGACCGCGCCGGGCGCTGAGCCATGCTCCGGATCGGGATCGACGTCGGCGGCACCTTCACCGACCTGGTCGCGGTCGATGACGGCGGCGCGGTCACGATCGCCAAGGCCGCCTCGACCCCCGTCGATCCGTCGCTCGGGGTCATGGCGGGGTTGGAGAGCTTAGCCGTAACGCTCAGCCTCGATCTCGCCGCCATGCTCCGGGAGACAGAGCGGATCGTCCACGGCACGACGGTCGCGACCAATGCGCTGCTCGAGCGCAAGGGTGCGCGGGTCGGGCTGCTCACGACCGCGGGCCACCGCGACGTGCTCGAGATGCGCGAAGGCCTCAAGGACGGCCGCTACGACCTCCGCCAGCCGCCGCCCGAGCCCTTGGTGCCGCGCCAGCTCCGCCTCGGCGTCCGCGAGCGCGTCCGCGCCGACGGCCGGATCGGGACGCCGCTCGACGAGAGCTCGCTCGCCGAGGCGATCGCCGCGCTCGAGCGGGAGAATGTCGAGGCGGTCGCGATCTGTTTTTTGCACTCGTATCGCGATCCCCGGCACGAGCAGCTGGCCGCCGAGGCGGTACGCGCCGCGCTGCCCCGCGCCTACGTCTCGCCGTCCTCGGAAGTCTTTGCGCAGATCAAGGAATACGAGCGGGTCTGCACGACGGTCGTCAACGCCTACGTAGGCCCGGCGCTCGAGCGCTATCTGACCCGGCTCGCGAGCCGGCTGCGGGAGGCGGGCTTCGCGGGCTCCGTCCTGATCATCCAGTCCCACGGCGGCGTCGCGACGATCGCGGATTTGGTGCGCCTCGCGGCAGGCGCCGTGCTCTCCGGCCCGGCCGGCGGGGTCGCCGGCAGCCGCCATGCGGCGCGCCTCACCGGCGAGCCCAATCTCCTCCTGTTCGACATGGGCGGTACCAGCACCGACGTCTCGCTCGTGGTCGACGGCAGCGCCCAGATCGCCTCCGATCGCCGCCTCGCCGGCCAGCGGGTGGCGCTCCAGGCGCTCGACATCGTGAGCATCGGGGCGGGCGGCGGCTCGATCGCCAGGGTCGATGCCGGCTCCGTGCTGCACGTCGGGCCCGAGAGCGCCGGCGCCGAGCCCGGCCCGGCGTGCTACGGCCGGGGCGGCGCCGAGGCGACCGTGACCGATGCCAATCTGGTCCTGGGCCTGCTCGATCCCGACAACTTCCTGGGCGGGCGGGCCAGGCTCGACCGCGCCGCCGCCGAAGCGGCGATCGACCGGGTGGCGCAGGCGCTCGGCGTCGAGCGCATGGCCGCGGCGCAGGGCATCCAGCGGGTCATCAACACCCGCATGGCCGAGGGCGTCCGCCTGATCTCGGTCCGGCGCGGGGTCGATCCGCGCCGCTTCGCGATCCTGGCCTTCGGCGGCGCCGCCGGCCTGCACGTCAGCGACCTCGCCCGCCAGCTCGGCCTGAGGCGCGTGATCGTGCCGCGTCTGGCTGCGGTGCTCTCGGCCTGGGGCATGCTGACCTCGGATCTGCGCTACGAGATCGCGCGCAGCCACGTCGGCGACGCCAGTCGGCTCGACGCGGCGGCGCTTTGCGCGCTCTACGCCGAGCTCGAGGCGGAGGGCCGGGCCCGCCTGGCCGAGGCGTCGTTCGAGGGTGCCGTGCGGGTCCAGCGCTCGGCCGACATGCGCTACGGCGAGCAGATCTTCGAGGTCGCCGTCGACCTCGACGGCATCGACTGGCGCTCGCAGGGCCTGCTGCGACAGCTCGCCGGCGCCTTCCACCGCCGCCACGAGCAGCTTTACACCTACGCGCTTCCGGACCAGGAGGCGGTGCTGGTCAACGCCCGGGTCGCCGTGATCGGCGAGTTGCCGTCGCCGCCCCGGGAGCCTGACCTGCCGGCGCGGCCGCTGGCGCTGCCCTTCGCCCACCGCCGGATCTACCTCGGCGAATGGCAGCCGGTCCCGGTCTTCGACCTCGAGGCGCTGGCCCCCGGTCAGCCCATCGACGGCCCTGCGATCGTCGAGTCCACGACCACCACGGTGCTGTTGCGCCCGGGCGACCTCGCCCGCACCACCACGATCGGCTGGCTCGACATCGCCGTCGGTGGCGCTTGATCCCCCGGCGCGCTGACCCGCTCGACCAAGAGACCTTGCCGACGCTCGCGAGCGGTCGACAGGCGGGAACCGGAATTGCCCGCTGAGGGCATAATCAAACGTTAACGATTGCTCGTTAGGGTTTTCTTCGGGTGGTCCGTGCGACCGTGGGAATCCGATCGGCCGCCAAAGATCGAGGCGCGGAGTCCCAGGGTCGCATGGACCAGAGCCCGATGTTGGCGGCGAACGGTTAACGAAAGGTTAACCGGACAGCCCGGGGATCATGCTAGCTTGGGACGATCTCGGCCAGCGTGGTCGCGGGCGGGGTGTTGCGCGAGCGGCCGGCGCGCACCACGCCGTCGATGATCACCATGCTGATGCCGGGCAGATCGCCCATCCGGACGCTCTCCAAAAGGGTCTTGCCGGCGGTGTGCTGGGCGCGGTCCATGAGCACGAAGTCGGCCGCGCGGCCCGCTTCGATCAGGCCGCAGTCGAGCTCGCGCATGCGCGCGGTATTGCCGGTCGCAAAGCAGAACGCGGTCTCCGCCGGGATCTCGCCGAGGCTGCTCAGCATCGCGATCGTGCGCAGGATGCCGAGCGGCTGGACGCCCGAGCCGGCCGGCGAATCGGTGCCGAGGATGATCCGCTCGGGCTGGCCGAGCTCGATCGCCGTGCGCATCGCGTAGAGCGCGGCCAGCGGATTGCCGTTGTGCACGATCTCGAGCGCGCGCGTGCACTGCTCGCACAGGCAGCGGATCTGGGTCAGCGGCAGCGCGGTGTGGCCGCCGTTGATGTGGCCGATCACATCCGCATCCGCCTCGAGCACGACGTCCGCATCGATCAGCCCGGAGCCCGGGATCGACGGGCCGCCGGTGTGGATCGTGCTCTGGATGCCATATTGGCGCGCCCAGGCGACCATGCGCTTGGCCTCCTCGCCCTGCTTGACGCCGCCGAGCCCGACCTCGCCGAGCAGCTTGACCCCGGCCTCGGCCAGGTCGCGAAAATCGCTCTCCACCATCCCCTGCTCGAGCACCGGCGCGCCCGCGTGCAGCTTGACCCCGCCCGGGCGAAAATTCGCAAAGGCGCGCTGGGCGGTGATCGCCAGCGCCTTGACCCCGACCACGTCGCGCGGCCGGCCCGGCAAATGGACCTCGCCCGCCGAGACCATCGTGGTGATGCCGCCGTGCAGGCAGCTGTCGATCCAGCCCAGCTGGCTCTGGCGCGGCGTCCAGTCGCCGAATACCGGATGGACGTGGCTGTCGATCAGGCCCGGAGCGACCGTCGTGCCCCTGGCGTCGACCACGACGTCGGCGGCACCGGCATCGACCTCGCCGGCCAGGCCCACCGCGGCGATCCTGCCATCCACCGCGACGATCGTGTCGGCATCCAGCAGCGGCCGCTCGAGCGCCCCCGAGAGCAGCGTCCCGATATTGCGGACCACCAGCTTGCCCTTGACCGAGCCATCCGCTGCCAGCTTTGCCATGGCGTCCCCCTTGCGGTCCCCGCGCCCGATCTTCGATCCACCCCAGACCCGTTCGACGGCACCTATTCTCGACCGCCCTGATGGCCTTGCCACCTGCGACGCCCGGGCGTGAACCAGGTACGGCCACACCCGACCCCGGAGCGGGTCAGGAGACGGATCGCTAACTCAAACGCGGCTCCGCCCCGGTTAACCTTTCATCAACCATCGGCCCTCATCGTACCCCACTCGATGGTCCATGGGATCCTGGGAATCCACCCGCGCGCCGCAAGCTTAAGCGGCACGGATTCCCACGATCTCATGGACCATCCAAGGGAGGAAACAGGCAAAAGGTTAATCTCCTGTTAACGCCCTGGCCCGCGAGGACCCCATGATCGGGACGGTGATTGCGCGGCGCCCGCCGGTCGGTTTGGATCGGGTCCGGGGGTGTCGGATTTCCCGGCCGGCGCCGCTGATCGCCGGGCCGGATCGCATCGCGGAGCGCCGCATCCGCAAATCGCAGCTCGAACGTGGGCGTTTTGGCCCGCCGGCGACCATGTTCGGCCCGGTGCTCGGCCTCGCGATCACGATCGCTGATTCCCATACGCCCTCGGACCTGGCTGTCGTTACCACGAACATTGGTCGGGGTGAGCCGGTTCTGCGGCATTGCCCCTTGCTGGCGAAGTGTGCCGGGCGGGCGCGGCCGGTCAAGGCTGCAACCGGCGGCGCCGGCAGCTACGCTGGCCTTGACCGGCCGCGACCCGACCCGGCGAGCATGCTCCGCCAGAAGGCAATACCGGGCCAGGGCCTGCCAGACATGAACAGCGTTCAGAGCAATCACACCTAGCGCAGACCGTCCTTGCCCTCGACCTGATCCTTGGCGAGGCCCCCGATCCGAGGCCGCGGGCGGCCACCGTCGGTGACCACGATCGCGACCACGATCTCGCCGGCGCGCGGCGCATCCGGCACCCGCACCTCCATGGCGTCGAAATGGCTGCGCACGTAGGCGGCATCCTTGTGCCCGAGCGGCACGTCGATCGCCGTGCCGATGCCGCCCATCTTCTTCGAGGACGGGACGAGCGCAGCACCCTTCTCGACCGCGGCGCGCAGCGGCTTGCCGAGCTTCGGATGCAGGATCGCGGCGGCATGCTCGAGCTCGCCCGCCTCGCCGACGATCGCGGCCTTGCCGTAGCTCTCGATCGCAGCGGGCGCCACGCCGAGCGCCGCCACCGCCATCTCGCCGAGCATGCGGCCCAGCTCCTCGCCGATCTCGATCAGCGGCTCGAGATCCTGGGCATCCAGGCCGGCGAACGGGTTCTCGATCACCGCGATCGCCGCCGCCTTACGGGTCGGCGTCGGCAGATTCCTGCCCATCTCGCGCCGGGTCGTCTCGGTCACCACCAGGAACTTGCGCACGACGGCATTCATCGCTTCCCATCCCCGGCTTGCAGCCCTTCGGTCGCCCAACTATAGGGCCGGCGCGTTGGCCAGGGTAGGGGGCCGACCGGCCGGCGCGAGGCAGCTCTGGCGCTACTGCTAGGACCCGGACCCAGTGTCTCTGCCGCTTCACCATTGGTGAACCCCCGACCAGCTAGTGTCCCGAGCCGCGGCTCCAATTCGTCTCATCCAAGCGGCGGATGCACGAGCATGCACCTCCGGGATCGGGTTCATCGATGACGCATGCCGGCACGGCATGGCGGCCCACATGGTCCAGGCCGGTCACGACGTGACCGCTCGTGCACCGGGTCGTCATCCAAAGATCGCGGCCGCGCCGGCCGTGCGAAGTGCGTGCCATCAGCCGGCGCCGATCGAGCGCGCTGGCCTCAACCCCGTGCTCGATGCCTGGAGCACCGTCAGCCTGACGGCCTGCTCCGGCGCCTGCGCCCCGAGGTTCCGCTCGCCCATACCCACAAATCCGATGACCCCGGCTCGATCGCCGCCGGATTGGCCGGGGTGCCGCGGCTCTTCGCCATGATCACCGGCCTCGGCTACGCCTTGACGCCGCGCACCGTGCCCGAGGCCGTCGCCTGCGGGCGGGCGATCGTCACCACCGATGCGTCCGGCCGCCCCGAGACCATGGCGCCCGGCGTCAAAGGCTTTCTGGTCCCGGTCGGCGCCGCGCCGGCGCTCGCGCTCGCGATCGAGCGGCTCGTCCTCAAACCGGAGCTGGTGCTCGCGACGGGCGCCGGCCGCCGCGCGCTCGCCGCGCAGCAATACGACGCCCGCCGGATCAACGCGGTCATGCTCCAAGCTAGGGGCCTGGCATGACCGGCCGGCACCGTCCGGCGGTCAAGCGCGCGATCGACCTGCTCGGGGCGCTCGCGGCGCTGATCCTCTTGTCGCCGGTGCTGCTCGCCTGCGCCGCCCTGATCCGGTTGCGGCTGGGATCGCCGGTCGTGTTCCGCCAGCTCCGGCCAGGCCTGAACGGCGCGCCGTTCGAGCTGCTCAAGTTCCGCACCATGACCGACGCCCGTGGTGCCGACGGCCAGCTGCTGCCCGATGCCCTGCGCCTGACCCCGCTCGGCCGCCGCCTGCGCAGCACCTCGCTCGATGAGCTGCCGGAGCTGATCAACGTTCTGCGCGGCGAGATGAGCCTGGTCGGCCCGCGCCCGTTGCCGACGGACTGTCTGCCCCGCCACACCGCCGAGCAGGCGCGCCGCCACGCGGTCCGGCCCGGGATCACCGGCCTGGCCGTGGTCCGGGATCGCCATGCCGTCAGCTGGGAGCGGCGGCTCCAGCTCGACGTCTGGTACGTCGATCACTGGAGCGTGGCCCTCGACCTCAAGATCCTGCTGCAGACCGTGATCAAAGTGCTGAAGCGCGAGGGCATCAGCGCCGGGGGTCACGCCACCATGCCGCGCGTCGACGAGCGCGCGCCGCCGCGCGACCCGGTCGACGACGGGTCGCTGCGACCATGAGCAGGCGCACGACCGCCGGCTGCGCTGTCCTGGCCTCATCGGCCGGTCGCCACGACCCTTCGACCGTCCGCCAGGCGGGCGCGCGGCGATGACGGTCGTGGTGTTCGATCTCGACGACACGCTCTATCTCGAGCGGGACTTCGTGCGCAGCGGCTTCCGGGCGGTCGATCGGTGGCTGGCGAGCGAGCACGCCGCCCTGGGCCTGTTCGAGATCGCCTGGCGGCTGTTCGAGGCGGGCGAGCGCGGCCGGATCTTCGATCAGGCCCTGCCGCATCTGGGCGTCGCAGCCGAGCCTCCGCTGATCCAGCGTCTGGTCGCGGTCTATCGCGACCATGAGCCGGAAATCGCGCTTTTGCCCGAGGCGGCGGACCTGCTCGCCTGGCTACGCGGCCGCTGCCCGCTGGCGCTCCTGACCGACGGCGACGAGGCTACCCAAAGGCGCAAGGTCAGGGCGCTCGGCCTCGAGGATTACTGCCGGCCGATCGTCTACACCGACGCCCTGGGGCGCGCCCACTGGAAGCCGAGCCCCAAGGGCTTTCTCTCGATCCAGCGCCGCTTCGGCCTGCCGCCGGAGCGCTTCGTCTACGTCGGCGACAACCCCGCCAGGGATTTCCGGGCCGCGCGGACGCTCGGCTGGCGGACGGTCCGGATCCGCCACCCGGGCGGCCGGCACGCCGGCGCGAGCGCCGCCTCGGCGCTGGACGAGGCCGACCGCACGATCACACGGCTGGCCGATCTGGTCGGCGACGGGCTGCTCAAAGGCCTGGATGGCGACCGCCGCTGACAGGATCGCGGCTCGCCCGCCCGCGCCGGGCGCCAACCGGGGCCGTTGGCCGGAGTTCGACGCCGGCCGGATCGCGGCGGTCGAGGCAGTCCTGCACTCACGCAAGGTCAACTCCTGGACCGGCGAGCGGGGCCGCGCCTTCGGGCGCGAGCTCGCCGCGGCGCAAGGCTGCGGTCGGCCGGATCGTTGCCGTACGGCGTCCGGAGGAGTTGAGGTGGCGCGTTCGGAGCACCCGCGCCCGCGGCGCGCGCCGTCAGCGGGCGGCCGGGCGGGGCGTGCCGGCGCGACCGTCGGCACGGGACCGGGCGGGCGGCGTCTGCGTCGCGGCGGCGATCGTGTCCGCGATCTCCCGGCTCATGGCGCCGAGCGCCCGGCTCATCGCCTGGACCGCCGCCGCCTCGTCGTCGGTCGAGGCCGGCTCGACCACGGTCGAGCGGGCGCTGCGCACCAGCTCGCCGCTGACGTCCCGGTAGACCAGCCAGCGGGCATCCAGGACCGCGTTGCCGCCGCTATCGACGTCGAACCGGGTGACGTTGACCTCGACGTCGTAGTCGAGGTGCATCGACCGGCGCAGGGGTAGCGGCACGACGTCGTCGGTGCCCAGCAGAAGCGACAGATTCTCCGTCAAGACGCGGGTGAACAGCCCGTCCAGGGGCTCGGCCCAGCTTTCGAAATCGGCCAGGACGATCCGGTTGCTGCCGGCGCGGGTGACGATCTGGGGCCGGTTGAGATACTCCGGCAGGGTCACCGGCCCGACCCCGATCGCGAGATGGGGGAGCGCCTTGGCGGCCTCGCCCGGGGGCGCGAGCAGGGCCGAGAGGGTGTAGAACTTGGTCGGGGTGGTCACAGCGCAGCCCGCCAACAGCAGGCCGGCCGCGACCGTCGCGAGCGCCAGGCAGCGGACGGGGCTCCTCATCGGGCACCTCCCTTGCCGCGGAGCAAGGCCTCCGGGTTGCGCTGGAGATAGTCGGTGAACACCCGGATCGAGCGCGCCGCGCCGGTCAGCTCCTTCAGCAGATCGCCGACGTCGTAACGCAGCTGCGAGTCCTGGCCGACCAGCGAGTTCGCCGAGGTGAGGGTCGAATTCGGCCCGCTTGAGCAGCGGCCCGATCTGCTGGTCGAGGGTGCCGAGCAGCGCCTGCAGGTGGCTCGCGGAGTCGCGCAAGGCGGTCACCGTGTCCTTGGTATCGGGCGAGGCGACCAGGCTGTTGATGCCCTGCACCGTGGTGCGCAGGTCGGCAACCAGCTCGGGCAACGGCAGCGCCGCGAGCTGGTTCAGGATGCCCGTGATCGACGAGGTCAGCACCTCCAGCTGGGTCGGCACCGACGGGATCCTGGGATAGGTGCCGCCCTCGTCGAGCTTGGCCGGCGGGCTCTCGGGATGGAAATCGAGGTCGACCAGCAGCTCGCCGGTGAGGAGGTTGGCGGACTTGAGCTGCGCCCTGAGGCCGCGCGCGACCAGGCTGCTCATCATGGCGTAGCGCTCGCCGGTGAGCGTGCCGCCGACCATGATGATCCGCTCCGGCTCGATGCCGAAGGTCACCGGAATGCGCACCGTTTCCTGTGTGGGATCGATCTCCAGCCGGACATCGGTCACAGAGCCGATCCGCATGCCGCGGAACTCGACCGGCGCGCCCGCGCGCAGGCCGCGCACCGAGCCGTCGAAGTAGACCTCATAGAGGAGCTTCTTGGTGAAGCGCGACTCGGTTACGGAGCCGAAACTGTCGAACAGTGGGAACTCGGTGCCCGCGGCCGCCGGCTCGCCCGGCTGGCCGATCGCCGGGGTATCGAAGGCGATCCCGCCGGCGAGCAGGGCCTGGAGCGACTCGACCGCGACGTTGACGCCCTCGGCACCGAGCGAGATGTCGAAGCCGCTGGCGTTCCAGAACCGGCTGTTGGCGCGCACCAACTGGTCGTGTGGGGCCGCCACGAAGATGTCAATGGTCAAGCTCTCGTTGTCGTCGGCCAGCTTGTAGGCGAGCACCTGGCCCACCTGGATGTTGCGATAGTAGACCGGCGAGCCGCGTGACACCGAGCCGAGCTTGGTCGCGCTCAGCTGGAAACGCCGCCCGGCGACGTCGGAATTGATCGGTGGCGGCTCCTCGAGGCCGGTGAAGCTCGTGATCCGCTTGCCCTCGCCGGGATCGAGCGCGACGAAGGCGCCCGAGACCAGCGTGCCGAGCCCGGACACCCCGCCGGCGCCGATCCGCGGCCGGACGATCCAGAATTTCGTGCCCTCGTTCAGATAGTGCTCGGCACCCTTGACCATCGAGGCGGTCAGGACGATCCGCGACAGATCCTCGCTGATCGCGACGTCATCGACCAGGCCGACCTCGACGTCCTTGTACTTCACCTTGGTCTTGCCGGCCTCCAGGCCCTCGGCGTTGGCGAAGGTGATGGTGATGGTCGGCCCCTTTTGCTGGAGCGTCGTGTAGCCGAGCCAGATGGCGATCGCGCCGGCGACCAGCGGGATCAGCCAGACGATCGAGATGCCGCGCCGCGCTGCGACCTCGACCTCGGGGACGTCGTCCAGGTCAGTGGTCGACTGCCGGTTGTCGAGCATGGCTCGTCTCCTGTCTGTCCCAGATCAGCCGCGGATCAAATGACATCGAGGCGATCATGGTGGTGATCACCACCGCGGCGAACGCGATCGCACCCGCCCCCGGCTGGATGGTGGCAATCGAGCCGAGGTTCACCAGCGCGACCAGGATCGAGATCATGAAGATGTCGACCATCGACCAGCGCCCGACCGATTCGATGATCCGGTACAGGAAGGTGCGATCGCGTAGCCGCCAGGCGGAACGGCGCCGCACCGAGATCAGAAGGAAGGTCAGGCCGATCAGCTTGAGCACCGGGACGGTGATGCTGGCGAAGAACACCAGCAACGCGATCGGCCACATGCCGACGTCGAACAGGGCTTTGACGCCGCTCAGGATGGTGTCGGGCTCGCCCTTGCCGAACGAGGTCACGGTCATGACCGGCAGGAGGTTGGCCGGGATATAGAGGATCGTCGCGGTCACCACCAGGGCCGCGGTGCGGGCGAGGCTGTTCGGCTGCCGCGGATGCAATGCCGCGCCGCAGCGCGGGCAGGCGACCCGGGCGTGCAGGCCGGAGCGGCGGGTGCGCACCAGCTGATCGCAGGCATGACAGCTGAGCAGCGCGCCGGCCCTTGGCAAGGGCAGGGCCGAGGTCGCCTGCGGCCCGAGCCGGTCCCACACCTGGCGCGGATCGAAGGCGGATTCGGCGGCGACCATGGTCAGGATCAGGGCGACGAACGACCAGACCGCGATTCCGAGCTCAATATGGGCGAAGTCGGTGAGCTTGACGTAGGCCACGATCACGCCCAGCACGTAGACTTCCATCATCGCCCAGGTGTGGACGATCTCGGTGTAGCGGAACACCCGCGCCAGACCGAAGCTCCGCCCGCCGAGCCTGAGCGGCAGGAGCACGTAGAGGTTGCCGAGCAGCTTGAGCAGCGGCGCCAGCGAAGCGGTGAAGAAAACCAGCAGGGCGAGCGGCCACATGCCGTCGCGATACAGCTGGATGTCGCCGGTGAGCAAGGTGCTGACCTGCTCGCGCCCTTCGAGCTTGAAGGTCATGAACGGGAAGCTGTGCGCCAGCACGAACAGGATCAGCGCGGCCAGCGTCAGCATCAACACGCGGTTCAGGCTGTCGCGCCGCTCGCGATAGAGGGTGGCACCGCAGCGCCGGCAGCGGGCGCTGGCGCCGTCGGGCAGCGGGCGCATCCGGTGGATCAGGCCGCACTCGTGGCAGGCGAGGATCGGGAAGCGCGGCCGCTGGAAGCTCTCGTCGTTCATGGCTCGATCGATCAGGCGCGGTCGAACTCGGGTCGTGCGCGTCGCTCTGCGATCTTAGCACAAGTCGCTCGCGAAGTTGGTCGCCTTCTTGTTTGACGACTTGAGCACGTACTGCGGCTGTTACGCAGTCGTGATCATGGCTGCGAAATGGCGCCGCATGCGCAGGGCGTCGGGCACGATGCCGGTGAACAGCTGGAACGCGAGGGCGGCCTGGAAGACCGCCATGTCGCCGCCGCCCTGGGTCCGGCAGCCCTGCGCCCGCGCGCACCGCAGGAGCTCGGTCTCGAGCGGAAAGTAGACGATGTCGACCACCCAGAGCCCGGGGTGCAGCAACGCCGCCGGCAAGGGCAGGCCCGGATACTCGGCCATGCCGACCGGGGTCGCGTTGATCAGGCCGTCCGCCGCCGCCAGAGCGAGCGAAGGGTCGGGCTCGGCGAACGCGCGGCCGGCGCCGAAGCGCTCGCAGACGCGCGCCGCCAGCCGCTCGGCCCGCCCGGGCTCGAGGTCGACGATCGCGAGCCTCTGCACACCCAGCTTCAGCGCCGCATACGCTACCGCCGAGCCGCCGCCGCCGGCGCCGAGCAGCGCGACCCGGTCGCGCGGCACGCCATCGAGGTTGCGGCGGAAGCTCTCGGCGAAGCCCCACCAGTCGGTATTGTGGCCGATCCGCCGGCCGGCCTCGAACACCACCGTGTTGACCGCGCCCAGCGCGCCCGCCGCCTCCGACAGCTCGTCGAGCAGCGGCAGCACCGCCTGCTTGGCGGGATGGGTGATGTTGAGGCCGGCGAAGCCCATTCGCTCCGCCGCACGCAGCAGATCCGGCAGGGCCTCGATCCCGAGCTTCAATGTCCGCAGGTCGATCCGCTGGTAGATGTAGCGCAGGCCCTGGAGCGCGCCCTCCCGCTCGTGCATGGCCGGCGTCCGCGAGCCCTCCAGGCCGGCGCCGATCAGGCCGACCAGGACGGCCGGCCGCGCGTCATAAGCCACGCCCGGCGGCGGCCCGGCCACCTGAAGCTCCGTCAGGCGGGTTGCTCGATCAGGCCCGCGATCGCATCCAGGGCGAGCAGGTACCCATGAACCCCGAGCCCGCAGATGACGCCGGTCGCCGCGAGCGACACGTAAGAATGATGCCGGAAGGACTCGCGCCGGTGGATGTTCGAGAGATGGACCTCGACGATCGGACCCTCGAAGGTCTTGAGCGCATCGAGGATGGCGATCGAGGTCGAGGTGAAGCCGGCCGGATTGATCACGATCGCGGCCGCTTCGAGGCGCGCCTCGTGGATCCAGTCGATGATCTGGCCTTCGTGGTTGGACTGGCGGAACGCGATCTCGAGGCCGCGGCCCGCGGCGAACCGCCGGCACAGCTCCTCGAGATCGGCGAGCGTCTGGTGACCGTAGATGTGGGGCTCACGCACGCCGAGCAGGTTCAGGTTCGGCCCGTTCAGGATGTCGATCCGCTGGCTCATCGGCTGGCTCATGGATTGGCTCATGGGCTCGTTCATGGGAGGGGTGCCTCGTGACGTTGCTGATGCGACCGGATCGCCGCGGTCAGAGCAGACCGATGACCGCCCTGGCGACCTCGGTGGTGGTCTGCGTGCCGCCCTGCTCGATCGGCCGGACGGCGCCGCTCCGATAGCCGCTCTCGATCGCGGTCTCCAGCCTCTTTGCGGCCTCGCTGCAGGCGGCGAGGTCGTGGCGCTCGCCCAGCCAGTCCAGCATCAGCGCCGCCGACAGCAGCATCGCGGTCGGATTGGCGAGGTTCTGGCCGGCGATGTCGGGTGCCGTGCCGTGCGCCGGCTGGAACAGCCCGTGATCCTCGCCGATCTCGGCGCAGGGCGCCATGCCCATGCCGCCGACCAGGCCAGCGCCGAGGTCGGAGAGGATGTCGCCGAACATGTTCTCCATGACCAGGACGTCGAACTCCCAGGGTTTGCGCACGAGGTCCAGCGCCATGGCATCGATGTAGTGGTGATCGGCCCGGATCTCGGAAAAACGCCGGGCGCGCTCGTCGAAGATCCTGCGGAAGAACGCCATCGAGACGAACACGTTCGACTTGTCGACGCAGGTGACCCGGCCCTGGCCGCCGCGCCCGCCCCGGCGCGAAGCGAGCCTGAAGGCGAAGTCGAACAGCCGCTCGCAGTTGCTCCGGGTGATCACCATGGTATCGCGCGCGACCTTGTCGTCCTCGAGCGTGCCCTTGCCGCGGGAGGCGAACAGGCCTTCGGTCGATTCGCGCAGGATCACGAGGTCGATCCCGGCCGCCCGCGGATCGGCAAGCGGCGACCGGCAGTTCGCAAGCGCCTTGACCGGTCTGACCCCGGCAAAGAGCCCATAGTCCCGTCGCATCTCGAGATGCGGGGCGATCTCGGTCCCGTCCGGGTAGCGCACGTCCGGCAGCCCCATCGCGCCGAACAGGATCGCGTCCGCGGCCTCGGTCTTCCTGAAGTTCTCGTCGCTGAACGCCGTGCCGGTGTCGCGGTAGAGGCCGGCACCGCCCGGCAGCACCTCGGTCGCCAGCCGGTAGCCGCCGACCCTGCGCTCGAGCGCCTCGAGCACCGCCAGGCAGGCGTCCATGATCTCGACCCCGATGCCATCCCCCGGCAGGACCGCGATCTTGAGCTCCGTCGTCACAGAACCTTCCCCCCTGCCGTCCCGTGCCCGGCTGGCAGCCCCACCGCTGCGGCGCGAACCCTAGCGGCCGGGGGTGGTGCTGGACAAGAGCGGCATCGCGGCCGCCTGTCTGCTTGCGCAACCGGCGCCGGCATGTTCCTCCTTGCGCAGCACTTCACCGGCCGCACCGCGGACGAACTGGCGCAGGCGTTCCGTGACAGCGTCGACGACTATCTGGCGTGGTGCGCGGAGCGCGGCAAGCCGCCCGAGAAGCCCTATAGCGGCCGTTTTCCGGTGCGCGTGACCCCGGAGCAGCACCGCAAGGCGGCGTTGCGCGCGGCCAAAGAGGGCCTGAGCCTGAACGCCTGGATCGCAAAGCAGATCGAGGCGGCCTGACACCAAGCCGGAAAAAACGGCGCGAGCGGCTGCTTGCAGGCGCGCCCTGATCAGTCCGGGCTGACAGCCCGGGGAATGCCGCTAGGATGGGTCCCCGACAGCCATGGCGGACGGGGGAGACAGGGATGGCCCGCATCGACTGGCGGATCTGCGCGCTCGAGATCAACACCTGCAACTGTGACTGGGGCTGCCCCTGCCAGTTCAACGCCCGGCCGACCCGTGGGGACTGCCGGGCCGCGGTCGCCATGAAGGTCGAGACCGGGCATTTCGGCGATGTCCGCCTCGATGGGGTGATCTGGGCGCAGCTGATCGCCTGGCCGGGGCCGATCCACGAAGGCGGCGGCGAAGTGCAGCCGATCCTCGACGACCGGGCCAGCCGCGCGCAGGTCGACGCGGTCTTCCGCATCCTCAAGGGCGAGGAGACCGAGCCCGGAGCGACCATCTTCAACATCTTCGCGGCGACCATCGACAAGGTCCACAAGCCGATCTTCACCCGCATCGAGTTCGAGCACGACCTCGCGGCGCGCCGCGGGCGCTTCGTGATTCCAGGCCTGGTCGAGGCGGTGGTCGAGCCGATCCGCAATCCGGTCACCGGGGCGGAACACGCGGTGCGGGTCGTCCTCCCGGACGGCTTCGAATATCACGAGGCCGAATTCGCGAGCAGCCGGACCCGGGCGCCAAATGCCGCCGTGCCGCTCGACTGGCAGGACCGCCACGGCTTTCTGGCGGTCGTCGAGATGACCGGCGAGGGCGTCGTCCGCTGACCCGCCGATCAACTCTGCCCAAAGTTCGGCCCAGGGGCGCCGCCCCTAGATCGAGCCGGCCTCGACCATGTAGTTGTTGGCGGTGCACATGGCGGCGTCGTCGGAGGCCAGGAACAGCACCATGCGCGCGAGGTAGACCGGCTCGATCGGGTCCGGCAGGCATTGCCGCGCAAGATGGCGCTCGAGCGCCTCGGGCGTCACCCAGAGCTGCTTCTGGCGCTCGGTCATGACCCAGCCCGGCACCACGGTGTTGACCCGGATCCGGTGCGGCCCGAGATCGCGTGCGAACGCGCGGGTCATGCCGTGCACCGCCGCCTTGGCGGTCGTGTACACCGGCATGCCGCCCGCCGCCTGCCACCAGGAGTTGGAGCCGAAGTTGATGATCGAGCCCTGGCCGGCCGCGATCATGCCCGGCGCCACCGCCTGGATCGCGAAGAACATGTGGCGCAGATTGGTCGCGATCCGCTCGTCATAGTACTCGGGCGTCACCTCCTGCCAGCCATGGCGGTCGTCGCGGGCGGCATTGTTGACCAGCACCAGCGCCGGCCCGAGCGCCGCCTCGAGGGCGGCAAAAGCGCGCTTCAAGGCGTCGATGTCGCGCAGGTCGGCAACCTCGAAGCGGATCGTCGTGCCCGCGCGCTCCAGCTCGCCGACCAGCGCCCGGCCGCGCTCCGCGTCCAGATCGATGAAGCCGATCTGCGAGCCCTGCTCGGCAAACGCGCGCACGATCTGCTCGCCGATCCCCGACGCGCCGCCGGTGACGAACACCACCGTCTCGTTCAGGCTCGGATAGCGGGCGAAGGCCATTTTTGCCACTCCAGCTTTTGCCCCGATCAGGGCGCGTGCCCCGGTCTCGATGATTTGCGCCCGATCGTCAAGAACGCCCGCGGCGACGGGTCATCCGGCGATCGTCGACGCCACCCGATACACGCCGCAATCGCCTTGTTCTCCGGCTTCGGCGTCTCGCCCACGATCGCCTGGCCGGGACCTCGCCGAGCCGCTTGTCGATGACCCCGTAGAGCCGGCCGGGACCCGGGTCCAGTGCCGGCTGACCGCCAGATGGCTCGCCGGCTGAACCCGGGCGACCGCGGCTCGGCGCTCAGGCGGCGGCCTCGGCCGGCGGCTGCAACACGTGCTTGTGCTTCTCGAAGAACTTCTGGCCGGCCGCATAGCCGATGTCGAACAGGATCGACAGGTTGCTGTACGACCAGTCGAGCACCTTGGGCCAATGCCGGTCTGGGATGTCGAACTTGATCCGCATCAGGTTCAGGCCCCAGTCCTTGTTATAGTTGGATTCGAACAACTTGATGTCGTCCTTGGCGATCTCGACCAGGGGGATCATGATCGACTGCACCCAGGCGTCGTAGAGCGAGATCGGCTCGCGGATGATCTTCTCGGACGAGAGGACATCGAAGATCACCACGTTGCGCAACGGCTCGTGGCGGACGAGCGTCTTGCTCCGGGTCTTGCTTTTGTCGGCCTCGTCCAGCTGCTCCTGCCGATAGTGCAGCAACCCGTCGAAGCACAAGGTGTCGAGGGCCGAGCCCTCGATGTAGGTCTTGCCGTCCAGCTTGAACGGCGCATAGATCAGCGGGAAGGACAGCGCCGCCCGGAAATGATCCGGCGTGATCTGGTCCTTGGTGAACAGCGCCATCTTGCGGTCGGTGATGTTGTAGGCATTCATGTAGAACTCGCCGGGAAACGCCTGTAACTTGTCGAAGTCGACGACGTCGTCGATCCAGGGCGCATGCTCGCAGAGGCCGAGACTCTTCGAGGACATATCGGACGGGCACCAGGTCGCGAACATCAACGCCATCCAGTCGGAGAACAGCCGGCTCATCTGGTCCTGACCGGGCATCACACGCGGTAGCGAGTGCAGCCAGCGGCGATAGGCCTGCGCCGCGCTGCCGGGCTTGTGGAAGACTTTGAAGTTGACCGGGAAATGGTCGTAGATGCTGTCGTGGACGCCCATCTCCTTGGTCGCCTCCAAGGCCTGGCGGGGCGATCCGCCTTTGGGCGCGACGTAGAGCAGGCCGATCAGCATGCCCGCGCCCGCGGTCGAGATGACGTCGAAATGGACCTTGTTGTCGGCCAGCGCGGCGAGCGCGCCCGATTCCAAGGTCAGGGTCGGCGCACCGCCGCCCAACAGCAAACCCGTCGCTTCGGTGGCCATGCTCAGTCTCCCTTCGAACGTGCCAATGCCTGGGTCCCAATCCCCCGATCCGGGCGCTCCCGATCGGCTACACGGGGTGCAACGCTTGCCCGCCATCGAGCTTGGCGAGGACGGCGCGGACGCATTCCCGACCGGTCGCCACACCCATGGTCTCGAACATTCTGCCGGCCAGCAGATAGCTGTCGCGCGCGCGCTCGGGGTCGCCCTTGGCGGCCAGCACGTAACCTTGGGCCAGCCGCGACCAGGCGAGGTCGAACACGCATTCGCGCCGCTCCTGGATCTCGATCGCGCTCCGGATCTCGGCCTCGGCCTGCTCGATCGGGGCGGGCTTCAGCGCGAGCAGCGCCTCGGCGTGGATGCGCAGCGCGATCGAGCGGCTCCAGGCCTGGGCGGTCTCGCTCGCCACCTCGAGCGCCTCGGCGCTGTACCGGAGCGCCTCGCCGACGTCGCCGTCGAGCAGGCGAAGCTTGGCCCGGAACGCCTGAAAGGCGCCGCGGTGAAAGCTGGTGCCGATCTTGTCGCCAAGCTCGAGGCAGCGCTTCAGATCGGCTTCGGCGGCCTCGTGCCGGTCCGCCAGCAGGTAGCCCTGACCGCGCCAGCCGTGGGTCAGATACTGGCGGAAAATGTCGCCGGAGCGCTCGCATAAGCTCAGCGCCTCGTCGAACTCCGGCACCGCGGCCCGGAGATCGCCGTGCCAGCCCCGGACCACGCCGCAGAAGAACAGGCAGGCCGCCTGGGTCGGGAGATGCTCGATCTGGCGCGACAGCTCGATCCCGTGCTCTGCCGCCTGGCGCGCCCGGTCGAACTCGCCATGCATGCCGTAAGCGAAGGCGAGCACCCCCGACATCGCCGCCTCCTCGATCCGATTGCCGAGGCGGCGCATCTGCTCGACGTTGCGCGCGGCAAAGATGATGGCGTCGCGAGCCTCGCCGCGCAGGCAGTGGATGCGGCCCAAAAGATTGACCGGATCGGCGGTGAACTGGTCCTCACCGCCCAGGCCCTCGGCGATCAGCAGCGCCTTGCCGGCGAGCTCGACCGCGCGGTCGAAGCGGCCGAAGACGTAGGTGATCCGGCCCATCCAGTACTGGATCCGGCAGACCGACTCGCGGTCGTTGACCGTCTCCGCCAAGGCCAGGGCCTGCTCGAGATTGCCGAGGTCCTGCTCGAAGTGGGTCCGGTTCTGGGCGACGCTCGCCAGCCTCAGGACCGCCTCGATCTGGGCGCGCCAGGTGTTCTCCGAGGGCGGCAGCGAGCGCGCGAGGTCGAGCGCCACCTGGAAACTGGCGCGCGCCTCGATCGCGGCGTAGCGGGCGACCGCGGCATCGCCCGCCCGCAGCGCATAGGCGAACGCCTTGGCCGGCAGCGCCGCCTCGCGGTAGTGATGCGCGAGCAGCTCGGGCTTGCTCTCGACGGTTTCGGGAAAGCGCTCCTCGATGGTCTTCGCGATCCGCTTGTGGAGCTGCTGGCGCTTGCCGCGCAACAGGCTGTTGTAAGCGGCGTCCTGCACCAGGGCGTGCTTGAACTCGTAGATGAGATCCGGCGCCGTGCCGCGGCGATAGATCAGCTCGGCCTCGACCAGCTGCGCGAGCGCCCGCTGGAGCGCCGGCTCATCCAGGGGCGAGACCGCGGCCAGGAGCTCGTAGCTGAAGACCCGGCCCAGCGTTGCCGCCAGATGCGCCACGTCCTTCACGCCCCCGAGGCGATCCAGGCGCGCCATCAGCGAATCGTGCAGCGAATCGGGGATCGAGAGCAGGGGCAGCGGGCCGGTCAATCTGAGCTCGTCGCCGACCACCTCGAGGGCGCCGGACTCGAGCAGGGTCTTGGTCAGCTCCTCGATATAGAGCGGGACGCCGTCGGTCCGCTTGATGATGTGATCGAGGACCTCGGCCGGCAGCTGGCGGCCGCGGGTCACCTTGTCGACCAGCACGCCCGCCTGGCGGTGGCTGAGATGGGACAGCGACAGCGAGGTGATATGCGGAAAGCCGGACCAGGGCGGTGTGAAGCTCGGCCGGTACGCGACGATCACCAGGACCGGCAGGCGCTGGATGCGATCGATGATCAGCTCGAACAGCTCGGTCGTGGTCGGATCGATCCAATGCGCGTCCTCGAGCATGATCAGCACCGGGCGCTTGGCCAGCCCCGCCAGCTGCTCGAGCAGGGCCTCGAGCATCAGCGCCTTCTTGCGCTCGGGCGCCAGGTCGAGCGGCGGATAGCGGCCGCCGGTCGGGATCGAGAGCAGCGGCGCCAGCAGGGTCGCGGCGCGGGTGACCTCGGCGGACCCGTGGCCGAGCAACGCCTCCAGCTTGTCGAGCTTGACCTCGGGCGAATCGCTCTTCTTGAGGGCGGCCGCGCGCTCCAGCTGGTCGAGGATCGGATGCAGGGCGCTGTGCACGTAGAACGGCGAGCAGTAGTAGCGCAGCACCGTCGCCTGGTCGGAGCGCACGTGCTCGCGAAACGCCTGGATGATGCGCGATTTGCCGATCCCGGGCTCGCCGGTCAGCAGCACCACGTGGCCGTCGCCCTCCTTGGCCTCCTGCCAGCGCGAGAGCAGCAGCCGGATCTCCTCGTCGCGGCCGACCAGGGGCGTCAGCCCGCGCATGGCGACCGCCTCGAAACGGCTCGGCGCGCCGGTCGCCTCGCGGACCCGAAAGACCGCGACCGGCCCGTCGATCCCCTTGATCACCTGCGGGCCCAGCTCGTCGAAGACGAACAGGCCCTCGAGCAGCCGGCGGGTGCGCTCGCCGACCACGACCGTGTCCGGCTCCGCGAGCCCTTGCAGGCGCGCCGCGACGTTCGGGGTCTCGCCGACCACCGCCATGCTGTCGCGGAACTCGCCGGTGCCGATGTCGCCGGCCACCACGATGCCGGTGTTGATCCCGACCCGGACCCCGATGCTGACGCCGAGGTCATCGAGGTCATTGTTCAGGCGCTTGATCGCCTCGACGATGTCGAGAGCCGCCCGGATCGCGCGCAGCGCGTCGTCCTCGTGCGCCTTGGGATAGCCGAAATAGGCCAGGATGCCGTCGCCGATATAGTTGCCGACGTGGCCCTCGAAGCGCGCGACCACCTCGGCGCAGGTCTCCTGATAGCGCCGCATGACCTCGTGGAAGTCCTCGGGATCGAGGCGGGCCGCGAGCGCGGTCGAGCCGACCATGTCGCAGAACATCACGGTCAGCTGCCGGCGCTCGGCGTCGTGGCTCGGTCGCAACGGTCCGGCCACGAGCGGCGCCGGCGGGGTGTCGTCAGCCGGGGTCGAAGCCGGCGGCCCGGTCGGCGGCGCCTGCTTCAGGGCCGCGATCGCGCGCATCATGCGCTTGCGATCGCCGAGCGAGATCCCGAGCTGGCCCAGGTCCGCCTCGGTGAGGTCGGCCAGGACGTCGAAGTCGAGATCCGCGTTGCCGAACGCCTCGGCGTAGCGGCCAAGGCCCAGGCTGTCGAGCCATGCGCCGACGTCGGCCATTCCTTCCCTCGCGCTCGCCGGCTTGCTTAGGTTAAGCGTACCGACGCCATGCTAAAGCACAAATTGCGAGGCAGGTCACGCCGCTTGTACCAGACAGCAAGCCGCCGCGGGGGGCGCGGCGCGGTTTGCCCGTCCGGGGCGGCGGTGCTAAGCACAGCTCGCACGTGACCAAATGACCGAGGGCAGGCGGTGCAGGAGATACTGGATCAGCTCGACGCCAAGCGCGAGGCGGCGCGCAAGGGCGGCGGCGAGCGGCGGATCGCCGCCCAGCACAAGCGGGGCAAGCTGTCCGCGCGCGAGCGCCTGCAGCTTCTGCTCGACCAGGGCTCGTTCGAAGAGATCGACATGTTCGTCGAGCACCGCTGCACCGAGTTCGGCATGGCCGATCAGCGCATCCCGGGCGACGGCGTGGTGACCGGCTCGGGCACCATCAACGGCCGGCCGGTGTTCGTGTTCAGCCAGGACTTCACGGTCTTCGGCGGCGCCCTCTCGGAAGCCCATGCCGAGAAGATCTGCAAGATCATGGACCACGCGATGCGGGTCGGGGCGCCGGTGATCGGGATCAACGATTCCGGCGGCGCTCGCATCCAGGAAGGGGTCGCGAGCCTGGCCGGCTACGCGGATGTGTTCCAGCGCAACGTGCTGGCCTCGGGCGTGATCCCGCAGATCAGCCTGATCATGGGGCCCTGCGCCGGCGGTGCGGTCTACTCGCCGGCGATGACCGACTTCATCTGCATGGTGCGCGACACCTCCTACATGTTCGTGACCGGCCCCGACGTGGTGCGCACGGTGACCCAGGAGGAGGTCACGCACGAGGAGCTGGGCGGGGCCGCGACCCACACCCGGCGCTCCGGGGTCGCCGATCTGGCCTTCGACAACGACGTCCAGGCGCTCTCCGAGGTCCGCCGCTTCTTCGACTTCCTGCCGGCCTCCAACCGCGAGCCGCCGCCCTCGCGCCCGACCGAGGACCCGGCCGAGCGGCAGGAGCCGGCGCTCGACAGCCTGGTCCCGAGCAGCGCCAACAAGCCCTACGACATGAAGGAGCTGATCCTGAAGGTCGTCGACGAGGGCGAGTTCTTCGAGCTCCAGCCCGACTACGCGAAGAACATCCTGATCGGTTTCGGCCGCCTGGAGGGGTCACGGTCGGGATCGTTGCCAACCAGCCGACGGTGCTGGCGGGCTGCCTGGACATCGACAGCTCGCGCAAGGCCGCCCGCTTCGTGCGCTTTTGCGACTGCTTCAACATCCCGATCCTGACGCTCGTCGACGTGCCGGGCTTCCTGCCGGGCACCGCCCAGGAATACGGCGGCATCATCAAGCACGGCTCGAAGCTGCTCTACGCGTTCGCCGAGGCGACCGTGCCCAAGGTCACCGTGATCACGCGCAAGGCCTACGGCGGCGCCTACGACGTCATGAGCTCCAAGCATCTGCGCGGCGACGTCAACTACGCCTGGCCGCAGGCGGAGATCGCGGTCATGGGCCCCAAGGGCGCGGTCGAGATCATCTTCCGCGCCGATCTCGGCGATCCGGCCAAGATCGAGGCGCGCACCGAGGAATACCGGGCACGCTTCGCCAACCCGTTCGTCGCGGCCGCGCGCGGCTTCATCGACGACGTGATCATGCCCCACGACACCCGCCGCCGGGTGTGCACGGCACTCCGCTGGCTGCGCACCAAGCGCCTCGAGAACCCCTGGAAGAAGCACGGCAACATCCCGCTGTGAGCCTTGTGCCCAGTCGAACAGGAGCATCCAATCGCCTGGCAACTGCAACAGGCTAGGGCGAGCTTCAGCCAGCTTGTGCAGAAAGCTCTCGACGAAGGGCCGCAGGCGGTCACGCGCCGCGGCAAGCCGGTTGTCGTTGTGCTTTCCGTTTCCGGATCGGCGCTGCGAGGCACGGCTGGACTGAAGCGTCGATCGGTCTCCTGGTTCCGGAAGGCCTGCCCTGGAGAGGCCTTGGTGGCCAGGTCGATGGGCTAAGGCTTGACAGGAGACGATCTTCGGCCCAACTGACTAGGACTGGTCAGTTGACGGAGGCAGGGCCATGGAATGGCAACTCCAGGAAGCCAAGGCGAAGTTCAGCGAGGTGGTCCAGCGCGCGATCGAGGACGGGCCGCAGACCGTCACGCGGCGCGGCAAACCAGCCGTCGTGGTCGTGGCGGTCGAAGAATTTGAGCGGAGGAGGGAGCGACGCCGACGCTCAAGGAGCTGCTGCTCGAGTGCCCACTCGAGGGGATCGACCTCGAGCGACCGCGCGACTATGGCCGCGAGATCGATTTCTGATGTACCTCGTGGACACCAACGTCATCTCCGAGCTGCGCAAGAAGGACAGCGGCGATGCCAGCGTTCGCGACTGGTTCGCCGCGGTCGACACGCGGACGATTTATCTGAGCGTGCTCGTCCTGGGCGAAATCCGGGCGGGAGCAGAGCGGATCAGAGAGCGCGACCCGCGTAAGGCGGCTGAGCTCGACGGCTGGCTCAAACAGGTCACGGAAGGTCACCAGCGCCGCATCCTGGACATCGACTACGAGGTTGCTCGGGTCTGGGGATGGATGAAGGGCAGATACGGCATTCCCGTGATCGACGGGCTGCTCGCCGCGACGGCCCAGGTTCACGGCCTCGTTCTGGTCACGCGCAATGTCAAAGATGTTGAGCGAACCGGCATCAGCTACCTGAACCCATTCGACCCGGTGCACTGAACCCAGCTATGCCTTAACGTCGGGGCCCCATCGACCCGCGGGGCGTAGCCGGAAAGAAAGGTCGTGACCGCCGCCTCGACCACCTCCGCCGGGTCGCGATCGCCGAACTCGGCCGTGAGGCCCAGGAGGTGGCGCATGTGCAGGGGCCCCAGCAGCATGCCGATGAACTGCTCGGCCGCGAGCGCCGCCTCCGGGACGCTCGAGGCTGGACGAACCGCCAGCGCGCCGCTACTCTCTGACCAATCTAGTCAGTGGCGGAGCGGGGCCGATGGAATGGCAGCTGCAGGAAGCCAAGGCCAAGTTCAGCGAGCTCGTGCAAAAGGCGATCGACGACGGCCCGCAGACGGTCACCCGCCGGGGTCAGCCCGCAGTCGTCGTCCTGTCGGCCGAGCAGTTCGAGCTGATGAAGAAGCGGCAGATCGATCTCAAGGACCTCCTGCCGTTCCTGTCGTTGGATGAGACCGACCTCGAGCGGAGCAAGGACTTTCCGCG